>JARGFP010000001.1:77088-341692 GCA_029210585.1 Bacteroidales bacterium
CGCCACCTGGGCAAAATTTACAATACCTTTAAAAGAACTTTGACAATTCTACTTTGCCACCTGTTCATTACAACGGGTGGCGAAACTGTCAGCCCTGCAGCCTGGCCCCTCACTAAATTGCTCCACCGGAGCAATTATTAACGTTCGGTCCTGCCACCTGGGCAAAATTTACAATACCTTTAAAAGAACTTTGACAATTCTACTTTGCCACCTGTTCATTACAACGGGTGGCGAAACTGTCAGCCCTGCAGCCTGGCCCCTCACTAAATTGCTCCACCGGAGCAATTATTAACGTTCGGTCCTGCCACCTGGGCAAAATTTACAATACCTTTAAAAGAACTTTGACAATTCAATTTCGCAACTTCCTTTCAAAAAACAACCCCGAATCGAATTCGGGGTTGCAAATATATTAATTTTTTATTTCAATGATATTCCGTCGGCCGGAATTTTTTACCTGGTCTTGCTGAATTTATTTTCTTTCGCGGATCTTAGCTCTGCAGACTTCTTCTGGGAAACATTTTCAGCAGCCAGTTTCTTCTTCCCGATCCTGGTAAGGACCGCCTTTTTACCTGGCTCATAATAGTCAACATACGCGATGAAATCGTGAATATATCCGGGTTCAAGCAGCTGGGTTTTAATAAATGCAACATCCTCCGCAGCCAGGGTATAGTTGTCATGATCTGCTTCCCAGACATCCACATAGTATCCCTGGTAATTTAATCCTTCAAAAACACATTTTCCCAATGGCGTTGTAAAGACTTCTTCGGATGGATTGAACTCATCCTCCCAGTCGGCAAGGGATTCAAACAGCAATACAGAAGCACCTTCAACAGGATACTCATCATAATATTCGAGAACGGTGATGCGCAACGCACTGTTGACGCCCTCAACAACCTCGAGGATCTTGCTGTAGGAAGACACCTCGTCGCCAGATCCATAAGCGGTGAGGGTGACCGTGTATGTGCCGGGATCGTCATAGCTGTACACCGGGGTATCAAATTCTGAAGTATACCCGTCCCCAAACTGCCACAGGTAATCTGCTGCATCAACCGACGTATTAAAAAACTCCACTTCCTCGCCGACAAACACGATATCTGTCTCATAAGGGACAGGACCATTGTCGCCCGGCAGATCTGTATAAATCGAAAAATCAGCAACCGGCTGAACGGAAGTGACTGTAATGGTGGCCTGGGCCACGTCTAATCCACCCTGTCGTCCAAATGCCTTCAGCTGGACAGTGTAGGTTCCTCCCGACATGTACCTGTGCACAGGATTAAAAGCCGAGGAAAAGTTACCGTCACCGAAACTCCATTCGAAAGATTCTGCATCCGCCGATAAATTTTCAAAAGATATTTTTTCTCCTGTATTTATATTTGCAGGTGAAAAGGCAAAATTTGCTATTGGATCACTTGCACATCCTGTAAGGATCAGGGCCAGGATGGTCGATATGGTAATTAACTTTTTCATGACAATACTTTTTAGAGGTGAATACAAAAGCATCTGTTGTATACGTGTCTGCTCTGTAACTATAATCAGGTCGCTTTATCCGGAAGAATTCAAAATACATGCCAAAATAACGTTATTGGATTATTTATACTATTTTATTTCCTTTACAGCATCACATAAAAGTTCATCGCATGTCAACAAAACACTTTCGAAGCCTACTGATCCTTTGCATTTTAGTCCTGCCCGGAACCCTGGTCACAGGCCAGTCAAAAAAAATCACACTGGATAAAATTTACCGCGGACATACTTTCTCTGCCAGGGCTGTCAGGGGAATCAACTCCATGAATGATGGCAGACACTACTCCATCAGTAATCGCGGAACCACCATCGACATCCACAGCTACAAAAACGGTGAAAAGACCGCTACCATCTTCGATGCAAAGGATTATGATGAGATCACTGGTTTCAACAGCTACAGCTTCAGTGCAAACGAACAACTGATTCTGCTGACCACGAAAACGGAACCTGTTTACCGTCGCTCCTTCAAGGCCGAATACCACCTTTATGATATCAGGAATGAGCGCCTGCACCCGCTTTCAAAGAAGGGGAAGCAGCAGCTTGCAGCGCTTTCCGGTGACAACCGCCACGCGGCATTTGTGCGGGAGAACAATATTTATATTGTCGACCTCGCTGCCATGACAGAGCAGCAGATCACTTTTGACGGAAAAAAGAATGAAATCATCAATGGCGCCCCCGATTGGGTCTACGAGGAGGAATTCGGATTCGCCGACGGTTTCAAGTGGTCGCCCGATGGGAAGAGGATCGCATTCTACAGGTTTGATGAGCGAAAAGTCAGGGATTTCTTTATGACGATCTTCGGGGACCTGTACCCGGAGGCATACGAATTCAAGTATCCCAAGGCCGGGGAACAGAACAGTGATGTCACCATCCATGTATATGACATGGAAACCGGTAAGACCACGCACCTGGATGTGGGTACAGCGGAAGACTTTTATATTCCAAGGATCAAATGGACCAATGATCCGGAGGTGCTAAGCGTGATCTGGCTCAACCGGTTGCAGAACCATGTAAAAGTGTTGCATGCAAATGCCCTTGATGGAAGCTCGGAAACCGTCTATGAAGAAATGAATGATAAATATATTTCTGAGGCCACCGATGAAATGATTACCTACCTGTCTGATAATGAATCATTTTTACTAATCAGTGAAAAAGATGGGTATTTTCACTTTTACCTGCACAATTTTATCAGCGGAGCAACCATTCCTGTGACCACCGGCGATTATGATATTGGAGCATTGATCGGGGTGGACCAGGAGAGGAACGTGCTCTACTACACCTCGTACGAAGTCGATCCAACACAGCTCCATCTTTTTTCGATCCGATTTGACGGATCGGACAAAACGAAGCTGTCCCTGGGTCCCGGCTCCTATACCGCCAGCTTCAGCAAGACTTTCGATTACTATATCATGAGCCATTCGAACGCCAATACACCACCTGTCTATGAACTGTACAACAGGAAAGGAAAGCTGATCCGCCTGCTGGAGGACAATGCCAGGCTGAAAAAAACTGCGGAGGAACACGGGTTTGCAAGGGTGGAATTCATGAAAGTGCCAACCCGGAGCGGGCAGTTGCTGAATGGTTATATGATCAAACCTGCCGACTTTGATCCCCAAAAGGAATATCCCCTGTTCATGTATGTGTACGGAGGTCCGGAATCTCAGAAAGCAATTGAAAAATGGTATGGTCGCATGCCCTGGTTCCAGATGCTGGTCCAGGAAGGGTACATCGTCGCCTGCGTGGATAACCGCGGCACCAATGGCAGGGGTGAATCATTCAGGAAATCGACCTATATGCAACTGGGCAAACTTGAGACCATCGACCAGGTGGAAGCTGCCACGTACCTGGGAGATCTTCCTTATATAGACAAAGAGCGTATCGGAATATTCGGATGGAGTTACGGGGGATTTATGACCGGTCTGTGCATGACCAGGGGAAATGGCCTGTTCAAAATGGGTATAGCGGTCGCCCCGGTAACCAACTGGCGTTACTATGATACCGTTTACACCGAACGGTTTATGCGCACACCACAGGAAAATCCGGAAGGGTACGATGACAATTCGCCGATCAATTTTGCCGGCAAGCTGCGAGGAAAGCTGCTGCTGATACACGGCACAGCCGATGACAACGTGCATTACCAGAACAGTATTGATTTCGCGTCCGCACTGGTGGGAGCCAACAAACAATTTGAAATGCAGTTTTATCCCAATACAAACCATGGCATCTACGGGGGAAATACAACCTATCACCTCTATACACGTATGACTGATTTTATTAAGGAAAACCTCTGATACAAACTGAGCGGTGAATAAGTAGGCGTATGGCAAATTTTTCAATTACTAACTGGCTTCCGACAACGCCGAAAGAGGTGAAGGCAAGGGAATGGGATGAACTGGATATTATACTCTTTTCCGGAGATGCCTATATCGACCATCCTTCGTTCGGGATTCCCGTGATTGGCAGGATACTGGAGGATGCCGGGTTCAGGGTCGCCATCGTTCCCCAGCCCAACTGGCAGGATGACCTGCGCGATTTCACCAAGCTGGGGAAACCACGTCTTTTCTTCGGTGTTTCGGCAGGTGCCATGGATTCCATGGTCAATCATTACACTGCACGAAAACGCAGGAGATCCACCGACGCCTACACACCGGGAAACGTCAGCGGATTCCGTCCCGATTATCCCAGCCTTGTCTACACCGCCGCGCTCAAAAAATGCTTTCCGGATGTACCTGTGATCCTGGGTGGCGTGGAAGCTTCCCTGAGAAGGCTCACCCACTATGACTACTGGAAGGACACGTTGCAGGAAAGCATTCTGTTTACTGCAGGTGCTGACATGATCGTTTATGGAATGGGAGAAGCATCGATCCTCCAGATAGCCAGGCTGGCTGACAGGGGCGTTCCATTCAGGCAAATCACCAACCTGAAACAAACCGTGGTTTCGTGTGCCAAAACAGAACGCGATGCGATCATTGGAAAGCAGCGGTATGCAGAATTGCACAGCCATGCAGACTGCCTGGCTGACAAACGAAAATATGCTGAAAACTTTGCCACCATCGAGATCGCATCCAACATGAGTCACCCCGATGTGATCGTACAGGAGTGTGGTGACCAGCTGGTGGTTGTCAATCCCCCCTACCCCGTGATGGTGGAAAAGCAACTGGACAGGATCTACGATCTTCCCTATACGCGCCTGCCGCACCCAAGGTACAGGAACAAGCCACCGATCCCTGCATACGAGATGATCCGGCATTCGATCAACACCCACCGTGGCTGCTTCGGGGGATGCAGTTTCTGTACCATATCGGCTCACCAGGGAAAATTTATTTCAAGCAGGAGCGAAGCTTCAATTATCAGGGAAGTGCAGAAAGTCACTGAAATGGAGGATTTCAAGGGATATATCAGCGACATGGGAGGTCCCTCCGCCAATATGTACCGGATGAAAGGCCGTACCCAGAAGGTATGCGATGTGTGTCAACGCCCCTCCTGCCTGCATCCGTCAATATGCAGGAACCTGGATACCGACCATGCGCCATTGACCGCATTGTACAAGAAAGCTGCACGCGTTTCGGGGGTGAAGAAAGTAACCATCGGCAGCGGTATCAGGTATGACTTCCTTGACCAGGAGGAGGAGAAAAACCATTTCAGGGAATACTTCAGTGATATTGTCAAACACCACGTTTCCGGGAGACTAAAGGTAGCCCCGGAACATACCGATCCGAAGATTCTGGAGCATATGAGAAAACCTGATTACAGCCTGTTCCGGGAGCTGACGCAGGAATTCAATCGCATTAACAGGGAAGAAGGCATGCAGCAACAGATCATCCCGTACTTTATTTCAAGTCACCCGGAATGTACTCCCGAAGAAATGGCTGAACTGGCAGTAATGACCAAAGACCAGGGTTTCAGGCTTGAACAGGTGCAGGATTTTACCCCCACCCCCATGACCCTTGCAACGGTGATGTATCATTCCGGTTATGATCCATATACCCTTGAAAAAGTTGTTACCGCAAAATCCGTTCGCGAAAAAGCAAGACAGGTCATCTTCTTCTTCTGGTACAAGAAAGAGTATCGCAAACAGATCAGGGATGAACTGGTACAGATGGGCAGGGAGGACCTGATTCCGAAACTGCTCGAACAGCAATAGTAAGAAGCGACAGCCGCATACGGTCCTGGCAGGCAATAACCAAAAGGAACCAGGAACATATGGTCCCGCCAGTTACCTGCCAGCAGGCGCCAGCCGCATACGGGCCCGGCAGGCAACAGTCAACAGGCACTCCTCGTTGTATTGCACTTCAGTAATACCTTCACACATGTACTAACAATGGCAGACATGATAGATTCTGCCTGATTTTTACTAAATTTGCGCTTTGCAAAAAAACAGATAAACCGATGATGATCAATATTACATTTCCGGACCAGTCGGTGCGAAAATATGAAGAAGGTACGACAGGGCTCGAGATAGCCAAATCCCTCAGCAACAGCCTTGCAAGGGAAGTTTTGGCTGTTTCGGTAAACGACCAGGTCTGGGACCTCACCCGGCCCATCAGGGAGGATGCGGATATCAGGCTGCACAAATGGGACGATGATGAGGCAAAACATGCTTTCTGGCACTCGTCAGCACACCTGATGGCCGAAGCGATTGAAGCGCTGTATCCCGGAACCAAATTCGGGATCGGACCCGCCATTGAAAATGGATTCTACTACGATGTGGATACCGGAGACGATACAGTAATTTCCGATGCTGATCTTCCACGCATTGAAAAAAAGATGAAGGAACTGGCTTCACAAAAGCATCCTTACCAGCGCGAGGAAATCAGCAAGCAGAATGCATTGAAGCTCTTTGATAAAAAGGGTGACGAATACAAGACCGAACTAATATCCGATCTGGAGGACGGTACCATTTCCCTCTACAAGCAAGGCAGTTTTACCGATCTCTGCCGCGGACCACACCTGCCGGATACTTCGCCCATCAAGGCAATCAAACTTCTTAGCCTTGCAGGAGCCTACTGGCGTGGCGATGAGAAAAGGAAGCAGCTGACACGGATTTACGGGATCACCTTCCCAAAGCAGTCGTTGCTGGACGATTACCTGGAAAAACTGGAACAGGCGAAAGAAAGAGACCACAGGAAAATAGGTAAAGAGCTGGAGCTCTTCACTTTTTCTCAACGCGTGGGACAAGGCCTGCCGCTGTGGCTTCCCAAAGGGGCACAGCTGAGGGAGCGACTGGAGAACTTCCTGAAAAAGGTCCAGCGCCAGCATGGATACGAGCAGGTGATCACGCCCCATATCGGCCTTAAAGAACTGTATGTCACCTCCGGACATTACGAAAAATACGGAAAGGACAGTTTTCAGCCCATCCAAACGCCCCAGGAAGGTGAAGAATTCCTCCTGAAACCAATGAACTGTCCGCACCACTGCGAGATCTACAGGTCAAAACCCCACTCCTACCGGGATCTGCCCGTCAGAATGGCTGAATTCGGGACCGTTTACAGGTACGAGCAGAGCGGAGAACTGCACGGGCTTACCAGGGTGCGCGGGTTTACCCAGGATGATGCACATATTTTTTGCCGCCCCGACCAGCTGAAAGAAGAATTCATCAAAGTGATCGATATCATCCACCATATCTTCAAAGCATTGGATTTCAGTGACTTCGTAACCCAGGTTTCCCTGCGCGACAAAGAGGACAAAGAGAAATATATTGGCAGCGATGAGAACTGGGAAAAGGCCGAGCAGGCAATTATCGAAGCTGCTGAGGAAAAAGGACTGGAAACCATCGTGGAATATGGCGAAGCAGCCTTCTACGGTCCCAAGCTCGACTTTATGGTGCGGGATGCCATCGGGCGGAAATGGCAACTGGGTACGATCCAGGTGGATTATAATCTCCCGGAGCGTTTTGACCTGGAATACATTGGTGCCGACAACCAGAAGCACAGGCCGATCATGATCCACCGCGCACCTTTCGGCAGCATGGAAAGGTTTGTGGCGGTGCTGATTGAGCATACCGGTGGAAAATTTCCCCTTTGGCTCTCACCGGATCAGGCCATTATCCTGCCAATCAGTGAAAAATACCATGATTATGCAGAAAAAGTTTCAAATTTCCTAAATAATTACGATATTCGCACCCTGATTGACGAGAGGAGTGAAAAAATAGGTAAAAAGATCAGGGATAGCGAGTTAAAGCGTATACCCTACCTGCTTATTGTCGGCGAAAAAGAGGCAGAAAGCAATACTGTTTCTGTCAGGAGGCAGGGAGAAGGTGACAAAGGAGCGATGCGTCTTGAAGAATTTGCCGCTTTTATTTCACAGGAAGTGGAACATCAATTGTCCTCAATTGATACCATTTAATAACCTCAAACTTAAATATTTTTTATGGCCAGACCTGGTGGCAGAAATTACAGAAGAGACCGTAGACCGGAACCGCAACACAAAGTTAATGAGCGAATTCGCGCTGCAACAGTGCGTGTTGTCGGGGAAAATGTAGAGAATCCGGGGGTATATTCCCTCTCTGAAGCTCTCAAAATAGCAGATGGACTCGACATGGACCTGGTTGAGATTTCTCCAAACGCTGATCCACCTGTGTGCAGGGTAGTTGATTATCAGAAATTTCTGTATCAGCAAAAGAAAAAGCAGAAAGAGATGAAAGCCAAGACCACGAAGATCGTGGTGAAAGAAATCCGGTTTGGCCCGAATACTGATGACCACGATTATGATTTTAAAATGAAACATGCGCAGAAGTTCCTGGAAGAAGGGGCGAAAGTGAAAGCGTTTGTTTTCTTTAAAGGACGGACCATCCTGTTCAAGGAGAAAGGTGAAATTCTCCTGCTCAAGCTGGCCCAGGACCTGGAAGATATAGCTAAGGTAGAGCAGCTTCCGAAGCTGGAAGGAAAAAGGATGACCATGTTCCTTACTCCCAAAGTAAACACAAAAAAGTAAACCATAGTAATTTGAACAGTTAATAAATATTGAAATGCCGAAGATGAAAACCAATCCGGGAGCAAAGAAACGTTTCTCGCTTACCGGAACAGGAAAAATCAAAAGAAAGCATGCTTATAAAAGTCACATTCTGACAAAGAAATCTAAGAAGCGTAAAAGGAACCTGACCGCCTTTGGTGAGGTACATTCCGCCGACCAGAAGAACATTAAGCAGCTGCTTGCAATGAAGTAAGCAACCGTATTGAAAGGTAATTGAGTGATTAACCAGGATGCCAGGCCATAAAGTTCCTTACACAAAGGACGCCGCCATCCAAAAAACAGAAAAAAAATGCCAAGATCAGTTAATGCTGTAGCATCAAGACAGAAAAGAAAAAAGGTTCTCAAGAGAACCAGGGGTTACTGGGGCAGAAGAAAAAATGTCTGGACCGTAGCCAAAAATGCACACGAAAAAGGATTGCAATACGCCTATCGTGACCGCCGTAAGAAAAAAGCAGAATTCCGTGCATTGTGGATCCAGCGGATCAATGCAGCGGTTCGGGAATATGATATGTCATATTCTGAATTCATGCACAAACTCAAAAACAATGGGATTGACATCAACCGCAAAGTACTTGCAGACCTTGCCATGAATGATCCAAAGACTTTTGAATCCATTGTGAAGAAGGTAAAATAGATCTTCTGTTATATAACTGAAAAGGGTGGCTGCAAAGGCACCCCTTTTTTTTTGTGACCACCTGCGCATCACCGACCGTTTTTTTTGGCGGTCCTTTTGTATTACTTTTACATTTTAAACCACACACTATGAGATTAGCCATCATCGGTTATGGAAAAATGGGTCAGGAAATTGCAGCTGTCGCCAGGGAGCGCAACCATTCCATCGACCTGGTCATCGATGCCGATAATACATCGGACCTGAACAAAGACAATCTGGCGGGGATCGATGTTGCCATTGAATTTTCCAGCCCTGACGCAGCCTTCAATAACATCCTCACTTGCCTGCGGGAGCAAACTCCTGTTGTATCGGGAACCACAGGCTGGCTGGACCGTTGGGAAGAAGTAAAAAAGGTATGTGATGAACAGTCGGGAGCATTGTTTTATGCCTCGAATTTCAGCATCGGGGTGAATATTCTCTTCGCCATCAATGAAACACTTGCCGCGATCATGAATGGGTTTCCGCAATTTGAGGTGTGCATGGAAGAAATCCACCACATCCATAAACTTGATGCGCCCAGCGGAACGGCCATCACCCTTGCAGAACAGATCGCTGCAAGGCTGGAATCGAAAGACAGCTGGTCACTTGAAAAAGGCAACCCGCGGAACATCCATATTGAAGCAAAAAGAGAAGGTGAAGTAAATGGTTTTCACAGCGTTAGATATGATTCAGAAGCAGACACCATTTCCATTTCACACAATGCCAAATCGAGGAAAGGCTTTGCCACAGGTGCCGTGATGGCGGCAGAATACCTGGAAGGCAAAAAGGGAATCCACAGCATGAAAGAGATGCTTAACCTCCAGTCATGAATACTTCGCGGGGCAGACGCATATGGTGCGCTGTTGTAATTGTTATATGGTCATCACTGATCATCTGGACCAATGCCTGGTGGTTGCTGCTGTTCAACCTGGTTATCTTCGACATGTTCATCACCAGGCGGATCGACTGGTCGCTCAGGAGCTACCGCGTACCCCGCACGGTGCGCAGGATCATTGAGTGGACTTCTTATATACTGATTGCAATCATAGCCACAGTAGCCATCAAAATTCTCTTTGTTGAGGCATACAAGATTCCCACCCCATCCATGGAAGAAAGTCTAAAAGCCGGAGATTACATTTTCGTCAGCAAACTCGCCTACGGTCCGAAACTGCCCAACACGCCCGTCAGCTGGCCTTTCCTTCCTGATTATTTTCCGGACGGAACAAAAACATATTCGGAAAAACCGCTGCTTCCCTATCGACGACTGGCAGGATTTTCTGAAGTCAGGAGAGGGGATGTCATTGTATTCTCATTCCCTGAGGGAGACTCCATGGTCGTGCAATATCCCGGTCAGAATTATTACTCCCTCATCAGGCAATACGGCCGGCCTTATATCAAGGAGCATTTCGACATTATTACCCACCCGGTCGACCGCAGGGAAAACTATATCAAGCGGTGCATCGGTCTGCCCGGGGATACCATCGAGATCATTGACGGGGAAGTAATGGTCAATCAATCACCCGTACAATTCAGGCCCCGGCAAAAATTCAAATTCTACGTGAAAACTGAAACCAAACAATTACCGGAACACCTCCTGGATTCGTTAAAAATTCATAAAAACGAAGTCACCTACAATCCCGCCAACTCGTTGCACGTCATCTACTTAACCATCAATCAATCGGAAGAATTGCAATATTTTCCGGAAGTAAGAAGTATCCAGCGGTTCATTGAACCAGTACTTTCGTTTCATAACCCGGAAATATTTCCGCATGACCTGCGCTTCAGGTGGACCAACGACCAGTTCGGCCCGGTGGTCATTCCCTGCAAGGGCATGAAAGTGGCGCTGAATACTATGAACTACCCTATTTATGAACGGACCATTGGCGTGTATGAGGGCAATGACATCAGGCTTAACAAGGGCAGAATACTGATCAATGGTGTGGAGCAGGAGCAATATACATTCAGTATGGACTACTATTTCGTAATGGGCGACAACAGGCACAATTCGGCCGATTCCAGGCACTGGGGATTTGTGCCCGAAGACCACCTGCTGGGCAAGGCTGTGGCCATATGGATGTCCTCCGATCCGGGCGATTCTTTTGTTGGGGGTTTGAGAAAAGACCGTATCTTTAGACACATTAAATAAACAGGCCCGATAAAACCTCCTGTAGAGAAAATAATATTTATAACTAATTAAATTATAAGACTTTAAATAAGATATATACGTATGAAGAAACTTTTTAAAGATAAATATACCCGCTTTGGCATTGCTGCAGGCCTGTATATCCTGTTTGTGGTCTGGCTGGGTAACTACTGGTTCCTGTTCGGTTTACCGATTGTTTTCGATATCTATGTCACTAAGAAAGTGAACTGGACCTTCTGGAAAAGAAGGAACAAGAAAAACCACGTGGTCATTGAATGGCTCGATGCACTCATTTTTGCTGTGGTTGCTGTTTCTCTGATCAACCTGTTTCTCTTCCAGAACTATAAGATCCCGACCCCTTCCATGGAGGGAACCCTGCTCGTGGGAGACCACCTGTACGTGAGCAAGACTGCTTACGGACCACGCACACCCAATACCCCCCTGGCCGTCCCGTTCATTCCGAATACGGTAATGAACAAAAAAACTTATCTTGAATGGATCAAACGACCCTATAAAAGACTTAAAGGTTTCAGTGATGTAAAAAGGGATGATATCGTGGTATTTAATTTTCCTGCTTCCGACACCGTTGCCCTGGAACCATCTGACCACAGGGTCTATGCCAAGGGTAATTTTGATTACTACGACCTTGTCAGGGATGAGGCGTATGCGTTGATGGAAAGAGACAAGGTCCAGAACAACAGGCAGCTCCCCTACGTGGTGTATGAGAATTATGCCCGCAAGCAGATCCATAAACTATATGATATTGAAACCCGCCCGGTTGACCGCAGGGACAATTATATCAAAAGATGTGTTGCCATTCCCGGTGATGAACTGTTGGTAAAGGGCAATATGGTGATCGTCAACGGCGAACCCCAGCAGGAATACAAGGGCATACAACAACTGTACCGGGTTACGACCGACGGTACACCTCTGAACCCAAAATCTGTTGAAAAATATGGAGTTGCAAGGCAATCTGCAGATGTTCGTAACAACCCGAACTACATGTTTCCGCTTACAAAATCAGCTGCCGCAGAAATTGCTGCATTTCCTGGGATCGTGAATGTCAGGCCACTTGAAATGTATGCCCCCGGGGAATATGACAGGAATGCTTTTCCACACAGCCCGGATTATCCCTGGAATGCTGAATTTTACGGTCCGCTGACAATCCCGGCAAAAGGGGAAACCGTAGCGCTCAACCTTACGAACCTGCCACTTTACAGCCGCATTATCGGTGCCTATGAAAGAAATGAGCTGACAGTAAAGGACAGTACGATCTATATCAATGGATCACCTGCCGAGAGCTATACCTTCAGGATGGATTATTATTTCATGATGGGAGACAACCGCCATAACTCGGCTGACTCCAGGTTCTGGGGTTTTGTGCCGGAGGACCACGTCATAGGAAAACCCAGGGTCATTTGGCTGAGCCTGGACAAGGAATATGGAGGAATCCGCTGGAACAGGCTTTTCAAGATTGTACGCAGCGACAGGTAGAAATCTTTTCCCATGGTATATCCATGTTTTCATAATCCTCCTGTCTCCTACTTTTCATTGCTGGTCATCGACAATGGACCGGTACTGGTGGAACAGCATGACCATTACACCAAGCAGACCTACAGGAACAGATGCAGGATCCTGGGTGCCAATGGGGTCATCAACCTGGTCATACCGGTCGTGAAGCACCACGGGCAGAAAACACTGATGAAAGATGTCAGAGTCGATTACGACACAAACTGGCAGCGGATCCATTGGCAAAGCATTCTGTCTTCCTATGCCTCTGCTCCGTTTTTTGAGTTCATGGAAGACAGTTATCATCCGGTATATCATAAAAAATACAATTTCCTGCTGGATCTGAACATCGACCTGCTGCATATTGCCCTTGACTTATTGCAATTGCACCGACCGGTTGTTAAAACGAAGAAATTCAACAGGTCCGAACCAGGGTCCGACCTGGCAGTTGCGATCCATCCAAAAAAACAGTTTGTCCACGAGTCATGGACGTATCACCCGGCCATGTACCACCAGGTATTTATCGAAAGGCATGGCTTCTGTCAGGACCTGAGCATCATGGACCTGCTGTTCAATGAGGGTCCCAATGCGGCTGTAGTTCTGAAAGCATCAGCCGCACGAAAATAAAAAGCCGGCTATATTGAACACAGCCGGCTGCAGGATGATATCGATCAATCATCAGAATTTGTACCCCAGGGTCAGCATGAGATTCGACCTGTTGTAATCATTTAAGGAGCGCTCAAATCCATCCTCAAATTCCGGAGAATGCTGGTAAAGGCCGTAAAGTGCTGATCTTGTGGTGAGTGAATAGGAAAGATCAACAAATACAGGGTTGCCCCTGAAACCAATCCCACCACTGTATACCATGATTTCAGAACCGTTTCTGTCATCTGTAAACGGATTCATATAGTACTGCATTCCGGCCCTGAAATAGGTCGAAGACACGCGCAATTCTGCACCTGCTTTTACATTATGTGCCGCCCCGAAATCCTGGGAAATGGCAATATTCTCATCAACGAAATCGTACCCGGGACTGTCCATTTTGGCTGAAGAATAGTCCACATATTCATATTCTGCACTGATCAGTCCGAATTTACCCACTACCACTGCGGCACTCAATGAGGCACGATAGGGCGTGCGCAGAGTATATTCCTTGGAGAAAAGCCCGGACGATTCATACCCGTCTTCCCAACCGGTGTTGGTATCCCAGTAGGTAAACAGATCCGTAAATTTGTCATCGGTAAGCTTATATAACACAGGGGCATGGAATGAAGCACCGATCCTGAGCATATGAATGGGTTTGTAAATCATTCCGATCTTAAAGACATATCCGTACCCCCTTGTGGAATTGTATTCACCGAAACGAAAAGAGTCGAATACAGGACTGAGGTCATCAACATCTGTTTCGTTATGGTAAACATCTTCATAGAATCGCACAGCATGCAATCCGAAGGTACCGCCAACATAAAGTTTATGCCCGAAATTCATCGCTGCAGATGCTACATATTCACCAACATAACCCTTCCTGTCGACGATCCTTCTTTGCTCTTCTCCATATCCTTCATAACCAATGGTTTCATCTGGTTCAAGGTCGTGCCAGTAAGTACCGGCAACAGTGTCAAATGGCAGCAATGCAGCAGTATGCGCAAGTTCCTCATAGAAGATATCCAGTGAGCTGCTGTTGTTCGCATGCCACGCAAAATTATCCAGCAAAGATGAATTTTCATTGATCCCCTGGATGAGGGTCGTGGAATGAAAATTATTCAGTGCATTGTAGCCAAAGGAAAAGGTGGTTCCAATGAGTCCATCGTTCCTTCCGGTCTTATATGAACTTACAAGTCCGAGGTTTCCAATGCTGAAATTATTGACATTGTCCCGGGATGTGTTGCCCAGGTAATGGGAGGTCGAATTATTGATGGTAAAGGAAGGCGTGATCGTAAATTCAGATCCCCTGTAAAGTCCAAGTCCTGCCGGATTCTGCGATGCAGCAGTAAAATCCCCGCCAACGGCACCAAATGCTCCGCCCATGGCCTGGAAACGGGCCGTTCCTATCGGATAGTACTGTGAGAACCGGAACGCCTGTGTCTGATCCTGTGCTGAAACAGATGCTGCCAGCAACAGGGTCATTATAAATATATAATAACGTGTTTTCATTATAATCAGGTTAAAGATGAAAACCGGGAGAGTTGAATCTCCCGGTATGATACTGTTGCAAAGTGTTTACCGCCTGGATGAAGAGCTGCGCGAGCTGCTGCTGCTTCGGGACGAGCTGCTTGAGCTGCTGGAAGAACTGCTGCGACTCGGGCTGCTGTATGAGCTGCTGCTGCGGCTTGAACTGCTCGGGCTGCTGTAAGAGCTGCTGCTGCGGCTTGAACTGCTCGGCCTGCTGTAGGAGCTGCTGCTGCGGCTTGAACTGCTCGGCCTGCTGTAGGAGCTGCTGCTGCGGCTCGAACTGCTTGGAGTTGTGTAATTGCTCCGTGCGTTACTGGACCTGGAATAGGTACTTGAGCTTTTCCTTGAGCTGCTTGTACTTGGCCTTGTATATGTATTGCTCCGGGTGGCCGGTCTTGCATTTTGTGTGCTGGAACTGGATCTCGGCGTTGTATAATTCGGCGTATAAGTCCTGCTGTTCGTACCTGCATTACTTCTTGTAGCAGGCCTTGTGGTAGTGATATTCCTGTTATTCTGCGTCTGTGTCGCAGATCTCGCATTGTTGTCATTACTCCTGTTAACACCATTGTTGTTGCTGTTTCCACGTGAGTCACGGTTATGCAGATCCTGGTTACCACGGTCCCTCACATTATTGTCCGGACGGTCGTTGCCATAATGATTGCCCCTGTCTTCTGTATTCCTGTCAGTGGCACTCCTGCCAGTGGTATTCCTGTCAGTGGTACTCCTGCTGTCATTGTCATTCCTTTCAGCGAAGCCTGAGGTTGCCCTTGTGGTAACATCGCCGCGAGAACGTGTTGCAGCCTGTCCGGTAGCAGCTCCATTCCGTTTGGGATCATTGATGGTTTTGGATCCCTCTCCCGAAGTGCGGTTTTCCCGGGTAGCTGTGGTGCCTGTGGCACCTGACCTGGTCCTGTACCTCGGGTCGTTCCCCATACCATCCGTTTTCCTGCTCTGGGTCCTGCTTGTGATACCGCTTGAATAGCCGTAAGTGGACCTGTTTGAAAGACTGCTGTTGTAGAATTTTCCATATCTGCTTCCGGCAGCATATTTTGGCGACCTGTAGGCAGTGTAATGGTAATGATTGTTGTATCCACCATAATATCCGCCGTAGTATCCGCCGTAGTATCCACCGTAATATGGGTAATAAGAGTCATAATACCCATATCCGTAATGATAAGGAGAATAGAAAGAAGAATAGAACGGGTCATAATACCCGAATGGATGATAGGAGTTGTATCCCCAGTAAGGCCTGTAATACCTTGAATAGAAAGGAGAACCCCAACCTATGCTAAGTCCCATATGGTAAGGCATGCCCGTGTAGAAATACATATCGGTATAAAATGGATCGTAATAATCCCACCCATAGAATTCATCCGAGAATCTCCTGATCCTGGAGGAATAGTAATAGTCATCGGTATCGTAATAGTTATTGTTGATGATCACCGATCCTTCGGTGCCCTGCTCAACATAATCATCCTGGTATACCGCTTCACTTTCCTCAGGTTCATAGCCTGTCTCGGAGAGTTGTCCTTCCATTTCAAGCCGGTACCTTTCGTAGTCAGACAGCTCATCATAATTGATGGTATCCTGCTGGTAAAGGGGTGTTGCCTTCATGGCCGACTCGGGTGTGTGCGCAGAGCTGGCTGATACAACTGGCTGTGGTTGTGCACTTGCCGGATTATAATATACGTCGTCGTATTCACTGTAGGTAGTGTAACCGGCAGATCCACAGGAAGCCAGTATGAAAGCTGCGCTTGTAAGTATGATGGTTAAAGTTTTCATGGTAAATCCTCCTGCCATTAAATTTAGTTCTTTAAACACTAATATCTCAAATCCCGTGCCAAATAATCGTCTATCACAAATATTTAATCCGCACCATAATTGTGTGTTATCAAATGGCAATATAAGAAATATTTTGGCTTCTGACGGCGTAAGTTTTCAGATCACCGGAGCTGGTGAATGTTAATTTCACTCACTCCATCCTGGCAGGGAGCGTGAAAACTGGTAATTGGAAGCATTGTACAGGGGATTTCGCCGGGGATGGTATACCTTGCCTTGCCTGGGTGGATCATCCTGCGTATATATCCATATCCCGTGCTGGTCCCATGTGACGATTTCATCCCTGTAATCTCCGGTAAGATCAATGATTGCACTGCAAAGGTCCGGGTGACCGTCGTCAGGGAATGTTACGGCAAGTTTTCCCATGCCATTGAATAATCCACCATCTCCCGGGTTGGTATTCAGGAGAAAATACTCTTCACCATCCCCTTTCCAATTAACAGGCAGGCACATGCTTCCGGGCGGACCGGGTTCGAAAGAGTGGTATACGTTTCCATGTACGTCATACAGCTGAACAATTCCCTGGCTCCCCCAGAAACTCACCGTCAACAACTCCATTCCGGGAAGCTCTGCCCTGAAATTGGCAAGCGCAGCGTGTTGCACATGACCTACCGGTTTGTGCACCGTTACATTTCCTTCCAGGTCAAGTATCATGGTTCCCCAGTCCCCGGCGCCATAAATGATGCTCAGTGTGGTATCAACCGGATGACCCGTGGCGGCGATCGTCACTGCATTGCTATTGCCCCCGGTATGCTGGTCACGGGTCCAGATAATGGTACCGTCATCATCAAGAAGCGAATACCCAACTGCTATCTCATCTTTGCCATCTCCATCCGTATCGTACGCATAAGGATAGCATCCGGTATGGCCTGTTGCGCTCCATAAAAGTTTCAGGTGCTCATCAAACATCCAGATGTTCCGGCCATGGTCCATAATGAGCATATCACTGTCGCGTTCTTTTCCACTGACATCACAAAATAAAATCGCCTTGCCAGGAATCCGGTCATAAGTATTGCCGGAACCCGGCGTCCTGGGAGTCCTCACGCGCCAGATACGCTTTCCGCTCTTGCCCTCAACCACATTGATCCAGGAATCCATGGTATAAATGACCTCCCGCTGACCGTCTCCATCAAGGTCGTGAATCTGGAAAGCCACGTCGCTGGCAGACAGGTAATTTTCAGGGTCCGGAGTACCTTCCTGCCAGAGCATCTTACCGTTGAAAGTGATTGCTGTCAGGCAGCTAAGTTCTGCATGGTCATATCCCTGACCTGCTGGCCGGACCTGTCCAAGCAGCAGATCCGTTTCGCCGTCACCGTTAAGATCTCCAAACCGGATATTACGACCGGTACCAAATCCTTCCGTGGTAATTTTTTTCCAGATCACCGGTGCGGGGTTTTCATCGATCCGCATGGCCCTGGCCCCGGTAATATCTGTCAGGTAACGATTCATTTTTCGTTTCTCCCGGTTGAGGGTCGTTACTTTCATTTCATAGAATGCTGCCGGCACATCACTCAGGAAGCCCACCTTGCCCCTTTCATACGTCTGATCTGTAGCCACCATGCTCAATGAATCATTCAGAAGTGTATAGATCCGGTTCTGCTTGATGGAAACATCACCACGATAGGTCATACCCACCTGCCAGTTAAAGGGCGTGGAGAAAAGCACCTCCTCGTAGGGACGCTGTGGCGCAGTGGCATGCTGCACCATTTTCAGGACAAGCATGTTGCCTTCCATGCCATAAAAATAATAACTTCGGTTATCCTGGTATTTAAAAACGACACCACACTTGTCGTGCAATTTCATGGGGCTGAAGCTGAATTCAACCTTGTAATCGTGCCAGATGCTGTCACCGGCAACAATGAGCGGATGGGTCCAGGGGTGTGCCGGACGGAGAGACTCATTTACGGCATGGTAATTCTGACGAAGATAGTTGCCTTCTGATCCTTCGACAATCTCCCAGGCCTCCCTGAATCCCTGCTTCGAACCAAAGGCTGAAACCGTCCATTCACCGATCTGACCTGCCCCCTTGATGTAATGATACTGCATCAGCGGACCTTCAGCCAGGGAGATATTCCCGGTGGGCAGTTGATCAAAACGATCTTCAAGCAAAACTGCCTGCGACAGGTTACCGGTACATGAAAGAAGTGCCAGTGGCAAGATCAACAGAATATTCCTGGCAATAAAATATGGAGTTCTTTGTACTATCATTCTGCTTTAAATATACGATTTTCTGCATCCCATGTGGAAATAATGCACCCAATCGTTGTTGTATGACACTGGTCCCGGGTGACATTGCTGTCATCAAATGAATTCAAATTAATCGTATCTTATTGTGCTTTCTTTAATATATTTACCACTTGTAAGGAAAGAACCCATATGCGAAAGCTGTTTATAATACTATACCTTTTTCTGACACAAGTTACTATCGGTCAGAAACCTATGGTTCTTTCTGAATACCTGAACAAGGAATCCCTGAGGGATTACCAGATCTATTTTTACCATGATCCGGATTGTCAGTTCGAAATTTCTGCGGTCTATTCTCCCTATTACAATGATAAATTTCAACGCTTTGACCTGAGCAACGAGGAGTTGGGCCTGGACGAAGAAAACATCAAAGCAGGGGATTGCCTCTGGTTCCGTTTTGTTTTTGACAACAGGTCGCTGGACAGAATGACCTACCACCTCCAACCCGGGTTGTTCAATATCGTTGGTGAATACATCCTCTACCAGCGGCTGCCGAACGGACTGATCACCCAGCGCCAGGCAGGATTTAACATGGATCCGTCTGAAAAGGATGTAAATATCAGCGGATCGGATGACATGCGCTTTTATGTGACCCCTGGTCGCCTGGATACGGTATACCTTTATTCGAAAATCATTGAAGAGACTTCCATCCCTGAAATAACTTTCACAGTTTCCTCGCACGATAATGTCATCAGGAAGGACAAGCTGAGAAGGCTGACATTCGGGTTCTTCCTTGGAATCATGTCGATCATGATCCTCTACAACCTGACGATCTTCCTGCAGGTGCGGGAGATCAGTTACCTGTATTATATACTCTATATCATTGCTTTTATCGCTTTCTTCGTTAACAAGGAAGGCTACATATACGAATTGCTTCACCAGTTTACAGCTGCGCCTATCAATGTCTTTCTTTTACAGGTGTTCCTGCTGTGTTACCTGCTGCTTGGCCGGGCCTACCTCGATACCAGGAAAAACCTCAGGGTATGGGACCGGATCCTTCTCCTGGGAATTGGATTCATCGCCGTTGGCCTGATCCTCCACCTCATCGTGCTGATCCTCGACTCAAAAGGAATCAGGGTTCCTGACCTGATGACGGTATTGCTGATGTCGTTTAATATTATTTCCGGGATTGCATCATTGTCCCTCATGATCATGCCGGCATTCATTTTAAGGAATAAAAAATTCGCCCCGGCAACCTATTTCCTGATCGCCAACCTCTTCCTGATCATCGGGCTCATCCTTTCCCTCAAATTTTACGAGGTACCGGTGGTAGGGAAACACTGGCTCGAACTGGGCGTTACCCTTCAGATCGTTACCTTCTCTGTAGGTCTTGGAAATAAGATCAACCTGCTGAAGCGTGACCGGGAGATCGCCCAGCAGCGGATCATCATGCAACTCCGCGAAAATACGGCATTGAAGGACAAGGTCAACAGGGAACTGGAAGACAAGGTACGTGAGCGGACCAGGGAAATCAGGCTGCAAAAAGAACAGATTGAAAAGCAGAACAAGGAGATCAAATACAGTTTCGACTATGCAAAAAGGATCCAGAGTACGGTCCTTCCCCCCGTGGATGTTTTCGAGAACCTGTTCGCCGAGCACTTCATTCTCCTCAAGCCAAGGGATATTGTCAGTGGTGACTTCTACTGGATTTCGCAGAAGGAAAACAAGGTGTTCATCACTGCCTCAGACTGCACCGGTCACGGTGTGCCCGGATCACTGATGAGCATGCTGGGCATCACCATGCTGCATGAGATTGTCAATGAGAAGGACTTCAACCGATCCGACAAGATACTCAACGAGTTGCGAATCAGCATTGCCAGGACCCTCAAACAGGAAGGGAAACCCGGGGAGCAGAAAGACGGCATGGATATGGTGATGCTGATCTACGACAGGAACACCCGCAAGCTGGAGTTCTCGGGAGCCAATAATCCCATGTATATCATACGAAACAAAACAATGATTGAATACAAGGGAAACAACATGCCGGTAGCCTACTATGATAATATGACTGATTTTTCAAGACATACCATCCAGCTTGAAAAAGGCGACAGGGTCTATCTTTTCACCGATGGTTTCCCGGATCAGTTTGGTGGTCCCCATGGCAAGAAATTTAAATACAAACCGTTCAAGGAGCTGTTGCTGGAAGTACATGAACGGCCGATGGAAGAGCAACGCAGGATCCTCCAGATGGTATTCGATGAATGGAAAGGCCACCTGGACCAGATTGATGATGTCCTGGTGATGGGATTGCGGTTCTAGGGCAACACGATCGAAAAAAATGCCCGGAAAGGCAATCATGCTTCAACATTGAAATCAAATTCCAACCTTCTTCTCGGCATTTTTTATTTTCTTTGTGTCCTGTTTCAAATTAATACAAAACTTTCATGGCAAAAGTACTGACAAGCAAGTCTGAAAATTATGCCCAATGGTATAACGACCTGGTGATCAAAGCAGATCTTGCAGAGAATTCAGCTGTACGGGGATGCATGGTGATCAAACCCTATGGCTATGCCATCTGGGAAAAGATGCGGGACCAACTGGACCGGATGTTCAAGGCAACGGGACACGAAAATGCCTATTTCCCGCTTTTTATCCCCAAATCTTTCTTCAGCAGGGAAGCAGATCACGTGGAGGGTTTTGCCAAGGAATGTGCCGTTGTCACCCACTACAGGCTTAAAAATGACGAAGTGAATGGAGGGGTGATGGTCGATCCCGATGCAGCCCTCGAAGAGGAACTCATCATACGCCCCACCTCAGAAACCATTATCTGGCATACCTACAAGAACTGGATCCAGTCGTACCGCGACCTTCCTATTCTTATTAACCAGTGGGCCAACGTGGTTAGGTGGGAAATGCGGACCCGTCTTTTCCTGCGTACCGCTGAATTCCTGTGGCAGGAAGGACACACTGCCCATGCGACCAAGGAAGAAGCATTGGAAGAAGCCAGGCTGATGATCAACACTTATGCTGAATTTGCCGAGACCTACATGGCAGTTCCGGTCCACATTGGAACAAAAAGTGAATCTGAACGCTTTGCCGGCGCCCTTGAGACGTATTGTATCGAAGCGTTAATGCAGGATGGCAAGGCATTGCAGGCGGGGACTTCCCACTTCCTGGGACAGAATTTTGCAAAGGCATTCGATGTCCAGTTCACCAGCAAGGAAGGAAAGCTGGAATATGTATGGGCTACCTCCTGGGGCGTTTCCACCCGGCTCATGGGTGCGCTGGTCATGGCCCATTCGGATGATAACGGATTGGTGTTGCCCCCTAAACTTGCCCCCATACAGGTCGTAATTGTTCCTATTTACAAGGGTCCTGAGCAGTTGGGCGGGATCAGTGAAACTGCGCAAAAAATCAAAAAAGCGCTCGAGCAAAAAGGAATATCTGTCAAGTACGACGATCGCGACACCCATAAGCCCGGATGGAAATTTGCAGAATATGAACTGAAAGGCGTACCCGTCAGGCTGGCCATCGGACCAAGGGATGTGGAGAATGGCACCGTTGAATTAGCCAGAAGAGATACACTGGAGAAAAACATCGTACCGCAGGATGGCATCGCAGCGCATATTGAAACACTGCTCCACGAGATCCAGGAGAATATATATAACAAAGCACTGCGCTTCAGAGCCGAGAATACCTTCGAGGCAAATACGTGGGAAGAATTCCTGGAGGTGATCAACAACAAGGGCGGGTTTGTATCGGCACACTGGGATGGCACACCAGAGACAGAAGACAAAATCAAGGAACTTACCAAGGCTACCATCCGGCTAATCCCCATCGATGGTTCTGCTGAACAAGGCAGGTGCGTGTACACGGGAAATCCGTCCGAACGCCGGGTAATCTTTGCAAAGGCCTATTAACAAAAACGTATTGACTGGTCGGTAAACCAGGTTCCTGAACAAGATTCCGGAACCATTTCAGCAACATGCTTTTTCATTTTCTTATTGTATCGAAATAAGTTAATTTTCGCACTTATAAAACAACAGAAAAATGAAAATAATCACACGGCCTTTCTGGCCCGTTGCCATCGTGTTGCTCATGGCATCCTGTACAAACGAAAACCCGCAATACCAGGTCCTGTTTTCCGGAACCACACCGGTCATTGAAGCGGGCAACACGACCATCGAGCCTTTCAGAATATTCCTGGATATCAAACAGCAAAACCTGGTTTACCAGGAATCCAGCGTGCCCTATGAAGTAGTGAACGAAACAACCGGCCTGGTGGAGATTACAACCAATCTCCAGCTCCGGCAGGAAATAGCAGTTACTAAAATGTCCTATTCAAAGCCGGAAGAAACACTTACACTTGTACTGGAAGGACTGAACCGAAACCTGGTACTTGAAAAATATGACCGCATGATCGAAAGAAAAGTGAATGAATTTGTCAGTGTGACACTTACTTCAGATATCACGCATCTTTCAGACAACCAGAAGGAGATGTTGCGGAAACTGTTCCAGGTTGCAGATATCATGGATGAGCTGTTCTGGAAAGAGGCATGCCCGCAGAAGGATGAGATTCTTTCCGGGCTCACTGATCCGGATGTGATTGCGTTCTTTCATCTGAACTACGGCCCCTGGGAACGGCTGAACGGCGACCTGCCCTTTCTTCCCTCTGTAGGTGAAAAACCCGAGGGAGCCGGTTTCTATCCCGCAGATATGACCCGCAATGAATTTGAAAATTTCGACGGTGAAGGCAAAAAGAGCCTGTATACGCTTATCAGGAGAAATGCTGACGGAAACCTGGAAGTGGTGCCATATCATGTGGCCTTCGCAAGACAGGTAGAACAAGCTTCGGCACTCCTGCTGGAAGCAGCTGACCTGGCTGAAGACGAAGGTTTTGAAAAATACCTGCGGCTCAGGGCTGAGGCTTTGCTTACCGATGATTACCTGGCATCAGACATGGCATGGATGGATATGAAAACCAACGCGATCGATTTCGTGGTCGGCCCGATTGAAAATTATGAAGACAAACTCTATAACTACAAAGCCGCCCATGAAGCATTCATCCTGATCAAGGACAAGGAATGGAGCGAAAAACTGGCATTTATCAGCTCTTTTCTGCCTGAACTGCAGAAATCGCTGCCTGTCCCCGAAGCCTATAAGAAAGAGGTCCCCGGAAGCGACTCCGACCTGGGTGCATATGATGCTGTATATTACGCAGGTGACTGCAATGCATCCAGCAAGACCATTGCCATCAACCTGCCCAACGACGAGCGGGTGCAGCTTGCCAAGGGCAGCAGGAAACTGCAGTTGAAAAATTCCATCCGCTATAAATTTGAAGAGATCCTTGTCCCGATCAGCAATGTGCTGATTGCCGAGGACCAGCGGGAATATGTAAAGTTCGATGCATTCTTTGAGAACACCATGTTCCATGAGATTGCCCATGGACTGGGGCTCAACAACACCATCAACGGGAAAGGCACCGTAAGGAACGCCCTCAGGGAACAATACAGCGCCCTCGAAGAAGGTAAAGCTGATATCCTGGGACTTTTTCTGGTTACCGAACTCACCGAAATGGGTGAGATGGGAGAAAAGAACCTGATGGAGAACTACGTCACCTTTATGGCCAGCATCTTCAGAAGTGTGCGCTTCGGTGTTGCCAGTTCGCACGGCAAAGCCAATATGGTCAGGTTCTATTACTTCCAGGAAACCGGAGCCTTCACCAGGGATAATGCCACCGGCACATACAGGATCGACTTCAAAAAAATGCAGGAGGCAATGAATAGCCTCGCAGAACAGATCCTCATTACACAGGGTGACGGAAATTATGAAGCTGCAAAACAACTTATAGAGGAGAAGGGGTATATCAGGCAGGATCTCCAGAACGACCTGGACCGCCTGGAAGCACTTAACATACCGGTAGATATTAAATTTGAACAGGGTCCGGAATTCCTGGGACTTTAACGTCATCATCTGCAGGATTTCCGGTAAATGACATGCTGCCGGCCAGGAACATCAATGAGGTCCCCAGGGATGGCAGGACCAATACAGTCCTCCGAAGAGCATGGCGTAATGGATCCGGCCGGCCGGCGAAACCCTTACAAAATTCAGGTCACAGGTTACCGTAATCGTTGCAAAAAACAGTAACTTTCGGAGACCATGATCAGTAAATTCAAATCATTCATCAGCCGGCACAACCTGTGCAACGACCAGCAGCAGGTCATGCTGGCCCTCAGTGGCGGGGTCGATTCCGTTGTGATGACTGACCTCTTCTGTATGTCAGGCTTTTCCTGCATGGTGCTGCATTGCAATTTCGGCCTCCGGGGAGATGAATCTGAAGGAGACGAATCATTTGTCCGCGCCCTGGCAGCTAACTATGAACTTCCCGTATTCGTCAAAAGATTCGAAACCGAAGCATATGCAGAGGACAAGGGAATCTCCATCCAGATGGCGGCAAGGGAACTTCGGTATGACTGGTTCTCTGAAATGGCCGCCAGGCACGATGTGGAAGTGATCGCTACCGCGCATAACCTGAACGACTCGGTGGAAACAACGCTCCTGAACATGAGCCGCGGAACAGGGATCAGGGGCCTTACGGGCATCCCGGTCAGAAATGGCAGGTACATTCGTCCCCTGTTATATGCAACCCGCTCTGAGATAATGGATTACAGCAGGCTGCACCAGCTTAAATACAGGGAAGACTCTTCCAATTCCAGCACCAAATACCAGCGCAACAAAGTAAGGCACGATCTGATACCCCTGTTCGAAGAGATCAATCCCGCATTTATCCGCACGATGGGGGAAAATATACATCGGTTCGAAGATGCACACACCATCTACAGGGAACGGGTAGCGCAGGTAAGGAAAAAATTATTTGCTGACCAGGGAACACATATAGAGGTGGACCTGCATGGGCTGCGTGCCTTACAGCCACTGGGATCCTGGCTGTACGAACTA
This sequence comes from Bacteroidales bacterium, assembly GCA_029210585.1. Taxonomy (GTDB): domain Bacteria; phylum Bacteroidota; class Bacteroidia; order Bacteroidales; genus M55B112. Next base: position 103,041 of record JARGFP010000001.1, read on the forward strand.
TTCAATGAATACGGATTTTCCATGGACCAGTGTCTCAACATCGAAAAGATCCTGGATTCACCCTCAGGGAAACAATTCATTTCCCCCATCTACAGGTTGTTCAAAGACCGGGATAAACTGCTTTTGTTCAAATCAAGAGATACTGCTTTTGAGCGTTACTATATCGATTCCCCTGAAACCACCGCAGCACTGCCATTCGCAATGGATATTGAAGTGATGGACCGTGACGAACTTAAGGAATTTCCTGAAGATCCTTATATTGCACTTATCGACCTGGACATGCTCAGTTTCCCGCTGATGTTGAGAAAATGGCAGCATGGAGACTATTTTTTTCCACTGGGAATGGACCAGATGAAAAAAGTAAGTGATTTTTTCATCGACAACAAAGTTCCTGTGCCGGTAAAGAAACATACATGGATTCTCACCAGCGGAAAGAAGATTGTCTGGATTATGGGTCTGCGCATCGACAACCGGTTCAGGATCACCGACGCTACACTGCGGATATTGAAATTACATTTTTACAGAAAGGAGTAGATTACGCAGATCGCATCCCGATATTCCTGCGCAATTCATCGAACAGCGCGTTGAATGATCCCGTATCGCCCTTTTTGATCAGGTCAATAAGATGAATGAGCTGATCACGTACCTTTTCGACCTGTTCAAGGCTGTAGGGACTCATCAATATCTCGGAAAGCAGGTAATCATCTTCTGAAAGCAATCCTTTGGCAATCTCGTTATGTTTCCTGAACGTAGTACCGGGTGCATCCTGCTCCTTCATACAGGAAGCAAACACCAGGGATGACGAGAAAGGAAGTGACAGTGAATAGGCAATGGTCTGGTCATGCTCATCAAAAGAATAGTCATGCACCCGGATATTGAGTTCACTGTACAGCTTGCGAAAAAATTCTGCACCTTCCCTGTCTGATTCCTTGATGATAATCGCGTTCTCATCGCGCAGGTTTCTTACATCGCCGAAAGTGGGACCGAACATGGGGTGTGTGGAAACAAACCTGCGGCCTGCCTCTTTATAAAAATCAGCCAGTCCTTTTTTCACCGAGGTAATATCGGCCAGTATGCATGTGTCACGGAGATAGGGCAATAATTCCCTGAACACGGGAATTGTCCTTTCAAGGTTCACCGCGTTAACCAGCATATCTGGTGCGAAATCATGGATCTCTTCCAGGTAGATGAATTTCCTGGAATTAAAAAAATATTTCAGTTTCGAACGGTCTGCATCATAGATGCCTACTTCATAGTCGAGGCAGAGTGATTCCACCAGCCAGGAGCCCATATTCCCGGCGCCAATAATTGCAATTCTCATTTCAGGTGATTGTATCTTTAGGTTGATTAATTCTGTCTATCTCCCGGGCCTGCAGCATCAGGTCCGCCATGGCTATGGCTGCGGCAGCCTCAAGCACAACGGGAACGCGGAGGGCGATACAGGTATCGTGCCTTCCTTCCACTTTGAGCTCCTGCATTTCCTTATCGACAAAGTTCATGGTTTTCTGTGCTTTATGTGTGCTGGAAGTGGGTTTTACCACCACCCTGAAAACAATCTCGTTCCCATTGGTGATACCGCCATTGATGCCTCCTGCATGGTTTGTTTCAGTCTTGCCCTCAACACTGATAAAGTTATCATTATGCTCACTGCCCCGCATTTTTGCAGCAGCAAACCCGGCACCGAATTCAATTCCCTTGATGGCCGGAACAGAAAAGACCATGTGACTCAATACCGCTTCAACGGAATCGAAAAATGGCTCACCGATTCCTGCCGGAAGCTCCCTGATCCGGCACTCAATGATCCCCCCGATGGAATCTTCTTCCCGGATGGCCTGCTGCACTGCGGCTTCAATATCAGTGCTGCCTCCCACCTCCAGGATGGTTGCATTTACCCTGGCCGGGGCGATCATTTTCTTCGCCAGTACCCCTGCTGCAACAAGTCCTGTTGTAAGTCGTCCCGAAAAATGGCCGCCTCCCCTGTAATCCTCGTATCCTCCGAACTTTTTAAAAGCGGTAAAGTCGGCATGACCGGGCCGCGGGGTTTTTCTCAGTTCGGTGTAATCCCTGGAGCGTGTATTTTTATTTTCCACCTGGATCAGCAGGGGTGCGCCGGTGGTATACCCCCTGAATAACCCGGATTTTACCAGAGGTATATCATCCTCCTTCCTTGGCGTGGTTCCTGCTGCCCCGCTTCTGCGGCGGTCCAGGTCCTTCATGAGGTCCTCCGCGGAAAACGGGATCCCTGCCGGGATGCCATCCATGAGAATCCCGACCAACTGGCCATGCGATTCTCCAAAAATGTGTACCCTGAATAATTTTCCAAATGAGTTCACAAGTATATATTTTAGTTATAGTATTAATTTACAATCTGTTACAATCTTCATTTTTTTTCTCAAGGTGACCAGTTGCCTCACAACATAATAATATTACAACGGTGTTCGGCGAACCCTCATCAAGTTACCGTAACTCATTGTACAATATATACATCTACTTTTGTCATTACTCCTCTGAAATAGCTATATCCAATGATGAGGGTTTCATCGGCTGTTCAGTGTTTTTTCAAATGAGTTCATCTCACCATAGCTGAGTTGTCCCGGTGCAGTGGCTTCTGCTTCAGACACGGCGGCAAAAGTGAATTCCGCTCCCAGCTGCATTGCCGCCAGGCGCGTAATCCGTCCACGGTCACCCATACCAATGACAATTTTCCTTCCCTCTTCGGCGTATAATGACAGTAAGCGGGCGCTGTCCCTGCTGCTGTTCGCCTGGCACGCGATCTTGGCCACATCTCCGCCAACCGAGTAACATTGATGCAGTATGTCCTTCATCTCATCCGGTGGAGGTGTATCATCGTAATTATGATAAGAGACGATTACATTGGTCCTCCTGGATTTCGCGTACCTGATGATATCTTCAACAAATCCCGGTGCAGCATCCAGTTCAACATCAACATATACGGCACCAAGATCAATGGCCGCTTTCAGTATTGTACTTCGTTCTGAATCGGGAATCATCCCGGGTCTGCATGCAGCCACTTGCAGGATCGTGTCATTCAACTCTTTCGAAACCAGTTCAGGTGATTTTCTCAGCAAGTCATACCTGACTTCCACCAATGAAGGCTGCAGCATGTTGACCTGTTGGATCATTCCTATTTTTCCAATGCTAATACAGATCATTGATTGCAGTTCTTAATGAATCGAGTTGCATGTTATAAATAAAGGCCTCTCCTATCCCCTTCAGGAGAATAAAGTGAATGGCGCTGCCGGAACGCTTCTTATCCTTGAGTAATGTATCAAACAGTTCCCCCTTGCCAATTTCAGTTTGCACGGGTAACCCGGCTGCTGCAATGAGACTTTGAAGCCTGCCGGCTTCACCTGTTTCCAGGTAACCGAGGTTTTCCGACATCCTTGCCGCCAGTACCATGCCAATGGCAATGGCCTCACCATGCAGCATGCCTGTCAGCTTTTCAATGGCATGCCCCAGCGTATGTCCAAAATTAAGTAATTTTCGTTCACCCTGTTCCCTGACATCTTCAGATACTATCCCGATCTTGATACCCGCCGAATCTGCTACGATCTTTTCCAGTGCAGCAGGATCACGGGAGAGTACCTTTGCATGGTTCTTTTCAAGGTAACCGAAGAGTCCGGCGTCCCTGATTGCTCCATATTTAATTACCTCTGCAAACCCCGATACCATTTCCCGCTGATGGAGGGACTCCAGCAGGGAGAGGTCACACCAGACAAATTCAGGCTGACGGATCACGCCGATCATGTTCTTGAAACCGTCCAGGTTCACCCCGTTCTTTCCGCCGATACTGGCATCCACCTGTCCGAGCAGCGTGGTGGAAATAAATCCGAATGGCAACCCCCTCATAAATGTGGATGCCACGAAACCTGCAAGGTCCGTTACCAGTCCGCCCCCGATCCCGACCAGGAATGAAGAGCGGTCAGCTTCGGCTGCAATCATTTTCCGCATGATCTCTTCGGCAAAACCCAGGCTTTTGTGCTTTTCTCCAGGGGGAATGAGGATACATTGCCTTCCCCTTAACTTTTCGGCATGGTGCACATACACGTTTTCATCCACGAGACATACCAGCCTGGCGTTGTCAATATCTTCCAACCTTGCTGTCAATCCCTTCCCGATAAGTACAGCTGTTGCGTGTCCGTCAATATGAAGTGTATTTTCGTGCATGGGAGCTATTCATCATTCATGATGCGGGTTTGCTTATTGATGGATTCCTGGTGGATCGCGCGGAACAACTTGCTGATAAAGTCTTCACTGAGTCCTTTCCGCTCTCCAAGGATGAGCCGGCTCTTGAGCATATCGTCCCACCGCTTGTTCTGGAGGATGGTAATGTTGTTCTCTTTCTTGTAATTCCCAATGCTTTCCACCACCTTCATCCGCTCTTCGATCAGGTTGATCAGTTTATCATCGAGTTTATCGATCTGGTCACGCAACACAGCCAGGGTGAGCATCATGGTTTCATCCAGATCAGGCTTCCTGAGAATCAGCCGGTCCAGCACATTTTTCAGTCCTTCCGGTGTCACCTGCTGTTTTGCATCACTCCATGCCTTGTCCGGATGCTCATGGGTTTCGATGATCAGGCCGTCGAAGTTGAGGTCCATTGCTTTCTGACTGATGTCATAGAGGAGGTCACGGCTTCCGCAAATATGGCTCGGATCAGTGATGATCGGCAGGTCGGGAATCCTTCTCCTGAGTTCGATGGGTACCTGCCAGTGGGGTGCATTCCTGTAGATTGACTTTTCATAACTGGAGAACCCGCGGTGAATGGCTGCGATCTGTTCAATTCCGGCCTGGTTAATCCTTTCGATGGCCCCGATCCAGAGATCGATATCCGGGTTGACCGGATTCTTTACAAATACGGGTATTTTCACTCCCTTCAGACTGTCGGCGATCTCCTGCACAGCAAAAGGATTGGCGGAGGTCCGGGCCCCGATCCAGATAATATCAATCCCATATTTGAGGGCTTCGTATACATGCTTGACATTTGCCACTTCGGTGGAGACAAGCATCCCGGTTTCCTGCTTCACGGTCTGCAGCCACGGCAAACCCACAGAACCAACCCCTTCGAAGGCATTGGGCCGGGTGCGTGGCTTCCATATCCCTGCCCTGAACACCGGGATATCCATGGCAGCGATCATCCTGGCAGTATTCAATACCTGTTCTTCCGATTCTGCACTGCACGGCCCTGCCATGATCAGCGGTCGCTTCTTATCCAGCCCTTTCAGGGTTAACGGTTTTAAATCAACATCAACAACCATATTCTTTTTCTTTAATCAAAAAACACTTTTCCTTTAATATACTCTCCCATGATCATCAGACCAGAGGTAAATGGCTTAATCGATTCGAGGGCTTTCATGTACATCTCATAATCGTTTACCTCCAGGTCGACGTAAAACTGGTATTCCCAGTCTTTGCCTATGATAGGCATCGATTGTATCTTGGCCAGGTTGATCTCATGGAACGAAAAGATCGACAGGATTTTGGAAAGCGATCCTATCTTATGCGCCAGGGCAAAATGGATAGAGGCCTTGTTCACCTTTTCCTTTTCAATCCCGTGTCCGTTCTCCGTAAGAATCAGGAACCTGGTATAATTCATCTTGTTGGTTTCGATCCCTCCTGCAAGTATTTCGAGACCATATTTTTCTGCAGCAATGCGGCTTGCGATCGCCCCGGTACCTGAAATCTTTTTTTCACTGATCTCCTTCGCGCTAAGTGCTGTATCCACACTTTCGATCAGCCGGATATGCGGATACTGTTCAAAATATTCCTTGCATTGCAGGATGGCCATGGGATGTGAAAACACCTCGTGCAAATCACTGATCGTGGAGCCGGGCAGCGCCACCAGGTTCTGCCTGATGCGGAGATACACCTCGCCAATAATCCGCATAGGCGTCTCTTTCAAAAGCTGATAATTCGGAAGTATGCTGCCTGCCAGGGAATTCTCGATGGCCATGATCCCGAAATCGGATCGCTGTTCCTTCAATGAAGTCAACAGGTCCCGGAAGGTATCCCGCGGCAGTATCTCGATTTCTTCACCCTGGAAGTACTTATAGGCGGCCAGTTCGTGGAATGCTCCGTACCCTCCCTGGATGGCAATTTTTTTCATAGTTCTTAAATTACAATCAAAAGTATGACACATCTTTATGGAAACAATATCTTCCGACAAAAAAGTCTATAAACAAAAATACCCGACGCATGCGCCGGGTACATCCATAATCCTATCCCGACCACGTTATCTGAGATCAAAAAAATAGAAATAATATGTACCGAAAGATGTCCTCATGATTTTCAAAGGCAAACGTAGCTATAAATATTCATAAATACAAAGATTATAAGCATTGACACTGCATTTTTAGTAAAATCTTAAATTATTTAGACATCTTTGTTATAGTTAATTATGTGGAACCGGATGAAACGCTGTTTCCTCTACATCAGCAGAACGATAGAATAATTGGCGGAACGTTATACAAAAGATGAGAAAAAAAGAGCTTTTCAAACAGGTGATTGATTATTTTGAAATGCATATGCCAATTGCAGAAACGGAGCTGGAATACCAGGATCCCTATGAGCTTATTGTTGCCGTAATACTTTCTGCCCAATGCACGGATAAAAGGGTGAACATGATTACGCCTGCTTTTTTTAATAAGTTTCCTACGGCAGAGATCCTGGCGCTTCATGAACCTGAAGAGGTGTTTACCTGCATCAAAAGCTGCTCCTATCCCAACAACAAGGCCAAACATCTCGTGGGAATGGCGCGTACCCTGGTGCATGAATTTTCAGGCAAGGTGCCTGACAATCTCGGGGATTTGCAGAAGTTGCCGGGAGTGGGACGGAAAACAGCCAACGTCATACTCTCCGTGGCATTTCAGAAACCAGCGATGGCAGTGGACACCCATGTGTTCAGGGTTGCGGCCAGGATCGGTCTGACGACCGGTTCCAAAACACCCCTTAATACTGAACTACAGCTGATAAAACACATACCGCATGAGCTGATCCACAAAGCACATCACTGGCTGATACTGCATGGCAGGTATGTATGCCTGGCGAGGAAACCCAGGTGCAGTTCCTGTGGACTGACCCATCTTTGCAGGCATTATCGCCTGGTTGTCAGCAGACAGCAATCCTGAACAGATTGTGCCGGCCATATCGCATGACATCGTCGTTTTTCGACGTATATTATTGTTATATAGCTGATAAGCCTTGTCCGAAAGTGGTGTGCATGAAAGCATGTTGTCATCGGAAAGTATTGCCCGGGAACAGGATACACCAATAATGGAAAGGAAAAGGACCAGTACACCGGTCAATTCCATATCCAATATTAACTTATTGTTAACTTATATATACTTAATTTACAAGTTGTTATATTTATTTATCAATATTTAACATACATTTTCTGGTGATTTTGTTAACTTTTGCTTAACTTTGATTTATAAAAATTGTGAAAGTCATGAAAACATTATACATCATAGTACTCCTGTTCCTCGGAGGAACAGTGTGCGCACAGCAGAATGTGGATGAAATACTTGCCAGTAACGATGTAAATTCGGGAAAATCCGAGCAGGTACTCCTTGCAAGTCAGTTCCAGGAAATGAATGCTGAAACACTGGACGGGGTTTACAAACTGGTTTCAGAAAACGGTAAGTTGACCGAGGTCAGGACTTTTGAACAGGGCAAGCTTGACGGAACATGGTTACAGTATGATGAAAATGAGCACCTCATTGCCATTGCCAATTATAAGAACGACCAAAAGCACGGCAAATGGATCATCTGGGATTCCAATGGCGTCAAGCGTGTGGAGATGCTTTATGAACAGGGCCAGAGAACCGGAACCTGGAACGCATGGAACGAGGAGGGCAAGCTGATCTCTTCAAAAGCATACTGAATTTCATAACTTATTGATAATTAAAACCACAGGGATTGCACTGTGGTTTTTTTTTGCCCGTTTTCAAAGCCGGTGTGCGTGTCGTATTAAGATCATTCCGGTCAACCCGTCCATGTCAGCAGGATATTAAAAATTACTGAATCCACTGTCTTTATTGGTCTCTGAGAGGCTTTACCTACTTTTTGAAATTAAAAAAAAAGTGTTAATTTTACTTCACTAAGAAGTCTTAGATCAGAAAAAACTAAACCTATTCCAATGAATAAAAAATTTCCAGATTCTGTCAAAGTTCTGATCCTCCTTTCCTTATTCCTTGCAGCCGGTGTTAGTGGTTGCAATTCCGGAAACAAAAAAGCCAAAGATGCTGATGCTGCGGAGGAAGAATTCATTACTGCCATGGATGACGAGACGCAGGAAAAGTTACAGACTGCGAAACGGATCTTCTATTCACTTCCGTCTCCGATTGAAACAGCAAAGATTCTGCAAAGCGCAGGCGCCACATACGATGAAACCCTGCTGAATCCCATTCGGAATCAATCAGGTTACATCACCAACCTTGATATGGCACTGAACCTGGGAATCTATACAACCGATCTGAGTTATGCCAGTCTATTTGACCAGACGCAGACTACACTGAATTATATAGAGGTGGCCAGGAATATGGCTGATGGACTGAATATCCTGGATGCAATCAATGAATCAACTATCCAGCGCCTGGAAGACAATATTAATAACAGGGAGATCATTATTGACATCATATCTGAAACATTATTGAACTCCAGTTCGTATCTGAAAGAGCGTGGACTTGAAAGTACGGCTACGATCATTCTTGTCGGAGGATGGGTGGAAGGACTCTATATTGCTACCCAACTGGCAGGAAACGAACCGATTGAGAACAACAAGATCGTTGAACGCATTGTGGATCAGAAATTGTCGGTTGATTTCATGATCAACCTGCTGAAAGAGGCTGCAGATGATCCCGATGCCGGTAAAGTCCTGGAGGATGTCATGAACCTGAAGGCTACCTTCGATAAAATTGAAATCAACCTCGGGGAAAACACTCCTGTTGTTGACCCTGAAACAAATGTGACAACATTGAAATCAAGTTCATCACATAACCTTACAAAACCGGTTTTTGATGAGCTTGTGAATAAAGTGACCATAATAAGAAACAGCTATATATCCTAAATGTAAGATCATGATGAGAAAAGGCATACTTCTGGTATCTCTTGTTGCACTTTTAGTATCATTGCCAACATTTGTTAATGCACAATGTAAACAATTTGCAAAAAAAACATGTAAGGTCGGCCTGAATCCCTACCAGCACGACGGCAACTATCATGCTGCGCTCTTAATAGAAGGCGAAGAAGCAGAACTTTACAAAACTTTTTATTCCGATACCGAATACAGGGTCGGCGTTTGCGGTGCGGGTAACCTGAGCGATATTGAGTTCAGGATCGTGGACAGCAATGGAAAGGTGCTTTACAATAACCGTTATGAAGACTACGAGTGGAAATGGGATTTCAGACTGGAATCGAGCCAGCAGCTCAAGATCGTGGTGAAAGTACCTGTCACAGATGAGAATATTACAGAACCGGCAGAGGGATGTGTAGCCATCATGTTCGGGTTCAAGGATGACTGAAATGTATAATGAAGTTCTTCAATATTGAAACAGAAGCCGGGAAAATCCCGGCTTTTTTTATTTTATCTTATGCTCCAGGTAGCGTCCCGTGGGTGAACCTTTCTCCCTGATGATCGCTTCAGGGGTGCCTTCAAAAATGACCTCTCCCCCGCCATCTCCGCCTTCCGGACCCAGTTCGATGATCCAGTCTGCTGATTTGATCACCTCCAGGTTATGCTCAATAATCAGCACCGTGTGCCCTTTGAAAATCAAGGCATTGAATGCAGCCAGCAACATTGATATATCATGAAAATGCAGCCCGGTGGTTGGCTCATCGAAGATAAAAATAACCTTTTCATCTTCAGATTCCTTGCTCAGGAAAAAGGCCAGTTTCACGCGCTGGCTTTCCCCTCCGCTCAGTGTGCTTGATGATTGTCCGAGCTTGATGTAGCCCAGCCCAACATCCTGAAGGGGTTTCAATTTCCTGACAATACGTGCCGGAGTGCCACTCCCCTCCTCACCAAAGAATTCGATCGCCTCGTTGACAGTCATTTCCAGCACATCATAAATATTCCTTCCCATGTACCGCACGTCCAGGATCTCATCCCTGAAACGTCGTCCGCCACACTGCTCGCAAACAAGATGGACATCGGCCATGAATTGCATTTCCACCAGAATCTCTCCTTCCCCCTTACACTCCTCGCAGCGCCCGCCATCCACGTTGAATGAAAAATGAGAAGCCTTGAATCCCTGGTTTTTGGATGCCTGCTGATCTGCAAACAGTTTCCTGATTTCATCGTATGCTTTCAGGTAGGTTACGGGATTGGAACGGGATGACCTGCCAATGGGGTTCTGGTCCACGAATTCCACTCGATCGAGCAGGTGGACATCTCCGCGAAACAGGTCATGCTTCCCCGGTTTTTCGCCTGCACCATTCAACTTCCTTGCAAGCACCGGAAACAAGATATCCTTAACAAATGATGATTTACCTGATCCGCTGACCCCGCTGATGACCGTCATTACCTGCAACGGAACCCTGATATCAACCGACTTCAGGTTGTTCTCCCTGCATCCAAGCACTTCCAGGTAATTGTTCCACTTGCGTCGCTGTTCCGGTAATGCGATCATCCTGCTCCCACAGAGGTAGGCTGCCGTCAGACCTCTCGGTGCTGCCATCAATTCCCGGTGGTTGCCCTGGAATACTACTTCACCACCATGTCTGCCAGCAGCCGGCCCCATATCGATGATCATGTCGGCAGCATTCATGATCTCTTCGTCATGTTCCACGACCAGCACGGTATTACCCAACTCCTTCAGTTCCTTAAGGACCTCAATGAGCCTGCCCGTATCGCGGGGATGCAGACCTATGCTGGGTTCGTCGAGAATATACAGGGAACCCACCAGGCTGCTGCCCAGGGACGTGGCCAGGTTGATTCGCTGACTCTCCCCACCGGACAATGTCGATGAAAGACGGTTCAGGGTCAGGTAAGTCAATCCCACATTATTGAGAAAACGGAGCCTGGAACATAATTCTGAAATCAACCTGCCCGCGATCTCCTTTTCATGTGAACCCGGTTTGAAACCCTTAAAAAAAGCAAGCAGTCCGGAGACAGGCATCTGCACCAATTCGGCAATGGTCCTGTCATGGATCTTTACATACAATGCCTCTTTCCTGAGCCTGGATCCGCCACATTCATGACAGGTGGTTTTTCCCCTGTACCGCGATAGCATCACCCGGTACTGGATTTTATACTTCTTATTTTCAAGATGCTCAAAGAATTTGTCCAGCCCCTTGAAATACCGGTTCCCTGTCCACACTAACCTGCGTTGTGCATCAGTTAGCTGATAAAAGGGTTGGTGGATCGGAAAATCGAACGCATCGGCATGCATGATCAGCTTTTCTTTCCATCGCTTCATCTTCTCTCCTTTCCAGCACACAATCGCATCATCGTAAACGGATAACTCCTTATTGGGAACCACGAGATCCTCATCTATTCCAATGACCATGCCGTAGCCTTCGCAAACCGGGCATGCACCGAGCGGATTGTTAAAACTGAACAGATGTTCTGTCGGTTCCTCGAAGGAAATACCATCGCGCTCGAACCTGGTTGAAAAATCAAGGGAGGCCTCCTTGTCCGGATCCCAGATCCTGCAATATCCGTGTCCTACCTGGAAAGCGGTCTGGACACTATCGCCAATCCGGCTGATATTCTCCTCCTCCCTGGATACAACAATTCGGTCAATAACCAGCCGTACAATGCCGCTTTTCAGAAATGCTGTGTCCCCGGCAAGTTCTTCCACGCCAATCATGCGGTTGTCCTGTAACGCACGCGTCATCCCCTGCTGTGCAAGTATTTCCAACTGGTAATTAAAATCTGTACCGGTCTGCAGACAAACGGTAGCCAGTATCACAAGCTTCTTTCCATCTTCAAATTCAAGGATGCTGTCCACAACATCCGTTACACTGTGTTTCTTCACCTCACCGCCGGAGACAGGCGAAATGGTTTTCCCAATACGTGCGTACAGCAGCTTCAGGTAATCATAAATCTCGGTTGAGGTACCCACTGTCGACCTGGGATTGCGGGTATTGACCTTCTGCTCAATGGCTACCGCAGGAGGGATTCCATGAATATAATCCACATCCGGTTTATCCAGTCTTCCCAGGAACTGGCGGGCATATGCAGAAAGGCTCTCGACGTAACGACGCTGTCCTTCAGCATACAAGGTATCAAAGGCAAGGGAAGATTTTCCTGATCCGGAAACACCCGTCACCACTACCAGCTGATCACGCGGAATCGCAATATCGATATTCTTCAGGTTATGTACCCTGGCGCCTTTGACAAAAATTTCCTGATCGGAATTGGTTGGCATAATATTTGTTAAAATTAGAAGTGTATGCGAGAAACAAAAGTAATACATTTTGTAAAAAGAAATATTTTCGCTTATTTGCACTTGAAATACAAGTAAAAACCTAAAAAAAAGCCTATCGAAACACCTGTACGCTGAACCAATACCAGATTAGCTTTGAAAACAGATAAACTGAGTGACCAACAATTGGTGCAAGCGTTTCTCAATGGTGACGAAACTTGTATTGAAACCTTGATAAATCGGCACAGAACAAAGGTATATACCTATATCCTCCTGACCATTAAAAACCAATCCCTGACTGAGGATCTGTTCCAGGAGACCTTCATAAAAGTGATACAATCACTAAGAAACGGAAGATACCGCGACAACGGCAGGTTCCTTTCCTGGGTGATTCGCATTGCGCACAACCTGATCATCGATCATTTCAGGAAAGAAAAGCAGATGAATTCAATCTCCAATGACGATACGGAAATGGATCTCTTCAACAGCAAAAAACTTGCCGAGGACAACATTGAGCAATTAATGGTGAGCAGCCAGATCAGGAAGGACTTGCGAAGACTGATCAATGAATTGCCTGATGATCAGCGTGAAGTGGTCTTGCTGCGGCATTTCGGAGGATTGAGCTTCAAGGAGATCGCCGATCATACGGGGGTAAGCATCAATACTGCACTGGGAAGAATGAGGTATGCACTGATCAATATGCGCAAAATGATCAACGAGCGTAATTTAATCCTGACTACCTCTTAAAAATTCAGATTCCATACAATATTACAGGCAGCAATGGCGTTTTCATTTCGAAAACCTAAACCAAACGTTGCCTATGACAGGAACCTCTACGCTTTTTTATCTGGTGGATGACATAAATATACCGTCAGATATGCTTCTAACTCCATACCAGGAAAACTTGCTGAAAGACGAGTATTATACCGCCTTTCTCAACCTTCTGGAGGTCGATCCCGGGGATGATCTCGTAATGAAGACCATGGAAAGATTAGAAGAGACATAACCAACCGCCCCCGGGCGGTTTTTTTTATTTGTGCATTCCGAAATAAAAAGATGCACACGCAACAATACCTGCTGTCTCTGTTCTGAGCCTGTACTTTCCAAGTGTTGCAGGCTGAAACCCACAGCCGATGGCTGTCTCAATCTCCCCGGAAGTAAAATCACCCTCGGGCCCGATCAAAACCCAGTTTTCTTCCGCAGGCTGTATATCCCATAATTCGATTCGTTTCCCTTCCATACAATGTGCGATATATTTTTCGCCCGGATGATCCCGTGAAATCCATTTCTGAAACTTTTCCATTTCCCTGATCTCCGGAAGAAAGGCTTTGCCAGACTGTTTCATCGCAGCAATCGCCACTTTTTCCAGCCGGTCGGAACGCAATTTCCGTCTTTCTGATCGCTGGCATATTATTGGAGTGATGCTGGTTACCCCGATTTCTGTAGCCTTTTCAACAAAAAACTCAAAACGGTCCATGTTTTTCACAGGGGCAATTACAATATGTAATTTACAGGGCAAGGGATAAAGATCCTCTTCCTTTGAAACAATGCTTACGCGGCATGCTTTGCGGTCTTCATTCAACAACTCGGCCTCAAAGGCTCCTCCTTTACCATCGATTATACGGATCCGGTCGCCCTTTTTGTATCGCATCACTGCAACACAGTGGTTCGACTCTGCAGGATCAAGGATCAATTCCCTGTTTTCGGTATCCGGTAAAAAAAAAATATCCATATTTCCCGTCTATGGCTCAAAAATAGTAAATTCGGACCGAAAGAACACCTGAATATGAACCGGGCCCTGATAATATTTTTAACACGTACGATCCTTATTGTCTCGCATCTGCGCCAAAACCCTGTGATAACCGGTCACGGCAGGTCCCGTCTGACCGAGACTAAAAACAGATGTTACTGATGAAAATTGGGATCCTGTCAGATACACATGGTTACCTTGACGAACAGCTCTTCGGGTTTTTCGACACATGTGATGAAATATGGCATGCAGGTGATATTGGAAAAACAGCTGTGTTGTATGCACTCCGGGATTTCAAACCTGTTGTGGCAGTGTATGGAAATATAGATGGCCAGGAGATCAGGATCGAAACCAGCGAACACCAGCGGCTGAACCGGGAGGGGCTCGATATCTGGATGACGCATATCGGCGGCTATCCCGGCAACTACGACCGCCGGATCCGGGATGCAATCCGCACTTCCCCCCCGGGGCTTTTTATTTCGGGGCATTCCCATATTCTTAAGGTGATGCCCGACAAGCATAACGAACTTCTGCATATCAATCCCGGAGCTGCGGGATACATTGGCATGCACCATGTACGAACCGCTGTCAGGTTTGACATTTCATCCGGCAGGGTGACCAACCTTGAGTTGATCGAACTCGGATCCCGATCAATCAAAAAATAGACCGTAGTTACTCTCCTCCCGATTCCTCTTCGTACAACAGGAACCGGTCGAGAAACAATCCCATTCTGCGCTGGGAAGACAGTGAATAGATGTAGGAAGGCTGGCGGCCCCGTGATTTCAGTTTCCGGTCTTTATCCGGTAGGTCAAATATCAGCGCGTTAAAATCCCTGTTGGAGGAGAGGACCTGGAATCCACCTGGACTGTAGGCCATGTAGTACCAGGTATTTTCATCCACCATCAGGTAAATATCGAAAATGTCTCCGGACCCTCTTTCAACAAATTCAACATAGGCATCCACTTTCCTGTTGACCTGCACATCCCCGATGATACCTATGCCTACCTTGCCATTGTGCCTGTAAGAACGCGTTTCCTGGTTCCATTTCAGGGGCAGGTGATTGAACAGCATGCTGAAACCCAGGCTATCGGGAATCTCGCTATAACTGCCATATAATCCCAGTTCGGTATCCAGGCGTGCTGCCTGGGATTTACCCACAAGGTTCGTGATTCCAAGCTGATACAGGTCACTGGTGAGATCCGCCGGTTCCAAACCGGGCAGACTGTCCAGTTCGTTGCCAAAAATATTCAGTGCTTCCTGGCTGAAATAAAAGTCCATTCCCATGACAAGATTCAGATCCAGGCTGTTGGAAGCAATATCATGCGCTGCCGTTCCAACCGTCTTGAGTTCAATCCTGCCATAATCCAGTTGCAGATCAATCACACCTTCGCTCCAGAGGTCGCATGAGTCTGTTCCCAGGGCCAGGTAATTTCCCTCACTGCTCATATCATTCAGCTTTTCACGACTGGCAATCTCGTAAGCATTGTTGCGCTTATTGTAATAAAGGTACCCATCCGAAAAAGTCACATTCCTGTCGAAATACTGCTTTCGACCCGAGAGGAAGGTGGGATAGATATGAATGGAATCCCTGGCCTTCAGCGTTCCGGCATAGATATTGTTCAGGTCCGTATTCTGCATCCTGCTCTCCACCGGGATCATGATACTGTCGGGATCAATCTCTGTTTCAAACTTCAGCCAGAACCTGGTCAAATCACAGTTATGTGTTAACCTGGCCCCGCCGGCAAAATCAAGGAAAGGCTTGCGCGCGTCCATGTTAACCAGCCCCTGGAATTGAAAATAGGGACTGAGCATGATGGCGTCATCCACTGCTATTTCTCCTTTACCGAAGCTGTTTACAGAAGTATCCACTTCAACATGATCCATCCTGAAGGTATGCACATTGCCAAACGCATCCACATAATCGTAGGCTGCTGAGCCACGGTAGTGATTCCGGGAATTCACCACAAGGTTGGCATGGTGCATGAGATGATACCTGGTGTTTTTATTGGCCATCAGCCTGGCATTCCTTAACGGTTTCATCGTAGCTTCTTCAATGATCTCCACCTTACCGGAATCAGGGAAAATATAGGCGTCTCCAATTTCCAGGAAAGGCACCTTCTCGGCATTCAGCAGCTTCTCAGCATAATTAAAATATGCAACCGGTGCCACAAAATTCAGTGAATCCTGTCGTGGATGTAGGGATACATAGGAGGGTCCATTGGTTCTCAATGAGTCGATCCCGATGTCGACCTCATTTTCCGGCAACCTGACGGACTGTGTCATCAGCACTTCATCCCTCTTCATGAACCAGCTGATCCGGTCCAGCCTGGTTTCGTAAAGGTTTACGGGCATTTTCACAAGGGTGTAATCATCCCGGGAAGTAAACTCCCCCTCACCCTGTTGCAGGTCAACGTCCACCTGCAGGTCATCTGATACAAATGAATAGGTATCCGTCCCGGCTTTCTTCAGTCTTACCCCTGATGAATCTGCAAGAAACCGCGACGCGAGGAAGCGGAAATTTTCCGAATCGAACCTGGCGTCAGGAAACCCGAGTCCACCGTTTCCGCTGAGTCCCGTCGGCCTTAATGCCAGGTCACCGCCGAAGAAAATATTGCCATCGTACATCCGGAATACATTCTCAACACGGTTGATATGCATGACTTCCCTGAAAGGATAATAGCGTATGTCGGCAACATCGTTCTCAACCAATGGGAATGAGACAGGTTCCGCCTGTTCTCTTTCAAGGAATCGCCTGGACCTGGTCATCAGTGAGTCGGGATGAAACAGAAAATCATCCGACCACGTTGTCGACGTAAGATAATCCAGGGTTCCGTATCCGTGCAGACCGGCACTGCTCATTTCAATATCGTTATAGAAAGTGGCCGCTCCCCCATAGATGGGAATGCCTTCAACAGGGGTGGAGAGGTAAAAACCGAGGGAATTGTCAGGACGGAGCGTCATCTCCATATCAATGGGAGGCAGAATGTCTGCGGAAACAAAAGTCCCCTGCATCCTGAGCGCATACCTCCGGAAATTGTCGAGACTGTCGATGCTGAACGGGACCAGCTCAAAATAGAAGCGATCCTTCACGTACACCCCGTTCTGGATCGGTTTTTCGTCGAAGAACACGTACGAACTTTCCTTACTGGTAAAAATGGGATATTGGGGGTACTGGGTAAGTCCCGACTTATTCTGTGGATGATCAATGAGCAGTTCACCTGTAATCTTTTCAATATTGTTATCAAGTGTGGTGGTCAGGACATCGCCAAAAGCGTCGTTCTGGTTTAATTTTGCACTGATAGAGAGGGAATCGATATTTTGGAGGTTGATTTTGAAGCTGTCATATTCAAAAAAGAAATTGTTCCCGTAAAATTTGAACAGGCCGGCATCTATGGCGCCGCCAAACTGGAAGTTCCTGTTGCGTTTCATGATGATCCTGTTGTCGGAAGGAACAAGTTTTACATTTTGCACATCACTTAAAAAGATGGCAGGAATCCCTGAGATGGTGAGATCTTTCGTGTTCAGATTCAGATTTGCGTTTTCATTGCCCGCCTCTGTCCTGGTGATAAACCTGATGACATCATAATCACGTCGTCTCAGACTTGCCTCGATGTAGTCGTAGAGTTTTTCCCGGAGGGTTACCTGATCTTTTTCAAAGTCAAAATAAACAAATCCCATTTTTGTCAGTTGCATCAGCTGATGGCGAATCTGGTAGGGTGCCATACCCACATAGGCAGCATATGCTTCAACATTAAATGAATTTCCTCCCAACATTCTTCCAAAGGTCCACAGCTCAGCAAGCGGGTGCTGGTATTCCATGCCTTGCAGGCTTTCGTAAAATGCCATATCAAAGTAATCATGCGACTCGAAAAATCCATTTCCCAGCGCGCTTCCCAGTGCAGCCTGCATCCTGATCACCGGTTCGGTACGCACCCAGATCAATTCATCAAAACTCATGTCCACCTGGTGATACGAGTTTGTGTACGGCCCCTGGGAATTGTAGTCTTTCGATTTGGAAAGCCGCATTCTTTCATAGCGTATATCATAACTCATCACCAGGTCGGGATGGTAGATTGAGTCAGCTTCAATATACAGGGAAACTTCTGTATTTGCAGACTTGATCAGCTGCTTTCCGAAAAGGAAAAGCGGAGCGTGCATGCGCACCCGCAGTGTATCCATGTGATAGATCTCCAGTTTTGCCTGCTCGCTGCCGGTGCCGGTTCCGGCGAGGTTGGCACCCTGCATGGCAATGGCCCCGGAATAATTCACACCTTCCACGATGTTTTTTAACGCATAACTGCTCCTGTAACTTGAAAACCTCGGGTACGATGTCTGTTCCGGATTCCTGATCTGGGTAATCCGGTCCTCCAACTTTCCGATGGCCGGTTCATCCAGCAGTTCCTTATGGTAAAAGGTCACGGTATCAGCTGAATACCCGGGTTTGGAAAGGTCAATTCTGAAATACCCGAGATTTGCATAGACTGTTTGCGCATCAAGCCCGGCCCTTTCCCAAAGCACCTTTGCGCTTTCTCCCACGAAAATGTTATCCATTGGGTCGAGGTATCCCGATACTTCGTGTATACGGATCGTATCACCTGCAGAAACACCCAGTAACTGGTTTTGTTTCGTTCTGATTTTAAGCAGGTTGTCGTACACAAACGTAAAATCGGGAACAATGAACTTCCATTGCAGGGAGGTTGCCTGGTAAATAAGTGACTCGTCGAGCAGCAGGTAGATCGTTTGATTGACACTATTGATATCTTTCAGCAGTGTATTTTCATTCATCATAAATGCCGTATAACCGGCGATCCATTCATCATAACCCAGTTCAAGTTTATCTTCACTGTGAAATTCCAGTAGTATTCTGAGGAGCATCACATAATGGGGCCTCGGCCTGCAGCTACGCTGCCGCATGAGTTCTGAAACTGCCATGATCTCTTCCCTGTAGCCGTAATCCAGTGAATCCCATATTGCGATAAAATTCATAAAAACCACTTGCTCCTCCTCCATCAGGGAAGAACCGAACAGCGTTGTCAGCTCCTGGATATAATTGGAGGTATCGAGAGAAAACTCCCTAACGTATTGCGCGCTGGAAACCGTAACCGAAAGCGAGAACAGGAAAAGGAAAAACAGTTTCTTCATAGACCGGCTTTTTTTGGAATCATGGATGTGTTCACTGATCTCAACAGCAAAATACAAATTTCATGTATACAAACTACCTGCACAGATCATGAAGAAATCAACAGGCGGTACTTCATCCTGCCGTTTCGTTCCGGAAAACAAGTGCACACCAGTCATTCTCGCTGAAAATGCCTGCTGCCCGGAATCCGGAATTTTCGGCAGCAACTGTGATTATATCTCTGTCATTCAGCATGATGCCTGAAAGCACCAGTGTGCCACCTCCTGGCAACAGCTGGCGAAAGCGGCACATAGATTCAAGCAGCACGTTCCGGTTGATATTTGCCAGCACGATATCAAAGCGCTCATTCCCGGCAACATCAATATCACCGCGTTTTACAACAATGTTGCTGCAATTGTTGTTTTCAATGTTGTCGCGGGAGTTACTGACCGCCCATTCATCAATATCCACCGCCAGCACCCCGGCAGCGCCCATCCGGGAGGCCAGTATACTTAACACCGCGGTGCCGCATCCAAGGTCCGCTACTTTTTTCCGGCTGAAATCTAGGGTGCGCATCGCCCGCATCATCAGCCGGGTGGTTGCATGATGACCGGTACCGAAAGACATTTTCGGATCGATGATGATGTCATGCACAAAGGTTTCATCCTTCCCATGAAAGGAAGCCCTGATACGTACGAAATCATCGATTTCGACAGGCAGGAAATCACTTTCCCATTTAGCATTCCAGTTGATATCAGGAAGCCTCCTGCTGGTATATCCTATGATAATATTTTCATTCCCAACCTGTTCCAGGAGTTGTGCCAGCAGCTTCTCATCCTTTTTTGATTCAGGCAGGTACGCAATCATCTGGTCGTCTGATTCCTGGAATCCTTCGTAATTGTATGCATTCAAAAATGCAATGAGCATCTCCGGGTCTGCAGCCGGGTCTGAAAACGTAAACGTATACTCAATGTAACTCATTGGTGAACAGGTGGCTCATTTGAACATAGTCAGTGCATTGGCGAACATGCTGCGTAATTGATCATAGTAAGTTCATCTGCAGAAAGCGCATCTGAACAAAGCAACCGCCTCAGTGAACAGGCAGCATCTTTGAATGTGCTAAGTATGCCTGTACGCAGGCAGCTCATTTTTCCACTGATCTTCCAGGCATTCCCTATGCGTACGCATTCACGATCCGGATAAAATCATCGGCCTTCAGTGATGCGCCTCCGATCAGCCCGCCGTCCACATCCGGGTTGGCAAATAATTCTTCCGCATTGGATGGTTTGCAACTCCCGCCGTAAAGCAGTGTTGTATCGTCTGCAACCTGGGAATCAAAAAGTCCGGTAAGCAGGTCGCGGATGTATTTATGCATTTCCTGGGCCTGCTCCGGGGAAGCGGTAACGCCGGTTCCGATTGCCCAGACGGGTTCATATGCCACGATTACATTTTTCATATCGGAAGATGAAAGTCCTTTCAGCCCGACCGTGATCTGTTCCCGGATCACATCGAACAGCTTCCCTGCCTCACGTTCTTCGAGCAATTCTCCACAGCAGAAGATGGGGTAAAGTCCTTTTGAGAGTACCAGCTGCACCTTCCTGTTCAGCATCTCATTGTCCTCATGGTAATAGGACCTGCGTTCCGAATGGCCTATGATCACATACTCCACGCCGGCTGATTTCAGCATATCCGGTGAGACTTCACCCGTGTATGCACCGCTTTCTTCGGTGGAACAGTTCTGCGCTGCAAGTTTCACTTCACTAATCACTTCACTGACCTTTGCAAGGTGGGTAAACGGTGGAGCAATAATCATCAAAGCATCGCTTGTTTTCTCTCCTGAAGATGCTTCAACGGCTTTGGCCAGTTCAAGTCCTTCGTGCAATTGTGTATTCATTTTCCAGTTACCTGCAACAATTTTTTGTCTCATGATCGCTTCCTGATTTAAATTATATAATTAGATGGGTCCAAAGATACAAATATTTCATTTTGCTTCCGGACAAAATCCGCGTCAAAGTTGCCTCACCCGGGGATCCAACAGTGCATAAGTAATGTCTACCAGGATATTTACCACTACAAAAATGCAGGCAATCGTGATCACTGCGCCGAGCACCACCGGCATGTCGTATTGGTTCAGTGCATTGACAATGAGATATCCAAGTCCCTTCCATCCGAATATGTATTCAACGAACACCACTCCTGCCATGAGTGAAGCAAACCAGCCGCTGACTGCGGTAACGATGGGGTTCATCGAATTGCGCATTGCATGCCTGAGAATGATTCGTGAAAAACGCAATCCTTTTGCCCGGGCGGTCCTGATGTAATCCTGTCCAAGCACATCCAGCATGGCATTGCGGGAAAGCTGTATGATGATTGAAAGCGGTCTGATTCCAAGTGTGAGTGCAGGTAACAGGAGGTTTTTCAACTGTAGCACCCTCCCGTTTCCCAAGTCATCGATCTCGTAAATATTCCCGGTCAGATTCAGGTGGGTGACATCGGCCAGGACGAATGCAAAAAACCATCCAAAGAGAATGGCGGTGAAAAAAGAGGGAAGGGAAACCCCTATGGTACTGACAACCAGTGCTACCCGGTCAAAAACGCTGTTTTTCCACACTGCACACAGGATCCCGGTAAACAGCCCGATCACGAATGCAAAGACCATGGAAGTGAGCGCGAGCAGGAAAGTGGTGGGCAACACATCCCCGATCATGCCGGTAACCGTTCGCCGGTTCTGATAACTCATCCCCAGGTAAGGCGGTTTTACAACAAGTGAACGCTGACTGCCGCATAGCAGCACAGTGGCCCGGGGATACCGTTGCTGGTCGAAATAAAAATAATGTTCAGGATCTGTATGGTTATGGACGGAGAGCGGGGAAAGGTCATTCAGGTACCTGGCATACTGCAGGCTCATTTTCCTGTCCAGTCCCAGTTCCTTACGTATCATCTCCACGGTCTGCATATCTGCGCGCTGACCCAGCATCATACGTGCCGGGTCACCGGGCAGGACATTGAAGAGGAAGAAGACCAGGGTCACCACACCCCAAAGGACAAGCAGTCCGTAAAGAAATTTTCCAAAAATCCTGCTAGCCACGACGGTCCGGGTTCTTGGTTGGAATGAACCGGGCAAACATCATAAGGAGAATAACGGTAAGTACAAAGATGATCCATGTGTTCCTGTCGGTACGTTTCATGAGCCGTTCCGTAAGTACCTGCTGTGCGGTTCTGCCAAAATCGATCATCTCCCAGTTCATGTCATCCATATACCCTTCTTCAATGAGCATCATGACCTCAGGATCCTGCTCTTCGGTATATTGCCGGATCATTTCGGGCCAGCCCGGCTCCCATTCTTCCATGGATGGGAAATCCCTCCACGACCATTTTCCAACAATCGTACCGTCCTTGATCATTACAAAACCCGGATTGGAGCGAACCACTGTTTTCAGCATCGTCTCATCAGCAGCATGAAATTCATATTCAATTCCATTGGAACGCGTGATTTCTTCAACCGCAGCGCCGGCTGAAGCCGTAACAGGCACGAACCTGAAATCTGTTGAAAATTTTTCCAGTCCGGCCCATAGATTGCCATCAGCAAATAAATTCCCTTCAGCCTTTTCGAGGTTATAGCTGATCATCATCAGGGTGTAGCCCTCGAATGACAGCAACGCATCGGTAAAATCAAATCCCTCAGGGTCCATGATCCCAAAATCAGCAATAGGGGGTTCATACCCCTTGCTGACCAGGTTCGATTCACTGGTGACAAATTCATACAGGGAGGAGTCATTCGGATAGTTTTCAATGGTAAACTCCTCTGTCACACCGGTCTCAAGATTTTTATAATACAACAGCGTTTCATATTCATCCACGGGTGCCCCTTCCGGAACTTGCATCTCTCCGGGAATGTATGTACCGATGTCATAAGGCCGGAAATCGAGTACCGGCAGGTGGCGCATGGCACCCAGAGAAAGGAGGGTGCTCCCGGCAAAAAAGATCAGGATCAGCAATACTTCAAGACCGGTGGAATGCACATTCTCCGACCGTTTCGCTGACCGGAAAAGGATCAGCACAAAGACCATGAAGACCACGTTCTTGAAGAAAGTCTCCCAGTTCGTCATCACGATTGCATCACCAAAACATCCGCAATCTGTAACCGGGTTCGTAAGTGCAAGGACAAAGGTAAGTGCCGTGAAAAACGACATAAATACCAGCAGCACCCGGTAAGTCCGCCGTTTCTGGTAACCCAGGATCAGCACCAGTCCGAGCACGAGTTCGAAGCCCGCCAGCAGGATGCCGAGCGGAAGGCTCAGCGCATCGAGCCACTCCAGTCCGAACGCCTGAAAATAATCTGAAAACTTATAGGATGATCCGAGGGGGTCAATTGCCTTGACAAACCCGCTGAAGATAAACAATACTCCGAGTAAAAGCCGACTGATATACCTGGTTGCTCTCATACACAAAATTTCTTTTATTATAACCCCGTCACGAGTTTAAGGTTCTCAAAAATTTCCCCTGGCGGTTTCATTGCTCCCCTTTCGTCTGCGCAGTTCACAATGGTAAGATCGCCATAACCGGCACATACCGTGTGGTAGATGGCCCTGACCTTCTCCTGGAAAGAGAGGTCATTCTCATGAATATCCTTCCTGCCATTCAGGTATTGCCGGTCCTCCCCGTTTCGCTGCTCCGTCAGGCGCATTTTTGTAAAGTCGAAAGGTACATCAAGGAAGATATTCATGTCGGGAACCGGCAGCCTGTGTTCTCTGTATTCGAGGTCCATGATCCATTCTGCAAGCATTTCCTGTTCCCGGGGATCATCCAGTTTGGCACACTGAAAGGCAATGTTGGAATACACGTAGCGATCCACGATGACCAGGTGATCGTCTTCCATCCACTGTTCCATGACAGCACTGGCATCTTTACGGTCACCGGCAAAAATCAGTGCAACGAGGTAGGGATCCACCTGGTCGATCTCACCCATCTCTCCACGCAGGAAACGTGCGATAAGTTTGCCGTACACACCTTCCTCGAGACGCGGAAAATGCAGGTACCGGTATTTCATCTCCATGCGTTCCAGGTGGGCCCGCAGCATTTCCACCTGTGTTGATTTTCCTGATCCGTCCAATCCTTCTATTACAAGGAATCTCATTACTGCTTTTCGATTGAAAATGGAATATTTTTACTTAATTTGTCATCGTTTTACCTATGACCCATGCCTGAAAACAACGCTAAAGATACATTTTTTTCAAAGAACCGCAGTCTTAATTGCAGGGGCAGATTACTGGGGCTGGAAACCCCTAAAGTAATGGGTATTCTGAATGTGACGCCGGATTCATTCTTTGATGGTAGCAGGTATACCGATCCTGCTGCTGCGCTGGACCGCGTAAGGGAAATGGTCAGCGAAGGTGCCGACATCATTGACATCGGGGCCGCTTCATCCAGGCCGGGTGCAGGACTCATGGATGCAGGGGAAGAACTCTCCAGGCTGGAACCAGTAATGCAACTGGTGCGCGGCGAATTCCCCGACCTGGTCCTTTCTGTGGATACCTACAACGCCGAGGTTGCCAAACAGGCTGTTACACATTTTGAAGCTGATATTATTAACGATATCTCGGCCGGGGAGCTGGATCCCGGAATGATCCCGCTGATCGCAAAACTCAATGTTCCCTATATCGTCATGCATATGAAAGGCGTGCCTGGTGACATGCAGGACAACCCTGTATATCACAACGTCACCGACGAGATCATCCAGTATTTTTCACAGAAAGTGCACATTTTACACAATGAAGGTATTTCTGATGTATTGCTTGATCCCGGGTTTGGATTTGGCAAAACCATGGACCACAATTATGAACTTCTTTCCCAGGTAAGTGCTTTCCAGATGTTTGAACTACCTGTCGTTGCAGGTGTTTCGCGCAAAGGCATGATCTACAGGCTCCTTGAATCCTCCAGTGAAGAGGCCCTGAACGGCACTACGGCTGTCCATATGCTTCTTCTGCAGGGGGGAATCAACATCATCAGGGTTCATGATGTGAAGGAGGCAAAGGAAGCGGTTACCATTTTCAACCAGACAGTTCGTAAGTCGGGCTGACTGCTTTCCACATCTTTTTGTACATTTGTTCCGGAATGTTGTCATTATTTATTCATATCAGGCTCCTGGACATCATCGATATCTTTTTGGTGGCCTGGCTGCTCTACCAGCTATACATGCTGGTACGGGGAACCGTGGCGCTGAACATCATCGTGGTGATTGCAGCGATCTATATTTTCTGGTGGGTAACCAGGGCGCTCCAGATGGAGCTGCTCAGTAAAATTATCGGGCAGGTGATCGGCGTGGGTGTCATCGCACTGATCATTGTCTTTCAGCAGGAGATCCGCCGTTTTCTGATCTACATGGGATCGCGGTACGTGGATGGCAATATGATCAGTCTCGACCGGATTTTCAACATGCGTTTCGAGGCCAAACCCAGGATCCCCATCAAATCTGTGCTCAAGGCGGTAATGCAGATGTCGCAGACAAAAACAGGTGCACTGATCGTGATCCGGAGAAAATCGAATCTGAAGATGTATACCGAATCGGCTGAGATCCTGAACAGCGCCACTTCCAGCAGGCTGATCACAAGTATTTTCAATAAAACAGGCCCCCTGCATGACGGAGCGCTGGTGATGGACCGCGACCAGCTGGTAGCGGCCAGGGTGATCCTGCCGGTAACCGACAAACCGAACCTTCCACCGGAATATGGGCTCAGGCACCGGGCTGCACTGGGGATGTCCGAGGTAACCGATTCACTGATCATCGTGGTATCAGAAGAGACGGGCCAGATTTCCATTGCCGAAAACGGCATTCTTCAGAAAAACATAGGCATCCAGCTTCTGACCCAGAAGCTGGAAGAAGAATTCGGAGACAAATCCCAGTAAACCCTATTGCTTTTTTTTGAAAAGGAAAGTAGCCTTGTTTTCCTTTCCGGCTTTCAATCGCATGATATTCTTACGGTGTGTGATGACCAGCAGCAGGGCTGCGACAATCGAAAATATCCACAGGGAAATGTACGGGGAATGAAATACCGCGATCAGCCAAACCGGGAACGAGATGCCGGCTGAAACGGATCCGAGCGAAACATATTGGGAAAGCAGCAGCACCAAAATAAATACTCCAAGTGCAGCTGCCGTGGCAGCCGGATGCAGTGCCAGGCAGACCCCGCCGATGGTGGCAACACCTTTTCCTCCCCTGAAACCTGCAAAAACTGGGAAAATGTGACCGGTCACCGCCAGAATTCCCAACAGGATAGCAAGCATCATGAATGCCTCCTCCCCTGTCCCCAATGACTGCTGCAGTTTTAAGAGGTTCACTGCTGCCCAGCCTTTCAGCATGTCGATCAGCAATACCGGCACCCCGGTCCGGACACCAAGCACCCGCATCACATTGGTGGCGCCCGCGTTACCGCTGCCATGGTCACGGACATCGATGCCGTGGAAGACACGGCCGGTCCAGACCGCTGTAGGTATAGACCCCAGCAGGTATGCTGCAGGAGCCATCCAGGCCAGGAATGCAAAAGATGTAACCGCTTCTCCCATGGATTCAGATTACCGGACCCGCAGCCTTTTCCAGTCGCTGTCCTTCTTCGTTGTCGGTAAACTGTCTGAAATTACTGATGAACTTTGCTGCCAGGTCGCGGGCCTTGCGCTCCCACTCAGCAGGATCCTCGTAGGTATCCCTCGGATCAAGTATTGCATCATCGACACCTGGCAATGATACAGGTATCTCCAGGTTAAAATGGGGAACCACTTTTGTATCGGCCTTATCGATGTCGCCGTTCAGGATAGCGTTAATGATCCCGCGGGTATCCTTGATGGAGATCCGTTTGCCTGTGCCGTTCCAACCGGTATTCACCAGGTAGGCTTTTGAACCTGCAGCTTCCATGCGCTTGACCAGTTCCTCACCGTATTTTGTTGGGTGCAGTGTAAGGAAGGCGGCACCAAAACATGCAGAGAATGCCGGCACTGGCTCCGTAATACCCCGTTCCGTTCCCGCAAGCTTGGCTGTGAAACCGGAGAGAAAATGATATTTTGTCTGGTCCGGTGTAAGTTTCGATACCGGCGGCATCACGCCAAAGGCATCGGCAGTAAGAAAAATCACGCGTTTTGCATGGCCTGCCCTGGACACCGGTTTTACGATGTTATCGATGTGATAGATTGGGTAGGATACACGTGTATTTTCGGTGATCGAACCATCATCAAAATCCACTTTCCCATTGGCATCGACAGAAACATTTTCCAGGAGGGCATCGCGACGTATGGCGTTATAGATGTCGGGTTCATTTTCCCTGCTCAGGTGAATGGTCTTGGCATAGCAACCGCCCTCGAAATTAAAAATCCCGTCGTCATCCCACCCATGCTCATCATCCCCGATCAGTGCCCTGTTCGGATCTGTGGAAAGGGTCGTTTTCCCGGTTCCGGAAAGTCCGAAAAAGATCGCCGTATCTCCATCCTCGCCCACATTTGCGGAGCAATGCATGGCAGCTATTCCGCGCAGGGGCAGGTAATAGTTCATGATCGAAAAAATTCCCTTTTTCATTTCCCCGCCGTACCAGGAGCCACCAATCACCCCCATCCGCTCGGTAAGGTTAAAAAAAACAAATACCTCGGAGTGGAGGCCCTGTTCCTTCCATGAGGGATTGGTGGTTTTTGCCGCATTCAGCATAACAAAATCGGGTTTGAATGCTTCCAGCTCCTCTTCAGTTGGCCGTATGAACATGTTTTTCACAAAATGTGCCTGCCAGGCAACCTCCATGATAAAACGCACACTGAGCCGGCTGTCCTTGTTGGCTCCGCAATAGCAATCCATTACAAACAGTCGTTTCCCTGAAAGCTGTTCTGATGCCAGTTGGTAGCCTTTTCCCCAGACCTCCTGTGAGATGGGTTTATTGTCAGAGGATTTTGCTTTCTCGGATCGCCACCAAACGGTATCACGTGTGGTATCATCAAGCACGATGTACTTGTCCTTGGGTGACCGCCCGGTAAAAATTCCAGTATCCACCTTCACGGCCCCGAATTCCGACTCGACACCTGTTTCATAACCTTCCAGGTCGTCACGCAATTCCTCATTATAAAACACCTCATATGACGGGTTATGCAGGATTTCGGGGTTGCCAGTAATCCCATATTGTTCCAGGTTCAGGTCAATTTTTTTACTGGTCATAAAGCGCTATTTTGAATAAGTAACTTGTTTGGGCGATGATCCCCGGACGGGGATTCTATTCAAAGATCAAAAAAAAAGCAGTAAAAACAAAGTTCTACTGCTTTTTAAAGAGATTATCTGTAATTACTATCTTTTATACTTGACAGATGCCTGTGCTGCAGCAAGGCGTGCGATCGGCACCCTGAAAGGTGAACAGCTTACATAGTTCATTCCAACTTTGTAGCAGAACTCCACCGAGCTGGGGTCTCCACCATGTTCGCCGCAGATCCCCACCTTGAGATCCGGGTTCGTGGAGCGTCCCTTGGTCGTTCCGATCTCAACAAGCTGACCAATGCCTTCCTGGTCGAGAGTCTGGAACGGATCAACCTTCAGGATTCCCTTCTTGATGTAGATGGGCAGGAATTTGCCTGCATCATCACGTGAATAACCGAAGCCCATCTGGGTCAGGTCATTGGTTCCGAAAGAGAAGAATTCAGCATGTTTGGCAATCTCATCAGCAGTTAATGCTGCCCTGGGTATTTCGATCATTGTTCCCACGAGGTACTCACACCGCTCGCCTTTTTCTTCGAACACCTTTTCGGCGGTAGTGCGGATGATCTCTTCCTGCAACTGGAATTCCTGCACGGTTCCGATCAGGGGGACCATGATTTCCGGGCGTGCATCCACTCCTTTTTTCTTCAGATTGACAGCAGCCTCGATGATTGCCCTGGCTTGCATCTCGGTGATCTCCGGGTAGGTATTTCCCAAACGGCATCCCCTGTGTCCCAGCATGGGGTTGAATTCATGCAGGTCCTCCACAAGTGCCTTGATATCATCTACTGAAACGCCCATCTGGTCGGCCATCTCTTTCTGGTTCTCCTCATCGTGCGGTACGAATTCGTGCAATGGCGGATCGAGCAGACGAATGGTCACTCCATATCCGGCCATGGCTTCCAGGATTCCTTCGAAGTCCTCACGCTGGTAAGGCAGCAGTTTTTCAAGTGCCTTGCGACGCTCGGTCTCGTTGGAAGCGAGGATCATTTCGCGCATGGCGATGATCCGCTCACCCTCGAAGAACATGTGCTCTGTACGTGTAAGACCGATACCCTTTGCACCGAAGTCCCTTGCAACCTGTGCATCATTCGGTGTGTCGGCGTTGGTCCTGACATCCATTTTTGTGAGTTTCTCAGCAAGCTCAAGTACAGCTGCGAAATCACCGCTCAGTTCCGGGTCGATGGTTGTGATCTTGCCTTCATATACATTTCCTTCTCCACCGTCGAGTGAGATCCAGTCACCTTCCTTGAGTTTCTTTCCACCCACTACCATGGTACGTTCCCTGTAGTTGATCTTCACACCGCCTGCGCCGGAAACACAACATTTACCCATTCCGCGTGCCACAACGGCAGCGTGTGAGGTCATCCCACCACGTGCAGTGAGAATACCATTTGCGATGTTCATACCTTCGAGGTCTTCGGGTGAAGTCTCGATACGTACCAGGATGGACTCGGGATATTTGGCAGCCTCGTCGGCAAAAAAGACGATTTGTCCGGTTGCGGCACCAGGTGATGCAGGCAACCCATTTGCAATCACTTCAGCATCGGCCATTGCTTTTTTATCGAAAACAGGGTGCAGCAGTTCATCCAGTTTTGCAGGTTCCTGCCGCAGGAGTGCGGTTTTTTCATCGATCATGCCATCACGCAGCAGGTCCATGGCGATCTTCACCATTGAAGCTGCGGTACGCTTACCGTTACGTGTCTGCAGCATCCACAGCTTACCATCCTGGATGGTGAACTCAATATCCTGCATGTCCTTGTAGTGGTTCTCGAGTTTTGTCTGGGTATCGTCCAGTTCCTTATAAACAGCAGGCATCAGCTCTTCCAGTGACGGAAACTTAGAGACCCGGTCTACTTCTGAAACACCTGCCAGTTTTGCCCAGCGAAGTGACCCCTCTTTGGTGATCTGCTGCGGTGTTCGCACACCTGCAACCACATCTTCACCCTGTGCATCGATCAGGTACTCGCCATTGAAAATATCTTCACCGGTTGCAGCATCACGTGTGAATGCCACACCTGTACCGGATTTGTTGCCCATGTTTCCAAATACCATGGCCTGTACATTCACAGCAGTTCCCCACTCACCGGGAATCTGGTGCATCGAGCGGTAATAGATGGCCCTGTCGGTATTCCAGCTATCAAATACAGCCATTACTGCGCCCCACAGCTGATCCCATGGATCTACGGGGAAGTCATGACCCGTTTGCTTTTTCACAGCGGCCTTGAATTTTTCCACCAGGGTCTTCAGGTCTTCAACATCCAGTTCGTTATCATTGTCTACACCCTTTTCTTCTTTCACTGCTTCGAGGATCTCCTCGAACGGATCGATATCCTCTTTGCTTTCAGGCTTCATTCCAAGTACCACATCGCCATACATCTGTACAAAGCGACGGTAACTGTCCCATGCAAATTTCTCGTTTCCGGTTTTAGCAATCAGTCCCGCAACTGCATCCTCGTTCATACCGAGATTCAACACGGTATCCATCATCCCGGGCATGGAAACCCGTGCACCTGAACGTACGGACATCAGGCAGGGATTTTCGTTGCTTCCGAATTTGGTTCCCATGATCTGTTCAACATTCTTCACTGCTGCCTCTACTTCGGGCTTCAGGAGTTCTGCAACCTTCTCACGACCAAGATCATAATACTCTGCACAAACTTCAGTGGTGATGGTGAATCCCGGAGGTACCGGAACCCCGATCAGGTTCATTTCAGCGAGGTTGGCACCCTTGCCACCCAGCAAATTTTTCATGTCAGCTTTTCCTTCAGCTTTTTTGTCTCCAAAGGTATAAACACGCTTAACTTTCGACATACTTATATTCTTTTATGTGTTAATAATGAACAAGTTAACTATAGGGGTTTTTTCGAAAGACACAAAGGTATCTAAAAAATAGATAAAACAATTCTAAATAGGGTTAAATAATTGTTTCTTTCTGGCCTTGAGGAAGGGATTACAACAGAGGCTGCAATAGCGGTTGGAGCATTAGTTGGAGCAGTAGTTTGAGCAGTAGTTGGAGTAGTAGTTGGAGTAGTAGTTGTACCGGTGGTGTTACCGGTGGTTATGCCGGTGGGCGTGCCTGTGATTACTTCAGGAGTTACTTCCCTGACCTGGGATGGTAGCTGATGATCGCCTCCCGCAGGTATTCCCTGTCGAGATGGGTGTAGATCTCGGTGGTGACAATGGATTCGTGTCCCAGCATCTCCTGGACCGCCCGGAGGTCGGCACCGCCATTGACCAGGTGGGTGGCGAAGGAGTGCCTGAAAGTGTGCGGACTGATACGTTTTTTCAGCCCGGTTTTCTCAGCAAGCTGCCGGATGATGGTAAAAACCATGACCCTCGTAAGCTGCCTGCCACGCCGGTTCAGGAAAAGGATATCCACATTTTCCCGGTCGATATCAAGCATTGCGTTCCGGTCAGGCATATAATTGTCGATCTCCTTCAGCGCAGTGGAACTAATCGGTATCAGCCGTTCCTTGTCACCTTTCCCGATGATCCTTACAAACCCTTCCTCCCTGAAGAGGTCGGATATCCTCAGTCCGACCAGTTCACTCACCCGTAATCCACAGCTGTAAAGGACCTCCAGCATCGCCTTATTGCGCTGTCCCTCAAGCTTGCTCAGGTCGATGGCGGCGAACAGCCTGTCGATCTCTTCGATGGTAAGCACCTCGGGCAGTTTCCTGCCGATTCGCGGACTTTCAAGCAGCATGGAGGGGTCCCTTGAGATACGTTCCTCCATTGCCAGGTATTTGAAAAAGGATTTGATCCCGGAGATGACCCGCGACTGGCTACGGGCATTCAACCCGAGCTCATTCAGCCAGGTGATAAATGCATGCAACGTCGCCTGTTCCACCTTTTCGGGATCCAGGTCTGTTCCCTTCAGCTCCAGAAACCGGATCAGCTTTTCCAGGTCATTCACATAGGCATGCACTGAATTGTCTGACAATCCCTTTTCCAGCTTCAGAAAATTCCTGTACTCCCTGATCTCAGTTTCCCAGGACCCCATTATCGCTCTCATTTTATACCCGCAAGATACAAAGAATAATTACGGGGTAACCTGAAAGTTATGTGCGCCTGGAGGAAGCATTTCCTTTCAAGGTTGTAAGTTAGATTGGATAGCCGCGGGAGAAATACTTGTAGAACATCTGTGGAATAAAATTCCTGAAATTATCAATATCCATACAGGACACCCATAGATTTTCATCTGTACAGGAATAATGTGTATCCCGAAAAGATAGGAACGGTAATGTTAGCTAGCATTACTGTTCCAGAAATTATTTACCAAGTGTATGAGTATGAAACTGAAGGAATTATTGGCAGCAACGACACTTTATAGTATGAATCGTATCTCTTAATATAATAATATGGATTCTTGCGATTATACACATTGTAAATAGAAAATTTCCATGTTCGTTTCTTCCCTTCGTTCAATACTTTGCATGTTGAATAAGCTAGATCAAGATGATGAAAAAGAGGCATCCTGTAGTTATTTGGATAAGGGAAAGATTGATAATCAAGAAAATCAACATTGTAAGCATTATCTAGCTTTTCCAGGCCGGGTAATGTGGTTCCTTGTATTGATTCAACAGGAATTGTGATAGCATTTCCACTTGCCAGCTTGAAAGATGCTGAAAAGAAACGCTCCTTTTCTTTTGATAGTTCAATACTATATTTCAACAGGATATTTAAGTCATGCCTTCTATCATATTTAAATGGAAAGTACTCACCATTGTTAATACTTTCAATCCTACGCCATGCCCATGCAAGAGTATAATTCACCCACCCTGTTAATTTCCCGTTTCTCTTTTCAAGCATGATTTCAGTACCATAGCTCAAGCCTTCACCAATATCAATTAACTCTTCCCATGAATCGGAATTCTTTTTACTAAATGATGTTCCTTGTTTATATTGAACCGTATTTCTGATCGTTTTATAATAGATGTCAAGGGTAAAAAAATAATTAAGAAACTTTTTTGCATAAGCAAGATCGTATTGCCATCCAATTTCTGGCTTAACACTGCCAGTTGAAGGAACCCACAAGTCTGTAGGCATGTTTAGTGCCGTATTGGTAAGGAAATGAATTGCCTGAGTCATCTTCTGGGTTGAAAGCTTAATTGATGAAGAATTTGCAATTCTGTAGGACATCGATAACCTAGGCTCTAAATATATATCATTATTCCTATCAATTACATATGAAACTGCTCTAATCCCTGGCAGGATAGTAATGTTATCAAGAATAGATATTCTATCCTCAATATAAGAAGAAATACTGGTTACATGTTTTATTGCTGCAATATTAAAACTAGTATCAAGATCAATATTCTGGATTTTAAGAATTTCAGGATTAAAGGTTTGATATGCAATATGATACCCAAATTTCATGTTATGATTCAATATACTAAGATCAACATCACTCTTGATCGATAAATCCTTAATGCCAGAACCTATTTCCTCCAAATAAGCTTGCCCCATTTTTTGATCGGTGAATTCTTCAAATTGAAAAACACTGTAATATGCAGATGTATTGATGAATAGCCTCGGCGTCAGTTGATAATTCCATCGCATCAGGGTTGTATTGTTTCCCCAACTATATCCATAGCTATATTCTTGTTTTTCATCTTTATATCTATAGCCATCTTTCCCTTGATAATGACTAAGATATAGTTGACTTTTGGGGCTAATCTTCCAGTTTATCTTTCCGTTAAAATCATTAAATGAATATGAAAGATGTTCATCATTATTCTGCAATAATTGAAGAATCGAAAATGGGATATCAAGCCATGATCTTCTGTAGGAAATTAAATATGAAACTTTGTCCCTCTTAATAGGACCCTCCAAAAGCAATCCTCCAGCTACTGGACTTACCCATATAGATCCAGAGTTTTCTTTGATATTTCCTTCTTTTACTGAAACGTCTACTACTGAGGATAGTCTTCCCCCATATCGTGCGGGGATACTTCCTTTGAAAAAATGAACATCCTTAATTGCATCGGCGTTAAATGTCGAAAGATAACCAAACAAATGATTAGTATTGTAAACGGGTACTCCATCTAATAGAATAAGATTTTGATCATGAGATCCACCTCTAACCTGTATGCCAGATGTACCTTCATTCCCCCCTTTTACACCTGGGAAAGACTGGAGGGTCTTTAAAACATCTTTCTCACCAAATACAACTGGGTACTCATTAATTATTTTTGCAGACAGTCTGTGAGCACCACTGATTGGAGAAAAGACACCTGCCCAACTTGAAGATCTTATTACTATTTCATCGAATTCTACGCCAGGATTTAATACAATATTTAAGATGCTATCTTTTTCAATCAATAATTTACAATTCATCGATTCATATCCAACGTAACTTATTGTAATATTATAGGTTCCTTCTTGAAAGGATAACGAATAGAAACCATAGCGATTCGTTGATATACCAGTATTTGTTTCCTGAACAAAAATCGTTGCTTCTGGCAGGAATTCTCCATTTTTAGCATCACTAACTCTCCCAGAGAGTATGTAATTTTGGCTCTGCACCAAATTCCATGTAAACATCAGTGCAAGAAATAGTATGAGCTTAAAATTTACCATCCTAAATAGTCAAAATCAAAGTAAACAGAATTGTAGGACCCAAATATTCCAACACCATTTTTAATATTTGTATACATCATTTCAGGTATATAAAAAGCAAGATTATCACCTAAATTTTTCTGTTCATATTGAATGAGCGCAGATTTTAAATAAAGATCAAGATGTTGATCCGCTGATACCATTGTTATCCTATCTCTTGTTTTGAATGCATTAGAGTACTTAATGTTGAAATTAATGCTGTCTCCTTCCAGTAATTCGTCATCAATGCGTATATAGTATGAATATGAATGAGGGAAATTATTATAGTAGGAATCTTCTTCAATATTGATATTTCCACCAAAGATTCGATTTACGGAGATATTTTTTACGTTTTTGTAATATTCCTCAAATGTTTTGAAGTATTTTACTGAAATCCAATAATACTCTTTTCTTTCAGGATGATCAATAATCGTTATTGAGTAATGGCTTGTATCATAGGAATCCACTAACTCTTCTTCGGTACGCTCGTCAATAACTGCTTTAATATTTACAACTGGTTTTATCGGGATTTTTGTAGATGCTGAAAGTGTAGTGTTATTGGAATTTATAGATAGTGCATAACTTTTACCTTCAATTGGCTTGATTGAAGAAACATAAAATCCATTATCGATAGGATTTAATACCCATAGTGAATCTGAATTGCTGATTGAGACTGAGGCATTCATTATTGGTAAAAACTCCTTATCAGAATCAATTTGTTTTGACATTGAAAGTTGCAATGAAACTACCGAGTCGGATGTAAGAAGACAATTCACCGTATGATTACCAGAGAAATTTTCAATATCAAGCTCTACTTTGTCTTCACAAGATGAAATAAATAACAATATTCCAAAAAGTGAAAATAGTTTATGATATTGAGATTTCTTTATACAATTAATTCGAGTTTCCGTATAGTACTTCATTACTAAATGAATTATATGGGGGGGGGCATCGCCCCCCCAAAATCCAAATTATTGTTTGATATAAATTTTTGCTAGTCCTTCCTTAGGATTCAAGTCATATTCACCTACAGCATCCCAGTATAGTATTTCTATTTCTCCGAAATTTTCATCGGCACTAGCGATATTAAACTCTACACCTAATGTTGGTACCGATTCAATTTTTACCTTATCGTCACCCTCTTTAGTTATTTTCATTGAGGTTCCAATTTTTACTTTCACACCCTCGCCATTTGTATCATCCTCTATCATATTGAAATAATAATTATAGGAATGATCTTGTATGTTCCATGAAAACAAAGATTTATCATAAGTACACCATTCATCCCTTTGCTCATCTCTAGTCTTTTGACCGAAATTATTTGTTCCAGAAGAGGGAAATGCTATATTTTGACTTTGTTTGTGATTATAATATGCAACTTTGTATTGCAATTCGATCTTACCATCAAACAATCCACAACACCAGCTCCAACAATCCTTGCTTATATATATCTTTTCAATTTGATCCCTACTATATCTATTTCTCCAACTTGCCTTAGCTTCAAATGGTTTCGTTAAATTTGATTTATTGCCATTTTCATCAACTGAAAGAATCGAGTAATAATAACTTCTTCCATTAACTAAATTGGTATTTACGTAGCTTGTTTGATAATTATTTAGTGTTACTAATTTTGTGTTTGGGTAGGAACTGTGTTGCCTCCAAATTTCGTACTTAATTGCACCTTGAACTCCAGCCCATGACATTCTTACTTCATAGGGGTCTCGTCAGGATAGGCAGTAAATGACGTGGGTGATGAAATAGATGCAATTGATTTCAAGACGGTTGTACTTCCAATATCTGAACTAGTTGTATTTGTTGTATTGTGCAATCCATTATAAGATGATTTATCATTTCTTATATCATCTCTAAACATCCTAGTCTCAGATTCAAAATCCTCATCATCTACTATCACAATTATTTTGGATCCAATTGGTCTAGATTTTAGAGTTGTGGATGATATTTCATATGCTTTTCTGGCTGATAAGAGCTGTAATTCTTTAGGGAGTACGAACCCATCAGGATCAATTCTCATCATACCTTTAGAATTTACACGTTCAGCTTCACGCACTAATAATATAGGCTCATGTATCTCAGTTTCTAATACCTGAGTTTTAACAGAATTATGAAAGCTATTTACATGGATACCAAGGGCTTCTTGATAATCTACTGGAAGACTAATTACTGGAATGATCTGAGTTTTATAGTTCCATAACTCAAAATAGACAGGAGAGGATATTTGAAGAGTTATAAAGCTTTCAGAATATTTCAAAAAGTTTGAAATGTCAATATTATTATCTCTCGCAAGATTAATTATGTAATCATGAAAGCTAACTTCTCCATAATTCTCAGTACTGATATCATGGTCCTTAATAAACTGATAAAGAATGTCATAATCGTAATCAAATTGCTTTTCGATTTCTGTATGAAGTAATTCACGAACATCAAAATTTGAAATAGACAGAGAAATAACTTCAGATAACTCTTCAATTACTCTGTTTTTTACATCCATTGATAATTCAATATCAGGATCCACTCGAAATTTTTTACTAATTGGATCAAGTTCCTTCTCGCAGCCTATTATTGAGAAAATGAACAAGCCATAAATTGCTAATTTTAATTTAATTTTTTTCATCTTTGTAATTGTTTAATTAAACTTAGGTTTTCCTCACCCTCGAAGCTTTTGCGAGTGTCGGGGGTGAGTTTTTATTTTGAATTCTGCTTTTGAATTTTACTTTTGGAAAGATTCAGTACTCCCCTCGGAAAAATGCACCTTGTACATATTCCCAATGGTTCAGATTAGGCTTCTACTTATTAAGATTGATAAGGGTTTTAGACATTTTAGGTTACGAGTTAATTCACATTGGCTATATAAATTTAGAAAAAAAAAAAACGAATCCCACAATTTTTTGGATGAATTTTTTCAGGTGTCAAACTTTTCTGGATTGTAAAACCCCAGAATATGATCTCTGCGGATATAACTGGAAAATTTGTTATGGTATTATCAATTATGGCAAACATTGGTAAACATTTGAAATGGATCGGAAATCACATTGAAATTAGAATAACTAATTCTGTGATAATTAGATATGGGTATTGTAATTGTCTTGGAGATGTAGGAAATAGCAGTAAAAAAAGTCCTGGTAGAGCTACATGAAGAACTATATTAAATAGCTATAAAAGATCTACCAGGGAAACCTTTCGATCATCAGCACCAGCGCTATTCCCATTCCCGCCCCCGAGATCAGCAGGTTCCACTCACGCCTTCGTGCATGCATCACATTCACTACCAGCCATGTGAGTGCCATGATCACCAAGACCACAATAATCTGTCCCAGCTCTATTCCAATATTAAATGCGAGGAGCGGCTTCACAATGCCGCTTTCATTGCCGAGCAGGTTACGCAGGTAATTGGAGAAGCCCAGGCCGTGGATCAGTCCGAAAAAAAGTGCTGCGGCATATTTCATCATATGCAGTCGCTTGCCGACCCTTTCATACTTGTAGATAGCGTTGAAAAATGCGGTAATAAAGATCGTCAGCGGGATCAGGAACTCAATGAGCCCGGTGGAGATCTTCACAATATTCAGGGTTGCCAGTACCAGTGTTGTGCTGTGACCGATGGTGAATGCGGTAATCAGGATGAGCACGCGTTTCCACTCCCTGAAATAATATACCGCACACAGTGTAAGGATGAACAGGATGTGGTCGTATCCCCTGATATCCATTATATGGTCAATCCCTAATTCGAGGTAGAGTTGAAAAACCGACATTGAAATTGTATTCAGGTTACAAGTTTAAGTTAAATTTGCAGAATGAAAAAAATTCTCTTCCTGGTTCTGGTCCTGTTATCTGGTTTCATGCTTTTTACTCCCATGCTTGCCGGCGCACATCCGCTGCATGTGTCGGTGACCAACATCACAATGGAAGAAAACATGTTGAATATTTCCATCAACACCTTTGTGGATGACTGGGAAACAGCCTATTTCCATTATTACGGGAAACCCATCGATCTCAGAATGCCGGGCAACACTGACAATCAATGGTTTTGCGACTACCTGGAGGCATCCTTTGTTGTCCGCGCAACCAAAGAAGGTGAACCCATGGAACTGGTCACGGACACCATTACATTCAATGAATTGTCCATGAAACTTGAATTGCACATCAACCTGAAGGATCAACCGAAAACTTTGTACATTTACCACGCAATGCTGACCGATATTTTTGCAGATCAGACCAACCTGCTGATCTTTTCTGCCGGAGGAAAACAAAAAGGCATTAAATTTGATTACAATAACAAGGAAGATGAACTGAAGCTGAGGTAAAAGAATGAAGCGACTTATTCCATTGATCATCCTTTGTATTTTCGTAACTGAGCCAGTGAGCGCCACGCACAACCGTGCCGGGGAGATCACATTGTCTCAGCTGGATGATTACACCTATGAGATCCTGATCACCACCTTTACCTATACGCTTTCACAGGCCGACCGGTCATCGCTTGAGGTGCAGTGGGGCGACAATACCGTTTCATCTGCACCCAGGACCAGCATCACCAGGCTTCCCAATTTTTACCAGAAAAACACCTACATTGCACAGCATACTTTTCCCGGTCCCGGCACCTATAAGATCGTGGTACAGGATCCCAACCGCAACCTGGGGGTCAAGAATATCCCCAACTCGGTGAACGTGGTCTTCTCAATCACCACGACCATCTCTATTAATCCTGCCATCGGCAAGAACTCCACGCCTGTCCTGCTGAATCCACCCATCGACAGGGCAGCCCTTGACCAGATGTTTGTCCACAACCCGGCTGCCTATGATCCTGATGGCGACAGCATCTCCTACAAGCTGACTGTTTGTACCGAAGAGGATGGAAGGCCCATCGAAAACTATGTTTTACCGACGGCAAGTGACACGCTATTTATAGATGCCGTCACCGGCGATCTTTACTGGATCAGGCCAACAGAGATTGGGATTTACAACATCGCCATCGATATTGAAGAATGGCGCGATGGAGTGAAAATCGGGAACATTGTAAGGGACATGCAGATCGAAGTGTACGAAACAGATAACAATACGCCCGAAATCACCCGGATGCCGGATCTGTGTGTGGAAGCAGGCGAATATGTAGCTTTCAGGGTCATCGCCAATGATGTGAACGACGATTCGCTCATGCTCTCCTCATCTGGCGGACCCTTTGTGGTTGACGGGGAGCAGGCTGTGTTCGAAGTGGATGCAGAAAACAGCTATGCAGGACACAGTGAAGGGGTATTTACCTGGCAAACAGATTGCAGCCATGTACGCCAACAAAACTATACTGCGGTTTTCAAGGCAGAAGACAACAATCCCGAGACACAGCTGGTGGATATCAAGAATGTCAACATCAGGGTCATCGGCTCCCCCCCGGACACACCGCAGCTCATTGCTGCATCCAATAGCGTAACAGTTACCTGGAAACCCGATCCCTGCCCGTACGTAACAGGATACAGGGTTTACAGGAGAGAGGGTCCTTCGGGCTTTACGCCAGATTCGTGTGTGACAGGTGTGCCGGCCTACACAGGCTATGAGACTATTGCGATCCTTGACGATCCTAACGATACCATCTATTTTGATGACAATAATGGGAGTGGTCTGAACCAGGGAGCAGAATATTGTTATATGATCGTATCCATCTATCCCGATGGTGCCCTCAGCATTCCAAGCGGAGAAGCGTGCACACCCCTCATCGCCGGTGTGCCTGCCATGCTCCAGGTAAGTGTAACGAACGACAGTCCGTCAGGCGATATAGAGCTGAAATGGGCCCAACCCCTTGACCTGGATACCATCCCGGCAAATGGTCCATATGAGTATATCATAACCCGTAACAGCGGATTGTTCGGTCAGGACCAGGAACTGGTGTTTTCAAAGCAGACAGCCGATATTTCAGACACAATCTTTACG
The DNA here is from genome assembly GCA_029210585.1 of Bacteroidales bacterium. Lineage (GTDB taxonomy): Bacteria > Bacteroidota > Bacteroidia > Bacteroidales > M55B112. The sequence goes on from JARGFP010000001.1 coordinate 144,053, forward strand.
GATACAGATGCGAACACGGAATTGTTTCCCTATTCATACCGGATCATTCTTTATAATAATGAAGAAGGCAACAGGTTCATGATCAGCGACCCTGACATTCAGGAGCGCGCATCCTCATTCTACCCCGATCTTACCGGAGGAGACAACCAGATAAGTATCAGGATGGTGAAAAATGTTCCCTGGATCAACTATGACTATACCATCTACAGGCACAATGAAACTACGGGAGTATTCGATTCCATCGGCTACACCACTGACCCTGTGTATGTGGACCGGGGACTGAAAAACAATGAAGAATATTGCTACAGGGTAAAAAGTACCGGTTGGCGCAGTATCGAAGGGAGACTCTATGAAAATGTGAATTACAGCCACGTGAACTGTACGCAGCCTGTTGACACCATGCCGCCCTGTACGCCGATCCTCTCAGGGCAGTCGTTCTGCGATGCGTTCTATAACCTGCTCACATGGAGACTGCCTGCCGACAGCTGCATGGAGGACATTGTTGGATATAAGCTTTACTACTCCCCCACCGAGGCCGGGACACCCTTACTGATAGAGGATTATGAAAGCGAACCCACGGATACTTCTTATATTGATCTGAAAACCGAGGAGACCCTTACCGGGTGCTACTATATCAGTGCAGTTGACTCTTTTGCCAATGAATCGGCACTTTCTGCCCGACTATGCCTCGATGAATGTTCCAATTACGTGCTGCCGAATGTATTCTCCCCCAACAATGACAGGACCAATGACCTGTTTGTGCCGTTGAGAACGGCATACGTTGAAAAAGTGGATTTCCAGGTGTTCAACAGGTGGGGGTTGCTGATCTTTCAAACGGATGATCCGGACCTGAACTGGGATGGCAAGATCATGGGCACCGACAAAGTAGTCTCTCCCGGAGTGTATTATTATATTTGCGAGGTATTTGAGCCACGGCTGGGTGGAATAGAATCTTACACCCTCACGGGTTTTATCTATGTGTTTTCCGGAAATGAAAATGATGTATTTATAGAATGATGAGAAATGTTGCGCTGATCATAACCCTCTTCATGTTCCAGCAGGTCTGCGGCCAGCAGGATCCTGATGCACTGGTCCGGGCAAAAGCCCTGATGGAGGTGAACAATTTTGATTCAGCCATCCATTATCTCGAAGCAGTTGCTGCAGAGGATCCGGGCAATACAGAGGTGATCTTCAGCAGGGGAAAATGTTATTTTGCGCTGAAGCGGTACGACGAGGCCAGGGCTGATTTTATATTTGTGAATAAAAAAAGAAATGTGATGGCAAGCCTGATGCTGGCAAAAACCGAGGCGCGTCTGAATCGCCCGGAACTGGCTGTCAAGTACCTCAGGGAACACCTTGGATCCTATTACAAACTTCCGGAGAAGGACATCCTGCTTGATAAGGACCTTGCACTGATCGAATCCTCCGATGCCTGGATCTCTCTCTGGAGGGAGCGGGAATGGTATTCTCCATACGACCAGGAATTACAGGAAATCATATACCTGAAGGAAAGAGGAGATTACCCGGAAGCGATCAACCGGCTTCGTGACCTGGAGAAGAAGGGATTCAGAAGAACGATCGTGAACCAGCACCTGGCAGAATTATACCATAGATCGGGGAACAACAGGGCAGCACTTGATGCATTGAACAAGGCAATCGGTGCTGACAGCAGGAATACAGAGGCACTGAAACTGAGGATCGACCTCCTGGTGGAAGAAGGGGATTTCGAAGATGCCGCGCGGGATTGCAGCCGGCTCCTGCGCCAGGCTCCGGATGCCTTTGATTATTACCTGGTGGCAGGCCGCATCCACAGCAACCTTGGCGCATACGATGCAGCGGTCAGCCTGGTCAACAGTTACCTGGAATTGTATCCGCGTTCGCATGCTGCGTTGAATGTTCTTGGGGAAATCCATTTTACAGCAGGCAAATACCTGGATGCGTTATCTTCCTTCAACAAAGCCCTTGAACTGGACAAGGGAACAGCAGCCTATTATTTCAACAGGGGCCGCACCTACGCTGCCACCCGAACGCACAGGTATGCTGAAAAAGATTTTTCCATGGCACTTGACCTGGACCCTGTGAATCCTGAAATATGGTTTGCGAAGGGACTTACCGACCTGGAACTCGGAAATATGAATACCGCCTGTTTTGATTTCAGAAACGCGCTTCGTTATGGAAAATATGAAGCCCGGGAATACCTTGACAGGCACTGCGGTAAATAAATATGGAAAACAAAAACGAAAAGGACCTGAAAGCCAAAGAAGCTGAAAAAAAACAGATCAGCATGCTCCGGTCCGGCAATGCTGAGGCAATTATTGAAACCATCAGGGAGATCAGGGAAAATGGCACCATAACCATTCTTCCCGAGATATTCGAAGTCATGCTCGATACCGAAGACGACGAGGTCATGGAGGCATGCACGAGCCTCCTGAATGATCTTAAAAATGCAGAAGCGGTCAGTTACCTCGTAGCTGCGCTAAAGAACCAGCGGTTTCGTCCCATCCGGCCCATGCTGGTATCATCCTGCTGGCAATCCGGGCTGGATTACCATACGGAAGTTCCCCTGTTTGCCCGGTTCCTGCTACGGGAGGATTATGCAACTGCCATCGAAGCATTTACTGTGATCGAAAACAGCATCGGTGATCTTTCCGACGATGAGATCTTACAGTTGACCAGCACATTGAATACCGGGTTACAGGAAGCCAGTGACAACAAGAAGAAGTTGATCCGGGAAATGCTCGCTGTAATCCGGGAATTCTGAATCGTCGGCGCAGGTAAAACCTGAAGAAGTGTGTACTGTGACATGCCCCATCCTGTTGCGAACGCGGCAGGACAGCTGGTCAGTGCATCTTTGAGAAATACTTGATGAACTGTGCACGCTCGTATGCAGCCGGATCCTTCAGGTTGGCATAGCTCATCTTTCCCCTGAACTCATCGATAGCGTTGTATTGCTTCTTCTCCATCCATTTCTTTATTTCGCCTACGAGTTCATGAACATAATCCACACCGTTCCTGTAGAGAACAGAGCAGACCTGCACAGCCTGGGCCCCTGCCAGTAATTGCTTTACTGCACCCATTCCGCTGTGCACACCTGTTGATGCAGCAATATCCAGTTTCGGGACTTCGGAAGAAATGATACCCACCCACCGGAGGCTGTTCCTGATATCTGCAGGGGAACTCAACACTTCTGCCGCACCCATGGTGAAGTTGTCGGTATCAATGTCGGGGGCATAAAAGCGGTTGAACATCACGATTCCGTCAGCCCCCCTGACTGAAAGTTCTTCTGCGATCCATGTAAGGTTTGTAAAATGCATTCCCAGTTTGACTGTTACGGGGATGCCCACCTTCTTTTTCACTTCTTCAAGAATACGCAGATAGACTTCCTCATAAGCGCGCGGATCCTTCTTCCTGTCATTGGCCATATAGTAAATGTTCAGCTCGATACCATCGGCACCGGCCTCCTCCATTTGCACGGTAAAATCGACCCACTCACTGTTGCTGTAACAGTTCACACTGGCAATCACCGGGATATCCACAGCGGCTTTCGCTTTCCTGATCAGTTCCAGGTAATTTCCAACGGAATTCTCCCGGGCGTAGGTCTTCAGATAATCCGAAGCCTCCGGGTAGTCACCACCTGTTTCCATGGCACCGATCTCGAATTGTATCTGTTCTTCGAACAATGACTTCAACACAACGGCACCTGCACCCGCAGCGGCAATTTTCCTGATCCTCGGAACGGTATTCGTAAGACCGCTGCTAGAAACGATGATCGGGCTTTTTAATTCTAAACCTGCGTATTTAACTGATAGATCGATCATTTCAAAACTTTTTTATGTAGTTTCCCGCGGGCCAAATACCAGGCTGCCCACGCGGATCATGTTGCTTCCTTCTTCAATCGCCAGTTGATAATCGTCCGACATTCCCATCGACAAAACAGAAAATCCGGGTTGCGAACGGAAATGTACCGATTTTAGCTTCTCAAATATACGTTTTAGATTCCGAAACTCCTCCCTTACCACTTCAGAATTGTCTGTAAAAGTAGCCATTCCCATGAGTCCGCGCACCTTTACGAATTCCATTTTCCGGAACTCTTCGGAAGCCAGGATCGTTTCAAGTTCCTCCTCGCTGAGGCCGAATTTTGCGGTTTCTTTAGCGATATGCATCTGCAGCAGGCAGTTGATCTGCCGTTCATTTTTCCTGCCTTCCTTGTCAAGCACCCTGAGCAGTTTCAGGCTGTCAACTCCGTGCACCAGGTGAACGAACGGGGCAATGTATTTCACCTTGTTTGACTGCAGGTGTCCGATCATATGCCAGCGTATCTCCCCCGGCAGTTCCTGCTGTTTTTCCACCAGCTCCTGCACCTTGTTTTCCCCGAAATCGAGGTGCCCGGCTTCAAACAACTCACGTACCATATGTGCCGGCTTGGTCTTGGAGACGGCTACCAGTTCCACATGTTCAGGGATACGTTCCTTAAGTTGTTCCAGATTCGCTTTTATATTCATCATCAATCCAGCGAGTGGATCACCAGCCCGCTTCTCAATTTTGGTTCAAACCAGGTGGTTTTGGGAGGCATGATCAGGTCGTTGTCGGCAATATCCATCAGTTGTTTCATGGATACCGGGTAAAGTGCGAAAGCAACCTCCATGTTTCCCTGGTCCACCAGTTTTTTCAATTCTTCAAGTCCCCTGATTCCCCCGACAAAATCGATCCGGTTCGATTTCCGGAGGTCGGTGATGTTCAGCACGGGGCCCAGCACCTGTTCGGAAAGGATCGTTACATCAAGGCAGCCAATGGGATCGTCGTCGTTATACGTAGAAGGTTTGGCCTTCAGCGAAAACCAGTTTCCTTCGAGGTACATGCTGAACACATGTGGTGCATCGGGTTTGAAAATTTCCTTCCCGATCTGCTTCACCTCAAACCCTTTGTCGAGCTCTCCCAGGAACTGTTTCGTTGTCAGCTCATTCAGATCGGTTACCACGCGGTTGTAATCAATGATTGTAAGCTGCGAGGCAGGAAAATTCACTGAAAGGAAATAGTTATATTCCTCGTCCCCGGTATGATCCGGATTGTTCTTCCGGCGTTCGTTACCTACCAGTGCCGCGGCGGCTGTGCGATGGTGCCCGTCGGCCACATAGGTATTCGGGATATCCTTGTCAAAAAAGTCTGTGACCACATCAATATCTTCCTGTTGCTCCATGATCCAGAAATGGTGCCCTACTCCATCGCCGGTTTCAAAATCATACACCGGTTTTTCCCTGATCACCCGTTGCACAATGGCATCGATGCCTGCATGGTCGGGGTATGCAAAAAATACCGGTTCGGCATTGAAATTGGTAACGCGGATATGGTTCATCCTGTCCTCTTCCTTGTCCGGACGGGTCAGTTCATGCTTTTTGATCACCTCGTGCATGTAATCATCGACCGATGAACAACCTACGATGCCATACTGGGTTTTGCCAGACATGGTCTGTGCATACACATACAACAGGTCCCTGTGGTCCTGCACAAAAAACCCATCCTGTATAAGCTTGTTGATATTCTCCCTTGCCTTGTCATATACTTCGTCGGAATGCAGGTCGATCCCTTCCGGGAGGTCAACTTCCGGTTTAACCACATGAAGGAAAGAATGCGGATTCCCTTCCACCTCTGCGCGTGCCTCTTTTGAATTCAGCACATCGTAAGGCCTTGATGCTACCTCTTTCACATGCTCCACCGGAGGCCGAAACCCCTTGAAAGGTTTTAGTACTGCCATAATCGGAAAAAATTAAGTTGAAACAATCAGTTTACCTTGAAGGTGTTTTCGCCGTTCTCTATGAATGCCACGATCTGCTTCGCTGCAGCGACCCCCGCATTGAGATTCGCCTCCGCGGTTTGTGCACCCATCTTTTTAGGTGTAAAGAAATACCTTCCTGCATATTTCCCTTCGATCTCCTCCCTGCAATCCGGGGCGATGTCGGACAGGTAGCGAAAATCTTCCCGCTCGGCCATTACCTTCAGCAGCCCTGCCTCATCAATCACCTCTTTCCTGGCGGTATTTACCAGTGTTGCTCCTTCGGGCATCAGCGACAGCAGCGCTTCGTTGACGGAACCGCGGGTTTCCTGGTTGGCAGGAATATGCAATGAAATATACTGACATATGGAATACAACTCCTCAATGGTCTGGAGGCATGTAACGCCATCGTTTTCTATGACCACCCTGTCAACAAAAGGATCATACGCAAAGACCTTCATTCCCATTCCTTTGGCGATCAGGGCAACGATCCTCCCGACATACCCATAGGCATGGATACCGATTTTTTTTCCACGCAGTTCCGCACCGGCAGTGCCGTTAAAGCCATTCCTGTTGAGATAAATCAGCATTCCGAACACGAGTTCGGCAACAGCATTGGAATTTTGTCCGGGGGTATTCATTACGGTCACGCCTTTTTCTGTTGCTGCGGCAAGGTCCACATTGTCATACCCTGCTCCTGCGCGCACAACGATCTTCAGTGAAGGTGCTGCATTAATGATATCGCTGTCGACAATGTCACTGCGTACGATCATTCCGTGGACACCCGGCATCGCTGCGATCAGTTCATCCTTCGAAGTATACTTCTCGAGGATGTCCAGTTCAAATCCTGCTTCTTTAAATACCTGTGAAACTTCTGCTACAGCCTGTTTTGAAAAAGGCTTTTCCGTTGCAATCAATACTTTTGTCATATCGTTGGGATTAATGTTTCTGTTCAAATTCTTTCATCGTCTTAACAAGTGCATCCACGCTGGTAAGGGGCATCGCATTGTAGATGGAAGCCCTGAAACCACCCACAGAGCGATGGCCTTTGATACCTACCATACCCTTTTCAGTGGCAAAAGCAAGGAAGTCTGCTTCCAGTTCCTGGTAGTCTGCATCCATCACGAAGGTAACATTCATGATGGAACGGTCGGCTTCATCCTCCACATTGCACCTGAAAAGCTTGTTGCGGTCGATTTCATTATATAACAATGCAGCTTTTGCCAGGTTCGATTGATGCATGGCCTCAACACCACCCTGCTGCTTGTACCATTCCAGTGTTTTCAGTGCTGCGAAGACCGGGACCACCGGGGGAGTGTTGAACATCGATTCCTTTTCAATGTGTACCTTGTAATCCAGCATTGTCGGGATGGCACGGTCCACCTTCCCAAGGATGTTGTTCTTTACAATCACAAATGTGACTCCTGAAGGTGCCAGGTTTTTCTGGGCACCGCCATAGATCAGTGCATATTTGGAAACATCCAGCGGCCTGCTGAAAATGTCAGATGACATGTCGGCAACGAGTGGCACCGAAACATCCAGGTCTTCCCTGATCTCGGTTCCATAGATCGTATTGTTGGTCGTGATGTGGAAATAATCGGCATCTGGGGGAAGCTCGTAACCTTTGGGGATATAGGAATAGGTCGACTCTTTTGAAGAAGCCACCACGTCTACTTCTCCAAACAATTTTGCCTCCTTGATGGCCTTGGAAGCCCAGGATCCGGTATCGAGGTATGCTGCCTTTTTCGACATCAGGTTATACGGAACCATACAGAACTGCATGCTGGCACCTCCCTGCAGGAACAACACCGAGTAACCATCAGGTATCTCCAGCAATTCCTTGAACAACAGCTGTGCCTGGTCCATCACAGCCACGAATTCCTTGCTCCTGTGGGATATCTCCATGATCGACAAACCCATCCCGGCAAAATCCAGGATTGCGTCGGCCGTATTCCTGATCGTGTATTCCGATAGAATGGAGGGTCCTGCATAAAAATTGTGCTTCTTCATCTGATTCAATTTAAGGTATTATCGTTATTTTAATAACAGTAAAGATAGTTATTCACAAAATTATCACAAAAACAATTGGTTTTAGTTATAAACTTAAAGTTAACAATTGTTTCTGCATTCAATTAGTTAAATATTTATGTTATCTGTTGTGCCTGCATATTAGCCATTGACGTATACTGTCCATTGCATTTTACTGTCAGCCGTTAATCAGCGTGATACTTTTTTTTCTAAAAACAGGTATCATTGTTGTTTTGTCGATCTCATGACAATAGGCGATGACATCGTCGAGCCCGTTCTTCTTAAGGCGGTGCCGCTGTGCAACCTTTTCAATGTACCCCATCATGTCCTTTTTCGCTAAATTGTAGAGGTCGATGGCTCCGTGTGTCGAATCACAAATGGTTGTGAACCGGTCGTCTGCAAGGACCAGTCCGGCCAGTGCACCTGCAAAGAGGGTATCTTCCAGGTTGAACTTGTTCTTCCAGCCTGCGCAGAGGATCAGCAGGTCGCGGTTGCATGACCTGATATAATCTGCCAGTGCCCCGAGGTTCAGGTATGCCCCGATCAGCACTTCGTGACCACTGGAAGCCAGGTGGATCGCGCGTGTACCATTCGTGGTGGAATAGACAATCTCTTTCCCATGTACACGGTCGGCACTGAAATTATAGGGTGAATTCCCGAAATCGGCAAAATCCCTGACAATGCCATCCCGTTCAGCAGCCACCATATAACCCTGGTTCTTATAGGCCTTCGCTTCTTCGAGGGTTCCCACCGGGATCAGTCTTTCCACGCCGTTCATAAAAGCGGTGACGATGGCTGAGCTTGCACGCAGGATATCTGTAACCACCACGATTGCCTCCTTATTCTCATAATCTGCATACAAGGCAGGACTAAAGCACACTTCAATATGGTTCATTGCTCAATACCTTACGCGGGTTGATAAAAAGGGGGCTTGACAACAATTGCCGGAATCTGCTTGTTCCTGATCGCTACATATATGACAGTATCGACCTTATTGTAAGGCAGTTCCACGTATCCCATGCCGATCGTTTTTCCGGTCAGCGGCGACATGGTTCCGGAAGTGACACGACCGATGACGTTCCCTTCTTCATTCACGATCGGGTAATCCTTGCGTGCGATGCCCCGCTCCTGCAGTTCAAACCCAGCCAGTCGCTGTTTCAGTCCCTGCTCCTTCTGTTGCTCAAGGAAAGTCCTGTCGATAAAGTCATTGCCCTCCGTGAATTTGGTGATCCATCCAAGTCCTGCTTCGAGGGGTGATGTGGTATCATCAATATCGTTGCCATACAGGCAAAATCCCATTTCAAGCCGGAGTGTATCCCTGGCAGCCAGTCCGGCGGGTTGCAGATCGAATTCCCTGCCTGCTTCCATGAGGACGTCCATGATCTCCGGACCCTCTGCGTTGTTGAAATAGATCTCGAAACCACCCGATCCGGTATAGCCGGTATTGCTGATCAGTATATTTTTTTTACCGGCCAATTCGTCGAAAATGAAACTGTAATACGGAACGGCGCCGAGATCTGCCGGGGTGAGTTTCTGAAGTATTTTTGCCGCATCGGGACCCTGGATCGCGAGCTGACTGGTACTGTCTGAAGCATTTTCAAGGTCCGCACCATGATGGTTGTGCGCCACCACCCAGTTCCAGTCTTTTTCAATGTTGGAGGCATTGACCACCAACAGGTACTTATCGGCGTGCACCCTGTAAACGAGCAGATCATCGACGATACCGCCCTTCCCGTTGGGAAAACATGAATACTGTACCCTTCCATCGGTAAGTTTGTGCACATCATTGGTGGTAAGCCGCTGCACAAGTTCGGTGGCATGTTCACCGGACACCCATATCTCACCCATATGAGAAACATCGAAAATCCCGGCTTTTTCCCTGACATGTACATGTTCCTTTTTCACTCCCGCGAATTCCACCGGCATCTCGAATCCGGCAAATGGTACAAGCCGACCTCCCATTTTTCTGTGGATGTCGTTGAAAACTGTTTTTCTCACTGGTAAAATTTATTTTAAACGGCTGTTATTTAACGTATTGCAAAGCATTCGCGGCATATTGAAGCACCCAGGTCCTGTTCAGACCAGGGTCCATTGTCGTGATACAATCTTCAGCAAAAGTAGTATTTTCTCTAAGGATTCCACTTGTTTAATAGCAGGGACCGGGGGAAAAAACACCCCTGCAAGCCGGGAAAAAGGACCTGCGTAGAAGTGAAATGAAAGCCGTTTCTCCAGTGCAGCCGTTATTACTACTGTACCTGCAATTTCTTCTGCACCCCTTATTTCTCCAGCACCTTGAATTCTACCCGCCTGTTCATCTCGCGACCTTCGGGTGTGTCATTATCAGCAACGGGCTGGGAATCGGCATAACCTTTATATTCCAGTCGTCCTGGAGTAATACCTTTATTTACAATATAATTCACTACCGCTTTTGCCCTGGCTTCCGAAAGCCTGGTGTTGATGCGCAGTGATCCGGTATTGTCGGTATGACCTGATATTTCCAGTCTGACAGACTGGTTGTTCTCGAGGAACCGCACCACCTGGTCGAGTGCTTCGTAGGAATTGGGAGTCAGCACCGATTTACCGGTTTCGAAGTAGATATTGTCCAGGACGACCTTGGTGCCCACCTCGATCTTTTGCAGGTAAAAGTTCCTCTCCGCCGGTTCATCGGGGTTCAGTCCGGACAGGTCCAGTATATCGAGGTAATAGAGGTATCCTGTTGCATTGATCTCCACCCCGTAGATGCCGGGTTCAGGGATCCTGGCCCTGTAGAATCCGTCGGTTCCCGTCATGGCCCTGGCGATGACCTCACCCGTTCCGGGATTCAGGAAGCTAAGTCCTGCCATGATGGTTGTATCTGCTCCCATAATCGTATCCTTCACCTGTCCGGACAGGATCAGTGTGGTATCAACGCTGAGTATTTCCGGATAACTGAGGAAGGGTTCCTTCACCAGTAGATTCAGTCCGGCAACCAGGCTGTCGCGGGTGAGCGTCAGCACCTGCTTTTCCGAACCGAGGCTGATTACCTTGTAGATATCCCTGCCGCCCCATCCGCCTTCGCGTTGTGTTGCGTAAAACCCGTAAACACCTTCTTTATCTGTAACATAGAAAACCTCATCATTGGGGGTATTTACCGGGTAACCAATGTTTTCCGGGGCCTCCCACCGGGCGTCCTCTCCCATCACAGATTTGAAGACATCAAAACCACCCATGGAATTATGTCCCTTAGAGGAAAAATACATGACCTGCCCGTCGTCGGTAAGGTACACTCCTTCCTCGTCATAAATGGTATTGATCAGTCCGCCGACATTTTCAGGATCGCTCCATTTCCCCTTTTCATTCTTACGTACCACGAGGATGTCCTTGCCTCCCGTGGTAAGTTCGGGGTTGGCAGAAACGTAATAGAGTGTCTGTCCGTCGGGCGCCATGGCCACCGTCGTTTCCGTCGCATCGCTTTCAATTTTCTTTGAAAAGCGTTTTGGTTTCTTCCATTTGTCTTTTTCAGGTTTGTATTCTGCGGCCAGGATATTGCCTCCATCCTCCTCTCCGACATACATAAATATGGTATTGCCATCGGGAGTCAGCCCGACAATGGCATTGTTTCCCCTGGCTTTAAACGGCTTCCCGGGCGCATATGCCTCCAGGAATGTCTTCCCGTCCTCCACCGGGCTGATGTAGATGTTTTCGTAGAATTTGTTGTCGAATTCACTTCTGCCGGGCTTTTTGCCAAAGGGTCTTCTGCTGGTAAAGAAAAGCGCGGTATCGTCATACGCAAACCTCGGATTGTAATCGTCAAACGGGGAATTGACCGCTTCGCCCAGGTTTTGAATGATCACCCTCCGGGGATTGGCTGAAAGGTCTTTTCCATATTCGCATTCCATAATCAGCTTATCGATGCGGTTGGTTTCCTTAACGATATCCTCCCCGGGTACCAGGTCCTGCCTGTATTCCATATAATATTGCTTCGCCTTGTCGAATTTTTCCACCATCTGGTAGGCCCTTCCGATCATTAAACTGATGTCGTCGGTGATCTCCGGGTCTGCGTTATATGCAGCCAGGAAATAATCGATGGCCCTGAATGCGTCATCTCCGAGCAGATAGCATACTCCGATCCTGTAATTTAGTCCCGGGTGTTCACTATTGTATTGATGGGCAAATAGATAGTGATCGCGTGCAATGTTGTAGGTTCCCGCGCCTTCTTCATAATATTTATCGCCTTCCCGGATACTTTTCCATGCTTCCCTGAACCCTTCGGTCTGCTCTGTGTCTTTCCTGAAATCCTTTTTCCTGATTTCAACGGTCTCCTGGCCCCGCAAGCCTGTTACAAACAGCGAAATAAAAATGAGTAGACTGATGTTTCTACTAGTCATGGTGCTATGTATTTTTTTATTTACATTCTTTTAAAAATTCCGAAGCCTGCTGTTGCCCCATCTCAAGGGCGGTGTTCCAGTCTTCGCACGCTCCCACCAGGTCGCCCTGCATTTCCCTGATCAATCCCCGGTTCAGGAACAGCACGCCGGTCTGCGGATGTTCAGCAATCACCTGGTTCAGCAGTTCCACAGCCTCTTCCAGTTTGTCCTGCCTGGCCAGTGTACTGGAGGCATTCAGCTGTGCCTCATTGAATCCGGGCCTGTAATCCAGCGCAGTGTGGAAGTCGACCAGCGCCGAATCCAGTCCGCCAAGCTGAAACCTGGCAAAACCACGGTTATTGTATGCCAGGTACAGGTCGGGCGCCTGTTCAATCGCCTGTGTGAAATCATCGATCGCTCCCTCGTAATCACCCAGTGTCATTTTTACCGCCCCCATATTGTTGTAGGCAAGGGGGAAATCGGGCTGGTAGTTCACTGCTGCCTTGTAATCGTAAAGGGCCCCGAGGTAGTCGCCCATGGTGCGCTTTATCCCGGCCCTGTCGTGGTATGCCAGGGCATAATCATCCTTCCTGTCGATGGCCCTGTTGAAATGCAGCAGGGCCTGGTCGTCATTTCCCTTCATCAGGTTGCTCAGACCCAGACAATAATATGCTTCGGCTGCCTCAAATCCCTTTTCCAGCGCTGTCCGTATGTATGTTTCTGCCATCCCGGAAGTGTCAGTGCCGAACATCAGGTACCCCAGGTAAAAATAGGCCTCCCCCAGTTCCAGGTCGAATTGGATGGCCTGTTCCAGGTCTGAAAAGGCACCTTCCATCATTCCCAGTGCAGCCTTCACCCTTCCGCGCTGGAGATAGGCCTGTGCAAACGTGGAATCCAGTGCCAGGCACTGGTCGAAAGCAGTGACCGCCCCGGTATAATCCATTGATTTTAAGTGCTCGATTCCAACATTGTAGCTGCGTTTCATCTGCCTTTGTTCCTTAACAGAAAGCTGTGCTTCGGCCGTGCCGGCCAGAAAAATAAACAACAGGATAAAGATCATTTTGCTTTTCATGCGGACCAAAATTTCATTTTTTTTTATGCCAGGAGAAAATCATTAGTGCCTGCCTTCCGGACATCCTTTTGACCGGCAAGAAACAGGTGTTGTCTTTGTGTCAGACTAAAATATCCTCAAAATGGTTTCATTTCTAAAAATAAAAAAATAAATTTAGAGTTTGTTAGCTAGTTATCAACCATAGAATTTTAAAGGGAACAGCCAATGATCACCGATCTCTCTTACCTCCAGTCAATGTCTGGAAGTGATTCGAAATTTATCAGGGAAATGGTGGAAATCTTTCGTGAGCAAATTGGAGAATATTCTTCAGAAATGCCAAGGTTGCTCGCGGCCTCAGATTATGAAAACCTGTCGAAAATTGCCCACAAGGCAAAATCATCCCTGGCTGTCATGGGCATGCATGCCGAGGCAGATTTGCTCAAGGACCTGGAGATAAAAGCCCACGACAGCATTGAGACGCATTCGTACAAGGAGATGATTGATCGCTTTATTGAAAGATCTGCGCTTGCATTGAATGAGCTGGATGAGTATCTATCAAACCACTAACCATATGATCACAGTTGAAGAAAACAACGGCATACTCGTGGCAGCTTTTACCGAAGAAGACCGCTTCAATGCCCTCATCACTGAACCTGTGAAGGAAAAACTGCTTCCCTATTTCAGCAGACCCAACACGCGGCTCATCATCAATCTCGAAGGAATCAAATTCATCGACAGTTCCGGTTTCAGCGTTTTCCTCTCATTGATGAAAGCTGCAAACAATAACTACGGGCAGCTCAAAATCTGCAATGTCCACCCGGAAGTCAAGGAACTGTTCAAGGTGCTGCAACTGCACAATGTTTTTGAGCTGTATGATGCACTCGATGAATGCCTGGAAAGTTTTCAATGATTTTTTGAAATTATCACCAATTTTCTGCCTATTTTTGGGCAAAATTCAAAACCATGAAAAAAATTCTGACTGTTGCAGCGATCGCAACGCTGCTCATTGCATGTAACACTGAAAACAGGAATACTGACGTCCAGGACGTCCGGAAACTGGATATTGCAACGCTCGAAACATCTGCCGGTGAATTCGAAAACCAGACGATCCAGGTTTCCGGCATGGTGCTGCACGTATGCAAGCACGGTGGACAGAAAATGTTCCTTACCACCGACTCCACCGAAGCAAGCCTGCTGGTGCGCGTTGGGCCATCCATCCCTGAATTTGATGTATCGCTTGAAGGCAGCAATGTTGAGGTAACAGGCAAGCTGGTGGCCACGGTCGTGTCCAATACTGAGGAAGAACATGATGGCGAAGGAGACGCATCTGCTGCATCATCGGAACCTGCCGACTGCCCCACCGAAGAGGCGCTGAAAGCCGTTGGTGAAGGAGAGGAGTGTACGACCTCCGTCACCTACCATATTGAGGCTACATCCTTTAAAGAAATCCTGTAAAATCTGCTCACCTGTTTTATTCTTTTTTTAAATGAAGTGGCGTAAGTGGAACCGGTGGATCCACCGGGAGTTGGGTTATTTGTTTTTTGGAATGGCAATTGTCTACGCGGTATCGGGAATTGCCCTGAACCACCACATCGCAAGGCACTGGAATCCTTCCCTGGTGGAAAGGGTTGAACAGGTACCCAACGTCTCCCCAGTCCCACGCGGGGAGGTCACCAAAGAGTATGTGATGCAAATCCTGGAGGCCACGGGGGAGATGGATAACTACAAGCAATATTATTTCCCCAACGACCTCTCCGTGATGATCTACCTCGACAAGGGGCATATCTCGGTGAATCTCGAAACGGGAGAGACCAACCTGGTAAAAATCCGCAACCGAAAGGTTTTCAGGGAAATGAACTTCCTGCACTACAACAAACCCAAGCAGTTGTGGACCTATTTCGCGGATTTGTTCGGACTTTCCATGGTAATCCTGGCCATCACCGGTCTCTTCATGGTGAGGGGGAAAAAGGGAATCCGGGGACAGGGGGCAGTGCTGCTGGCCATCGGGATCCTCGTCCCGCTGGTTTTCCTGCTGATCTATCTGTGGTCCTGACGTGCGTATACGGGTGCAACCCTTTTGTTGTATAAATTTATTATCTTCGGTGGATCAGTCTTCTTAAGGTGCTTCACAAAGTACACTACAAATGAGTGAAACGATACTCAAGGCACTGATGCAGCTGTTTGCCATCATCGCCCGGCCCGAAAGCCCGATCGAAGAGCGGCGGGCAATCGTTGCATCTTTTTTGATCCGGCAACTCAACAAGGAGCTTGCCGAGGAATTCCTGGTGATCTATGATGATTTTGTTGCCAGGTTCGCCGAAGAGGACGAAAAAAAATCGCGAAATGCAAGCCGTGTGCTTGCCAGGAGATCGGTCAGGGTATTGAAGATCTGTACGACCATCAATGAAGAACTGACGCAACAACAGAAGGTGGTATTCCTGATCCAGCTCCTGGAATTCATCAAATCAGATGCTGAAGCCGCAGCCCGCGAAATGGAATTCATCAACACGGTTTCCGACACATTCAATATCGACAAGCAGGAATATGAAGCCATCCGTGAGTTTGTGATGAATGACGGGCAGCTTGCACCGTCACCCCACTTCCTGTTCATCGACAACACAGAAAAGGGACAGGATCTCCCCGCTGCCGCGAAGCACATCAGGAGAAAGAATATGTCGGGACAGGTCAGGGTACTGCACATTCTTTCCACGAACCTGTATTTTGTCAAGTATATCGGGCAGGCCGAAATCTATATCAATGGTCACCTGCTGGAACAATTCAAGACCTATCCGCTCAACACCGGGTCATCTATCCGAAACCAGCAGGTCGTTCCCATCTATTACAGCGATATAGTCAGTTCATTTGTCGGAGACCGTGTGAAATCACGCATCGTTTTCCAGGCAGACCACATCACGTACAGATTTCCCAACGGCACCGAAGGGCTGCACGACATCAGCTTCACCGAAACATCCGGAAGACTGGTGGGCATCATGGGGGCAAGTGGCGCAGGAAAATCCACGCTGCTGAATGTGCTGAACGGTTCCAGCGAACCCACCAACGGCAGGGTACTGATCAATGACATCGATATCAACAGCGACGATCCGGCGATGGAGGGGATCATTGGTTTTGTATCACAGGACGACCTCCTGATCGAGGAGCTTTCGGTTTACCAGAATCTTTATTTCAATGCCAGGCTCTGTTTCGACAATTATTCGGAAGATGCGCTGAAAAACACTGTCAATACGGTTCTCAGGAACCTCGGACTTTTCGAGATCCGCGATATCCAGGTCGGATCGCCCCTGAACAAAAAGATCAGTGGCGGTCAGCGAAAAAGGCTGAACATTGCCCTTGAACTGATCCGGGAGCCCGCGGTGCTTTTCCTCGACGAACCCACATCGGGACTTTCGAGCCGGGACTCGGAAAACATCCTTGATCTGCTGAAGGAATTGTCGCTGAAGGGAAAACTGGTATTCGTGGTGATCCACCAACCCTCTTCGGATATTTTCAAGATGTTCGACCGCCTGCTGATCCTCGATACAGGGGGGTACCTTATATATAATGGTAATCCCATCGATTCCATCCAGTATTTCAAGACCAGGGTACAGCATGCCGACTGGAACGAGAGCGAATGTCCAGAGTGCGGTAATGTAAATCCTGAACAGGTCTTCAACATCGTGGAAACCAGTGTACTCGATGAATACGGAAAGATCACCCATACCAGGAAAATATCACCCATCCAGTGGAGTGACTATTTCAGGGAGGAGTACAGGGAAGCTGACCAGCCCAGCGCTACCCGGGAGGACCTCCCGGAAATCTCCTTCAAGACACCATCCGCGTTCAGGCAATTTGTTGTCTTTCTGAAACGCGATATCCTGAAGAAAATAAGCGATACACAATACCTGGTGGTCAATTTACTGGAAGCCCCTGTGCTGGCATTTTTGCTCGCTTTCATCGTTAAATACTACAGCGTGAGTGTCACCAATACATTCGACTACACGCTGGCCGACAACAGCAACCTCCCGGTGTATATTTTCATGTCAGTGATCGTCGCTGTTTTCATGGGATTGTCGGTGAGTGCCGAAGAGATCATCAAGGACAGAAAGATCCTCAAGCGCGAAGCATTTCTTCACCTCAGCTGGTCGGGATACCTGCTCTCGAAAGTTGCAGTTCAGCTGATGCTATCCGCGATCCAGGCTGCCGCTTTCGTATTGATCGGCAACAGCATCATGGAGATCAGGGGGATGTATCTTGAATACTGGATCGTGCTCTTTTCGGCGTGGGCGGCAGCAAATATCATGGGACTGCTGATCTCAGACAGCTTTAAAACCGTGGTGACCATTTATATCCTGATTCCATTCCTGGTCATCCCGCAGATCATCCTGAGCGGTATCATCGTCAAGTTCGAAAACCTGAATCCCAGAATCTCCGCACCCGACCGGGTTCCCATCTACGGGGAGGTTATTACTGCACGGTGGGCCTACGAAGCGCTGGCCACCTACCAGTTCAAGGAAAACGATTACCAGGAACACTTTTACCTGGCCGAAAAGAAAAAAAGCGTTGCAGGCTTTATGTCGAACTACCTGCTCAAAAACCTGGAAAACAAGCTGAATGTTATTGCCGACAAGTACCAGGACCCTGCAGAGGCGGAGCTGGTGAAAAGTCATCTTTCGCTCATCCGGAATGAGTTGCAGAAGGAATACAACGACCGCCTGGTGTTCGCAGGGTACACCGAAGCGGTCCCGAGGTGGAAGATGAAAAATATTGAACAGCTGGTACCCGGGAAACTGAATGATTCAATCCTGAATCACACCATGGAATATGTACAAGCCCTGACGGATGCCTACACGGAGATTTACCGGCTGGCATTCAGGGAAAGCAATGATATCAAGCAGGAGTTTGAGCTGGAGAAACTGCAGGAACTAAAACGCAACCATCACAATACCAGCCTGGAAGAATTGGTCACCAACAAGAATGAGTTTGAGAAGATCGTTGAATACAATGGCAAACTCATCCAGAAAACAGATCCGATTTATAATGATCCGCGGTCGAAATTCATCAAGGCACATTTCTATGCGCCGCGAAAGATGGTATTTGGATCTTTCATTCCTACGATCTGGGTGAATGTGATCGTGATCTGGATAATGACCTTTATGCTTTACGCCTTACTGTATTACCGGGTGTTGAAAAAGTTCCTCGACTTCTTCGAAAACTTTTCGTGGAAAAAGAAAGCCACCCCAGGATAAGTGAGATGGCTTCGCTAATTCTGTTTGATCCGTGTGCTATTCCACGATCTCGATCATTTTAAAGGGAACCCTGATAATTGATTCATAGTCTTCACCGGCTTCCAGCATGTCTTCATCATCTTCTTCGTAGTGCCAGTTGATGATCACCTCATTCTTGCCCTTGTGGATAGCTTCCAGTTTCTTGAATACGTCAAGAATACACTTGGATGAGCTGGTATTAAAGTATTCCAGCTGAACATTCACCTGCGTCAGACCAAGAGGAGTTGCACTGTATTCATCCAACCAGTCAACAAGGGGTTTGTAAAATTCAATTGAATTTTCCGGTATCGAGCGCCCCTTGATCTCAATCACACCATCCTTTGCATCAAACTTAACGGTTGGCGTTTTTGCAGTTCCTTCAATCAACAATGGTTCCATAGTATGTATTTTAAATATTTGCTATCAGTTTTTAATAATCAATGTATACATCAAGGTTGAAAAAGGCATAATCGGCATTGTACTCGTGGAAGCTATAATCCAGCTGGTTCCCGGTCTTCCTGGCAATATCAACCAGTCCGAGACCACCTCCGCCCTTCTTTGAAAGTCGTTGATGATTCAGGATAAATTTGTACATATCCTTCAGTTCCTCGGCATTCATCGAATTGATCTTGTCGATTTTACCTTTCAGTTGCGGAACTTTTTCCGACTCAATAAAATTACCTGTCGAGATCCTGTACCGGGACTCTTCGCGTGAAACCACAAGAATTCCAAATTTTTCATCGAATCCTTTCCTGGTTTCCGGAGGCAATATGTCGATGTGGTGGTAGAGGTTCTGCAGACTTTCAACGAGCACATTGTATACCTTTTTCCGGATCCTGGAGGTTTCACTGTAATCGTCCATCCGAGCCTCAATGACTTCGAGCACGTTACTGATCAGCTCACTTGTAACGTTGCCTTTATAGGCAATCAGTACATCGTCACTGTTTAGGTTAGAGTAATACTCGTTTACATCAAAGCTCATTGAAGCTTTTTTTGTTTACAGGTAATGAAATGTTTTTCTCTCGCTCAGCAAATATAAAAAAAATAATTGCTTCACAAAACAGTATAATAGTGGCCTGGTACCACAGCTATTCCTGTTAATCTGAATTAAATATAAGTAAAATTACATGTCCTGCATAAATAATACATACAATTTCACATTTTTTTTCAGCGAACAAGTGAATATTGGGGATGAAATCCCGATCGGCACCCTGCGATCTTACATCAATACATCGTATATGTAACCAAAATAAATCTGCAGGGACATGATCAATCTTTGGTCATTGAAAAGCGAACCTCCTGCTTCAGGGAGTAACAAAATCCCTTCGTGTTCCGCTGAATAGCTGGTATTTCAAAAATTTTCCCTCAAGACCGGCATTGAAAAGGGGGATTTTCTTTTCAGGTTTGAGTCCGATGAAACGCAATGCATCCAGGCTGGCTGTGTACAACCAGGATTCTGATCCCGGGAAACGGTGCTTCAGTGCTGCACCTATCCCGCTGTACAATGCCTCAATATCAGCAACTTCAATACGTTCTCCATAGGGCGGGTTCATGATCAGCAGGGCGGGTTCCCGGACATCTCCCGAAGCCAGGAAATCTTCCTTCTTCACCTCGATCAGCGCATCAAGCCCTGCCACCCGCGCATTGTTTTTTGTCATACGGACCGCCTCGGGATCGCTATCGGTGGCAAAGATGGGATGTGCGGGTTGCCGTGGAGGCGGCAATGACTCTTTCAGTCGTTCAAAAAGCACTGCATCATAGTCCGGCCAGTTCTGGAAGCAATAGCCCCTGCCCATTGCGCCCGGGTACACCCCCGACGCGATCATGGCAGCTTCAATCGCAATTGTTCCCGAGCCGCACATGGGATTCCTGAGCGGACGCTCGCCTGTATAGCCTGTGATCATGACCATCCCGGCAGCAAGCACTTCACTGAGTGATGCCGGATGGGCAAATTTTTTGTATCCACGCCGGTGCAGCGATTCTCCCGAGCTGTCGAGAGAAACGGTAACATAGGTCTCCTGCACATGTACATTGATCCTGACATCCGCATTTCTAAGGTCCACAGGAGGACGCAGGGAGGTATTGTCGCGAAACTGATCGGCAATGGCATCCTTGATCTTCAGTTCCACAAAATGGTTGTTCCTGAATACGTTTGAGAAGGTTACCGCATCCACCGCGAAAGACTGCTTGTAGGTCATGTATTCCGACCAGTCGATTTCCCGGATCTTCCGGTAGAGTTTTTCTTCGTTGAATGCCTTGAAACGGGCAATGGGTTTCAGCACCCTCAGGGCGGTTCTCGCACAATAATTGGCTTTGTACATCATGGATGTGGATCCGCTGAAATCAACGCCCCTGTTGACCGGGCGGACGTCCTCTGCTCCGATGGCCTGCAATTCCCCGGCAAGGAGCGTTTCAAACCCCTTTAATGTTTTCGCGTGGTATGGACTGCTCACAATTTCGTTGTTTCGGTATATTCCTGTACTGCAAAGATAGCGTTAATGATCTGTTCTTCGCCCGTTCTGAAGATGATCGTCAGTTACTGATTTTTCGACCGTCGCCATTCCAGGTAACCCACAACTGCCATGATGGTGTAGACCAGGAACAGGAAGGCTGTGGGATACAATCCCCTGTATATGTATAATCCCATGGACATCAGGTCAACAACTATCCACACGATCCAGTGTTCCAGTATCTTCCTGGTAAGCATCCATGTAGCCACGATACTTCCGGCGGTTGTCAGGGCATCCCAGTACGGTATGGGTGAATCGGTATACTGTTTCAGCAGGCACCCGATCATAAAAAAGATGGCGACCATGACCAGGAGCAACAGCAACCCCTGCTTCAGACCTGCAGAGATAACAGGGGGTTCGCCCTGCTCCTTCCGCGCAGCACCCGACCAGTTGATCCAGCCATAGATGCTGATGACAAAATAATAGGCATTCAGTCCCATGTCGGCATAGAACTTTGACTGATAAAAAACGATCACATACATGACCGCACTCAGGATTCCGACAGGCCAGAGCAGAATATTCTGCCTGATGCTCAGCACAAGGTAGATGATACTCAGCACCACGCCCAGTACTTCCACATAATGCTGCGCCAGCCAGTCGCTCATGGTCCGCTTTTTTTCAGAGCTTATCGCTGTAAAAATGAGGCTCTTCCAGTACTTCGCGTGCCTTCATGAAGATGGGATCGGATTCATTGAAAACCTGGTAAAAATCGCTGGTATCCCAGAGGTCCCTTGCCACGTATGCCTTGATCAGCATTTCAATCTGGTCCCTGGAACGCTGAAACTCTTCCTCGTTATAGCTAACCCCTTCCTGTTCAGCAAATGAGATGAGTACATCCAGCATTTCCGTGGCATCAAATTTTGACCTGAAAGATTCGAAGTTCCTGTATTTACGTTCAAGTGCAGACCGTTCTTCATCTATATAACCGAGTACGAACCTGTTGAATACGCCGTTACTGAATAAACGGCGCAGGTATTCGGTATTGGTCGTGGTATCGATGGGAACAAAATAATCGGGCATGATCCCGCCACCGCCATACACGGTGCGTCCTTTTTCCAGGGTTTTAAATTTTTCGTCTTCCGGAAAGAGGATGCTGTCGGAAGTGTTCAGTTCACCGGTATTGTACCTGTTGATCAGATCCATGGCATAATTGTCGAACCCTTCATCATAGGGTTTCTGAATCAGCCTGCCGGTAGGGGTGTAATACCTTGCAATGGTGAGGCGCATTTCCGACCCGTCGTTCAGCCGGAAGGGCTGTTGCACGAGTCCTTTCCCGAAGGACCTTCTGCCCACCAGGACTCCCCTGTCCCATTCCTGCACGGCTCCACTAACGATCTCACTGGCCGATGCCGAAGTTTCGTCGATCATGATGACCAGTTTCCCTTTTTCGAAGAGTCCCTTCGAAGTGGCTTTGTAGTCCCGCCTCGGTACTTTATCCCCTTCGGTATACACAATCTGTCGTCCTGCACCCAGGAAATGATCGGCCAGTTCAATGGCGATCCGGAGGTACCCTCCCCCGTTCCCGCTCAGGTCGAGGATCAGGCTTTCCATCCCTTTTTTCTGCAGTTCCTTCAGTGCTTCCTCAAACTCCTCTGCCGTGGTCTGGGAAAAACGGGAGAGCTTGATGTAGCCAATCTCGTCATCCACCATGTAGGAAGCGTCGAGACTGTACACCGGGATTTTATCGCGTATAATGGTAAAATCCAGTTCCTTGTCGACCGACTTCCTGTAAACGGTCACTTCCACTTCGGTTCCTTTCTTTCCCTTCAGTCTTTTCTGCACACCGGCAGTGGTGATGCCGGTACCGGCCACATTTTCACCATTCACTTCGATGATGCGGTCGCCTGCCATGATGCCGACCCTTTCAGAAGGTCCTCCCTGGATGGTGCCCACTATAAATATGGTATCCTCGAGAATATTGAATGAAACGCCTATTCCTTCGAATTCACCTGTCAGCTGTTCACTGATCTCTTTCAGTTCCTCGGCACTGATGTAGGAAGAGTGCGGATCGAGCTCATGCAGCATCTGTACAATGGTCTTTTCCACAAACTGTTCTTCGTCGAGCGTGTCAACGTAATACCTGCTCACCTTGTCCATTACCTCCATGAGCTTCAGTCCGTTCACATCGAATTGTGCCCCGACCGGTGCAACAGTGAATAGCAATACCGGTAAGATGATGACTTTTAAAAAGTTTCTCATAATTGATCTTTAGCGATTCCTATAGTATATTAACCCCGGGAAGAATGAATTGTTGTGTATCATTCCCACTCAATGGTGGCAGGAGGTTTTGAGCTGATGTCGTAGACAACCCGGTTGATGCCCCTGACTTTGTTAATGATCTCGTTGGAGACCCTGCTGAGGAAAGCGTGCGGAAGGTCTGCCCAGTCGGCAGTCATCCCGTCGGTTGCGGTCACCGCGCGCAATGCCACCACGTATTCATAGGTTCTTTCGTCGCCCATGACACCTACCGACTGCACCGGCAGCAACATGGCTCCCGCCTGCCATACCCGGTTGTAGAGCCCGTATTCCTTCAATCGTGTTATGAAGATATGATCGGCTTCCTGCGCCAGGGTAACCTTTTCAGGAGTGACCTCTCCCAGCACCCTGATGCCCAGTCCGGGACCCGGGAAGGGGTGCCGTGACAGGATATGTGCACCGATGCCCAGGGTATAGCCTACTTTGCGTACCTCATCCTTGAAGAGGAGGCGCAGTGGCTCGACCACTTTCAGGTGCATTTTTTCAGGCAGACCACCAACGTTGTGGTGGGACTTGATGGTGACCGAGGGACCATTGACCGAAACAGATTCGATCACATCGGGGTAGATCGTTCCTTGTCCCAGCCACCTGATGTCTTTCAGTTTTTTGGCCTCTTCCTCGAAGACTTCAATAAAGTTCTTCCCTATACTTTTTCTTTTCAGCTCGGGGTCGGCAATTCCCTTGAGATCATCCAGGAATTTCTGTTTGGCATCCACGCCGATTACATTTAATCCCAGGTCTTTGTAGGAATGAAGCACGTCTTCAAATTCATTTTTGCGCAGGAGTCCGTTGTCCACGAAGATACAGGTAAGCTGTTTGCCAATGGCCTGGTGCAACAGCATTGCTGCCACTGAGGAGTCCACTCCCCCGGAAAGTCCAAGCACCACGTGATCGCTGCCCAGGCGCCGCTTCAGGTCGCTGACCGTTGCTTCGATAAAGGATTCGGGGGTCCAGTCCTGGTGGCATCCGCACACGCCGCGCAGGAAATTACCGAGGATTTTTGTGCCCTCCGTAGTGTGGTACACCTCCGGGTGAAACTGAAGTCCATAGACCTGTTCCTCCTCTGCGGCATAGGCGCCCACTTCAATATCGCCTGTGCTGGCAATGACCCGGTAGTGGTCCGGCAGCCTGACGATGGTATCTCCGTGTGACATCCATACCTGGGTATTTACCGGGATATCCTTCAGCAGGGTGTTACCGGTATCGATGCTTGTGAGCAGTGCACGGCCGTATTCCCTCGAATCGGAAGCTTCCACTTTTCCTCCATAATGGTGGGAAAGGTATTGGGCACCGTAGCAGATCCCGAGGATCGGCAATTTGCCCTTGATGGCAGAAAGGTCTGGTACCGGTGCATTCTGATCCCGCACCGAAAAGGGACTTCCCGAGAGAATAACTCCTTTCACATCCTCATCGTGTTGCGTATAGGAGTTAAAGGGATGTATTTCACAATAAACATTATTTTCGCGCACTTTCCGGGCGATCAGCTGGGTGTACTGGGAACCGAAATCGAGTATAATGATCTTTTCTGCCACTTTTTTCTTTGATTTTTGAAACCGTAAAATTAGTACAATTTATATGTTCACGAAGAAAGAAAAGGTTTAAATCATTTTCTGTCCCTCAATCCCGTTGAACGCGACGCTGCTCCACCGTAAACCTGTCACCGTCATTGACTGCCACGGATTCGGGGAATTCGGCCCGTGCTTCTTCCAGGAAAAGTTCATCAGATTTGTACCGTGTCGAAAAATGTCCGAGGAGCAGTTTCCCTGCCCCGGCAGCTTTGGCCACAAGGGCCGCCTGTCTTGCAGTGGAATGTAAAGTCTGATTGGCGAGTCCCAGGTCCTTTTCCAGGAAAGTTGCCTCATGGAAAAGCAGGTCCACTCCCCTGATTTGTTCAGCGATCCCGGGCAAATATGCTGTATCGGAGATATATGCGTAGGAACGTTGCCTGATGGGCGGGAGGGTCAGTGACGCATTCGGCACCACGGTTCCGTCCTCCAGCAGGTGGTCTCTTCCTTCCTTGATGTTTTTAATGTCGGCCACACCGAGTCCGTATTCTTCGATCTTCGCTTTGTCCACGTTGAGGAGGCGGGGTTTTTCCCGGAAGAGATAGCCGAAGGTTTCGGCCCTGTGTTTGAGCCGCACCGGGATCACCTCGGTTTTCGAGTCCTGGTAAATGACCTGTTTTTCCTGTGCCACATGAAAACGCAGCTCAAAAGGCAGTGTGCCGGAAAAACCAAGGTGCACCCGTATCATCTCCTCCAGTGCTGTGGGTCCGTAGAGGTTCAGGATTGCCTTCCTGCCCATCAGTCCCAGGCTGGAGATCATCCCGAACAGCCCGAACACATGATCGCCATGCAGGTGTGAAATGAAGATGTGGTTGATCCGTGCCGGGCTGAGCCGGAACCTCCGGAGCTGGATCTGCGTACCTTCCCCGCAATCGATCAAAAAAAACCGCTCATTCATATTTAATAAATGAGCGGCTGTAGATCGTTTTGAAGTAGGCAGTGCAGAGCTGCTACCCAAAATTATCAATTCAAAAGACACTTAATAAGTACTGATTATTCAGCTTCCTTGATCATCTTTTTTGCATCATCCACCGATTCTGCAATATTAAGCACAGTATCCAGTTGTGAAATGGTGATGAGCCTCTCAACTGCATCATTCAAACCAGCCAGCACAAATGTTCCGCTGGCGTTTTTACACAAACGGTTGGCAACCAGTATTGCACTTAGCCCGGAAGAATCACAATAGCGACAATTCTCGAGATCGAGGATGATGTTTTTTTCGCCATTTCCGGATACAAGCACCAGCTCCGACTTTAAGGTTGGAGCAATGTGCGTGTCCAATTTTTCTTCCAATACTTTGATCAAAGTATGGTTTTCAAATTTGTCAATTTTGAACTCCATTGCTGAAAATTTAGTTTTTAGATTATAATATTACTTGTTTCCAGCCTTATTCTTCTCATTCTCTTCCATTTCATTCTTCAGGGCTGCCAGGTCAGAAATGTCACCGAGCGTGGTTTTCTCAAGTTTGCTCTTGATCTTCCTTGCGGTTTTCCTTGTTTCAGCAGCTTCTGATTGCTTTTCCGGCTTACCTGAAGACTGTCTCTTCTCATCTTCGTGAATTCGGCTATGAGACAAGATAATCTTTTTTGCTGACTTATTAAACTCAATCACCTTAAAAGATAACTTTTCGTCCTGTTTTGCAGAAGAACCGTCCTCTTTCACCAGGTGTTTTGGCGTAACAAATCCTTCAACACCATAAGGCAGTGCAACAACTGCACCTTTATCCATCAATTCAATGATCGTTCCCTCGTGGATGGAATCTACTTCGAATACTGATTCGAATACATCCCATGGGTTCTCTTCGAGTTGTTTGTGACCAAGACTCAGACGGCGGTTTTCCACATCAATTTCAAGTACAACAACCTCGATGTCAGCTCCGATGGAAGTAAATTCCGCCGGGTGCTTCACTTTCTTGGTCCATGACAGGTCTGAAATATGGATCAGGCCGTCAACGCCTTCCTCGATTTCAACGAACACTCCAAAGTTAGTAAAGTTACGAACTTTTGCGGTATGTTTGGTACCCACTGCAAATTTTTCCTGTACCTTATCCCATGGGTCTTCTTTCAATTGCTTGATACCCAGCGACATTTTTCTTTCTTCCCTGTCAAGGGTCAGGATCACTGCCTCTACTTCGTCGCCCACTTTCATGAATTCCTGTGCGCTCTTGAGGTGTTGTGACCAGCTCATTTCGGAAACATGGATCAGTCCTTCGACGCCTGGCGCAATCTCGATAAATGCGCCATAGTCTGCCATGACAACCACTTTGCCTTTAACCTTGTCGCCCACCTTCAGGTTTTCATCCAGTGAATCCCACGGATGTGGTGTCAGTTGCTTGAGGCCAAGTGCGATACGCTTCTTGTCATCATCGAAGTCGAGAATAACCACGTTCAGTTTCTCGTCCAGCGAAAGAATTTCTTCCGGGTGATTTACGCGGCCCCATGAGAGGTCGGTAATGTGGATCAGTCCGTCGACACCGCCCAGGTCGATAAATACACCGTATGAAGTAATGTTCTTCACAGTGCCTTCTAGCACCTGTCCTTTTTCGAGTTTAGCAATGATTTCTTTCTTTTGCTGCTCAAGCTCTTCTTCGATCAGTGCTTTGTGGGATACCACAACGTTCTTGAATTCCTGGTTGATCTTCACCACCTTGAATTCCATGGTTTTGTCAACATATGCATCGTAGTCCCTGATAGGTTTCACGTCGATCTGTGATCCCGGGAGGAATGCTTCGATTCCGAATACATCCACGATCATACCACCTTTTGTGCGGCACTTGATGTATCCCTTGATGACCTCGTCCTGGTCCAGTGCCTGGTTGACGCGGTCCCACGAACGCATGGCGCGGGCTTTCTTGTGGGAAAGCACCAGCTGGCCCCTTTTGTCTTCCTGGCTCTCAACGTATATTTCAACGGTATCTCCGGGTTTCAGATCAGGATTGTACCTGAATTCGTTCAGCGATACAACACCTTCGGATTTGTAACCGATATTGATCACTACCTCGCGCTTGTTCATGGAGATCACTGTGCCATCGATCACTTCATTTTCAGCGATGGTAGAGAGCGTGCTGCTGTACATTTTCTCCAGTTTCGCCTGGTTCTCAGCAGTCTCATCAAGTACATTGGCTCCGTATGCATCCCAGTCAAAATCGGCATTACCGGTAGTGTCATCTGAGGATGCGGCAGGAGTTGTTTTTTCTTCGGCAGCTTGTTCTGAGGCAGTCACTTCAGTTTCTTCGCTTTCCGGTGCTTCGGTTTCAGTTTCAGCCTTTTGGGCTTCAGCTTCCGGTTCCTGTGCAACAGGTGCATCGGCAGTTTCTTCTTTTGCAGTTTCCTGCGCTTCAGTTTCAGTTTTAGCTTCCCCGGCCTCAGCTTCGGCTTTTTCCTCTTCTGCTGCAGGTGCTTCGGATGTTTCTTCCGTGGCAGCCTCAGGTGTTTCTTCCGTGGCAGCCTCAGGCGTTTCATTTACCGCTTCATCTGCTTCTTTTTTCGCAGCCTTCGGAGCTTCAACTTCCTCTTCAGCTTTTTCTTCCACAGGTTCGGTTTTGGTTTCCCCGGCTACTTCCTGGGTCGATTCTTCGTTGGTTTCATCGACATTTTGGGTGGTTTGCTTTTCTTCATTCAAACCATCTTTTTCTTTTTCAGTCATTAGATAAATCCTTAAACATTAATAAGTTAGACATTATAATTATTTAATCGAGCCGCAAAGATACAATTTTTAGTATACATTCCCTAATTCTCAGAAAACTATAAGGCAATGATAACGCGGGTTTTATATGCTGTATAACAAATCTTCCGGCGTGATTGATGGCATTCTTCGAAAAACTATAACTTTAGGGGTTCAAAAAAAAAGATTATAGATGAAAACAGCTGTGATTGGCACCGGGTATGTCGGGTTGGTATCCGGAACATGTTTTGCCGAAACTGGTATCCAGGTAACCTGCGTGGATATTGATAAAAAGAAAATTGAGCGCCTCAGGAACGGTGAGGTGCCGATTTATGAACCGGGACTTACCCGCCTGGTGAAAAACAACCTGGAAAAGAACAGGCTGACGTTTTCAACGGATCTTGGTGAAAGCATCCAGGATTGCGAAGCGGTCTTTATCGCGGTGGGCACCCCTCCTGATGAAGACGGAAGTGCCGACCTGCAGTATGTGCTGGATGTAGCCAGGAAGATCGGGCGCCACATGAAAGAATATATGGTGGTGATCACCAAGAGTACGGTACCAATCCTCACGTCAGAGAAAGTCAGGATGGCGGTTGCCGAAGAGCTGAAAAAGCGCAATGCCGACATTCCATTCGACGTGGCCTCCAACCCGGAGTTCCTGAAAGAGGGTGCTGCGGTGAACGACTTCCTCAAACCGGACCGCATCGTGGTGGGGACCGACTCGGAGCGGGCCGAAAAGATCATCAACCGCCTCTACAAACCGTTTTTGCTGAATGGCCACCCGGTCATCATCATGGATATCCGTTCGGCCGAGATGACCAAGTATGCTGCCAACGCCATGCTGGCCACCAAGATCAGCTTCATGAACGAGATCGCCAATCTCTGCGAGGCCGTGGGCGCCGACGTGAACATGGTCAGGAAAGGCATCGGTTCTGATCCGCGGATCGGCAACAAGTTCATCTACCCCGGCGCCGGGTATGGCGGATCCTGCTTCCCGAAAGATGTGAAGGCACTGGTTAAAACCGCGAAGGATTATCATTCACCTTTGCGCATCCTGCAGTCTGTTGAAGACGCCAACGAACACCAGAAAACGATCATCGGGCGTAAAGTGATCGATCATTTCGGCGGGAGCCTGGAAGGAAAACAGATCGCCGTATGGGGACTTTCCTTCAAGCCGGAGACCGACGACATGCGTGAAGCACCTTCGCTGGTGATCATCGATGCGCTGCTCAGCGCAGGAGCAACCGTGACCGCCTACGACCCGGTGGCCATGGAGGTAGGCAAGCGTATTTTGGGGGACAAGATCGGGTACGCCAAAGACAGGCACGAGGCGGTGCTCGATGCAAGTGCGCTGGTGATCGTTACGGAATGGTCCGAGTTCAGGGTACCCAACTACAGGATGATGGAAAAGCTGATGAAGGAAAAAGTTATCTTTGACGGCAGGAATATTTATGAAGCAGCCGAGATGAATGAGTACGGGTTCACGTACTACAGCATCGGCCGGAAACCTATGATTGCAAAGCAATAAGGAAATAAGCTGCATCTATCAACGATGTGCGCTGCATGTAATGACTAAAAACGAAAACTGTGAAACGAATATTGGTAACCGGGGGAGCCGGTTTCATCGGGTCCCATCTTTGTGAAAGATTGCTTGGCGATGGACATGATGTGATCTGCCTTGACAATTATTTTACAGGCAGCAAGAAAAATATCGTTCACCTGCTCGATCACCCCTATTTTGAGCTGGTCAGGCACGATGTAACGCAGTCTTTCTATGCCGAAGTAGACGAGATTTACAACCTGGCCTGCCCCGCATCCCCGATTCACTACCAGTACAACCCCATCAAGACCGTCAAGACCTCCGTTATGGGTGCGATCAATATGCTCGGCCTCGCCAAGCGGGTCAGGGCAAAAATACTGCAGGCCTCCACCAGCGAGGTATACGGCGACCCTTCGGTACATCCCCAACCGGAATCCTACTGGGGCAATGTGAACCCCGTGGGAAAAAGATCGTGTTATGACGAAGGCAAACGGTGTGCCGAGACCCTGTTCATGGATTACCACATCCAGAACAAGGTAAAGATCAAGATCGTCCGCATTTTCAATACCTATGGTCCGAACATGCATCCCAACGACGGGCGCGTGGTGTCCAACTTCATCATGCAGGCACTGCGAAACGAGGACATTACCGTTTACGGGGATGGTTCACAAACCAGGAGCTTCCAGTACGTCGACGACCTGGTGGATGCACTGATCAGGATGATGGCAACGCCCGACAAGGTCACAGGGCCGGTGAATATCGGCAACCCGAAAGAATTCACCATCCTTGAACTGGCTGAAAAGATCATTGCGCTGACCGGATCGGGGTCGAAGATCATTTACCAGACCCTGCCTGAAGACGACCCGGTACAGCGGAAACCCGACATCACCATTGCCCGGAATCTGCTGGACGGGTGGACACCGGGTATCCCACTCGGGGAGGGACTGGAACGAACCATTGCATATTTCAAAAATCAATTGTCAGAATAAATCAAAAGCAAAAAAACAGATGAAAGGAATTATCCTCGCCGGCGGATCCGGCACCAGGCTGTACCCCATCACCAAGAGCATATCAAAACAGATCATCCCGGTCTATGACAAACCGATGATCTATTATCCCCTATCCGTACTGATGCTTGCAGGCATCAGGGAGATCCTGATCATCTCCACGCCAGACGACCTGCACCTGTACCAGCAGTTGCTCGGCGATGGCAACCACCTGGGCATTGCTCTGGAATATGCCATGCAGCCTTCGCCCGACGGACTGGCGCAGGCCTTTATCATCGGGGAGGATTTCATTGGCGACGACAGTGTCTGCCTGATCCTGGGAGACAATATCTTTTACGGACATGGTTTTGAACGGACACTCTCCGCCTCCGCTTCCCTGGAAGACGGGGCCATGGTGTTCGGATACTATGTGACAGATCCGGACCGGTATGGCGTGGTGGAATTTGACCAGGCAGGAAAGGTCATCAGCCTGGAGGAGAAACCGAAAAAACCAAAATCCAACTACGCGGTAACAGGGCTTTATTTCTACGGCAACGACGTGGTGGGCAAGGCCAAAACGCTGAAGCCCTCCGCGCGCGGAGAATACGAGATCACCGACCTGAACAGGCTCTACCTGGAAGAAGAAAGGCTGCAGGTAAAGATCATGGGACGCGGAATGGCCTGGCTGGACACAGGCACACCGGAGAGCCTGTTGCAGGCTTCCAGCTATATTTACACCGTGGAAAAGCGGCAGGGCCTGAAGATCTCGTGTATCGAGGAGATCGCCTACAAGAAAAAATTTATTGATAAGAAACAATTGCTGAAGCTGGCCGAAGGCCTCAGGAAAAGTGTATACGGAAACTACCTGTTCAGCATTGCGAACGAAAAAATATTCACTTTTGGTGCAAAATAGATATGGAGGTACAGAAAACGGAGATTGAAGGATTGCTGGTGATCAGGCCGAGGGTTTTCGAAGACAGCCGCGGCTATTTCTTCGAGAGCTACAATGAACAGCTTTTCAGGGAGGCAGGTGTGGATACCCACTTCGTGCAGGACAACCAGTCGAGGTCATCCTACGGGGTGATCCGTGGCCTGCACATGCAGAAGGAACCTCATGTTCAGGCCAAGCTGCTGCGGGTGCTTGAGGGGGCTATA
Source organism: Bacteroidales bacterium (assembly GCA_029210585.1). Classification (GTDB taxonomy): domain Bacteria; phylum Bacteroidota; class Bacteroidia; order Bacteroidales; genus M55B112. Next base: position 176,184 of record JARGFP010000001.1, read on the forward strand.
TTTGATGTGGCCGTTGACCTCAGGAAGGGATCGGCCACCTACGGAAAATGGTATGGACTGGAGATCACTTCGGCCAACCACATGCAACTTTTAATCCCGGCCGGATTCTGCCACGGATTTTCGGTACTGAGCGAAAAAGCAACCGTGCTGTATAAATGTGATGCATTTTACCACCCGGGATCCGAGGCCGGCATCAGGTACAACGATCCGGAACTGGCGATTGACTGGAGGATTCCGGCCGCCAACGTATCGGTGTCGGAAAAAGACAGCAAACTGCCTTATCTGAAAGACTTTAACCATTGATCCTATGGCACAACAGATTCTTGTTACAGGCGGCAACGGACAGCTGGGTTCTGAACTCAGGGAACTCAGCGCACTGACGGGTGATGTTTTTACATTCGTTGATATCGACACCATCGACCTCACCGACAGGGCCAGGGCACTGGCATTCCTGGAAGAGCGGTCCCCGGACTGGATCATTAACTGTGCAGCCTATACTGCAGTTGACAGGGCCGAAGAAGAACCCGGTATCGCGGAAAAAGTGAATGCCGGGATTCCGGCCATGCTTGCTGAATATGGGAACAAAAGCGGCTGCAGGGTGATTCATATCTCCACTGATTATGTGTTTCCGGGCGACGTTGCCCGTCCGCTGACGGAAGAAGACCCTCCTGCCCCCCTCAGTGCCTATGGAACTTCGAAACGAAACGGTGAAACAGCAATGCTTTCGTACAAAAACGGAATGGTGATCCGCACTTCCTGGCTCTATTCCACCTATGGAAATAATTTCGTGAAGTCGATGATGCGCATGATGGATGAACGGGATGAACTACGGGTGGTATACGACCAGGTTGGTACCCCCACCTACGGGACAGACCTGGCCGGGGTGATTCTAAGGATCATTGAACCCGGTGCCGGTACCTATCTCCCGGGTATTTACCATTACTCCAACGAAGGCATTGCCTCATGGTATGATTTTGCACACGAGATCAGGGAGATCACGCAGGCCAGTTGCCGGATCATCCCCATTGAAACAGAGGAATATCCCCTGCCCGCCCGCAGACCCGCATTTGCAGTGCTGAGCAAGAAAAAGATCAGGCAGCAGTATATGCTGCAGATCCCGCACTGGAAATCAGGACTGCAACGGTGTATTGAAAAGATGAAGCGATAAACAACTGAATTGTAATTGTTATGGAAAAGAAAGAACTACTTGCACAGGTAAAGGAAAAAGCACAGCAATGGCTGAACAGCAATATCGATGACACGACAAGGAAGCAAATCGAACACATGCTGGAGCATGATGAAAAGGAACTGATCGAAAGTTTTTACCGCGTACTTGAATTCGGAACCGGCGGATTACGCGGCATTATGGGAGTGGGAACCAACCGGATGAACATCTATACCGTTGGCATGGCCACACAGGGATTGTGCAATTACCTGCTCAGGGAATTCAGCGACAGGAAGGAAATCAGCGTCGTGATCGCACACGACTGTCGCAACAACAGTCCCCTGTTCGCACGCACCACCGCCGATGTCTGTTCAGCAAACGGAATCAAAGCCTACCTGTTCGACGGGCTCCGGCCCACGCCCGAGCTGAGTTTCGCGATCCGCGAGCTGAACTGCCAGGCCGGGGTGATGGTCACCGCCTCTCACAACCCAAAAGAATACAACGGTTACAAGGCCTATTGGGAAGACGGCGGACAAATCATCAGCCCCCATGACGTGAATATCGTGGAAGAGGTAAAAAATATCTCTTCCATTGATGATGTGAAATTCGAGGGTGACACTTCACTGATTCAGACGGTCGGCAAGGAAGTGGATGAAAAATTCCTCGCTACTTCCGTATCCAAGGCACTGAACGTTGACCTGATCGAAAAACATTCCGATATCAGGATCGTGTACACACCGATCCACGGGACAGGGGTGTACATGGTGCCTGAAGCAATGCGCAGGCTGGGATTCAAAAACATCTACAATGTACCCGAACAGGACGTGGTGAGTGGTGATTTCCCCACGGTGGTATCACCGAATCCCGAGGAGTCTGCCGCACTTGACCTGGCCCTGAAGAAAGCCGACGAGGTGCAGGCCGACATGGTCATGGCCACGGATCCGGATGCAGACAGGGTCGGGATTGCAGTGAGGGACAACCTTGGCAAGCTGATCCTTGTGAACGGCAACCAGATGTCGGTGCTGCTCACCTACTACCTGCTATCGCAATGGAGTGCAAAGGGACTGCTGCAGGGGAAGGAGTTCATGGCCAAGACCATTGTGACGACCGAACTTGTTGCCGATATATACAAGAACTACGACATACAGTACTTTGATGTGCTGACAGGGTTCAAGTTCATTGCCGACATGATCCATAAATACGAGGATGAGTTGACCTTCATTGGCGGTGGAGAAGAGAGTTACGGGTTTATGATCGGTGATTTTGTACGCGACAAGGATGCTGTGACCACCTGTTCCATGATTGCCGAGATCGCTGCCTGGGCACGCGAACAGGGAAAAAGCCTGTTTGACCTGCTGCTGGATATCTACCAGGAATATGCCTTTTACAGGGAATCGCTGGTATCGGTATACAGGCATGGCAAGGAAGGTGCTGAGGAGATTGCAGCAATGATGGAAAATTTCAGGTCTTCCCCACCTGCTGAGATCGACGGTTCCAAAGTGGTGATGATCAAGGATTTTCTACTACAAAAAACCTTCGACAAAATGAGTGGTAAAGAGGAACCCACCGGCCTGCCCAAATCCAATGTACTGCAGTTCCTCACGGAAAACGGCACCAAGGTAAGCGTGCGACCTTCGGGAACCGAGCCGAAGATCAAATTCTATTTCAGTGTGCGGGGTGCGCTGAATTCACGGGAAGAATACGAAAAAGTGAATGCTGCACTCGGCGATCGGATCGAAGCAATCAAGGAAGAACTAAAACTCAATTAGAAATGAAATCTTATCACAAGGAATTATGGTTTGAGATCAACCGCAGGCGGGAACTGATCAATATCACACCTGCAGTGAACGAAGCACTGGCAGAGAGTGGAATTAAGGAAGGCCTCTGCCTGGTGAATGCCATGCACATTTCAGCCTCGGTCTTCATCAATGATGATGAACCGGGCCTGCACAACGACTTTGAAAAATGGCTGGAAAAACTGGCCCCGGAAAAGCCGTACGATCATTACCAGCACAATGGCTACGAGGACAATGCCGATGCACACCTGAAGCGCACGATCATGGGTCGTGAGGTAGTGGTGGCAGTGACCGAAGGCAAGTTGCATTTCGGTCCGTGGGAACAGGTCTTCTACGGCGAATTTGACGGGAAACGCAGGAAAAGGGTGCTGGTAAAGATCATCGGAGAATAGGGCCTCGGAAAATCACTCAAAAAAACGGTCCGGAAAATTCACCAGGTACATTTTTTCCGTAGCCCTTGTAAACGCGGTATACAGCCAGCGGAGGTAATCCAGTGTGATCATATCATCGGTAAAATATCCCAGGTCGAGAAAGACCGATTTCCACTGTCCGCCCTGGGCCTTATGACAGGTGACCGAGTAGGCAAACTTCACCTGGAGAGCATTGAAATAGCGGTCCTGCTGCATATGCTCCATCCGCTTCTTCTTGCTGGTCAGGTCGGGGTAATCTTCAAGAATCGTATTGTACAGTTCCCGCTGGATATCGACCGGGAGGGACGGGCCTTCCACTTCCAGCACATCCAGCAGGATCTTCGCTTCAATCACCACGTCGTTGTAATCAATGAGTGTCATCTCCACATCGGCATACTTCATCCCGTAGATTTCCTCGAATCCGATCACCCGTTCAATTCTGCCAATGTCGCCGTTGGCGATAAAATCAATCCGCTGTTCCTCGTCCTTCCAGAAATAGTTGTTCTTCACAACCATCAGCAGGTCGCCCCTGCTGATCTTTTCTTCCCTCCAGAGGATCTGTCCGCGCACCCCGGCATTGAACCTGTTGGCACGTTTGTTCGACCTGGTCACGATGATTGTATCCTCATCCCCGTATTTATCATAGCTGTTGCTGATGGCTTCCAGCAAATCGGCACCCCCGATGCGCTGAACATCAGCATAACCATTGAGGCTGAGCCCGGGAATGGAAATGTTCTCAGTGGTGATATGGTCCCTGATAGCCGTTGCGTTCACCAGGATTCCGGAATCCTGCTGGTGCCGCACAATATCTGTGAGTGTATAATCCCGTACCGTGTATCCGAATGACTGCAGCACTTTTTTGTCCAGTGCAGGACTCACTTCAAGCCGAACCGGGGGCAACTGTGCCGTGTCGCCGATAAGAATGAGCCTGCACTGCACACCTCCTTCCACATACTGAAGGAGATCGGAAAGCAGGTTGCCGGTACCGAAAATGGATTCTGAGGCCGACTGCCCGATCATGGAAGCTTCGTCAATAATAAAATAGGTGTTTTTGTGCATGTTCCTGTCGAGCACAAAACTTCCCAGTCCGTCGCTACCCGATTTCTGCCGGTAAATTTTCTTGTGAATGGTCCATGCAGTATGACCCGTATAGGCAAACATCACCTTTGCTGCGCGTCCTGTGGGTGCCAGCAGCACCGACCTGGCCCCCGTCTCTTTCAGTGTACGGACAATAGAATTTACGATCGTGGTCTTTCCCGTGCCCGCGTACCCCCTGATCAGCATGATCTCCTGCTGATTTCCAGTGGTGATGAATTCACTGATCTCACCTATTAATTCCTCCTGACTTTCAGTTGGCTGAAAATCAAGATTATCAAGCAATTTCGTTGAGACGAATTTTTTGAGCATAGGTTTTAAGAAAAGGCTAAATTAAAATTTATAATTTATTTTTTTTGTTAAATTTGTGCGCAAACAATTAATGTAATTCCCATGAAAAAAATAATTCAGCCAATATTGATCATCGCAATCTTCGTATTAGGCTACCTGATTGTTGAAAGTATCATGCGCCCAATTCGCTTTAAGCGACAGGCTGCAGAGCGTGAAAGGGCTGTTATAACTAAGCTGGAAGACATCCGTGAAGCACAAAAAGCGTATAAGGATGTTTATAAAAGATATACCGGGAGTTTTGATACCCTGGAAATGTTCCTGAGAAATGATTCCTTCACCGTTACCAAAGCAATCGGTCAGATACCTGAAGAATGGCTGGAAGAACTCGGACTCGAAGAGGCCAGGCAAAAAGCCATCGAGGAAGGGGTGATTGTAAGGGAAACTACAAAACGGCAGGTGCTCGATTCATTATTCGGGAAAGCCTACCCGGTTGATTCCATGAAATACGTTCCATATACAAACCAGATAGAGTTTGACATTGAATCCAGTGAAGTGCTTACTTCATCCAACCTGATGGTACAGGTGGTAGAAGTAAAGGCCTATTATGAGGATCTGCTGAAGGGATTGAATGAACAACTGGCGATAAACTATATTGATCAAAAGGAAACAATGACGGGTTTCCCGGGAATTAAGTTTGGTTCGCTTGAAGAAGGTACCCTGTCAGGTAACTGGGAATAGCGGGTCAAACGTCTATTTCTAATGCAGATACATAGTATCATATCCAATACTATATCAGAAGAAATTCTTGCAACAGGACACTTATCCATCCGTTTTATGGCGGATGGATTTTCTTTGCTCCTTGAAGACAGGAATTTCGTGCCTGTTGTTTTGATCCGGGCCACAGGGGAATCTCCGATGACCCGAAAAAGTCATTTGCAGGCCTGTGAGGACTGGCTGCACAGACAGACGCTCCTGGAAAATTTCCTTGGTGAGATTACCCTGGTAATTGATGCCCTCCCCACCACACTTGTTCCCGAAGCGCTGTTCTCAGAAAACGATAAGTTATTGTACCTGGAGCCGGTCACACGTCTGCATGCAGGTGAAAAGGTTGAATTCACGGCCATCCGGAACAGTCCATTCCTTCTGGTTTATGCGGTGCCGGTCGATTACCTGTTGCTGGCTGAAAAGCTGGCCGGAAGTGTACGTATCAAATCCTCACTGGAGGTGCTCTTTTCCTTATCTGACCAGGTGAATGCCGCTGATCATCAGCGTGGGTTTGCACTCGTGGAGGGACAACCCGGATATATGGGGATACTGATGATCAGGAACGACGAGTTGATGATCGCCAACAACCAGCAGCTTGGAAAAACGGGTGAACTGGTATACCATACCCTGAACACCATCCAGCAGGTGGAATTCGACCGCGTCAACAGGCCGCTTTACCATGCAGGGGTCACCGGTGATGAGGAACTGGGGATGCTGCGAAAGTATGTGCGTCATTTACAACCTCTTCCCTACCATATCAGCGAGATTGACAAGTCTGCGATCAGTGAACATGTTTTACTTGCAGAAGCAACACGGTGCGCATAATCAGCGGGAAATATAAAAGCAAACAGATCCATCCGCCTGCAAACTTCAAAGCAAGGCCCACTACCGATTTTGCCAAAGAGGCGCTTTTCAACATCCTCGAAAACAATTTCGACATAGAAGAATTATCTGTCCTCGACCTGTTTGCAGGTACCGGGAGCATAACCTATGAATTTGCCTCCAGGGGTGCCCGCAGAATTTCCACGGTGGAAATAAATTCCACCCATTTCCGGTTCATTCAGCAAACGGTCCGGCAACTTGACTTCGTGCAGGTTAACGCGGTGCGCTCTGATGCATATAAAGTGATCAGGAATCCCTGGGAGGCATATGACCTGGTATTTGCAGATCCCCCATTTGATCTGCCGGACCTTGAAAAGCTTCCCGAACTGGCACTGGGCAGTGCACTGATGGAACCGGGCAGCTGGTTCGTACTGGAACATCCTTCCAGGATGCGGTTCAACCATGTCACGGGCATCTTCGACCACAGGAACTACGGCAATGTGAATTTCAGTTTTTTTAAGAAGGGCTGAACAGGGCCGGGACTTTACCCGGGTTTGAGCCATGATGGCATTAACTTAGCCAATGGGCAAAATGAACGATTCGAGTGGTTCCAGTGTCAGCTGCACGCTGGCCCCCGAGTCGCTGACCTGCATTTCGAATTGCTTGGTACTTCCCATTATGTCGCTTAGCTGGTATTTTCCATATTTCAATCCGAGCTGAGTGATGATTTCCCGGGGTATTTTGAGTTCGAATCCGGCCCGTTGCCGGTCGTCAAAATTCACTACCACCAACAGCTTTTCCGCTTCGTTCCAGCGCAGGAAGGAAAACTGCTTATTGCCATAACCGTCACTGTGCTCCCTGTTGTATGCATGCAGACCGGTATAATTGCCCATGAGCGCATCGCTGTTGATGGTAACATTCAGCAGGGTTGCATAGAACTCCCTGAGCGCTTTTTCTGATGCAGTCAGCGCTCCGCCATCAAATGCTCCCCCGTTCATCCACCGCTGGTGTGCCGGCACCCCCCAGTAATCGAAGATGGTGGTCCTGCCGGTTTTACCGAACCCGGCATCACCTTCGCCTTTCTCTCCCACCTCCTGGCCGAAATAGACCATCGCAGGTGAACTGCTCACGGTGGCAGATACCACCATGGCGGGCCTGGCTTTTTCCGGGTCGCCGGCAAATTCCGGACTGGCGATGCGATGCTCATCATGGTTTTCCAGGAAATGGAGCATGTGGTGTTGTATATCTTCCAGTCCGCTGATGATTCCGGGAAGGTGATCGGTGCTTCCGTGTCCCTGGATGATGTTCTTCAGGGTATCGTACATCTCCACCTTGTCGTAGAGGTAATCCATCTTCCCGAGGTGAATATAATCGCGGTACATCTCCGGAACATAGATCTCGGAAAGCAGGAAGGCATCCCGTTTTTTCATCTTAATGGAGGAGTTCAGGTAGCTCCAGAATTCAACGGGCACCATCTGCGCCATGTCGTACCTGAACCCGTCGACCTCCTTTTCGAGCCAGTAATGGGCAATCTGCTTAAATTTCTTCCAGGAATCCGGAACTTCCTGGTTTTTCCAGAATGCTGCATGGTCTTCGTACGGCCTGTTTTCATAGCCCTCCGGCAGGGACGGGAATTCCTTTTCACCGTTGGGCGTTACCCCAAAATTGATCTTCACTGTTTCGTACCAGTCGTGCAGTTCGGGCTTCGGTTGCCTGGACCCGTTCCCGGTCCATTTTGCCGGGTATTCATCAAACTTGCCGTCGCGCAACGGGTGCGGCTCCCCTCCCAGGGGCAGGAATCCTTGCTCGAAGTCGGGCACCTCGAACCGTTCTCCCGGGATATAATAGAAATTATTGTCGCGGTGATACACTACGGTAGTGTCGTCGCCTGCTCCGAAATTTTCGACACCGGCCGGATTGGTAATGGAATGGTAGTTCCTGGCCACGTGGTTGGGGACAATGTCGATGATTACTTTCAGTCCTGCATTGTGTGTGCGATCGATCAGTGCCTCAAATTCTTCCAACCGTTGCGCAGGATCCACGGCAAGGTCGGGATTCACGTTGTAGTAATCCCTGATGGCATAGGGAGAGCCTGCCCTGCCCTTGACCACATCGGGATCGTCCTGTGAAATACCATATGCGGTATAATCCCTGATCACAGCATGGTGCAGTACACCGGTGTACCAGACATGCGTCACGCCCATTTCCCGGATCTCTCTGAGGGCCTTGTCGGTGATATTATTGAATTTTCCCACCCCATTCTCTTCGATGGTACCCCAGGGTGTGTTGGTAGTGTTCGTGTTTCCGAACAGTCGTGGCAGGAGCTGGTAAATGACGACCTTTGTATCTTGTTCTTTCATCTCTTCATGGGTTCTGCATTGCGGTAAAATTGCGGCACAGACCAGGCTGATAATGGTGATGTACACTGCTTTTTTCATGTGATAAAAATAGGGAAATTATTGATTATAAAATGTTTCTGAATGCCGTAAGTTTCGAGCACGGATTCGTGGAAATTGCATGTCGCAGCCTGTTGTTTTGCCAGCTGATTTCCTTCTCCTTTTTCAAGGATATGCTGAAATTCGAAAGGCAATTTGGATAATATTAGATACATTCCTTACATATCGATCTTATTTTGAAATGATGAACTTTGCATGCCGCGTAACGACATTTCCGGTGCTATCCTGCCCGTTAAGTTCGAGCAGATACCATCCATTAGTGAATTCACCCGGAAGCGTAATCCTGCCCGTATTGTCATCTACCCGTCCACGGATCAGCAATCTTCCGGAGGCATCATAGATATGGTAGGTTGGCTGTGCAACCGGCAGTCTGTCAGCATCGTTGAATGCAACTTCCATGAATGACGAAGCAGGATTGGGGTAGATAGACACACTGCCAGCAGTTTCAACGATCCTGCCGGATGCCGAAGTAACACCATAGTATATTGAATACCAGCCTTCTTCCGGATCCCGGGAAGTGTTCATCTCATCATCGGTTGCTTCCAGGTAGAACCTGACCACACCATCCGAGGAAAGTCCCGGATGAATCGCACGGTACACGCCGTCATTCAGTCTGGCAAGCGGTCGTTCGGTGAATGCATCGCCCGAAGAGAAGAATACCTTTACTTCGGAGATCTCCCCGTCGTCTTCAACGAGGAACTGCACCTCTGCTTTTTCAGTAAGGATGGGCTGGCTCACATACAGCAGCGTGATGATCGGATCCACCGGGTTGAGATTGAGCTGGTCCAGTGCACTTGCAGACCTGGTATTGATAAACGGCTTGATACCCTTCCTGACATGGGCCCCGGCGGCTAATTCAAATGAATTATAGAAATCCTGGTAGGTGTATCCATAATCCAGCGTCCTGTACAGGTCATCTGCTGCAGCCCCCAGTATCTGCTCCCTGGCACTGTCCAGCCACGGATCAAGGTGCGTACTGCTGTAGGTCGCATCAAGCAACCGATCCATATAGAAGGAGAACCGGTCGCGGTACACCTGGTGCTGCAGGATTCTTTCGGTCAGGGGACGTGGTTCCCCGTGTTTGGACCAGCCATAGATGTCCCTGGTGGTCCAGTCATCATCGAACCACGAGATCCCGAAGGTATTGTCGGGGTCGTAGGGGATGAACTCGAACTTGCGCGTTCCTTCGTTGTAATAGAGGTAGTAATTGTTTTTGTTGTAGGAGTATGCATCCCAGTGTCCTGCGAGGATTTCCACCGCCAGGTATTTCAGATAGGAATTGATATTGAACACCCTGTTCATTTCAAGGGGAAAAATATCCGGAGTTGTATTATTCAGAATGCCGATAAAGTGTGCCAGGTCGCTGTAATCATCTGCCTCCACGTTGGTTTTCAGCTCATAGGCCCTCCTTCCGTCGTTTCCCTGTTTATACTTATCCGGGTCGCTCCCCCGGTACACCAGGTCGGCCGGCCACAGGCATTTGTAGAGGTTGCCATTGTTGTTCCCGAAGCGCAGGTCGACAAATTCCTCATCGACATGTTCCACGTTGAGATAGAGTCCGCGGTACGCGCCGTTGATATAGAGGCGGACGTGGTTGGCACGTGATCCGGGCACGCCTGCTTCGCGGAACAGGTACCAGCTAAGCAGGGCGCGTGACATGCTGGGGTCGTTGTGTTCCCCGTTCAGGTTGATCTTCTCCACCCCGTAAAATTTTTGTCCGCGGATAAAGGTGTTGAGTGACACCTTGAAGGATTTTTTGGCAGAATTGCGGGAAGTGTTGCCCCGGAGGCGGAAGCCGATGGAATCGATGGTTTCGGAATAGTTGCCTCGGTTGAAGGTGAACGTAGCCATATATTCATGGTCACTCTGTTCATTTCCTTCAGCGAGGATCATGGCCAGGGAGTCGGGATGGATGGTGATATCCACTCGTGCCAGCGTGCTGTTATCGAACAATGGTCCGTTAATGGGGAACCTGTCCTGGGCATTGGCTGCCCCGGAGAGAAGCAAAAAGAACAGTACGTAATGTGTGGCAAACGGTGCCCTTGAGAAAAAATGCATCATACGCGATAAAGTTACATGCTTTTTTATGTTTTTTCTTTGGTGGAATGAAAAAATCACCTATTTTTGCCACGCGTTTGAATGACGCACGTTCGCTGGAAGTATTGATACTAATAGTTAACATTCTAAAGGTCTGGTAGTTCAGTTGGTTAGAATGCCGGCCTGTCACGCCGGAGGTCGCGAGTTCGAGTCTCGTCCAGACCGCTTAAAACCCTGCAAGTCACTGATTTGCAGGGCTTTTTGTTGTTAACAACCAAAAGCATGGGTTAATTCGCAACCAGCATTCGCAACCAAAATCGAAAATAAGCTATAAGAAATGGCAAGGTTAATTATTACTACAAATTTTGATTGAGGACGAATTCCATTAACGAAAACACCTCGCAAACTCTATGTTTACGAGGTGTTTTTCATTTTTGGGCAACCGAATTTAGGTCGAATGATATCAGTGTTCCCAGAAATCAGTTCCCTTATTATAGATTATATAAAAATGGTAGGGTGAAAAATATTTCATTTTATAAGTTACAAGCGAACTTTTCTGTCCACAATATTCTTCATATGTACTTTTAACTAACATATCTTTCGGATAATTTGTAATTTCAGAAATATAAAACTCATTTTCCACAGTTATTGGGTTCATTGGGGTTCCGACATAATACAGTAATCTGTTGCTAAATACAATTGGACTGCCAGATTTTTCAAATTCCAAGGTTATTATATCCTTTTCTTTTTTCGGGTATTTCAATAAATCACAATCTCTTATTAAAGCCTCATTTATATTGTATTCTGCAATAATTTTTGCTGAATTAGATGGAATACGGACAATCTGTTTTTCGGTAAATGATACGGACTCTTCTGAGGATATTGCGTTTGCAACTTGATTTGCTGTCATGAATTTACTATTAAAAGATGAACCCGATACAGAAACCCCCGTCCCTTCAGAAACAGTGAAGACTCTATTCTTAAAATAATCATAGGCTATTCCGTTCTGTAAGAAAAAACTCTCTTCCATATTTAGGAAAATTGTTTCATCGGTTTTATTATAGAATGTGAATCCAATATTTCCCTTTTCTCCCCATAGGTCATAAATGACTTCACAATTTTCATCTTCATAGACCAAATAATTGTCTCGCTCAACAATCTTTGTCTTTCAGGTAGTAATGTCAGATATTACTAAAGCCAAAATGAACACCTGCCATTAACTGCTTCGAAAACGAAGATTACGGAACTCCTGTTACACTGATAATCGGCATTTCCCGGAGAATGAAGCAATGAATTATGGATGAGTGGAATGCGTGACAAGGGTTGCAATCCACACCGAACAAACCAAAAAAGCCGGTACATTGCTGCACCGGCTTTTTTTCTGGTCTGAATACGAAGGCTGGATTTACTCTTCAGCGGTCTCAGTTTCCATCACCTTTTCCCAAACCTGGGCTTTCACGATGGTCCTGAGCTTCGTAACATCATCGAACCATTCCACAATAGAATGTAAAGAGGTGGAACACTTTCAGAAGGGACAATTTGTGTCAGGCGGCAACGCAAGGGATGATAACAGGCATTTATGTTAAATGTGCTTAGTAAGTTGAAAACATCCTGATCATTGGATTGGTTCGCACATATTACACTGATTAACAACTATTTAACATGATGATTACTGCCTTTTTCATTTTTCCTGCTGTAACCGACGTAGTTTACCCGAAGCTGGCCCTTCAAAAACAGGCCCATGACCTAATAAGCAGCCAGGGGATTATTCCCTGCAGTTGCATGAAGATTCAAATCAAATTCTATATTTCGCAACCTGCCTGTTGTTGCACTCGAAGCAAATACCAATGGTGGCGCCCGGTTTCAAAACATGTGAATGATGTAAAGAATAGGTAAAGTTGTGTAATACATTCTGTATGGAATACGCCCACCTTTGTACCTACAGATAGTGCGCCCAGAAAACATGATGGCGGGGAAAATCTGCTTTATGTTATAAAAAAATGTAAAGCCACTACAATGTAATTGACTATACCAATAGATTAATACACCATATCATGTCACACGAAAAGGAAAAAAAAGAAAAATCAGGTAAGAAGGTTGCAGTCATGAACCTGAAAGAAAAACGTGCTGCCAAAGCAGCGAAACGCAATAAGAAAGACCCGTTAAGTTCCGTACTGCTTAATCCTCTTAAGAAAACAAAATAATTACCATAATAAAAACTTAAACACAATGAAAAATTTAAGAAATATCTCGTTACTGGCACTCATGGTCTTTTTTACCTCATGTATGACGACTATAAAGTTTCCCACTTCTGATGTAACCCCGGCAGCAGATATCTCGGCTTCGAAGAAGTCTGCGGATAAGAATGGGAATTACAAGATCTCAATTACTGCTAAGAACCTGGCTTCAGCCGACAGGCTGGATCCTTCACAAAGTGTATACGTTGCCTGGATTGTCACCAATACTGAGGGAACAAAGAGCATTGGACGGCTTACGAACAAGAATGCAAAAACCGCAAATTTAGAAACATTAACACCTTTTGCATTTAACGAGATATTCATTACCGCCGAGGGTCTGTCCGATGTCTCATATCCTTATGGGATTGAGATTACCAGGGCAAACTTCAGAAAATAATTCACTATAAGTCAGAATAATTCAATAACATATTCATAAATAAATAAATAAATAAATAATAAAATGAGATTTAAAATAATTTTACCAGTCATAGCCATGCTATTGCCGGTTGTATTCCTTACAAGCTGCGAAGATGATAACGACAACTTAAAGCCCATCGTAACATCTACATTTCCCCTTGATGATGAAGATGGAATTGCACGAAATGCGGTATTCACGGCTACTTTCAGCATGGAAATGGATCCATCAACCATAAATACCACCACCTTCACAGTTAAACAAGGTGCTACTGGTATTCCCGGAACCGTAGCGTATGCAGGACAAACTGCGACCTTTTCCCCACTTGGCACGCTGGGAGCATCAACCGATTATTCTGTTACAGTATCTACCAATGCAAAAAGTGCAACAGGTGAAGCCTTAGCCAGTAATCACACATGGAATTTTACTACAGGAGGGAATCAACTTGGCCTTAACGCTGTGAATCTTCGTGCGGCAGGCAATTACGTTCTACTTGCAAAAACAGCTGTGAACAATAATCCAACCTCTGCGATTACCGGGGATATTGGCCTTAGTCCGGCAGCAACCTCATACATGGTAGGTTTTTCTTTAACAGATGAAACAGGGTATGCCACTTCAGACCAGGTTACAGGAAATTTATATGCTGCCGATATGGCCGATCCCACGCCCATTAATCTTACCACAGCTGTGGAGAACATGATTACGGCATACAACGATGCGGCAGGTCGTTCATTTCCTGATTTTAGTGAATTAGCTTCGGGAAGCATCGGCGGATTATCCATTGACCCGGGGCTTTACAAGTGGACCAGTACGGTTGATATATCTTCTGATATCACCATTTCTGGTAATTCTACCGATGTCTGGATCTTCCAGATTACCGATAACCTTACTGTCAGCTCAGCATCGAGGGTAATTCTCAGCGGCGGAGCACAAGCAAAAAATATCTTTTGGCAGGTGGCAGGTCAGGCAACCTTTGGAACAACCTCGCATTTCGAGGGAGTCATCCTATCCATGACAGGCATCACCTTTCAAACCGGTGCTTCATTAAATGGTCGTGCTCTGGCACAAACAGCCGTTGTGCTCGATGACAACGTTATTGCTCAACCATAAAGGATAAGCAATCCTCCCTGCATTAAAGGAGCTGCCAGATGGCAGCTCCTTTTTTTTTATGATTGCTCCTCCATCTCATCTTTTTCAAAAGGACCTCTGCCCCGTGAAATCCAATATGTGTGAATAATACAAATCTTAGGCTGAATTATGTAACAGGAAAGGTACGTTTGTCCAGTATCTTTGGGTATATAAATTAAAAAAAATACAAGATGAAAAAAATTATTTTTTTCGTGATCGTCGCGGTATTCACATTGAGCTCATCATTAGTATTTGCCGGGAATACCGACAGAACCGCTGATCCGGATAAATTGGCTGTTCCCGCGCAAACGGAAAACAAATTATCTGATGCTGAAATTGACCGCATCACAAAACGTGTTGAAGAAATCCGCAACATGGACAAAGGTGACTTAACCTCAGAAGAAAAAATTGAACTTAAAAATGAAATGAAGGAAATGAGAAAAACTATAAAAGGTCCTGGTGGGGTGATTTACATTGGTGCCGGTTCACTTTTATTAATTATCATCCTTGTAATATTGTTGGTTTAATTAGGGGTTCGTTCAACATTTGTGCAGCACGCTTCATGTGCTGCACATTTTTTTTGTTAAACATCCAATGTGAAAAGTTACCCATCCAACCGGGTACAAAAGAACAGGCAAGCAAGTATATGAGGGCGCCATATACCTCTTCAAATAATCATCATGGCAGGCATCCATCCATCAAAAATCAACATGAAAATTCCTTCCGGCACCCTGGATTCCCGGAGGTTTCTATGCATCTGTTTGTTTGCTGCCGTATCATTTTATACTGCTTTCTCCCAGGAGTATTTCCAGCAGGAAGTCAAATACACGATCAGCGTTACGCTTCGGGATACGTCTCACGAGTTAGATGCGTTTGAAAAAATCGTGTACATCAACCATTCTCCCGATACGCTTCATTTTATCTATTTCCATCTTTGGCCAAATGCCTGGTCGGACAACAATACCGCTTTGGCCAGGCAGGTATTCCAGGTGAACGGGCCATCAAAGTTGTTCAATGATCCGGAATTGAAAGGGTATATTGACGCACTGGACTTCCAGGTAAATGGCAGCCAGGTTCAATGGAACTTACTGACTGACCGGCCCGACATTTGCAGGATTGAACTGAACCAACCCCTGGAAGCCGGCGATACAATGCACATTACCACACCCTTCCATGTTAAAATACCCAGTGGTGCTACATCCAGGCTGGGACATATCGGGGAATCCTATCAAATCTCCCAGTGGTATCCCAAACCGGCGGTATATGACCGGGACGGATGGCATCCAATGTCTTATCTCGATCGGGGTGAATTTTATTCAGAATTCGGATCTTTCGATGTCAGGATTACACTTCCCTCCAACTATATTGTGGGAGCAACCGGGAACCTGCACAGCCAACAGGAGATTGAAATGCTTGATGCACTTGCTGCCGACACCTCCTGGACAGATGCCTCGCACATTGGGAAAGTCCCGTTTCCGGCTTCGACAAAACAGGTGAAAACCCTGCACTATACCGCCAATGCGGTGCATGATTTTGCCTGGTTCGCCGACAAGCGATTTAATGTAATGAAGGGGCATGTATCACTTCCCGGCTCAGGCAGGGAAGTTACCACCTGGGTGATGTTTACCAACAGGCAGTCCAACCTCTGGAAGGAGGCCCTGAATTACGTAAATGACGCGATTTTATGGGCCTCAATGAAAACCGGTGATTATCCGTACCAGCATTTCACGGCCGTTCAAAGTGACCGGAGTGCCGGTTACGGTATGGAATACCCGGGAATCGCTGTAATTGGTATTGCAAAGGATGCATACACGCTGGACGTTGTGCTGACACACGAAATTTTTCATAATTGGTTTTATGCGGCACTGGCATCAAATGAGCGCAAGTATCCGTTTATGGACGAAGGCATTACAAGCGCATATACAACGCGGTATTTGAATCAAAAATATCCGTATAAAAAACTTTGGCAAGTGTATCTGAAAAACTGGGAACTGGCCCGGTTTCTAGATATCGACCAATTGCCAGTGGAGCGGATGCGGGAGCTGGAATGGCTTATACAGGCCCGCAGCAACCTCGAACAGCCAGTGAATTTGCCTGCAACCGAATACAGTGAAATAAATTATGGCATATCCCTTTACAATAAAGCCGATCTTGCCTTCAATTATCTGCGGGAATTCCTCGGAGATTCGCTATTTGATGCTGCCATGCGCGAATACTATCAGAGCTGGATGTTCATGCATCCTCAACCCAACGATTTGCAACAAGAGTTTGAAAAGAAACCCGGCAAAAACCTGGATTGGTTTTTTAATGATTTAATAGGCACTAATCAACGCCTGGACTATCAAATGGTGCGCATAAAGCAACGCCAGGTGCTTATCAAAAACAAGGGCGAACTGGTAGCTCCGCTCATTGTTGCCGGCATGAACGGAGATTCCGTCTTTTTTGAAAAATGGGTGGATGGATTCGCAGGTCAGCAATGGATCGAACTGCCCGACGGTAATTATACAGAAATTAGCATTGACCCCTGGCATGTAATGCCCGAAATTCACAGGATGAACAACAACATCCGGAAAACAGGTACTTTTCCCCGGACCGATCCCATACATACCCAGCTCCTTTTTACCCTTGATGATCCTGAAAAACACACACTTATGTACTTACCGTTAATCAACTGGACGCGGGAAAACGGGTTTATGGCGGGGTTGGCAGTCTATAACGGAATGATCATTCCAAAGCATGCGGAATTTGTTGTAATACCGTTTTATGCATTCGGAAATAATGATTTGGCAGGAT
The DNA here is from genome assembly GCA_029210585.1 of Bacteroidales bacterium. Taxonomy (GTDB): domain Bacteria; phylum Bacteroidota; class Bacteroidia; order Bacteroidales; genus M55B112. Next base: position 193,594 of record JARGFP010000001.1, read on the forward strand.
TTGGCAAGATCACTTACAAGATTACACCCTACGATACATTTATCAGGCTGGCAGAAATTTACCTGGAAGGAATCCGGTTCGGTGCACCGGGCAACCAAAACTACAGGAAGGTAACAACCGGGGCTGATTTGTTTTTCAGAAACCAGGACATGAGGAGCCCGCTTTCCCACCAATTATCAGGGGAATACATTTTTGCCTCCAACCTTTACCAGGTTGAACTTCAGGAGCAGGCTAAAATGAATTTTTTTATCCATTATGGTTATCGGCTGGAGAGGCGCAGTACCATTCATCCATTCACCCTGCAGGCAGGTTATGAATCCGGAAGATCACACCAAAAAACTACGGTTGAATTCAATTACAGACTGGGTTACTATGGCAGGAAGAATGGATTGGACCTCCGATTCTTTGCAGGGACCATGCTGAAAGAAGATCCGAAATTTCCATTTTATTCGTTTGCACCAGGAGGCAGAAGTGGTCGCGAATTATATCTTTTCCAGGAGACCTTTCCCGACCGGTTTGCCGTTTTCCCAACCAATTTATGGTCGCGACAAATGAGCCTGTCCGAAGGAGCTTTGGTGACGCCTGTTAATGAACACCTGGGCTACAGCCGCTGGCTTGTTTCCCTGTCGTTGACCAGCAGTTTGCCTGGAAAAATCAGCCGGTTGCCACTGAAGCCTTTTGTCAATCTGCTTATAAACGACCAGAGGGCCGGCAGTAATAACGCTCCGCCCATTTTCTATGAGGCAGGCATAAAAACAGGTCTTTGGAATATCCTGGAAATATATGTCCCATTACTGGTTTCCAACAACATCGCATCAGTCGGTGGACCATTCAAAAACAGGATTCGTTTTGTTTTCTCACTCGGCTCATTTGACACTAAACGGTTGGTCTCAAGATGACGGGTGTACACGCTGACATGTGTGAATCATGTAATTCTTTGGAATGATGATGTAACGCTTTCTGCATTGCAAATGCTGACCTTCGTATAGTAGAATCAGAAACAAAAATAAATTTAATTGTATGTCCGTATTAACAATCCTTATCGTAATCCTGGTAGCCGGGGTGATACTCTGGCTGGTGAACAGTTACATTCCCATGCAACGAACAATCAAGACAATTCTGAATGTCGTTGTGATCGTCATCCTTGTGATTTGGCTGCTGAAAGTATTTGGCATTCTGGATAATTTAAACAGCATAAATATATAGCAACACTTTGTGCTGAAAGAAATTCCAGGCAACAACCCGGAGGTCCGGTCTGGGAAATTGGCGCTTTTCAAGACTTCTATGAGAACAGGGAGAAGTCTATTGCATCAGGATGTAAGAACCATGTCACCAAACCATTAGACAGCGTCAGATTAAACATAATGATCAACAACTATTTTTCAGAATTCATTAAAAACTAACATCATGGGAAATTTACTTTACATTGTCGCAGTAATCCTGATTATTGCTTGGGCAATCGGCTTTATTGGGTACAGTGCAGGTGGGCTCGTACACGTTTTACTGGTAATAGCAGCTATTATAATTATAGTGAAGCTTTTGCAGGGAAGAAGGGTTTTTTAGAGGTTTTGAAAGCACTGTTTAAAATCTTCAACCATCAACAGGAGAATAAAGAAACGCCCCGTAAAACATGCAACATTGCATGTTTTACGGGGCGTTTTAAATATGCTGATCTAGAACCTGTATCCCAGCGACAGTCCGTAGCCGGTATTTTTCAGCAATGCATTATTATCAGCACCTATCCGGTTGTCTTCAGGATTGATATTGATCAACCCAAGTTGTGTATTCAACTGCAAGAACAGTCCGGACGATAATTCGTAACCGAAAAACAGGTTGGCGCCGGCATCAAATGGCTTCATATATACCGTGGTAAGGGGATCGCCGGATTCCACCACATTCTGGAATTCAATATCCGTCTCAATTTCCACAGATCCGCTTTCGTAAATAACTTTACCGCTGATACCATATGCCACATAAGGACCGAATCCAAGCATAAAATAACCATTGCCAACCAGGGCCTTATAAACAAAATTCAGAGGCAGTTCAATATACGAAAGCTTGTATGTGCCTGTTATTGATAACATTGTGTTTTTAGCTCCTTTGGTGCTAAACATCAACCCGGGCTGAAAATAAAACTCGGGGGCAACAGGAAGCTGCAGATTAACCCCGGCGTGAAAACCGATGAGCAGGTCATTTTCCAGTTTGCTGCCATCTTCATGCTGTCCATTCAAATTTTGAAAATTAACGCCACCGAGAATCGCAAAGGAAGTTTTTGAACCAGCAGGTCCCTGGGCAAATGCCACAGATCCTGTAAGTGCGAAAATCAGTATCAGTGAAAATATTTTACCTTTCATTATGTAATGTATTATAAATTATTAGAAATTAATTGGACGCTTCTTTTGCTGCTTCAGCTTTCATTTTTTCATTGGCTGTGATCAGAAATTCAACCCTGCGGTTCTGGGTCTGACCTTCTGCTGTATCATTTGAGTATTTTGGTACATTTTCGCCAAAACCCTTGATTGATAAACGGTCGTATGTAATTCCCTTAACCGACAAATAATCAGAAACCTTATTGGCCCGTTCTTCCGATAAGTTCTGGTTATAGGCTTCACTCCCTTTACTGTCGGTATGTCCTTGAATTTCAATATCGGTATCAGGATAATTATCCAATACGACAACCAGTTTATCCAGGTTTCTTCTGGCATCATCTGACAGATTTGATTGATCGAAAGCAAATAAAATGTTGCTGCTGAATTCCACAACAATCCCTTCGCCAACACGTTCAACTTTTGCATCGGGAACTGTTTTTGCAATTTCCTCCGCCTGTTTATCCATTTCCCTGCCAATTACGGCACCGGATGCACCACCTACGGCAGCACCAATTATTGCTCCAAGAGCTGTATTCCCCGAAGCACGACCTATGACTGCTCCTGCTGCACCACCTGTTGCAGTCCCAACGGCGGCTCCTTTTTGTGTTTTATTCCATGAAGCACAGCCTGTAAAAAGGAATGCCACGCTTAAAACCACGGCTACACCCATTCTTAATTTTTTCATTTCTTGCATCTTAAATTTTGAATAAAGTTATATGCATTTACATCGTGAAATGTTACACAACTCTTAGTATAAGTTACATTATTCACACAATTCGGAATTGTAAAAAGTGTGAATAATGCAAACTTTCCTGTGAATGGTGTAACACGATCATACGATAGGTTTTCTATTTTTAGCAACAGATGACATGCCCTGGAAACTGGCTGCTGAGCAGTCTGATCTGAGCGCCGGTGCGATACATTTCTATCATGGCAGCAGTAATCATCTTGCTGTTATTGAAGAGTGGAAGAAGCAGGATGACAAAATCAGTGCATGGTGCGGGGAGTTGAAATAAACAACCAGATGAAAACCGGTGCTGCTCCTGGAAAGAACCGGATGCACTGTATTAAAGGAGCATCTGAAAACGTTACAATAGAATGTGTATATTTATAGTGGTATAATGTAGCTGATTTTCAGCCCGGATACTCATGACAACAGGCATCATAAGGCGGATGGTCACTAAGTATACATTGCAAAAACGGAAATAGTTGAAAAGTAAAAACACAATACCGTCAGCAACATCAAAAGTTAAGCCACCCGGACGAAATGCGGGAAAATTTCCTGTTGTGGGTATCGGTGCTTCGGCAGGTGGACTGGAAGCGCTGGAGAAAGTACTAAGCAATGTGCCGAAAAACAGCAACATGGCTTATGTAATCATTCAGCATTTGGATCCGACACAAAAAGGGATGCTCCCTGAATTACTGCAACGGGTTTCCGGCATGAAGGTTTTCCTGGTCGAAGACCGTATGATCGTAAAGCCTGACTGCGTATATGTCATTCCACCGAACAAGAGCATGTCCATATACAAGGGTGCGCTTCACCTGTTTGAACCAGTTGAAGCACGCGGACTTCGTCTTCCTGTTGATTTCTTTCTACGCTCTCTGGCCGATGACCAGACTGAGTATGCAGTTGGTATAATCCTTTCGGGGATGGGCTCCGACGGCAGCAGTGGGATACGTGCTATAAAAGAAAAAAACGGGATTGTACTGGTACAGGAACCCGAAACAGCGCGATTTGACAGTATGCCACGGAATGCCATTGATTCAGGGCTTGTTGATATTGTCGCCCCACCTGACAAGTTGCCTTTTGAACTTATCAATTTTCTGAAGCACCTGCCTGTCGTTAAATCAAACCTGGATGTTGAAGTAAAAGATAAAAGCGCATTTGAGAAAATAATCATTTTACTGCGTACACATACAGACAATGATTTTTCACTCTATAAAAAAAATACGATCTACCGCCGTATAGAAAGAAGAATGGGCATCCATAAAATTGACAATATCTATTCATATGTCCATTTTTTGCAGGAAAATCCAGAAGAGATACACGTCCTGTTCAAAGAATTATTGATTGGTGTTACTGGCTTTTTCCGTGATCCACAGGTCTGGGAAAAACTAAAAAAAAGACTGATATCCGGACTGAATGATAACATAAAATCCAATACACAATTACGGGCCTGGGTGCCTGGCTGCTCAACCGGAGAGGAAGCCTATTCTCTGGCCATCGTATTTAAGGAAGCGCTGGAAAAAGTCAATCCCAACTTGCGGGTATCATTGCAGATTTTTGCTTCCGATCTCGATCGTGATGCTATTGATGTTGCGCGCAAGGGAATTTTCCCGGAAAATATCGCAACCGATATGCCGTCCAGAAGGCTTAGTCGTTATTTTACCAAAACAGAGGACGGATTCCGCATCAATTCAGAAATAAGGGAAATGGTTGTGTTTGCCCAACACAACATCATTATGCATCCGCCATTTACCAAAATGGATTTTATTTCGTGCCGGAACCTGCTCATCTACATGAATCCCGAATTGCAGAAAAAAATACTGGGCTTGTTTTTCCACAGCCTCAACAATGAAGGGATTTTGATACTCGGCACCTCCGAAACGCTAGGTGTGCAAAACCATCTTTTTACGTCGGTTGATAACAGCCTGAAAATTTTCAAACGATCGGCTGATAATCACAGTACGATTTTGTACGATTTTCCATCTACATTTACAAGGGCCAAAATGGGAAACAGTGATCATACGGAACCTGACAAGCCAATAATGAATATCCAATCGCTGGCCGACCAACTGCTGCTGCAAAAATTTTTACCTGCCGGAGTCATGGTGAATGAAAACGGCGATATATTGTATATTAGCGGACGAACGGGAAAATACCTGGAGCCGGCAGTGGGAAAGGCAAACCTGAATATTTTTGCGATGCTAAGGCCCGGTTTTCATAATGATTTTGCCATTGCATTTCGCAAGGCGGTGATGAACCAGCAAACCGTGGAACTGGAGCATGTTAAAATAGGCACAAATGGAGACACATTAACTGTAAATGTAAATATTCAATGGATTGCTAAGCCTGAACCTTTACACGGCAAGCTGATGATTATTTTTACAGATGTTCCGCAAACTGATGGTTCACACCTCCGGAAAAAAAAGGAAAAAAAAGGAGCAGTCAGCGCCAGGGAAGCTGAACTTGAGCAAGAATTAAAGCATGCCCGCGAAGAGCTACAAAATATTCTCGAAGAGATGCAAACTTCACAGGAAGAGCTTAAATCGACCAATGAAGAATTACAATCAACCAATGAAGAACTGCAATCGACCAATGAAGAACTCACCACATCGAAAGAAGAAATGCAGAGCCTGAATGAAGAACTTCAGACAGTAAATGCCGAATTGATGGCGAAGGTGGAGGATTATTCACGGGTAAACAACGATATGAAAAACCTGCTCAACAGTACCGATATTGCTACCCTGTTCCTCGACAAAGATTTGAATATACGTCGTTACACCAACCAGGCAACAAAAATATTTAAGCTTATAAAAAGCGACATCGGGAGACCCTTTACCGACCAAGTTTCACAACTTCAATATCCCGACCTTCCAGAAGATGCACGCGAAGTGCTGAGGACGCTCATTTTTATGGAAAAGCAAATACCAACCAAAGACGGAAGGTGGTTTTCCATCCGAATCATGCCCTACCGTACCCTGGACGACCGGATTGACGGATTGGTTATCACGTTTATTGATATATCAGAATTAAAACTGGTGGAAGAAAAATTACAAAAAATGAATAAGTCATGATCAACGATAATATAGACTATACCGATGCAAAACAGCTGCGCGAGAAAGCTGAAAAGAAATTGACCGAGAGGAAATTGAATAAAAAACAATTGACTGCCAGGCAAACCAAAGAGAACAGATTGCTGGCGGAAACACTTCTGCACGAAATACAGGTTCACGAGATCGAATTGGAGATGCAAAATGAGGAGTTGCGACAGGCCTACCAAACAGCAGAAAAAGCCTTAAAAAAATATACCATGTTGTTTGATCTGGCCCCCATCGGTTATTTCACCCTTGATGTTGATGGATCCATCTGCGAACTGAATTTTACAGGGGCAGATATGTTGGGTGAAAGGCGCTTTAGCCTGGTCAACAGTAATTTCAAACTTTTTGTTTCAGATGAATCGAGACTGGTATTCAATAGTTTTTTTAAAAAGTTATATACCAACGAGGCCAAAGAATCCTGCGAAGTATCACTTGTTCATAACGATAAGCATCTCTTCCGGGTATATATGGAAGGAGTAGTTACAGAGGATGAACAAAAATGCCTGATGACGGTGGTCGATATTTCGAAATTCCTGGATAGGTGAATCACACATCTTCAAGTGAGTCGCGCCTCCTGTTTGTGAGCATTTTGTACTGGGTTAAAGTTAACCCTGTAAATTTTTTAAACTGATTTGAAAGATGCGCAATACTGCTGTATTTCAGCATGTATGCTATTTCTGAAAGATTAATCTCATCATACACGATTAATTCCTTTACCCTTTCAATCTTATGTCTCAGGTAAAACTTTTCAATGGTAACCCCGGTCTTTTCTGAAAAAAGATTGGCAAGATAGGTATAGTTATAATTCAGCTTTTCGCTGAGAAAGTCAGACAGGTTGACTTTAATCTGCTCCTCGGTATAATGCACAAGCTCAATAATCAGACTTTTCGTTTTTTCAACCAGTATGCTTTGTTTATCATCCATCAAAAACAGCCCGAATGCTTCTAAGGCTGTTTCCAATTGCTTTTTTTGCCCGGATTGTATTTCTCCGATAATTTCAGCTTCTCCAATATCGACATAGGAATACTGCAACCCGATTTTTTCCAGTTCGGTTTTCACTACCATCTGGCAGCGGATGCACACCATATTCTTAATATATAACTTCAATTCATGTTGAATATAAAAGTTATATTGTAAAAATACACTAATAAACATACGTAACTTGCGCTTATCAGGATATTTTTTCTTTCGATCGTATGTGGATGTAACACCATTCTCATCCAGGAGACCCAGGGTTTTCCGCCTTAAAGGACAGCAGGAACAGGAGAGTCTCAATACCCAGGCACAGCCAGGCCACGGGTCCGTACCCATCAAAATACTTGTAGGAGAGACTGAACAGGTAAGGGCCCAGGGCTGAGCCTATGACGGTCCAGCTCAGGGAGAACCCGGAGATGGCACCCAGGTGCTTCAGTCCGAAAAACCGGGGCCATGTGACCCCGATCAGCACCGCGTAGAGTCCCCAGACGATCCCGTTACCACCGATCAGCAGCATATATCCCGGGCCTGTGTCACCGAGGATCAGCAAACCGGTTGCAGAGATAAGCATCCCGGCCACGAACAGGATCAGCAGGTATTTCAGCTTCACAAAGTCGCTCAGGTAGCTGAACCCAAACTGGATCGACATGGCGATAAACGAAGTGGGCAGAAAGATTCCCAGTGCCCTGACTTCGTCCATGCCACCATCCTCAAAAATGGATACCACGTGGAAAGTGAGCCCTGTAACATAGAGTGAGGAAAGCGCCAGTGCCAGGGTAAAGGCCCAAAACGCAAGGGTCGACCGGGCTTCTTTCAGGGTAAAATCGTGATCGGGCAGACTTGGCGGACGCTTACGCTGTTGCCTGGCAGACAGCCTGCCGTCGGGTTGCAGCCCGCAGCCCGCCGGGTTGTCCCTGAAAATCAGCAGGACAAATACAGCGAAAATAACACCCACGGCCAGTGCCAGTGCCTCCCAGGCGCCCCGCCATTCCAGTTTGTCGATGATCAGGCTGAAAATCCGGGGAGCCAGCGAAAAGCCGAATGCCGTAAAGATCCCCAGCACTGCGTTGGCCATCCCCCGGCGCTTGTCGAACCATTTCATCACCATGTTCCTGGAGACCATCGTGAGCATTCCCTGTCCGAAAAACCGGATCCCCCAGAAACCCACAGCAAGAAGCAGGAACGTTACCAGCACCGGGGAGAAAAAGCCGGCCCCGCCGATTCCCGCCACGATCACATCGACGCGTGTCAGGTACAGCAGCATGATTCCCAGCATCACCCCCGCAATGAAGGCCATGATCCTGGCACCATACCTGTCGTAAAGTTTCCCGGCCCGCGTAATCATCAGTCCTGAACCCAGGGTTCCAAACAGGTACGCCAGGCTCAGGTTGTCACGGTCGATCTGCAGGTCTTTGAGCAGGTATTCCGTGAATGCCGAAACGCCTACGGTCTGTCCCGGGCCACTCATCAGCATACCGAGCGTGCCTGCTGCCAGGATGATCCAGCCATAGAAAACAGGAAGTTTTGACGGGTCAAATGGTTGGGTACCTTTGTCTTTCATCGATCAACTGTGCCTGCACAAGTGTGCTGTAAATATTTTTTTTTCCTGATAACTCCCGAAGCGTAGTTCCGTCGGTTCCTCTTCTTACTGTATGATCTTAAAGATTAATCCGTATGCTGCCTGATATTGGTTGTTCGCATTCCTGCATTACCTGTTCCCCTTCCTGCTCCTGTGCGAAGATCCCCGCTGCATCTGGACGATCGTGGTATAGATCGCTATCCAGAGAATCAGTACAATGACCAGGGCAATGGATCTCTTGTGAATGTAAAAGCCGGAAAGACTCGCAATGATGTACTCATCCTCCTTATCGGGGTGAATGATCAGCGGTATCGTCTCCCCGATTTCATATTTCAGATTTTCCGGGCCAAAGATACGGGAGGTGCGTTCCCCGTAGCTGTATTCAATCACAGCCCTGAATTCGGTCAGCCTGATCAGGGCATCTTCCCCGGATGAGACCTTCTGCATTTCAACTACTTCTCCCTGCACGCGTTCACCATTGAGCAGCAACCGCCACTCACGTGCAACGGGCATTGCCAGGATCAACAGGAAGATGATCCAGAAATGAACGATATTCAAACGATGAATTTTCAGAGTTGAATATTATTATAACGTTTGCTACAGGTACCTGGAAACTATATTGAAGCAAGCTTATTTCAGCATGAATGCTTCGAATATTTGCGCGTCGCTATTCTTCAACAACGACGATCTTCTCAATCTTGTCGCCTTGCCTGATGTCATCGATTACCTCCTGTCCATCAACCACCTTGCCAAAACAGGTATGGTTGCGGTCGAGGTGGACCGTGTTCCTGCGGCTGTGGCAGATAAAAAACTGAGATCCTCCGGTATTTCTACCGGCATGCGCCATGGAGAGCACACCACGGTCATGGTACTGGTTGTCACCATCAAGTTCGCAGTCGATGGTATACCCCGGTCCGCCCATTCCTGTTCCGTCCGGACAACCGCCCTGGATCACGAAATCAGGAATCACCCTGTGGAACGTGAGGCCATCATAGAATCCCTCTTTGGAAAGTTTGATAAAATTGTCGACGGTATTGGGCGCATCCTGGTCATAAAACTCAACATGCATCACCCCTTTTTCGGTATGTATATCTGCCTTCTTCATTCGTTAATCATTTTTTTGTTGCCGCAAAAGTACGAAAAAAAAGCACTATTTCCCGGCATACCAGAATCCCCGGTTCCAGGCGTGTTCCCTGAGGCCGATCAGCGTATCTGCTTTCAGATCGGGCAGCTTTGCCACTTTCGTGTTTTTCAGGGCCTGTTCCCTGTTCCTGATCCCGGGTATCACAGTTCCCACAGCAGGATGGGAAAGTGAAAATTTCAGTGCCAGCTCTGCCATGGATAAACCGTTGTTTCCAAACTCATCCGTGATCTCCTGCACGCGGTCCACTGCCCGTTGCAGGCGGTCTCCTTCAAAATACTTCTGGCGGAAATCGCCGTCCTCAAATTCTTCGTTCCCCTTGAATTTTCCCGTGAGCACACCTTCGTCGAATGCAACCCTGACAATGACTCCCACGTTTTTTTCCCTGGCCACGGGAAGCAGCTCCGCGGCAGGTTCCTGTTCAAAAATATTGTAAATCACCTGGACAGCATCCAGTAATCCTTCCTTCATCAGCGCAACAACGCAGTTCTGGTCATGTTCAGGGGTGGAGATACCCACATTTTTAATCAGTCCCTCCTGTTTCATTTTGTGAAGGATCTCCAGTGCTTTCGGCTTCCTGTTCCATGCGCGTGTCCAGGTATGCAGCAACAGGATATCAAGGCTGTCGGTCTTCAGGTTTTTTAACCGCTCTTCTACGTTTTCCCGCAGGTACGCTTCGGGGTACCGCTCGTCGATGTCACAATAGGGCGAAGGGGGCCATTTCCCCTGTACAGGCGGGGTTTTGGTGCACACAAACACCTCTTCATCCCGTGTTTCCAGGAAATCACCGATGATCCTTTCGCTTTTGCCATTGCCATACCCGGCTGCCGTGTCGATAAAATTCACACCATTGTCGAGGGCAGCTTCAAGCGCTTCAAATGAATCGGTTACACTCTGCACACCCCAGCTTCCCCCGATGGCCCAGGCTCCAAAACCAATTTCCGACACGTTCAATCCTGTCTTTCCAAGTTGTCTGTATTTCATAGGTTCGGGATTATTGATTATGATGACGTCGTTTGTGTACCAAATATAGAGAATATCCGAATGAATCGAAAGTCAGGTAACTGCTCCCCTCTCCTCCCTGAAATCCAGGAACAGTTCCTTCTGAACGATCACCTGCATCTCCTGCACAGCCAAAAAAATCTCCTCGTAGGTGGTATACAGGGGACTGATGCCCAGCCTGATATTATCCGGTTCCCTGAAATCCGGGATGACCTGGAAGTTTCCTGTTCCCGGGTCGGTAAGTGCCTGGCTGATCCTGAAGGCTTCCGGATGCCGCAGAGACAGATGTGATCCGCGCCGGTCGCTTTCTGACGGGGATCCAGGTGAAAACCCAATGTTGTACAGGCAGGATGCTGCGAGCGTCTCAAGGAAAGCCAGCTGGTCCATGCTCTTTCTCCGCACCTGGTCCATTCCTGCCTCAGTAAGCATTTGCAGCGTCCGCTCCACCGGGACCATCGCAATAACTGGAGGCGTCCCGGTAAGAAACCGGCTGATCCCCTTTCCCGGCCTGTAACCGAGTCCGAACTCAAAGGGCGACAATTCCCCGAACCAGCCCCAGATGGGTGAATGCAACTGTTCCTGCAGGTCTTTCCTGACATACAGGAATGCAGGCGCACCCGGTCCCCCGTTCAGGTACTTATAGGTACAGCCCACCGCAAGGTCTGCCGCAGCCCCGTTCAGGTCGACCGGAACAGCCCCGACGCTGTGACTGAGGTCCCACAACACCATTGCCCCCTTCCTGTGCGCCATTTCGGTCACCGTTTTCATATCATACATGAAAGCACTTTTGAATACCACATGGGAGAGGCTGACCAGCGCCGTGTCGTCATCGATTGCTTCTTCGAGCTGACCGGCCTGGATGGTCATGCCATCCCGGGATTCCAGTACCACGAGTTCATGATCATCTCCCAGCTGTTCGACAAGTCCCTGGAGGATATATATATCGGAAGGGAAATTCAGGTTATCGGTAATGATCTTTTTCTTTCCCTGCTGTCTCTTCAGGGCTGCTGCAGCAAGTTTATACAGGTTGACAGAGGTTGTGTCGGAAATGACCACCTCCCCTTCTGATGCCCCGGTAATGGCAGCGATGCTGTTGCCCAGTGAATAACTGCGCGTATACCAGCCTTCATTCCATGACCTGATGAGCCGGTCACCCCAGGTCTGTTCAACAGTATCTGCAATATCTCCGGGAGCCTTTTCCGGCAACCTGCCCAGTGAATTCCCGTCGAGGTATATCAGCCGATGGTCGGTAATCCTGAACTGTTCACGGTACTGCCGCAACGGATCCTTTCGATCCAGTTCCCGTGCCTGATCCAGTGTTGGTAAAGTCATCATTATACAGCGTTTATGGCAACGTAAAAAAATGATCAACAAATAACTGGTCGAAATATCCGGCACTTGAAGCAAAACCTCAACTCAGCTCGCTTGCAGCTGCCTCATCCAGGTACCATTCCATCTCGCCGTGATGCGGGTCCACGAGGGCGGCCGGATATGCAGCAAAATTGCCCGTACGCATAACCACCTCCTTAACAACACCGGCTTTTTCCTGACCGGTGACAAGAAATGCAACCCTGGCTGCCGCGTTGATCAGGTGGCCGGTAAAAGAGACCCGCTGCTGGCCCGTATCCGGATGTATTCCCACCGTACAGAGCTGCTCTTCGTTCCACAATGCTGCCTGGTAGGGAAAGATCGAGGCTGTATGCCCATCGGCACCCATTCCCAGGAACACGATGTCAAACACCGGGAATGTCAATTCCGGTGAAACCTGGTCGAGGATCAGTTCCCCGTAACGTATCGCCTCCTTTAACGGATCCTCCTCTCCGCGGATCCTGAACCAGGAACTTCCGGGAATCTGCAATGGTTCCAGGAATGCTTGATATGCTGCCCCAAAATTACTTTCGGGGTGGACTGGCGGAACACAGCGGTCATCCACCCAGTACAACCTTACCTTGTTCCAGTTAATCGGTGGATTGAGCCGCACCATCGCCTTGAAGAACAGGTTTGGCGTACTGCCTCCTGAAAAGGCGATATCCACTTGCTGCTTTTCCTTTGCCAGGCGCATAACAAGCTCAGAGAATTCTCTCGCCAGGCTGTCGGCCAGTTTCTCCTTATCCGCAAAAATTTTCAATACAGGTGAAGTGTTCATAATTCACAATATAATCCGTTATCGACCAGGTTTTTACAGGGATAGCGCCAGGTCTTGCCCTCGCCCTCAATCATCTCATTGGCCTGCTCCGGACCCCAGGTCCCGCAGGGATAGCCATACAACGGGAAATCCGGGTCCTCCTCCCACCGCTCCAGAATGGGCGCCACGAAGCGCCAGGCCTCCTCAACCGCATCGCCGCGTGAATACAGGGTTGAATCGCCCTGCATGCAGTCAAGCAGCAACCGCTCATAGGCATCAGGTAACTCGTCATCCGACAAATCCTTGTAATGAAAATCCATATTCACGGTTTGCACATTGTACCCGGCACCCTGTACCTTCATGCCAAACTTAAGCAGGATCCCTTCATTGGGCTGGATCCTTATCACGAGCTGGTTGGTGGAGTTGTATCCTACGCCCTCACTGCAAAACAGGGTATGTGGGGAAGATTTGAAATGGATCACAATCTCTGTTACCTTGGTGGGAAGTCTTTTTCCTGTGCGTATATAAAAAGGAACGCCGCCCCAGCGCCAGTTATCGATATACAGTTTCAGGGCCACGAAGGTTTCCGTCCGGGAATCTTCGGGAACGCCTTTTTCCGAACGGTAGGCCGGCAACAGCTCGCCACGCACATGGGACGCGCTGTATTGTCCCCTGATCAGTGATTGCTCAAGCTTTTCCTTTTCCAGTGGACGGAGTGACTGGAACACCTTCAGCATCTCGTTCCTGATGGTATCCGAACTGATCTCCGATGGTGGCTCCATGGCTACCAGGGCCACCAGTTGCATCAGGTGGTTCTGTAGCATGTCACGTAACGCACCTGACCGGTCGTAATAACCTCCGCGGCTGCCCACACCCAGGCTTTCCGCCGAGGTGATCTCAACGTGATCGATATAATTCCTGTTCCAGAGCGGTTCAAAGATCCCGTTGGAAAAACGTGTCACCAGGATATTCTGAACAGTTTCCTTGCCCAGGTAGTGATCAATCCTGTAGACCTGGTCCTCATCCAGGTATTCGAGGAGTTCCCTGTTCAGTTCCCTGGCCGATTCCAGATCGAGACCGAAGGGCTTTTCGATAATTATGCGCTTCCAGGTTCCCTCCTCTTGTGTTGCAAGTCCATGTTCATGAAGGAAGCGGGGAATCGTCCCGTACAATGAAGGAGGTGTGGCCAGGTAGAATATGTACCTGGCAGGTATTCCGGACGCTTCCCTGATCTTTTCCAGCTTTGCTGCCAGTCCCTTGTATCCCGACTCCTCCGCCGGGTCCATGGAAAGGTAATGCAGCATCCTGATAAATTCCTTGCCGCCATTGAATTTATCGGCAAACTCCTGTAACGATTCTTCGGTGTAGGAACGGAAGGATGCATCATCATATTTTGTACGCCCGACGCCCAGGATCGCAAATTTTTCAGGGAGCAGCTTATCGGCATACAATTCATACAGCGATGGCAAAAGCTTGCGTTTAGCCAGGTCGCCTGACGCTCCGAATATGATCAGTATCTGGTCTCCTGTTCTTTCCATGGCTATTGGGTGATATCAAGCAATTCGATTTCAAATATTAAAGTGGATCCGGCAGGAATGTCACCACCCATCTGGCGGTCGCCATAACCCAGGTGCGGGGGGATGTATACTACATATTCAGCACCTGGCTTCATCAGTTGCAACACCTCGGTCCAGCCCGGGATCACCCGATTTACGGGAAACTCGGCGGGTTCACCCCTGTCGTGTGAGGAATCAAATTTCGTCCCGTCGAGCAAATACCCGGTATAGTGCACCTTCACATTGGATTCAGGAGAGGGAGAAGGACCAGCCCCTTCCTGGATCACGCGGTATTGCAGTCCCGACTGCGTCTCAATAATGCCTTCCTCCTTCCTGTTCTCTGCCAGGAATTTTAAACCCAATTCCTTTGTCTTCACCAGTTTTTCGGCATTCACCTGCTCAGAAACCCTCCGTATATAGTTGTTGGCTGTTTCCGCATCCATTACGGCATTGCTGTCTGCTGCAGCAAGGAATCCCTTTGCCACCATATCGTAATCCAGGGTGAGCTGGAATTGCATGGTTCCCTGGTACATACTGACACCCACCATGTAAGAGAGGCTGTCCTTCCGGTTTTCAAGTTTTACCTTTTTCTGCGCCGTAATTGGCAGGGCGAAGCATAACAGGACCAATACCACTGCAAACTTTCCTTTCATCATCTTTCGGTTTTTATTTGCCCGAAGATATAACAATCGAAAGGAAAAAGAAAACCGAAATGCCTGGAGGGAACTTAAAACAAACAGGATAAAACCCAACTTTGCCTTTGCAGCGTTCGTTCCCGGCAGACAATTGCAACCTGGTCTTCCCGTTGAATTTATTGCAGAAGTGGCCCGGGCCGGCAATACATTAAGAAGGGAGACAAGCTACCAGTAGAGCGGGGTGCCGTACATTGGATTGACACTTCCAAATGGTGAACTGTAGAACGGGGCATCGGAACGATGGATCGTGGCACCGATGGAAAAACTGCCGAAATTATAGGTGGCACCGATGGAAAGGTCGTTGAATTGCATCGTCTGCAGTTCACCATTGACCGGCACCAATGCCATGCTCCTCGTGCCGCTGCCATGAACGACCAGGTTTTCTGTAAGCCTGTAGGAAGCAGCAACATAGGTCGACATGTTGGTCATCCCGGCATTCAAGGGACTTTCTTCATTGACGATCCCGGTTACCGGTACGGTTCGTCCCACCATCACCCCGGCATGGAATGCCAGCCGGTTGGTTGCCGCATAATCCAGTTGCGGGGCTGCATACATATTCATTACAGAACCGAAACGTGGAAAATAGGTAAACGATGTGCCAACTGAGGTGGAATAAGACCATGGGTTGATTCGTTGCTGTTCAGCAGGTATTTCCCTGTCCCTGTTGCTGTCGATTTCCTTCCATATTCGCAATACCGGGTCCGAAACCAATGCTTCATCTGCTTCCTGATCCAGGAATTCCTGGTTGGCAATGGCCGTTTCCGTTGTCGCCCTTCCTGTAATCAGCAAGTCTGTGTGTATCCTGCCTGCAGTCTCCTTCGGCGCAGCAACAGGAACAGTATCATTTGCTGCTGCGGTCATGCGGTCAGCAAGCTGATCAGTCTGTCCTTTTGCAGGCAGGAATCCTGCTGCGGCCAGGCAAATACCAAAGGTCCATATGAAAAAATGCTTTCTCATCTGACTGTAAAGATAATGAAACGTTCGTCATTGCACAAAAAAAACAGCGGAATTGGGGCATCCTGAGTTGAACCGAAAACCTGCGGTAGGTGCGCCCGGGTGAACCTGCTGGACAAACAGAAAAAAGGCAACACCAGGTAGTCCGGGTGTTGCCTTTGTAATTAATCTCTACTGGTAAATCCTACCAGAAATAAATATAGAACCCGATAACAAATGCAATGATAATTGCGGAATTGATCACATCCCATTTGTTCCAGCTGGCACGGGTAAGGGCACGTTGTTCAGGTGATGCAGACCCGAAGTAGAGTCCCTGGATCGAGGCCGGATCCTTGGGTGACGTGAAGGTACTCACGATCAGCATCAGCACGATGATGATAGCGAACAGTGCGATCTCGTAGTGCAACCAGTTGGGTGCAACGATCAGGTCATATATGAATCCATCTCCCACGGTATCGCCATAGTATACCTTCAGTCCGAGGCGCAGCATCCCGAGAATGAAACCCACAACCAGTCCTGTAAACCCGGCGACAGGAGTGGTTCGCTTGCTCATGACTCCCAACAGGAATACAGCGGCGATACCCGGTGCCAGCAGTGACTGCACATCCTGCAGGTAGGCATAAAGTACCTTCCCGAGGCTTTTCATAACGGGTATCCAGAGGATCCCCAGGATAACGATCACAATGGTCGCCAGTCGACCCACCATCACGTAATGACGCTCTGTGGCTTTGGGTCTGTACTTTTGGTAAAAGTCGACAGTGAACAACATCGCCGAAGAGTTGAACAAGGAAGCGAGTGAACTCATGAGTGCGGCAAGGATTCCCCCAACAACGATCCCGGTGAATCCTTTCGGCAGCAGTTCCTTCACGAGGGTTGAAAAGGCGGCATCATTACTTGCCAGGTCCAGCATCGGTCGCTGGGTTTCAGGATCAATTTTCTGTGTCAGTGCAAAAGCGATCATTCCCGGGATCAGGAAGATAAAAACAGGTGTGAGTTTCAGGTAGGCCCCAAAGATGGTTCCACGCCTTGCCTGGCGCTGGTCGCGTCCGGAGAGTACGCGCTGCACGATGAACTGGTCGGTACACCAGTACCAGAACCCGATGATCGCCGATCCCAGGATTACCCCGGTCCACGGGAAATCAGTATCCTTCGGAGATCGGATCAGGTTGGTCATGCTGTCGCCGAATTCATTGGCAGGTACCGCGCGGGTGATCTCCATCATCTCAGCCCAACCGCCCAGCTTGACCAGCCCGAGTATCAGGATGGCAATGGATCCGAACAACAAAATGGGCGTTTGAAGCACAGATGTGTACAACACGGCCTTCATCCCGCCAAACGTTGTATACAGACCTGTGAGCACCACGAGTCCGATCGCACTCACCCAGAAGAAGTCGATCTGCCAGGTGCCAATGGTAATGAACTCGATGCCGAATACATCCTTGAATACCACTCCCCCGGCGTAAACGGTCACAGCCACCTTGGTAAGGATATAGCTTACGATGGAAATGATGGAAAGGAATGAACGTGCATTGGAGTTGTATCTTCGTTCCAGAAACTCCGGCATGGTGAACACACCGCTCCTGGCATAAAACGGAACAAACAACCAGCCCAGCAGCAGGATCAGCCATCCGTGCATTTCCCAGTGGGCCATTGCCATACCACTGCTTGCGCCGGCACCGGCAAGCCCGACGAGGTGTTCAGAACCAATATTAGAGGCGAAAATGGAGGCGCCAATTGCAATCCAGGTGGCATCCCGCCCTGCAAGAAAATAGTCCGAAGTATCCTTGTCCTTCTTTTTCAGGGTCCACAGGATAATGCCAACGAGGGCCAGGGCGAACAAACCCAATACGATCCAGTCTAAATTAGCCATAATTTGAATGAGTTAGAGTTAGAGTTAGCTTAAGGTATCAGTAGAAATCGCAGCATTTATTAGTGTAAATTATACGCTTGCTGTTTTCAGACTCCAATGATAGTGCATATTTCCAAATATGACAAAATATTGGCAATAAATGGACGAAAAATTATCATCAATTTTTGACAATTTATAGGCTGATCTGAAGGATAGTATTATTTTAGCAGGGTTTTTACTATCAAACTCAAATTGAAACAACACAAAAATGGAAACACTGCCAAACCTTGAACAGTTTAACCTGACATGGATCGACTACTCGATCATGATCATTTATTTTGCCTTCGTGCTTGGCATAGGATGGGCATTGAAGAAGTACATGAAGAATGCCACCGATTTCCTGGAAGCAGGAAGATCCCTTCCGGCATGGGTAACAGGTCTCGCCTTTATTTCTGCCAACCTGGGCGCCCTGGAGGTGATCGGCATGGCGGCTTCGGGAGCGAAATATGGCATGGCCACGGTGCACTTCTACTGGATCGGTGCCATCCCTGCAATGATTTTCCTGGCCATTTTCATGATGCCGTTTTATTACGGGTCCAAGGCGCGCTCCGTGCCCGAATATCTCAAACTGAGGTTTGATGAAAAAACGAGGGGCTTCAATGCATTCTCCTTTGCCATCATGACCATCTTTGCCTCGGGTATTTCCATGTATGCGCTTGCACTCCTGATGGAGACCCTGCTGGGATGGAACTTCCACATGAGTTTGTTTATTTCGGCATTTATTGTGCTGATCTATACCTACCTGGGCGGACTCAGTTCGGCCATTTACAACGAGGTGCTGCAATTCTTCCTGATCGTGATCGGATTCCTGCCCCTGGTGATCATCGGGCTGATCAAGGTAGGCGGCTGGGATGGCATGGTAAATAAACTGGCCATGCCAAATCCATTGGGTCTGGATACCTCCGGGTTCGATCATTCGTGGCAGAATATCTCGCCTGAACATCCCATGGGAGGATGGATCGGGATTTTCTTCGGGCTTGGCTTTGTCCTCTCATTCGGATACTGGTGTACCAACTTCCTGGTGGTGCAACGGGCCATGGCTGCCGGTTCCATGAGCGATGCAAGGAAAACACCGCTGATTGGTGCCTTTCCCAAGATGTTCATCCCCTTCCTGGTAATCATCCCCGGTATGATTGCAATGGCACTGCTGAATTCAGGCGACGAGACATTCCATCTTCCTGCGAAAGGTTCCAGCTACGACTATGACCTGGTGATCCCGATGATGCTGAAACGCTTCCTGCCCACGGGAGTGCTCGGGCTCGGCCTTACTGCCCTGATGGCCTCATTCATGAGCGGGATGGCAGGAAACGTAACTGCGTTCAATACCGTGTTCACCTACGACATCTACCAGAGCTACCTGGTTCCCGGAAAAAGCGACAGCCACTATTTGCGCGTTGGGCAGCTGACCACGATTTTCGGGGTACTGGTGAGTATTCTCACTGCCTATGTGGCTGCGATGTTCAATAATATCATGGACTTCCTGCAACTGATCTTCGCATTTATCAATGCCCCGCTGTTTGCCGCCTTCCTGATGGGGATGTTCACCAAGCGGACCACCGGTCACGGTGCCTTCTGGGGACTGCTGACCGGTACATTTTCGGCCGGACTGGTGCACGGATTCACACAGCCTGTAGGCGCCGAAAGCCTGGTAAAAGGAGGGTGGACAGGTACCGTACTGCAGACCTTCCCCAGTGAAATGGCTCAGAACTTCTGGATCGCCATCATTGCTTTCTCCGTGGCACTGGTTGCCACCATTGTTATTTCCCTGCTGACCAAACGGACCAAAACCGACGAGGAACTCAGGGGACTTGTCTACCAGCTTACTCCCAAAACCATTGATGACAGCAAACACTGGTATCATCGTCCGGGATTCCTGGCATGGGTGGTCGGCATCATTGCAGTGATTTTAAGTATAATATTCTGGTAATCTGAAAAAAATAAAAACATGGGTTTAGATATAAAAATACCGATTGGCTTAATGTTTGTCATCTTTGGTGCAATCCTGACCATTTTCGGACTGGTTACCATGGGTGATGCAATGTACGAGATCTCCATCGGCAAAAACATCAACCTCTATTCCGGTATCGGAATGCTCGCATTTGGCACCTTCATGCTCATTATTTCCGACTTGAAATTCGGAAAGAGAATCGACGAATCACTTGGCATCGACGAGGAAGAACTGACCGAGGAAGCCAAAAAAGAATTACTCAATAAGTAGTTAAGATTAACCTGCGGGTTTCTTCAAGGACACGAGAGAATTACGTAATTTAATACACAAAAAATTACGTAATTCTTTTATGTCTTCTTCCTGCCATTATTACAGTGATCGCCCCTGACAGGACAATCAGTGCACCAGTGATGCTCAGCACTGAAAATGATTCAGGTTCAATCCAGGAAACCTGCATCCTGGACAGGATGGCCATGGTTACGAAAGTGATGATGGGATTGAGAGTAATGATCACGCTTACCTTATTGGCTTCCGTGTACTTGATCGCAAGGGACAATGACCCGTATGCCAATACAGTATTCAATCCGAGGTAATACAGCAGCAGGTACTCTTCTCCTTCCAGGGCTGGTAATTTACTGAACTGCGCGAAGGGCAGCAGCATGATGGCACAAAAGCTGTAAATAAACAGGTTCAGCTGGTTGGGTGAATACGTCCGGAGAAGGGTTTTCTGCAAGGAGGCGAACACGGCCCATGACAAGCCACCGCCGAAGATCAGCAACATGCCGCGGGTAAAATGATTCCCGGCATTGACCAGGTCCCTGATCTGTTCTGAATAAAAGAGCCCGATACCGGCGACAACAAGTGCAAAACCGACCAGGTGCTGCAACGTCACCTGCTCCCTGAATATCAGTATTCCGGATAAGGCAAAAGTAACCGGTGCCACCATGATAAACACCTGTGATGATGAAGGGCTTACGTATTTGATTCCCGAGATGAATCCAAGGTAGTTAAAGCCCAGGAACACGGCAGCCAGCAGCAACATCCAGTGCAAATTTCTGTAGATGGCAAAATCCTTCCGGCGGAAAATGAATGTAACGGTGGCAAGTGTCAGGAACGCTGTACTGAACCTTACCCAGACCACGGTAACCGGGGAAAGCTCCGTAATGGCAATTTTCAATGCAATGGCCAGGAATCCCCAGAGGGAAGCCGTAATTGATGCATACAGTATGCCTTTCGAATTGTCGGTCATGTTGGAAAAATAACATGCAAAGATCATAAAATTTACAACCAACCAGCACCAATGCCCACATTTTTTTACCGCATGCAAGTAAGGCGATACAGAACCAAACCACCCCTTTGCCTGTTATATATGAAACCCAATACACGAACAAAAGAATCGCACTGTTTTTTCTCCTTCCGCTTGTCTTCATGCAATGCAAACGCCTGTCGGAGTTTACAAAATTTGATCTCACATATAACGAGACTGTAGTGATTTCGTGGATGCCCGGGTATTGGGCTTATCAATGCTGTGGGTTTTTCAGGATGGTCATTCCCGGATGCCCTGTCCGAGGCTGAACGATACACCACCGATCACGCTGATTCCCGGCATGGGGTATCCATTCACAACCTGGTAAACCTGGTTCAGCAGGTTTTTACCGGCAACGTATATTTCCAGGCCAGGCACTACATCATACATCGCTTTTGCATCAACGATACCATATGATTCAGAAATGCTGTTCGCTGGATCACCAGCACTGATGCTGGTATACAGTCCACTGATCACCTTGATATTGGCCGCAATCCCAAATTTCCCTTTTTCGGCAATGGCTCCTGCGTATACCTGGTGTGCAGGCGCATAATAAAGTTGTTGATCTGTATCCAGGTAGCTGTAGTTCAGATCAAGCTGCAGGTTGGCGGTGGGGCGGAAGGAAGATTCAACTTCAATCCCCCAGTTCCTGAATTCCCCGGAATTGTTGCGTACCATGAATGGCGGCGGGTTAGAATTTGGTTCCGTAACGATCAGGTTGGACCCTTCGATCACGTACCCCGAGATGTCCAGCATCCCTATCCATCCCAGTCGCTGGGATAACCCGATTTCATAGTTCCACAATCGTTCGGGCCCAAGATCCGGATTGGGGGCAAACAGGTACATTTCCATCATGGTCGGACTTCTGAATCCTTTTGATGCCAGTACTTTCAGTGTTGTTCCATTCAGCGGCTTCGCTGTAAGTCCAAGTTGCGGCACCCATTCAGCTCCGAAACCGGAATGGTTTTCGTACCGGGCACCGGCAGAAAGGCTGAGGATACTGAACAGGTCCTGTTCAACCAGCAGATAACCGGCAGACTCATTCACGGTAATGAAAGTATCGGCAAAAAATCCAAAGGAGCCCTTGCCCCCGTAATTTTTCACATCCACGCCTGCGGTGACTGTCCCTCCCTGCCATGACTCAACGGACTGGAAAAGGTTGATGCCCATGTTTACATCCTCAGATACCCATCCGTCGGAAAATGCGTGATCACCCGAATTATGGAAAGCATATAGCCCACCCTGCGTATTCCCATAATTGTTATTTACGGATACAGTGGCCATCCGTCGCGTAATATCTCCCAGGAAAGCAACCGAGCTGACATCCCCGAAGCGACCAGGATCCTCGAAGGAATAGCCTGCCCAGGTAAACCCTGCCTTTGCTGACCAGTTCGGGTTGAATTCAACACCGGCGAAGGCATGCAGGTTCGTGATACTGAATGCAGACGTATCCCGGTGACCGTCTGTCTGGTTGTGATTCAAACGTACACCGGCATAGAAATTCTTTCCGGCATACCCTGCTGAAAGACCGGTTTTCAATGTGTTAAATGATCCGTATGCTGCATGTCCGTTGATAAGCAACCCTTGTTCTTCCTGCTTCCTCGTAATGACATTGATCACACCCCCCATGGCATTTGACCCGTACAGCAGGGATGCCGGACCCCTGACCACTTCAACGCGCTCCACGTTGGATGTCATGTGGAAATTGGGC
This sequence comes from Bacteroidales bacterium, assembly GCA_029210585.1. GTDB lineage: Bacteria > Bacteroidota > Bacteroidia > Bacteroidales > M55B112. The sequence continues at coordinate 216,686 of JARGFP010000001.1, forward strand.
AGCGGGTGCCCAAACACACCCATATACTGGGGTTGTCCATCCACCAGCATCATTACCCTGGCATTCGGGTTCCCCCCTACTCCGCGAATGGTGATCTGACCCGAAGTTGCATTCCCCAGTGCATAGCCTGCCACGCCGATCTCGCTGACAAACAGGCTGGGAGTGATTTTCGCAACCACGGGAAGAATATTTGTCTCTTCCTGGCTCTTTATCTCTTCCTGGCTGATCACGGATATGGTCACCGGGGTACTGGTACGCGCCACTTCTACCCGGTTCCCTGATACCACTACCTCGTCGATATTTATGGTATCGGGTGTTGCAGCAATGATTGTGCTGCTTGTGACCATTGTAATTGCCAGGGTGGTCAACAGTGTGTGACAGCGTGCTCTCTTCATGTTTCGGAATTTATGGTTTAATTTTACACGTTTTTTTTGCATTCATTTATCTGCCTGCAGCGCAGGCGCTGGTGGATATCAGTCATCGGTACCGCTCATTACCAGCTCTACATTCTTGATTCCTTTCAGTCCCTTGTATTTGCTGGCCAGCCTGATCAGCTTGTGTGCCTTGCCCCGCACCGTGATCACTTCCAGGCAATTGTGTTCGTCCAGGTGGATGTGCTGACCCGAAAGAATCAGGCAGTTGTAGTTATGCTGAATGGCATTGACCTCCTTGTGCAATTCCATCTTGCTGTGGTCATATACCACCACAACGGCACCCGCAACCTGCTCGTCGCCGCTCCATTTCTGCTCCACAATATTCTTTTTGACCAGGTAGCTGATGGCCCTGGAACGGTTGGGAAAGTTTTCACGCTCCACCATCTGGTCAAGCTCTGTGAGTATCCCTTCCTCCAGGCTGACGCCAAATCTTTTTAACGACATCGTGTTACGTTTAGTTTATTCGTGCTACGAATGTAGCAGAAATATCCGAAAAGTCAAAAGATAAACGAACCATGGTGTGTTTCATGCGCCCGGTTAAAAACAAGGCTGCCGTGATTTCCCGGAAACAAAACTGCCCGGCAGTATGAATTGTGCCGGGCAGAATACTACTCGGTGAATACTTAATCCAATATTTCGACGGGTTCCCCGGCGGACACGCTTTCATGAGGTGTCTTTACACGAGGTGGTTCATCCCTGTCCGTTTTCACCAGTACCAGTTCGTCGATCAGGTAACCTGCACCGGCAAACCTGTCGATAACAAAGAGCACATAACGGATATCCACAGCGATATTGCGACACATATCCGGGTCATACATTTCGTCGCTCATGGTGCCGTGCCAGTTCCTGTCGAAGTTGATCCCGATCAGTCTGCCATTGGCATCGATTACAGGACTGCCGGAGTTTCCGCCGGAAGTATGGTTGGAGGCTGTGAAACAGACCGGCATGGTACCGCTGACTCCATAAGGTCCGAAATCTTTTGTCTCGTACAGTTCTTCCAGCCTGTCCGGAATCATATAATCAGGCTGGCCAAGTTTGCTTTTCTCAATGACACCACTTAACGTGGTATGGTACTGATATTTCACTGCATCTTCGGGCTGGTATCCTTCCACTTCCCCGTAGGTGAGCCGCATCGTGAAGTTGGCATCAGGATAATGCCTGACCCCGGGCCGCATCTCAAAACGGGCCTGTACCCAGCGCTTATACAGATCATTCAGGTTTTCCCTGAAAACCATCAGCTGGGGTCTGACTTCCATACCAAAGATCAGGCGGAACTGGTCCAGCGCCTCAACAAAAGGATCCTTTCCCAGCTTTTTCATCGCCTTACCCGGCTTCTTTTCATAGAGTTCCAGGAACTCCAGCACAGATTCCGGGGAGCGAAAGATGGTTTCTTCGTAGACCATTTCCGCGTATGCTTCGAAATCACCTTTGTATTTCCCTTCGACGATCTCAAATAAAGCCGGGTGATATGCTTCGGTACTCTTCTCATAATAATTCCTCATCATCGTCCCGAACATCTCCCGGTCGATGGGCAGGTAGAAATCCTTATAATACCCATTTACACGGGGCAGGATCAGTCCTGCGGGAACAGAATCAGTAACCGCCCCCTGGATATTCGAAGCGATACGCATCATCTCAACGGCGAATACAGCCTCCCCCATCAGGTCGTTGATCACCTCCAGTTCTTCCGTTTCCGAATAAATTTCTTCAAACCCCTGCAGCAAGGTTCCTTACTTTTCCATACGCTCAGCAGAGGCGGTCACCCATTCGTTAAACTCTTTCTCGAATGCGACCTTTTTTTCCACAGCATTCAACCGCTCCAGTCCCTTGATGGCACCCTGCCATTTCTTCCAGGCATTGCTAACTCCGCAGTACTTGGATGCATACTGGATGCACACTTCATCGGACTGCTTCATATACTTGTCCATAATCTCCATTCTTTGTGTCCGCAGATCAACACGCAGGGGCATGCTTGTCTCTGCAAGGAACTGAAGGGCACGGGAATAAAGGAATTGCTAGGTGGACCCGGGATATCCGAGTATCATGGTAAAATCGCCTTTTTCCACGCCATCCATGGAGATCTCAAAAAACTTCCGGGGGGTATAGGGAACATTGTCGGGGCTGTATGCTGCCGGTGCATTGTCTTTATCTGCGTACACCCTGAACAATGAAAAGTCCCCGGTATGCCTTGGCCACATCCAGTTGTCATTGTCCTCCCCGAAATTCCCGATGGAGCTTGGGGGCGCCCCCACAAGCCTTACATCGTTGTAACGTTCGTACACAAACAGGAAGAACTGGTTGCCGTAGAACATGGGAGTGATGCGGGCTTCGTATGTATCCTCCTCCTTCGCCTCCCCTGTGATGGCTCCTATATTGGAAGCCATGATCACATTCTTTTCATTTTCTGAAGCCGCCGCCCGGGTACCTTCCAGCACGCGTTCCGTGACATCCTCCATATACCGGAGGAACTGCACTGACAATCCCCGGTTCGGGAGCTCTTCCTCCCTGCTCATTGCCCAGAATCCATCCGTGAGATAATCATTTTCCACGGAAGAATGCCGCTGGATATTCCCATAACCACAGTGGTGGTTGGTGAGCAGCAGTCCGTCGGCTGAGATCATCTCACCCGTGCAACCACCACCAAAGATGACCACGGCATCTTTCAGGCATGCCTCGTTAACACTGTAGATATCCTCTGCTGTGAGCCGGAATCCCCTCGACTGCATGTCTTCTATGGTATATCCCTCCAGCATGGAAAGCAGCCACATTCCCTCATCTGCTTTTGCTGTGAACGAGAGGGTTACAATCAGTATTCCTAAAAAGTAATGTTTCATTTGTTGAAATATATTATGTTAAAAATGCCTCCAATTCCCGGTAGAGCTTATGCACAGGCAATCCCATTACATTGAAATAGCTGCCCCTGATCTCTTCCACGCCTATGTACCCGATCCATTCCTGTATTCCGTATGCACCGGCCTTGTCAAAGGGTTGGTAGTGCTGAATATAATAATTTATCTCCTCTTCTGAAAGTGAACCAAACCTGACTTCGGTTGCTGCAACAAAAACAGTGCGTTTTGCTGCCGACCTGAGGCAGACCCCTGTATAGACATGGTGGCTCTTTCCGGAAATCATCCGCAGCGTGGTCCTTGCATCTTCGCCATCGACCGGCTTTTCAAGTATCCGTGTTCCCTGGCAGACAACCGTGTCGGCTGTGATCAGGATATCGCGTGCACCTAACACCCAGGGATATGCTTCAGATTTCTTCACCGCGAGATACCCGGGAATCTGTTTTCCTGACAATGCATCCGGATAGGTTTCCTCCACCTCCAGGTCCGCAACCAGCTGGAAGGTAAATCCCGCGGATCCAAGCAGTTCCTGTCTTCGTGGTGATCCTGATGCCAGGATAATTGAATATTCCCTGATCCTTTCCAGTAACATTTATATCCAGAACTTTATAAGATAATATACCACAGCTGAATACATGACGCCAAACAGCATGATCAGTTTGATCAGTACACTGGCCCTGTGGTAATCAGCCTTATCCCTGGCGATAAGGATCAAGGTAAGTAAAATAATAAAAGGTATGACCAAGAATGCTGCAAAATAGGTCAGCGAGATATAATCGGTCTGCGCTGCGGAAAACATAATGAATTTCACCAGGATAAAGACCAGGAGGAACACCGTTCCTGTGATTAATACTGCCAGGATCGCCTTTGTAAGCGGGATGCGTGCAACGATGGGCAGTGTTTTCATTCCATATGCTGCATCACCTTCAAAATCCTCTGTATCCTTAATGATTTCCCTGATCAGCGTGGTAAGAAAAGCAAAAATGCTGAATCCGGCCACCCAGATAAAAATATAGTTGAAGCTGCTGTTGTACTGCAGCATGATGGCACCGTACTCCTTGTTCAGCATGGGTATTTCGAACAGGACCACGATAAGGGGAACCATGGCTGTAAGAAAAGCCACTGTGAGATTGCCCACCAGGAATTGCCGCTTATAATTGGTGGAATAGAACCAGAGCAGGCCGGCGGTAAGGAAGAAAATGAAGCTCACGGAAACAACACCGATATGAATACTCAGGTAGATCCCGATCCCCACGCCGATCAGATTAAAGATGGTATGCATGGTCATCGCCGTTCTCCTGTTCACTGAAATCCCCACCACCACTTTATCAGGCTTGTTGATCCTGTCTGTGCGGGTATCAAAATAATCGTTGATGATATAGCCTGCAGCAGCAATGAATAGGGTGGCCATTACAAGCAGGAAGAAATGCAGGTTGCTGAACTGGAGCGAAAAACTGGCTGTTGGCAGCAGGGGTTCCATGATCAGGTACCGCATTGCATATTGCGTGAATGCAATGATCAGCAGGTTCGGCAACCGTATGAGGTCAATAATCTTTTTCATCTCTTCATTTTACCAGGTAAATGCTTCCCCGTCCATCCATCTTCCGTGCAACCTGAGCACCTGCTCAATGATGTCGCGCACACACCCTTCCCCTCCCCTGATGTGGGAGATATATACTGAAAGGGATTTGATCTCTTCGACGGCATCCGCAGGACAACATGCCACACCGCAGGCATGCATCACCTCGTAGTCGGGCAGGTCATCTCCCATAAAGAGAATTTCACCGGGTTCCAGTCCGTATTTGTTCCTGAATTCATTAAAATCCTTCATTTTATCGGAAGCGCCCAGGTAGATATCTTCGATGCCAAGGTTGGCAAACCGGTGTCCCACCATTTCGGATCTTCCCCCTGTGATAATTGCAATGGGGTATCCTCGCTTAATGGCATACTGGAGGGCATAACCGTCCTTTGTATTCATTGTACGCAATAATTCTCCTTCCGGGGAAAGGTAGACCTTCGGGCTGCTCAGCACACCATCCACGTCGAATGCAAATGCCCGGATCTTTTCCAGGTCTTCCTTAAAATTCTGTTTACTCATTTGTCTCTTTTCTGTAACGCATAATACTTTCTGTCAGCAGCCTGTAAATTTCCTGCTCCTCCGGCAGATTGCCCAGTGCCTCCAAATGTTTTTCAATTGTTGTGAGGTCATTCCGCACGGCAGGACCTGTCTGGGCATCCACCGGTGATTTTTCGCTGAGCTTCCGTGTCGTTTCCCCGATGAGTGGCAGCAGGAGGTCAAATGCAAGTCCGTTCTGCTGCATGAGCCGGTCGGCGATGGCCGAAAGGTGGTTGCTGAAATTACAGGCAAATACCGCGGATACATGGATTTGCCTGCGTTGTTCTGAATTGACCTGGTGCACCTCACGGGATATTTTTCCAGCCAGATGTTCCAGGCGCAATGTAACTTTTTCCGCGGAGCCCTCCACGAGGAACGGGATCCCGCTATATGCCATTTCAACTCCCCTGGTGAACGTCTGCAGCGGGTAAAGCACACCGGTTGGATTTTTGTCAGCAGGCAGCACCCCGATACCTGTACTTCCCGAGGTATGGACAACGAGCGGGCCCTTTCCGGCATATGCTTCCTGCACCCCGTGCAGTACATCGTCGCCTACACACAACAGGTACATATCCGGTTGCTCCTGCACATTGGCGGGATCATCAAGGGGAATAGCAGAAACGTCTTTTGACAGTTCGGCTGCACGCTGCATGGAGCGGGAAATGATACAGGTGATGTCCATACCGGAGCGGTACATTGCGCGGGCGAGATGCCAGGCAATGTTCCCGGTGCCGACGATGGCCACCTTATGTATTTCTTCCGGGTCCTGCACGCCCAAAGGTAATTTATCGTGCAGAAAAAACAAAGCGATTGGCTTGCCGGACCGGGAAATGTTGGATTCCTTCAGAAAAACGGGACACCGTTCTGATCACCAAAGACCCTAAACGTAGCGGAAGATACCCAGGTCTTTCAGCTCGCTGCTGGTAATATAGTCTGCCTTCTGGGCATTTTCTGATTTACCGCGCTTGATGAATATCTCGGCAGAGGTTTCAAACGCATCATTCTTTGCGCTGTCGTGGAGCAGCAGGTATCCCATGATGATGTTTCCTGCCATTTCCACGAGTCTCCTGGCATGGAAATCGAGAAATTCATTGTCCTCCTGTTCGATCACCCACCTGGATACCTTCTCGTATTCATTGGTCATACCTACCAGGTATTTTTTCAGGTACTCCAGTTCGGGTGTCATCTTCACTTCTTCAAACTCCCTGATCCTATTCAGGAATCCACCGGCAGTGACACCGCGAATAGCGGCAACCACCTGCAGCTGGGAAGTCCCTTCGTAGATCGTGGTGATCCGTGCATCCCTGTAGATGCGTTCAATAGGGAAATCCTTCATGAATCCTGCGCCACCGTGGATCTGCAGACTGTCGTAGGCAATCTGGTTGCTGTATTCACTGGAAACCAGTTTCAGCAACGGGGTAAATATGTCGGCCAGTCGCTGGTACCGTTTGGCTTCCTGGCGCTCGTCCTTATCAAGCTGCCGGGTTTCTGATGCAAACTGGTAGTTCTTATAGATATCCACATACCGGGCTGTCTCATAGAGCAGGGTCCGGATCGCCTGTGTCCGCACCTTCATACTGGTGAGCATTTCATATACCGCCGGGAACTGGATGATTGCCTTACCGAACTGCACGCGCTCATTGGCATATTTCAGGGCTTCCCGGTAGGCAGCTTCTGCGAGTCCCACCGACTGGGCACCGATGCCGAGACGGGCGGAATTCATCAGGGCCATCACATATTTGATCAGACCAAGTTTCCTGTCACCCACCAGTTTGGCAGGTGCATTGGTAAAGACCATTTCGCAAGTGGGAGATCCCTTGATTCCCAGCTTGTTCTCGATCCTGCGGATCTTTACGGCTGCATCCTTGCGGTCATAAACGAACAGCGACAATCCGCGTCCGTCAGAAGTGCCGGCCTCGGAGCGGGCGAGTACCAGGGCAATATCTGCGTCACCGTTGGTGATAAACCGCTTCACCCCGTTCAGGTAATAGAGGTCCTTTTCCGGATCGTAATCGGCACTGATCTGACCTTTCAGCTGCACAGCCTGCAGGTCTGAACCTGCATCGGGTTCGGTGAGGACCATTGCAGCAGTGGCTCCCTTGTTGAACCTGGGGAGAAATTCCTGCTTGATCTCTTCGCTGGCAAATTCGTGGATGGTCTCGGCGCAGTCCTGGAGTCCCCAGATATTTGCAAAGCCGGCGTCGGCCCTGGAAACGATTTCTGCAGCCATCACGTAGGGCACGATAGGGAAATTCAGCCCGCCATATTTGCGTGGCAACGACATCCCGATCAGTCCTGCTTTGGTCAGCACATCATGATTTTCCTGGGTTCCTCTTGCATATTTCACCTCATTGTTCTCCAGCTGGGGTCCTTCTTTGTCCACAGATTCTGCATTGGGCTCGATTACTTCACCACTGATCTCCCCCACGATTTCCAGGATTTTGTCATAGCTGTCGATTGCGTCTTCAAAGTCAATAGGAGCAAAATCAAACGCTTTGGATTCTTCGTAGTTGTTCTCCTTCAGGGCCACGATCTGTTCCATCAGCGGATGGTTCAGATGAAACCTGAGGTCCTCGTTATCGGTATAAAAATTTTCCATGATCTTTCCGTTTAAGTTTTGTTCCTACTTGGAATTCTTTTTATAATACTTGATGAGCTTGGGCACCACCTCTGAGAAATCTCCCGTAATGACATAGTCAGCAATGGAATTGATTGGTGCATTGGGATCGGTATTGATGGAGATGATCATAGAAGATTCCATCATTCCTGCCCTGTGCTGGATCTGTCCGGAGATGCCGCAAGCAATGTAGAGTTTCGGCCGAACGGTGACACCGGTCTGACCGATCTGCCTGTCATGGTCGATATACCCCGCATCCACGGCTGCACGGGTGCCTCCCACTTCAGCCCCCAGCACATCCGCCAATTTGAAGAGGTGCTCAAAATTCTCCCTGGACCCAACGCCATAACCACCGGCAACGATGATCTGGGCACCTTTGATGTTTACTTTCTTCTCCTCCACCTGCCGGTCGATGATTTCCACTACGAAATCATCCTTTCCGGCGATTTCCTCCACGTTCCAGTTTTTGGTCTTTCCTTTCAGCGGGGTGTCCAGTTCCTCCCGTTTCATCACGCCTTCGCGCACCGTGGCCAGCTGCGGACGTGTATCAGGATTGATAATGGTGGCGACGATGTTCCCTCCGAAAGCCGGCCTGATCTGGTAAAGCAGGTTCTCGTATTTCGTATCGGTCTTTTTTTCATAGTGTTCACCGATCTCCAGGCTGGTACAATCTGCTGTAAGTCCGGATTTCAGTTTGGAAGCAACCCTTGGTGCCAGGTCACGCCCCACTGTTGTGGCACCGAAGATCCCGATCTGGGGCTGCTCCGCTTCCATGATCCTGCAGACAATACTGGTATGCGGAAGGGTCTGGTAAAACTCCAGCCTTTTGTCCTCAGCCTTGTGTACCACCTGCGCCCCATGGGCATACAGCTGTTTTTCCAGCCCTTTGAGGTCATTTCCGATCAGAATTCCTTCTACCTGCACCTTCAGTTGATTCGCAAGGCTGCGGGCCTTGGTAACCAGTTCAAGACTAACTTCAGCAACGGAATTTCCGTTGGTTTCGCAATACACGATAATATTATTCACGACGATGGGTTTTTGGATGCGATTAACCGATGGTATGGTTCTCGATCAGTTCAACAATCAAATCTTCAATCTCTTTGTCATCCGCGCTGATGACCTTGGCCTCCTTGGCCTTGAAAACCACGTTCTCGATCTTCTTTACCTTGGTGGGAGAGCCGGAAAGTCCAAGGGCCTCATTGTCGGCTCCGATATCATCCACACCCATCTCCCGTATTTTAAGGTACGGCCGGTCCTGGAACATCCTGGTATAATCCTCGCTCGCATCCTGCAGTTCGGTGAGCGTACGTGCATGCTTGTATTTCATTACATTTTTCGCGATCCGAGGCCTGCAATCCGGCGCAGAGCTGTGCACGGTCAGCAGGACGGGGAACGGTGTCTTCACGATCTCAAATCCATTGTCGAGCCTGCGCCGGATGGTCATTGACTTCGCATCTATCTTTTCAATATTCTCAACGTAGGTTACCTGCGGGATATTCAGTTTCTCGGCCACCTGGGGTCCCACCTGTGCAGTGTCACCGTCAATCGCCTGCCGGCCGGCAACAACGATATCATATTCCATCTTGCCTATCGCGGTGGCTATGGCGTAGGAGGTAGCCAGTGTATCCGAACCGGCAAATTTCCGGTCGGTCAGCAATACGCCATCATCTGCACCCCTGTAAAATCCTTCGCGGATGATTTCAGCAGCCCTTCCCGGTCCCATGGTCAGCAGCGATACCTCGGAACCCGGCACCATATCCTTGATGGAGAGTGCCTGTTCGAGCGCATTGAGGTCTTCGGGATTGAAAATGGCCTCCAGTGCGGCCCGGTTTACGGTTCCATCTGCCTTCATGGCGTCTTTTCCGACATTGCGTGTATCGGGAACCTGTTTTGCTAATACAATGATTTTTAGAGATTTCATTAATTGAGTTTGGTTATCGATCGTTGTACATGGTGGGCAAAATTAATAGTTTTTCCCTATTGAGCAAGATGCTTATTCTGTTTTGTTCGAAAAAAAACCCCTTCAAATTGAAGGGGTTCAGTAACTATAATACAAGATCGGTCGAATTTAAGCCTGGGCTGCCGGTCCGCCAAAATTCATTGGCATCGCCGGTGAGCCCCCTGGCTCAGGTTCCTTGATCTTTCCGTGTACAGATTCAAACTTCGATACATTGTCCTGCAGTGCATGCAGCAGACGCTTGGCATGCTCTGGTGTCAGGATGATCCTGGATTTCACTTCTGCTTTTGGAAGTCCGGGCATTACCCTTACGAAATCCAGCACAAATTCTGAAGTTGAATGTGTGATGACGGCCAGGTTGGCGTAGGTTCCCTGTGCCACATCCTCCTTCAACTCGATATTGATCTGGTTTTTCTTTTTATTTTCTTCCATGGTTCAGAAATTTAATCTTCTATTTTCTCTGATGGTTCCTCAACTTCCTTATGTTCACCTGAAGAGGTGAGCCGCTCATATTCCTCCTTGGATCCCACCACCAGGTTGTTGTACCTGCGGATACCGGTTCCTGCGGGGATCAGGTGACCTACGATCACATTTTCCTTCAGGCCTTCAAGGTCATCAATCCGACCAAAGATCGCTGCTTCGTTCAGTACTTTCGTGGTTTCCTGGAAGGATGCTGCCGAGATAAAGCTGTTGGTTTGCAGCGCTGCCTTTGTGATTCCCTGCAGCTCCTGTGACGAAGTAGCGGGAACGGCATCCCTTGCCTCGATCAGCTTCAAGTCCTTCCGTTTCAGGACGGAATTCTCATCTCTGAGTTTCCGGGCAGTAATGATCTGTCCGGCCCGCGAGGTAGCTGAATCTCCTATATCCACGATTACTTTCTTGCCGTAGATCCAGTCGTTTTCATACATGAAGTCAAGTTTGTCAACAACCTGTTTTTCAAGGAATTTGGTGTCACCCGGATCGATGATCTCGACCTTGCGCATCATCTGGCGTACGATGATCTCGAAGTGTTTGTCATTGATCTTCACCCCCTGCATGCGGTATACCTCCTGGACTTCGTTCACAATATATTCCTGGACTTTTGTCGGTCCCTTGATCGCGAGGATGTCAGAGGGTGTAGTGGCACCATCGGACAATGGAATACCTGCCCTCACATAGTCATTTTCCTGCACCAGGATCTGTTTTGACAATGGCACCAGGTACTTTTTCACTTCACCTGCCTTAGAGGTGATGATGATCTCGCGGTTCCCCCGCTTGATCTTTCCGAAAGCCACTTCACCATCGATCTCGGAAACCACCGCCGGGTTGGAGGGGTTCCTTGCCTCGAACAGTTCGGTTACCCTTGGCAAACCACCGGTGATGTCACCCGATTTACCAACGGCCCTCGGAATCTTCACAAGCACCTGTCCTGCATTCACCTTATCACCTTCACTCACCGCAATGTGCGATCCCACGGGAAGGTTGTAGGTCTTTTCGGTACCTTTGCTGTCACTGATCATGACGATCGGGTTCTTTGTCCGGTCGCGTGATTCAACAATCACCTTCTCCTTGAATCCTGTCTGTTCATCAGATTCTTCGCGGTAGGTAACCCCTTCGATCACATTTTCAAACTTCACTTTCCCGTCAACCTCACTAATGATCAAGGCATTATATGGATCCCACTGACAGATCAGGTCACCTTTTTTCACTTCACTTCCTTCCCTGGTTAACAGTGTTGAACCATAGGGAATGTTATGTGTAGTCAGTGAAATACCTGTATTTTTATCCACGATACGCAGTTCTGCGAGCCGGCCGATCACTACATCCGTTTTTCCGCCCGTAACCGGATCCTTCCGTTCCACGGTGCGCAATTCATCGATCTCGATCAGACCATCGTATTTCGCGATAACGCTGGATTCGGCGGTAATATTCGAAGCGGTACCACCCACGTGGAATGTACGCAGTGTCAGCTGTGTACCCGGTTCACCGATGGACTGTGCAGCGATCACGCCGACAGCTTCTCCGATCTGAACCATTTTACCGGTTGACAGGTTCCGTCCGTAACATTTACTGCAGACACCTCTTGCTGATTCGCAGGTAAGTACTGAGCGGATCTCGATCTGGTCGATGGGTGATTCTTCGATAACCGCAGCGATATCTTCCGTGATTTCTTCTCCCGATTCAATGATCAGGTCCCCTGTGAGCGGGTGATACACATCATGAACCGTTGTACGTCCAAGTACCCGTTCGTAGAGTGTTTCCACCACTTCTTCATTCTTTTTGATCGCTGTTGCCACAAGACCGCGCAATGTTCCGCAGTCAAATTCATTGATGATCACATCCTGCGAAACGTCAACGAGCCGGCGGGTCAGGTATCCTGCATCCGCTGTCTTCAGCGCTGTATCAGCAAGACCTTTACGTGCACCGTGTGTTGAGATAAAGTACTCGAGTACGGACAGACCTTCCTTGAAGTTGGAGAGAATCGGGTTCTCAATGATCTCAGAGCCGGATGAGCCGGATTTCTGTGGTTTGGCCATCAGTCCCCTCATACCGGAGAGCTGACGGATCTGTTCCTTGGAACCCCGCGCACCTGAGTCGAGCATCATATATACCGGGTTGAATCCCTGGTTATCGGTACTCAACTGCTTCATGAGTGTCTGGGTCAGTTTTGCATTGGTATGGGTCCACACATCAATGATCTGGTTGTAGCGCTCATTGTTGGTGATCACACCCATGTTGTATGATTCCAGCACCTCGTCCACCTGCTCATAGCCTTCCTTCACATAGATTTCCTTCTCATCCGGCACGATCACATCGTCGAGGTTAAATGAAAGTCCCCCGCGGAATGCCATACCGAAACCGAGGCTCTTGATATCATCCAGAAATTTGGCTGTTGCAGCCGTTCCTGATGCTTTCAGCACACGACCGATGATGTCTCGCAGTGATTTTTTCGTAAGCAATTCATTGATAAACCCAATTTGCGGCGGCACAAATTCATTGAAAATAACGCGTCCCACGGTTGTTTCCATGAGCATTGTCTCGCCATTTTCGGTTCCGGGTTTCGGGATCCGCACCTTGATAATCGCATGCAGGTCTACTTTGTTCTCATTGTATGCAATGGTAACCTCTTCGGCCGAATAGAAGGTAAGTCCTTCTCCCCTCACCTTGTGTTCCGCGGAAGACTTCCTGGCCTTGGTGATATAATACAGTCCCAACACCATATCCTGTGAAGGCACGGTGATCGGCGCTCCGTTGGCCGGGTTCAAAATATTGTGTGAAGCCAGCATCAGGATTTGTGCTTCCAGCACTGCGGCATTGCCGAGTGGAAGGTGCACGGCCATCTGGTCACCATCGAAGTCTGCGTTGAACGCAGTACACACGAGCGGGTGCAGCTGGATGGCCTTACCCTCGATCAGTTTCGGCTGGAATGCCTGGATACCCAACCTGTGCAGGGTCGGGGCACGGTTCAGTAATACCGGGTGACCTTTCAGCACATTTTCCAGGATATCCCATACGACCGGGTCCTTGCGGTCCACGATCTTCTTGGCAGATTTGACGGTCTTTACAATCCCGCGCTCAATCAGTTTCCTGATCACAAACGGTTTATAAAGTTCGGCGGCCATGTCCTTCGGCAGTCCGCATTCATGCAGCTGCAATTCGGGACCTACCACGATCACGGAACGTGCGGAATAGTCGACACGTTTACCGAGGAGGTTCTGGCGGAACCTTCCCTGCTTGCCTTTCAGGCTGTCTGACAGCGATTTCAACGGACGGTTGGCATCCGTCTTCACTGCATTGGACTTCCTGGAGTTATCGAACAGGCTGTCCACAGATTCCTGGAGCATCCGCTTCTCGTTCCGGAGGATCACCTCCGGGGCCTTGATCTCGATGAGTCGTTTCAGCCGGTTGTTCCTGATGATCACCCTCCTGTAGAGGTCGTTCAGGTCGGAAGTGGCAAAACGTCCGCCATCCAGCGGCACCAGCGGTCTCAGTTCGGGTGGAATCACAGGAACGACCTTCACGATCATCCATTCCGGTTTGTTCACATTTTTGGAAGCCCTGAAAGCTTCCACCACCTGCAGTCGCTTCAATGCTTCGTTCTTTCTCTGCTGGGAAGTTTCTGTATTTGCCTTGTGGCGTAATGAATATGACAGTTCATCCAACTTCAGTCTTCCCAGGAGCATGTGCAGGGCTTCCGCGCCCATTCCGGCGATGAATTTGTCCGGATCGGTATCCTCCAGCATCTGGTTTTCCTTTGGAAGGGTATTCAGAATATCGAGGTATTCATCTTCCGTGAGGAAATCCAGGTAATTGATCCCGTCGGCCTCTTTCACACCGGGATTGATCACCACGTACCTTTCGTAATAGATAATTGAATCGAGCTTCTTGGTCGGTAATCCCAGCAGGTAGCCGATTTTGTTCGGCAGCGAGCGGAAATACCAGATATGAGCCACAGGTACCACGAGTGATATGTGTCCCATTCGTTCACGGCGCACCTTCTTCTCGGTCACCTCCACACCACAACGGTCACATACGATTCCCTTGTACCTGATCCTTTTATATTTACCACAATGGCATTCGTAGTCTTTTACCGGGCCAAAGATCCGTTCACAGAAAAGTCCGTCGCGTTCAGGCTTGTAGGTCCTGTAGTTGATGGTTTCCGGTTTCAGGACCTCACCGCTGGATCGTTCGAGGATCTCTTCGGGTGATGCGAGGCCAATGGTGATCTTGGTAAAAGAACTGCTTCTTACCTTTGTATCTTTCCTGAATGACATATGTTAATTATTAAATTATTACAAATAAAAACGGTTATGCAGTTCCGTTGAACTGCCGGCAGGATGTTGTCAGACCAGGTTCACACTCAACCCGAGTCCACGCAATTCGTGGAGCAGCACATTGAGTGATTCCGGTATACCGGGCATTGGCATGGGTTCACCTTTAACGATCGCCTCGTATGCCTTGGCCCTTCCGATCACGTCATCCGATTTCACAGTAAGGATTTCCTGCAGGATATTGGCAGCGCCGAATGCTTCCAGGGCCCATACTTCCATCTCACCAAACCGCTGTCCACCAAACTGCGCTTTACCGCCGAGTGGTTGCTGCGTGATGAGCGAGTAGGGTCCGATGGAACGTGCGTGCATCTTGTCCTCCACCATGTGTCCCAGTTTCAGCATATAGATGATTCCTACGGTTGCCGGCTGGTCAAAGGGTTCACCCGTTCCGCCATCAATCAGGTTGGTTTTACCGAACCGCGGCACTCCTGCCTTGTCGGTAAGTTCCGTGATCTCATCGATGGTCGCGCCATCAAAGATGGGTGTAGCGAACTTCATACCGAGACGCTTGCCGGCCCATCCGAGTACCGTTTCATAGATCTGCCCCAGGTTCATCCTGGAGGGCACACCCAACGGGTTCAGCACGATATCGACCGGGGTACCCTCCTCAAGGAACGGCATGTCTTCCTGGCGAACGATCTTGGCCACAATACCTTTGTTACCGTGACGTCCGGCCATTTTATCACCCACGGTGATCTTGCGCTTTTTGGCCACGTATACCTTGGCGAGCTGAACGATTCCGGTAGGAAGCTCATCACCACTGGTAACACTGTGCCTCTTACGTTTATAGAGGCCGTCGATCTCCTTGAACTTGATCATATAGTTATGAAGCAAGGTTCTGATGAGATCATTCTTATGCTTATCGGTGGTCCATTTATTCGGATTCACTGCTGCATAATCCACCTCCTGGAGTTGCTTCATGGTAAACTTCGTACCCTTCGCAATGATATCTGCATTCAGATAGTCCTTCACGCCCTGTGAAGTTTTACCATTGACCAGGGTAAAGAGTTTTTCGATGAGCAATGCCTTGAGTTCTTCAATGTTCTTATGGTATTCCTCGTCGATCTTATCCTGGATCTGCTTGGTGGCAGGTTTCGATTTCCTGTCTTTCACGTTCCGTGAGAACAGCTTCTTGTCGATCACCACGCCGTACAGCGACGGTCCGGCTTTCAGCGAAGCATCCTTCACGTCACCTGCCTTGTCGCCAAAGATGGCGCGCAGCAGTTTCTCTTCCGGAGAAGGATCCGATTCTCCTTTCGGAGTAATTTTACCGATCAGGATATCCCCGGGTCCGATCTCGGCACCGATCCTGATCAGGCCATTCTCGTCCAGGTTCTTGGTGGCTTCCTCGCTTACGTTCGGAATATCGGAAGTAAGTTCTTCCAGTCCGCGCTTGGTATCCCTGACTTCAAGGAGGTATTCATCCACATGCACGGAGGTAAATACATCTTCACGCACCAGCCTTTCAGAAACCACGATCGCATCCTCGAAATTGTATCCTTTCCATGGCATGAAGGCCACCATCAGGTTTCTCCCGAGTGCAACTTCTCCATTTTCAGTGGCATATCCCTGTGTCAGGGTCTGTCCCTTCTTCACTTTCTCACCCTTTTTCACGATCGGGGTAAGGTTCACGCAGGTATTCTGGTTGGTTTTGCGGAATTTCGGCAGTTTATAGCGCTTGATATTGTCTTCGAAACTGACAAATTCCTGCTCTTCGGTCCGTTCATACCTGATCACGATTTCGTTTGCATCCACGAATTCGATTACGCCGTCACCTTCCGCATTGATCTGGAGGCGGGAGTCGGTAACCACACCTTCCTCAACACCTGTTCCCACGATGGGGGCTTCAGGTTTGAGCAGTGGTACTGCCTGGCGCATCATGTTGGATCCCATCAGCGCCCTGTTGGCATCGTCGTGTTCCAGGAACGGGATCAGTGAAGCGGCGATGGAGGCAATCTGGTTCGGTGCAACGTCCATCAGGTGTACCTCGTCATTTTCTGAAAGCGGGTAATCGGCTTCATACCTTGACTTCACCTTCGGATTCCTGAATGATCCGTCTTCGAGCAGTGGCGCATTGGCCTGCGCAATAATCTTCCCTTCTTCCTCTTCTGCACTCAGGTAGACCACTCCCTTGTTGGTGAGGTCAACTTTACCTGCTTCGGCAAACCGGTAAGGTGTTTCGATAAATCCGAGTTTACTGATCTTCGCATATACGCACAGTGAAGAGATCAGCCCGATATTCGGACCTTCCGGGGTCTCGATCGGACAGAGTCTGCCATAGTGCGTATAGTGCACGTCGCGCACCTCGAACCCGGCGCGTTCCCTTGACAGACCACCTGGTCCGAGTGCAGACATACGGCGTTTGTGCGTCATTTCTGCAAGCGGGTTGGTCTGGTCCATGAACTGTGACAGCTGGTTGGTTCCGAAGAACGAGTTGATCACAGAAGAGAGCGTTTTCGAATTGATCAGGTCGGTAGGTGTAAACACCTCGTTGTCACGAACATTCATACGTTCGCGAATGGTTCTTGCCATCCTGGCAAGACCGACGCTGAACTGGTTCATCAGCTGTTCGCCCACGGTGCGTACCCTTCGGTTACTCAGGTGGTCGATATCATCCACATCGGTTTTGGAGTTGATCAGCTCGATGAGATATTTAATGATCTGGATAATGTCCTCTTTTGTGAGCACGCGGTTATCCATATCGGTATCGAGGTTCAGTTTCCTGTTCAGGCGGTAGCGTCCCACCTCACCCAGGTCATATCGCTTGTCGGAGAAGAACAGCTTGTCGATGACATCCCTTGCGGTGGTCTCGTCGGGCGGTTCTGCGTTCCTGAGCTGGCGATAGATATGAAGTACTGCTTCTTTTTCCGAGTTACACGGGTCTTTCTGCAGTGTATTGTATATGATTGCAAAATCAGTGATATTGGCCTCCTCCTTGTGGAGCAGGATGGTTTTGCTGCCTGAATCCACGATCTGGTCGATATGTTCATTTTCCAGGACGGTTTCCCTGTCGATGATCACTTCATTCCGTTCGATGGAAACCACCTCCCCGGTATCCTCATCCACGAAATCCTCGATCCAGCTTTTCAGCACACGGGCAGCCAGTTTGCGTCCGACCACCTTTTTCAGCGCAGTTTTTGAGACTTTCAGCTCATCGGCGAGACCAAAGATTTCCAGGATATCCTTATCACTTTCATAACCGATTGCCCTGAGGAGGGTAGTCACCGGTAATTTCTTTTTCCTGTCGATATAAGCATACATGACACTGTTGATGTCCGTAGCAAATTCGATCCATGACCCTTTAAACGGGATGATCCTTGCGGAGTATAGTTTGGTACCGTTGGCGTGCAGGCTTTGTCCGAAGAACACTCCGGGCGACCTGTGCAGCTGAGAAACAACCACGCGCTCAGCACCGTTAATAATAAAAGCTCCCCTGTCGGTCATATAGGGCACCGTACCCAGGTACACATCCTGGATCACTGTATCGAAATCCTCATGTTCGGGATCTGTGCAATACAGTTTCAGTTTTGCTTTCAGGGGCACGCTGTAGGTTAGTCCCCGCTCGATACATTCGTCGATGGAATAGCGGGCCGGGTCGATGGAATAGTCCAAAAACTCCAGCACGAAGTTATTCCTGGTATCGGTGATCGGGAAATTCTCCTGAAAGACCTTGTAGAGTCCTTCATTCCTTCTGTTTTCGGGGGTTGTTTCCAGTTGGAAAAACTCCTGAAAAGACTTTAATTGTACTTCCAGAAAATCCGGATATTCCAGTTGATTTTTAATGGAAGCAAAACTTACACGTTTACTGTTTTGTGTTAATGACATCGCGATATATTCCAAATTTAACCTCTGATTAATAATATGCATAAAGGTTTAGACCCCATCTTCTCTCAAGATGGGGTGCTAAACCTATAGTGGAAATGCGAGTGCCTTATTTGAGTTCAACCTCTGCTCCAGCTTCTTCAAGTTGATTTTTGATTGATTCAGCTTCTTCTTTGCTCACACCTTCTTTAACGGGTGATGGCGCAGAATCAACTACAGCTTTTGCTTCTTTCAGTCCAAGACCGGTAAGGTCTTTCACCAGCTTCACAATTTGAAGCTTGGCTCCACCCGGAGCTTTCAGAACCACGTCGAATTCGGTCTTCTCTTCGGCAGCAGCTTCACCGGCTCCTGCAGCGGGACCGGCAACAGCCACTGCAGCAGCAGCCGGCTCAATTCCGTGTTCTTCTTTAAGAATATCGAGTAACTCGTTAACTTCCTTAACAGTTAATTCTACTAACTGATCTGCGATTGCTTTAACGTCAGCCATTTTTTATTGATTTTTTATAAATGTTATTAAACTGATTCTTTTTCTGATAATGTCTTAAGGGCTCCGGCCATTTTACTTCCACTGCTTGCAAGCGCGGATGCCAGGCTAGTGGCAGGCGATGTGAGCAGGGTGAGCAGGTCGGCAAGGAGTTCTTCCTTAGATTTAATAGTGGAGAGTCTATCCAGTTGATTGTCGCCGATGTATATTGATTCCTCAACAAAGGCTGCTTTCAGGATAGGCCTGTCCATGGATTTTCTGAATTCCCTGATCAGTTTTGCAGGTGCATTACCTGTATCACTGAACATGATTGATGTTGCGTCTTTCAACACAGCATGGAATTCATCAAACGCGCCACCGGACTTCTCCATTGCTTTCTGGAGTAATGTATTCTTGACCACCAGGAGTCTGATCTGGTTTTCGAAGCATTTCCTTCTCAGTTTCGATGTTTGCTCAGCATTCAGCTCAGAAATATCGGCGAGATAGAAGTGTTTGGCCTCGTTCAGGTCATTCACCAGGTTGTCAATGATTACATTTTTATCTTCTCTTCTCATTCTCTAGAGATTCTTTAGCGATTATTTTTTCTCTTCGATAGCTTTAGGATCCAATCTTATTCCGGGACTCATGGTACTGGAAAGATACAGGCTCCTGATATAGGTTCCCTTGGCAGCTGCAGGTTTCAGTTTGATAATGTTCTGGACAAATTCCTTCACATTTTCAACGATCTGTGGCTCCCCGAAGGAAACTTTCCCAACAGAGGTATGAATGATACCGTATTTATCTACTTTGAAATCGATTTTGCCTTTCTTCACTTCTTCAACAGCCTTACCGACTTCCATGGTAACGGTTCCGCTTTTAGGATTCGGCATCAGACCCCTTGGTCCGAGCACCCTGCCGAGCTTACCGAGTTTTGCCATTACGGGGGGCATGGTGATGATCACATCCACATCTGTCCAACCTTTTTCGATCTTATCGATGTAATCATCCAGTCCTACGTAATCGGCGCCGGCAGCTTTGGCTTCTTCCTCTTTGTCAGGAGTACACAGTGCCAGAACGGTTTTTTCCTTTCCGGTTCCATGTGGAAGCGTAATAACACCACGCACCATCTGGTTGGCTTTCCTGGGGTCTACCCCAAGTCTGACATCCAGGTCGAGGGAGGCATCAAATTTGGCATTGGAAATTTCCTTTACCAGTTGTGCTGCTTCCTTGAGTGTATATAGCTTGTCCTTGTCTAACTTCTCTAAAGCTAACTTCCTGTTTTTAGTAAGTTTACCCATTATTATTCAAATTAATTGTTAGACGGGAATTTCCCTTGAACAGTTATTCCCATACTCCTGGCGGTTCCGGCCACCATTTTCATTGCAGATTCTACAGTAAACGCATTCAGGTCAGGCATCTTGCCTTCAGCGATCGTTCTTACCTGGTCCCATGTAACGGAAGCAACCTTGATCCTGTTGGACTCGGCTGAACCGCCCTTGAGCTTTGCCATCTCCAGCAGTTGCACTGCCACAGGCGGCGTTTTCACGATAAATTCAAAAGACTTATCGCTGTAAACGGTAATGATCACTGGCAAGAGTTTACCGGCCTGGTCCTGGGTTCTGCCATTGAATAGCTTGCAGAACTCCATGATGTTTACACCCTTAGCACCCAATGCAGGTCCTACGGGAGGGGACGGATTAGCAGCACCTCCCCTGATCTGTAATTTGATTAAGCCTTCTACTTCTTTTGCCATTTCTAATTTATATTTACGTATGGAGTTAAATTACAAACCTCTGCGATAAATGTACAGGAAGCATTTATTTGGATATACAGTTATCAGGTTCGCAATGCGTTTATTCTATCCTTCTTTTTCCACCTGCATAAAGCTGAGTTCAAGCGGAGTTTTCCGGCCAAAGATTTTCACCATGACCTTCAGTTTTTTCTTCTCCTCGTTGACCTCTTCGATGATGCCTGTGAAACTGTTAAACGGTCCGTCGATTACTTTTACTGATTCACCTACAAAATAGGGAACGCTCATTTCTTCTTCGCCGGCCGTGAGTTCGTCGACCTTACCAAGGATCCGGTTCACCTCTGCTTCGCGCAGCGGAATGGGTTCCTGCTCGCCCTGGGTACCCAGGAAGCCGATCACATTGGGGATGTTTCTCAGGATATGCGGTATCTCGCCTGTCAGAACAGCTTCAACGAGCACATACCCCGGAAAATAGTTTCTTTCCTTACTGATCTTTTTACCATTTCTGATCTGGTAAATCTTTTCAGTAGGTATCAGAACCTGGGATATGTAATCCTGAAGGTTCAACCTGGATATTTCACTTTCGATATATTCCTTGGCTTTCTTCTCTTTACCACCGATTGCTCTCAGAACATACCATTTTTTTGTTACATCGCTCATCACTAGAATCAGACTAATTTATAGATGCCTTCCAGTATAGTTTGAAACGAAATGTCCATCACAAACACGACCAGGGCAAAGATCAGGGAAGCGATCATCACGACGATCGCGCTGTTTTGCAGTTCCTTCCAGGTCGGCCAGGTGACTTTATGCACCAGTTCGTTATAGGAATCCTTCAGGTAATTAATTATTTTTTTCATATCAAGTACATGATTTCGCACGGGAGGAGCGACTCGAACGCCCGACACCTGGTTTTGGAGACCAGTGCTCTACCAACTGAGCTACACCCGTTTTTGCCTAAACACTCAAAAAGAGGCCGATCCAAATGACTATTCGGACCGATCTCTTTTAAAAAAGTTGTATATCAATATCTTACTCAACGATATCGATCACCTGACCGGCACCAACGGTTCTTCCGCCTTCACGGATTGCGAAGCGAAGTCCTTTATTGATGGCCACAGGGTAGATAAGCTTCACGGTGATGGTCACGTTATCACCAGGCATTACCATTTCTGTACCTTCGGGGAGCATGATTTCCCCGGTAACGTCAAGTGTTCTCAGGTAAAACTGTGGACGGTAGTTATTGTGGAAAGGAGTGTGGCGTCCACCTTCTTCTTTCTTCAACACATATACCTCAGCTTTGAACTCAGTATGCGGAGTAATGGAGCCCGGCTTGGCCAGAACCATACCTCTTTTGATCTCTTTCTTGTCAACGCCCCTGAGCAACAGACCTACGTTATCTCCCGCTTCTCCGGTATCGAGGATCTTACGAAACATCTCAACACCCGTACAAACAGTCTTGCGTCCTTCAGCACCCAGACCGATGATCGCCAGTTCTTCACCAGTATTCACAACACCGGTTTCAATTCTTCCGGTAGCAACTGTACCACGTCCGGTAATGGAGAATACGTCCTCAACCGGCATCAGGAATGGTTTTTCCTTCTCACGTGGCGGAATCGGAATATATTCATCAACCGCGTCCATCAGTTCCATTACTTTATCTTCCCATTTCTCTTCTCCGTTCAGTGCACCAAGTGCAGAACCGTGAATAACAGGAGCATTATCGCCATCGAATTCATAGAAGTCAAGCAGTTCGCGCACCTCCATCTCGACCAGTTCCAGCAGTTCGGGATCGTCAACCATGTCTACCTTGTTCAGGAAAACAACGACCTTGGGAACGTTCACCTGGCGAGCGAGGAGGATGTGCTCTCTTGTTTGTGGCATAGGTCCGTCAGTACCCGCAACAACAAGGATCGCTCCGTCCATCTGGGCAGCACCGGTTACCATGTTCTTTACATAGTCAGCGTGTCCCGGGCAGTCAACGTGTGCATAGTGGCGCGTCGCTGTCTGGTACTCAACGTGAGCAGTGTTGATTGTGATACCTCTTTCTTTTTCCTCCGGTGCATTGTCAATAGAATCGAAATCCCTGATTTCAGAGAGTCCTTTCTTTGCAAGAACCATCGTGATTGCAGCGGTCAATGTAGTCTTACCGTGGTCGACGTGACCAATGGTACCAATATTGACGTGCGCTTTGGACCTATCAAATTTTTCTTTAGCCATAACTTAATTAAATTAATATTGATACTTGTAAATAGTTACTTTAAAAACAAATGTTTGAGCCAATGATGGGAATTGAACCCATGACCTCTTCCTTACCAAGGAAGCGCTCTACCCCTGAGCTACATCGGCTTATTGGCGCTGTGTTACCGGATCATCCCGGTAACAGGGGGAACATCACGAACAAAACCCGATCAAGAACGCTTTCAAAATCTTTGAGCGGGAAACGAGACTCGAACTCGCGACCCCAACCTTGGAAGGGTTGTGCTCTACCAACTGAGCTATTCCCGCGTTATAGAAAGCTGTTAATGAACTTTCGCGGGGAGAGGAGGATTACTCGAACTTCCTATCGTCAGTTCTCGTGAGCTCGTCCCTCCTTTCGTCGGGCCTCGGTTCGAACCTCCTGCTCCAATCCACATTAATTACTCCCTGCGCTGTTAATGAACTTTCGTGGGGAGAGGAGGATTCGAACCTCCGAAGTCGTGCGACAGCAGATTTACAGTCTGCCCCAGTTGGCCACTTTGGTATCTCCCCAAAAAAATAATACAATATATTAAAGAACCTCTTAATCAAATTGTTACTGCACTCCGCGCACAATAATCCCCGTTGGTGATTGCGAAACAGCGGATTATTTCAACAGCATGCAGCGCAGGTGAAATTGCATGATACGATGGAGCCGATGGAGGGATTCGAACCCCCGACCTGCTGATTACAAATCAGCTGCTCTGACCAACTGAGCTACATCGGCATTGCAACACGTCAAAAAACTACCCTCCAAAATCGGTCTGCAAATGTATGAAATAAAAAACTCTAAGACAAAATATTCTTTTTATTTTTTTTTTGCGTTTTATTTTTTGTATTCCGCGTAGCTTTCCTTTTTTTGATCCTGCATGCTATTCCTTTGTTTTATTGACGTTTACAGAAACATTCATTTTTACAGGGGAAAGAAAAAAAGGCCGCTGAAGCGGCCCTTTTATCATCAGGCTGGAGGGTCTCATACCTTCCTCACTTTGTTCTTATATTTCATGAGCTGTCTGCGGAGGGCATCCACTGATTGATCGGTGGCCTCTTCAAAGGTTTTACACTGCTTTTTTGAAAAGAGAGGATTCTTTGCTACATCCAACTTGATCTCCACGATCTTGTTCTCCCGCTCCTGGGTATCTTTTTCCAGCCGCAGGAACACCTCTGCTCCAAGGATATTGTCATAAAACACTTCCAGTTTATTTACCTTCTCTTCGATGAAGCCCAATAATTTGTTGTCTGCATCAAATTTGACCGAGTGAATTTTTACGTTCATAATCACCTCCTTATTTTTATGCTCTGGGGTGAGCCTGGTTATAAATAGATTTTAACTTCTCGAATGTATTATGGGTGTACACCTGGGTGGCTGAGAGATTGGCATGACCCAGGATTTCCTTGATGGCATTCAGATCGGCGCCACGGTTCAGCATGTGGGTTGCAAATGTATGTCGCAGAATATGCGGACTTGTTTTCTCCAGTGTTGTGATCATCCCGATATACCTGTTGACTATGCGATAAATAAATTTCGGATAGACAGCATTTCCTGCATCTGTTAAAAATAATGCATCCGTTACAGCACCGGGAAATTCCCTTTCCCTCATATTTAAATAAACCACGATGGCATCGGAAAGTTCTCTTCCCACCGGAATAATTCGCTCTTTGCTCCGCTTTCCCATTACCCGGATATGTCCACTGCCCCTGTCAAAAGAGGAAAGGGTGATACCAACCAGTTCGCTTCTGCGGATGCCGGTCTGGTACAATAAATTGATAATAAGTTTATTTCGCTCCCCGGTAAAATCATCTCCAAAAGAAAATTCATCCAGCATCCGGTTGATGCTTTTTTCATCCACAAACTGGGGTATGCGCTTGCTTACCTTCGGCTTCAGCACCTTCTCCACCGGGTCAGAATCCAGCTCGCCGCGACGGATCAGGTATTTGCAGTAGGTCCGGAGGGAGGATAGCTTGCGGTGGATCGACCTGGATGAATACCCCTGTTCCATGAGATGTACCACCCAGCTTCTCACGGTCTTAAAAAACAAATCCATACCTTCTTTTCCATTTTCATGGCAGAAAGCATGGTATTGCTTCAAATCGTTTTTATAAGAAGTCAGCGTATGGGCTGCATAACGCTTTTCGTTTTGCAAATACGCCAGGAATTTATTCACTTTATCCATAGGCAGTTACATCCTGAATACTGCCCAAATCCAGTGCAACTATTCTTCTTCTCTTTGCAGCTTCTGAACGTAAATCGCTTTCAGTTTCTGCTGCCTCTTCTGTATCGAAGGTTTTGTAAAAGCCTGTCTGCTACGCAGTTCCTTCACAACACCAGTCTTCTCAAATTTCCTTTTGAACTTCTTGAGCGACCTTTCGATGTTCTCTCCTTCTTTAACAGGAATGACTATCATAGAATTCTCCTTTTTTTAATGAGCCGCAAATTTAGAAATTCAATTTCTTATTATCAACAGTTTCAGAAAATTTTTAGAAAAAAGATTCAATTGGATGTTTTTTAGTTGCTTCAATGGATTTGGACCGCTTCTGACAATTTATGCGTATAAATATGTTATATAATTAATAATCAATATACTAAACATTAAAAAATGGGGCATTATTGCTTTCCCACAGCACCATCCTATGATTCACCACCTTTTTTTAAAAAGTACGCGAGGGTTGCATCTTTAAAAGTATGAAATTTAGATGTGGAAATCAACAGAAAGACCAACTATTCATTTGTGCTTCCAACAGTCAGATACGGAGACATGCGCATAAACCTTTCATGATCAATAACTTGATCCTTCAGAAGATTTTCAGGATTCCGGATTGAATCCACGAAATCGATGTACCTGAAAATCGCATAGGTTTCTTCCCTGTTGATGTAGGGGTGGGAAATGATCTCCTGGAAAGAACTGTTGTTCAAATCGATGCGACGGACCACTGCCGTATCGACAGTCACATGCCTGACCATCCTGTTGAAACGTACGGTATCCATTCCGTAAACCTCCAGCAACTGGTCAGGGTGCACAAATCCTCCCAGCAGTTCCCGGTACCGGATGATCCTGCCTGCGAACCAGGGTCCGATCCCCGGTAACGCGATGAGCCCGGCCGAATCGGCAGCGTTGAGTTCCAGGGGATGCAGGGAATCATTCCGTGCACCGTACCTTCCAGGCTGGTATTTTTTGCAGCCGGCACTGTCGGTCCGGGAATCCATCCCTGCCCAGTTATCCGGTTCGGGCCAGTTATCCGTCCCGGGCGAGTCATCAGGACCTGACGCAGAGGACGGATGGACCGGCACAGGGAGCAAGATAAAGGGAAGCAGCGCCTGGTAATCTGCTTCTGTAAGTCCATAGATCTTCTGCAGGTCGCCGGATTCCCGGAAGGTGCCACCTGCATTCCGGTAGCTGATGATGTTTCGGCTGACATAACCGGAGAGGTTCATGGCCACCAGCGTATCGTAGCTGACTGTGTTCGGATTGAATGGTACCGGGGTCAGCGACACTTCTTCCCTGCCATGCATACCCGTTTGCCGGTTCCTCCAAGTGCCAGCTCCCTTTTGTTCCAACGCTTCGGCTTCCGTGCGTTGCTGCTGTTCCAGTGCCGAATCAATCTTCCTTTGCATTTCCTCCATGTGCAGTACAAACAACCGGTCTGGTTCAAAAACAGGCATTGGCCTGGTAACCATGTATATCCTGGATACTACAGACAGGCACAATATGAGCAGCACGATATACAGTGCACGCCGCTCCCCTTTCCGCAGAAAAAAGATTTCCCGTGTCAGTTTTCTCATAACACATCCTGTAACGGTAACTTTTCACCATGTCCGTTTGCTGCATTGCAACTGTCGGGCTTTGCTACATTTACCACAGTTCACTGCGCCATTCCCGACTGGTAATGCCCTGCATAGGGACACTATGATCCGGCCACTGCACCTTATTGTCAGCGGCTGTAATGTTAATGTGCCGGAATGGGAAAAAATCTGCCCGCCAAAGAGCGGCTGATCACAAAATCGCTGTGCACATATAAGTGAAAGCGGAAAAAACTGCGTGCGGGTCAGCCGATGCCTGGAAAAACAGTGATCACCTTGTTGTACACACCGATGGCGAACAGGAAGACGATCGCCAGCGGGGCCACGAACTTCACCAGGAAGACGAACACCGGATAGTACCTGATTCGCTTGGCCCCATCACTGGAAAGTTCTTTTTTGAGGGTATCCTTTGAAAAGAACCAACCGATGAACACAACAATAAAGAAACCCCCGAAAGGCAGCAGGATATCAGGGGATGCATTGAAAACTGCAAATACGTCACTTGAAATTGTACAGATCAGTCCGAGCACGGCAACGGCCACAGTGGCGAGAATAACAGCGCGCCTGCGTGTCATTTTCAGCTGTTCTGAAAGATACGCCACGATCACCTCAAGCACGGAGATCGTGGAAGTGATGGCAGCAAAACAGAGCAGCAGGAAGAACATCAGTGCCCAGATCAGTCCGCCCGGCATGTTCTGAAAAATCACGGGAAGCGTGATATACACGAGTTCGGGTCCCTGGCCCGGATTGATACCGAAGGCAAAAACCGCCGGAAAAATGGCCAGTCCGGCAATCACGGCGATAAACGTATCGGCTGCTGCAACACTCACGGCTGTACTGGCCAGGTTTTCCTTTTTCCGGATATACGATCCGTAAGTGATCAACGTGCCCATCCCGATGGACAGGGAAAAGAACGCCTGTCCAAGGGCCTCCAGGATGACCTGTACCGGTGCATCCTTTATCTGCGAAAAATCAGGCTTGAACAGGAACACCAGGCCTTCTTTTGCTCCTTCCAGCGACAGGGACCGGATGACCAGCACGATCAACAGCAGGAGGAGGACCGGCATCAGTATCTTGGTATATTTCTCGATCCCCTTTTTTACACCCGAAGCCACAATGTATCCGGTGAAAAACAGCATGATCAGGAACCACAGGACGGGGCGCCAGATGCCCCCGGTAAAATCAGTATAGTGCTCCTGGAAAAACAGTCGTGATGCCTCGCCCTCCAATCCGGCAACCCCGGATCTCTCCGGGAGAATCAGCCATTTTACTGACTGTACAAGGTATTCAAGTGTCCAACCGGCCACCACTGTGTAAAATGCCAGGATGATAAAAGCGGTGACTACGCCGAGGGAACCGATCAGGTGCCATTTCCTGCCGGGAGCAATCTTCCTGAAGGCCCCCACAGGATTCAGCTGGGCATTCCGACCGATGGTAAACTCCGACATCATGACCGGGATACCGATGGCAGCAATGAATCCCAGGTAGATCAGCAGGAATGCACCACCCCCGTTTTCACCCAGCACATAGGGAAACCTCCAGATATTCCCGAGTCCGATTGCAGATCCTGCTGCGGCAGCTATAACCCCGAATTTGGTTGAAAAACTGTCCCTGGGCGTGTCATTTCCCTGTATCATATGTATGCTGAATAAGCGATGTGAGTTTGATTGGCAAGTATAATGAAAAATCGCAGGAAACGGATAAAAGGAAGTAAAAAAAGCCATGAAGACCGGAGCGTATCCGGACCTTCATAGCTTATTCAATCGAGTATTCTGCTGATTTGGATTTACAGCCTGTCGATACAATTGAGGTCGTCGAAGGCAACCTTCAGTCGCTCAATGATCGACTTCTCTCCCTCGCGCAGCCATACACGGGGATCGTACTTTTTCTTGTTCGGCTTGTCTTCCCCTTCGGGATTACCAATTTGTCCCTGCAGGTAATCGTGGTTGGCAGCCTCGTAGGCACGGATACCATCCCAGAATGCCCACTGTGTATCGGTATCGATGTTCATCTTGATCACGCCATAGCTGATGGCCTCGCGGATCTCGGCATTGGTGGATCCGGAACCTCCATGGAAGACAAAATACACTGGTTTTTCTTCCGTTCCATATTTTTCCTGGATATATTTCTGTGAATTGTCCAGGATTTTGGGTGTCAGCTTGACGTTCCCTGGCTTATACACGCCGTGAACATTGCCAAAGGAGGCAGCAATGGTAAACCTTTCACTCACCTTGCTGAGTTCCTCGTACGCGTAGGCAACTTCCTCGGGCTGGGTATACAGCAATGAAGTATCCAGTCCTGTATTGTCCACGCCATCTTCCTCTCCCCCGGTAACACCGAGTTCGATCTCAAGGGTCATGCCCAGCTTGTCCATCCTCGAGAGGTATTTTTTGCAGATTTCAATATTCTCCTCCAGCGGCTCCTCCGACAGGTCGAGCATATGCGAACTGAACAGCGGTTTGCCATACTGCTCAAAGTGCTTTTCGCCAGCCTCAAGCAGTCCATCGATCCATGGCAACAATTTCTTTGCTGCATGGTCGGTATGAAGAATCACCGGCACACCATACAATTCAGCCATTGCATGAACATGTTTTGCGCCTGATACAGCTCCTGCAATTGCAGATTGCTCATTGTCATTGGGAATCCCTTTTCCGGCGTAAAAAACGCTGCCTCCGTTTGAAAACTGGATCATTACAGGTGAATTCACCACTTTCGCAGCTTCGAGTACCGCATTCACAGTATTGGTACCGACAACATTCACCGCCGGTAAAGCGAATTGATTTTTCTTCGCGATCGCCAGCAGTTTCTGGTAATCGTCACCCGTAACAACACCGGGTTGAATAACGTCTAAAATTCTTTCAGCCATGATAAGTTATAATAATATGGTTTATAATTCTGCGCCACAAAAGTAGACAAAAAATCGCAATCTCCACGTCAAAACGGGTACCCGATTGCGAAATTGTACCCCAGATCGTTCCATTGCAGATCGGTATTGGCAGGCACCCATCGTTGTCCTTCAGGATAGGAGGGATCCACCATCGGGATCCCCAGGTCGACCCTGAATATGAAGAAATTAAAATCGAACCGCAGTCCGAAGCCGGTACCCACTGCAAATTCCTTGTAGAACCGCCTGAAATCAAACAATGCGCCCTCCCGGTCGTCCTCTTTCGATAGAGACCAGATGTTCCCTGCATCCACAAACAGTGCGCCATCGAGTTTCCAGAAGAGACTGAACCTGTATTCGATGTTGGCCTCAATCTTAAGATCTGCGGTCTGGTTCGGAAACCTTGATTCGGTATCGCCTCCGAATGCGCCCGGTCCCAGGTTCTTGACACGCCATGCCCGGATACTGTTGGCGCCACCGCCAAAAAATTGTTTTTCGAATGGAATGGCTGTGGAATTCAGGTAAGGAACCGCTGCCCCCACGAAGGCCCGGTACACCAGGCTCTGGTCCTCTCCCCGGTAATCATAATGCCTTACATCGATATCGGTCCTGACATACTGTGCATAGTCCACACCGAACAACTGCAATACGGCATCATTTGCCGGGTCTCCGATCAGCCGGTATAGTCCGTACATAAGGTTACCGGCTGTTTCGAATCCGAACCGTACATATTGAAAATCACTGATTTTGTTCAGGTTCTGATTCGAATACACCAGTCTGTATCGTTGATCGGTAATGAAATGCGGCAGGTAACTGTAAAAAAGATAGGTACCTTCCAGCCAGTCGCGGAATTCATCATCCAGCACCGGTGTATTGATCAGGCTGATCTCGATGGGAACCACCGAATGTGTCACATACCTGTTCCCCCGCCACTGGTATCCGAAACTTCCCCTGAATGTGGAACGTGTATAATCCGGTCTCTTCTGGTAATTGTAGGACAGGTTGATATTGGTCTCCGGGTTGAACTGCCTGATGAACTGGTCTGTCTTGAACGGCAGCAGGAACTGGGGCAGACGAAGGCGCGCCTCCACTCCCAGTTCCTGCATCGTACCGAATTCCTCCCTGTCTGTACCCGGATTTTCAGGCAATGTCTCGATCGCACCAAGGAATGTGAGGTCAAATTTTTCCGAACCGCCGAAAAGATTCCTGTGCTGATAGTTCAGGTTACCTGCCGCACCGATGTTCCCTCCCGAGGTGGTTCCTTCAATCCCCCCCGTGAAAGCCTGCCGGGTGGCCGGTATCATCCTTATCTCGCAATCCAGCAAACTGGTATCCGCACCTGTTTCCCTGAAATTGATATCCACAAGGCGGAAGGCGCTCAGCGAGGTGAGGTTCCTGTAGGTTTGCTGTACTTTCCTGGCATTATAGCGCTCCCCGGGAATAATATAATTCTTCTGGGTGATCAGTCCGTGCTTTACCCTGGTACCTGTTCCCGGCTGACCAATCACCGCAACATCACCGTAAAATGCAGTGTCCCTCGCCGAAGACATCCCTGGTCGTTCCCTTGCGATAACATCCTCATCGGTTTTCATGTAGACCTGTCTGATCCTGTAAGTGGGATGGGCGGTCCTGGTGATGCTCCCGGTGCTGTCCCTGACCGGATAGTTATTGATGCTGAGGGTAATATCCACCTGGTGATTTCCTTCAGTGCTGTCCACTTCGTAATAGATAAAATCCCTGGTGAAGTTATAATATCCCTTGTTCCTGAGAATCCCTTCGATCCTTACACGCTCCTCCTGCAGCTTGTCCGTATCGTATTGCTCCCCTTCTGCAAGCACGTGGGGTACCGAGTCATTCAGCACATATTTTGCAAGTGCAGCATCCTGGAAAAAATAGTCGATATTCCTTATATAATAGGGTTCTCCGGGCTGGATGTCGTAGACAACCCTGGCTTTCTGATTTTTAAAAATTGCCGTATCGGTTACAGTTGCATTGAAATATCCCTTGTTGAACAGGAACATTTCAAGCTGCAACGATGTGTTTGCTCTCAGGTCCCTGTTGTACACCACCGGTGGTTCACCAATTTGCCTCAGCCAACGGTTGAACCCGTTGTTCTTCTCCTTCCCTGCCATGTTATACAGCCCCAGCCAGAATTTCCAGCCCAGTATCTCCTTGTTCGGCTTCTGTTTTACATAATTTCTGAATTCTTCCTTTGGAATCTCGCTGCTGTTGTCATCAATACTGTAGCTATTCAACAGGTACTGATCCTCCTGGAGGTGCCGCGCAGGGTTACAAGATGGGGTGATCAACAATACAGCGATCAGTAACAATGGTACTATATAAATATACGTTTTGGCCAATGAATTTCCGTTTATCTCTATGGTGTGCGCATTCAGTATCAGCAAGCAATGCAAAAGTAATAATTAAAAATGTATGGTTGAATGGCGCTGTCATAATGTAATCAACATGACCCGGGACACTGGCCGGATGATACCGGGAGGGGCACAGGCAGGATCAGCAGAACCGGCCTATGGTCAGATCGCAACATCCAGGGGACAATGAACGGATTATACCAGGAGGGGCACAGGCAGGATCAAAATAAACGGGACCAGGGTGTCTAAGAAATTTAGCGTTATCTTTGGACCATGTTATCGAGGAACCAGCAAAAACTGATCAGGTCGTTGCAGCAGAAAAAGCAGCGGGAAATCCACGGGTTGTTCCTAATCGAAGGGAACACGATCATTACGGACCTGGTCCGTTCCGGCGAACTCCACGCCGGCAACATGGAATTGCTGGCTGCGACTCCTGAATGGCTGCAACGCAACGCTCCGGAAGTTTCCGGCCTGTCAAAAATGGCTGCGTCCTCAGATCCCGGCAACCGCGAGAAACGCTCCGGGCCGGCAGATGTGACTGTACCCGCCGACCCTTCTGAACTGAAAAAACTTTCCGCGCTGGTGTCTCCCCCGGAAGTGATGGCTGTCGTAAAGATGCCTCCCGGGTCCTCCCGGGAGTCCTTCCGGCCGGAGCAATTGCGCGAAGGACCTTCCCTTGTCTTTGAGTCGGTCAGGGACCCCGGGAACCTGGGTACGATCATCCGAACGGCAGACTGGTTCGGTATCGGGAATCTCTTTTGCAGCCCCGACAGTGTTGATACCTATAACAACAAGGTGGTCCAGGCTTCCATGGGTGCGGTGCTGCGGACCCGGCCTGTGTACATTGAACTCCCCGTACTTTTCGAAGAGGCCGACAGGTTCAGGATACCGGTTTACGGTACCACCATGGATGGGGATAACTTTTACGATACACCTGTAAAGGTGCCCGGACTCATCGTTTTTGGCAATGAAGCGCATGGCATCAGTGCACACCTGGAACCGTATTTCAGGAATAAAATCAGGATTCCTGATTTCCCAGAAGGCACTTCGGCCACTGAATCACTGAATGTAGCCACATCGGTGGCCGTGGTGTGCGCGGAGATCCGGCGAAGACAACGGTGACCGGGTGCAGGAAAGGGTGACCAGGTACAGGAAGCGCTTCCCGCCCGTTCAGGATAGAAGCCGGGCACCAGGAGAAAAAAGATCTTATCCGATACTCCCGGGTTACTCGAAATGAAAATTCAGCATCACGAGAAAGCTGCGGATGCCGTCGATGGAATTCACATATTCAAAGTCATTGTCTCTGGATACCCCCGGTACCATAATATTCCTGAGCCCCATGGCCAGCTTGATCTCCGTGGAGTACTTGAAATACTGCAGGTATTGGTCGATGCCAAAACCCACTTCAAGGTAAAAGTCACCAGGCTTCACAAGGATCATGTCGTCCCCTTCCGGATCGTAGGAGGATTTGGCCGACATGTCGAGCCGGTAGCTGATCCCGCCGATCACATAGGGGCGGTAGTTATTCACCCGCTCTGACCTGTATTTCAGCAATAACGGGAAATCGAGGTAGCTCGACCCGATGGTCATTTTGTCGTAGGTATTGCCCGCAACGGTGTAAGTTGACACCTCCCACGTCCCTGGTTCAAAATACACCATATCCCTTGATCCCAGGTTAATGCCGGGCAGGAACCGCAGGTTCCAGTCATCCGAGAGCCGCAGGTCCGATACGATGTTCACCTGGAATCCTGCAGGTTGAAACCCGACCACATCTGCGTACAGGGCTGCTTCAGGATTCCTTTTGATCGCATAATCCATGGAATTCAGTCCGACAGTAAATCCCCAGTGGAGTTTCTTGTAGTCAAATGCAGGGAGGTTACGCGGACGCTTCTCCTGGGCAGAGAGAACGGATGCAGATACCAGCAGGATGAGTATGATAGTTATTCGTCGCATAGAGTGTAAACGGAGCAAAGATAGAAAATAGTATGAATAGTTCTGACATGCACCGCCTACCCTTCCATCAGCTTTCCGAGCGCGTTTTCAAAATCCCTGGCGTAATCGGTAATGAACCCGAAGGAACTGTCGTCGATCCGCAACTCCTGCTTGGTGACGTGTCCCAGCGCGGAGAGGGGAAACTTCTGCTCGATCATAAAATCGAGAAAGGCCGTCTCTGCATTTTCAGATACACTTACCACAATCCTGCTCTGTGATTCACCAAAAAGAAAAGCATCCGTGCGCACTTCAGCAGGTGAGGTGATATCGAATCCCAGGTTGTTGGGCAGGCAACACTCCACCAGTGCCACGAACAAACCACCGAGAGAGACATCATGGGCCGAGCGCACCAATCCGTCGCGGATCAGGGTTTGCATGATCTGTTGCAGCTGCATCTCATAATCCAGGTCAAATTCCGGGGCAGCGGTTTCTTCCACCAGGTGGATGGCAGCAAGGTATTCAGATCCCGACAGATCGTTGCTTGAACGGCCCAGCATATAAATCATATCTCCCTTCGACCGGAAACTTATGGAGGTCATATCCTCCTGGTTTTCGATAATCCCCACCATACCGATCACCGGGGTAGGTTGCACGGAAACCGAGGTCTGGTCACGGCGTGTTACATTGTTCAGGCTGACATTCCCGGCAATCACCGGTACCTGCATCTTTTCAGAAATCAGCCTGATTCCCTTGACGCTTTCCGTGAAATCGTGGTAAACACGCAGGTCGCCCGGGTCTCCGAAATTGAGCCCGTTGGCAAGCGCAACGGGTTTCCCCCCGGAACAAACGATGTTTCTTGCTGCCTCCGCCACCGCGATCATGGTCCCTTTCCTGGGTTCCCGCCGCACATACCGCGAATTGCCATCCACGCTCAGTGCGATCAGTTTCTTACTCCCGGGAATGCTCAGCACACCTGCATCGGAAGGAAAGAATGCCCCCATGTTGGAAAGTCCTGCCATGGTATCGAACTGCTCGTAGATATCTCGCCTGGATGCAATATTGGGATGAACGATCATTGTCCTGGCTACCTCTTTCAGTCTGCCGGGAAAGGGGACTTCGTCGGCACTCACCTTCACTACCTTGCGCCCCGGATCCTTCATGTCCCTGATATATACCGGTGCTCCACCGCCCCGCACCAGTGATGCAACAGGCAGATCGCACAGCTTATCCTCATCCTGCACCACCACCAGTTTGCCATCATCGGTGACTTCCCCGATCGTTGCGTGCATGATCTCCCATTTTCCTGCAATTTCCCGCAGCCTTGCCAGGTTCCCCGGGCTGATGGAGATCAGCATCTGCTCCTGGGACTGGGAAAGCAGGATATCGATCGGGTCCAGGTCCTCCCGCATCACAGGGATTGAGTCAACATCAATCCGCACCCCCCTGGATCCGCGGAACGCCATTTCCGAAGCGGCACACAGTACACCACCTGCGCCAACGTCCTGCATGGCACTGATCAGCCCGGCCTCGTTCATTTCCATTAAACTGTCGCAAAGGATTTTTCCTGAATGCGGATCGGCCAGCTGGGTTTCAGGGACCAGGTGCTTCGTATTCCCGGAAAAGGGTGTGGAGGCAAATCCTGCACCATGGACCCCGCTGCCGGAAGTTTTCCTCCCGATGAGTACCACCTGGTCCCCCTTTTTCTTGAAGGAAGCGGTAATGATCCGGTCCTTTTTCACCAGTCCCACTGCCATCAGGTTCAGGAGGGGATTGTACGCATAGCTGTCGTCGAACAGGATTTCACCTCCCACCACCGGCACCCCAAAACTGTTTGAATAGCTGCCCAGTGCCCTGACCACACTTTTCACCGATTCCCGGATCTTCGGATCACGCAGGTCGCCGAAACGCAGTATATTCAACTGTGCCACCGGCCTGGCGCCCATGGCCACCAGGTCCCTGTGGATGTTCCCTACGCCAACTGCGGCCTCACCGGGATTCACCGCGGTGGGATGGTTGTGCGATTCCATTTTAATGACACAGGCGAGGTCACCGTCAATGTCAATCACCCCGGCATTTTCATCACCAGCCTGTACCAGTATGTTCGGTCCCTTTACCGGAAGGTCCTCGATCCATCTTACGGAACTCTTGTATGAAATATGTTCCGACCACATGGCGGCAAACATGTTGAGCTCAAAATCATTTGGCTTCCTGCCCAGCAATGTGTCAATCGAATACCTTTCGTCTGAAGTCAGAAAAGCGCTGATCTGCTGCTGGTGGATTTCGTTCCTGTTACCCATAGGTCCATTATTTAAAACAAATATAATTTATATAGTTTAAAGGCAAAACGGTTTGGGGAGATGCTTTTCGCAAAGGGCTTTTATTTTTATTACTTTTGTTCAAACGGAAATATGATGAAAAAAATCGCATTGATCACGGGTGCCACTTCCGGCATCGGAAGGGCCACAGCCCGGATCCTGGCCGCACATGCACATGATGTGATTATCACGGGCAGGCGGGCCGCACTGCTGGAAGAAACCGGGCAGCTGATCCGTGAAAAAACAGGAGCCGATGTGCTGCCTTTGTCTTTTGATGTCAGGGACATAGAACAGGTACAGGCACATCTCGGAAACCTCCGGGGCAAGTGGGAAAAGGTGGATGTACTGGTCAACAATGCCGGCCTGGCCTCGGGACTGAGCCATATCCAGGATGGGGATATCGAAGACTGGGAGAAAATGATCGATACCAACATCAAGGGATTGCTGTACGTCACCCGGGTCATTTCACCCGGAATGGTGGCACGCGGATCCGGCCACATTGTCAATATCGGCTCCATCGCCGGCAAAGAAGTGTACGAGTCCGGCAATGTGTACTGCGCCACCAAGCATGCCGTGGATGCGCTGAACAAAGGCATGCGTACCGACCTGGCGGAACATCACATCAGGGTGACGGCCATCAACCCGGGGGCGGTTGAAACCGAATTCTCCGTGGTGCGTTTCCACGGCGACAGGCAAAAAGCCGACAAAGTGTACGAAGGGTTCACACCATTGTATGAGCAGGACATTGCCGAAGCGATCCTGTTTGCTGTTACACGCCCCCCGCATGTGAACATCAACGACATGCTGATCATGCCCACGGCACAGGCGAGCACTTCCAAAACCGTTAAAAAACTGTAAGGTGATCACGGATGCACACCTGCATATCGGGCTTAACAACTGGACAGAGGAACGCCTGCTGCACTACCTGGATGAGCAGGGGATCGAAAAAGCCTGGATCCTGACCTGGGACGAGCAGGACCCCGTTGCTCCCCCCTACTACCCACCGCTGGATATTGAGGCAGTCAGCAAAGCCTTCAGGGCCCACCCGGACCGCATCGTTCCCTTCTATGCCCCCGATCCGGGCAGGAAGGACTGGAAAGCGCGTTTGCAATCACGGCTGGATGAAGGATTCGCCGGGTGCGGGGAGCTGAAGGTCGCATATCGCTGGAATGATCCCCGGGTAACTGCGTTGCTCGAATTCCTGGATGCACGCAGGCTGCCACTTGTTTTTCATATGGAACAGGGCCGGAGGATGTTCATTCCCCGCAGGGAAACAGGACCTGACTGGCTGTTCAAACGGCTGATCAATGAACGGTTCAACGGTAAGGCGGCACAACTGATCGGGAACCTGGAGCAAAAGACCGGGTTTCTGCGTCACTACCTGGAAAGCAGGATGGTTGATTTCCCGGGGTACCTCATGGACTTCGATCTGCTCAGGGAAGCGGTCAGCAACTATCCCGGCATTACTTTTATTTCTCACGGGCCCCATACCTGGAACAACTTCTCGGTCGTCAGACATCCGCACCTTTTCATTCAGAAAGGAAAAACCAGCGGCGAGGGTATCCTCTGGGAACTGCTCGAAAAGCATGACAATTTTTACTGCGACATATCGGGGTTCACCGCGTTCACTGCGCTGAACAGGGACAAGGAATTCACCCGGAGGTTGATGCAACGGCACCATCGTAAAATACTCTTTGGCACCGACAACTGGGAACTGGGGCTGAAGGATTTTCTCAGCGGTCTTTTGCTGGAAAAAGAGGTGATGGAACATATCATGCACAAGAATGCCGCCAGGATCACCGGCGATTATTCATAATTATTTTACGATGCCCGTTACGGTAAAATTTCTACATTTGCTGCTCTGATCAGCAATAAACATCAATAAATAAACATCAATTATCACCGATAAACATCAATTGTCACCAATTCATCCACCTATGTATACACCAGAATATCTAGAAAATTTCACCACCAGGGTTTTTGAAAAAATGGGATGCAGCACCGAGGATGCCATATCCGCCACCAAAGTATTCATCGCAGCTGAACTCAACGGGTTGCCTTCCCACGGAATGTTGCGGATCAAGGATTATTTCCAGTTGTGGCAGGCTGGCAGGATCAATGTGAAGCCAAATGTACGCATCGTCCATGAATCCCCCAGCACGGCAGTGGTGGATGGAGATGGTGCCATTGGGATGATCGCCGCGACCAGGTCGATGGAGATTGCCATTGAGAAAGCAAAAACTGCCGGCACCGGGTGGGTCTCCACACGCGGATCCAACCATTACGGTATTGCAGGGTATTATTCCATGATGGCCCTTGAGCACGACATGATCGGCATTTGCATGACCATTGCCAACCCGGTGGTAGCTCCCACCTGGTCGGTATCGCAGATGCTGGGAACCAATCCCATCGCTGTTGCCGTCCCGGCAAAATCATACCCGCCTTTCGTCGCCGACTTTTCCACCACACCTATTGCCCGTGGGAAACTTGCCGTTGCAGGTAAAAAAGGTGAAAAAGTACCTTTTGGGTATGTGCAGGACAAGGATGGTATGCCATCTGATGATCCGGATATCATCAAGGAGGGCGGGTCCATGGTCACCCTGGGCGGAAGCTACGAACATGGCAGTCACAAAGGATATTGCATGAGCGCCATCGTCGACATCTTCTCCTGTGTGCTTTCGGGTGCCAACTTCGGCCCCTTCTGCCCGCCATCCGTGGCCTACCTTCCTGTAAAGGAAGAAAAGGTCGGAGAAGGTACCGGGCATTTCTTCGGTGCCATGCGCATTGATGCCTTCCAGGAAAAAGATGTCTTCCTGTCGCAAATGGACAAGTGGATCGAGACTTTTAAGAGCGCCGAACCAGCGAAGGGTCATGACCGTGTACTGATCCCCGGGGAACCGGAACGGGAGAAACGGGAACGGCTTCTGAAAGAGGGAATCAGCATTATTGAACCCATACAGAAAGAGATGAAGGAGATTGCCGATTTCCTGGGTGTGGACTTTGAAATGGGGTTGTAGATCTGCGGTTTAAACCCAGGCCGGCATGCAGTCAGCAGGAACTGCCATTAACAGGAATTGCCATTCAAATAAAAAACAACGTTGTTAACTAAGTATTTAACAACGTTGTTCTTTTTGCCTGCTACAGTTCAATCTCCCTGCCCGGCGTCCATCCTGCACCAACCAATTCCAGTTCAGCCCCGATGGCTTTAATCTCTGCTTCGGCAGCATGCAACCTGTCTACCAGGGGTGGGAATTCCTCCCGGAGAATATTGAACTGTTCCACGGCGATCCGGCTCAATCCAGCGCTGTTGCTCCAGTGCTTGTAGACCGCCACATTAAGTCTCCTGTTCAATGGCATCTCCATGGGTGGAAGTTCCTCCCAGCTGGCTGCTGCTGATGGCCCGTGGAGCGCGTACCGCAGGTCCTCCAGTTCCTGTTCCACTTTCGTGATCCTTACCTGCAGTGAAAGGTCCGCTTCGGGCGTACCCAATGCAGCCTGTTTCAGGCTGGCGATCCTGGCCTGGTCCTCGTTCAGTTTCCTGTCCATCCCCATGAACACGCGCGAAAGCTTCGTAACCTTCTGCTGGAATGCCACGAGCGCCTCGCGGTCGTCAGCAGCCAGGGTATTCAGGATCAGCGGTTCAGCGTTGAATGCAAGGGGATCCGCCAGGCGGGTGATCTCTCCCCGGGCGACCAGGTCCATCGACACCTTGTAGGTACCCGGCATGACCATGGTCCCGG
The DNA here is from genome assembly GCA_029210585.1 of Bacteroidales bacterium. Classification (GTDB taxonomy): domain Bacteria; phylum Bacteroidota; class Bacteroidia; order Bacteroidales; genus M55B112. The sequence goes on from JARGFP010000001.1 coordinate 256,782, forward strand.
AATTGCTGCCTTTTACAGCATCAAAATCACCGGCTCCAATATTAACGGGCGAAGGGTAATGGTAGCGGAGGTCCCAGGTGAACCTGTGGGTTCCTTTGTCAGCGCTTCTTGTGATCCTGCGCACCGGGGTTCCGTCTGCATCATATATATTGAATACCAGGTAGGGCGCCACTTCGGCTTCCTCGTTCCTCAGTGTTTCACGTGTGGGCTGGGGAATCGGCTGCTTCGCCTCGAAGAGTTCCTGCTCTTTTTTCTTCCTGGTCTGTTTCATTGTCTCGGGCACTTCTTTTACGTAGTACGTAATAACCGCACCAACATCGGGGTTACCGGCAGTGAAGTAAGTCGATCCCTGTCCGTATTTACCCCCGGTTGTATGGTACATTTCGGCCACGGGTATACTGAATATATGCGCCTGCTGCCCTGTTATCGCACTGTTCTGCGCCAACTCCCGCAACGGGGTGTAATCATCGAGGATATAGAAGCCGCGTCCGAAGGTGGCCACGACAAGGTCATTTCCCCGTTCCTGGATCACCATGTCCCTCACAGCGATGGCAGGAATACCGGAACTGAGTTCATCCCAGGTTGTACCCCCGTCGATGGAAAAATATACGCCGAACTCCGTTCCCGCGAACAGCAATAACTGTTGTTCCGGATCCTGTTCCAGGGTATGCACGGTTTCATCTTCCGGCAGGTCTGCAGCAAGGGAACTCCACGAACTTCCCCTGTCGGTACTCTTCAGCACATAAGGCTTGAAATCGTCCCGTTTACGGTTATCGAAGGAGACATACACTACGTTTGCATCAAATTTGTCGGCCATGATGTCGCTGATGTAGGTGTATTCCGGAACACCCTCGAATTGCATGATCTTTTTCCAGGTCGCTCCGCCATCTTCCGTAACCGAAAGTACGCCATCGTCTGTACCTGCGTAGAGCAAATCAGGATCCAGTGGTGATTCACAGAAGGAAACGCCGGTACCGAACAAGCTGGTGGACACATCCTTAACCACGGCATCGTAGCTCCAGTAGTATCCCATGACCGGCCAGTTGTTGCGGTCCGTCCCGGAGGTGAGGTCGTCGCTGATCACCTCCCAGTGGTCGCCCCGGTCATCTGACCTGAACACCTTATTGGCCATGGCGTAGATCCTGCCGTTCACATGCATGCTCACCACGAGTGGCGCGTTCCAGTTCCACTTATAGGTATCCTCGCCCTGGCGTGGCCGAGGCTTGATATCCACCGATTCCCCGCTGGCGCGGTCGTACCTTGTTGAATTGCCATACTGTGCCTCACAATAGATGAGGTTCGGGTATTCATTATCGATCCCCACCCAGAACCCGTCACCACCGCGAATCGCTTTCCATTCCTCGCTGGACACGCCGGCGCTGCTCGTGTTTTGGGACGGCCCCATCAGGGTGTTGTTGTCCTGCGTGCCACCATACACATTGTAAAACGGGAAATCATTGTCGACATTCACCCGGTAGAATTGTGTTACAGGCAGGTTGGATTTGAACAACCAGGACGCGCCGGCATCAAAGGTTTCGTATACTCCCCCGTCGCCACCAATGATCATGTGTACTGTATTATCCGGGTCGATCCAGAGTGCATGATCGTCCACGTGCCGTCCGTCCCTCCCCAGGTTGTGCCAGGTTTTTCCACCATCATCGGTATATTTTGAATAGGTCTCCATGGAATACACCTTGTCGGCATCCAGGGGATCGCAGTAGATTTCATTATAGTACTGTCCGGATGAATGGTGACCACTCATTTTGGTCCAGGAGGCACCCCGGTCGGTGGAACGGAAGAATCCTCCCTTGTCTTCAGCCGCCTCCACGATCAGGTACACCACGTTATGGTCGGCAGGTGAAACAGCAATTCCCATTCCGCCTATATCTGCGGAAGGCAGACCGCTCATGGATTTTGTCCAGGTATTTCCACCGTCGAACGACCTGTACACAGCCGACTCCGGTCCGCCACCGATCTTTGTATGCACGTGGCGCCTGCGCTGTTCACTGGTGGCATACATCATGTCGGGGTTGACCGGATCCATCACCACGTTATTGATACCGGTATGTTCACTGATGTCCAGCACCTTTTCCCAAGTCGTTCCGCCATCAGTGGTTTTGTAGAGTCCCCTGTCTCCGCCGGGTCCCCATGCCGAACCTTCCGCAGCAACGAATACCACATCTGAGTTCCTGGGGTCGATCACGATCCCGCCGATCTGCCGGGATTCCTTCAGACCCATATTTTCCCAGCTTTTTCCCCCGTCGACAGACTTGTATACACCGTCGCCATAACCCAGTGCACGCTGGTGGTTGTTCTCCCCGGTACCTACCCAGATCACATTATGGTTGTCCGGGTCCATGGTAACGACACCGATGGAATAGACATCCTGGCCATCGAATACCGGCTGGAAGGTTGTCCCGTTGTTGGTGGTCTTCCACACGTGCCCGGAGGCCACCCCAACAAACCATTCACCAGGATTTGCCAGGTTCACCGCGAAATCGGCAATCCGTCCGGATGTCATCGCCGGACCAATGCTGCGCCATTTCAGCCCCTTGCCTATCGACAGGTCGGTAGTTTCTTCCTGTTTGTCTTTGTCCTTTTCTTTTTTCCTGGTCCCGGCCTCCAGCCGGGTGCTCATGGAAATAAGAAATATGAAGGCCAGGGACATACCCACATACCTGCTTACATTTGTGCTGAATTTTGTGTTCATAATTACCTTGTTAGATGCGTTACATGCGTGTTTAAAGCGAAATTTTCAGATTGTGAATCATTGTAATGCGTTTGTTATGCGTTTGTTATGCATTTGTTATGCATTTGTTATGCATTTGTTATGCATTTGTTATGCATTTGTTATGCATTTGCGAATCCCGAAAATAAAGATTTTCATTTAATCCCGGCATGCTATGTATCATATTACATGCATATGATAACAAACATATGTTGCAGGTCCCTATCTGTTCCGGAAATCATCCCATGTCTGCAGGAATTGGTTAATTTTGTATGAAATACCAGGAAAAGCATATGAAGATATTAAAACAACACAGGACCATCCGGAGATACACAGCCAGGGAAATCTCCGATGCACTGCTTGAATCCATTCTTGAATCAGGCATCCGGGCTTCCACCACCGGTAACATCCAGGTATACAGTGTGATTGTCACCCGGGATGAAGAAATGAAAGAACGGCTGGCCCCATGTCATTTCAATCAGCCCATGGTACAGGAGGCCCCCGTGGTGCTTACCTTTTGTGCCGATTTCAACCGGTTCAACAAGTGGTGCCGGCAGCGGGATGCGGAACCGGGATACGACAATTTCCTCTCCTTTGTCACAGCAGCCATCGATGCCTTGCTGGTTGCCCAGAATGTGTGCGTTGCTGCTGAAAATGAAGGATTGGGAATCTGTTACCTCGGAACGACCACGTATATGGCAGAACAGATTATCGACATCCTGGAACTTCCATCAGGGGTGGTCCCGGTCACCACCGTTACACTGGGATATCCTGCGGAACAGCCTCCATTGAACGACCGGTTGCCACTGGAGGCCGTGGTACACCAGGAAAGGTACAGCGATTATTCCGCGGAAGACATCGACATGTTCTACGAAGAGAAGGAAGCCTTCGATTCCAGCAAACAGTTCGTTGAAGAGAATGGATTGAAAACCCTGGCACAGGTATTCACAAAGGTCAGGTACAAAAAAGAAGACAATATAACCTTTTCCAACAAGCTGCTGGCAGTGCTGAAAAAACAGGGATTCATGAACCAGTAGAAAAAATATCGAGTTGATGAAATAGTACTTTTATTACACCAGCACGTCTTTTTTGTACATGAACAATCATTCCACACCGACATGCACCATCTTGTCCGTACAATGCCGTGGAGGTTCAGGCATCCCGAAAATGTTGATTTTCGTGGAAAAAAAAGCTGCGCATTGCTACTTATTAACAGCAATTTAACTTCCCGGTTTTTTTGTATTTAATTAAATTTTATATTTGTAGCAGGTAGTCATGAATTAAAACCAGCGTTATGAAAAAAGCAGCAGTTATCATTGTACTCGTATTTGCAACCGGACTGATCATGAGTTCTTGCAACAGGGAAGTCTGTCCGGCAATGTCCGATCTGCAGGAGCGTACCACTGAAGTCGCGCATGCCTGACATCAAGGGATAGTTAATCCCGGTCACGATAATTGTCCCCATCACGATAACCTAAAGATTTGCCCTCCGGGCGAATCTTTTTTTTGTTTACAAAAACTTCCCGGGCCTGTTTTCGTTATACCTTTGTATATTGTGAACTGATAAGGTTCGGCGTTCGAATCGATTATTGAAAGCAAATTCTTAAAACAGAAAACAGAAGATTAATTTCAAGCTAAAGCAGAAAAGTGCGAATGGTGAAAGGGTTGAACATATTCATGCTGTTGGTTTTATCTGCCTGGGTGCATGGCCAGGGGATGATCAATGACCAGCCCAGGATGTTGTTCAATAATGAGCAGACTGTCGGTCTTTTCCTGAACAGTAATGGAATCGGGGCTGATTTGCGATATGCCAGGATGATCAATTCCCGTAATGACAGAATTTTTGAAGTATCTTTCGATTATGTAAGACATCCGAAGGAATACAAGTCGCTGGTAGCCTACAACTTCTACACCCGCAGGTTTGTGTATGGCAAGGACAACCTGTTCTGGGAACTGAAAGGGCAGATCGGTAACCAGCACGAGCTGTTCAGGAAATATAATTTCTCCTCAATTTCCATTAAGATGCATTATACCGGGGGACTCTCCCTGGGATTCCTGAAACCGATTTACTACGAGATTATCACCTTCGATGGTGTGGGCCAGATCTCGGCCATGGAGGAAAGCAGGTTTGACCCCAGCGTTCATCTATACAATTACGGGGGTACCGCCGCATTCACCAGGGGTTTTGATGAACTGAAGGTCGTACCGGGCATCACCGCCAATGCAGGACTCAGCTTTGAGTACAGCGAAAGGGAACCACTGGTCCATGCCCTGGAGGCCGGACTGGGTGCCACGGTCTACCCGGGCAACATCAGGATCATGGCGACAGACGAAAAGAATTTTTTCTTCTTCAACCTGTATGTGGGCTACCGTTTCGGAAATTTGATCGATGTAAGTGAATCGGGGCGCGCCAAATCATGGAGGGAGCGGCGGAAGGAGCGAAAGGAAGCAATGGACCAGATGCAAGGCCCCATTGTACCACGTATACCCTTTTAGTTCGCATTAACTTAACATCAAAAACGCCTGCATTTTTTTGACAACTGATTATTATTGGTTATATTTGCACTCCTGAAAAATCAAGCACAAACAATTGTTGTTCAACTAATAGTTAATTAAATCATGGGAAAAATTAAAGTAGCCATCAATGGCTTTGGCCGAATTGGCCGTAACGTATTTAAACTTGCACTCGAAAGAGATGACCTGATTGTTGTGGGCATCAACGATCTCACCGATAACAAAACCCTCGCCCACCTGCTGAAATACGACTCTACCCAGGGTCAGTTTCCGGGAGTCACGCACGACGACGAGAACATCATCGTAAACGGAGTGAAGTACAAAGTAACCGCGGAAAAAAATCCTGCCAGCATTCCATGGAAAGAGACACCTGATGTAGTGATTGAATCCACAGGTGTATTTCGTGCCAAGGAAAGTCCTAAAGGCGGTTACGGCGACCACCTGAAGAACGGCGCAAAAAAGGTGATTCTTACCGTGCCTTCGAAGGATGCCATCGACAACATGATCGTACTTGGCGTGAACAATGACGCACTTCGTCCCGAAGACCAGTGCATCTCAAATGCATCTTGCACCACCAACTGCCTTGCACCGGTTGTTAAGGTACTGAATGATACTTTTGGTGTGGAGAACGGGCTGATGACAACCATCCACTCCTACACCAACGACCAGGCGATCCTTGACCTTCCGCACAGTGATCTGCGCAGGGCAAGATCAGCTGCTGTCTCCCAGATTCCCACCACCACAGGTGCTGCAAAAGCAGTTGGAAAAGTAATTCCTGAACTGAATGGCAAACTCGACGGCATGGCTGTCAGGGTTCCCACCCCGACCGGATCCATGGTGGACCTCGTTGCCAACCTGAAGGTTGAAGTAACCAAGGAAGAAATCAATGCTGCAATGAAGAAAGCGGCTGAAGGACCGATGAAAGGCATCCTTGAATATACCGAGGACCCCATTGTTTCTGTGGACATCATTCACAATCCGCATTCATCCATTTTTGACGCACTGTCGACCATGGTGAATGGCAAAACCGTGAAAGTGATTTCATGGTACGACAATGAATGGGGCTACTCCGCAAGGGTTGTAGACCTGATCCCGTTGATGTTTGCATAAGATCAACGTACATTCTTAAAAAAGCCGCTTCGTTACGAGGCGGCTTTTTTTTTTGCAGATACCGACCGTCGATGCTCTCCACCATTGATGCTCTCCACCATTGATGTTCTCCACCATTGATATACTTCGGGAGCTTTGATGAGGTGCATCCAACGGTTACCCACAATGTATTTGTCAACCAGGATCGAAAAAGCAAACGCAAATTATCCATGCGCAAGGAATGGTGGAGCGGCGAACACGAAGGGTACTGGAAAGATGCGGTGATCCGCATGGCCTACCTGACAGGGGAAAAAGAGTATATCCGCCTGGCCGAAAAATGGATGGATGAACTGATGGACGCAGCCGGCAAACATGGGTACATCGGGATTTACCGGTCTGGAGACCGCACGGGAAGCCGCTTCAACCATACAAGAGGCAATGGTGAACTGTGGGTGACCAGCCGCATCCTTATGGCCATGCTGGCATATTATGAATACACCGGTAAGAGGAAGGTGCTGCAAGCTGCTGAAAAGGCAGCCCAACTCATCATGGAAAATTATGGTGATGAAAACTATTTTTCCGTAAAATCACGTGGAGGTGGGGTAAGCCATGGTATCGGTTTTTTTGAGAACCTGGAATGGCTGTTCCGGATTACCGGGAAGCAGGAATACCTCGATTTCGCTGAAAAATTATACGATGATTTCAACAGTGCATATGTACGTGATGATGACCTGCAGACAGACAAGCTGCTCAACGAGGATGCGCTGTTCGAAAAACACGGTGCACACATTGCCGAAGGGTTCCTGGTGCCCGAGTTCATTGCCGCCATCAAGGACGCTGCAGAGTATGATGAAGCGGCAGACAACGCGCTCGCCAAGCTTACAAAACATACCACTCCTTCCGGTGCGATGCGCTGCGACGAGTGGATCAAGGGACGGGAAGGCGATGCAGATGAGCGGTATGAATATTGCGGCATCGCCGAGATGGTGAGCCCGCTGAACAAAATGATTGCACTTTCCGGTGACCTGTCACTGGCAGACCGGATCGAGAACATGACCTTTAATGCAGGACAGGGCTCCCGGTTCCCGGTGTTATCGGCCCTCTCCTACTTAACAAAAGACAACCGCAAAAAAATCAATCACCGTGAGATCGCACGACGGGAAAGCTACGATGCAGCCCATTTTGCTGCTGCCTGCTGCGTACTGAACGGGGGAAGACTCATGCCTTATTTCGTGGAAGGAATGTGGATGCGGGACCTGGAAAATGATGGATTGGCCGCAGTACTTTATGGTCCGAACAAACTCGCCACAAAGGTCCGGGGAACCACAGTAAAGATTCGCGAAGAGACCGGGTATCCATTCACGGACACGATAATCTTTCATATTGATCCGGAAGCATCAGTCGACTTCCCGCTCGTCCTGCGGAAACCACATGGCTGCGAAGATGTTGACCTGGAGGTTCCGGATGGAGCGAAAGTGAAAGAGAATGAAGAATCATTTATGATCGAACACAACTGGAGAAAAGAAGACCAGGTGAAAATGACACTGAATTTCAAAGTACTGAAGATCGATCAGCCTGCATCAAAATCAGTTGACGATATGGGTATGTATGTGCGAAGAGGTGCCTTGGTGTATGCATTGCCATTTAAACATAATATCGTACCGGTAAAGGAACACTACAACAGTGGTTTTTACAGGTACAGGATCACCCCTGAGAATACCGAAGCATGGGATTACCTGCTGGACCTTCATGGTCCTTTCAAGTATAAGCATACCGGAAAAGAACTGGATTCACCCTGGGATGAACCCGTCGTGAAAATCAGGGTGTTGCTCATCGACAAGCAGGGCGTCAAAGAACCATTTGAACTGGTCCCTATGGGGAACACCATATTCAGGAGAGTAACCTTTGGTATCAAACTATAATTTGGTGCGATAAGCATGGATGACATAAGCAAGATGCAACATCCATACCTTCACACATCTGAACCAGGGGGAGCGAGGCAAAAACGGAAATGAAAAAAAGAGCATCAGAAATAATAGCTATGTATAATTAGTGTTTGTCTATAAAGTCCAAACACTCGACTTTATGGACAAGCACTAATTAAAGATGTATGAAAATGAAAGAGAAAGTGAGTATTGTGATCTGTGCCTTCAACGAAGAGGAAACCATCGCGTATGTGGTCAGAACATGCCATGAATTAAATCCCGGAAGTGAGATCGTTGTGGTGGATGACGGATCATTCGACAAGACCCCGGAGATCCTTGCTGAATTAAAACAGGAATTTGACTTCAAACTGGTTACACTGGAAGAGAACCGGGGCAAAAGCAATGCAATGGTGGTTGGTGTTGAAAACGCCGAAAGGGAAGTCATCCTTTTCTGGGATGCCGACGTCACCAACATCAAAGAGGAACATTTTGATCAGTTGATACTTCCGGTGGTCTCTGATGAATCAGAAGCAGACATGGTGCTTGGATCTCCGTCCGAAACCCTCATCGATTACCGTGTCAATCCATTCAGAAGCCTTACCGGGGAGCGTGCCCTGCGAAAAAAGGATCTCATCCCCATCCTGGAAAACATCAGGGACATTCGCTTTGGCGTTGAGACCTACATCAACCTCTATTTCCAGGCCCACGGTAAAAAGGTGAAATACACTTTGCTTGATGGCCTGATACATCCGACGAAGTATGCTAAAACCTCCTCGTCCAAGGCAACAGAGGAATTTATTACCGAAGGCAAGGAGATCGCTGTTACGTTGTTGCAGAACTACGACCTGATCACCCGGAGGATCGGCAATTCTTTCGAAGAGCAGGGCGGCAAAGTACGGGAATCGTTTGAAAAGTTACAACAGGAGATCAATGAAAGAATCCAGGCACTACTGAGAAACAATGGATAAGAAAAGGTTATTGCGTTCTGTCTTCTTCCTTTTCATCGGTATTGGGATTTTCTGGTGGGTTTTCAGGGATACGGACCTTGACAACCTGGTCAGTGAATTACGGAAGGTCAAATGGTCCCGGATCGCCATTTCCCTGGTGCTGAATCTTGTAAGCCTGGCAATCAGGGCACTGAGATGGAAATCCCTGTTCATTCCCATTGATTACAATCCGCACACTTTCAACCTGTTCCTTTCCAATGTTGTGCTGGCATTTACCAACCAGGTGATCCCCCGTGGCGGTGAGATCGCCAGGCTCGGGGTGGTCCGGAATCGCTGCAACAGTTATGGTGGCCGCCGTCACAGTGTTACGAAAATTCAACCTTTTTGAGAAATTCAGGGCAAAGCTCAGCAAGTTCAAATTTGATGTAAAAAAGGGATTCACATCTTTGCGCCACGTGGAGAACAAAACACTGTATTTCACCCTTTCGGTACTCTACTACGTCACCACCTTCTTTATGTTCTATATCCTCTTTTTTGCCCTGCCGGCCACATCGGGATTATCGTTCTCTGCCGCGGTGTTCACCTTTGGCGTGGCCACGCTTGCCTTCCTGCTTCCGATACAGGCAGGTATCGGAGCCTGGCACTTCCTGGTGATCCAGTGCCTGTTGTTGTTTGGTATTGACAGCGAGACAGGCAAAGCTTTTTCGCTTATCGCCCATGCGGCAACGAACCTGGTAAATATTCCGCTGGGAGCAATCGCATTCGGAATCCTCGCTTTCAGAAGCAACAGGACATAAAAAAAGCCGCCAGCAGGCAGCCTCCCGGAGTTGTTAATATCTTTTCAGTAATATTCAATTATCTCGAACGGTATCTGCATCGTCTGCTCATAGTGTTGTCCGAGTTCTTCGATCGATTCATCCCCCTCTTCAAAAAACCATTTCACCAGCACCTTGCGACCTTTCAGATGGTTCTCCTTCAGTATTCGCAGGAGTTCGAGCATGTATTTGGAAGAGCCGCTGTTAATGTACTCGAGCTTGATGTTCATGACCGTTTCCTCTGCCGGATCAAGAAAATAATCGTTCAGCCAGTAAATCAGCCTTTCGAAAAACTCCCCGGGATCCTCTGGAATGGACCTGCCTTCAATATTGAGTTCCCCGGATGAGGCAATGAACTCTACTTCAGGTGAATTAAAAGTTTTTTTCAGAAAAATATCTTCCATACAAATGCACCATTTATTCGTGTCTCAATGCTATGATCGGATCAAGCCGCGCCGCCTTCCTGGCCGGGATCACTCCTGAAATGAGACCAATAATAAAACACACTGATACACCCAGAATGATCCAACTCCAGGGAACAATGAAACTTGTTCCGATTGCTAAAGATACAGCATTTCCAATTAAAATACCTAAAATTATTCCCACAATGCCACCGACCTGGCCAATTACAACGGCTTCATACAGGAACTGGCGCCTGATCATTTTCGACTTTGCACCAAGTGCTTTCCTGGTGCCGATCTCCTTTGTCCTTTCTGTCACCGAAACAAGCATGATATTCATCAGCCCGATACCGGCACCCAACAAGGTAATGATCCCGATCGCCACCGCCACCACCCTTACAAACTTCAGGTTTTCAATTAGTAGCTGGGACAACTGGTCGCTGCTTGTGATGTTGAAATCACTTTCATCACGCGGATCCAGTCCCCGCACGATCCTGAATATCCCTTCTGCTTCCGACATGGCCATTTCCATCATCATGGGGTCGTATGCACGTACGCTGATGTTATAGTTCATATTGGGCCTTGAGAAGTACTGGCGCACATTGGTGTATGGGATCAGGCACAACCGGTCCGACCCCATTCCCATGGAAGTACCCCTGCTTTTCAGAACGCCGGTCACCCTGTAACGGCCATTGCCGATCACCAGGAACTGGTTCAGCGGATCCTCCGATTCGCCGAAGGCAGCATCTGCAACATTGCTGCCAACAATGACCACAAGTTCGCTGTTGGTAATATCCGTTGTATTGAAATTTCTGCCCCTGAGGATCTCATAACCGGCAGTGAACAGAAACCCTTCATCCACGCCACGTACCTGGACATTGGGATTCGACTTGTAATCTTCATGCTTGACCACCGCGTTGCCCGATGCCCACGTTTGTATAGAGACTTCAGCCGGGAATATGAATCTTTCCTTGAATTCACGCGCCTGCCGGTAATTGATATATTCGTGGTTCTTCCGGCGGTACGACTGGCTGCCGATCTGCACATTCATGCTCCTGGATTCAATCGTGAATGTATTGGCACCCATCAGGCTGAACTGGCTGGTAAGGCTGTTCTGGATGGCATCGATTGCAGTGAGGATACCCACCAGCGCCATGATACCGAATGCAATGATCATCACGGTGAGGATCGTTCTTAACAAGCTCGTGCGTATGGACTTAAAAGCAATACGCAGGTTTTCGCGAAACAGTACGCCGGCATTCATGATTCAATAATTATAACTAAGCTTGGGTAAAGTTCATGTTTTTTTCCCTTCCCGGAAGAATAATCATGAACCTTTTACATGCGAAAGGTAAGAAATAATGAACAATCTCTTTTTTCATTATGTCAAAGTAATAACAATTATTTTGTTAGGGACATTATACCTATTTTTGTTCTGTCACATAAAAACATTATACAATGGCATTTGATCTCGATCTCATTCAACAGTACTATTCCAGCCTGGCGGCTCAGCTTGAAGCGGTACGTGCAAAACTGAACAGGCCGATGAGCCTGACGGAGAAAATCCTCTACACGCATTTATACAACAGCGGCGACCTGAAAGAATTTCAGCGCGGGGGCGATTATGTGAATTTTTCACCCGATCGCGTTGCCATGCAGGATGCCACGGCACAGATGGCACTGCTGCAATTTATGCAGGCAGGTAAGGAGAAGGTGGCTGTACCCTCCACGGTACATTGCGACCACCTGATCCAGGCAAAGGTGGGTGCAGACGATGATCTGAAAACTGCCATCAGCACCAACAAGGAGGTCTTCGATTTCCTTTCCAACATCTCCAACAAATACGGAATAGGCTTCTGGAAGCCGGGAGCTGGGATCATTCACCAGGTGATTCTTGAGAACTATGCATTCCCCGGGGGAATGATGATCGGCACCGACTCCCACACGGTGAATGCCGGCGGACTGGGTATGGTTGCCATCGGCGTGGGCGGTGCCGATGCCGTGGATGTGATGGCCGGGATGCCCTGGGAACTGAAATTTCCGAAATTAATAGGTGTGAAGCTTACCGGGAAACTGAGCGGGTGGACCTCTGCCAAGGATGTGATCCTCAAGGTTGCCGGACTCCTTACCGTGAAGGGGGGCACCGGGAAGATCCTTGAATACTTCGGTGAAGGGGCAGAAAATATTTCGTGCACAGGCAAAGGCACGATCTGCAACATGGGTGCCGAGATCGGTGCCACTACCTCACTTTTCGGGTACGACGAAAAGATGCGTGCCTACCTGCGCGGCACCGAACGCGCAGATGTGGCCGAAGCGGCGGATAAGGTTGCGGCACACCTCACGGGCGATCAGGAAGTGTATGCCGAACCTGGAAAATACTTCGATGAAGTGATTGAGATCAACCTCGATGAACTTGAACCACATATCAACGGACCGTTCAGTCCGGACAAAGCATGGCCGATCTCCGAATTTGCCCGGGCGGTGAAGGAAAACGGGTACCCGCGCGACCTGGAGGTGGGACTGATCGGATCATGTACCAACTCGTCGTATGAAGACATCACGCGTGCTGCATCCGTTGCACAGCAGGCGGTGGACAAGGGACTGAAAGTAGCCACCGAATTCACCATCACACCAGGCTCGGAACAGGTGAGGTATACGGTCGATCGCGACGGACTCCTGGATGTATTCGGAAAGATCGGGGGAGTGGTGCTTGCAAATGCATGCGGTCCCTGCATCGGTCAGTGGGCACGACACAATGCCGACAAGGGAGAGAAAAACTCCATCATTACCTCCTTCAACCGGAACTTTGCCAAGCGCAACGACGGCAACCCGAACACCCATGCCTTCGTGGCCTCCCCGGAGATTGTCACGGCAATGACCATTGCCGGCGACCTGACCTTCAATCCCCTTACCGACACCCTCACCAACCAAAAAGGCGAGCAGGTGAAACTCGAAGAACCCAGGGGAATTGAGATGCCGGCAAAGGGATTCAGCGTTGAAGACAACGGTTACCAGGCACCTGCCGAAGACGGTTCGGGCATTGAAATCAATGTACACCCGGAGTCGCGGAGACTCCAGCTGCTGGAACCATTCGCGCCGTGGGAGGGGGAAGACCTTACCGGCATGAAACTGTTGATCAAGGCCGAGGGAAAATGTACCACCGACCACATCTCCATGGCCGGACCATGGCTGCGGTACAGGGGACATCTCGACAATATCTCCAATAACCTGCTGATCGGAGCCGTGAACTATTTCAACAAAAAGACCAATGCCGTTACCAACCAGCTAACGGGAGAGACCGGCGAAGTGCCTGAAACTGCCCGTGCATACAAAGCCGCGGGAATCGGAAGTATCGTGGTGGGCGACGAAAATTACGGGGAAGGATCCTCGCGCGAACATGCCGCCATGGAACCGCGCCACCTGGGCGTAAGGGTGGTGCTGGTAAAATCCTTTGCAAGGATCCATGAAACCAACCTGAAAAAACAGGGTATGCTCGGACTTACCTTTGCTGATAAGGACGACTACGACAAGGTGCGTGAGGATGATACAATCAGCGTGCTCGGTCTCAGGGAATTTTCACCGGGAAACAGCCTGCTGGTGCGGCTCGATCATGCAGACGGTACCACCGACGAGTTCGAAGCGAACCATACGTACAATGAGACCCAGATCGCGTGGTTCAGGGCTGGCTCGGCATTGAACATGATCAGAATACAGAACCAGTAACATCCGCAACAACAGCATATTTTGGATACACAGCAGATGACAGATGCCCTGGTGCTTACCGGGGCATACCTCCATCAACATGCACAACAGAAAATGTCTGACCGGCCTGAACTGGCTGCGCTGAATGATGCGTTTTACGCCTCCATGGAAACAACCATTACCAGGGAGCATACCTTTAACGCATGGTTCACGGAGGACCAGGTGCGGAAGGCCATCGGGAACATTGCCGGAACACTCACCAGGGAAGCGCTCACAAAATGGCTGGGTATGTATCCTGAACTGCCCTTCCAGAGCCCCGCAAAGACCATCGGCGTGGTGATGGCAGGCAACATCCCGCTGGTGGGATTTCACGACCTGTTGTGCGTGCTCCTTTCAGGACACCGTTTCCTCGGAAAGCCTTCCTCTAAAGATGACCATCTCCTCAGGAAGGTGACCGACATCATCAGCACCGTTGCACCCGGGCGGGCCGACCGGATCACCTACACCGAAGGATACCTGAAAGATGCAGATGCCATCATCGCCACCGGCAGCGACAACACCGCACGTCATTTTGCATATTATTTCAGGGACAAACCGCATATCATCAGGAGAAACAGGAACGGGGTCGCCGTGCTCACAGGGAACGAAACAAGGGAACAACTGCTGCAACTGGGTGAGGACGTCTTTTCCTACTTCGGCCTGGGCTGCAGGAATGTGACCAAGATATTCATTCCGGAGGAATACCCCCTGGAAAAACTCCTGGAACCACTGGAACACTTCAGCAGCCTCCGCCACCACAATAAATACGCCAATAACCTCGATTATCACCGGTCGGTGTACCTGATGAACAAGGTCCCTTTCCTTGACAACGGGGTACTGCTGTTAAAGGAAGATGAGCGGTTATCGGGCCCTGTTGGTGTTGTTTATTATGAAAAATATTCGCAACTTGAAGGTGTGGCAAAAAAAATAATTTTGCAACAAGCTCAGATCCAATGCGTTGTAACAGTAGCATCCGATGTAACTGAACATGCAGTGCCTCCTGGTATGAGCCAGTCGCCGGCACTGTGGGACTATGCCGACGGTGTGGACACGATGAAGTTTTTAACAGACCTAACCCGATAGTATGATTTATAAATTCAGGATCATCTCCGATGAAAGCAAGGAATTCGCGCGGGAGCTGCTGATTGACAGTGCACATACATTCCTGGATTTTCACCATTGTCTCCAGGAAAACCTGGCGTATGATCCGGCACAGCTTGCCTCTTTCTTCATCACCAATTCCTCCTGGGAAAAGCAATTGCAGATCACACTGATCGATATGATGGAAGAAGCATCAGAACACTGTCCGACCATGGACCAGTGCAAGATAAGTGAACACTTCAGTACCAGGGGGAAACGGATGCTCTATGTGTTCGACTTCTTTTCAGAAAGGTCTTTCTTCATTGAGTTGACAGAAGTGATCGATATTCCCGATAGCCAGGCCCTGCCGAAAGTAATCTTTTCCCACGGAGACCCTCCCCCGCAAATCAAACTTGACCTGGACGACCTCCTCATCTCTGAGGAGGACCTCAGTGACGATTTTGAGGAAGGCTTGCCGGGTGATGAATTCGACGATGACATCGATTTGATGGATACAGACGATTTCCCAAATGAATAAAACCCTTGTTGTACTCGGCGGTCCCACCGCGTCGGGAAAAACAAGCGTGGGCATCGCACTTGCAAAACACTACCGGTCCGTGATCATCTCAGCAGATTCGAGACAGGTCTACAAGGAAACCTCCATCGGAACCGCGGTTCCCACCCCGGAGGAACTGGCTGCCGTTCCACATTACTTCATCCAGACCAAAAGCCTGCGTGATTATTACAATGCAAGCATCTACGAACACGATGTGCTGCAGCAACTGGAGGTCCTGTTCAGGAAACATGACATCGTATTCATGGTTGGGGGAACGGGATTGTATATCAACGCGGTATGTTTCGGAATTGACGACCTGCCAACCATTGATCCCGCCATCCGGGAGGATCTCGCAGGATTGTTCATCGCCCGGGGCATTGACGCGCTCCGGGAGGAACTGAAGCGAACCGACCCGGTGACCTATGCCCGGGTGGACCTCAGCAACCATTTCAGGATCCTGAAGGCACTCGAGGTGACCAGGCAGACGGGCAGGCCCTATTCGTCGTTCCTGACGCACCGGAAAAAAGAACGCAATTTTGCCATCACCAGGCTGGCGCTTGACCTGGACAGGGAGGAGCTGTACGACAGGATCAACAGGCGTGTCGACGATATGATTGACAGGGGACTGGTGGAAGAAGTCAGCCAACTGGCACATTTCAGGGAAAAAAATGCAATGAAAACCGTGGGATACAGGGAGATATTCAGTTACCTCGACAGGGCCGTCACCCTGGAAGAAGCCATTGACCTGATCAAAAGAAATACGAGAAAATACGCCAGGAAGCAGCTCACCTGGTTCCGGAAAGACAACCTCTACCCTTGGTTTCACCCCGGCCAGGTTGAAGAAATGATCGCGTTAATCGACAGCAGAACAGGGATAACTGCGGCCGGGGACGGGGATGGTTTTTAATTTCGCAGGGATTGCGGGACGGAGGATGCGGTTCATTGGTTATATTTGTGCTATCAATACAGAATTTTGAAACGACCGAAGCTCATTATCGTAGGAACATCGTGGCCATTCAGGGGAGGACTGGCGGCATACAACGAACGCCTGGCCACCGAATATCAGTCACAAGGGTATGATGTAACCATCTTCACCTTCACCCTGCAGTATCCCGGGTTTCTTTTCCCGGGGAAAACCCAGATGGCCGACTGGGAAGCACCAGCCCATCTGGATATCCGTCAGGAGATCAATTCAATCCATCCCCTGAACTGGATCCGCGTGGGGAACCGCATCAGGAAGATGGAGCCCGACCTGGTCATCATCAAATACTGGCTGCCTTTTATGGGTCCCTGCTTCGGCACCATTGCACGCCGCATCAAAAAACGGAAATCCTGCCATATTGTCACTATCCTGGACAACATCATTCCCCATGAAAAACGCGTGGGCGACCGGCTGTTCACAAAATATTTCATCAAACCTGTGGATGCCTTCGTGGCCATGTCGGAATCGGTGCTGAAGGATACCGAAACATTTGACACGAAAAAACCACGGGCCTTCTGTCCGCATCCCCTCTTCGATAATTTCGGGGAAAAGATTGAGAAGGAGGCCGCAAAAAGACACCTGGGACTGGATCCTCAGAAAAGGTATGCATTGTTTTTTGGATTCATCAGGGACTACAAGGGGCTGGATTTGGTGCTGGAAGCCTTTGGAAAGGAAGCCCTGAAGGGCAGTGACATTACGCTGCTGATCGCCGGTGAATTCTATGCAAACGAATCTTTCTACCTGGACCTGGTAAAAAAGAACGGGATTGAAGCACAGGTGGAGCTGCACACCGATTTCATCCCCGATCATAACGTGAAATACTATTTCTCAGCGGCAGACGTGGTGGTACAGCCCTACAAAACTGCCACCCAGAGCGGTATCTCGCAAATCGCCTATCATTTCAACAAACCCATGATCGTGACCAACGTGGGAGGGTTGCCTGAAATCGTACCCGATGGCAAGGTCGGGTTCGTGGTGGAAAAGGATGCAGGGGTCCTGGCACAGGCGATTGCACGTTTTTACAGGGAGGAGCTGGAAGCACCCTTCTCCGCCGCAGCGGAACAGGAGAAGAAAAAATATTCCTGGAACAGGATGGTAACCACGATCAAAAACCTTATCGAAATATGACAATCATCAGAAGCAAGGCACCCCTGCGCATCGGGTTTGCCGGAGGCGGATCAGACGTCTCCCCCTTTTCCGATCTCTATGGAGGAGCCATCCTGAATGCAACGCTCAATATGTACGCATATGCCACCATCATTCCCCGGCAGGATGGAAAAATCATTCTGAATTCGGTCGACAAGGAACTCAGGGAGGAATATGATGCTGTGCAGATACTTGACACCGGCGGAGAACTGGGACTCATCAAAGGAATCTGCAACAGGGTGGTAAAGGAGTTTGTCAACCAGCCCCTCTCCTTTGAACTGAGTACACATGTGGATGCACCCCCGGGATCGGGACTGGGCAGTTCCTCCACGCTGGTTGTCACCATACTTGGCGCATTCCGCGAATGGCTGAACCTTCCACTGGGAGAATATGACCTTGCCCACCTGGCCTACCAGATCGAGCGGGAGGATATGAACATGGCAGGCGGGAAACAGGACCAGTATGCTGCCACTTTCGGTGGCATCAATTTCATGGAATTCTACAGGGACGACAAGGTGATTGTTAATCCGTTGCGTGTAAAAACAGAGGTGCTGGATGAACTGGCTTACAACCTCATCCTCCTGAATACCAACACCAGCAGGCTTTCCTCCCAGATCATCATGGCCCAGCAGGAGAATGTAAAGAAAAATATGAAGTCATCCGTGGAGGCCATGCACCATATCAAGGAACAGGCACATCTCATGAAGGAAGTTTTGCTGCGCGGCGAGCTGGACAGGATGGGTGAAATTCTTAACCTGGGATGGGAATACAAACAGAAGATGGCAGACAACATTGTAACGGAAGAGATCCAGGACCTCTATAATAAAGCCATGGGTGCAGGTGCCTCCGGGGGAAAGATTTCGGGAGCAGGTGGCGGCGGTTTCATGCTGTTTTATTGTCCGAATAATTCCCGGCACAAGGTGATCGGTGAACTCCGGGAGAAGATCATCAACATCCACAGGTTTGAATTTACAACAACCGGCTTGCGCAGCTGGAAATCGGAATAACCCATTGATCCATCTAAACAACCATTGATCCATGCAACCAACTGAAGCGATCATACTTGCAGGGGGATTTGGGACCAGGCTGAAAAAAAAGATCAGCCAGGTTCCGAAACCAATGGCGCCAATCGGTGATAAGCCATTTCTTGCATACCTCCTCGATTACCTGGTCGACTTCGGTATCACACATGTCATCCTCTCCGTGGGGTATAAATGGGAAGTAATCAGGAATCAGTTCGGCGACAGGTACAAGTCTGCCAGGTTAAGTTATGCCGTGGAACATGAACCGCTTGGTACCGGCGGCGGCATGCGCGCAGCCATGCAATTACTGGAAGGGGACCACACCTTTATTCTGAACGGCGATACCTTTTTCCGGGTGGAATTGAACGACCTGGGCGCATTCTATTTCGCCCACGAGGCCGACATCAGCATGGTGGTCAGGCGAATGAATAACTTTTCCCGTTATGGCACCGTGGAGTTGCAGGTATGCAAGGTTACCGGATTCAGGGAAAAGCAGCAGGCAAAGGCAGGCTATATCAACGGGGGAGTTTACATTACCTCGAAGTTTTTGTTTGACCGGTTCAACCTTCCGGACAAATTCTCATTTGAAGAGGACCTGCTCACGAAACACCTGGATGAATTGAACATTTGTGCCATGAACAGTACAGGCTACTTCATTGATATCGGCGTGCCGGAAGATTATGAAAAGGCAATCCGGGAACTGCCACAGATGATCCAGGCGGGCGAATCCCTGCCGGACCATCCTAAATGGTCCCGACCCAGGCAATGAAGGTTTCATTGCATTCAAGACCGGGGATGCCAGCCGGGGATTTATCTGTCGTGGAAGGTGCCCGGCATCAGCATTCGTCCTCGATCTGGTAATGGTTCCTGTCGGAGGCCGAACGGGAAACCAGTTCTCCAAGGAATCCTCCAATGAACAACTGCGATCCGATAATCATACAGGTCAGCGCGATATAGAAAAAGACATTGTCGGCCACCAGGCTGCCGTGCACCTGGTGCCGCAGCGCGTACCACTTCTGTATGCCAATGATCAGCAGCGCCACAAATCCGAGAAAGAACATCAGCGTACCAATCATCCCGAACAAATGCATGGGTTTTTTAGCGAACCGGGTAACGAAGGATACAGAGAGCAGATCCAGGAAACCGTTGATGAAGCGCTCCATCCCGAACTTGGTCACCCCGTATTTGCGTTCCTGGTGTTGCACAACCTTTTCCCCGATGTTTGGGAACCCGCTGCTTTTGGCCAGTACAGGGATATAGCGGTGCATTTCCCCGTACACTTCAATGCCTTTGATCACAGCGTTCCTGTACGCCTTTAATCCGCAATTAAAATCGTGCAGCCTGATGCCTGAAAGAGAACGTGCCGCCCAGTTGAACAATTTACTGGGGAGGTTCTTCGAAAGTACCGGGTCATATCTTTTCTTTTTCCAGCCTGATACCAGGTCGTATCCCTCTTCCAGGATCATCCTGCGCATTTCCGGTATCTCCTCCGGGTTGTCCTGGAGATCGGCATCCATGGTCACCACCACCTCACCCCTTGCCATCTGGAAACCGATCTGCAGGGCAGCGGATTTCCCGTAATTTCTCCTGAATTTCACACCCTTCACCGAAGGATTTCTTTCTTTCAGCTCAAGTATCTTTTCCCAGCTTCCGTCGGTGCTTCCATCATCGATCATGATCAGTTCATAACTGTATGCATGGTCCGTCATCACCTGGTGGATCCAGTCATTCAGTTCATTGAGCGACTCTGCTTCATTGAGAAGGGGAATTACGAGAGATATGTCCATAAGTAGAAATTACTGCTGTGTCGGATCCGGGTTTTTGCGTATAAAAATTGCAGCGATAAGGCCTATGATCACGGAGAGGATCACGGCACCAAATAATCCACTCATTGCCAGTCCCAGGGCTGATCGTTCTTCAATCTTGTCGATCCCTTTCTTTCGCTGCTCTTTCATTCGTTCCTCAACCATCTCATACTGTTCATCCGAGAAACGCTCCTGGTAGCGGGCACTCATTTTGTCCAGTTGTTTGTCCACCCTTTCCACTGCCGCATATTTGGTATCCTGGAGGTATCCTTCGTCCATCGAATAGAGTCCGAAGGTGAAAAGGGAACTAAGGATCGCTGCGACCAGTCCAACAATGAAACTCAAAAACACCAGCTGGCCATAGGTTGCATAGCCATTGCCATACTCCTTTCTGAACATTATGAGTGATCCGATGATCAACAGAAAGAAAATCACCATTGAGGCAATACCTGCCCAGGTCTCGAGCGATTGTCCGATAAAGTAGAAAATCAGTGCGATCACGATTGAAATTGCACCTACGATGAGTCCGTAGATCAGTGCTCCCTTGAAAACGGGAACGTTGGCTTGTTCTTCCATTTTTTTATTTTTTTGGTTGGAGGTAAAACTTCAAGGGTTGAATTTAAATAAAAACTCCACAAAAAAAAAGGGCAAGCGACTCATATCGCACCGCTACAACCGCCTACCCTTGCTACCTTCCGGTCCTGGGGGAGTTCAGCAGGAGCTGGTCGTATGAGACTTGCCCGGCTGCAAAGGTAAGAAGAAAAAAGTTAGGTACAATAAAAGAAAGGACAGATTCGGCCCGAATAATGCATCTTGCTAAATAAAACTGACGCCTGTAGCAAAGAACAGGCATTCATACAATATTGCATTGAAAAAGAGCTATACCAGGAACTGAAACAAGTCCTCCCGTTCGTTCAGGTATTCATATACAATCCCGCTGTTGTCCATGCGTTCCAGGAGGGGTTTGAAGTCATCCGGACTCTTCAGTTCGATCCCGATCACCGCCGGACCGCGTTCGCGGCTGCTTTTCTTGGAGTATTCGAAATGGGTGATGTCGTCGTGAGGACCAAGCACCGAACCGACAAACTCCCGCAATGCCCCGGCGCGTTGTGCAAACCTCACGATAAAATAGTGCTTCACCCCTTCATAGAGCAGGGACCGTTCCTTGATCTCCTCGGTACGGGTGATATCGTTATTGCTGCCGCTGACGATGCATACCACTTCCCTGCCGCAGATCTGGTCACTGTAAAAATCCAGGGCACTGATGGCCAGGGCACCCGCCGGCTCGGCAACGATTGCCTCTTCGTTATAGAGTTTCAGGATGGTGGTACATACCTTGCCTTCCGGCACGGTGACCACGTCGTCGAGCAGTTTGCGGCAGACAGGGAAAGTCAGCTCCCCAACGGTCTGCACGGCTGCCCCGTCCACGAACTTGTCGATTTCCTTCAGTGTCACGATCCCACCCGATGCAATGGACCGTTGCATGGCCGGTGCACCTTCAGGCTCAACCCCGACCAGCTTTGTCTGCGGGCTCAGCGTCCGGAACACTGCCGCCACCCCTGCAGCAAGTCCGCCCCCGCCGATGGGGATGAACAGGAAATCCAACGGTTTCCCTGCCATGTGCAGGATCTCCAGTCCCACGGTCCCCTGTCCCTCGATCACTTTTTTGTCATCGAACGGATGAATAAAGGTGGCATGGCTCTCCCTGCTGATGCTCAGTGCCTCTGCGTGGGCGTCATCGTACGTGTCGCCATGCAGGATGATCTCCACCTGGTTTTTTCCGAACATCTCCACCTGGCGGATTTTCTGTTTGGGCGTGATACTGGGCATAACGATCACTCCCCGGATCCCCAGCAACTGGCACGAATAGGCCACTCCCTGTGCATGGTTGCCGGCACTGGCACATATCACACCATTGACCAGGGAGGATTTCTCCAGGGAAGATATTTTGTTGTACGCACCACGGATCTTGTAGGAGCGCACGATCTGCAGGTCTTCCCGCTTCAGGTACACAGCAGCCCCGTAGCGCTCGCTGAGATTCAGGTTCAGTGTGAGCGGGGTGTGTTCCACCACGTTGTTCAGGCGGGTATTGGCTTCCTGGATATCTTTTACCTGTGGTATGTAGTGATCTGACATTGCTTCAATTAAAGTATAGATGGAATAGCGCAGTATCTTGAACTGTCGTCCACATCTACTGTTTCTTCAATAAGCAAAACAGGGTGCTGAAAAAGCACCCTGTTCTGAAAAAGTCTGTTTATACATTTTCCGGCCTGAGCTTGCGCACCGTGGCACCGGTCTTCCACATCTCCGATTCGCGGAGTTCCTTCAGCTCTGCATCAAGTTTCACCCTGTAATCCGGTTTGCTGTTGGAATCGATGGAGGCCTGTGCCTCTTCTCCGGATTCCACCCTGGAGTATAGTTCAGAAAATACCGGTTGCACGGCATCCCTGAATTTTTTCCACCAGTCGAGTGCACCGCGCTGTGCAGTTGTGGAGCAGTTGGCGTACATCCAGTCCATTCCATTCTCAGCCACCAGCGGCATCAGGCTCTGGGTAAGCTCCTCGACAGTCTCGTTGAATGCCTCGGAGGGTGTATGTCCGTTTTCGCGCAATACATTGTACTGTGCTGCAAAAATCCCCTGGATGGCACCCATGAGGGTTCCCCGCTCACCGGTAAGGTCTGAATAGACCTCCCGCTGGAATGTGGTCTCGAACAGGTATCCGGAACCAACACCGATTCCCAGCGCTACGACGCGGTCATATGCTTTCCCTGTTGCATCCTGAAAGATGGCATAGCTTGAATTCAGACCTCGGCCCTCCACGAACAACCGGCGGAGGCTGGTCCCGGAACCCTTGGGAGCCACGAGGATCACATCCACATCTTTGGGTGGAATGATTCCTGTTCGCTCCTTATAGGTGATCCCGAATCCATGTGAAAAATAAAGTGCTTTACCTGCGGTCAGGTGCTTCTTTACAGTGGGCCACAATGCGATTTGCCCTGCATCGGACAACAGGTACTGGATAACGGTGGCTTTTTCCAGTGCTTCTTCGATTTCGAACAGGTCTTTTCCTTCCACCCAGCCATGGCTGATTGCCTTGTCCCAGGAGGCAGAGTTTTTACGCTGACCAATGATCACATTGATGCCATTGTCCTTGAGGTTGAGTGATTGTCCGGGGCCCTGCACACCGTATCCTATAACGGCAACAGTTTCATTTTTAAGCACTTCCTGTGCTTTTGAGAGTGGGAATTCTTCCCTGGTCACGACATTTTCGTCAACGCCGCCAAAATTAATTACAGCCATTGTTTCAATTTAATTGTATGTTAATACTTCTTCTTCAGATTCTTTTTGATGTTGTTCCAGTTCTTTCAGGTAAGCGGTGATCTCCTTGATCTGTTTTGTCAGTGCGATTCTTCCCGACCTGGCAAACTGTAGAATACCATAGGATTCCAGTTCCCTGAAGAGCTGCTGGGTTTCCGATTTGTGCCCGGTTTTTTCGACTACGGTATATTCCGGCTCGATCGTGAGCACCCGGGCATTGAATTTCCGGATCAGGCTTTCCACATCGTCGCCGTAGGCAAATGCTTTTGTAGGCACTTTATAGAGGGCGATCTCCTGGTAAACGATCTCCTCTTCCGTATGGTAGAAGGCTTTCAGGATGCCGATCTGTTTTTCGATCTGCTTGGTCACGGTCTGCACCATTGCTTCGGTGGTAGTGACCACGATGGTGAACCTGTAGATCCCCCTGATCTCGGATTCCGAGGTGTTTAAACTGTCAATGTTCAGGTGGCGCCTGGTAAAGATCACGGTGATCCTGTGCAGCAACCCGATCTTGTTCTCTGTAAATATGGTGATGGTATATTCGTTTTTCATTGCTTTATTTTTTCGGGTGATTTATCAGTCAAGACGCATTTCTGAAACCGTACCGCCGGCAGGTACCATGGGAAAAATGTTGCTTTCTTTCTCCACTTTTACCTCCAGCATGAATGGTCCTTTTACATCAATCAGTTCCTGGAGTGTCTCCTTCAGGTTATCTCTTTCTGAGACCTGTTTTGACGGAACACCGAAACCTTCAGAGATCATCAGGAAATTCGGATTTGTCAGCTCGGTAGAGGAATACCTGTTCGAAAAGAACAGTTGTTGCCACTGCCGCACCATTCCCAGGAAATCATTGTTCAAAAGAATGATTTTCACCGGCAGTTTGTATTGTGAAATGGTGCCAAGTTCCTGCACCGTCATCTGGAACCCACCATCGCCAACTATCACAAAAATGGGCCTGTCGGGTTCAGCCAGTGCAACTCCCATTCCTGCCGGGATGCCGAATCCCATGGTGCCGAGTCCGCCGGAACTGATCCATGAATTTTGCTTCTGGAAACCGTAATACCTTGCGGAGGCCATCTGGTGCTGGCCCACGTCGGTAACGATGATTGCTTCCCCGTTGGTGAGTTCTGACAAGGTATTCACCACTTCACCCATGTACATCTTGCCATCGTCAGGGTGAATGTCCTTGCTGATCACCTTCTCGAACTCTATTTCATGGAGTTCACTGAAAGTTTCCAGCCACTCCTCGTGTGAATTCCTGTTGATTTTGGGTATCAGCAGTTCGAGTGCCTGCCTGGCATCGGCATTGATGGCCACGTCGGTTTTCACGTTTTTATCAATTTCCGAAGGATCGATCTCGATATGGATCACCTTTGCCTGTTTGGCATATGTATTCAGGTTGCCGGTCACCCGGTCGTCGAAACGCATCCCGATGCCAATCAGCAGGTCACACTTATTGGTATTGATGTTGGGTGCATAGTTCCCGTGCATCCCCAGCATTCCCGTGTAGAGGGAATGGTTGGTTGGGAAGGATGACAATCCCAGCAATGTTGCTGCAACAGGAAGCCCTGCTTTCTCAACAAATTCCTTGAATTCTGCCTCAGCGCCAGAGATGGTTACGCCTTGTCCCAAAAGTACCAGTGGTTTCTGACAGGAGTTGATCAGCTCTGCAGCTTTCTCCACTTCGCTCATCAGCGGCTTTGGTTTGGGAACATAATTGTTCACGCTGCTGGCGGGTTCATACTTGTAATCCAGCTCCTCGAACTGGGCATTCTTTGTGATGTCGATCACCACAGGACCCGGACGGCCCGAATTGGCAATAAAAAATGCCTTTGCCATGATTTCGGGTATCTCTTCGGCATTGGTGATCTGGTAATTCCATTTCGTGATCGGCATGGAAACACTGACCACATCTGTTTCCTGGAATGCATCAGTTCCCAGCAGTGCAGCCCCGACCTGGCCCGTAATACAGATCAACGGTGTTGAATCCAGCATGGCATCTGCCAGGCCGGTCACCAGGTTGGTAGCACCAGGTCCTGAAGTGGTAAAACAGATTCCCGGCTTGCGCTTGATCCGGGCATACCCCTGCGCGGCATGTATCGCGCCCTGCTCGTGCCGCACCATCACGTGCTTCAACTTGTCTTCGTAGTTAAAAAGGGCATCATATATCGGCATGATCGCCCCGCCGATGTACCCAAAAATGGTATCCACATCCTCAGCAAGCAGTGATCTGATCATCGCCTCTGCACCTGTGATTTTTTCGACAGCTTTCTGTTTGGCTGCACTTTTGGTTCTTGTTTTTGTTTCCATCTGATTTTAATTTATAATACGTTAATCCCTGATTACCCTCACAGCTCCTTTGTCTGCAGATGTAACCATGGAGGCATAGGCTTGCAGGGCCCGGCTGACCATTCTTTCCCGTTGTGGTTTCCACCCCTCCGGCGCTGCATTCCTTTTTTTCCTTCTTTCCTGTAACTCTTTTTCACTGATTTTCAGCTCGATAGTCCGCATCGGGATGCTGATTTCGATGACATCCCCATCCTCCACCAGCCCGATCGCTCCCTTGTCGGCAGCCTCGGGTGAGATATGACCGATGGACAACCCGGAAGTTCCCCCGGAAAAACGGCCATCGGTAATGAGCGCACACTTGTCGCCCAGGTTTTTTGATTTGATGTATGAGGTGGGATACAACATTTCCTGCATCCCCGGTCCTCCTTTGGGACCTTCGTACCTGATCACTACAACATCACCGGCCTTGATTTTGTTCTGCAGGATGGCCTCCACGGCATCATCCTGCGCATCGAATACGCGTGCAGTCCCGGAAAAATTCAGCACACCCTTGTCTACACCGGCAGTCTTTACGATACACCCGTCTTCAGCGATATTGCCAAAGAGGATCGCCAGTCCGCCGTCCCGGGAATAGGCGTGGGCCATGTTGCGGATGCACCCTTTTTCACGGTCAGTGTCAAGCGTTTTGAACCTGGATTGCTGCGACCCCATTACCAGGTTGAACTTTCCGGCCGGGGCTGCCCGGTAGACGGTTTCAGCTTCTTCGGACAGGTCTTTCCGTGTAATATCATAATAATCCAAAGCCTCTCCCAGCGTTTTCCTGTCCACTCGGTGTACCTCCCTGTTGATCTTTCCACCCCTGTCGAGCTCGGCCAGGATGCCAAGGATCCCTCCTGCCCTGTTGACATCCTCAACATGGTAGGATGAACTGGGAGATACCTTGCACAGCACGGGGGTGGTCCTGGACAGGGTATCCATGTCTTTCATGGTGAAGTCCACTTCGGCCTCCCGGGCTATGGCCAGCAGGTGGAGCACTGTATTGGTGGATCCACCCATGGCAATGTCGAGTGTCATGGCATTTTCGAATGCCGCACGGGTGGCGATGGAACGTGGCAGCACACTATCATCACCTTCCTCGTAATAAGCAATCGTATTTTCTACCAGCTGCCTTGCGGCTTTCTGAAATAATTCCTTTCTGTATGCATGCGTGGCAACCACAGTGCCGTTCCCCGGAAGTGCCAGTCCAATGGCCTCGTTCAGGCAGTTCATGGAATTGGCCGTGAACATCCCGGAACAGGATCCGCAGGTGGGACAGGCTGCTTTTTCAACGCGCATGATCTTTTCATCACTCACGGAATCATCCACTGCCATCACCATGGAATCCACCAGGTCGAGTTTCTGTTCCCCATCGACACCTGCTTCCATGGGACCCCCGGAGACGAAAATCGTGGGGATATTCAGCCGCATGGCGGCCATCAGCATTCCGGGTGTGATTTTGTCACAGTTGCTGATACAGAACAGCGCATCTACTTTATGGGCATTGGCCATGTATTCGATGCTGTCGGCAATCATATCGCGCGATGGCAGCGAATAGAGCATTCCGTCGTGGCCCATGGCAATGCCGTCGTCAATGGCAATGGTGTTGAATTCTGCAGCGAAGAAGCCCATGGATTCAATGAGCTCTTTCACCTCCTGGCCGATGTGGTGGAGGTGCGCATGGCCGGGAACAAACTGGGTAAAGGAATTGGCAATGGCAAATACCGGTTTACCTATCTGCTCCTCCTTCATCCCGTTGGCACGCCAGAGACTCCTTGCACCGGCCATCCTGCGGCCCATCGTTGTAGTATGACTCCTGTATGTGTTCTTCATGTTTACCCCTTAAATGCAGAAGAGCCATCCTCTTTTTCGAGAATGGCTCTTGTATGTTATTATAGTCTACACCATTCTCACGCCGGAAGCACCACGATGACCACCACCAGAAGGACGAGAATAATATGTAGACGATTCAGTTTCATATGCTGTAAAACATGGGTCAAATATAGAGATAAAATCAATACACAAAAACTTTTCAAGTAAAAATTATGAGTTTCTTAACATTTGGAAGTAAAAATATGCTGAAACAGGGAAAATGTAAGTTAAAATCGGTGACACCTTCCACGGGAATATTGACAGTTTGCTGATCGTTTTCCATGTGTCAATTAAGATCCAGGTTGGCCTACTGCATTGGTAGTTGTTCAACTATATTTTTAGTTCTATGACTAATATTATAGTTGATACTGTTGGGGGGGGGGCGGCCTGGCCAAATAATGTATCCTTAGTCATTGGTAATGTTGCTCCCCCACCAGTCATTGCCCGGATCGTAATCTTCCGAGAGGAAATGCAGGCGTTGCTGTTCCAGTTGCTTCATCCTTTTGGTCCGGATGGTTTCCAGTCGCGCAGCCTCTTTCTCCGGATCATATTCAGTATCCAGGACCGGGAACCGCGCTCCGACACCATCGAGAAATCCGAAAAGCTCCAATTGCAGTTCCGCGACCCTGTTGGGGTGGACACTGGAAATATCTGTTGCCTCGCTTATATCCTGTGCGAGGTTATACAATTCGTTCCTGCCATCTTCGTAGTAGTGGATCAGCTTCCAGTCGCCCCGGCGGATAAACGATGAAGGTTCCCCGCCCTGGTTTCCATAATGCGGATAGTGCCAGACCAGGGCACGTTCGGGGAGTGACTCTCCGCGGAGCAGCGGGACCAGGCTCATGCCATCGGCATGCTGACCCGGACGGGGTGCTGCTCTGGCCAGTTCCAGCAATGTAGGGTAAAAATCGGTACCGGAAACCGGCACACTGTTTTGTTCGCCCTGGTGGTCCAGCCAGGGAACGCTGATGAAATACGGCTCGCGTACGCCTCCTTCAAACTGGTACCCCTTCCCTGCCCTTAATGGCCTGTTGGAAGTGGCAAATGCGTCTCCGGCAGCGACACCCCCGTTGTCAGAAGTAAAAACCACTACCGTGTTATCTTCGAGGCCCAGTTCCTTCAGTTTATCCAACACCAGGCCGATGGCATCATCCATCTGCTCCACCAGTCCGGCATATACCGGGTTGTCCTGTACCTGCCTGATCGGCAGGTATTTTCCCATCTCAAAGCCGCTCTCAGCGATTCCCAGACTATCGGCTTTGTCTCTGTACTTCTGCCACTTTTCCTCCGTGGTCTGGATGGGGCCATGCACTGCATAGAACGAGAGAAAAGCCAGGAAGGGGCCTGGTTTTCCGGCATTGAGATGGTCTTCCATAAATCCGGCTGTTTCGCGTGCCAGGCGCATGGAAAGGTTTTCTCCGGGTTCCCTGTTTTCCAGGCTGGGATTATTGTACGGGTCAAAATATCCGCCATGTGGACTTCCTGCATCCCAGCCGCCGATATTGATGTCGAACCCGTGGTCCTGCGGCCAGGAACCTTCAGGACCCAGGTGCCATTTGCCTGCGAAAAAAGTGGCGTATCCTGCTTCGCGCAAGGCTTCCGGGAGCGTAACATATGCGGTATCCAGACGGTGTACATAATCGGCCGGCAACAGCTTGCTGTATCGTCCGTTCTCGCGCCATGCCTCACCGCTTCTTGCACCGATCCAGTCGGTGATCCCATGCCGTGCAGGAAACTGGCCGGTCATGATACTTGCCCTCGACGGACTGCAAACCTGGCATGCGGCGTATCCGTCGGTAAAGACCATTGATCGTTCAGCAAGCCTGTCCAGGTTGGGGGTTTCGTAGTAGGCGCTGCCCATGGAACTCATGTCGTGGTACCCGAAATCATCTGCCAGGATAAACAGGATATTTGGGGCATCCTTCTGCTTTTGCTGATTGCAGCCTGGCAGGACCAATAAACCAGCAAGCAGGAAGATACATACTGATGTCGCAGAATAACAGGATTTCATACACATGATCATTATGATATTTATAGTAAAAAAATTATATCGTAACGGTTTCTTGTTCTTGCCGTTTCGCTGTTACTCAAGCACCAGTTCCTTTGCTGCTCCCTGTTCTCCCCGGATGCGCTTGTATCCTTCCAACATCTCCTTCAGTTTTTCCGGATGCGTATCGGCAAGATTCACTTGTTGTCCGATGTCTGCGTCCAGGTCATACAACTGGTACACATCTGAATTTCCAAGTTCAATGTTCACCTGGGTATTTACAGTAGGACCTTTATAGGGCGGGATCATCACCCAGTTTCCTTTCCTGTAGGCTGTTCGGCTGGTGGCTTCGATCACCAGTTCTTCCCTGCCCTGCCCGGATTTTCCCCTAAAAACATCCAGCAGGTCCTGGCTGTCAGGACCGTTCTGGTCACTTCCGACAAGCGCTGCAAGCGAAGCGTAAATATCCAGGTGCGAAACCAACGCATCGGACACGGCCGGTTCGATCTTTCCTTTCCAGTAAACAATAAACGGCACACGGGTGCCTGCTTCAAACAGGCTGTATTTCCCGCCACGCAGCGGTCCCCAGGGCGTATGTTCCCCCAGTTTTTCAACTGCATCATCGTAATACCCGTCGTTCAACACCGGGCCGTTGTCACTGCTGAAAAAGATCAGTGTATTTTCCAGCAATTCCTCTTCCTCAAGTGTCTGCATGAATTCTCCGATCACCCAGTCTGCCTCTGCGATCACATCTCCGCGAGGCCCCATACCTGTTGCTCCTTCAAACCTGGGATGCGGTGTGCGTGGCACATGTGGTTGCGGTAAGGCGTAATAAAGAAAGAAGGGTCCATCCCTGTGCTCCTTTACATATGCCTGTGCTTTTGCGAGGAAATGGTCGGCCATATCAATATCGCTCCATTTTGCTGATTCCCCTCCTTTCATGAAGCCGATACGCGGGATCCCGTTCACGATGCTGCTGTTGTGCCCATGGTGCCATTTCATGGTAAGCAATTCCGGGTTGTCCTTGCCGGTAGGTTCCCCTTCGAAATTATTTTGGTAGTCGACCATGATCGGATCATCCGGGTCCAGTCCCACAACGTACCCATTCTCAATGTAAACGGTTGGCACACGGTCCTGTGTTGCCGCCATGATATGTGCATGGTCAAATCCCACTTCGTTGGGTCCTGGTGAAATATGCCCGTTCCAGTCCACGTTCCCGTCACCCAGTCCGAGGTGCCATTTCCCGACGATTCCTGTATGATAGCCACGCGCCTTCAGCATTTTTGGCAATGTGGTCCGGGCTGTATCGATGAGCAAAGGTGCGGTACCCGGAAGGATCCTGGCCTGTTCATTCCTCCAGGGATAACGACCGGTGAGCAGCGCGTACCTGCTGGGCGTACAGGTGGCAGAAGTTGCGTAGCCATCCGTAAACCTGATCCCGCCGGATGCGAGCGCATCAATATTCGGCGTTTCCAGCACTGTGGTACCATATGCTCCAACGTCGCCATAACCGAGGTCGTCCATATATATGACCACAATATTGGGTTTTTGGGCTGATGCATCTCCGGGTTTCTCCTTGTTGGTGCAGCCATGGATCAGTACAAAGTATAAAACTGCAGTGAGTGAAACGGCTGCTGTGCGCCAGACAGCGCGATGATTTGGTTTCATAATTTTTAGGTGTTAATGATCGTATTGTACCCTTTCGATAACAATGCTTTTTCATATAATGATTGAAACAAATATAGTGACACTAATCAATTTTGCCTAACAAAAGTGAACCGCATCAGGCATTCATGTCAGTATTTTCAATGCGATAAAACCAATCTCAGAATCCGATCCTGATGCGCTGCCAGTGCCTGATCCACGCGACGATATCCTGTCGCTCCCTGCCGGTCAGTGCCGTATGTTCCTCCGTTGTTTCTCCCCATGCCGGCATATCAGTATCCTCCCTCCCCACGGTGATGGTGGCCAACAGGTATCCGTTGGTGCCGGCACTCAGCAGCTCCTGGTTGTTCAGGGCAGGGGCCTTTTCTCCTTCCCCGTGCATCCCGTGACATTCGGCACAATGTTGCTTGTATAGTTTTTCTCCGGGTACAACATCACCGGGATTGGTGCCCGGGTAGATATACGCCGGCTTTTCTGCGGCGGTCCTGCGCATATAGGCAATGATATTACCGATATCCTTTTCCGCAAGACGTTCCGCATTGTATACATCGGTACTCCAACCAAACATTGCTGAGTGGTCCCTGCCGAACGCGATGGCATTGTAGAGGAATTCATCCGGGGCAACGCTGAGAAAATCTTCATTAATGACCGCGGGGCCGGTCTGGCCCTGGCCGAATTCACCATGACAGCGTGAACACATGAACAGGAAGTTGAGTTTCCCGGCATCTGCATCGGTCGCTTCGAACCGGATTGATGGCACCACAGGATCGAATGCATACCAGGACCTCATATAGCTGACCAGGTCGTAAAGTTCATTTGTCTCCAGGTGCTGCCAGGAAGGCATCGTGGCATTTCCCCTGCCTGTGAGGAGGGTCCCGAACAGGAAGTCATTGCCAACATTCCGCATCAGGTCCTCCTGGTTCAGGGTCAGTGCGACACCCCCTTTCCCAGCATTACCATGACAGGCAGCGCAGTGTTGGAGGAACAACGCGTCACCGTTCTCAGCACTTGCCTGCCGGAAACGTGTTTCATCATAAGCAGGCATTCCGGCAATACGCGGGCCGTGAACGTGCCCGGCAAGTTCCGCAATCTCAGATTCCCGAAACCCGGAAATATCCGGCATCCAGGATGCCATCTGGCGCTGGCTCCTTCCCTTCAGCAATGTGAATCGGATGTACTCATCAGAGACCACGCTGCGGAAATCATCCAGCATGATCCCCGGCACCCCTGTCACAAAATCCTCGTAGCTCTTTCCTTTTCCTTCCTTGCCATGACAAGCGGCACATGCCATGGAAAAGGCGTTTTGCGGCAACAGCGTATCCCGGTTTCCCTTGAATTCATTGAGTGTATTCAACGAGAAATATTCAAAATCGATATCGGGTTTTGCCAGTCCCAGGACAAAGGTAGTCAGTGCATCCAGCTCCGCTTCCGGGATATCCACCTTCAGCATCTGTGATCCCGGGGAGACCATTTCCGGGTCCCTGAAATGTGCTTTCAGCCAGTTGGAGACGGTCTGCTCTGTTTCAATATTCTGAAAATTGTATTCATGCCGTGTCTTCTCCCCTTGTTCCGTAAGGTCTGGTCCGATAATCCCGCCCACACCCCGGGCCTTGTGACAACCCAGGCAGCCTTCGCGGTTGAATATTTCCTGTCCCTTACTGAACACTTCTGTCCCTGGAAAGCGTTCATTTTCCCTGAACACAGCGAGGTGACACTGTCCGCATGTACTCTGGATAAAAGGCTGCGAAAAAAGGGGCCTGTCCCAGTGTGTTTCCTGGTCAATGCCGTGCGCATCGCGGGAATTCAATGCCCGTCCCTGACCGCCATGACAAATGGTACAGCCATATTCGTCGGGAGGGTGGTGGTCAAAGAATCCGGGGGGATGGGAACCATGGGGCTGGCCGGCATCCTTCATGAACGGATTTTCCATTCCCAGGTGACAGGTGACACAGCGGTCGGTACGATTGAGTGCAGTGATCTCATGCTGGTGAATCCCTTTTTCCGGCATGGCAAAGGTGATGAAGTCAGAGGTATCGGCAATATGCGCAAGATGTGCCAGGTGATCACGCTGGATCTTGCGCCATTCCTGGCGTGGTCCTTCAACGATCCACGCTGTTATAATCAGTACGATCAGCAATCCGGATGCACCGGCTACCGCAAGTTGAAATGCTTTTATGTAGTTCCTTTCACTCAAACAATTTCGGGTAATTAGGTTATTATTTACCAATGCAACTTCTTCTGTTACTGCGGCCAGTATTTCTTATTAACTCCATGTTTCTTTTCGTTCTGAAAAGCCTGGTTGCATATTCGCAACCAATCCTTTTCGCAAAAATCAGCTCTCCATGCCTGTGCTATGTCTGCACCCGGTATTTCTAAATAAAACAGGTCTTCTTTTTATCCTTTTCAGCCTCCTGCTATAAATTCCCAGTTTGCCCCCCTGAACCAGATGCCGATCACAGTAAACAGGATCAGTGCCACCACGGCCGCAGTGAACAGCGCCATGGCCGACATCCTGGCAGATCCGCTTTTCCTGCCCACCCTGACAGCATATAGTGCGAAGACAAGCACTGAGATTGTGGCAGGATTGAAGAGCAGCACAAACCATTGGGAGATTCCCGGGAACCAGTCGCGCAACCAGCCAAACCGTACCATAATAAAAACCTGCAAAACCACCACCAACAGCGACATGAATGCCGCCTTCCATGTGACCTTCAGTCCTTTGCTTCCCGAGAACCACTGTCCGATATACTGTTCTTCCCTGTCCTTGTAGGGAATGGAAAACAAAAAGTACAAAAACAACACCGGCACCAGCAGTCCACCGGCAAAAGCGGAATAGGAGACCAGTTCCTGGATACCCAGGAAATACCATGGCGATTTCGCCGGGTTTTCAGGGTGCGACGGGTTGGCCTGTTCGAGCAGGGGTGCTTCGACAAAAAAGGCCAGCAATACCAGCACAGCAAGCACACCTGCCAGGATTGCAAGTTCGGCCCACATCACCAGTGGCCAGGAATACAACTTCTCCTGTTTTTCCGTTGCCTCATCTTTCGGCCGGCTGAGTCCCCCGTCTTTCCTGATCCGCCAGAAATGGACACCTGTCAGCACCAGCAATGTCATCGGAAGAAATATCACATGCAACATGAAAAAGCGTGTAAGTGCCTCCTGACCAACCGTTTCCCCGCCGATCAGCAACCGTTGGAGGAACCCCCCGATATCAGCGAACCGTGTGATCCCCAGCAGATCGGTCAGCTCACGGGCAGAAGCCGCAATATTGGATCCGATGGTAACGGCCCAATAGGAGAGCTGGTCCCACGGCAGCAAATACCCGCTGAAACTCATCAGCAACACCACCACGAACATCACCACCCCGATCACCCAGTTCAGCTGCCTGCCTCCTGAATAAGATCCTGTGTAAAACGTTCTGAGCAGGTGCAGGAACACGATCAGCACCATGAAATTGGAGGCGAGCCGGTGGATATTCCGGATGATTCTCCCTCCGGGAACCACGTGCACAATGTCCTTTACGGAGTTATAGGCAGCATCCACCGAGGGCGTATAATGCAGCATCAGCAGTACGCCGGTGATGATCATCACCAGGAAGAGAAAGCCCAGCATGACCCCGAGTCCGAAAGTGTAGGTGGGATTCAGTGCATGCGGATGGACACGGGTGGAATGAATATGCAGGAAGAAATTTTGTGTTACCCTGCGGATCCGTTCCCTGCGGTACTGGTCAGCCGGGGCTCCCGGTCCGTCACCGCCGGATTGTTGCCGTACTGTTTTTCCCGGTCCCTGACTGCCAGGTTGCTGGCGGGGGCTCTTCACCGGCCCTTCATTGCCAGGTTGCTGACTGCCAGGTTGCTGGCGGGGATGGTTCCCGGGCGGGGTGTTATTTGATGACCGTTCTTCCATGGATTATTCAGTCCTCATGTAAGGTAAAACTTTTCTTCCGCTGAAGCCGTCTCACTCATGTCCACGACGATCACCCCGTCGGGGGCTTTCTCAACTCTGTACCATTGCAGGGCAGTAGGTGCGGGCCCGGAGCGCACGTCGCCCGTTTCTGAATAGCATGAGCCATGACAGGGACACTCGAAGCCATCGGTAGTCCGCAACACAATGCACCCCAGGTGGGTACAGACTGCCGATACCGCCCTGACCCCCTCATGGTCGCGGTACACAAAAATCTTCTGTTCCTCCAGGAAAGTATAGGTATCAACAGGAAAATCAGCAATCCTGCCCACCCTGGCTTTCCTGCCTGAACCAGTCCTCCCGTGGGTGAACTGCTTCAGAAAACTGATACCTGCCAGCGCTCCTGCTACGGAGGCCAATGTGACCGAAACCTTCCGGATAAAATTTCTTCGTTGCATATTCCGTGTAAAAAGGAATGTATAAGAAAAGATAAAAATATATAGAATCCTTTTGAATAAGGCCGGTTCTGACAATTTTCGATCATAAAAACCTAAATTTGAAATTAGTTAAAATAGCAAACAGGATCATGAAGGGATTATTCAGTTCAGTATTGGTTGCCGGGGCATTGTTTTTCATTGGCTCCACCCTTTTTTTTACCTGTAAGGGTGAGGGAGACAAAAGCAGGGCCGGAGCAGACGGGAAAGAGAACCTTACTGCCGAATATGTGGGACGCGCGTCATGCAGGGAGTGCCACGAACTGCAGCATGAGTTGTTCCATAATTCCGATCATGACCTGGCCATGGATGTTGCCAATGCAGAAACAGTGCTTGGTGATTTTGAAAATTCTACCTTCAGCCACCTGGGCGTTACTTCACGTTTCTTTAAAAAGGGCGACGATTATTATGTACATACAGAGGGACCTGGTGGCGTGATGCAGGATTATAAAATCAGTTACACCTTTGGTGTACGTCCCCTGCAGCAATACCTGATACCCTTTCCGGGAGGAGCCTACCAGTGCCTGCCCATTGCCTGGGATACCCGTCCCAAGGAAGAAGGCGGTCAGCGCTGGTTTCACCTTTATGGAGATGAACGCATTGCACCGGACGATATCCTCTACTGGACCCGTACAACACAGAACTGGAACTATATGTGTTCGGAATGCCACTCCACCAACCTGCACAAGAACTTTGATTACGAAACGAAAACCTACAATACGGTCTGGAATGAGATCGATGTCTCCTGCGAGGCGTGCCACGGTCCCGGCTCAACGCATGTCGACTGGGCATGGAAAGTGGAGGAAGGTGCCAGTCCGGATGTCTATCCTGACATGGGGTTGGTGGTGCGACTGAAGGATACCGACAATGCCACCTGGGTATTCGATCCAGACTCAACCACTGCCCGCCGGTCGGTCCCCCGCAAATCGGATGAACTGGTGCAGATGTGTGCCCGTTGCCATTCCAGGCGCTCTGTGCTCACCGAAGAATATTACCATGGCGGATCGCTCCTTGATACACACTGGCCCTCGTTGCTGGAGGAGAACCTTTATTTTGCCGACGGTCAGATCCAGGACGAAGTCTACGTGTACGGTTCCTTTCTGCAGAGCAAGATGAACAAGGCAGGTGTTACCTGCAAAGACTGCCACGAACCCCACAGTGGTAAAGTATATGTGAACGGGAACGCCCTCTGCTACAGGTGCCATATGGCCGGGACCTACGGCGGCAGGGAACATCATTTCCACGACCCGGCAGATGAAGGAGCCAGTTGTGTGGAATGTCATATGCATGAACGCACCTACATGGTGGTCGACCCGCGGCGTGACCACAGCATCAGGATCCCGCGGCCCGACCTCTCCGACAAGCTTGGCACACCCAATGCGTGCAACCAGTGTCATACAGACAAGAGCACGGAATGGGCAACCCGGTACCTGGAGGAATGGTACGGACAGGACCTACTGGACACACCCCATTACGGTGAAACATTCTGGGCGGGCAGGCAATCCTACCCCGAGGCACTTCCCGAGTTGATCCGCCTGACCAGGAACAGGGACAATGCACCCATGGTGCGCGCCACAGCCATCTCCCTGATGGGTAATTATTCCGACCCTTCGGTCATCGAACTGCTTGGAACAACGATCAGCGACAGTGACCCGCTGATCAGGTATGCATCACTGTCCGTTGCCCAGTATGCCCCCGACCAGACGGTGGTGAACATGATCATCAACAGCCTGAACGACACAACCAAACTGGTCAGGATTATGGCCGCCAATGCGCTGTCAAGGTTCAATCTTGAGAACATTCCCGAAAGCAAGAAGAAACTTTATAATGACCGGTTGAATGAATATGTATCCTCCCTGATGATCAATGCCGACCACCCGGGCACACACGTGAATTTCGGGAACCTCTACCTGAACCAGGGGGATCTTTCGAAGGCAGAATCATCTTACCTGGAAGCCATCGAAATTGAACCCGGACTGGTGACCGCATATATCAACCTGGCAGACCTGTACAGGCGCACCAACAGGGATACGGAGGGCGAGCAGATACTGCAAAGCGCCCTGGAGAAGTATCCGGAGCTTTCGGCCGTGAATTATTCCCTCGGGCTCCTGATGATCCGGAAAGGAGACCATGAAGGTGCCATGACGTATCTCAAAAAAGCTGCCGGGCTCTCCCCTGAGGTGGCGCAATACAGCTATGTGTATGGCATCGGTCTCAATTCCCAGGGGAAGCCCGCCGAAGCAATCAGCTTTTTGGAGGCCGCCCTGGTGAACCATCCCTACAACAGGGACATTCTCTATGCGCTGACAACCATCAATATGGAACAACAGCACCTTGAAACCGCGAAGCAATATGCCAGCAAGCTGGTGGAGTACTATCCAAATGATGAGAATTACAGGCAGGTAATGGAATTCCTGGAAAATCAATAGCAGCCGGGACGATCCTGCATCGGACCCTGTATTTAATTGTCTATTTCCCCATCCATATTCATATCATATCCTAATTCAGAATAGGCATTAAGGTTTTGAATAATACTGTCTATTAATTCAGCATTTGATTCTTTGTTAATTCGAATGATACCATCATTGTCCTTTTCGGCATTCTCCAAAATACCTACTTCAATCAGATTATTAAGGTCAATTTTCACCCAAATAACATTTGTCTGGTGTTCTATTATCTCAAAACCTGATGGATTTTCCAACTTAAAGACTGAACCATATGAATACTTGAATTCAAACCTATTGCTTTGAAGGTTGTTTATCGCCGTTCCTGATAAATAGAAACTAACACTATCACCTTTTCCGTTTCCCATAAATGCTTCAATACTGTTATATATTCCTGGTTCTACTTCTACGATTTCTATGATAGGAGAACTAGTACCTTCAATAAGATTTACCATATATGGGCCATAAAAAGATGCAGAATAAAACTCAAGATTTTCCCAGTAATCCAATGAATCCTCAACCGTTTCAAAAATAGTGTCAAGCAAGAAATTATTTCTCAGTTTAATATTTTCTAATATCATTGAAGCACTATCGAATTTGAAATCTGTAAATGAAAGAGAATTCTTTTTTGCACTAATTGAATCGTTGGCACTAAATGCCAATCTTGCCTTTGCATTATCTTCTTGACATGATGCAATAAATAATAGCAAAGCACTTGCTGTAATCAGTATAATTTGACGAAATTTCATAAGAATTAAAGATGTAAGGGTTTAATTCATTTAATTAATATCTTTCCACATTTTGATCCCGTACGTGTTTCTATTGAATACAAATAAATTCCTGCATCAACGCTATTCTTCTCAACTCTTAAAGTGGTCTTATCATTTACATTTTCATTCAATATCATTCTTCCACTAATATCGTACAATGAAAAGGATAAGTATCCCATAACTCTTTCATTCAAGTTAAAAATTACGGCATCAATTTCATTTAAAATTTCCAAGGATAAATCATTATTTAACAGATTATTAGAGCTATAGACTCCCGTCATGAAACATGAAGGAAAATAACTAAAATGATACTTCAAAGAATCATTCTCCCAAAAACACACTAAATTGTTTGTCTCTCCAATGTAACAAAGATGTCCGGGGTTAAATAAGATTCCCAATCGACTTCCTACTCCTTCAATCCATACATCCTCAAAACCAAATGTTTGAGACTGAAAATAAATGTGTTTCCTGGTTTCATTATAAAGTCCAAATGGCTCATAACTTATTGATGTTATTCTAATGTAAGTATCACATTCAGTCAAATAAATACTATCCCCAACAATTACATCAAAATCCATTAACAAAATCTCCTTATCCTCATTAGCAGGAAGAAAAAAGACACTAGCCGTATCTGTTTCCCGGATACTTCCAACTAAATGCCACTCTGTCATCAGCGAGTCATCCGACCTGTAAACTTTTTTACTTGTAACATCCTTGATCAAGGTATCTCCCAGGAACTTGATGTAGAAGGATTCATATTCACTAGGGCTAAGAAGATAATTTGTTGATATTATTCCCTTTATGGAAACTAAGAAAATAATGTTAAGAGGATTGGATGATGAATCCAAGTTGAACTTCCATGTACTAAAATATTACAATAAAAAATTAAAGTCAAGAAAATTTATAAAAATCAACCAATTCCACAGAACGCGCTGTTCCTTATATACTTTTCCTTGTGTCATTGCTCCGTCGAAATATCCATGTCCAATGACGAGGGTTTCATTATCTTTGCATCATGGAAGAGAAACATCGTGTGCGCACCAGCTTGTTTTTCCCGGTCATCTTCCTCATATTGATCTGGATGGTGAAGTTTTTCGAGATTGGAATGGAACTGGATTTTCACACCGCTGGTGTGATGCCACGCAGGCTTTCCGGGCTGCAGGGCATTCTCTTCTCCCCGCTGATCCATGGCGACTGGAAGCATCTTTTCGACAACTCGATCCCGGTTTTCCTCCTTACCTTTGCACTTTTCTATTTCTACCGGGGAATCTCATTCACAATCTTCCTGATCATCTATGTCCTCGGGGGGATCATCCTGTGGTTCATCGGCCGGGATGCCTACCATATTGGCGCCAGTGGAATCATATACGGACTTGCAGCTTTCCTGTTCCTGAGCGGGATCATCCGCAAAGTCACGCACCTCATGGCCATTTCCCTGTTGGTGGTATTTCTGTACGGAAGCCTGATCTGGGGACTCCTGCCTTTCGATTATGAAGTTTCATGGGAGGGACACCTGAGTGGGGCCATCGTAGGCGTGGCGCTTTCTCTATTGTATCGCGACCGGGGTCCGGAACCTGAAAAACCCAGCTGGGAACTGGAGGAAGAAACTGACGGGGAAGAAGCGGAAATGGATGGCGATGAACCCGGGAATATAGATTCGACCGGATCAGGCCAAAGTGCCGGTGATCCTGATAGCAACGACCAGGCAGAGAGCACCCTCAGAGAAAGCAGGCGGCAAAACAGCCCCGACCGAATCAACACCCGGAAAGATGAACGTAAGGCTGGCAATGTCAGGGATGATGCCCCGGGGGAAAATCCGGCCACGAATCGCTCCGGTCGTGATGAAGATTTTAAGTGGAATTAGTTGATCATTGCTTTTTCCAGTCCTCTTTCAGTATGGAATAGACATGTTCATCGAGGTAAGTACCCCGCTTTTTTACCGACTTTTTAAATACCGCTTCCTTCTTAAAGCCGCTTTTCGTCAGCACTGTCATGGATGCGGGATTGTTGCTGAAAACCCCGGCATAGATCCTTGTCCAGGGATAATGTTCAAATCCATACCCCGTCACTAATCGTACAGCTTCGGTGACCATGCCCCTGCCCCAGTGTTTTTCCGAGAGCCAGTAACCAATCTCGGCATTGTACCTGTAGACATCCTGACCGCCATGCAAACCGATTCCTCCACTTGCTTCCCCGCCTATCTCGAAAGCATAGATCAGGTCTTTCTTATTATCCGTCACCATTTTTATCCACGACCTGGCATCCTGCAGGGTATACGGGTGCGGGAACCCGTCGCGGAGATTCATCGCGATCTTCTCGTTATTTGCATGTCTGACCAGGCTATCTGCATCGTATTCCTGCCAGGGGCGCAATACAAATCCATTGCCGTTCAATATTTGCATGATCTTTGCGTACAGTGAACATTGAAATTAACAATTTATCGGATAAGGTTAAAAAAAGAAATGATTTCGCGGTGAAAAATGAACTATTTTAGCCGGTACCGAAAAAAACAGGAAGACTGGAAGTGGGGATGACAGCCAGAAGCGAATGATCGAAACAGGAATCGCCGGTAAAAAGAAGCACTGAATGAATTGTGATACAGATTAAAGTAATGACCGAATTGAAGCAATAACCGAATGAATAAAAGACCAGGCATAAGGTATGATGGTTAAACTATACGAACGGAATCCGGATCCGAACGTGATCCGGGAAGTGGTGGATATCCTGGAAAAGGGTGGCGTGATTATTTATCCCACCGATACTGTATACGGACTCGGTTGCGATATCACCAAAGCCAGGGCCGTGGAGCGGGTGGCAAGGATCAAAGGGATCAAGCCTGAAAAAGCCGATT
The DNA here is from genome assembly GCA_029210585.1 of Bacteroidales bacterium. Lineage (GTDB taxonomy): Bacteria > Bacteroidota > Bacteroidia > Bacteroidales > M55B112. The sequence goes on from JARGFP010000001.1 coordinate 299,163, forward strand.
TTGCTTTCATCTGTTCTGATCTGAGTCACCTGTCGGATTATGCCAGGCAGGTGGACAACAATACTTTCAAGCTAATGAAATCATACCTCCCCGGGCCCTACACATTTATTCTGAATGCAAGCAGCAATGTCCCGAAGATCCTGAAGCAAAACAAGAAGACCGTCGGAATCAGAATCCCTGACAACAACATTATCCTGGAGATCGTCAGGCAACTCGGCAGGCCGATCCTCACCACCTCACTGAAAGAGGATGACGAGATCCTGGAATACAACACCGATCCCGAGATCATTCACGAAACCTACAAGGACCAGGTGGACCTGGTGATCGATGGCGGATATGGCGGGATCATCCCTTCCACGATCCTGGACTGCACCAGCGACGAGCCCCAGCTCATCCGGGAAGGGCTTGGAGCGGTTGATTAAGGATCCGGTCGTTGGACCATCCTTACAGTTTACCGATTTTTCACCTAAACTTAAAGTATCGGTATTGTCAGAAATAATTTTCAGTCTTAACTTGCCTGTTGAAATAAAATCCGAAATCTGATACTTATGAACAAGACAATCGATGCTTTCCTGGAAAGCAAGAAAATTGCCGTTGCAGGTGTGTCACCCAAGAAAGGAAACTGGGGCATGGCCCTGGTCAAGGAACTTAAAAAGAAAGGTTACACGGTATATCCAGTGAATCCAAAGCACGTCGAAATTGACGATATGGAGCTATATGCCAGTGTAAAGGACCTCCCGAAGTCGGTTGAAAGCCTCATCCTGGCTGTCAACCCGGAACGCGCCCGCAGCATCATTTCTGAATGCGAAGGAACAGGGATTCAGCGCGTATGGATGAACCAGGGTGTGGGTGATGGGGCCTACTCCCCTGAAGGTGTTGCATTGTCGAAAGAAAAAAACCTGGAATATGTCTACGGATTCTGCCCGATGATGTTCTTCGGAGGCGGTTTGCACAAATTCCACTACTGGATGCGCACCCACCTGGGAAAAACACCTGTTGAATTCTCCAGGAGCTAGGGTATTCCTTCCAGGGAGCCAGGTATTTCCTTCCAATAAGCCAGGATATTCCTTCCAGGAGGTCAGGTATTTGCTTCCAGGGAAGCCAGGTTATTCCTTCCAGAAAGACGGAGAGAACAGTACAAGCACCGTAAACAATTCCAGCCGTCCCACCAGCATCAGGAAAGACAAAAACCATTTTCCTGCCACTGCGATATGATTAAAATTATCGGCAGGGCCTACATTCCCGATGCCCGGACCGATATTTCCAAGCGTAGCGGCAACGGCACCCATCGATGTTTCCAGATCATTGCCCAGGGCCGACATCACCACCATGCTGACAATGGCAATCACCACATAGAATGCCAGGAAGGCAAGTACATTGGTGACTACCTGGGGATCCACGGCAATCTTGTTCATGCGCACCGGGATCACCGCATTGGGATGGATCAGCCGCTTCAGTTCCTGTGTAGAGTTTTTGATCAGGATCATGATCCGCATTACCTTTGGTCCACCCCCGGTGGAACCGGCGGAACCTCCGACAAACATCAGGAGCAGGATCATCATGGTCAATGCCGGGGTCCATAAAAGGTAGTCGTCCGTTGCATATCCCGTGGTGGTAAGAATGGATACCACCTGGAACAATGCATTCCTGACTGAAGTCTCAACACCACCCTGCCCTTTCAGGAAAAGTCCAGCAGCAATGATCACTGTAAAAACAACGATAAACCCGATATAATACCTGAATTCCTCGTTCCGGAATACTTTTCGGAAACGGAGATGGAAACCAAAATAGGAAAGTGTAAAATTGGTACCGGCCAGGAACATGAATATAATGATTACATAATGTACATAAGGGGAATTCCAGTGCGCAATACTCGCCTGCCTGGTGGAATAACCTCCTGTGGCCATCGTGGTGAAGGAATGGCAGATCGCATCGAACAGGTTCATCGGACCGATCCAGAGCAGGATGACCTCTGCAGCAGTGAAAATAAGGTAAATGCTCCACAGGCGCTTGGCAGTTTCTTTCACACGCGGATGCAATTTATCGGGAGTGGGACCAGGAACCTCTGCAGCAAACAGCTGCATTCCTCCGATTCCGAGTACCGGTAATACCACGAGCGTAAGCACAATGATCCCCATACCTCCAAGCCATTGGGTGAGGCTCCTCCAGAACAATACCCCATGCGACAATTCCTCGATATTATCGAGTATCGATGCCCCGGTGGTTGTAAATCCGGAGATGGTCTCGAAAAAAGCATTTGTGAAATCAGGAATGGCCCCGGTGAGCAGGAATGGAAGGGTCCCGAAAAAAGAGAAAAACAGCCAGCCGGAAGTCACGATCACATACCCGTCACGCTTGGTTACTTCCAGGCGCGCCTTCCATGTTGAAAAATACCCGATTGCTCCGGCAAATGCCGTGATCGCACCGGCGACCAGGAAATGCAGCACCTCTCCCTCCTTGTAGATCAGCGAAACAGGGATGGACAACCACATAAAGAACCCCTCCACGATAAGCAGCATCCCCAGGATACGTATGGCAGTTTTCGGATTGGGCATCGAAGCGTTCCTAATTAAAGAATTTGCCTACAGTATATATTTCAGAAGGCAACGCAAAAACAACCACCCTGTCGTAGGGCTTTATCAGTGTGTCACCATGTGCGATAAAGCTGTTCTTACCCCTGATGACGCCACCAATGATGGCTTCATCGGGAAAATTCACATCTTTCAGTGGTGCCCTGGTAATCTTTGACTGTGGCTTTACCACGTATTCCATCACTTCCGCTTCGGTTCCAGTCAGACACTTGATGGACGAAACCTCTTCGCTCATCGTAAACCTGAAAATCCTGCTCGCAGTGATCAGCTTCTTATTGATAATGGTATCCACACCAATATTTTCTGCAAGGTGGATATAATCCATGTTCTCCACCTCTGCAATGGTCCGCTTCACGCCCAGGTGTTTGGCCAGCAGGCAGGAAAGGATATTGGTATCAGAATTGCCTGTTACGGCAATGAATGCATCCATTTTTTCAAGCCCCTCATCCTTCAGCAAATCCATGTTGGTACCGTCACCATTGATCACCAGCGTATTCGACAACATACTTGAGAGCCGGTAGCTTTTCTGCTTGTCTATCTCAATCATTTTCACGTAGTGCTGGTTCCCCAGCTGGCGTGCGGTCTTGATCCCGATGCGGCTTCCGCCGAGGATCATGATGTTTCTTATCTCGAATTGCTGCTTTCCTGAATACTTATACAGTTCCTTGAGCCCGGCCTGGCTGCTGATTACATAGGCCAGGTCGCCTATTTCGAAAGTGTCATCGCCGCCCGGGATGAGTGTCTGCCCGTGCCTGGTCATGGCAACGGCGCGGAACGGAAGGTTGTCCTTCTCCGGTGTGAGGTCTCTCAGCCGCTTCCCGATGATTGGCGCCTGTTCTTCCAGCCTGATCACATACATCTGCAACTTCCCGCCTGAAAATTCAACCACTTCGGTACTTCCTGTCTGCACCAGCAGACCCACGATCTCCCTTGCTGCGATCTTTTCAGGATAGATCATGTAATCGATCCCCAGGTTGGAAAATATTTCCTTGTTCGCCTGCATCAGGAACTCATCATTATCGATCCGGGCAATGGTCTTCTTGGCACCCAGTTTCTTACTGAGAATGGCTGCAGTGATATTCACATCTTCAGAACTGGTAATGGCAATGAACAGATCGGCTTTGGATACTTTTGATTCTTTAAGCATACTGATGGAATTGGCATTCCCCTCCAGGGTCATCACGTCCATGGAACCGCCGATGGCCTTGAGCCTTTCCGGATCATTGTCGATCACAATGATATCATGGTCTTCATAGCTCAACATCTTGACCAGGTGTGTCCCCACTTCGCCTGCCCCTGCAAGAATAATTCTCATATGCTTCCTCTGAAATGAAATGGTAAAATAACAGATTATCTTTCAAACCATACAACCTTTGGCTGTTTTTTTAAGTAGTTATTGACCAAACCTTTCTGCGTGAGGGTCATAAGACGGAATCCATCAATGGCACCCCCCGGGTCCCAAAAGATGATCAACGCGATGTTGGCCCTTTCGGCTGGCCCATGCAATGTCAGACCAACCATTTCGGCCAATACCTTATCTCATAGTGGGTCCAATGCTCAGATCAGCCATATGAAGCACCAGTACACCCTCCTTACCTGTCAACCATATAGCGGGAACTTGTTGGCTGAGCAATTTCATTTCATACTGTCGGAGTGTACCATCGCCCACTACCCGTCCGCCGAACGTCGCCATGAAGTCGCCCAACCCGTACAGTGGCGTTCCTTTCCTGAACAAGACCACCTGCCAGTAATATGAATGTATCGCCTGTTGAACCATTTCCCTTTCGCAATCACCCACGATCAGTATATTCCAGGAACCCGACCGGATACCCCACAAACCTTCTGTGATCCTGAAGCAAGATGATTCGACGCGCGGTTCATTTTCATCCAGCCGGACTACCCGGTGGGACCTCACCCCCGGGGGACTGCCGGACAGGGATTGAACATAATCCAGCAGGTACGGATCCGGGAAACTGTCTGCCGGCCACAGGCAGGTTTCCCGGTACGCATTCTGCACATGTGAGATCATCGTGGCATCATTCATATTGAAGATGGTGATGGAGGCATTTTCGTCCAGCTGGCTGACCCGCAGAACCGGCAATGCAATAGCAGCGGATAGCAGCAGGAAGGCGAACGCCAGGAAATACACGCTCCTGTAATACATAAACATGCAGGCGCTCATGAGCAATCCCAGGAGCAATGACATCCCAGCGGGATCAGGTACAACATTGCTGACCACGGAACCGGGCAGGGAAGCAATACCTGTCACCGCCCTGTTCAGCACACCTGTAACCCACAGCAATACCTGTGAGAACAATTCCCAATCCGGGAAAAACATGAGGAAAGGAATGAACATGACAAACAGGGCGAGAATAAGACTCACCAGCGGTATGGCCGCCAGGTTGGTGAGCAGGAACCATACCGGGAACTGGTGAAAATAGGTCAGTACCAGGGGCAGTGTGGAAACCTGTGCCGCGATACTCACACTCACCAGGTCCAGGACCCTGTGAAGGGTCCAGTGGACACCGGTATACAATTTCTCCATCCGGGGCTGTATCGTAACGATCCCGGCCACTGCAATATAGGAAAGCTGAAAACCGGGTTCCACTATTCGCGAAGGTTTCAACAACAACAGCAGGAATGCGGAAAGCAGCAGGGTATTATAAATATTGCTGTGCCGCTGGATGGACCTTGAGAGGGTCAGCAATGAAAACATGGTGACCGACCGGGTAACTGAATCCGAGAAACCGGTTACAGCAGCATAGCCCCAGAGTACAACAACGATGATGACCAGTTTCAAACGGTGCCAGGCGGACCTGCCAGCGGGTACCCTGATCAGCTTCTCCAGTATCCACCAGATCATGCCCACATGCAACCCGGATACTGCCAGCAGGTGCATGGCTCCCGCATCGGAGAAGGTCGATTTTGTTTCCTGGTCGAGCCATGATTTATACCCCAGTGTAAGGGCACTCAATACGGCCACGTCGGGATCCTCCCGGTCCCATCCGCCAATGATCCGTTGCCGCAGTCTTGCCGGTCCGTATACCTGTGCGGTTTCCCTTTCGCCAAGTACCCTGAAAAGCCCTGGGTCTCTGACAAACACCTGGTATCTTGTTCGCTTTCGGTCCATGTACCCTGCATAATCAAACTCGCCGGGATTACCATTGTTCCTGATGCGGCTGAGCCTGCCCCTGACCAGCAGGTGTTCGCCGGGAAGCAGGCCTTGAATGTTAGCGTCAGCAGGAAGGTACACCTGCACATATTCATCCATTACCGTCCGAATCGAATCGTTCATAAAAGTCTTTCCCTCCAGCCTTACCAGCCATGTCTTGCCTTTTTCGACCGCTCCATCCACAACGATCCCCTCCAGGTAACCCTCCTGAAAATCCAGATTTCCTTCAACAGGCCTGTACATCCGGGATGCTGCATGATGCCAATATCCCATGAGCATGAAGGAGATGAAAAGCAGCAAGCCGCGGGCCGTGTGCTCCCGGAACGGGTAGCGCTTAACCGGTAATGACAATAACAGCAAGCAGACAATCAGCACAGGAAAGGAGCCCCGCAGCAATGCCATATCCCCGGCTCCAGGTGTTGCGGCCGCAATTATCCCGGCGACAAAGGGAAATACAGCCCGGATCACAGGCACTTTGCGCAGGTCTGAGATCATTTCCCTCACGTTTTTACCTGTTAATGTGATAATGCGGAAAATTCTCGTTTTTTTGTTCAGAAAAAATGAACCTTTCTTGCGGGTAACAGGTTTATAGGATATATTTAGGTAAAATTAAAAAACCCACGCATCACATGGCAAATCTTACGACCAAGCACATGGGTATTTCGCTGAAAAACCCGATCATTCTAGGAGCCAGCAACCTTGTTGGCAATGTTGATAATCTGAAAAAGGCTGAAGATGCCGGTATCGCAGCAATCGTATACCGCTCCCTTTTTGAAGAACAGATCCAGCTGGAGGGTTATGAACTTGAGAATCAGCTTGAGGCCTACGATGAGAGACATGCCGAGATGATCAACCTGTTTCCGAACATCGAACACGCCGGCCCCAAGGAACACCTCTACAATCTCCGTAAAGCCAAAGAAAGCGTTAGCGTACCCGTGATCGCCAGTATCAATGCAGTTTACAAGGAATCCTGGGTCGATTATGCAAAGCAGATTGAAGAGACCGGTGTGGACGGAATTGAACTGAACTTCTTTGCTATACCTCGGGATATGGAAAAATCCGGACATGACATCATCGCCCAGCAGTTGGAATGGCTGAAAGCCGTTAAAAGCTCCGTCAAAATCCCTGTGAGCGTCAAACTGAGTCCTTTCTATACCAATATCCTCAAAACCGTTTCAGACCTGGATAAGGCAGGTGCCGACGGTGTGGTATTATTCAACAGGCTGTTTGAACCCGATATTGATGTGGAAGCTGAAAAACATGCTGCACCCTGGAACCTGAGTACCCCGTCCGACCACCGGCTGGCGATCAGGTACATCGGACTCTTGCATGGCAATATCAAAGGCAGTATCGTAGCCAATAACGGTGTGTATGAAGGCGCTGATGTCGTTAAGATGATCCTGGCCGGTGCCGATGCTGTTGAATCAGTATCCACATTCTACCATAACGGTATTAAACACATCAAATCCATGCTCTCCGAACTTGAAGAGTGGATGGACCGCAAAGGGTACAAAGCGATCGATGAATTCAGGGGCAATTTGTCGTCCAAAGCGATCAATGACCCGTTTGTCTACAAACGTGCCCAGTACATTGATATGATACTGAAATCTGAAGATTATTTCAATCCAATCGTTTGAGGTAATTGATGACTGAACCGGTGACAATTGTTTGAACCGGCCACAGGTTAAAAAAAAGGCTGACCCATATTGGATCAGCTTTTTTTTATCAATCTTTCCTGGAAGGCTATACCGGGACCAATCATGTACGTTAAATTTTACCTTCAGGCAGGCCCGTATACTGCGGCAGGTAGGATTTCGATCAAAGCCCAGGTTCCAATGACCGGCCCGGTTCATTCGGCAGGCGGGTTTTTACTGCAGTCGGTTTTTTACTGCAGGAGGATTCTTTCGGCAGGGGGGCTCCTTCGGCAGGGGGGGGTCCTGCTATTTTTTCGGATAGATAATTTTATAATCCGCGTCTGCATTGCCTTTGCTGATGGCCCTGAGTTTGGGTCCGATCAGTTTCTTTCGCAACGGGTTGATCAGGTCCACGAAGAGTTTGCCATCGAGGTGATCGTATTCATGCTGGATGATCCTGGCTTTTACACCGTCATATTCCTCATCATGAAACTCCCAGTTTTCGTCGTAATATTCGATACGGACCCTGGAATGCCGGCTGACATCCTCGCGGATATTGGGGATACTGAGGCAACCTTCTGAAAAGCTCCATTTATCGTCCCACTCCCCGGTGATATAAGGATTGATAAATACCTTTTTAAAATCCCCGAGATCCGGTTCATCATCCACATCCTCCATCCGTGTGGCATCCACCACAAACAGCCGGATTGATTTACCAATCTGCGGAGCTGCCAGGCCCACTCCTTCGCTGGCCTCCATCGTCTCGTACATATCCTCGATCAACTGGTCGAGTCCTTCTTCATCCCTGTCGATTTCCCGGGCCACTTTTCGCAGGACCGACATGCCATATACATATACCGGTAAAACCATTTTCGTACCTCTTTTTTCGTGTTCTGATAGTATTCAACAGATTTCAGCTGAAATTGTTTTCCTGTTCCATGAAGGATTGCAGGATCAATGCAGCGCTCATCCGGTCCACATTTTCTTTCTTCCTGCGGTCCGATTTTTTCATCCCGGCCGCAACCATGGACCGCATTGCCATCTTAGACGTGAACCGCTCATCCTCCCATGCCACCTTCATTTTCGGAAATCGCTTTCTGAAGGCACTTACAAATCGCTCTACATGGATGAACGATGCGCTGGGCTGATGGTCTTCCCGCATGGGTTTCCCGACAACCACGCATTCCACCGCTTCCTTCTGGAAATATCCATCGAGGAATTTCATCAGGTCATGGGAGGCAACCGTCTCCAGTCCGTATGCAATCATCTTCGAAGGATCGCTCACCGCGATCCCGCAACGTTTAGTTCCATAATCGATTGCAACGTACCTGCCCATCATTTTCAAAAATGCAAAATTAATGAAAACTTTGCTGATAATAAGCACAAAACAGGAAAACTGATCACACCGGGATAACCGATTAAAAAAGCCGGAGCAATCGTTGCCCCGGCTTTTTTAAATCAGATTGATACAGATCTATTCAGCTTTGGAAAAATCCATTGCTGCCATTCGTACATAACTGTTGTATCTCCATTTGGCATTCTCCTGTGCAGCTTTAAACAGCACTGCTGCCTCTTCGGGGAAGGCTTTCTGGAGTGAAGTATACCTCACCTCCGACTTCAGGAAGCTCTGGAACTGTTCCCACTGCGGCTCCCTGGAGTCAAGTGTGAACGGATTCTTTCCTTCTTCTTCCAGGGCAGGATTGTACCGGTAAAGGTGCCAGTATCCTGCGTCGACCGCGAATTTGCCCTGGGCCTGGGTTTTACCCATTCCCTGTCGCAGACCGTGGTTGATACATGGCGAATACGCGATGATCAGTGAGGGTCCCTTGTATGCTTCTGCTTCGCGAATCGCTTTCAGGTACTGAGACTGACTTGCACCCATGGATACCTGGGCAACATAAACATATCCGTAGGACATGGCCATAACACCCAGGTCTTTTTTCCTGATCTTTTTACCTGAGGCGGCAAATTTGGCAACTGCGCCAATCGGTGTCGACTTGGAAGCCTGTCCCCCGGTATTGGAATAAACCTCGGTATCCATCACCAGTACATTCACATCTTCACCTGAGGCCAGCACGTGGTCGAGACCACCGTACCCGATATCGTATGCCCATCCGTCACCACCGAAGATCCATACAGACTTCTTCACCAGGTATTGTTTGAGGGCCATGATATCTTTTGCAACCCCGTGCTTCTCTTTTTCGAGCGCAGCAACAACTGCTTTGGACGCTTTTTTCGAAGTTTCCATTTCATCAGCTGCCAGCCATGCATCAAATGCTTCTGCAGTCTCCTTCGCAACCTTATCCTTCACTTCTGCCATCATCATGGCTATGCGCTCACGGGTCTTGCTGATACCGATTGACATACCAAACCCATATTCCGCATTGTCCTCGAACAGGGAGTTGGCCCATGCGGGACCGTGTCCGTCCTGGTTGGTACAATAAGGTGTAGATGGTGCGGAGCCCCCGTAGATAGAGGAACATCCGGTTGCATTGGCCACAACCATCTGGTCGCCATACAACTGGGTGATCAACTTGATATATGGTGTTTCACCGCAACCAGCGCATGCTCCGGAAAATTCGAAGAGCGGTTGTGCGAACTGGCTGTTCTTCACTGTCTGCTTCTTGTCAACAAGTATATCCTTGTAGGTTACATTCTTTGAGATATGGTCCCAGTGCTTCACTTCTTCAAGCTGGGTCTCCAGCGGTTTCATCACGAGTGACTTCTCTTTCGACGGACACACATCGGCACAGTTGCCACAGCCGGTACAGTCGAGCACAGATACCTGGATCCTGAACTGGTAACCGGAAACACCCTTGCCTTTTGAATCGATGGTAGTTACGCCATCCGGCAGGGCAGCCTTCTCCTTGTCATCCATCAGGAACGGACGGATGCAGGCGTGCGGACAAACATAGGCACACTGGTTACACTGGATACATTTCTCCGGGATCCATTCCGGCACATCCACAGCAATACCACGTTTTTCATACTCCGTGGTACCTGCCGGGAAGGTTCCGTCTTCCCTGCCGATGAATGCACTTACAGGCAGATCATCTCCCTTCAGGGAATTGATTGGCTCAACCACTTTCCTGATAAATTCCGGTTTGGTTGTATCTTCTTCCACCTCTTTGACCTTGATTTCAGCCCATTCAGCCGGTATTTCAATCTTTGTAACATTTCCGCCTTTTTCAACGGCAGCAAAATTCATATTGACGATCTCCTCACCCTTCCGGCCAAAACTCTTCACGATGAATTTCCGCATCTCCTCAACTGCCTCGTCGTAAGGAATGATATTGGCGATCTTGAAGAAAGCGGACTGCATGATCGTGTTGGTCCTGTTACCGAGTCCGATCTCCTGTGCCAGTTTGGTGGCATTGATGACATAGAAACTTATTTTGTGTTCGGCCAGGTATTTCTTCATGTGGTCGGGCAGGTGGTTCTTGGTCTCCTCTTCGTCCCAGATGGAGTTGAGCAGGAATACTCCACCGTCTTTCAGTCCCTTGAGCATGTCATACTTGTCCAGGTAGGATGGTACATGACAAGCCACAAAGTCGGGCATACCAATGAGGTAAGGCGCCTTGATCTTATTGTCACCGAACCGCAGGTGGGAGGTTGTGATACCTCCTGACTTCTTGGAGTCGTAGGCAAAATAGGCCTGGCAATACTTATCGGTAGACTCACCGATGATCATAATGGAATTCTTGTTCGCTCCCACGGTACCATCAGATCCCAGTCCGTAGAATTTTCCTTCGAATGTACCCTTCTTCACTACTGAAATTTCGGGCAGCAATGGCAGGGAAAGGAACGTAACGTCATCGACGATACCCACTGTAAACCTGTTCTTGGGTTCATTCATTTTCAGGTTCTCATACACCGACTGGATCATGGCCGGGGTAGTATCCTTGGAGGACAATCCATAACGGCCACCCACGATCAGCGGGGCATTTTCCTTTCCATAGAAAAGGTCCTTGACATCGAGATACAACGGCTCCCCATTGGCTCCCAGTTCCTTCGTCCTGTCGAGTACTGCAATTCGTTTTACGCTATCGGGCAGTACTTTCATGAAATATTTTTCTGAGAAAGGCCTGTAAAGGTGTACGGTGATCAGCCCGACCTTTTCACCCTTGTCAACCAGGTAATCAATCACCTCGTGAATGGTCTCTGTTACCGATCCCATAGCAACGATGACATTCTCTGCATCGGGTGCACCGTAATAGGTGAACGGGTGGTACTCGCGGCCTATGCGTTTGGAGATCTCCTGCATATATTCCTCCACGATATCCGGTACGACGTCGTAGAATTTATTGGCAGCCTCCCTTGTCTGGAAGTAGATATCCGGGTTCTGCGCGGTACCCCTGGTTACAGGGCGTTCCGGGTTCAGTGAATTGTCACGGAATGCCTGCAGTGCCTCCATATCGATCAGGTCAGCGAAGTCTTCGTTGGAAGGCATTTCCACTTTCTGTATCTCGTGGGAAGTACGGAACCCATCGAAAAAGTGCAGGAAAGGCACCCTTGTTTTTATCGAAGCGAGGTGTGCCACAGCAGCGATATCCATGATCTCCTGCACACTCCCGGTCGCCAGCATGGCAAAACCGGTGTTGCGCGTTGCCATTACATCACTGTGATCACCGAAGATCGACAGTGCCTGTGCAGCAAGGCTTCTTGCAGAAACGTGGAATACACCGGGCAGCAATTCACCCGAGATCTTATACATGTTCGGGATCATCAGCAACAATCCCTGTGATGCAGTATACGTAGATGTAAGTGCTCCTGCCTGCAGGGAGCCGTGAACAGCTCCCGAGGCCCCGCCTTCCGACTGCATTTCAGTTACCTGTACGGTCTGTCCAAAAATATTTTTCCGGCCGTGTGCCGACCACTCATCCACGTTCTCTGCCATGTTGGAGGAAGGTGTAATGGGGTATATGGCAGCAACTTCACTGAACATGTATGCAATGTGTGAAGCAGCATAGTTCCCGTCACAGGTAATAAAATTCTTCTTATTAGCCATATTTATAAACTTAAGTAATTAAATTACAACTATTTAGATATAGTGTGAATGAACAAACAAAATTATAATTTTTGGTTGGATTTGCAGGCAGATCAGGCTAATATAAAATCATTACAAATAACAGGCTTTCTGTTGGGTGATGGGGAGAGGGGGTGATGGGGAGAGGGGGTGCGGTATATGAAAAGAAAAGGCCAAAAGCAAAAAAAAAGGCGGTCCGTGTACCGCCTTTTTTGCTTATTCTTCATAGTGATCAGCCACTGTTCATTGAGATCAGGAACTCTTCGTTGGTAGCGGTCTTGTTCATCCTGTCGCGCAGGAATTCCATGGCCTCCACCGGGTTCATATCCGACAGGTAGTTCCTCAGGATCCAGATCTTGTCCATCATCGGCTTATCGAGCAGGAGGTCTTCACGACGCGTACTGGAGAGGTTCGGGTCAACAGCTGGCCACACACGCTTGTTGGCAAGTTTGCGGTCGAGCTGCAGTTCCATGTTACCTGTGCCCTTGAACTCCTCGAAAATCACATCGTCCATTTTGGATCCGGTTTCGGTAAGTGCCGTGGCCAGGATGGTCAGGGAACCTCCCCCTTCAATGTTCCTGGCAGCACCGAAGAAACGCTTGGGCTTGTGCAGTGCATTCGCATCCACACCACCCGAAAGCACCTTTCCTGATGCAGGGGATACGGTGTTGTATGCGCGGGCAAGACGTGTGATGGAGTCCAGCAGGATCATCACATCATGACCGCATTCCACCAGTCTTTTTGCTTTTTCAAGCACGATGCTGGCCACTTTCACGTGACGTTCAGCGGGCTCATCAAAGGTGGAAGAGATCACCTCGGCATCCACGTTCCTTGCCATGTCTGTCACCTCTTCAGGACGCTCATCCACCAGCAGTACCATCATGTACACCTCGGGATGGTTGGCGGCGATGGCGTTGGCAATATTCTTCAGCAAAACGGTCTTACCTGTTTTGGGCTGTGCAACGATCAGACCACGCTGTCCTTTCCCAATGGGAGCGAACATATCCACTACCCTGGAGGAAAGATCGAAATGACCGTTACCCACCAATGTGAATTTTTCGTCCGGGAACAGCGGGGTCAGGTAATCAAACGGCACCCTGTCGCGGATATAATCCGGACTCCGGCCGTTGATCTCCTCTACTTTGATCAGCGGGAAGTACTTTTCACCTTCCTTGGGAGGCCTGATGGACCCCCTGACATTGTCACCCGTCTTGAGCCCGAACAGTTTGATCTGGCTCTGTGATACATAGATGTCATCCGGAGAATTAAGGTAATTGTAATCAGCCGACCGCAGGAATCCATAGCCGTCGGGCATGATCTCCAGAACGCCCTGGTTAATGATCAGTCCTTCAAAATCGTATTTGTCAACAGCCCTGCGCTCCTGCTTATTCTCGTGCGGACGATCGGGGCGGTCCTGGTGCCTGTCGCCCCTGTCATTGCGGTCGTTGCGGTCGCCTTTATTATATTGCTGTGGTTTTCTCTGGTTATCGCGGTCATCCTGCGGACCTTTTCTTTCCTGCTGGTCATCACGCTGGCGGTTGTCGCGCTGGCGGTTATCGCGTTGGCGATCGTCACGCTGACGCTGGTCGCGCTGCTGTGGCTGGTCCGGTTCATTGCGCTGCTTGTCCGGCTGGGGCTGGTTTTTTTGCTGCGGTTCACGTTTGTCGGTTTGCTGATCCCTATGCTGATCCCTTTGCTGTACCCTTTTATCGGGCTGCTGTCCGCGATTCTCAGCTTGCGGTTTGTTGTCCGGATCACCCTTGCTGATACGCTTTTCAGCCAACTTTTCTTTCATGGGTGGCCTTCCCCTGCGCCCTTTTCTTTCAGGCTGGTCTTTCTTAACGTTCGGGTCTTCAGTCTTTGCAGCAGTGTTTTCCTGTGCAGGACTTTCTTTTTTCTTCGATTGTTTGGATTCTGAAGCAACGATCGCCTGCTGATCCAGGATCTTGTAGATGAGATCCTGCTTGCGGAAGGATTCTACTCTCTTGATTTTCAGATCTTTAGCGATATCGCGCAATTCAGCAAGAAGCTTTTTGTTCAATTCAAGAATATCGTACATATGGAATTGTTAAATAAGTATGGATAATTTATACGAAAAAGGAAATCTAATTTGACAAGATTCAGGCGCTGTTCGGCCTGGAAATTCGTTGCAATATTAAAGAAATTAATAATATGATCAAAATAAAAGGGAGATTCTTTTAGATGCACAAGGCTGTCTAACCACTTCATTCTGAGGATGTCACAGGAAGTATATGTATGAATAACGGAGTCTAATCTACTGACTTACAGTCTAATATCGTACGGGGAATGCACTGCACTGATTTGATGAATTGCCAAATTAATTTGTTTTATAGCAGAAAATATATGGTAGATTTTGAATACTTTTTTGTAATCTTACTGTCCTAAAAAAGAGAAAGTCACCGTTAACCCCGCACCAAACTGCCTTTTATGCGACAACTGAAGATCATCAAGCAGGTGACCAACAGGGAGACGCCTTCCCTGGATAAATACCTGCATGAAATTGGAAAAGTGGACCTGATCTCGGCAGAGGAAGAGGTGGATCTTGCACGGCGCATTAAAAAGGGCGACGCGCAGGCCATGGAAAAGCTGATCAAGGCCAACCTGAGGTTTGTTGTCTCTGTTTCAAAGCAATACCAGAACCAGGGGCTGAGCCTTCCCGACCTGATCAATGAGGGAAACCTGGGGCTTATCAAGGCCGCCCAGCGATTCGATGAGACGCGGGGGTTCAAATTCATCTCCTACGCGGTATGGTGGATCCGTCAGTCGATTCTGCAGGCATTGGCCGAGCAGGCCCGTATCGTCAGGCTCCCACTCAACAAGATCGGCTCAATCAATAAGATCAACAAGACCTTCGCCGAGCTGGAACAAAAATTTGAACGTGAGCCCACAGTGCCGGAAATTGCCAGGGTGCTGGAAATTGCTCCCGAAGATGTTAAGGAGGCCATCCGCAGCTCGGGACGCCATGTCTCCATGGATGCGCCGCTGCTCGACGGCGAGGATGGCAACATGTATGATGTATTGCTGAATTCGGATACGCCCAGTCCCGATAAGGGGCTTTTGAATGATTCACTGAGAAAGGAGATCGAACGTGCTCTTTCCACCCTCACTTACCGGGAAGCGAGCATCATCCGGCTCTATTTCGGGTTAAACGGCAAGCATCCCCACACCCTGGAGGAGATCGGTGAAGAATTCAACCTTACGCGGGAACGTGTGCGGCAGATCAAGGAAAAAGCGATCAAAAGGCTGAAGCATACCAGCAGAAGCAAGATCCTGAAAAGTTATCTCGGTTAAATTTATCCCGTTTAAAGTTCCATGCTTACCATCCTCGGCCCGGCCAAAACCATCGACATGTCCCCTCATGAAGTCACCGGCAAACATACCCTGCCTGCTTATCTCACGGAATCCCGCAAACTGTTGGAGGAACTCCGGAAATTGTCACCGGCGGCATTAAAATCCCTGATGAAGGTCAGTGACAAACTTGCCGTGCTGAACTTTGAAAGGATTGCCGCATGGACTGAACAGCATCCGCCCGGATCATCCAACCAGGCCCTGCTCTCATTTTCCGGTGAAGTATTCAACGGCCTGGATGCACGGACCCTGGGTGCGAAGGACCTGGATTTCGCGCAGGACCATGTGCGGATCCTTTCAGGGTTGTATGGTGTGTTGCGTCCGCTCGATCTCGTCATGCCCTACAGACTGGAAATGCAGACGAAGCTGGCCAACAGCAGGGGACGAAATCTCTATGAATTCTGGAAGGAGATCATCCCGCAGGAGGTCAGCAGTCTGACTGCTGCAACCGAAGGAAAAACACTTGTCAACCTGGCCTCGAATGAATATTTCAGTTCCATTCAGCCGAAAACATTCCCACACAGGATCATCACTCCTGTTTTTAAGGAGCAGTATGCGAACAGCTTCCGGAATGTTACGATCTATGCCAAGAAAGCGCGTGGCATGATGCTCCGGTTGATCATTCAGAACAGGATCAATGATCCGGAACACCTGAAAGCCTTCGACCTGGATGGCTACTTTTTCAATGCCGACCAGTCGGGAGAGAATGAGTGGTGGTTCACCAGGTAGCAAAAAACAACCGCACAATGCCATTCCTGGTATGATGCGGTTGCATTGGAGGGTTACCTCTTTATAATACTTCCTGCGCTCGAGGTGTTACTGCGGATTACGTCAGCATCGCCTTTATAATAGATGTTGCCGGCGCTTGACGCTGACATCTCGATCTCTTTGTTGGCATATACACTTGCATCTCCGGCACTGGAAACACGCACCTTCACGTAGTCGGCCTCAAGATCGAATGCATTGAGGTCCCCGGCACTCGACAATTGTGCATCCAGTTCAATGGCCCTGCCCCAGATATCACAATCTCCGCTTGAACTGATGGAGATATCGATCGCTTCGGCTTCCACTTCCATGTTCAGATCGCCCGCGCTGCTGATTTCAATATCGAGGTTCTCGCAGGTAAATTTATTGGTGGACTGGATATCCCCGGCACTGCTGATCCTGAGATCTGTCATCTCGGGCAATGTTACATTGACCACCTTGGATTTGGCCCGGTAGATGTTCCGGTCTGTACCAATGCGCAGGTTACCGCCATCGCGTTCTACGGTGATATATTCATGCAGGTTTTCATCGGCAACGACCTCCACATAAAAGTCGCCCTGCGTGATGTTCACATCAATGCCTGAACTGGCATGCACACCGGTGAATCCATCGACCTCAATCACCTCGGTCACCACGTCGCCTTCACCGACAATGCCATTGTCCCAGTCACCGAAAACGCAGGATTGCAGCATAAATGCTGAAATTACCAGTAAGGATAGTGCTGTTTTTTTCATAATGCTCATGATTATAATTTGATAAAACTGATTGTGTCTTATTACATATTGACGATTCAACATCAACAATGTTACAGGCAAAAATCAAACGATTGCCGGAATCCTCAAAATGGAAATAGGCGAATGGCAGAATATTACCGGTGAATGGCAGGAGGCAGCCCCTAATCTATTTTCAGCACCAGTCCTTTCAGGTATTCTCCCTCCGGATGGTAGATACTCACCGGATGGTCGGCAGGTTGTGACATCTGGTGCAGTATCCGCACTTCGCGACCGGTATTGGCGGCAGCGGCAAAGACTGATTTCCTGAAGTTTTCCCTGCTCACTGCCTGGGAACAGCTGAAGGTAAAGAGGATGCCACCCGGCCTGATCTGCTCAATGGCTTTCTGGTTCATCCTTTTATATCCCTGGAGCGCATTGTTCAACACGCGCTGGTGTTTCGCGAAAGCAGGCGGATCGAGTACGACCAGGTCATATTTCTGATCGATATCCTGCATAAATTCAAATGCATCGGCTGCAAATGCCTCATGGTTTTCTGCATTGCCGAAATTCATTTCCACATTTTCCCGGGTAAGGTCAATGGCATGCCCTGAACTATCCACACTGTGCACCAATGCTGCCCCACCTCCCAATGCGTATACACTAAAGCTGCCGGAAAAACAGAACATATTCAGCACGTTCCTGTCCTTCGCATACCTTTTCAGCAGGCTCCTGTTCTCCCGCTGGTCGATAAAAAACCCGGTCTTCTGTCCGCGCTCCCAGTTGATGCGGAACCGGTATCCATTCTCCAGCACTTCGCCCTCGCTTCGCTCTCCCAGCAGGAGCTGGTCGGAGGGCTGAATGCCCGGTTTTTCCGGAAGCGTGTGTTTGCTCTTGTTATATATGGTATCCACCGGCAACCCATCCAGGTTTTTCAGGGCCGCAACAATATGTTCCATGTTCCTGAACATGCCCGCTGAATGCACCTGGATGACTGCCGCGCCATTATAGTAATCGATGATCAGGCCCGGTAACCCGTCCCCTTCCGCATTTACCAGCCTGAATGCATTTCCTGACCCAGGATCGTACAGTCCCTCCTGCCTGCGATGGTTCCATGCATTTGTCACCCTCGTAGCATACAGATCCTCCCCGACCCCAACTTCGCCAAAAGTGAGCATACGGATGGCGATGGACCCATCCTGGTAATGACCCGTCCCGAGTTGTTCCTCCTTGTTGTCGTATACCTCAACGAGATCACCTTCAGCGGGCTGACCGTAGATTTTCTTGATGGCTCCCGAGAACACCCAGGGATGTCGGCGCCTGAGTGACTGGTCTTTGCCGGATTTAAGTACGATCTTTACCTGCTTATCCATAGTATTCATTGAGTGCATTTCTTAGTTTATTATAGATTTCCAGGCATGCCCATGCATCCGTGGCTGCATATTTCTGCTGTTGCGGGGTCAGCTCATCGGCTTCCCAGTTGGACATCTGCTGAGACTTGGAGATTTTGTATCCCAGCACGATGGCAACCATTTTCTTCAGGCTCTTGGATTCAATACTGAACGCTTCCACGTACTTCTGAAGATCCAGGAATCCGCCCGGACTGAATTTCATGATCTGCCTGAGCCGGCGCATATCGTCAAGCAATCCTGCACCTACTTTCAAGGTCCCTTCATCCTCAAGAAAGTGCCGCAGTTCAGCAGGCATTCCGATTTTATTTACCCTGAAAAGCCATGCAACATGACTGTTGGATACCTGGACCAGGGCAATCCTGTGGTTGACACCCTTTTTAAATGCAGGCTTGGTCTCCGTGTCAAATCCCAGCACCTTGTATTTCCTGAGTTCATCCATGGCATCCCTGAAAGATGCAGCATCGTCCACAACGCGGATATCACCCTCAAATTGCCTGACATCCAATGTATTGATTTCCTCCTTCGTAATCTCTTTCTGAAACATCAGATCTCCTCCTCGTTTGAATCCTGCAATCTCGTAAAAAAGGAGGGATCATATTTGGGAACACCATCATCTTCATCGTTGCCGGGATCATGGCCACTGTCGGTATCTGCCGAAGGATCGGTTTTACTGACATACAGTGAATTCAGTGCCTGCAGGGCATGCAGCAGTTTGCTTCCCCAGTAATTCTCAAAATTGTCCATCACCTCCCACACCGCGTCATTCATGATCTCTTCGATGCCCTGGCGGTATTGCAGTGTAAAATCCTTCAGGTCCTGGTAAATATCCGCCAGGTCTTCCGAGATATGGTGCGTCACCAGTTCCGACCTGTCGAATTCGTCTTCCTCCGCAATCCGAAGGTATTCATTGTACCGCCCCAGCAGGTGCAGCACCTTCTGGTACACCGAAGACCAGTCCTGTTCGGTGACGAACTTTTCATTCCCGCTCTCCATTACCGGCTCCGGCAGCTCCATGGTAACCAGGTGATGGTATACCCTGGAAAGGGTCCCAAGCGATGTGCGGATGAAATCAACAGGCTCCATCTGTTCCGACTCCTCCATCCAGCTGCAGTATGCATTCGCCGATCTGACAAATTCCAGTACTTCAGGGGCATAAACACCGGTCCCTTGCATTTCATTTTGATCTGTCATGCTGCAAAAGTACGAAAAAAGAACGGGAAACAACACCACCTCATTCTTCGCTGATTTCGAACAGCAGGTCCTTCCTGCGGCGGATTTTTCCTTCTTCCTGCAAGTGTTGCATGGCGTAGGCGACCAGGTCGGGATCCAGTTGTGTGCCGGCTGCGATGGTAGACAGATCGCCGGGTTCTCTCTCGAGTGCCAGGCGTATCTTTTCCGCAGCCTCCTCCAGTTCCACCGTTGACGGTTGCGTGTCCTTCTTCCCGATACACACATCGCACTGTCCGCATCTCCGACTGCTCAGTTCCCCGAAATATGCCAGCAGGAACTGGCTCCTGCACTTCCTGTCGGTCCCGGCATACGCAAGCAATTCGCCTATGCGCTCCAGGTAGCGTTCCTTCCTGAATTTATAGCGCTCTGCCGAGATATGGATATTCTTTTCGTCAAGCCGCTCCTCCAGCAGCGTCACCACCGGGTTCTGCTTTTTGGGAATGTAATTGATCACCTTCATACCGGAAAGTTTCACCAGGTATTGGTACACCTCCTCGCCAGACATGCCGGCGCGTTTCGAAAGTGTATATTCATCAAACGCCACGTACTGAGAAAACAGTCCCGTATACGAACGAAGAATAAGTTTGATGAAATTGTCGAATTTCGGATTTTTCACCTGGAACTTATAGAGGTCATCGCGTCCCACCGTAAAATGGATCCTGGAGGGGTTGTTGATCTCTTCTGTGATCTCAAAATACCCTTCCCTGGACAGGATCGCCAGTGCACTGGTGACAGTGAGGGCATTGAATTTGTACCTTGAAAGAAACTCGCCCATGATGAAATCGCAGGAAGCCCCCTTCCCTGCTCCTACCGGAATCTGCAGGTAGTTAAAGAGTGCATTGTATATTTCCCTGATCACGGAAAAAGAAGGAAAATTCACCTCGATACGCCGTTCCACCTGTTTTTCATCGGCACCACTGAAGAGCAGAATCGCATAGGCCTTTTTTTCATCCCTTCCCGCCCGTCCGGCTTCCTGGAAATAGGCTTCCGGGGAGTCGGGCAGATCCATATGGACCACGAAGCGCACATCCGGTTTATCGATCCCCATACCGAACGCGTTGGTGGAGACCATGATCCGGGTTTTTCCCTTCTGCCAGTCCTCCTGGCGCTGCATGCGCGTATCAAACTTGAGGCCTGCATGGTAATTCGATGCGCTGTGGCCATGGCCCGCAAGCAGGTCTGCCAGTTCCCGGGTCTTCCTCCTGTTCCTTACGTATACAACCCCGGTCCCTTTGATTTTTTCAGCAATATTCAGCAACTCCCGCTGCTTGTCTTCGGTATTCCTGACCACGTACACCAGGTTCTTCCGCTCGTAGGACTTTTTCAGCACCTTTCCATCGCGGAATTCCAGCCGGTCCATGATATCCTTCGCCACGCGCGGTGTGGCGGTTGCTGTAAGTGCAAGCACCGGCACCTCCGGCAGCAGTTCCCGAAGCGAAGCGATCTGGAGATAGGATGGCCGGAAATCATATCCCCACTGGGAAATACAATGCGCCTCATCCACCGCGATGAGGTTGACATTCATCTGCTGCACCCTCACCCGGAACAACGGTGTGAGCAAACGTTCCGGCGAAAGGTACAGGAACTTGTACCCGCCGAAAATACAATTGTCCAGGGCTATGCTGATCTCATCACGGGTCATCCCGCTGTGAATGGCCATGGCCTTTATCTTCCGTGACTTCAGGTTTTCCACCTGGTCCTTCATGAGCGCGATCAGCGGGGTGATCACCAGGCAGATCCCTTCTTTGGCCAGTGCAGGCACCTGGAAAGTGATGGATTTTCCGCCGCCGGTAGGCATCAGCGCCAGTGTATCGGTCCCTGAACCTGCCGATTCCACGATATCTTCCTGGAGCGGACGAAAAGAGCTATATCCCCAATATTGGCGGAGTATATCGTGGTAATCGCTCATATATTATTAAATATCAAGATTTTATGCCTAAATTGTTAACAATTCTTAAACCCTTGAAAAATAGCCTGTTCATTGGCCTTTTTTTTGTATTTTTGCCACATTTAAAATTAATCAAATAAAGATAAAATGTCTTTTACTGAGAAGAAAATAGAGGCAGAAGGTTTAACCTTCGACGATGTACTGCTCCGGCCGGCCTTTTCCCAGGTACTTCCGCGGGAAGTTTCACTGGCCAGCAAATTCTCCAGGAACATTGTCCTCAATACGCCCATTGTCTCTGCAGCCATGGATACCGTAACCGAAGCCAAACTTGCGATCACCATCGCACGCCAGGGTGGTATTGGCGTGATCCACAAGAACATGACGATCGAGGACCAGGCGATGGAGGTCAGGAAGGTGAAACGCGCCGAAAGCGTGATGATTCATGAACCGATCACCATCACGAAAGAGGGAACGGTACAGGATGCCCTCAACCTGATGAAAGAATATAAGATCGGTGGCATACCGGTTGTCGACGATGACCATATACTTACAGGCATTGTCACCAACCGTGACCTGCGTTTTCAGCAGGACATGCAGCGACCTGTCGGTGAAGTGATGACCAGCAAGAACATCATCACCACAACGAGCAATACCAACCTGGTACAGGCAGGGAAAATTCTCCAGCAGCACAAGATCGAGAAGCTCCCGGTGGTGGACGATGATAACAAGCTCATCGGACTGATCACCTATAAAGACATTACGAAATCGAAAGACAGGCCCAATGCGGCAAAAGATTCAAAAGGCCGCCTGAGGGTCGCAGCAGCTGTAGGTGTCTCCGGCAATGTCGAGGCCAATGTCAGGGCCCTGGTCGAAGCAGGAGTGGATGCCATCGTGATCGATACGGCCCACGGCCATTCCATGGGCGTGATCGAAACCCTGCGCAAGATCAAGGGCACATTCAGCCAGATCGATACCGTGGTTGGAAACATTGCTACTGCAGAAGCAGCCCGGGCGCTGATCGATGCCGGCGCTGATGCACTGAAAGTAGGGATCGGGCCCGGTTCCATTTGCACGACCCGTGTCGTGGCCGGCGTTGGCGTTCCCCAGCTCACTGCCATTTTCGATGTTGCCACGGAAGCCATGAAACATGACATACCGGTGATTGCAGATGGAGGGATCAGGTATTCGGGCGATATTGTAAAAGCCCTTGCTGCCGGCGCCAGCACGATTATGGCAGGTTCATTGTTCGCAGGTGTGGAGGAATCTCCCGGAGAGACAATCATCTACAACGGCAGGAAATACAAATCCTACCGGGGCATGGGGTCTGTCGAAGCCATGCAGCAGGGATCCAAGGACCGCTATTTCCAGGATGTGGAAGACGACATCAACAAACTGGTACCCGAAGGAATCGTTGCCCGTGTTCCGTTCAAAGGGTCGCTCAATGAAGTGATCTACCAGATGATCGGCGGATTGCGTGCCGGGATGGGATATTGCGGCGCCAAAGACATCGGGGCCCTTCAACAGGCAAAATTTGTACGCATCACCAATGCCGGTGTGGCCGAAAGCCACCCGCACGATGTCACCATCACCAGGGAGGCTCCAAATTACAGCAGATAATAACCAACCTATTAATTCCGTTTCTTAACCAGATAAAAAACATTCAGACAATGGCAAGATTAAGGATTCTTCTCGCGCTCTTCTTTATGGGTGCAACCATAGCAATATCCATCAGTCAGGACATTTTAATGACAATAGGCGATAAAGAGATCACGCTTGATGAATTTGAAAGGATCTATAACAAAAACAACAACAGTATCACCACCAACCAGCAGACCCCGGAGGAATACCTCGATTTGTTCATCAACTTCAAGCTCAAGGTACTGGAGGCTGAAAAGCTGGGAATGGATACCACGAAAAAATTCCTGAACGAATTCAACAGTTACAAAGACCAGCTGGCACAACCTTACCTGACAGATGAAGAAACCAGGGAGGTCCTGATGAAGGAGGCCTACGAGCGTATGAAAAAGGATGTGCATGTCAGTCATATCCTGCTCGGACTTGGAAACCAACCTACCCCGGAAGACACCCTTGAAAGGTATCAAAGGGCGATGCAAATCCGCCAGCGCATACTCGACGGCGAAGATTTTGAAACCGTGGCAAGGGCCACATCGGAGGATCCGGGAGCGCGGATCAACGGGGGCGATCTCGGGTATTTCACCGTGTTTATGATGGTGTATCCTTTCGAGACAGCAGCCTACGAGCTCGAAACCGCGGAGATCTCCATGCCCGTAAGAACGCAGCACGGCTATCACATTCTTAAAAAGCTCGGCGAACGTCCGGCCATCGGCCAGGTAAAAGTGGCACATATCTTCGTCCGGACCCCGCAGGAGATGTCGATCGAAGAACAAACCCAGGCGAAAAACAAAATCATGGCCATCAGCGACAGCATCGCATCGGGCGTCCCCTTCGGTGACATGGCGCAAAAATACAGTGACGACAAGAACAGCGCAGTCAACGGCGGTGAGTTGCCCTGGTTTGGTACCGGAAGGATGATCAGGGAATTTGAGCAGAAAGCGTTTGCCCTGGATAACCCGGGCGATGTTACAGATCCTTTCCTGAGTTTCTATGGATGGCATATTGTCAAGTTGCTTGATAAAAAGGAAATAGGCTCCTATGAAGAGATGGAATCCACCTTGCAGTCGCGTGCACTGAAAGGCGACAGGGACCGGGTAAAGCGGGAAATGTACCTCGACAAACTGAAAGAAAAATATAATTACAACCTAAATAAAGGTACCTATGAACGCCTGTATACCATCGTCGACAGTACCATCTTTGAAGGCAATTGGTACCCCGGAAACATCAGCGGGGAAGACGACGTCCTGTTCAGCATAACCGGGGAAGTAACAACGCTGGAAGATTTTGTTGACCACATCAGTGGCATCAAAAGAAAAAGAGTCAGAATGCCCGTTGAAAACTACGTTGACATCACTTTCCATAAATACCTGGAAGACTACCTGGTCGCCAAAGAAAAAGAAAGCCTTCCGGAAAGATTTCCTGAATACAGGTACATTCTCCAGGAATACCACGACGGCATCCTGTTGTTTGACCTGATGGACCAGAAGGTCTGGACCAAAGCCGTGGAAGACACAACCGGGCTGGAGGCGTTCTTCAAAAAGCACCGCGACGACTACATGTGGGATGAGCGCATGAAGGGCGTGATTGTCAGTGCAGACAGCACCGCTGACCTTGAAAAGCTGCTGAAACGATCCTCCAGGATCGCCAAGGGACGCTGGGACGAGGAGAAACTCAACAAAGAGTTCTGCGAGAATGACACGGTACAGTGCGTTACACTGGAGGAATTCCTGGTGGAAGAGGGACGCAACGCGCATGTGGATGCACTGAACGGAAAGCCCGGAACAGGGAAAGTATACAAGAAAAACGGGCGTAATCATTTTGTTATCCTGAAAAAAATCGTCGCTCCCACGCGGAAAGCACTGGATGAGACACGCGGCCAGGCAACTTCCGATTACCAGGATTACCTCGAAAAAGAGTGGATCAAAGAGTTGAGAAACAAATATGAGATCAACGTGAACAGTTCGCTGCTCTCTCAAATTGAATAACCATTGAGAAATTACCTGTCATATATGCTCCTGCTGCTCGGTACCGCGATCGTGCTGGTCCCGGGTTGTAACCTGATCGGTTCCGAAAACGAAGAGGAGCCCATGGCGCGTGTTTTCGATACCTTTCTCTATCCTTCCGACCTTGCAGATGCCATCCCGAACGGGTCGGGCCCGGCAGACAGTGCTGTAATTGCAAGAAGCTATATCGACACATGGATCAGGAACCAGCTCATGCTTCACCGGGCCGAGGAGGCGTTGTCGGACGACCAGAAAAATGTGCAGAAAAAGATCGAGGAATACAGGTCCTCCCTGCTGATCTATACCTACAGGCAGAAACTGTTGCAGCAGAAAATGGATACCCTCATTACCGATGAAGAAATCAGGGAATACTACGAAGAAAATACCAACAATTTCATCCTCAACGATGTGGTTGTCAAGGGAACATTCGTGAAGGTGCCCCTTTCAGCACCTGATATCGCCAATGTACGCTCCTGGTCCAGGTCGGGAAGGCCGGAGAACCTGGACAACCTTGAAAAATACAGTATCAACTATGCGGAAAAATTCGATCTGTTCAATAACGCATGGATCTATTTCAGTGCCGTCATGAGCCAGGTTCCGCTCGAGATACAGCAACCCGACAGGTTCCTGCGGTACAACAGGAATATTGAGACAAGTGATGCAATGTTCCATTACTTTGTGCATATTATTGAATACAAGAACGCAGGCGATGTCAGTCCGCTTGATCTGATCAGGGATGACATCAGGAGTATCCTGCTGAACAAACGCAAGATCGAATTCTATAACAACCTGGAAAACCAGGTGTACACTGAAGGTGCAAACCGAAATCAATTTGAAATCTATTGAATGAATGAGACAAATTAAATATACATGCGCCCTGCTTATCTCCCTCCTGTCAGCACAACCGGCATTTTCCCAGGACAATGCTTTTATCCTGGACCGGGTGGTTGCAGTAGTCGGAGATTTCCACGTGCTGCAATCTGATATCGAGGAACAGTACCTGCAGATGCAGATGAACCAGCAATACGTCCCCGATAACATCAAATGCGATATTCTCAATTACTTTATCGAGCAGAAGCTGATGATGTCACAGGCAAAGATCGACAGTATTGAAGTGGCAGATGCCCAGGTGGAACTATCCATGGAATCCCGGCTGAACATGTTCATCAGTCAGTTCGGAAGCGAGGAGGAGATGGAAGCGTATTTCAACAAATCCATTTACGACATCAGGGAGGACCTGAGAAAAACCATGAAAGAGATGATGATCACCCAACAGGTGCAACAGTCTGTAGTTGGTGATGTCCAGATTACACCCTCGGATGTAAAATCCTTTTACAGTTCCATACCAAAGGACAGCATCCCTTACATTGAATCTGAGGTCAGGATTGCCCGCATCCTCGCCTACCCACCGGTAAAGGAAAATGCTGTCTTTGAAGTAAGGGAGCGATTACTTGAACTGAGGGAGCGGATCATGAACGGGGAAAGCATGTCAACCCTTGCCATTCTTTATTCCGATGATCCTTCTGCCACCTCCAACTTCGGCGAGATTGGTTTCCGCAGTAAAAGCGAACTGGATCCTGCATATGCGGATGTTGCATGGTCACTCAAAGAAGGCCAGGTTTCCAAAATCGTTGAATCGAGCTTCGGTTACCATATCATCCAAAGCATTGAACGGCGTGGTGAAAGACTCAACACGCGCCACATACTGATGCAACCCAAGATTGATGCAGCAGCCAAAGCAAAAGCACTTGCGAAGCTGGACAGCATCAAAACACTGATCGAGGCGGATTCCATGACCTTCCATATTGCTGCGATCAAGAAATCGGAAGATGAAAAAACCAGGGCAAACGGCGGACTTGTTGTCAACCCCAATACCCAGTCTGCCACTTTTAAATACGATGAGCTGGACACCAGGGATTACTATGTCATCCGGGAAATGGAGGTTGGTGATATTTCAGCCCCGTATGAATCACAGGATGACAAAGGAAAACTCTGCTACAAAATCATTAAGTTGATCCACAGGACCGAGCCTCACCGTGCCAACCTGCAACAGGACTACCTGCTCCTCCAGAACATGGCCATGCAGGAGAAACAGAACGAGGTCATGGAGCAATGGTTCGAGGAAAAAAAGAAAAAAACCTACATCAGGATCGATCAATCATTCGAGGACTGTGACAACTTCAACCAGGAGCTCACCGACCGTTAATGATTGCAATCTTCAAACCGGCAATTTTCAGGAGATTCCTTCCTGCAGCCTTCATACTCCTGGTGGCTGTTCCATCCCTGCAGGCACAGAAAGTCACGCAGATAGAGATCCTTAATGCGGACATTATCAGGACCGACAAATCACTTGGTCCGGGCGCCCAGAAACTGCTGGGAAACGTGATGTTCAAACACGAAGAGGCGATCATGACCTGCGATTCGGCCTATTTTTATTCCAAAACATACTCCATGGACGCATTCAGCAACGTGGAGATCGTGCAGGGTGATACCCTGTTCCTTTACGGCGACAAGCTGCATTACGAGGGAGAAACAAAGCTTGCCCAGGTAAGGCAGAATGTCAAACTGATCAACGACAGCACCGTGCTGGTTACCGATTACCTTGATTACAACAGGGTGACAGAAATCGCCTATTACCTGAATGGGGGTGTGATCACCGAAGGCGACAACAGGCTGACCAGTGAACAGGGCTACTACAACACCAACACGGAGGTCTTCAATTTCAAGGACAGCGTGGTGATCGTCAACCCCGACTACAATATTTATTCCGATACACTGGAGTACAATACAAAAACCGGTATCTCCTACTTCTTCGGTCCGACCGAGATCATCGGCGAAGAGAATTATCTTTACTGTGAAAGCGGGTGGTACGATACTGACAAGGACATCTCGTTGCTGAACAAGAATGCCTACCTTGAAAATGAAAGCCGGATCCTCAGGGGGGATACCCTTTACTACGACAGGAATACCGGGTTCGGAAGGGCCAGGTCCAACGTGGAACTGTTTGATTCAACACAGAATGTGATTCTCCGGGGAAATTACGGAATCTATTACGAAGAGAAACAGCTCGCCACCCTGACCGACAGCGCCCTGATGATCCAGGTGGACGGACCCGATTCACTGTTCATACATGCAGATACGCTCCGCTCCATTGCCGACACATCCAGCCTCACTGATACCAAGATCCTGCTGGCATATTACAAGGTTAAGATTTACAGGCACGATATACAGGGAATGTGCGATTCCCTTGCCTATATTGAGAAGGACAGCATATTCCACCTGTATGGAACCCCGATCATCTGGGCAGATGAGAACCAGATCACTGCCACGAAAATAGAACTCAAGACCAGGAACGAACAATTGCACAGAATATTCCTGCGCGACATTGCCCTGCTCATCTCCCAGGAAGACACAGCAAAATACAACCAGATCCGGGGAAAGAGCATGACCGGTTATTTCAGGAACAACGACCTGGTGAGGATGGATGTAACCGGTAACGGGCAAACCATCTATTATGCGGAAGACCAGGGCATCATCATAGGTGTAAACCGTGCCGAATGTTCCGACCTGATCATTTACCTCGAAGACAACAAAGTGAAAAAGGTCAACTACCTGGTACAGCCCAGCGGACAGTATTATCCCCTCGACATGTTCCCTGAAAACCAGCGTAAACTGGACGGATTCTCATGGAACGAGGAATGGAGGCCGCTCAGGTTCAGTGATGTGTATATATGGAAATAATTTCACTCAATGCATTTTTTGAATGAAAGTCTCTCAAGAGAAAGCTATTTGAAAGAGGGGGTTATGTGAAAAAGGGAGATGAAAAAAAAGAGGTCGTGCGACCTCTTTTTCAATATTCATCTTCGTTGAAGAAAAAATCATCCTTACTGGGATAGTCGGGCCAGATATCCTCTATACTTTCATAGATCTCACCCTCGTCTTCTATCTCCTGCAGATTCTCAATTACTTCCAATGGTGCACCGGACCTGATGGCAAAGTCGATCAATTCATCTTTGCTCGCCGGCCAGGGTGCATCTTCCAATTTTGAGGCTAATTCAAGTGTCCAATACATAGGTCAAGTAATTACTGGCTACCTTTAAAGGTTCCTGTTTACTAAGCCGCAAATATAGAATTTTTTTTTATTTAACCAATCAAGGTTTCCAAGGTATTTCCCCTGCTCCGAAATAATAGGATAACTTCCTGGATAACAGGAAGTAATAATCTGAAAGCCGGTTAAAATACCTGATAATGATCTCATCCACCGACTCCTTGTCCTGCAATTTGAGGATGATTCTTTCTGCCCGGCGGCATACGGTGCGGGCAACATGTGCCTGTGAAGTTGCCGGATGTCCCCCGGGAAGGATGAAAGATGTCAGTTTGGGCAGCGCATGATCCATCACATCGATGGCCTGTTCCAGGTACTCCACGTCCGCATCGGACAGGGAAGGCATATTGTCAGGCAGGTTATCCCCGTCTGCAGCAATCACCGAGGCAGCCGACATCAGCCTTTCCAGGATCACCAGCAGCTGTTCCCTGGCAGTTTCATCTTCGGAAAGGTCCCTCAGCAGGGCAGTGTGTGCCATCAGCTCATCCACAGTTCCATAGGCTTCTATCCTGTGATGATACTTGGAGACCCTCCTGCCACCCAGCAGCGCGGTTTTTCCCTTGTCTCCCCCTTTTGTATATATTAATGATTTTTCGATATTCATGTTGAATGGCATTGTTAGCTTAAGAAAACCCATTCATGCGCTTTTTGTTCAAGAGTTAATGGTTGTTTTTTAAACAAAACCAGGTCTTCCAGGGAGGAAGATCATGCGACAGGTGCATTTTTACCCTTATAGGCTTTGTTGATCTCATCTTTGGAAACTTCACCATCGATCAGCCTGATGATCCTGTGTGCATGGCGTGCAATATCTTCTTCGTGGGTAACAAGAATGATGGTATTTCCTTTTGCGTGAATTTCATCCAGCAGGGTCATGATATCGTTGGAGGTCTTTGAGTCGAGATTCCCTGTAGGCTCGTCGGCCAGGATGATCGACGGATTGTTCACCAGCGCCCTGGCAACGGCAACACGCTGTCGCTGACCGCCCGACAATTCATTGGGTTTGTGGTCCATCCTATCGGTAAGTGCGACATCCTCAATCACCTCCTTCGCCCGCTCCAGTCGCGTTTGCTTGTTCACCCCGGCATACACCATCGGAAGTGTTACGTTTTCCAGGGCTGTATAGCGCGGCAGCAGGTTAAATGTCTGGAAAACAAACCCGATCTCCCGGTTCCTGATCTCGGCAAGCTCGTTGTCTTCCATCTGGCTGACATCCGTCCCATTCAGGATATATTTACCTTCCGTGGCAGTGTCAAGGCAACCGATCAGGTTCATCAGCGTGGATTTTCCGGAGCCTGAAGGGCCCATAATGGCTACGTATTCGTTCCTCCTGATGTCAATAGAAACTGATCGCAACGCCTGCACAACGATGGAACCGACATAATAGTTCTTTACGATATTCTGCAGCTCAATAATGTTTTCCATAATCTTTGTTCCAGTTTACGAATGTACTTAATATACGTTTTGCATGTATCAAAAAATGTTAAAAAGTTATCCTGAAATGTTGCCGGGAGAGACCGGGTCTCCTGATCAGTATACCCATATGGAACAGGTCGAGGGAGATGTCCACTCCCGGACCGGCACATATCTCTTTCCATGCCCGCTCCATTTCATCAGACCAGTAGATGTCGTCGAGGATGACCATCGTCTCCGCAAACGCATCCTGATCCAGGATGGACCTTGCCCGCTGCAGGGTGGGCAGGTACCTGTGGTCACCATCGATAAAAAAGAGGGTCCGGTTGGGGGCCTTTTCCACGCGTTCGTCAAAGTACTCATCAAATGTCCCGAGCAGGAATTCCAGTCCGCCCGATCCTGCCACATCGGTATGCTCCCTGGCAAAATGGTACTTGGCAGGACTTCCTTCGATGGTTGTCACGCCTGCATTTACGGCCCCGGCAGCCAGGAAGGAAGTGCTGATCCCGATACCTGTACCGGCTTCGATGACTGCAGCCGGGTGGTACCATTTTGCCAGCCGGTACAGCAGGGCCCCCTGCCTGCGTGTCACAGAGGACCTTCGCGCAATGGAAGCGACCTTCCGCTCCTGACTGCCGGTCACCCTGCTCCCCGCCCCGGGATCATGGATCTGAAGGAGCGTGTCGTTGTTCCGCAATTCCCGGTGATGGCTTTGCAACCGGCCGGGGACCTTCCACCCGTATTTATTGAATAGCACGTTCCTGACCAGGTCATAGACGAAAGGACTGTGTACCCCATGACCGTTCCGGTAGCGTGCCAGCAGCCTGTGGCGAAGATATTTTACTGAAATTGACAGAAACCCTGATCCTTTCTTGTCCAAAATCTTAACTTTACAATGGGAACCCCAGGTGATTATATGCAAATCCGGAATGTCGCTTTACAGCGGTCCAGTCTTTCCCGATTGCTGCAACATAACATGCCGGGCAACAGATTACAGAACCGAACGAACCATGCAAGACTTCCTGAAGCAGGATATCCAGTTTCTTCCGGGCGTTGGCCCGGCAAAGGGTGATCTGCTCCGTAAAGAGGTAAATATACATACTTTCGAGGACCTGATCTACTACTTTCCTTTCAGGTATGTCGACAAAAGCAAGTTTTACAAGGTACGGGAGATCCATCCCGATCTGCCCTATATCCAGATCAGGGGAACCATAAAAAAGTATGCTTCCGTTGGCGGTGGCCGGAAAAAACGGCTGGTGGCAGCCTTCGGGGATGATACCGGCACGCTGGAGCTGATCTGGTTCAAGGGTGCCAAATGGATCCCCGAAAATTTTCCCCCGGGAAAAGAAGTGGTGGTATTTGGCAAACCAACGGTATACAACAAGAAGCTCAACCTGGTGCATCCGGAGATGGAGGATCCGTCAAAGATCAAAAAGGTAACATCCAGTCTGCAGGCGGTTTATTCCACCACGGAGAAGATGAAGGACAACTACCTCAATTCGAAAGCCATCAGCAAGCTGCAGTCGAACCTGATTGGCATTCTGCCCTCAAACTTCAGCGAGACCCTCCCCTCCTGGCTGCTGCAACAACTGAAACTTGTAACACTCGACAGGGCACTGAAGCAGATTCATTTTCCCGATTCGGTCGCTGACCATAAACAGGCAGAGCTCAGGCTGAAGTTCGAGGAACTGTTCTACATCCAGCTCAATATCCTTCAGAAAAGAACGATCCGGAAAACAGAGTATAAAGGCAACAAATTTCCCCATGTGGGGGAACACCTCAACTCCTTTTACAAGGAAAATCTTCCTTTCGAACTCACCGGGGCCCAGAAAAAGGTGCTCAGGGAGATACGCGCCGACCTGGGATCAGGGAAACAGATGAACCGCCTGCTGCAGGGAGACGTGGGCAGCGGGAAGACACTTGTGGCACTGATGTCCATGCTGATTGCGCTGGACAATGATTTCCAGGCATGCCTGATGGCCCCCACGGAAATCCTGGCCAGTCAGCACTTCAGGAGCATCACCACTTTCCTGGAAGGTCTGGGTATCACCGTTGAACTCCTGACAGGTTCATCAAAAAAACCCGCCCGGGAGCGCATCCATGCCGGGTTACAGGAAGGCTCCCTCAAGATCCTGGTGGGCACCCACGCCCTTTTGGAGGATGTGGTGCAGTTCAAACGCCTCGGACTCGTGATCATCGATGAGCAGCACCGGTTCGGTGTGGCGCAGCGGGCCAAGCTCTGGCAAAAAAGCAGCGTGATGCCACATGTGCTGGTCATGACTGCCACCCCTATTCCAAGGACACTCTCGATGACTTTATATGGCGACCTGGACATATCCGTGATCGATGAGCTTCCGCCGGGCAGGAAACCAATCATTACCAGACATTTCTACGAAAACCAGCGGCTCCGGGTGTTTGGTTTCATAAAAGAGGAGATCCGCAAGGGAAGACAGATTTACATTGTATACCCGCTGATTAGGGAATCGGAAACGATGGATTACAAAGACCTGGAAGACGGGCTGGAGAGTATTTCCCGGGCCTTCCCTCCCCCGGAATACCAGGTGAGCGTGGTGCACGGGAAGATGAAACCGGAAGAGAAAGCGATCTCCATGAAACATTTCGTGGAAGGCAGGACGCACATCATGGTTGCCACCACGGTGATCGAGGTGGGCGTGGATGTCCCCAATGCCACCACCATGGTCATTGAAAGTGCTGAGCGGTTCGGATTGTCGCAGCTCCACCAGTTGCGCGGACGCGTGGGTCGCGGTGCCGACCAATCCTACTGCATCCTGATGTCGGGTTATAAACTATCGGAAGACGGCCGCAAACGGCTGGAAACCATGGTATCGACGAACGACGGTTTTGAAATTGCAGAGGTGGACCTGAAACTCCGGGGTCCGGGCGACCTGGAAGGGACCCAGCAGAGCGGGATTCCGTTCAACCTGAAGATCGCACACCTGGGGAAGGACCAGCAGATCCTGATCCTGGCAAGGGATGTGGCGGAACGGATCCTCGATGAGGACCCGAAACTGGAACTGGAAAAACATTTTATTTTTGCAAAGAATATCAGGAAAGGATCTGTGAACAAGGTCAATTGGGGGGATATCAGCTAGAACCTGGCCGCCATGTCCGGGATCAGGGCCCTGTTCCGGTGCAGACAGATCAGGTTACTGTGGTCAGCTCCCGGAGATGTTGATCTGGTCCCTGTGATCAGCTGTCGGCGCCCTGCTCCCGGAGATGTTGATCTGGTCCCTGTGATCAGATGTCGGCGCCCTGCTCCCGGAGATGTTGATCCGGTTCCTGCAATGCGTTGTCAGCGTATTTATTAGTGGTAAAAGAAAATTGAAAATATGGTATACAGGCTTCGTAAAACCTGCAACCTGGCGCTGTTCTTCCTGGTTGTTTCCGGCACCCTGCCGGCACAAGCAGATGAAAAGGAACATTTTCTGTACAGCTATATCCCCGGCCTCCGTCATGCCACTGTACGCGATTATGCCTGGTCACCATTGCTTTATTCAGGAATACAGGGCGTGTATGCCATTGGATATTCCAAAGAGGGAGCCAGTATCTCTGACCACATTGTATTCAGATTTGCAGCGGGGAACCTGACCAACAGGTGGGACAGGGTTATCCTGCCGGTAGGCGGAGCAATTCAAACGTTTAAATTGTACCATGCGCACTCAGACCCGGGCGAGGGAATCCACTGGGGATGGTCGAACCACAATGCATTTCAAACCCGCGATATCAGGGAAATCGGCAATTTCAACAACAGGAGTGAATACTTCACCTCTTTCGGTCCTGCCATGCGGTACCGCCTGCCATTTTCACTGTTCAACCGACAGTTCCGGCTGGAAATCCTTGCCGATGTCCAGCTGCTGGGATTCAAACTGCAGTCGTCGTATGTCACCTCCACGCCCCGGGGATTCACCGAGCCCTCCCATACCGGGCTGGCAGCATTTTTACAGTCGATCGACCTGTTCTGGCCCGGCAGTGCGTGGAATTTCGGGATCCAACCTTCCCTGAGGTACACGATGAAGAACGGAAATATGCTGTGTCTCAATTACAGGTATGAATACCGCTGGCTGGAGGGGGCACACGTTACGGAATACAATAGCGGAAGCTGGCACTTTGGAGTGATCACACGATTATAAACCTGGATATGAACCGGAACAAGACCATACGCAACACAACACACGCTTTATTGCTGCTCAGCGGTCTGGGTTTGCTGTTTTCATGTGAAGACAGGTTGTTGTCTGCAGATCCTGAACCGGCACCGGAGGCTGTCTTTGAACAGCTCTGGAGTGATGTGCGCGACCGCTACAGCTACCTGGAACTGAAGAATGTCAACTGGGATTCGGTCGGTGAGGTCTATCGTGAAGAAATTGATCATACAACCAGCGACACCGCTTTGTTCAGGATGCTTGCCATGATGCTGAACACACTGAAAGACGGGCATGTGAACCTTACCAGCGAATTCAACCGCAGCAGGAACTGGGACTGGTTCCTGGATTACCCGGAAAACTATGACCAGGCGCTGGTGGACAGGCATTACCTAAGGGAGGACCACGTGATTACCGGACCGTTGCTGAACCGGGTCATCGATTCGGTACTGTATGTGAATTACCGGTCCTTCGGGAATACCATCACCGAGGACCATCTCGCGGCGTTGATGGACCGGGCCGCGGGAATGAAAGGAGTAATCATTGATGTGCGTAACAACGGAGGTGGGAATTTGAATAACGGGTACAAGCTTGCCTCCTGTTTCACCGATTCGACCAGGATTTTTGCTTACCAGCGGTACAAAACAGGTCCCGGTCCGGAAGCCTTCACCTCCTGGGGAGAGATGACCATCGAACCGCGGAAGGAGGCACGTTTCAAGGGGCCGGTGGTATTGCTTACCAACCGGCGGTCCTACAGTGCATCCACCTTCTTTGCACAAATGATGCAGACGATCCCGCATGCTACGCTGATTGGCGATGCAACCGGCGGAGGAGGTGGCATCCCTGCCTACGGAGAACTTCCCAACGGGTGGACCTACAGGTTTTCTGCCACGCAGACCATTACACCAACCGGTGATCACATTGAGATCGCTGTCCCGGTCGACCTCCGGGTGGACATTGATCCAGACGATGAAGCCAACGGTGTGGATACGATCATCGAAACAGCGCTTGCCCTGCTGCTGAACCGCATGTAAACAGCACTTTTACACATATTCCTGAAGCGAACCAGCGTGGGTAGCCAGCTCAATTTTGCAGGCTTCCTGTGAACAATCCCCTGTTTTCTGCCTTAAATACTTAGACCTCTTGTGAGTTAAACAACAAGAATATTGTTACGTAATGGCAGTTGATGTCCGAAAACCAAATGATCTAAATAGGGTCTGTCCATAAAGTCGAGAAAAATTGCAATTTTTTCTCACCGATTTTTCAATTCGAGAAATTTTTTAGAATCAATCTTTATAATTCTTCGATTCTATTCGGTATTTTTAATATTTTTCTGTTTCAGCGTTAGTATTACCTTCATTTTTAATATTTTAAGCATACTTTTTCCCTACCATATACCTGTATATGGTTTTCTGGGGCTGATTTTGCTACACCAGTTTTACTACATGGGCAGTCATAACCCTGATATTGTATGCTATTACACTCCATAGTACTTTTGATACAAAATTTCTCCATCCTTTCCAGGTGCAACGAGCCAGATTAAAGCCGCGTTTTATATTTGATATTATCGCTTCGGCCCCACTGCGCCACTTTTTGAGTCTGGTTTCCATATTCTTGCTGCTTGATATGTTTTGCAGGCTGCCAACTATTTTGTTGAACACAATATTTACCACCCCTTTATCAATTGCATGTGCCTGATTAGCTAATGAAGCATAGCCCCCATCAGTGGCACAATCACGTGGAATGATCCCATAATCTTCTATTATTGAATCCAGTGCCGGAGCAAATAACTTGCTGTCTGACGGATTGCCGCGCACTACATTACAGTGCATGATCAGGTTGCTTCTGCCACTTATCAAGTCTACCTTATGTCCAAATTTTACATCTCGGCTACCTTTTACAATTATATCGGTATGCCGTTCGTAAATAGAAAATATCTTTTCTTCGTTAGGGACTTTTTTCCCTTTGATCTCTTTGGTATAGGCCATGTCGTAAACTAACTTCATCACTTCCAGATGCTTCTCTAATAACCCTATTATCGCAAATGCACTAATACTTAATGGTAGCTTTTTTTTATCACATTCGATACCTGGTTAATAGTTTTAATAAACAAGGTCAATTGATTGACAAACAAATTCTTGCGCTTATCTCCTTTGGTGTTATTTATCTTAAAATAGGTTTTTTTAGCCTGAACTCTGTAATCCTGATATGATAATCCATCGATTTCTTCTTTTAAGTGCTCAAGCAGCCTGTAAGACTCTTTTATACAGTCCCATAGCAATGAATTATTGGTGGGATGATGGATATTGGTTTCAACTACTGTGCTATCTTGCCTGATACTTTTTAAATCCTCGATGCCAGCTTCAATGGCCAACTTGTTCAATTCAAAAATTATCCTTTGTAATTTATCAGGAGTAATTTTAGATATGTATTTCTGATACATTTGAAAACTGTATGGACGTAGTTCATCGATCTTTATAAACAATGCACAGATCCTTGAGTCGGTCTGATCATACTCCAACTGCCTGTAATCAAGACCCTTTAACTCTTTGTATATCGCTGCTCGTACAATTTGTTCAACACTGGGAGTATCTTTTCTGCCAAACACACCTGAGCTTTGCCCCCCGGTAATATCCCCGGCTAAAAGTGCTACAAGATGTGGGTGCTTTTCAAGTATAATATCTATTAAGGCAAACTCTGGATTCCTTGACCAGTCAGGCTTCTCGAACTTTATCTTAAAATCTTCAAAGGCTCTCATATGCTTTTTTTATTAAATTTACATACAATCATGAACCTTTAAAAGACAATATTCCTTTAATTATCAACATTTTATACTCTATTGACAGACTCTTAGAAACTATTAGAACTTGAATAATATGTATCGTCAGCATCATTCAATCCCATGTGCCAATAATCATAGTTGGTGGAATACCAAATAATTTCATTTCTGTAATTCGAACCTCTTCTGTTTAAAATAAGATAATTGTTGACGTTATCCATTCGCATACTGGTATAAGCATCATTATTCCCAACGGTGTTATGTTGGACATCAACAACAGTAAAGTCTTTATCGCCAGGATCAAAATTATCTGCTCCGACTCTTACGGTTCCATCTGAAACAACTTCAATTTGGGCTTCTGTGTTAAATGCAGGAAATAGCAAACTTGCAATTAGAATAATAATAGATATTTTTCTCATCTTTGTATTTGTTAAGT
This sequence comes from Bacteroidales bacterium, assembly GCA_029210585.1. Taxonomy (GTDB): domain Bacteria; phylum Bacteroidota; class Bacteroidia; order Bacteroidales; genus M55B112. The sequence continues at coordinate 337,488 of JARGFP010000001.1, forward strand.
AAAACTTAGGTTTTCCTCACCCTCGATACTTTTAGCGAGAGTCGGGGGTGAGTTTTTTCATATTTATCTCACTTGAGAGCCATGAACTCCCCGTTGAAATATGTGCCTGGCACACTCTCAAAAACTGGCAAGCTTATTTCTGTTTCTTAATTAAATTTTACGAAGGGCTGATTGAATCGAAGTATTGCAGGGGTGCAAGACTGGGATACAGATCGAACTCTTCTGGCTTTGTGTATATAAGATTAAAAAACGTTCAGGTAAAAGTCAAGTAATTAATCAATAGATGTTGCGTAACATGTAACACCCCTCATTTAGTACTACAGCGACATCAGAAATCGTATGATGAGGACTCCGGAACGGCCTCAGTGTGACCAACCCCGTCTCCCTTCCCATCTTTCCGGCAACGCTGTGGATCTTCGTGGTTTCGAGCGCTTCTTCGAGGGTCATGGGCGGAATGATCGATGGCATCCGCTTGGCAAGCATCGTCTTGCCCGAGCCAGGGGGCCCCACCATGATCACATTGTGTTGTCCGCAGGCCGCAATCATCAGGGCCCGTTTCACCGCCTCCTGTCCTTTTACATCCGAAAAATCCAGGTCGTACTGCTCCAGGTTGTTCAGGAATTCCTCCCTGATATTGATTTTCGTGGGCGCGATCTGATCCGTTCCCTCCAGGAACCCCACCGCCTCTTTCAGTTTATTCACCCCGATCACCTCCAGTCCTTCCACCAAAGCTGCCTCCCGGGCATTTCCGCGCGGCAGGATTATCCCCCTGAATCCTTCGGCATGGGCGCGTAGGGCCATGGGGAGAATTCCCCGCACATTCTGGACCGTTCCGTCCAGCGACAGTTCACCCACGACAATGTATTCGGATAGCAGGTCCGTCCGCAGTTTCTTGGAAGCAGCCAGGATCCCAAGTGCCAGCGGCAGGTCATACGACGTCCCTCCTTCCGAATATCCGCCGGTGCCATGTTCACCAGCCCGGTACAGGACTGATTTCTATGTATGAACACTGAGATATCCAAATTTTTCAATATATAAAGTTTTACTCTAAAACATTCTCGCAGTCACTAAGCCTATTTTCTCTAATTAGGTTATTCAGCACAGAAGTGTCAGGACTGACAACACATTTACAGCACTGATACTTTTCTAAATAAGGTTCTTTATCAAGTATATGTTTTAATAATTCATTAGGATTCATATCAAAATTTGGATCCGCATATTCATCAATTGTGATAGAAAGATAGACATCTCCTATCATTCGCTTGTATAAATAACCATTTTCCAATGGAATTGGAACTTGTTCTCTTATTGTCTCAGGATCAGGAATTGCAGTTATTTTACTACCATCTTTAGATAGCTGTACAGAAATAAAATTTTGATAATCATCTTTTGTTTTATATATTATTATTGGTCCAATATCATCACAAGCATTCGGTTGAAAAAGCCATTCACACGAGGAACATAATATTACAAGAGAAAGAAATGAAATCATATAATATTTTTTCATACTATTTAATTTTAAATGAAAATGCAATTAAAAACATGACATATAGACTATTAGTAATGTAAGGATTTTAACACAATTAATTACAGTCATTTGGACAAGGTATAATTATAGCAGAAAAGGTAGCCCCTTGATCAACTTGAAATCCGGGGTTGATAGTAATGCTCTTATATGCACGATATGTACACCCATACCCAGCAGGAATATGCCGATAATCCTCTCGGCTACTTAAATCAGCAGTTTCAACTTCAGCAGCAACAGGTTGAATGAGATTCCAAGGCCAAGGTGGTGATAATGGATAATAGCCGTGCATTTGATAAAAATAAGATTCATTCTGATTATAGTATTCACCAAGATCCACGGAACTGTAATCACAATCCACCTCTGTTTCTGGAGTAAGTTCAAATATACCTGAGTTTAATAAATTGAACTCGAGTACGCCTGGATTTAAGTTTCCAATGGAAAACCAACTATTATTGTAACTCCCATTCCAACCCCAGTTAAAATGAAATAAATAATCACCTAAGCCATCAGATTTATAGCCATCACAAACGAATGTATGGCCATATGTATCATTGATTCCAAAATGTCCACCACTATAAATAATTGGTCTACCTTGATCTAGATCATCAATTAACATACGTTTCCATGTTGATTCACTATACCAAATGTTCCACTTCAAATCACCAGAATAGCCTAATGCTTCCATTCCTTCCAATGCTCGACTAGGTACAGATGAAGATGTACAATTATTGCCCTTGCAATAATTCATACCTGCTTCAATTCCGCAATCTTTTATTAATTCCGCAATAGCATTTCTTTCAGTAGTATAATTTGTATTATCGTTCGCATATAATGAATTGGGCATATTACACCAATCATAATCTTGATAAGTCGGGTGGACTGGGTGCATCCAATAATTTGCTACTTGAGCCATTGCAACTGCAACGCATCCAGCAGGGCATTTTTGACTAGGACAAGAAGTACAATTAGAGGTCGTCTCGGTTACGTAGTAATTGTATCCATCACATTCATTATCATTCGTAATTGATTGTCCCCATTTTGATGTAATTAAAGGAGTTGCAACTGATTTTGCTGATTTGACAGATTCAATTTTATTATTTAATAGAATATCCCATTCTCTTGCTTCTTGCATACTTTGTGGATCTTCTTTAAATTTTTCTTTAATCTTAATTATTTGGACTGCATAACTTTGCATCCAAATTTTGTAAGCAGGATTTTCTAGAGTGTCGACATATTTAGTTTCAGAGTACGATAAGATTGGTTTAGAAAATCTTGTTGAAGAAATATTGACAAACCCTTTCTCCTTAAATATGACTGTATAATAAGTAATGACTCCCTCGCTCTTGTTAGAAATCACCTCAATTATCTCATCTGAAGAATAACCTTTATAAGTAGACATATTGTTAATATAATTTACGGCAATTTTTGAGGCTTCAATCGCAGAAACATCTTGTCCAAATACCAATGTATTGATAATAAGCATAAATGCGGTTAAAAATTTTCCTTTCATATTATTAGTTTTAATAATGAAATAATAAACTTGACACCATTTGACTTAATCAGTGATCACCATTTGCTTACTATCAATAAATTTCCCATCAACTATCAAAGAAAAGATATACATCCCTGCTCTAAGCTCGCCTGCAGAGATTTCAACACTAGATTCTCCAACATCATTTAAAGATATTCTATTCAATTGAAGCCCGGTCATATCATATATGATAATTTGAGCATCATCAATTCCATCAGACAGAAAATAATTAATTATTGTATTTTCGGAAAAGGGATTTGGAGCATTTTGATAGAGAATATGTTGGTCATCAATATTCTTATCCTCTCCATTTGTTGCCAGAAATTTCAGATTGCTATTCTTTAAACTGGATATTTCTGCCTGAAGATTTTCAATAATACTATTTTGCTCTTTTATTGCACCTGCAAGAACTGGAATTAATTTAATATAATTCATACCGTACATATCAGAGGTATCGCTATGAAAAACTACGGATGGAATTATTTTTTCAACATCCTGCGCAATAAAACCAAATACGTCCTTTCGTTTTTTTTCAATTCTAGCAATTTGATCTGAAGTATAAGGTAAAGAATCTTGAAATCTAAATTCTTTCTTAAAATCAAATGTAACTGGATTCAACTGTAGAACTATGCTAAGAGCATTGTCCATATTTCTAATATTTTCTTTTAACCTACTATCTGATAGTTCATATAAATCATATGTCCATACTTCATCAAATGCATTGTAATTTGAACCTAATGTTGATCCATATCCTTGCGGTAGTATTGACATATCATATGGTGATGGCGAATTTCTGAATTCAAGCCCATTGTAGTCTGAATAGAATTCAGTATAACCATTTACTCGAAGCACATCAGAATTTGCGGTAGAGTACGATCCAATTCTCAATAAATAACTTGTACTTGGTGTATTCCCTATTCCAACATGACCATCAATATATGTATCACCATCGACATCCAGTGTCCTGGGAGCATCATAAGTGTTTCCTATTGTGACATCGCCATTCGTATCAACATTAATTTGTCCGCTGGCTAAAATGCAAATAACTAAAATTGAAAATGATAATGTAATTTTTCTCATCTTTGTATTTGTTAAGTAAAACTTAGGTTTTCCTCACCCTCGATACTTTTAGCGAGAGTCGGGGGT
>JARGFP010000020.1 GCA_029210585.1 Bacteroidales bacterium
GCATCCCGGTTTAGAAAACCGGGAGGGTCGCTGAGAGCGTTCGAAGAGATAAAGGTAAAGGGAGCTTAGCTCAGCTGGTTCAGAGCATCCCGGTTTAGAAAACCGGGAGGGTCGCTGAGAGCGTTCGAAGAGATAAAGGTAAAGGGAGCTTAGCTCAGCTGGTTCAGAGCATCCCGGTTTAGAAAACCGGGAGGGTCGCTGAGAGCGTTCGAAGAGATAAAGGTAAAGGGAGCTTAGCTCAGCTGGTTCAGAGCACCTGCCTTACAAGCAGGGGGTCGCTGGTTCGAATCCAGCAGTTCCCACTTAATAATGAAGCAGTTGCAATATTTGTGACTGCTTTTTTTGCATAATGGCATATTCGGTATATATCATCTATTCAAGGCAGATCGATAGTTATTATATTGGTTCCACATCAGATATGGATGGAAGACTAAGAAGGCATAACAGTAATCATATAGGATTTACTGGCAAGGCAGATGACTGGAAAATTATGTACACTGAATATTATTCAGAAAAAAAATTAGCATTAAATCGAGAGCGGGAGCTAAAATCCTGGAAAAGCCGTACCAGGATAGAGAGATTGCTTAACTCAGCTGGTTCAGAAACTACTACCACTCCGGATCACCGACCGCCAGGGAGGTAATCCGGTATTCCTGATGGAGTCAGCCGCCGACTTGCCCATAACCTCATCGATTTCTTCGTAAATCCGCCCTTCAACAAATTCATTCCCCCAGAAAGAGCTTAACATTGTAATAATGATTACCAGCAATCCCGGCAGGGACAATATGGCATAATAGGCCACCACAGCGCTCAGGCGCCAGGGATCATCCCTGTTCCATGAAACAGCAGCTTCTTTGATAAGCGAAGGAAGATCTCTCATCCTGAACCGCTTTCTGCGTTCTTTTTTTTGAGTCATCGTTTTCGTTTTGCAGTAACCCCTCCTGCGAAAAGAGCATCTGCCGGTCAATATGGGTTGCATCGGTTGTTGAAAGCAAAATTTCACCGGCGTTAAATGAAAAATAATTTTTACAGCTATATGTTTGATAGTGCTGTTACATCAGGAAAGTTCATGGCGATTTTACAGGCAAGGGAATCGGAATGATCCCTCCACTTATAATCCCGCGACTGGCATCCAGACAGGCAGGTAATCCGGCAGGTACAGGATATTTTTCTTGCTTTTCGTATGTGCGCAAACGATTGTTAGCCGGGTTACTCCGGATCATGCAACAGGGTTACATCGCCGGCGAGTGAAAATGGTTCACCGTTGTTATAGTTGCCGGTAACCTTCCAGATATACACACCCTGGGCGCATAGGTCACCCCTGAAATACCCATCCCATCCAATATTTACATCGTTGCTTTCAAAGAGTTTCTCGCCCCATCGGTTATAAATCTCCAGCCTGTAATTTCTTACCCCGGCCCACAGGGGATGGAAGATCTCGTTCCGCTCTGTTTCCATGAGGTCGTAATACCCTCCGGAAGGTCCCGACATATTGGGTTTGAAAGCATTTGGATATACAATTTCCCCTTCACCCAGGACGGTTACAGCAGCCGGTTTTTCGAGCCGGTCCGTACAACCGTTTTCAGTCGTTACTTCCAGGGAAACCGTATACAGCCCGACCTCTTCATAAATATGGGTGGTGTTTTCCTCATTGGATCCATGGCCATCACCGAAATCCCATAAATAGAAATCACCGTATTTGGAGGTATTGAAAAAGCGGGTCAGCTGGTCCGGCAGCATTACCGTATCAGGTGTTGTATTGAAATTGGCAATGGGATTGCGGTAGACTTCAACCTGGCTGTAGTGGTAATCAATTCCGCCGGCACCTGTGACCGTTAATTTAACATTATAGATACCGTCTTCCTCAAATGCATGAAATGGTTCAAACTCAGTCGAAGTTGTGCCATCATCAAATTCCCAGAGGTAGGAATCGGCATACAGGGAATTGTTTGAGAATTGAATCTCCAGCGGTGCGCACTCGGGGTATACTGAATCAAACAGGGCAACCGGTGCCGCCGGGAAGATCCTGATCTTGTGCGAAACAGAATCGGAACAATAGGGCGTGGACACCACCAGCTTGATCTCATAATCTCCCCAATCGGCGTATCTGTATGGAACAGGATTTCTGCCTTCCCTGGAATTTCCGTCGCCCATGTCCCAGTCATAGAGCCACATTCCATCAGGCGTAAGATTATTCACGGCAACAAGGGTAGACGGAAACTCCTGGTGCGTCGGGTCAGCTGTAAATTCCGCTTCAGGCTGGGCATACACATGGATGGTATCCACCCGTGTATCGGTGCACCCGTTCCTGGAAGTGGATGTGAGGGTCACTTCGTAAATGGTATCCCTGCCACCGAAATTGAAATAAACATTGGTCGGATTCGTGCTTGACATGTACGAGCCGTCTCCAAAGTCCCATAGGTAGTTGGTGCCCCTTACAGACTGGTTCCCGAAGGAGGCGGTATGCGGACTGCAACCTGCGTCATTCACGGTGAAATCCGCATAGGTCCTGGGATAGACAAATATATTCTGCTGTGATGAGTCCACGCACCCGAAACCGGAAGATGCAATCAGCTTGACGGGGTAGGTGGCCATCTGTTCTGTCAGGTTATCATATACATGTTCCAGCTGAACGGGTGAGGTGACGGTTGTGTCACTGCCGTCACCAAAATCCCAGTGGTATTCGTCTGCGTACAGACTGGTATTGGTCAGTGGTACACCGAATGGTGGACAATCGATCAGGACATCTGTATCGAACCTTGCCATGGGCTTGGGGTGAATGATGATATCGGTACTGAACGTATGCCTGCAATTATTAACCGATGCGATTGCAAGCTGCACTTGCCTGGTCACTACGGAATCTGTAAAATTAGTAAAGGTATGTCCCGGTGAAATGGCATTGCTGGAGGACCCGTCGTCAAAATTCCATTTGTAATAATCTGCCCCGCTGCTGAGATCTGAAAAACTTACCTCAAGCGGATGACATCCCTCGACTACATCAGGGGCAAAGGAGGCTGCTATGTTTGGATAAACGTCCACTGTTTTTGAGATCGTGTCGGTACACCCTGCAAAATTTTCAATGGCAAGGGTGACCGTATAGGTTTGGTTTTGTTCAAAGCTGGTATTGGTAAACATATGACTGACAGGATTCATGTCGGTAGTTACCGTATCCGTACCATCGCCAAAATTCCATGTGAAAGTCTGTCCGCCAACCGAGGCATTGTCAAATTCAACAACAGAAGGGGAACATTGTATTCCTTCTCCAAAAGTAAAATCGGCAGTGATATAGGGGTGGACAATGAGGTCAACAAAGAAGGAGTCTGTGCAGACATTATTAGGGGCAAAGGAATATAACCAGACCCTGTATGTGACATCTGTAGTGCCGAGGTTGGTGAAGGTCTGCGTTGGGTTGGTGGCTGAAGAGGTGGCGCCGTTTCCAAAGTACCACAGCTGGTAAGCGCTTCCATCTGAAAGGTTGGTAAACGATACTGCAAGGGGATGACAGCCTTCATCCTGGCTGACGGAAAATTCCGACCGGATATCGGGTTCCACCGTGATACTTCTTGTTTGCACGCTGGTGCATCCCGCAAAATTCTCTGCGGTCAGTGTGATGACAAAATTCTTTCTGTCGAGAAAATCCGTATTGTTGAAACGGTGGCTGAACGGATCCATGTCGTAGGTGATGGTATCGGTCCCGTCGCCAAAGTCCCAGTGGTACTGCGAGGCATTCACGGAAGCATTCTCAAAGGTGGCATCAAACGGGTTACACCCTGATTTTACAGGAATGGAGAAGTCAGCCTGCAGGTATGGATGCACGGTGATATCCATGGAGAAAGTATCCCTGCAAATGTTGTTGGGTGCAACGGTTGTGAGCAACACATTGTATATAGAATCGACATCCCCCGTATTTGTAAATATATGCGAAGGATTTAACTGGTTCGAAGAGGACCCGTCACCAAAATCCCATATAAAGGTTTGTGCACCATCAGACAATTCGGAGAAATCGACTTCCAGGGGCTGGCATCCGCTGGTGGGTGAAGCTGAGAAATTGCTCTCGATGCCCGGGTAAACGCTGACAGTTTTAATGGCGGTGTCCATGCAGCCTGCAGCATTTTCCGCCACCATGACCACTTCAAACTCCTGCACACCAGCAAAACCGGTATTGACAAACGTATGTGTAACCGGAAGTGTGTCGTAGGAAGTGAACGTACTCAGGTCACCGAAATCCCAGTGGAATTCGGATCCGCCGATGGAGAGGTTTTCAAATGTTACATCAAAGGGTCCGCAATCCACCGCCTTTGGAAAGGTAAACTCCGCTTTCACGCTTGGGTGCACCGTGAAATCCCACGAGGTTGATTTGACGCACTCCCCGTCGGCCGTCGATGTAGTAAGGGTTACCGTATAGGTGGTATCGCTGTTGCCAAAATTGGTAAACGTGTGTACAGGTGAAGTTGTAGTCGAAGCGGCTCCGTCACCGAAATCCCACAGGTACACTACTGCATTTTCTGAAAGGTCGGTAAAGTTGACCGTCAGCGGGTGACACCCTTCATTGGAAGTAAATGAAAAATTGGATGTGATCAGGGGGTGTACCGTGATATTCCGTATCATGGTATCGCGACACCCTTCCGTATTGGTGACAACCAGTTGCAGCGGATAGATTGCAGCATTGTTTCCGCTGTTCGTGTAGATGTGGTTCAGCAATGTATCCGCGGATGCTGAGATGGAACCGTCGCCAAAGCTCCAGTAGTGGTTATCCACCCCGACAGATTCATTATGGATTTCCACGGGAAACGGATCACAGCCCACAACGTCATCTACGGTAAATGCTGCTTCGATATAGGGATGGATCACTACTTCAAAGGCAGCAGTATCCCGGCAGTCCTCCTCTGTTATTGCCACCAGGGTCACAGTAAAGGTGGTGTCGTGGCGCAACATGTTTCGGTCGTATTTGTGAACAGGTTGTGCTTCCGTAGAGCTGCCCCCGTCCCCAAAATCCCAAACGTAGACAGTGCCTGGAGGTACGGTTGACAGGTTATTAAATGCAATTTCGCCCGGAGAACAGAGTTCAGCTGGATCCAGTGTAAAATCTGCCGTCACTTGCGGGTAAATAGTCACATCCCGTTGGATTTGGTGGGTACAACCCTCGTCGTTGGATACCCTGAGTGTAATGGTGTATGTCACAGGATCGCCCCCTGTGTTTACATACAGGTGACTGATAACCGGGCCGCTGGAAGGGGAGGTGTTCCCGTCGCCAAAGTCCCAGAGGTAGTTGTCTGCCCCGATGGATTGGTCGGTAATAATGATCTCATGGGGAGAGCATTCAGCCACTGTATCATAGGCAAACATTGCCTCGATATAGGGTTTGACAGTCACCTGGCGGGTTGCAGTATCGCGGCAGTTGTATGGAGAAATAGCAATCAGGGAGGCGTCAAAAACCAGGTTGCCCGGTCCGAACAGGTTGCGGTACAGGTGCACCGGATCCCTCTCAGGGGATGATCCTCCGTCGCCGAATTCCCACCGCCAGGTAGCGGTATCACCGGTTGACTGGTTGGTGAAGTAGGATATAAGGGGATCGCATGATAGGTCGGGCGCCACGGTAAACTCAGAGGTGATCTCCGGGAACACGGTGATGGTCCTGGTGATGATATCTGCGCAGGCACTGGAGTTTTTCACCATCAGTGTTATCTCGAAACTGATTGCAGAATCGGTAGAGTTCACATAGGTATGCGAAAACTCAAACGGATCGGTGGGAGGTCCCACGGAAGTTGTAGATACCAGGGTATCATAGAGCATCAGCGGGGTCCCGTCTCCCAGGTCATATTGCCAGGTGGCATTTCCCATCGACTGGTCCTCGAAATGTATTGTCAGAGGAGAGCAACCTGAAGTTACATTGGTCTTGAAATCTGCCGATACAGGGGGAGCCACCACCACTGTTAAAGGTACATCACCCGAACCGCATGCTCCGCTGACATGGGCTATGTATTCATGGGCCCCGGCCGGCAGGTTGATGGCAAAAGGCAAATTGCTGTAAGGGTCATCCAGGTATTCCTGGGGGGTCCACTCGTAGGTAGTTCCGCCATAGGCATGCAATTGTACCGGTGTCCCGTAACAGGCGCGGATCACCGAGGATTTGGTTCCGGCTACCACGGCACCCACATTCAATCCGCCATAGTCGGAGAAATAGCCATAGAACATGTCTCCCAGGTTGGCCGAGGTGAAGCCGTTGATAATAGCCAGGTGAAAGATGCCACCGCCATTCTCCACCAGGTGTTGTCCGATGGGCAGCTTGCTGGCAGGAATATTGGAGGTCATGTATGCCGACCAACCGTTCCCCAGCTGTTCCCATTTGGTAATATCATCCGGTATGATGGTGGGATCGACAGGCAATCCGTCGATCATGAAATCGTCAATGTTTTCATTCTCCGTGATCAGGAAGAAGTAAAATTTCTCCCTGATCTCCTCCCTGGCACGGGAGAAGGCCAGCTGGGTGTTCCCTGTACAACCGATGGGAGGCAGGAGCGCCGCAGCGCGTGTCATGTTGTTCAGGGCAATATGCAATGCATAGACAGGAGGCCCCGGAGGAGCATTGATACCGGTTTTGGTACTGATGACGATGACCTGGTTGTTGGGAGACATGATCCGTACCTGTTCACCTTCATCCAATGTGGCATATAAAACGTCGTTTACGTATATGTTGGTATTGTCCTGGGTCGCCACCACGAAGGTCAGGTTGGGATTTCCCATGGCGGGCACCACGTAGGTGTCACCAGTGATGCTGACAGGAACGATCTGGTCCCCGATGGTCGATCTTCCCTGCGAGGAGGTATTCAGGTTATCATCTTTTATGGTCACGGCAACAGGACGGCTGGATTCCATCCGGGTCCCGTCAAGTTTCGCTGCCACCGTAGTATTCTTCATGTACGGAAAAAGGGAAAAAGTCTCCCCCTGCATCAGTGGCCCGATAGTGAAAGTTGTACCCGGAACATTGCCCATCACATTGGTCATGGGTTCCCCGAAGCTGGCACCCACCCCGTCGGGCAGGGTAAAGGTAAGGGTGGTATTGTCTTGTGTGGCCACCACATCGATGGCCGAATAAGAGGGCATCAGGGTGGGATTGTTGGGATATTCATCCTGGAAGGGTGTATAAAAGACGGTTCCCAGCCCGTTGGACCCCTTGAGGGTCCATATATCCGCACCATAAATATAATTCACCTCCCAGTAGGCATTGATCCGGTTGGTTGAGGTGATATGCAGACCGAAGGGATTGATCCCGTCGGGTGTCAGTGCCTTGTTTTCCAGGCCGGTGATATTCGGACTGCCTGCATCATCGATCATGTGGGAAAGATCCACCGCAGCATCCCCGTTGGCGGGGATATTCAAAACAATAGGTGTAAAAGAAGGGTTGGCAGGCATCTCAATGGTCACGGTCGCCTCCAGTTCCAGGGTGGCAAATCGCAGTGTGCCGGGTTTTCCCCCTGTACTTCCGCGATGGGAGATCTCGGGCACCACGAACCAGAACTCGGTATCCACCTGTGCATAGAGATGCACCGTGCTGCCGACCATGACCATCAACAACACCAACCTTAACACCAACCTGGTAAGATGTTTCATATTATTCCCAACCTTTTTACAAAAAGAGGTAACCCAATAAAGCAACTATACGTAAAAACTATTTGTTTTGTTATAAGGTTGCACCAGAAATGTGTCATATGAAATTAAATATATTTCTCGCAGGGGTACTGTTGAGTTTTCCGCTGCCCGGGCTTTTTTCACAGGAACTCCTTTATGAAGGCTTTGAACAGGGAGCCAAGCCGGAAGGCTGGACCCAGGAATATTCGGTGGGCAAGGTGGACTGGCGATACAGGAACGGGGGATATAACCCCAGTGATCCCAACCTGGACAACCCCATTACCCCGAACGGCGAGGAGGACATAGCCCGCAACCCCCCTTCAGCACTGGAAGGCAATTACAATGCTTTCTTTTTCAACCAGGGAGATGATAATGAACGTACCAGGCTGGTCACACCAGAACTTGACCTGATGGGTGCCGCTGCCGTACAACTTAGTTTTTACCTTTGCCAGATCCCATGGACCTTTGAAGGTGCTACAGGATGGGATGTGTTGCGTATATATTACAAGATTTCGGATACCGCCCCCTGGATCCTGCTGGAGGAATACCTGGATCCGGTTTATGAATGGGAAAAGCAGGTACTCAGCCTTCCAAATCCATCGGAAACCTATTACGTTGCATTTGAGGGGCAGGCGCGCTGGGGATTCGGAACCCTGGTTGACAGTGTATATATTGAAGAAACCGGTACCCAGCAACTGTATGTCAATGATGTTGAGCTCGAACAACTCCTGTCACCGGGTATTCCATCAGGGACTCCTGATGCGCCTATATTGAGAGCGGATCTGCAGGTGTATGGAAATACAGGTACCCTCACACTGGACCAGGTCACGTTCGCTTCGCTGAACACTGCTGATGCGGATATCCTTTCCGGAGGTGTCAAGCTATACAGCACATCATCACAGGAGTTTACCACTGATAATCTTGTAGGTACGCCTGTCAGCTTCACCGCCGGTGAAGCGGTATTTACTTCTCTGGACCATACACTGGCGCCTGGTCACAATTACCTCTGGCTCTCGTATGAAGTGGCCCCCGGAGCCACACATAAAAATAAGCTGGATGCCATGATCAGGGCAGGGGACATTGTTACCAGCGGAGGGGCCTTTCCTGTCACAGACCTGTCGCCAGCAGGCGAAGAAATGATCTACCATACCTACTATTATGATGGATTTGAAGGAACACAGGAATGGGACCTGACCGGGGAGTTCCAGGTCGGTGCACCCGGCGGCCTGGGTGGAGATCCCGGGAACCCCGATCCGGCAGCAGCTTTTCGGGGGCAAAACGTTCTTGGTACTGACCTTACCTATAATGGGAATTATGAAGCCAATCTGACGGTAAGCACTGCAGACATGGCCACATCGAAGAATATGAATGTGCTTTATTACAAGGACCTTAACCTCTTCTTCAGGCGTCATCTCAACATCGAAGTCTGGGATGATGCATTCATTGATGTAAGCACCGATGATGGAATCACATGGGAACCTGTGTGGCACAGCAATGCATATATTAATGATTTCCAGTGGAACCAGGAGAAAGTGCTTATCCCGGCTGAGTACTGGAGGTCTGATTCAATGAAATTCCGTTTCAGAATGGGCCCTACCAATGCATTCAATAACTATTCGGGATGGAATATTGATGATGTATACCTCACCGGGGAGTTTATCGCCAAAGACGTGGGAATCTCCGAATGGATCACCCCCCTCAGTGGCAGCGGGCTTACTGCCAGTGAAATAGTAACCGTTCGCATCAGGAACTATGGTGGCACCGCTATCACCGATCCGGTTCCGGTTGCCTATTCCTTCAATGGCGGCAGCACATGGACCATTGACGCGATGGATACAGACATCCCGGTAGACGGTTCCGTGGAATTTACATTTTCCACAAAGACCAACCTGAGTCAGCCCGGGCTTCGTCCGTCAGTCATTGTCAGGACCCTGTTCCCCGGCGATCAGTACCCTGCAAATGACCGGCTTACCACCGAAATCTATGTGGTTCCCACTTATGTGCCTCCCCACGCAGAGGATTTTGAAGAAAATGACGGGTACTGGCGGTCGTTTGGCTCCGGTATTTGGGAATACGGCACTCCTGCCGGTACAGTAATCAGCAATGCAGCTTCGGGAAGTCACAGTTGGGCAACCGGACTATCATCCGATTACGGAGCGATGATCTCCGGTTCCAACCAAAGCCTTTTCGAGGATGGCTTTGAATCAGACATGGGGTGGTCATTCAGTGGTGAGTTTGAACGTGCCATGCCGGACGGAATCCACCTGCCATGGTATCCTTATTATGGCTATTATTCTATAGGAACAGATATAACAGGTCGTGGCGACAGCCTCTACCAGTATGAGAACGGCATTTCTGAAGCCACTGCCTATAACGCTACTTCCCCTTCAATAGATGTCTCTGCATACAACCAGATCCAGCTCAGCTTTGCCAGGTGGGTGAATGTAGTGCAGGGTGATACGGTAAAGGTTGAGATCAGTTCTGATAATGGCACTAACTGGCACACGCTCTGGCATAATGAAGGGGCAGAGATCATGGACCAGTGGTGGCTGAATTACGTTTACAATATTCCCGATTCACTCATTTTTACCGATGCAATGCGTATCCGGTTCACCCTCAGTTATTCTTCATCCTCCGGAGAGGTAGCAGCCGGCTGGAACATCGATGATGTGCTGTTGACCGGTAACCCGGTTTCCTCCGAGCCCGCCTGGCTTGCCTCGCCGTCATTCAACCTCACAGGGATGCAGCATCCCATGATCAAAGCAAACCTCTGGACTGACACCGAGGCAGGCGTTGACGGGATGAACCTGCAATATACGCTGGATGGTGGTCAGACCTGGAATACAGTTTCCAACCTCTCCGGCCGGGACTCCTACTGGAAATGGTACACAGGCAACTATGTGTCTGCATTGGCGAACGATGGCTGGAGTGGACAGAGTGGAGGGTGGATTACTGTGAAACATCTGCTCCCTGAATTCCTTGCTGGCGAAAGCGATATTCAATTCCGTTTCAGGTTTTCTGCCGACAAGGTGCAAAATGAATATAACGGCATTGCAATGGATGATTTCCTAATCATGGAAGCCCCCCATGATGCCGACCTGCTGGATATCGTGAGCCCGGTCAGCGCATGCGAACTGGGATCGGCAGAGCAGTTCACCCTTACCGTTAAAAATGCTGGTATCACAGACATCAGTGCGGGAGATTCAGTGCAAATTGCATACTACATCGAACAACCTGATGGTATCCATACGAAGGAAGAGGTGTATTACCTGCTGCAGGATTTGCCGGTGGGCAATACCATGAATATAACCACCGGATCTCAGTTTGACTTCAGTGCTTCAGGCGAATATAATATCACGATCTACCTGCAATACGATGATCCCAACCTCTATTCATCCATATCCGCCGATACAGTATACAGCACGATCACAGTGAACAAACCCTACGTGGAAATTGGAAATGTTATTTCAACGGCCCGGCCCGACACTGTTGTGCTGGACGCCTATTCAGGAGTGTCCGGACAAAGCTACCTGTGGCAGGACGGCTCCACTGATGCCCAGTACCACGTAACCACCAACGGCAAATACTGGGTACGGGTCATTAACAGCCTGGGCTGCAGTGCTTCAGATACTGTGCGGGTTGTGCAGCTTTTTCCCGACGTTGGAGTAACTGCATACAGCGGACCCCAGTCGGGTTGCGAAACAGCACCAGGAATCCCGCTGGAGATCACTGTACAGAATCTCGGTAATGACACGCTTGATATTGGCAATGAGATCATTGTCGGGGGAATGATCAACGGTGGTGCACCATTCTATGATACGATCACCCTTACGCAACCCTTCAAACCTGCTGAACAGTTCAATCATACCTATCATGGATATTTCGATTTTTCGGCGACAGGAAGCTACCTCTTGCAGTTGTTCACCATGATGGGTATGGATGAAAACGCCGACAACGATACACTGACATACAACCTCGAAGTATATGGTTACCCGGATGCTTCACTGGGCGAAGACATCACTGTGGATGCGCTGGAGTACATTTTGTCCCCGGAACCCGGACATGACAAGTACCTGTGGCAGGATGGGTCAACCGGTGAGACCTTTACGATAGACCAACCCGGAACAGGGGTCTATTATGTTACCGTAACCAACGAAAATCTCTGCAGCAGTTCAGATACCATTGAGGTGACCCTGAACGTGACAGACCTGGAGCTCACCCAGCTGCTCTCACCATCGGGAGCATGTGAATTTTCCACCTCTTTTAACATCGCTGCCCTGTTAACCAACAAGGGCAACCAGGTCATTCCCGCAGGTCAGTCCATTGCCATGGGCTACAGCATCAACGAAGGTACAGAGGTCAGGGAGCAGCATACTTTGTCCGCAGACCTCCTGCCGGGAGAACAGTTTACCTTCAATTTCTCAGGAGATGAAAACTTCCAGCCAGACCAATGGTATTTCTTCTCAGTATTTGTTGATTTGAATGACGATGTGAATGCGGCAAACGATGCGGTCACATCCCTGGTGCATCTGTTCGATGCGCCACCTGTCAACCTGGGGAGGGACCGCGTTGAAACAGGACTTACATATACCCTTGATGCAGGACCGGATTTTGTCTCTTACCTGTGGCAGGACGGAAGTACCAATCAAACCTATACCATCACGACTCCCGGCATCGGCATCTACCATGTAACCGTGGAAGACCTGAATGGCTGTATTGCCTCCGATACTGTTCGGATCATGCTATCGGTACCAGACATTGGCGTAACAGAAATAAGCCATCCCCAAACCGCCTGCCACCTCTACGAAGATGAACAGGTGCAGGTAGCTGTTCAGAATCTCGGCAACTGGAACATTGCCTCACTGTCTGTCATCTATGTCAGCTACGTGGTGAACGACGGACCCGTTGTTACCGAGCCCTTCCCGTTGGCCGATACACTGAAGAGTGGGGAAGTCATCTACCATACTTTTGCAAAGAAAGAGGATATGAGTGTGCCGGGGAATTTCAATATCGTTGCATACACTACATACGACGATGATATGTCCCCCGGCAATAACGATGCGTCGCTCAATGTTGCGCACTATGGTCCGTCGGTGGAGATCAGGACCGATCCGGGAACAGCGCTCGATTCCGATTCACTGGCAGTCTATACCCCTGTGACCCTGTATGCACAACAACCCTATTCATCCTTCGCCTACCAGTGGCAAGATGGAAGCAGTGCTGCGGAATATGTTATCCCGGAACCTTCTGCCGGCTGGTACTGGGTGAAGGTTGAGGGCGATCACGGGTGTACGGGGATTGATAGTCTCTATGTAGCCTATGACCGCCCCGACCTGGGTATCGTGGGACTGGCTTCTCCTGTGAGTACCTGCGCAGTGAACGGAACCACACCTGTATCCGTGGAAATAATCAATAATGGATACCTGGAAATATCAACTGAACAGGGGCTTACGATGACCTATTCTGTAAATGGCGGATCTTCAAAGATTGAAACTTTTCATCTTGATGCGGACCTGGAACCAGGGCAAACAACCTTGGTGACATTTACTGCAGCATATGACTTTTCAGCTCCCGGTGCGTACAACGTATATACCTCGGTTATTTATGAAAAAGATGTGGACTTTTCGAATAATACACTCAATACAGGTATTACCGTCTGGGATCCCATTTCAGTGGAGATCGGAAACGGGGAGGATACACTCAGAACCGCTCTTCCCGTGACACTGGATGCCGGGTCAGGATTTACTTCCTACCTGTGGTCGGATCATTCTGCAGGCAGAACCATTGAGGCTGCATCCTATGGGCTATATTGGGTGGAAGTAACCAATAGTATTGGTTGTGTGGCAAGTGACAGCGTGGTTGTCATGTCTGTAACAGGTGTCGACAATGTGCATGGTATTGCTGACAGGGTCAGGGTTTACCCGAACCCTGTAAAGGATGTGTTGCACGTTGACCTTAACCTTGAACAGGAGCAGGATGTTATGGTTGAAATTTATTCCGCCCTCAACCAGTTACTGTACGTTGAGGAAATGGAGCGGGCCGGAACGTCGGAATTTGACATTGATGTTCAACAGTTCGTTCCGGGCATTTATACCCTGCGGATCATTGCTGACGGGATTTCCCATTCCTGCAGGATTATCGTGCAATAACCTGTTATCTTTGTTACCCGTAATCCGTGTACTTACCCGGTAATGATGAACAACCATGCTGCACAACTAAAGCTGTCTTTAAGCCCGAAATGGATCATGGCTGCTGCCATCGGGAGTATCTGGGCCGCCATTGAGATCGTTGCGGGCAGTTTCCTGCACAACCTCAGGATCCCTTTTTCCGGCACCATGCTTGCCATGGCTGCAGTATATTTACTAGTGGCATTTGCCATGCAGTGGAAGGAGCCGGGGATCATCATCCGGGCCGGACTGATCGCAGCGTTGATGAAATCGATCTCCCCGAGTGCGGTGATCCTGGGTCCCATGGTTGGCATTTTCATGGAGGCAGTAATCCTTGAAGTCACATGGCTCCTTCTCGGCAGGAACCTCACCGGGTTCATCATTGGCGGCATGCTTGCTGTCACCTGGTCGCTGCTGCAAAAAGTATTCTCCCTGCTGATCCTGTATGGCTTCGACCTGCTCAGGATCGCAGAGGCCTTTTACCTGTTTCTCGTGAAAAGCACCGGGCTGGAATCACTTGATCCCCTGTACCTGCTATTGCTGGTGACAGCTATCTACCTTGTTGCCGGAACCATCGCTGCGCTTGCCGGGTACGTATCGTTCAGACAACTTCAGAATAAACCTCCGGATCCGGGAAACACAACGCATATTGATGCCTCACAAGGGTTGCCGTTCGGTGCCCAGCCTGAAAAACAGAGATATGCATCTCTCAACCTGTTATTGATCCTTTTCCTGCTGGCAGCAACTTTGTATTTCCTGAACAGCAAAAGCTACATTCCAGCCCTGCTTTCAGGCGGTGCGATCATAACTGGTGCGCTGATCCGCTACAAACGTGCAGTGCGCTACCTGAAAAAACCCTCGCTATGGATTCAGCTGCTCATCATTACCCTGCTGGCTGCATTGCTCTGGGAATGGATCAGTACAGGCAGGTTCTTATCGGTAAACGGACTTATTGTCGGACTGGAGATCAATTTCAGGGCGCTGGTAATCATCTTCAGCTTCGCTGCCATCAGTGTTGAACTGAGAAACCCGCTTGTCAGGAGCCTCCTCTACAGGAATGGTTTTTCCAACCTCTATAAATCGGTTAGCCTGGCTTTCTCTGTCCTGCCATCCATCATTGAGCAGATTCCGACAAAGAACAATCTGTTTCGCCAGCGGAAAAATGTACTGCACACCATCCTGCATATTGCCGAATCGCTGATTTCCGTTATGGAAAAAGCGTCGCCCCCGCACTATAACATCTTTCTTGTTACCGGCAATGTGCAGGGAGGTAAATCCGGATTTGTCAGCCGTTTAATTGAATTATGCCGGCATAAGCAATGCAATATGGCAGGATTCGTTGCTGAGGGAACATTTAAAGACGGCAGGCGGGACAGCTTTTTCCTGACCGATATCCGGACTGGCAAAAAATTGCAGCTGGGTGGAAGAATAAAAGAAAATGGTTGGACCAGGTACCGTGACTTTTACTTCAACCCGGAAGCATTCACCCTGGGAGAGAAAATGCTGGGTGCAGGATTGGAAAACGGCGCTGAACTACTGGTGCTTGACGAGTTGGGACCGATGGAACTGGCAGGGGAGGGATGGAGCGGTATCATCGGGAAACTGGAAAAAAATTACGATATCCCGCAAGTGTGGGTGGTGCGTGACCGGATCCTGTGCGAGGTAAGGGAGAGGTGGAATGTGCCGGCACAGAATGTTGTAAATGCGGCCGGTGCAGACCCGTTGGAATTGCTGAACAGGATCAACGAATGGAACAAACAGCGGAAATGAGAGCACTGCGGCACAACATTACAGGCATATTGCTTGCAGGCGGACGGAGCAGGCGGATGGGCCGGGACAAGGGAATGATCCGGCTGGGAAAATTCCTGATGTACCAGTACCCGCTCAAGGTGCTTGAATCGCTCTGCGACGAGATCCTTATCAGCACCTGCAATCCGATGGAAATCGAAAAGGATTATGAGCAGGTATGTGACAACATTCCGGGAATCGGTCCCATCGGCGGAGTGGTAACCTGCCTTGAGAAATCGTCAAACGACCTCAATATTATTGTCTCCTATGATCTCCCCCTGGTCAACCGGGAACTGTTCATCGAACTGTTGAAATATGCCGGAGAGACTGACGGGTCAGCAACCGACAGTCTACATGGCAGAAATACCAGCACGTTGCAACCCGGCATGAACCCTGCCGATGACCCCTTACAGGCCAATCGCGTTATACAACCAAACATATACGATGTGATCCTTCCCGCCGCCACCCCCGGCCGGCCGGAACCCCTGTGCGGGATCTACCGGAAAAGCACAGCTATGATCCTTCAGCAGATGATCGGCCAGAACATCTATGCAATACACAAGCTGGTCACCCGCGCCAATGCGAAGATCGTAAACATCGACGGTTCACAATCTTTCTTCCACGACCACCTCTTCAAAAACGTAAACAGCGAATCAGACCTCTCCGGTTTGCCTGGTCATTTGTTGTAATTCTGCCGGGCTTTCTGACTGCAAAACGCATACACATGTAATTTATTTTCATTTTAAATAAGTGTAATGAATTAATAAAGAGAATATTACAAAGTATGCAGATATTTGGATATTTTCGGGCATACTTTGATAGATTCATTGAAACGGATATTTCCGTAATTTCGATTTTGTTTGCAGAAACACCATGTCTGAAACCAAACACAACGTTTAAATCAGTGAGCTCAAAGCAATGGCAAGTCGAAGGGATTTTATAAGAATTTCCGGTCTGGGAATCGGCGGACTGGCGATCAGCGCATCCGGGTATGGCATTTACAAGAACTTTGCCGGAACCCCTATCGATCCGTCGGAATTAAAGGTCGACATCACACGAACCCCTACCTATTGCGAGATCTGTTTCTGGAAGTGTGCCGGGTGGGTATATAAAAATGAGGAGGGAAAGATATGGAAGGTGATCGGCAACAATGAGGACCAACACAGCAACGGACGCTTTTGTCCTCGTGGTACCGGCGGACCCGGGATGTATTATGATGAAGACCGGCTCAAAACCCCGCTGATCAGAACCGGGGAACGCGGAAGTCAGACTTTCCGCGAGGCGAGCTGGGACGAGGCCTTCGACTATATCGCCGATAAAATGAAAGCCATCGCAAGTGAATATGGTCCGGAATGTTTCGCATTGCTCACCCACGGCTCCGGCGGCGACTATTTTGGTACACTGATCAGGGCTTTCGGCTCCTCCAGTATCGCTGCCCCTTCCTATGCCCAGTGCCGGGGTCCGCGCGAAGTGGCTTTCCAGACCACCTACGGCGAAGGAGTCGGCAGCCCGGAACGGATCGATATCCGTGATACCCGCTGCATGGTGCTGATCGGATCACACCTCGGGGAGAACATGCACAACGGGCAGGTACAGGAGATGTCCGACGCTATTGACAAGGGCGCGGCCATCATCACCGTCGATCCCCGCTACAGTATCGCCGCCAGCAAATCGAAATTCTGGCTGCCCATCAAGCCCGCCACCGATATAGCATTGCTGCTGGCATGGATCCATGTGCTCATCTATGAAGAATCGTATGACACAGCATACGTTGAAAAATATACTTTTGGTTTCGAACAGCTGAAGGCGCATGTCAGAACCATGACTCCCGAGTGGGCCTATGGGATCACAACGATCAGGCCGGAGCTCATCAGGGAATCGGCGCGGGAGATGGCCAATGCCTCACCTGCCGTGATCATTCACCCGGGACGACATGTCACCTGGTACGGTGACGACACGCAGCGGCTCAGGGCAGTCGCCATTCTGAATGCCTTGCTTGGTTCGTGGGGAAGAAGAGGAGGATATTACGTACCTGAAAAGCTGGGGGTGCCTTCATGGCCGCACCCGCCCTTTCCCACTCCTTCGCGCAGCTGGAAGGATGCGTTCCCCGATCAGTACAACCTGGCATATGAAACACTGGCATCGGGTATCTGCGACGCCACCGTGCCGACGCTCAGCAAGGCATGTAATTTCAAGGGATGGATCGTCAACGGAACCAATCTTCCGAAAACGATTCCCGACCGCAGAAAGCTCATTGAAGCGATACAGAACCTGGAGTTGATGGTGGTGATCGATACCATGCCGATGGAAGTTACCGGCTGGGCTGATGTGGTGCTACCGGAATGCACGTACCTGGAACGGTACGACAGCATCAGGGTGAGCCCTCACCGCAAGCCCTCTGTGGCGCTCAGGATGCCGGCAACGGAACCACTCTACAATTCAAAACCGGCCTACTGGATGGCAAAGGAGCTGTCGAAACGGCTGGGACTGGAGGAGTATTTTACCTGGAACAGCTTCGAGGAAATGCTCGACTGGCAGTTCAGGCAGATCGGTACATCACTTGAAGAGATGAAGAAGATCGGTGTCAAGACCTATGACCGGTCCTACGATGACCTCTACTTCCATCCCGGTCAGGATGTGCAGTTCTTCACCAACACCGGGAAAATTGAATTGTACAGCACCGACCTGGCAAATGAGGGTTTTGATCCGATCCCTGTATACACACCACATGAGGAGCCACCTGAAGGGTTCTACCGGTTGAACTACGGACGTGCCCCGATGCATACATTCAGCAGGACGGCCAACAATCCGAATCTCACAGATATGATGGCAGAGAATGCCGTATGGATCAATCCGAAGGTGGCGAAGATCTGGGGGATCCAAAACGGGCAATACATCTACCTGGAAAACCAGGACGGGATCAGGTCGACCTTCCCGGTAAAGGCGCGGGTGACCGAGCGGATCCGGTGGGACAGCGTTTTCATGGTGCACGGGTTCGGGCACGACAACAAAAAGCTGTCGCGTGCATACGGCAAAGGTGCCAGCGATTCGGAACTGATCTCCAGGGTCCATCTCGATCCGATCATGGGAGGAACCGGCATGCGGGGTAATTTTGTGACATTTAAGTTTGAACCAGCTAAAAACGAGGTAGAGTCATGAGGTACGCAATGGCGGTAGATACGAAGAAATGCGTCGGCTGCAGCGACTGTGTGGTGGCCTGCCAGACCGAAAACAATGTCCCCATCGGTTACTGCCGTGACTGGGTGGTGGAGTTGACCAACGGCACCTATCCACAGCTGGAGATAGAGATCAGGTCGGAACGGTGTAACCATTGCAGCAATGCCCCTTGTGTAAGGTGTTGCCCGACAGGTGCAAGCCACTATGCCGACGGAGGAATCGTGCTCGTGACAGAGAACAAATGCATCGGCTGCGGTGCCTGTATCAATTCATGTCCGTACGATGCACGTTATTCGCATCCCGGCGGACATGTAGACAAGTGTACTTTCTGCATCCACCGGATCAAGAAAGGGCTGGATCCTGCCTGCGTGGCAACCTGTCCGACAAAATGCATGTATTTCGGTGACCTGGACGATCCGAACAGTCCGGTGTCAACGGTCCTGAAAAACAGGAAGTTTACAACGCTGATCCCCGAAGCGGGAACAGACCCAAAATTATATTTCCTTATGTAATGATATTATGAGAGAAGAGATCATTGTAAGCGGCAGGGCAAATCCATTTATCGACCCTCAACTGAATATCTGGCACTGGCAGATACCGCTCTACCTGTTCCTGGGCGGCCTGGCTGCCGGGATCCTCTTTTTTGCAGGAATGTACACCATCATGGGCAAGGAGAAGGTATACCCGACATCTGTAAAAAAGGCACCACTGATCGTTCCGTTTCTCCTGGTACTTGGCCTGATCGCCTTGTTCCTCGACCTGAAACACAAGCCTTATTTCTGGCGGCTGTATACCACGATCCGCATTGAATCACCCATGTCGTGGGGTGCCTGGGTCCTCATGCTTGTTACGCCCCTTTCATTTATTTGGGCAGCGATCAATGTACGGGAGATCTTTCCGAAGTGGGACTGGAAATTCGATTTCATTAAAAAGCTGGAGGCATTTTTTATCCGTTACAAGGTCACCCTTGCCTGGATCATGGTGATCTCATCCGTAATCCTTGGGGTGTATACCGGGATTCTGTTCTCGGCATTCAATGCGCGCCCACTCTGGAACACGTCCATACTGGGCCCGCTCTTCCTGGCTTCGGGCATGTCGGCCGGTGCAGCAATGATCATGCTGTTATCGAAGGACCATGCAGAGCGAACGCTCTTCTCAAAGATCGATATCGGGATTATTGCCGTGGAGATGTTCCTGATCGTACATATGTTCATGGGTTTCCTGGCCAGTACGCAGGTGCAGATTGATGCAGCCGCCCTCTTCCTTGGCGGT
The DNA here is from genome assembly GCA_029210585.1 of Bacteroidales bacterium. GTDB lineage: Bacteria > Bacteroidota > Bacteroidia > Bacteroidales > M55B112. The sequence continues at coordinate 20,034 of JARGFP010000020.1, forward strand.
CCCTATACTGCATCCTTCTGGATCTTCGTGGTCATCCTCGGGATGATCGTGCCGGTTGTGCTGGAGGTGCTGGAACTCTATAAATTCAAGGTACCGGTGCTGATTCCGGCCCTTCTTGTACTCTTCGGAAGCCTCATGATGCGGTTCCTGATTGCCTTTGCTGGACAAGAGAGCAGGTGGTTATATTAAGAAATTAAAACGATACTGGAAATGAACACAACCACACAAACAACACCGAAAACGAAGTACCTTAATCCATATGTGGGCGGCGTGCTGCTGGGCCTGGTGCTTATTGCAGCCAATTTTGTTGCCGGCAGGGGGCTTGGAGCCAGTGGTGCAGCCAAGAGTGCCGTGGTGGCAGCCGTAGAGACCGTTGCCCCGGATCATGCTCAGAATGCCACTTTCTACAGTGAATACCTGGAAAGCCACGACGGCAAACCACTGAATGCCTGGTTGGTCTACCAGATGCTCGGCGTGATTGTTGGTGCATTCCTTTCCGGGGTGCTTTTCAAACGGTTGAAATTCAAGGTGGAACATTCACCGAAGATCACTTCCAAAAAACGAATTATCCTGGCCATTGCGGGGGGGGTCCTGTTTGGATTCGGTTCCCAGCTGGGCAGGGGATGCACGAGCGGATCGGCACTCAGCGGGATGGCAGTCTTGTCATTTGGAGGTTTTATTTCTATGGCTGCCATTTTTGGGACAGGCTTCGCACTGGCCTATTTTTTCAGAAAAAACTGGATATAATCAGATTGAACCGGGTATAAACGATATAATTTTTACACGATATGGGACCATTAATCAGCTATGACATCATCTCTCAGAACAGCAACTTCCTGTTCGCATTCCTGATCGGAATCGGGTTCGGCTTTGTGCTGGAAGCCAGCGGGTTCTCCTCCAGCAGAAAGCTGGCAGGTGTTTTCTACGGATACGACACAGTAGTACTGAAAGTATTCTTCACTGCTGCGATTACCGGAATGATCGGGTTGCTCTTTCTCAGCTTATTTAACTGGATCAACCTCGACCTGGTCTATATCAAACCGACGTTCCTCTACTCTACCATTGCAGGCGGGATCATCATGGGAGCAGGGTTTATCATCGGTGGGTTTTGTCCGGGAACAAGCTTCTGTGCCGCATCCATCGGCAAGATCGATGCCATGTTCTTTATCGGTGGAATGCTGGTCGGAGTGCTGATCTTTGCAGAGGCTTTCCCCTTGCTGGAAGACTTCTATTATGCCAAAAACCTGGGAATCCCCACGCTGAGTGAAAAGCTCGGGTTAAAAGACGGGGTCGTCGTACTCGGAATTATCATTGTTGCCATGGGCATGTTCTGGGCAGGTGAGTGGGCCGAAAAGAAGTTTCCGCGTGAAGAGTATTAGAACAGATTGAGACCACGAAAAGGGTCATTATTTCGGAATAATTCCAAATCAGGAGCATTGAGGTACAACAACTTCCTTTATTAACTGTTAAATTTAGAGAAGCAAAGACAAATAAAATAAACAAGGCTATGAAACCAAGAACAATTCTCGCTATCGTTTTTATTACCCTCGGACTCGTTATGGCGGCAATTCCGCAGAATACGACCCATCCCTATAAGCTCACACCCGAGCAGCTCCTGGAACAGGTGAACAGCGGGATCCAGTATTTTTCTCCCGATCAGATCGCAGATATGATCATCAAAGAAGATCCCTCTTTTCTGCTGATCGATGTGAGGAGCCTGGATGAATACGAGGAATTTCATTTGCCGGGGGCAGTGAATATTCCGCTCCCTGACCTGCTTTCCGATGAATGGAAGCCCTATCTGAACCAGGATGTGCGTCACAATATATTCTATTCCAACAGCACCGTCAAGGCGAATGAGGCATGGATGATCACCCTCCAGCTTGGATATAAAAACAACTACGTACTGCAGGGCGGATTGAATTACTGGGTGGAGACCATCATGAACCCTGAAGCACCCGAAGCCACCAATCCGAACGAGGAGATCGCCAAATACAACTTCCGCAAAGGAGCCGGTATGAAACTGGGCGGTGCAGCCACTGTAACAGAGGAGAGCAATGCACAGCCGCTTCCCTCACTTCCTAAAATTGCACCCCAGACCAATAAGAAAAGGGTACAGGGCGGTTGCTAAGTCTCTTTCTTCTTCGCAATTATTCTGATATATAGGTTTTTAAGCATTATTAAATACTTGACAATGATTGGCTGTCAGCGTAACTTACGTGGCAGGCAATTTTGTTGTAGCAAATTTGTATGCACTTTAATACCCTCTCAACGGGATGCATGCACTAAAATATTCTATGGATTTGCTCTAAACCGGGTTTTAGTTGCATGTTGCGTTTTCGATATCATTGTATATAATCCAAGCAGTTACCGCAAATGAAAATTTTTTTATTGATCGGCTTTTTAGCTGTTGTTTTCAATTTCATTACCGGCGGCCTTTAAGGGCAGGGTGATGAATGGGCACAATTCAGGGGAAAAAATGCCTCCGGGATAGCCGCTGATGATGCAAAACCCCCTGCTGTCATTGGAGAAGACACCAACCTGGTCTGGAGAATTGACCTCCTGGAGGGAAGTTCGTCTCCTGTAATCTGGAATGATCATATTTACCTTACTGCAAGTATTGAAGAAGCAGGAGAACTTCAGATTCTATGCATCGACAGGTCCACCGGCAACCAGGTATGGCGCAGTTCCCTTTTTCCTCAAAAATTTGAAAATCCGCATCCTGTAGGTGATCTTGCTCCTGCGACCATTGCTGCGGATGCCAGCGGTATCTATGTATATTTCGCGTCGGACGGATTGCGGTGTCTCGATCATGACGGGAACCTGAAATGGGAATTTCCTATTCCTGTTCCTGAAAGTGCAAATTATGGAAGCCCGAATTCACCCGTGATCATGGATGATAAAATAATTCTTAATCTGGATTACGGAGATGTAAATCGACGCAGCCTGCTGGCGCTGGATAAAGCGACCGGTACAACGGTTTGGAAAACCCTCACCCAGGAAGTTACGCCTTTTATCAATTATGGGTACCCCGGGTACAGTACACCTGTAAGGTACCACGACCAGGTGATCCTGCACCGCTGCGGAGGCATTGCGGCCTATCGTCTCTCCGATGGCTCCCCGGTGTGGTGGTTTCAAATAATGACCAACGGAATAGGCACACCCATCATCAACAACGATATCATCTATATCACCGCATGGATGGAACTCTCTGAAGCTGAAAGGAGGGGAGCTTTTTTCAGTTATGACACGTTTGAGAAAGTCCTGGCGGATATGGATAAAAACGGAAATGGATTAATGGAGTTGGATGAGATCCCGGAGGATATGATGGTATTTTCACGACCCGGGGTTGATGATATTGAGGGGACGCAATTTAGTGTCCGGAAATTCTTCAGGAATGACAAGGACGGATCTGTGAATGAAGAAGAATGGATTCAAAAATTCAATTACCTTAATGCTGTTGTAGATGATTTTGGAATGATGGCTATTCCGGCAGAAAAAAAAGGTGAGCTATCATCTGATGATATCCTTTGGATGCAAATGGAGAAAAATCCTGAAGTCCCCAGTCCGGTTGCTTTTGGAGATTGTATTCTCATGGTCAGTGACGGAGGATGGGTAACGTGCATGGATGCTGAAACAGGCATCGTGCACCTTCAGGAAAGAATTGGTGCTCCGGGCGCATATATTGCATCCCCGGTAAGTGCCGATGGCAAAATCTACCTTGCATCCTACAGTGGAAAAATCACTGTTCTAAAAGAAGGAAAACAACCCGCTGTCATTTCAATGAATCCACTGGATGGAAAAATACTGGCTACACCTGCAATTTCAGGGAATAACCTGTATGTGCGCACATCCAAGCATCTGTATGCATTTAAAAATTAAATGCGCGGATATTTAATGGATGGGAAAAGTTTACTTGATGAGCTTACAGGTATCATTGTTTAATATGTGTACTTGGGCGGCACCTTTTGGACATTAAGTTCTATGCATGATTACCCGGTTCAGGGTTGTCATATTCGCACATAATGTGTAATTTCATCCTTTATGATAAGGAAAATAGTGCTGTGCGTCATGTTGATGGGCGGGCTGATCCCTGCACATACCCAGGGATACCAACTGCAGGTGCTGATCCAGGGAATGCCCGACGGAATGGTGTACCTGTCACAGTTCAATGCGAATTCCTACGAGGTCATCGATAGCATCGGTGCGCTCAATGGCTCTTTCTATTTTTACCTTGAACCGCTTCATCCGGCAGGGATGTACCGGATCGATCTTCAGAACCCGGATCAGCCCGGAAAGACGAATCACCAGGACGGACCCGGGTACATCGAATTCATCTGGGGGGAGGAATCTTTCGAGATCTATGCCGACTACCGGGATATTCCGGGTACGGTCAATTTCTCCAATTCAGAGGAAAACAGGGTCCTGGGACTGTTCAGGGAATTTGAAGAGGAATACGAACAGAAAATGAATGCCATGTACCCGCTGATCGACCGGTATCCTCCCGGAGACCGTTTCTACGACCAGGCTGTTGCTCATTTTCTGCAGCTCCAGGAGGAGCGTGACGAGTATATCGTATCCCTTACAGAAGAATACCCCGGTCTGTATGCCACACGAATCATAGATTCCTACCGTGCGGTCGCGCTGCAGCCCGGTCTCCAGGGCGCCGAACGGATCGCTTTCCTCAGGGAACATTACTTTGAACGTGCACCCATCGATGACCCGATGCTCCTGCATGCGCCGGTGTATACCGGCAAGATCATCGAGTACCTCAGGCTCTACCGCAGGCAGGACTATTCCTTCAGCGAACAGGAAGAGGCGTTTATTGTGGCGGTGGACATGATCATGGCGAATGTTTCGGGTGACCCCGACCTGCGCACGTTTGCCGTGGAATATATGCTTGAAGGATTTGAATCATTCGGGATGGAGAAGATACAGACCTATATCGTGGATACCTATGTGGACGAGACCTGTGCCACCGACGTGGTGGAACTGGCCGTCGAACGCGTGAAAGGCTATCGCAAGATGGCGGAAGGACAGACCGGAGCGGATATCCTGGTCCGCAATGTGGACAACCAGGTGTTGCGGCTCTCAGAAGTGGATGCCGACTACACCCTCCTGGTCTTCTGGGCCACCTACTGCGAACATTGCAGGGAAATGATCCCGGAGATCCATGAATGGTACGGCACTGAAAGGCCACAGAATGTGGAGGTGTTTGCGGTTTCCATTGATACCGTGAAGTCCGACTGGGTACAATATATCCGCGATGTGCAGCCTCCCTGGATCAATGGTCATGAACCAATGGGATGGGAAGGGCAGAGCGCCGAAGATTACAATATCTACGCCACACCCACCATGTTCCTGCTCGACCGCAACCTTACTATTGTTGCCCGTCCGTTCAATATCCGCGAACTGCGACGCAGTATGAGAAAGCTTACCAGGTAGTCAGTATATCCTGAATATTTCCGGCATCCCCCTGTGCCGGCATCTGCCAGGTTTTCGTGCCGGCAGGACTTTCTATTTCCCCGTTTTCAGCCTCCCGAAATACGCTTTCGATGCCCTGATCACTTTCGGTGAAAGCAGGATCGCCGAGATCATGGTCGGGAAAGCCATCAGCGCATAGGCTCCGTCGAACACTCCCACAATGGCGCCCAGCGTTGCTGTTGCGCCGATCGGTATGAGAATCACGTAAATCCAGTTGTAGATAAACGAGTATTTGGCGCCGAACACGAATGAAAAACATTTTACGCCGTAATAGGGGAAGGAGAGCATGCTGGATAAGGCAAATACAGAAACACATACTGCCAGCAGGATCGCGCCGAAACCCGGCATGGCCGATTCAAATGCCTGCGCAGTGAGGGTGATCCCGTCGGCATCACTGTTTTGCCAGGTACCGGTGATGATCAGCGCCAGGGCCGTCATGGTACATACAATGATCGTGTCGATAATGGGACCAAGCATGGCCACGAGGCCTTCCCTGACCGGTTCATTGGTTTTGGCTGCCCCATGTGCCATGGGTGCTGTCCCGATTCCTGCCTCATTGGAAAAGGCGGCCCTTCTCACCCCGGTAATGATCAGTGCCCCCAGGGCTCCCCCCATCACCGAATCGGCATGGAACGCATCGTGGAAGATCAACTGAAATCCGGGGATGATCCGCGCTGTATTGGTGGCAAGAATGTAGATGACAGCCAGCACATAAAGCACAATCATAAACGGGACCATTCTTCCGGTTACCCTGCCGATGCGTTTGATCCCTCCAAAAATAACCAGGGTAACGAGCGCAGCGATAATCAACCCGGTGATGAGATCGGAGTTGAGCCCTGCATGAAGTCCGGCCGGAACGAGGACCACATCCCTGATCACCTGTGTCAGCTGGTTGGCCTGGAACATGGATGAGACACCCACCATTCCCATAACAGAGAAAAAAACAGCAAGCGGGCGCCATCTTTTTCCCAGCCCTTCCACGATCACGTACATTGGTCCGCCCTGCAGTACCCCGTTGCTGTCCCTGCCCCGGTACATCACCGCCAACGTGCAGGTGAAATACTTGGTCGTTACCCCGAGGATCGCACTTACCCACATCCAGAAGATTGCTCCAGGTCCGCCATATGCGATGGCAATGGCCACCCCGCTGACATTCCCCATGCCCACTGTGGCAGCCAGGGCGGTCGACAGGGCCTGGTAATGATTGATCTGGCCCGGCTCGTCGGGATTGTCGTATTTGCCGCGGAGGATCCGGACAGCATGACCGATGTAGCGGAGGGGAAGCAGCCTGGAATAGAACATGAAGAAAATTCCGCCGCCCAGCAGCAGGATCAGCAGGGGAGTACCCCAGATGAAATCACTGAATCCCACGATCAATTTTTCTGTCAGGCTGATCTCTTCCAAATTTGTTTCTGTTTAATATCGCACCCTGGTGAGGGACGGTCAATCCATGATCCCCATCTGCTTCATCAGGAAGCTGGCATTCATGTTTTTCGCCAGTCCGGGACGCATCTTATAGTCAAATGTCAACGCCAGATCTTTGATATAGCTTTCAAAACAATAATTCACAATCTTCCCCTTGTGCTCCTCCTGCATTTCCCCCAGCGAAAGGTCGTGCGTGGCTATGAAGCAGAGCACTTCATGACCGATCGATTTCCTGATCAGTCCCACGGATCCTTTCTGCTTATCGGTGGTGTTGGTGCCTTTCAGTACTTCATCGAGCAGGATCAGCATCCTGGTCCCTTGCTCCATCATTTCAACAATCTGCTTCAGCCGCTTGATCTCTGCAAAGAAATAGGATTCATCGTCCTTCAGCGAATCGGCGGTCCGCATACTGCTGTAGAGCTGGTAATTGCCCGTTGAAAAATATGCTGCACACACCGGGCTTCCTGCGTATGCCAGGACCATGTTCACCCCTACAGCCCTGAGGAAAGTGGATTTCCCGGCCATGTTGGCTCCTGTAATCAGGACCACCCGTTCGCCTGAAATCTCTATGGAATTATCCACCCTCCTGGAGGAAGGGATCATCGGGTGACCCAGAGCGGTCGCCTTCATGCCGGTCATGCCGTTGCTGATTTCCGGGTAGGTGAATGCATCATGGTTGTATGCAAAGTTTGAAAGACTGAAGTGCGCATCCATTTCACCGGTGATGTCCAGCCAGTTCCCGAGGTCATCCGTGTGTACCTGGTTCCACTTTGCAAGGCGGTGCAGCATATAGAAGTCGAACAGGAAAAGCGCATTCAATGTAAAACCCACCAGCAGATTCAACCGCTGATCGAACAGGTTCAGCAACCAGCTGAGCTGGTCGATGGCTTTCGACCCGGAGGCACATTGCTCCCGGGTATCTTTTAGCCTTGGATGGGAAAAGTCCTCTGCCGCAAGGAGTTCCAGCAACACGGCGTAGGTTTTGAGGAAGTTATGCTTTTTGGAAACCCGGGCCTGGAACTGGTTGGTCCTGGAGAGGAAGGGTGAAAGCAGGGTAAGGTTGATCAGGACCAGCGGGATCAGCAGCCTGAACAGACCGGGGACGAAGATTCCTGAAATGATGATCGCCGACGAGATGGCCGTCATGACCCATGCAGCAATGCGGGTCCACCTGTATTTTTCGATAAAAACTTCTTTTCCCGACCACCGGATGATCTCCTCAAAGGCATTATTATCCTTATCCATAAGCCTGGCGTGCGCAGCAAAATGCTGCCGGAGGTTGATCATCCCGGAGAGTTCCCTGCTGACCTCCTGTCGCGCAGTAATTTCTTTTTCATCCGTAACCGCTTCCCGGAGCCGTGCTGCCAGTCTTGCCGGGCCTGTATGTGTGGCCGTCCTGTTGATATACTGGAAAAGCGATCCCTCTCCGAAGAGGTCCAGGTCATAGGACCAGGGATGTCCGGAGTCTGTGAATTCGCGGCCATCCCTGAAGTCCGAAAGATCATTGTCCAGTCCCTTCAGTTCTTCGTTGTTGACTCCGATGAGTTCCAGTAATAATTTTTTCCTGTCGTTCTGGTTCTTATGATAACTTACCAGTGCGAAAAACAGTACCACCATCAATCCTGATACTGCAAAAAGGATATTCATTCCATTTTTTATAGCGAGTACCAGGAAATACACAGCTGCGATGATCACCAGCAGGCGCAGGATACTGATTAATAGCAATACCTTTTTTTGCCTGTCATGCAGCGCCTCAAAATCCGCACTTCTCTTCTTGTATATCGCTGCAAGTCCTTCCTTGTCCATTTTCCGGAGGTTTTGCCAAAGATATAAAAAACCGGGAGATATGTTCCCGCCTCCAGGGGCAACTGGTAATAGCCTGAAGCGTTGATCCGGACCACAGTAATGGGGTTGATATTGAGATCAGGCAGAGTTGCTGATCTTACTTCAAAAGTTGCGTGTAAGGATCCAGATTTTCTATCTTTGACACCCATGGAATACCTTCGTGATCTCGATCTGCTGTCCCTGGTACTTGTACTTTTTTCGGCCTTTCTTGTGGGCGCCTCCAAGGCAGGTATCAAAGGGGTAGGGTTGCTCATCGTTCCGCTGATGGCAGGCGTCTTCGGGGCAAAGCCTTCCACCGGGATCGTGCTTCCGATGCTCATCATGGCGGATGTGATGGCGGTGATCTATTACCGGAAGAGCGTGAACTGGCGCTATATTTTCAAACTGATCCCCTGGGCGCTTGCCGGGGTGGTTGCCGGGGTCATCACAGGGGACCTGATCAATGAAAAGTATTTCAAATGGCTGCTGGGGGCAATCATCATCGCCATGCTGGTGATGCTGATCAACAATGACAGGAAAAAATCGGATAAAATTCCGGATAACCGTTTGTTTGCAGCCCTGATGGGCACTTCAGGAGGATTTGCCACCATGGTGGGGAATGCTGCAGGTCCGGTCTTTTCCATCTACCTCCTCTCCATGAAACTGCCCAAGCGCGAATTCATCGGCACCGGGGCGTGGTTCTTTTTCGTCATCAACCTCACCAAGGTCCCGTTCCATATATTTGTCTGGAAGACCATCGATCTCAATACCCTGCAGGCCGACCTGGTGTTGTTGCCACTCATCGTTGTGGGCATGCTGGCGGGGATCCGGATGGTCAACTTTTTCCCTGAGAAGGCCTACCGCTATTTCGTGATCATCATGACCTTTATCGCGGCGGTGGTAATGCTGCTTTCCTGAACACCGACTCCTGCTGTCATGCAGCCCCCCCCGACTGGTTTTCCTTTTATCGCCTCATCCGCGGCATGGCACCGCATTTCCTGTTGTCCGGGTCCAGCGAGAAGGGAAGCCGGACCCCGATGGAGGTCATCCACCCGGTACCGTTATAGGTTATTGTGCTGGCAGCAGGGGTTTCACTCAGCGAGGTGGTTACTTCGATTACTTCCAGGTCGCGGAGGCCATGACTGTAGGTAAGGTTCCAAGTGAGCAGCAACGGGAAGGGTGTGGGGATGTCATATTCAACTCCCAGGGAGGCCCTTACAGAATACCCCAGCCGGGCGGGTCGCCCTGCAGTATAGGTTGCAGTGCCGTCTGAAGTGCCTGAAAGCGCCTGGTAGGTGAATGCAGCATTCCCGGCGGCATACCCGGGGCCGGCAAAATGGGTAAGGACCGCTCCTCCAAGGGAAGGAACCAGGAAAAGCCTGTTTTTATGAAGATCATAATAGTACCGGTACATCACGGGGATATCGATGAACATCGGGGCGCTGCTGATTTCACTAAAATCGGTTTCATGGTCGTACATGATGGAACTGAAGAGGGAGGAGCGCTGGTAATAGGCCCCGATATCGATTCCGGAAACCCTGTTGAACATGTACCCTACAAAGATCCCGGCATGGAGGTTGGCAAAGCGGAACATGCCTGTGCCCTCCATGGGACGGGCGCCAATGGCGGGATTGGAAGTTGAAAACGAGCGCCACAGCGCCGCCAGGTCACCACCGAAATAGATGTAGCGATTGCTCCTGGCCAGGCCTCCCCGTCCCACCGAATTCTCAACCCTTCGGTGCAGCCGGAGATCCCTGTTCTCCCACAGGTTGCTTACCGGGATGCCCAGGTTGATCGTGGCCTGCATCCTGCTGCCGTCATGGGCATAGGTGGCCTGTGAAGTGTTTCCTGCTGAAGTCGTGTAATCCACTGTAGTATACCTGGTTTCACGCAATCCGCTGAAATGTGAAAATTGTACCGCGACCTGCCAGTTGTTCGGGAACCTGTAGTCGGCGGAAATACCTGCTTCCACCATGTGCAGCACGTTATTGACCGGCATCTCATCTGTGGCGGAATATTGAATGGTTACCCCGTTGGCATTGGTGACCAGGGAAGAAGCTTCCCGGAGGAGCGGATCGCCGGTAAGGAACCCGAACTCATACCCCAGCCTGGCGGTCAGGCTCACCGGGAAGTCGGGCAGTTGCAGCCGGTAGGCCATCCTTAAAGGCACCAGGAGGGTGCCGTGACTCTTTGCAACCGGCTGGTGCGGCCTTTCGTCGGTGAAATTCAGCCCGCCTGCATACTGATGGGCATACAGACCCGTGCCAATGCTCAGGTTGGGAAGTACCTCCTGCCAGAGGGAGACGCCCGCTATGGATCCATACAAAACAGAGGTGGAAAACAGTTCCCCGCCTCCCCGGACCCGGCTGATGTCCCATGCCGGTCCGGCCTCTGCCATGAGATAGGTTTTCAGTTGTCCCTGCACATTGATCTGCATCAGGATTAAAGACAATAAAACAATACTTGCTCTTTTTATATACATCAGGCTGGTTTTTTTCATCTTCGTACATCCTAAAATTTGTGCAGGATCATCATTCGGGGATGATGTTCATCACTTTTTATGGTGAATGGGTGCATTAGAAAAATAACGTATAGAAATGAACGGTTATTCTTATCGGGGATGAAGATAGTGAAAATATAATCCGTTGAAGAAATCAGAAAGTAAGCGAGAAAATCGTCTCATTGTCTGGCACGGACTGGGCAGTGATGGTACCGCCATGCAACCTGAGGATCTGCCTGGAGAGGCTGAGCCCGATTCCTGATCCTTGCCGTTTGGTGGTGAAGAAGGGAATGAAGATCTTGTCCAGCACATCCGGGAGGATGCCCTGGCCATTGTCGATGATCTGGACCGTAGGTCTGCCGCGTTTATTGTAATAGCCCCTGATAAGGATCTCACCGTTTTCTTTCCCTTCCAGGGCGTGAACCGAATTTTTGATGAGGTTGATCAGCACCTGGGAAATCATCTGCTCGTCGATCTGCAGTTCAATGCTGCCTGGTTCCATGGTATAATGCATCCTGATGCCCTGGTTCTCTGTTTCCTTCTTCATCAGCGTCACCACATTTTCCAGCAGGTTGTTCATGTCCACCATTGCGAAGTTGGGCTTCGGAATCTTCGTCAGGCTCCGGTAGGTTTCCACGAAATTCATCAGCCCCGTACTGCGCTTGTTGATGGTCTGGAGCGCCTGCTGTATTTCGTCCACTGCTTCCCTGTCAAAGTGGGGTGCATCCTCGCTTTTGGCGTCATACTCCTTGATCATCAGTTCGATGGTGGCGGAGAGGCTGGAGATCGGCGCGATGGAATTCATGATCTCGTGTGTCAGCACCCGGATCAGTTTCTGCCAGGCCTCGGTCTCCTGTCCTTCCAGCACATTCTGGATGTTTTTGACGGTGGTCAGCATAATTGTCTTGTGCTTCACCTTGAACTCCGTCGACTGGATTGCCAGCTGCAGGATATCGTCATCATCCTGTACCTTCACAAGGTGGTTCTCACCGGGCTGGATAGCAAGCAGGGTGTCGACCAGTTCCTTGCTGAGTGTTTCGAGTTTATGGATATTTTTCAGCGTGTTGACCTGGAAAAGCTTTTTTGCTGCCGGGTTGATCATTTCCACGATACCGTTGCGCTGGTATACAAGGATACTGATATCCAGGTTCTGCACAATGCTGTGCAGGTAATGCAGGTGCTCCTCCTTCTCGGAACGCACCTGCTGAAAATCGTGCATCACCTCATTGAAGGCCTCGCTCAGCGCTTCAAAGGAGGAACCGGCCTCCTTGAAGGCAAAAGTGCGGGTAAATTCAGAATACCTGATGGATTCGAGAAAATTGGTCAGTTCCCGGTTAGTGCGGTCCACGTACCTGATCATTGACCACACCTGGTATACCACCAGGCCGATGATCAGTACCGGTGTAAAGATGAACGTACTGTTCAGGGTAAGGAACAGCAACAGGCAGGATACTGTCAGCAACAGCACCCTGATAATCACATTTACCCTGAATTGCTTATAAACCATGCTTTTCCATTCTTCTGTACAGTGATGTACGTGTAAGACCCAATTGTGTTGCAGCCTGGGTAACATTTCCCTGGTTCTGCTTCATCACCTTGTTGATCACTGCCTTTTCGATATCATCCAGGTTGTAGGTTTTAAAGTCATGGTCACCCAGTGAAGAGGAACGCTGCGCGGAAAGAATGAAATCATCGGGTCCGAGGCTGAAGCCTTCGCTCATAATGACGGCGCGTTCAATGGCATGCTGCAGTTCCCTGACATTTCCCGGCCAGTGGTACTGGTTCAGTTTCTTGATGGCCGAGGACTGGATATTGCGAATGGATTTCCTGTATTTCTTGCTGTATATCTTCAGAAAATGCTCGGATAATATCGGGATATCGCCCGTGCGCTCACGCAGCGGGGGAAGGTGAATTTCAACAGTATTGATCCGGTACAGGAGGTCCTGCCGGAACTCACCCTTGCTGACTTCCTCATGAATGTTGCTGTTGGTGGCACAGATCAGTCGCACATCCACCGGAAGCGGTTTGGCTGCACCAACACGCACCACTTCGCGCCGCTCAATAACAGTGAGCAACTTGGACTGCAGGGAGTAGGAAAGGTTCCCGATCTCATCCAGGAAAAGTGTACCGCCGGAGGCAATCTCAAAACGGCCCTGTTTCATTTTGTGGGCATCGGTAAAGGCGCCTTTTTCATGACCGAAGAGTTCGCTTTCGAACAGGGTCTCGGCAATAGACCCGAGGTCCACACTGATGAATACCTCCTGCTTCCTGAGGGAATTCCTGTAAATAGCCCTCGCCACCAGCTCCTTTCCTGTGCCGTTCTCACCAAGGATAAGCACATTGGCATCCGTTCCCGCTACTTTTTTTATGGTCTTGAACACCTCCAGCATCTCCGGGGAGTTGCCAATGAAATCGGTAAACGGCTGGTCAAGCACAGCACTGATCTCCTGCTGTTTCATACGCAGGGATTCGGCCTGCATCCTGGAACGGCGCAGGTTGATGGCTGAATTGATCGTTGCCAGGATCTTTTCGTTTTGCCAGGGCTTCAGGATAAAGTCCGTGGCGCCGGCCTTGATGGCTTTCACTGCCTTCTCGGCATCCCCGTAGGCAGTAATAAAGACCACTACCGCATTCGGGTCGTTGTCCATGATGATCTTCAGCGCATCAAATCCTTCCTGGCCGCTGATGGCATCTTTGGTGAAGTTCATATCAAGCAGGATGACATCCCATGTATCTTTTTTCATCATTTCCGGAATCCGCTCAGGACCGCTGAGGGTTTCGATCACCTCTACATGCTGCCGCAGCAGGAGCTTGAGGGCAAATAATATATCCTCATTGTCATCTATCGCAAGGATCTTTCCGGTTTTTTCATCCATGAGCGTTTCAGTTTTTTAGTTTCCGAATTCTTTATAACAAATATAATGCCTTATTTATTAAGCACTTATAAAACAATGACTTTCTAAAAGCACCCATTGTACAAATATAATAAAAAGGTGTACGTTTCCGAACACCGTGACATCATTATCGAACATATTTATATAAACCGTTCATAACAAGTATTTGATTTAATGGATTGATTTTCAAAAAAGTATTTTCTTTGGCACAATAAATGTCACCGTAGAGAGAAAAAAAACTTGTTATGGACGGAATGGATCGTAAAATTGAAAAAAAGGGAGGGCTCACCCGGAAAAACATCCTGTACGGGGTCATCGTCCTCCTGGTACTCTTTATTACCGGCATCATGATCTTCGGTGATAAAAGCTCAAAATACAATGTGGAGGTTGCACGGCTGACCATTGATGAAGTGAAAAGGGATATCTTCCAGGATTATATCACCGATCAGGGGATCGTTGAACCGATTCGCACCATCTACCTGGATGCAGTTGAGGGAGGGCGCGTTGAGGAGATTTTGATTGATGATGGCAACATGGTTAAAGAGGGCGACGTGATCCTGCGTCTCAGCAACAACAACCTGCTTCTTGAGATCACCAATAACGAGGCACAGGTGGTCAGGGCCGTAAATGAGCTGAGGACGGCCCGGCTTTCCATGGACCAGCAGAAACTGTCCAATAAGCAGCAAATCATACAGTTGTCGAAACAGGTAACCCAGGAAAAGCGGGCTTACGAAAACAACAGGCAGCTTTTCGCTGAGAACCATATCTCCCAGGAGACTTTTGACCAGTCGAGGGAAGCCTTCCAGGCCTCGCTTGCGCAACTGGACCTCGTGAAGGAGAATTACAGGAACGATTCCCTCTACAGGTCCATACAGATTAATTCTCTTGAATCGTCTGTGAAAAGCATGGAGAAAAGCATGGGCATCATCAGGAAGCGCCTGGAAAACCTGAATGTAAAAGCACCGGCCGATGGTGAACTGGCCACCCTGAATCCCGAAATCGGGCAGGTGATCAGCTACGGTACCCGTGTTGGAACGGTCAATATCCTTGATTCCTATAAATTGCGCGTCGAGATCGATGAACATTACATTGCCAGGATCCATACCGGGCTGAAGGGGGAGTGCGATTTCGCCAGCAAATCCTACCCGGCCGAGATCGTGAAAATCTACCCGGAGGTGCAGAACGGGAGGTTCGCCGTGGACATGGAATTCACTGACAGTATCCCGGATCAGATCCGGATCGGGCAGGCTTCGCGTATCCGGCTGCAGCTGGGTGAGTCAAGGGAAGGACTGTTGCTTGCCAAGGGAGGTTTTTATAACAAGACAGGCGGACAATGGGTATTCGTGGTGGATCCCTCCGGCGAATTTGCAGAGAAGCGCGAGATCACCATCGGAAGGCAGAATCCGCGTTATTACGAAGTACTCGAGGGACTGGAAGCGGGTGAGCAGGTGATCACCTCCAGTTACCAGAATTTTGCTGACCATGATAAACTGATCCTGAAAAACAACTGATAAACCCGAAGTCATGAAAAAAATCTTATTCATTGCATTGATCCTGCCATTGTTGCCTGCCGGACTCCAGGCACAGGAACCGGAGGCCTGGTCGATAGAAGAATGCATTGCATACGCCCTGGATAACAATATCGAGATGAAACGCCAGGAACTGAATACTGCGGTAAAAGACAAAGACCTGGCGCAGAGCAAACTGAATGCACTGCCCAATCTCAACGGACAGGTGAACCACGACCTGGGTTCCGGCCGTGTGCTCGACCGGGGATCCTATGAATGGGTCAATACCGACGTGAGCCAGGGCGATCTCGGGCTGGTGAGCAATGTGACGCTGTTCAAGGGATTGCAGGGACTGAATGCAATCAAAATGGCAGAGGCCGACCACGATATGGCAAAAGCTCAGATGGAGGCATCAGAAGATAATCTCGTGCTGAACATTATGACATCGTACCTGGAGGTGTTGCTGAAAGGGGAGCTGTTTGAAATTGCCGGGGAAAAGGTGAAGGTGGCGGAACAGCAGGTGGAACGGATGGAAAAACTGGTGGAAGTTGGCAATGCAGCAACAGGCGACCTGCTGGAGGTGAAGGCCACAGCGACAACAGAAAAATACAATATGACCCTGGCCAGGAACAACCTGACCTATGCCAGGCTGGAGCTGGCACAATTGCTCAATCACCCGGATCCGCTGTCGTTCCGTGTATCCAGTCCTGAAATCGGGGAACCCTCGCTGGTACAGCTGCCCGGACCGGATGAAATCTACGGAAAAGCCCTTGAAGTATTGCCCCAGGTGGAGGCAGCACGGCTCCAGCTCACTTACCAGTCGAAGCAACTGGCAGTGGCACGCGGCGCACTCTCACCGGAGCTGTTTGTAAGGGCGCTCTATTATTCCAATTACAGCGACAAGCTGATCAATCCGCGAGAGATCGACCCACGGAACCCGGTGCTCGAATACCCTGTGCACCAGCAGGTGTTTGACAACCAGTACAAGCAGGTGAGTATCGGGCTGAATATTCCCGTATTCAACAAGTGGCAGAACAGGACGAATATCAGCAAGGCAAAGATCGGCCTCGAGGATGCCCACTACCAGGTGGAGGAAGTGAAGCAACAGCTGTACAAGGATATCCAGCGGTATTATGCCGAGGTCATGGGCGCACTCGACAATTACGAAGCTGCCAGGGAATCCCATGCCAACAGCGAAGAGGCTTACAGGTATGCCGAGGAAAAATTCAAGGTGGGCATGGCCACGGCACTTGAACTGGAGGAGGCGCGAAACCGGTTGTTTACATCAAGGGCGGAAATGGTCAATGCCAGGTATACGTTTGTATTCTACCTCGAAATACTGGAGTTTTACCAGGGAAATATGATCAGCCTGAATTGATCCGGCGGAAATATTCCTGCTCCTTTTGCCACTGTTTGGAGGAATCTTGTATTTTTGCTTCTCTAATCCATGTGTCTGTACTGTATTAACAGACTCTAACGATATGCGTGTGAAAAGAATTTTCCTCGTCATCGCCGTCATATTTCTCTTCGTCTCCGAAGCAGATTCCCAGGTGATCAATTTTGGGAAAACCCTGCCTCCAAGGTCATTCGGACTCACCCTCGCCCCGGTGCACAATGTCGACAATGTATTTCACTACGAGCTTGAAGGGATGTCCTACCTGGTCATGGCGGGGTATGGAATCAGGTACGACCTGGACATGAATATTAAATATGGCTACTATAACGGGCCCGATTTCTTCTCGGCCGATGTGCAGTACCTGTTCAGGGAAACCAGGAAAAGTTACTACTCTTTTGCAGGTGGCATGCACAAATGGAAGGAATACGGCGTGGATCTGACGGTCAGTTATACACATACGCCCCAATACTGGGCCAACCTCACCTTTGGTCTCGACATGGATATTGATATCAGCGTTGTGGAACTGCGGGCATGGGTTCCGCTGAATTTCGGCATCAATTTCGATGACCGCTATTTCGTCTACCTTGAATACGACCTGCCGGTGACCGAGCGTTCCTGGGATATCCTCGGAGGCGGAATCACGTTTATTTTCCGTTAGTCACCGCTTTTTCCATATACTTTTTCTCCTCCTGACCAGGTCATGAGCACGTCTGCTGATGAAATCCCTGCCTCATTCATGGTCATGATGTCCTGTTCCGTGACGACAAAATCTGCCAGTTTTCCTTTTTCAATGCTTCCCTTGAACGTCTCTTCAAAAGCAGCTTTGGCTGCCCAGCTCGTCATGGCCCTCAGCGCCTCCTCCCTGGAGAGTGCCTCATCGTTCAGAAATCCGCCTTCCGGGTAGCCGCTGTGGTCCTTCCTGGCAACAGCTGCGTAGAAACCATAGAGCGGGTTGATCGATTCCACCGGGAAATCACTTCCATTGGGAATCCAGCCCAGCTGATCCAGCAGGGTCTTATAGGCATATGCACCTTCCATCCGCGCGCCTCCCAGACGGTCCTCTGCCCAGTACATGTCAGAAGTGGCATGGGTGGTCTGAACGGAAGGGACAATATGATAGTCCCCGAACAGGTTGAAATCAACCGGATGGATGATCTGTGCATGTTCGATCCGCCAGCGGCGGTCGTTCCCTTTTTCCAGCAGCGCGGAATAGATTTCCAGCATTTTCCGGTTGGCTGCATCTCCAATACAGTGGGTGGCTACCTGGTAACCGTTCTCCAGTGCGCGTCTGCAAAATTCTTCCAGTTGCGCAGGCGCATTGACAAACAAGCCCTTGTTCCCGGGATCATCGGCATACGGTTCCAGCATGCGCGCTCCCCGGGAACCAAGTGCCCCGTCGGCATACAGCTTCAGGGTGCTGATGGTGAGCTGGTCGTTTTGCTGCACCCCTTTTTCTATATATGTTTTAAAATTTTCTTCTGAAGGTTCAAGCCATGCGTTGATCCGCATTTTCAGGGAGCCTTGTTGCTGAAGCGAATCGATGAGCTGCACCTCCTGTGTGGATAACCCGGCGTCGGAAACGGAGGTAAGTCCGACAGCAAAACAGTGCTCCTGTGCTTTCAGTATCCCGGAAACCAGTTCCGCTTTTCCTGGTTTTGGAATCACCCTTTCAACGAGCGTGATGGCGTTATCAATGAGGATTCCGCCGGGTGCTCCGTTTTTCATCAGCACATCACCTCCTTCTATAGCGATATTTCCATGCACACCGGCGAGTTCCAGGGCCCTGGAGTTCACCCATGCCGCATGACCATCAATCCGCTTGAGCAATACCGGGGTATCCGGGAAAAATGTATCCAACAGGGATTTGTCAGGGAAAGACGCATCTTCCCAGTCGTTCTGGTCCCATCCCCGCCCGGTGATCCAGGTACCCGTGTGGATTGCTGCAAATTCCCGGCAACGGTCGATGATCTCCTCCACCGAACCGGTTCCCGCCAGGTCCACCTGGTTCAGGGAAATTCCGTAACCAATAAAATGACAATGTGCATCGTTCCATCCCGGGTAGACGAATTTCCCGTCCAGGGAAAGGACCTGTTGTGCAGTGTACTTTTTTTCCATTTCAGCTGTGCTGCCGGTGTCCTGGATCCTGCCATCGTTCACTACAAATGCCTCTACAACAGAAAATGCATCATCCACAGTATAGACTGTGGCATCCTTCACAAGCAGGTCAACTTCGGTTTTCTTCATCTGGCAACTGGTTAAAATGAGCAATATGGTGAAACTAATTGTCCGGGCCATCACAGTATTTTTTGTAAAAATAGTAAATATTCCTGCTTTACACAGGCCCGCCTGTACCCAAAGCTCGCATCAACATTTACTTCAGTACATTGCTGAATACTTTGCCTTTCCCGGTTCCTTCTGAACTGCCCTTTCCCGGTTCCTTCTGAACTGCCCTTTCCTGGTTCCTGCTGAACTGCCCCATCTGCATTTGCTCATTTTCCCACACTTACTGATATTCATCTGACCCCTTAGGCACTTTTCCTTCTGCACCTTTTCACAGGCCTCCTCTTTTTTACGTACTTTTGCAGGATATGCAGAACCTGAAAGAATACCTTGTGCACCCGGAGTTTGATGTGATCGCTGCGATCGCTGACGAGCAGGGTATGGAAACCTATGTGATCGGTGGATTTGTGCGGGATATCCTGCTGGGCAAATCACCCCGGGAGGCAAAAGATGTGGATGTCGTGGTGGTGGGAAGCGGGATCGACATGGCCAGCCGGTTGAAGGAAACACTTGGAAAAAAGGCAAGCCTTGCCGTATATAAGAATTTCGGCACAGCGATGGTCAGGCACAAGGAACTGGAACTGGAATTTGTGGGGGCACGAAAGGAATCGTACAGGCGGGATTCGCGGAAGCCCATTGTTGAAGACGGAACCATGCAGGATGACCAGTTGCGGAGGGATTTTACCATCAATGCCCTGGCCATCTCACTCAACAAGGCTACCTTCGGCAATTTACTGGATCCTTTCAACGGAAGGGAAGATTTGCAGCAAAAAATCATCAGGACCCCGCTGAACCCTGTAACCACTTTTTCGGATGACCCGCTGCGGATGTTGCGCGGGATCCGCTTTGCAACACGACTGGGATTTCATATCGAGGTGGATACCTTCAACGCGATCCGCGAAACACGTGACCGGATCCGGATCGTGTCACAGGAGCGGATCACCGATGAACTGAACAAGATCATCATGGCCGACAGCCCGGGCAGGGGATTCCTGATGCTGGACAAGTGCGGACTGCTGGAGATGGTGTTGCCTGAGCTGTACCGCTTGAAGGGGGTGGACTCAAAGAACGGGATCAGGCACAAGGACAATTTCCTGCATACCCTGAAGGTGCTGGACAACCTGGCAGAGCGGAGTGATGACCTCTGGCTGAGGTGGGCCGCCATTCTGCATGATGTGGCAAAACCGGCCACGAAAAAGTTTGAACCAGGGATCGGGTGGACCTTCCATGCACACGATTTCATCGGGGCAAAAATGATTCCGGGAATCTTCAAGCGGATGCGGCTTCCCCTGAATGAGAAAATGAAATACGTGCAGAAACTGGTAAAACTGCACCTGCGGCCCATTGTGCTTTCGCAGGAGATTGTGACCGATTCAGCAGTGCGGCGGCTGATTTTTGATGCCGGGGATGAAATCGATGACCTGATGACACTGTGCGAAGCGGACATCACATCAAAAAATGAACGCACCGTGCGACGGCACATGGAGAACTTTGCCATTGTGCGACAGAAGATCACAGAGATCGAAGCAAAGGACCATGTACGGAATTTCCAGCCGCCCATCAGCGGCGATGATATCCAGCATATTTTCGGCATCGCACCGGGAAGGGAAATCGGGATCATGAAAAATGCCATCAAGGAGGCGATCCTGGACGGGGAGATTCCCAATGCTTTTCAGCCGGCCTACGAGATGCTGCTCAGGAAAGCCGAAGAGCTGGGGTTACAGGAGGTCAATCTCCCGGCACGCGGTCATGAACCCTCTACTGATCTTGCTACTGATCCTGCATCCGATCCTACTACTGATCCTGCATCCGATCCTGCATCCGATCCTACTACTGATCCTCCATCCGGTCCTCCATCCGGTCCTCCATCCGGTCCTGCATCCGATCCTACTACTGATCCTCCATCCGGTCCTCCATCCGGTCCTTATCCCGGTCGTGCGGCACCACGAAATGAAGGAGCAACGGAAGATGATCACTGACCCCGCCGTGGTAGCTGAATCCGTTGTAGGTCCTGAAAGGTTTTTCACCAGTGTATTTCATGTCTTTTTCGAGTAACAGCGGATGGTGAAAAACCGTGGCCCGGCAGTCTTCAGCACGCAATCTTCCACTTACAAACACATGATCGATTGATCCCCAGTTCCCCTGGAATTTATAGGATGCGAATGGCGGTGACGGACCTGCAGTGACGGAACGAACCCCAGTGACGGAATGAACCCCGCTGACGGAGTGAACCTCAGTGACGGAGTGTTGTGCTTCGGAGAAAGAGGAGCGGAAGCGGAGACGGGTACCGGTCTCCGGAGCTACCCCGGGCAGTACCTCTTCCAGTTGAAATACATCCGTGAGCATTTGTACCGGTGCCGAACCCGGGAGATCGTTCAGGTCGCCGCCGGCAATCACGCTGATTCCCTGCATCCTGCCTGTCCTGTGCATTGTATTGAACCCGGACAGTCCGGGTTTCGCTGTTGTGCTGTCCCGCCAAGCCGTTATCTGGGCCTCTGCCAGTGTGTAAGAGTGCTTTCCCGATAATGTGCTGTCCTGCCAACCCGGTATCTCCGCCGGTACCGGCGTGTCAGAGTGCTTTCCCGGTGTCCTGGTTTGCAGCAGGATTCCGTGGTGCTTTTCCGGCGTCGCCGCCTGAAGCAGGATATCCTTATGGGTCTCCGGCCTCACAGTTTGCAGCAAGCCGTCTGTGTACTTTCCCAGTGTCCGGGCCTGCAGCAACCGTTTCTCCTCTGTCTCCACTGCACCGCCATACTTCGAGGTCCAGTGGTTGGCGAACACCACAACGGTATCCCTGGTTGTCTTTAACCGGAATGTTGCGGCCAGGATTTCGCGCGTGCGGACCGGTTCACCTTCGGTGTCACGGATCTCGAGCCAGGCTGTGTCAATGCACTGCATACGGTCTGTCCGGTAGATGATCCCCACGTCGATGCCCCGGTGATCAGGCCCGTCACGGTGCAACGGCCGGTACTGTTGTCCCAGTAACAGCGGATGGAAGATGATGTCGTCGAGGACCTCCCTGTTTTCAATCTCGCTGAAGCAGACCGCGTCGGGTGGCTCCCATCCATTTGCTGCCAGGATCACCTTACAGATCGCCGCAATCTTCCGGTTGTAGCGATAGAAATTCCATCTCCGGACCCCTTCGGGGGTGAAATCATCATCACCCGCAGTTGTGCTGTCGTTTGAAGGATGGAAGAGGTTCTCAACATTGTAGAACATCACGCAATGCTCGTGCGGAGACTGTGCAACAGCCTTATGCACCAAGTGTACAGATGCGGCGAGCAGGAAGAGGAGGGTCAGCTTCTTCATCGGTTAGTGAATTTTTTAGGATGATATTGGCACCTGCATGTTAATGTGCCGGGAATGGGAAATATCGGACCAGCTACTCAATCCTTTCGAAAGCCCCCAGGTCGGGCGCTTCGTCGGCGGTTCTGAAATCGCCCTTCTTGTCCAGATCAGCCCCGATGGCATATTCCAGCCTCCCCTGGTCGATGGCAGGGGAGAGGCTGTCGAGTTCGTAGCTCACGCGAAGCGAATCGAACAACGGATCCTCGTTGCTGATGATCCCGATGAAATTGGGATCGAAATTATAATCGTATACGGTTGCATCCAGTTTTGCCAGCACCTTGTCGAATTTATAGTTCAGCAGGCCCTCCTCAGATCTGCTCACCAGGATCTCGTTGGGCCTGGATCCGTAGACAATGCTGTTGGTGAATTCGGCCTTTTCGATGTCACGGGTGACTACAATGACCTCGCCAGGGGAGTCCTGGATTGCAAAATAATTGGCGATATACAGTGCCGGGGTTTTCCTGTTGGAGGCCCATTGTGGCCAGTAATTGGCCAGCGTGCAATGGTTAAAGGAATAGGATCCCTCGTACAGCAGTTCCACGCAGCTGTTCCCGCAGTCACCGATGACCGTGTTCACAGCTTCAATGGTGGTTCCCCTGCCCAGGATTCCATCGTAGCTCATGCGGTTGATCTCGGTATTTTTTACCGTGAGCACGGGTGCGTCAAAGTTCACCACGGAATCGGCCCAGAGACCGAACGTCCCGTTGATAATCAGTGCGTTATCGATCACATTGCTGTAGCTTCCCGGGGCAAAATAGATGCCGAACCACTGTCCGGGATACCCGGGATCGTCCTGGAATTCCCGCTCCAGGCGGTCGCCCTGCACCACGATCGGATTCTCCAGGGAACCGTTCATCTTCAGTGATCCTTTTACGAAAATTCCCGCATCGCGGTGCATGTAAATTTTTACACCTTCTTCAATGACCAGCTCCTGCAGGGTATCCACCAGGAGATAGTCAATTATCAGGTAGGGTTTGTCTGCCATCCAGGTAGTGGAATAGTCCAGCACACTGTCACGCAACATGTGCACATTCTGGCCCCATGCCACCAGGTCCACATCCTGCAGGTTCCCGTTCACGGAAAACGTAATGGAGTCCTGGATGCGCAGGATATCCTGGGGCAGGTTCGGATCCAGCGTAGCCTCCACGAACACATACATGCTGTCGTTCGGGGCGATCTCGTAGTTTTCGAAAAGCTTACCCGGCTTACCGTCCACATTGATGCGGAACACCGAACTGTCGCCTGCCAGCCGGATGTCATCAATTTTTATAAACCGCGAATGGGGATTGTATACCCGGAAGGACCTGGTGGTGGTGCCCACCGTGGTGAAGATCGTGTCGAAATAAACCGTATCCAGGCTGAACTGCAGCTTTGCATCGCTTTCTTCGATGTACGACCGTTCCGGACGGCAATGGTAGAGGAGCGCAGTGGCGCCTGCAAGAAGCAGAAGTATGATGGTCTTTCTCAACATGAACATTCGTTTAACCATGGTTTGGTATGCGCAATATTTGCGGCTTATGCATGCTGTTCGGTCTGGTCAATACGCCTGTAAATTTTCTCAGCACGGCTGTTGGATCGCATTTTATTGATAACGCAAAGATGGGAAAAAAAGTGTTTTAACTTTTTATTAGATTTTCATTCCCAAAAATACTTCATACCTTTGTGGAGTAATTTCACTAAGGGGGTGCCTTAAATGACAGGCTGAGATCATACCCTTAGCACCTGATCCGGGTAATGCCGGCGAAGGGAATTGCATTTTAATGTGAATTATCAAAAAATTATTATCATGAGAAAGCAGGTTTTTACCGGGCTTTTTTGTCTGATTGCAGCTATGCAACTCAGTGGGCAACATGCGCTTACTGGCAAGGTTGTAAATACAGATAATGCGCCCGTTTCAGGAGCAAACGTTTACCTTGAACGTATGAATGTTGGCACGATCACCAATGCATCGGGCCGTTTTACACTCGATAATCTTCCCCGGGGATCCTACCGCATCAGCTTTTCTTTTGTCGGGTACGGGACCAAAAAAGAGACCGTCTACCTGGATGAAGACAAAGACTTGGGCAACATCGTACTCGAACCGTTACCCTTCCTGGGAGAGGAGGTGACGATCAGTGCACTCCGGGCCGGGAAGAAGACACCCATGGCCTTTGTAAATATCGACAGGGAGGAGATCGCGGAGCGGAATTTCGGCCAGGACATCCCCTACATTGTCAGCCTCACCCCATCACTGATCACCTCCTCGGATGCCGGTCATGGTATCGGCTATACCTCCATGCGGATCCGTGGAACGGATGCCAACAGGATCAATGTAACCATCAATGGAATCCCGTTGAATGATGCGGAATCCCACAGCGTGTTCTGGGTGGACCTTCCCGACCTGGCCTCCTCCACGGAGCAGATCCAGATCCAGCGGGGTGTGGGGACTTCCACCAATGGCGCTGCAGCTTTCGGGGCCACCGTGAATATGCAGACCAGCCTGTTGAACAAGGATCCGTACGCGAGCTATGACGCAACAGCCGGATCATTCAATACGTTCAAGCACACCGTGGCTGCAGGAACAGGACTGATCAATGACCACTTTGCGGTGGATTTCCGGCTGTCCGATCTCCATTCCGATGGCTATATTGACAGGTCGTGGACCGACCTGCAGTCGTATTACCTTTCCGCCGGCTGGTACTCCGCAAAAACCAGCCTGAAATTCATTACATTCGGGGGGTTTGAAGAATTGTACCAGTCGTGGAACGGTTTGCCTTCCTACCTGCTTTCATCCGACCGTACCTTCAATGAGATGGGGGCCTACACCGATACCTCCGGTCAGACAGCATACTACGACAACCAGGTGGACCATTACGACCAGCTGCATTACCAGCTGCATTTTTCCAGGGAACTGACCACCGATCTGCACCTGAATGCCGCACTGCATTATACCTGGGGGAACGGGTATTACGAGCAGTATAAAGAGGACCAGGACTTCGCATTTTACAGCATGGAGCCAGCAATTACAGGGAGCGATACCATTACCACCACCGACCTGGTGCGGAGGAAATGGCTCGACAATGATTTTTATGGTGCCATTGCCTCCCTTACCTGGGAAAGGGAAAATACCAGCATGATCCTGGGCGGCGGATGGAACAGGTACGACGGTCTGCATTTCGGCAGGGTGATCTGGGCACAGTACATGGGCAACAACAGGCCGGGTCACCAGTGGTATGAGGGTGTTGGTATCAAGACCGACTGGAATGTGTATGGCAAATATTACAAGGATATTGGCAACGGTTTCACCGGTTTCCTGGACCTCCAGGTCCGGGGAATCTATCATGATATCAGTGGTACAGACGCCGAGAACCGGGTGGTAACACAGGACCACAGGTACCTGTTCTTCAATCCCAAGGCAGGGCTGAATTACATACCGGCACCCGGACAGCGTGCCTTTTTCTCCTATGCACGGGCGAGCCGGGAACCCAACCGGAACAACTATACCGATGCCCCGCAGGACCGTTTGCCGGTGCCAGAGACACTGAATGACTTCGAGGCAGGGTATTCTTACGGTGAAGGACCCTTGCAGACCGCAATTACACTGTATTATATGGATTACGAGGACCAGCTGGTGCTTACGGGAGAGATCAACGAAGTGGGCTATCCCGTGATGACCAACGTGGCGGAGAGTTACCGGACAGGGATTGAGCTGGAAGCCGGGTACAATTTCCAGGACAAGATTATACTGAAGGGTACAGCGGCATTCAGCCGGAACAGGATCAGGAACTTCGTCAATTACATGGATAACTGGGACTACTGGTCGGATCCCGAAAGCGAGCCCTACCAGGTGGAGGAATACATCGGAAATTCCACCCTTGCCTATTCTCCTTCTGTGGTCACATCCGGACAGGTTGAATACAGGCCCCTGCAGGGATTGCGCTTTAGTATCCTCTCGAAATATGTGAGCAGGCAGTACATCGACAATACAGAAACGGAACAGTATTCCATCGACCCCTATTTCGTGAACGATCTGAGGGTGAGCTATTCACTCTACCCCGAATGGGCGGGAGAGCTGGGCTTCAGTGTGCTTGTTGCCAATATACTGGATACACGCTATGAGACCAATGCGTGGCTCTATAGGTACTATTCTGAAGGAGAGGAGATGTATATGGACGGCTATTATCCGCAGGCAGGAAGGCATATCATGCTCGCCATGAAAATTAAGTTCTGATCTGTTTGTAACTTACGCCTCATAAATCATAAAAAAATACTATTTTTCGGTCGGAATCAACCTTTTTCTCTATTAAATGGCCGGCCTGAAAATCAATATCTGCTTCTGGTACCTGGATGAAAATCTTGTGGATGAGATCGTGCGGCATCTTAAAGATGGCAATTACAATCCACAGTACCATAATTGCAAGGATGTTGCAGCGCTTGAAAAGCAGTTGAAAAGCGGGGACCCTGATTTGGTCATTGCCGATTTCGACCTTCCGGATATGCTTCGGAATTCCATTGAAACGATACACAGCCGCATCGCCTTTCACATTCCGCTGATCTACCTGGTGGGCGAGAAAAACGAGCCTAAAGCGGCTGAAACCCTTAAGCGCGGGGTGTGGGACTACCTCCTGAAAAGTCACATGGTAAAACTGGTGCCGACCGTCTATTCTTCCCAGAAATATGGAAAGGTGCTCAAGCAGAGCAGAATGTTCAAGGGGGAACTGGAAGCTTCAGAAGCAAAGTACAGATCCATATTTAATACTGTCCAGGACGGTATGTTGCTGATCGATCCGGAAAGTTACCATATACTTGATTTTAACAGGAGTATACCTGTTATGTTCGGAATCAGTGAAGATGCGGACCACGAAGAGGTCGTAACAGAAGTTGCAAAAGGTGACAGCAGCTATTGTGCCGATCGCATTAAAGAGGTTTCGGAAGCACTTGAAACACAGAAGTCAGTCACCTTCCTGTGCAGCAACCAGCGGAAAAACGGGGATGTGTTCTGGACAGAGAACACCTTGTCTCGTTTTGTATTAGGCCCGGCTTCCCAGTATATTATGGTGATCCGGGATATCCAGGAGCAGAAGGAGATGGAAGAGTCCCTGCAGAAATCACGGGAGCATTTCAGGAACCTGGCGGAAAATTCCCCCGACATCATCATGCGTTTTGATTCCGGACACCGGCATACCTATGTCAACAAACGTGTGGAGCACCTTCTGGGCATTCCCATCAGCCGGTTTCTTGACAAGAGCCATGCAGAAATGGGGATCTTCCCTGCCGACCTGGTCGGTTTCTGGGAAGAGGCAATTGACAAGGTATTCAGGAACGGGAAAAACCTGACATACGAATTTGATTTCGATAAGGGTGATTCCGTAATCTCATTTGAATGGAGGTTGTTTCCTGAATTTGATGACGGGAATGACATCCGGTCTGTACTTGCCATTGCCCGGGACATCACGGAGGCGAAAAAGGCCAGTGAAGCGATCAACAAGAGCGAAGAACGCCTGAAACTTGCCATTGAGGCAACCAGCCTGGGATACTGGGACTGTACGCTGCAGGAGAACAAGGTGTTTTATTCACCCATCTACTTCAGGATGCTTGGGTATGAACCCGATGCGCTTCCACGTGAACTGGAGACCTGGCACCGCCTGCTGCATGAGGAAGACCGGGAAAAAACCCTGCAGTATGTTGAACAATCCATCAGCAGGGGTGAGGATACATTCGAGACCGATTTCAGGTTGTTGTGTAAAGACGGGTCCTATAAATGGATTTTAAGCAGGGGCCAGGTAGTGGAGCGCGATGCGCAGGGGACGGTCAGACGGCTGATCGGAACACACGAAGACATTTCTGAGCGCAAACGAAACGAAGAGATTCAGCGGACCCTTTTCAACATCTCCAATGCGGTGAATACCACGGTGAACCTGGACCAGCTCTATGAGAAGATCCGGGAATACCTTGGCAAGATCGTCGATACCACCAACTGCTTCCTGGCATTATACGATGAAGAGACCAACATGCTTACCCTGTCTTTTCACAGGGATGAAGTGGACTCTTACACCGAGTTTCCTGCAGGGAAAACCCTTACAGGTTATGTGCTGAGCTCCCGTAAGGCCCAGCTTATCGATGCTGAACGGGAGAAACAACTCACGGAGGAGGGGTACATCGAGCCGGTGGGGGCACCTTGTATCAGCTGGCTTGGCGTGCCGTTGAAAACCGATAACCGGATCATTGGCGTGTTCGTGGTGCAGTCGTATAATGAAGAGGTTGTCTATACCCCCGAGGATGTGCGGATACTGGAATTTGTAAGTGATCAGATTGCCCTGGCAGTTGAGAGGAAACGCGACCAGGACAACTTACGCGAGAGCCAGGAAAAACAAAGGAGGATCTTTGAATCTTCCCCGGATCCGATCATTGTTGTGGACAGGAACGGGATCGTTACAGATTACAATACCAGCCTGCTTGTGACGCTGCATATTACCAACGAACCGGTGATCGGTCAGAATATCTTTCATTTCATTGGGAAAAACCACTGGCGGACGGCCCTGCGCAAATTCAGGCAGACCTGGGAAGAAGGGTACCTGAAAAACCTTGAATTCGAAATCCACAGGGCCGACGGGACCTGTTTTGAATCAGAGGTTTCCACGGGGGCCATCTACAGCAATACCAGGGAGCCGGAGTCCATCGTTGTTATTTTCAAGGACATCAGTGAACGAAAGGAGACAGAAAGAAACCTGCTTGAGGCCAAGGAAAAGGCAGAGGAATCTGACCGCCTGAAGACAGCATTCCTTTCCAATATGTCGCACGAGATCCGTACACCGATGAATGCCATCGTTGGATTTTCCGACCTGTTGAACGACAGCAGCCTGGACCAGGAAGAGCGCAGCGAATTTATTGCCCAGATCAACCTGGGCGCGGAGAACCTGATGCACCTTATTGATGATATCATCGATATCTCCAAGATCGAGGCGGGACAAATCAAGATCAACAAGCAGGACTGTGATATCAATGAACTCCTCAAGGAACAGATGGTGATGTTCCGCCAGTATCTCGACCGGATGGATAAATCGCACCTTGAACTCAGGCTGAACTGGAAATGGCCCGATCGCAAACTGACCCTCAAAACAGATCCTTTCAGGGTAAAACAAATCCTTTCCAACCTGCTGAACAACGCGGTGAAATTCACAGAGGAAGGGTTTATTGAAGTGGGCATCAGCCAATACGCCGATAAGATGGTACGCATCAATGTAAAGGATACCGGGGTAGGTATCTCGGAAGAACAGCACGAGGTCATCTTTGACCGTTTCAGGCAGGGACACAAATCCATTACCAAACTATATGGAGGTACAGGTCTCGGACTGGCCATATCCAGGAATCTGGCCGAACTCCTGGGCGGAACAATCGGTGTTGTTTCCGGTAACAATGCGGGATCTGAGTTCTGGTTCACCATTCCGGCAGAAGTAGTCCATGTGAAGCATGCACCCGTGGATTTCCTCGGTGTAAGTGAGAATACACAATGGCAGGGCCGGAAGATCCTGGTTGCCGAGGACGACAGTTCAAATTTCAGCCTGATTTCCGAAGTGCTGAAACACACAAATGTTACATTGATACATGCCAGGGACGGAAAAGAGACCCTGAAGCTGTACGGGGAGCACCGGGGAAGCCTGGACCTGGTACTCATGGACATCAGGATGCCGGGAATTGACGGTTACCAATGTACCCGCATCATCAAGGAGAAGGATCCTGCCCTGCCCATAATCGCACAGACCGCTTACGCCATGTCGGGTGAGCGTGACCAGAGTATGGAGGCAGGGTGTGACGATTATATCAGTAAACCACTCCAGGTGAAATCCCTGATCGAAACCATCGGACGCTACCTGAAATAGGACACTGCCTGAACCAGGACGCCACCTGTGAAAAAAATGATGCTGCGATTACAACATACCATATGGATCATTGTCGTCCTCTTTTCATCCTGTTCCGGTCCGTCCGGATCCGACCGGCACGCACAGGTGTTCCGGTACAATGAATCCAAGGGGATCACCACACTTGACCCGGCATATGCCCGCAACCAGACGATCATCTGGCCGGTCACCCAGCTCTTCAACGGGCTGGTGCAGCTCGACAACGAACTGAACGTGGAACCATGTATCGCCCACCGGTGGATGGTATCGGAGGATGGTATGGAGTACACCTTCTGGCTCAGAGGGGATGTCAGGTTCCATGATTCACCTTTCCTTGAGGAGCAGCAGCGTACCGTGAACGCACACGATTTTGTCTACAGCTTCGAACGGATCCTGGATCCTGAAGTGGCTTCCCCCGGTAGCTGGATTTTTGAATTTGCTGGTTCCGGCAACAGCTTCACTGCACTGAATGACTCGGTCCTCAAAATTCGGCTCTCGGCACCCTTTCCGCCTTTCCTCTCCATCCTCGCCATGCCTTACTGCTCGGTGGTGCCCGAAGAGGTGGTGGAACATCCCGGTGCTGATTTCGCACATGCACCGGTGGGGACGGGACCCTTCATGTTCCGGTCCTGGAGTGCCGACGAGAAGCTGATCCTGCTGAAGAACCCCGGCTATTTCGAGAAGGATGATGCAGGAATCCGGCTTCCCTACCTGGAGGCGGTATCCATCTCCTTCATCAAGGACAAGCAAAGTGAATTTTTGGAATTCCTGAAAGGAAACCTGGATTTTCTCTCGGGGGTACACCCCGCATACAAGGACGAGCTGCTCACCCGCTCCGGGACGCTGAATCCTGAATACAGTGACAGGATCAGGCTGATCAACATGCCCTACCTGAATACGGAATACCTTGGCATCCTCCAGGAGCCGGCCGAAGGAGATGAACATGTTCTCCTTGACAGGCGGATCCGGATGGCGGTCAACTATGGGTTCGACCGCGAAAAGATGATGAAATACCTGCGCAACAACCTTGGGTATGCTGCCACGGCAGGGATGATCCCACCCGGATTGCCGGGTCACCTCGGGGAGGGGAGTGGCTACAGCTACCGGCCCGACCGTGCCCGTGAACTGATCAGGGAAGCCGGCTTCACCGGTGAAAAGCGGTTGCCGCCTGTTCTGCTTACCACCACATCGGACTACCTGGACCTGTGTGAGTATATCCAGTTCGAACTTGGAAAAATCGGGATGGACATTGAAATATCTGTCAGTACGGGAGGTGCCTTCAGGAACATGGTGGCCAATGGCAACCTGCAATTCTTTCGCGGATCATGGATTGCCGATTATGCCGATGCGGAAAACTACATGACCCTGTTCCATTCGAAGAATTTTGCCCCGGAAGGACCCAACTATACTCGGTTTTCATCCGGTGAGTTCGACAGCTTATATGACCAGGCCATCAGGGAGGTGGACCCGGGGAAGCGTGCTGCCCTGTACAGGCAGATGGACAGCATCGTAGTGGCAGAGGCCCCGGTCGTGCCGCTTTACTACGATAAGGTGGTGCGGTTTGTGCCCGTGGAGATCAGCGGATTTGCGGCCAATCCGATGAATAACCTTGTGCTCAAAACGGTGCGCAAGACGATGCAGCACGACGAATAATCAATCCTCCTCGCTGAGGATCTTGTTGACTTCGGTCTCAGTTTTCTGAAGCTTTTCCTTGCAGATATTGAGGAGCCTGGTAACACGCTTCACGTTTTCAGTGAGCTCATCCACGTCAAGTTCCCCTTCTTCGATCTTTCCAAGGATCAGTTCAATCTCCGCAACGGCTGCTTTGTATGTGATTTCCTTGTCTGCCATATGGTATGATTTATGATTTTTTCCCGGTGCTTTTGATTTCGCTCTCAATGGTTCCGTCCAGCAGACGGGTTTCAATGGTGGTGCCTGGAAGGAGATTTTCCACCGATTTAACAACCCTGCCTCCGGACCAGGTAATGCTGTATCCGCGTGCCAGGACCTTCTCGGGCCGCAGCAGTTCCAGGGAACGTTCAAAACTTTTCAGCTGCTCTTTATTGTCGCTGAGTTTTTCACCGATCACCCGGTGTTTTTTTTCTGACAGATGTTGCAGGTCGCGGCGCCGGTATTCGAACAGGGACCTGCGGAGATATTTCATCCTGTTGAAATGGTCGTTCAGCGCCGAACGTTCCCTGTTGATGATGGTCTTTACCGAGGATTCGGAGCTTTTCCTGAAATCCGACAACAGGTGTTTTTCCCTTGTCATATACTGGGTGGTCAGGTGGTGCAGGCTGGTAGCGGATTGATTCAGCGAGGTGCGTTCCTCGTTGATGATCCATTGAACGGATTGGCTGAAGCGTTCCTGCAGCCTGGACAACTTGTCGGAAAAATCCACCAGCCGGTCCACGAGAAATTCAGCTACTGCCGTCGGGGTCTTCAGGCTCCTGTTGGCCACCATATCGGCAATGGTTTCGTCGCGCTCGTGGCCGATTCCGGTCAGTACCGGCAATGGGAACTGCGCGATATTCATGGCCAGGTCGTACCCGTTGAAACAATCCAGGTCGGCCTGTGAGCCTCCCCCGCGGATCAACACCACTGCATCATATTTTTCCTCCATGGTGAAGACCTGTTCCAGCGCACGGATCATGGACTGTTCAGCTGCGTCACCCTGCACGATGGCAGGGAAGACGGAAACCCTGAATCCGAAGCCATAGTTGTTGTTCACCAGGGAGTCCATGAAATCGCCGAACCCGGCGGCCGTTTCCGAAGAGATCACCGCGATATGCTGAGGTACTTCGGTCAGCGGAAGGTCGCGGTTCATGTTCATGACCCCGGCAGCATCAAGTTTACGGAGTACTTCCTGTTTTTTCCTGGCCAGGTCGCCCATGGTGTATGTCGGATCGATGTCTGTAATATTCAGGCTAAGACCATACAATTCGTGGAAGGAGACCTCGGCCCTGATCAGTACCTTGATCCCTGCCTGCAGCTGCGATCCAGTGGTGGATTCAAAATAGGGCCTGAGCATCCTGAATTTGAACGACCAGATGGTGGCCCGGCTCTTTGCGATGATCTTATTGTCGGTTTCCGATTTTTCGATCAGCTCCATGTAGCAGTGTCCCGACCTGTTGAGATGCATTTCCAGTATTTCGGCAGCCACCCATACCGGGGCAGGGAATGCTTGTTGTGTGACATCCCTGATCTGCCGGTTGAGGGTACTGAGTGTGATGCTTTCAACTGCCATTATTGCCTGATGATCCGGGTTCTGAAATATTCGGCACCATTGTCGAGTTGCAGGATATACATGCCTGGGCTGATATTTTCCGGGAGGTCGGTTCTTCCCGGTGCTGAAATCTCTGTGGCATAGACCATCCTGCCGTGGATGTCGAAGAGCTGCATCCTGTAAGTTCCGCCCAGGTTGCCGGGGGCTTCAAGGTAGATATAGGTTGTGAAAGGGTTGGGATAGGCTTTCAGTTGTCCTGTTAAAGAGGGCACCCCCGTGGAGGTAATGGCCCAGAAGGCTGTCCTGAAGTTGGGGATGCCGTAGCCATATTCCGTGTCTGGTGCATTGTAACGGTCCCCGGCTTCGATAATCCTGCGCATCAGTTCTGTAGCGGTGAGGGCAGGGTAGGCCTGCCAGAGTACAGCTGTCGCCCCGGCGATCATGGGAGAGGAATAGGAGGTGCCGTAACCCAGCCGGGCAGTGCTGTCTGTGGCCTGAACAGCGGTAAGTGCCCCCATGGCGGAAACCTCCGGCTTGATCCTGTGGTCATACGTAGGCCCCCTGGAACTGAAGGAGGCCAGCAACCCCGCCTGGTCAACTGCCCCTACGGAGAGAATATTGGTGGCGTCGGCAGGTGCACCGATATGGCGCCAGGGATCATTGCCCGAATTTCCGGCACTGGTGACACTAATCATTCCCTTTGCTGCAGTCATGCCATTGGCAACCGAAATATGTGCCGTAATTCCATCCATGTCGGCGTAGGTGAAGTTCGTTGTCGAATCATCAAATTCCGTATAACCCAGCGAGGTGTTGAGAATGTCGGCCCCCAGGCTGTCGGCCCACTCAGCCCCTGCGATCCAGGAATACTCTTCCACCCGGGTCTCGGAGTAGGGATTTTCGGTCAGTGCCAGAGCCAGGCGGGCATCCGGTGCACCACCCACCAGGTTGTCAGGCCAGTTGGCAATGAGGATGGAGCTGACACTCATGCCATGGGAGTGTGCAGCATAGACCTGCCCGATCTCTTTCACAAAGCTTTTTCCCGCGATCACCTGGTCCGTAGAGTATGCAGACGTGAAAGCCGGCAGTTCCGGCATGCGGTAAAATCCTGCATCCAGCACGGCAATGGTGACCCCGTCCCCGGTATATCCCTGTTCATGCAGGTAATCCAGTTTCAGCTGGAGAATTTGTTCCGAGGAAAAACCGTACCGGTAGGTTGGGGGCACATTGTAGGGATTCCCGAACCGCTTTCCGGAAGGCGGCGGCGGATAATACCGTGGTTCCTTTGCATGGTCCCACCGGACTGTATCGACAAACGACAGCCTGTAGAGCGTGTCAATAACTTGCTGGTTGCTGCTTTCCACCAGTGCGCCGTTCAGCCACTTCGATACATGCAGCACGTTCAGACCGAGGGAAGCAAGGCTGTCGACATACCGCGACGTTACCGGCAGGTCGGAAGCATCCACGGGAAGTGACTGCCAGGCGCGGCGGTCGATGGAGCGTTGTGACAGGAAGGCTTCCGGCTGGTCGACGGTGTACCCGTTGCCGGTTTTGTCCGCAAAGAAGAACCAGTAGGTATCGGGGGCGATGCGCTGTGCCTGCAGTGCCGGAAGTAGCAGCAGGAGACACAAAATGGTGACCGGTTTTCTTATCATACTTTAAAGATAATAATTTTTCCTCTCTGAATACCCAGCACTTACTCCGGACCCAAGGCCGGGTCGGGAATCGTGCCCTCGGTATCTTCCAGTTGTTTGATGAAGGTTTCGTAAATCCTTTCGAGTTCTTCAGGATTGAGTACCTCTCCTTTGTCGTACCTGATCACTGTAACCAGCTCACCTTCTTCTGAATAGTAATTCCAGTCACCATCCTTTTCATCCGAGTGGTAGGTGCCAGATATTTGCGGTTCTGACGCTGGATAGAATGTTTTGTAATCGCCATGAAGCTTGTCGTCCCGGTAGTTTGCTACCAGCATGGTGTCGCCATTCTCGAAGAACTTGACCCAGGGACCATGCCTGTTACCATTTTTGTAATACAGTCTCATGGAAAGGTTCCCTGATGGATAAAATGTTTCGTTCACGCCCGAAAGGGTTCCCTGCGCATAGTTTTCCGTCATCCTTAGCGTGCCGTTGGACCCCAGGTAATGCCATGTGGAGTCCTTCTGTTTATTATCATAGATACCCTCAGTTTTCACAGATCCGTCCCTGTAATAGGTTGTAACATGGCATCTGTCGGTACCTGGATAATAATCCATGGTGGCAGTGAGGGCTCCTTTCTCATCGTATCGTTTCATCAGGCCAACGGGTTTTCCATTGCTGAATACGGCCTCGTACCGCAGGGTACTGTCGGAATAATATCCCTTCCATGGCCCGGTGCGCTGACTGTCGTTGTTGAGGGCATTTTGCCCGGTAACCCAGGCCGGGGCAAGCAAACATGCCAGTAGAATAAAATATGGGATTCGCATAACTGTTCCTTTTACTAATAGTATGAAACGGAAAAATTTTCCTCCAAGTATACGTCAAATTTACACATTACACCCGGATCATCCATGGGCTGATACCAGATAGGATGATCCTCCGGTAAATGAAATTGGGTTTACCGGTATACCAAATAAAGAAGCCGGCCCTTGTATGAGCCGGCTCCTGGTGATTATATCGGGTGGTTAATTTTAGAACAGGCTTTATTTTACCTCTTCAAAAATAATAAAATTGAAAATGAACTAATTACAGGCTTATGGTACAAATAAGTTACAAATGTCAGTACGTTAAACCAAACTGCCAAAGCGGAATCGTGTTCAGATATCCCAGTTCAATGTCGTCTTTTACGACATAAGCTTTATCAATACCCTGGATTTGCTTTAATCCTTTATTTTTTCCACCTACTTCAAATGTGTAATCGTCAATGACAAAATCAGCGACTGGGGATTTGATTACGTCATACTTAACTCTAAGCTGATTCAGAAAAAACGTCTCCCTTATATTTCCTCTATTTGAATTATCGTTTGCTAAGCTGTAAATCAAATTCGTATTGTCGAGATAAATTTTATCCACCTTACCCAGCCCCCTTATTCCGCCGGTAGAATCCCTCAGTTGTGCGATCATTCCGGCTTCTTCAACAAACAGGCAATAATCAGTGATGTTATTCCGGCTGGCGGAAAGTGCAGTTGCGATACTTGACATATTGGGCTTAAACGGCACACTTTTAGCAATAATGGCCAGTAATTGCTTCAACTTTCGACCAGTGGACACATTCATGCCAGCATACAACGGGATATCGGTCTCCAAAGTCTGATTAACAACTTGTTGTAGCCTCATATCAAAGTCTTCCTCTAATGCAAAAGGATAGTACCCTCTTTTTAGATAATCTTCAAAAAACGGTAGTGGATGTTTTACTTCCGGAAGTACAGCTTTATGGCTCAGAATTTCTTCTAAAGAATACGCTGGGACATCTATTTGATGAAACAATTGCAAATACTCTCTAAAAGATAAACCTTGTATGTGGTACATTACCGCTCTGCGGCTTAAATCCGAGACTCCTTTTTTGATATCCAATACCGAAGAACCGGTAAATACGACATTAAGTTCGGGATGATAATCATAGATCAGTTTTAGTTCCTTAGCCCAGTCTTTGTATTTATGAATTTCATCTATAAACAGGTATTTCCCGCCTTGTTTTACGAAATTACCAGCTAAATCAGTCAGTCTGTTGTCGGCAAAATAGAAATCCTCGGCAGTTACATAAAGCGTCTCAGCAGGATTCAGGTTCTTTTTAATATGCTGCAAAACCAGCGTTGTTTTTCCAACTCCCCGTGGACCAGTAAGTCCAATCATACGACTTCTCCAGTTTATTTCAGCATAGATGTAGCGGAAGAAACGGGTATCTGGCTCTCTTAGAAGCTTCTGGAACTGTTCAAGCAATTTGTCCATAGTAGTTTTATTTACTACAAAAGTAATCAATATGCACTAATTGAGTGCAGTTTTTGATAGAAAATGAACTGCAAAAGTGCAGATTGTGATATTGCTCGATTTTTTATACTTCCATTCATACTTTCTCATCTAATAGTAATAGTATTAATCCCAACTCAATTTTCTAAACTCTTCTTTCATAGCGGGACGGTTTTTATATTTATCCAGGAAGGATTCTTTTAATGCCTTTGCAGCAGGTAATCCACCTTTTAGTTTAGCCATTTGTTTCAAGTAATTTGTTAAGGATACGTATACGTTACGACCAGTTTGCTCTGCCTGAATTTCAATGGCTGCTTTGTAATATTCCAGTAGTTCAGCAGGATATTTCGATTTAAGGTGATTGGTATATGTCATAATGGTATGAATACTATTTGAAGAACGAACGATTTCAAACAGTTCATCAATCATTTTTTCTTCAATATAAATCTGAGCTAAATCTTCTAAGGATACTGCGCTGTAGTACCCTCGTTTTTTGTTTTTCAATTCAGCAATTAGCTTATTTCTCTTGTCTGGCCAACCCTCTTTGGGGCTTGTTTGCTTATAAATTTTAAAATAATTTATACTTGAGGTGTTTTCAACAAAGAGTTCCCTTGCCAATTTATGGTATTTAAAGGTTGAGCCCACTCCGAAAAGTCAGGGGGCAATTATTAATTATTTTGTCGACAATTTTGTTCTAAAAAAAGCACTCTATGGGATTGACTTTCAGTATATTATATTTGTAGTACCCAAATATTTTTGTTATCTTCAAACCGTAACCAATATTGAATTGAGCCATGTTTAAGAAATCGGCCAAACATACCCAGGGAGACCTTTTTTGTGCAGTCCCGTCCATTTTGGAGGGCAAATCTCTCAATCAGTACACCAATGAAGATGGTTGGCACAATCAATTCCGAAAACAGATCGTTTCCCGGATTGACGAATCCATTTTTAAGGTTCTCTATAACGAAACGATGGGTGCCCCCAATTCCCCGGTTTCAGTACTGGTAGGCATGATGGTTTTGAAAGATGCTTTTGACTGGAGCGATTTGCAACTATTCGAGCATTGCCGGTTCAACCTGTTGGTCCGAAGTGCATTGGGTTTATTTAACCTGAACGATGAGATACCAACGGATTCGACCTACTATTTGTTCCGTAAGCGGATCCATCAATATAACCGGGACCACCATGAAGATTTACTGCAAAAGACCTTTGATGTGGTTACCCAAGGGCAAATAAAGGATTTTGAAGTTAACGGGAAGGACATCCGTATGGACAGCAAACTCATCGGAAGCAATATTGCTTACTTTTCTCGGTACGAAATCATCCACCAAACATTTGTACTGTTTTGTAAGACACTGAATGACCGTGATCTTTTGTTATTTTCAGAAGACGATAAGCAACAATTGAAAAGTTTACTGAAAGAATAACCCCATAAAACCATCTACCGCGGTACCAAAGAAGACATCCAGACACGGATGCAATCCATCGGTATTTTAGTTTACAAAACCCTTCGTATTTTTTCCGGTCAGGACAGTGAACCTTATCGGTTACTTCTACGGGTGTTTGAGGAACAATACAAGGTAGAAGAAGAAAAGCAGGAAGTACTGCTGCGCCCAAAAGAAGAAATTGTTTCAGGCAGTGCCCAGTCCCCTCACGATCCGGACAGCGCTTATCGTCAGAAAGCGGGCCAGAAGGTAAAAGGCTACAGCGTGAATGTTTCTGAAACAATATCTGACGGGCCACTAAACCTGGTTACCAATGTAATAGTTGACAAGGCGAATGTGCCGGATACGGTTTTCGTCCAGTCGGCGATCAGCGCCACACAGGCAATAACCGGTGTCCCGGTAGAAAAAGTATATGCCGATGGAGCCTACCAAAGCCCGGACAATGATGGTTTCTGTCAAAATATCGACATGGTTTTTACCGGCATACAGGGGGCTGTTTCAAGATACGATCTGGAGAAGGCCCCCGAAGGCCTGTTGGTTACCGACACACAAACCGGGGAATGCTTATTGGCAACCTTCGCTAAAAAGCTGAAAAACAGCAAAGAAGACAAATGGTTTATTCGAACGGGAAAAGACAAAGTCTATTTTAACCAACAGGCAATCCGGACTTCCAATATGAGACGGGCCATGAAGCAACGCCCCGTAGAAGAATTACAAAAACGCAACAACGTGGAATCAACCATCTTTCATTTAGGTTACCCGCTACGAAACAGCAAATCAAAATACCGTGGGCTG
The DNA here is from genome assembly GCA_029210585.1 of Bacteroidales bacterium. GTDB lineage: Bacteria > Bacteroidota > Bacteroidia > Bacteroidales > M55B112. The sequence continues at coordinate 59,974 of JARGFP010000020.1, forward strand.
ATCAAAAACCAGGCATGGGCAATTTGCCGCTGTTTGTGGGTAAACCTGGTCAGGATTATACATTTTTTAGAACAAACATGTCAAAGAACGGCTCAAAAATCGAGAAATACTGCTTTATTGTTCAATTTGTGGAACGGTCCCGCTTTACAGGAACCATCCTATCGCAAACTGGCACGGCAGCTTGCCTTTTTTGTATTCGTTTATTTTTTTCAATACAACATTCAATTTAAAAAATACCACTTTTCATAGTGGGGTCAAGATTTGGTTTTTAAAATACGCTGGGCCCCTGCGAGAAAATAGCGATCAAAAGCTGGCAGCGAACCAGTTGCACCTAGAATAATTTTAGAAATCAATGTATCAGTCGAGGATATGCTTTTAGTCGTTTTGTTGTTGCAGTAGGCTATCGTAGAATAATACTCTCTTAAATCTGCGATACAAGCATGTATTGCTTCTGGATCGGGTCTTTGATTTGTCTTCGAAGCTCGTATCTCAGGGAACAATTGTATCAAACCTAACGTTCTTCCATGCTGATTATCAATATTTTTCAAAGCGCTTAACCGGATAGGTCTCGATATAGTATCGATTGATAATCAATACATTGCAATCCAAATATAGGTAAATAATATTGAATATACTTCAATTTTTTGTGCATCAAGTGGGTTAATATATATTGGAACGGCGGTCGGCCTTGATTATTACGATAGCCGGGCTGGTAAAATGGTCAAGCCATTCCCTGAATTAAGATGCACCGTGCGCAAGATAGCCGAGCATAATGGATTTATATATCTTGGAACCAATAGGGGACTGTTTCGTTTCAGGGAGGATAATAAAGGACTAGAGAGACTAGGGAGCAACCTGACAGAAGAACTGGTTATCAATAATCTTTTGTTTGATGAAACGGGTAATTTATGGTGTGCACTGGATCATGGAAGGGGCATGGCTTTATATAATCCGTTAACAGATCGATACGATATTTTTCAGGATACGAACCAACTTCCGTTTTCAAATTACAACACAGTTAGAACATTTTTTCATGCTTCTGAAGATATCGCTCTGCTAGCGTGAGTTTATCACGGGATAAGGTCTAAAACGCTATAACTATCAGGTAAACATAAAGATAGGCTTCATTTATTTGTATACACCAACATCTTTGATTTTTGGTCGTTCATTGTGGGCATTTTCTATACCTAATTGCCGAAAAATGTACATTGTTATTTTCCGATTACATAAGTATTGATTTTGAACTATTTGAGTGACGTTTGTATGTTACTTTCTCAAAATAATCGATAAAGTTCTCTTGTAGTCGTTTCTTTTGCTTAGCTTGAGCACTTTCGCTATCACTGTATAAATCTGCATGGTCATATTCCCGTTGTCGGAGTTTACGAACACCATCAGCATATAGCATACTCTCACGATCGACTTCGCTCTTGCAAATAATGATACCATTATCATCCCGCTTAGGTTTGTAGCTCTTTATTCCCTTGGCGTTAATACGGACATTCCCTTTTTTATTCCATTCGACAGTATATACGCTTCGGTTCAAGTATTCCCGGATTCGCTTGGGATCTTTTTTCCCAGGGACAAATACAGGATAGCTCTCTAAATAAATATACCACTCATTTCTATTTTCAGCTTTGCGAAGCCTAACGGTTACTTTGGTTTTTGATAACTGTTTCATGGGGCATTGGTTTACTTTGGATCATAGATATTGTCGATTTCCGTTTTAGGTGCATATACGTATTTCCCAATTTGTCGTATAGGAATGGAGAATTTACGAATATGTTTGTAGACTGAACTATCAGATATGCCAAATTTTTGTGCAATTTCGCCAATCGTATAGCAATCTTCAGGTTCAAGCCTATATAATTTTACAGTCGATTTTTTGCCGGTTGCAGGTGTTTCTTCCTGAATCGGGAACATTCGCTCTACTGCTTTACGTTCGATTCGTACAAGACGAGTTCCAAGATTGATTGCAGGAATTCGACCTTGACGTACAAGTCGGTACAGTGTGCTCTTTGCCACACCAAAAAGGATTATTGCCTCTGGTACAGAAAGGTATAGACGGTCGTCAGGAATTCGATCAGCCAATGCCTTTCGTTGTTCCTCTTTTTTCTTCTGCGCTTTTCTCTGTCGATATGCAGCATCACTGCAATTTTTGGAGCAGTAGACAGAGTTTACTGTCTTCGGAATAAAAAGTTCTTTACAAACCTCACAGTTCTTTTGAATTTTGCTCATCACCATCTTTACCTACATTTAAGTACTCATAAGTAGTCATAAGTGCTCATAAGTTCCACTTCATCGTGAATTAAGTTCCGGTACAAATATGGTACAAATATATGGCAAAAATCTATAAAAAACTATTCGATAAAATAATTCATTAAAAACAAAAAACGCAGCAAATCAGAGACTTACTGCGTTTTATTAATTGTTGATAATTCTTATTAATCGTACTCTATTTGACTTCTTCAAAATCAACGTCTGTTACTTCGCCGTCATCATCTCCGCCTTTCTTATTCTCGCTGCCACCCGTGGGTGCATCTGCTGTTTGTTCAGCGCCCTGCTCCTGGCTGGCGTTGTACATATCCTGCGAAGCGGCTTGCCAGGCATTGTTGAGATCTTCTGTAGCGGCATCAATGGCTGCAATGTCTTCCGACTTGTGTGCATCTCTCAGTTTGCCGAGTGCTGCTTCGATGGTTTCCTTCTTCTCACCCGGAAGCTTGTCACCATAATCTTTCAGCTGTTTTTCCGACTGGAAGATCAGGCTGTCGGCGTTGTTGAGTTTCTCAATACGCTCCTTCACCTGCTTGTCGGTCTCCTCGTTGGCTTTGGCTTCCTGCTTCATCTTTTCGATTTCATCTTCTGTAAGTCCGGAAGATGCCTCAATGCGGATGCTCTGCTCTTTCCCGGTTCCCTTGTCACGTGCCGATACATTCAGGATACCGTTGGCATCGATGTCGAAGGTAACCTCGATCTGCGGGACACCACGTGGTGATGGTGGAATTCCGTCGAGGTGGAACCGCCCGATGGTTTTGTTGTCCTTGGCCATGGAGCGTTCTCCCTGGAGCACATGAATCTCAACTGAAGGCTGGTTATCGGCCGCCGTTGTAAAAGTTTGTGTCTTCTTGGTCGGGATCGTGGTATTCGATTCGATCAGCTTCGTTGACACACCACCCATGGTCTCGATACCGAGTGAAAGCGGTGTTACGTCGAGCAGCAATACGTCTTTGACCTCTCCTGTGAGCACACCACCCTGGATGGCAGCACCTATGGCCACAACCTCATCGGGATTCACCCCTTTCGAGGGAGCCCTTTTGAAGAAATCTTCCACCACTTTCTGTATCGCGGGGATACGGGTGGATCCACCCACGAGGATGACCTCGTTGATATCGGAGGAGTTCAATCCTGCGTCTTTCATTGCCTTTTTACAGGGTTCGATGGTTGCCTGGATCAGCTTGTCGGCAAGGCTCTCAAATTTCGCCCGCGTCAGTGTCTTCACAAGGTGCTTTGGGATTCCGTCAACCGGCATGATATACGGCAGGTTGATCTCTGTCTGCGTTGAACTTGAAAGTTCGATCTTGGCTTTCTCGGCAGCTTCCTTCAGACGCTGCAATGCCATGGGATCTTTTTTAAGGTCCACGCCTTCGTCTTTCTTGAACTCCTGTGCCAGCCAGTCGATGATCACCTGGTCGAAGTCGTCACCACCGAGGTGCGTATCACCGTTGGTGGATTTTACCTCGAAGACGCCGTCGCCAAGTTCCAGGATCGAGATATCGAATGTACCTCCTCCCAGGTCGAATACGGCGATCTTCAGGTCCGACGATTTTTTGTCAAGACCGTATGCCAGTGATGCGGCAGTAGGTTCGTTGATGATCCTCTTGACAGTCAGTCCCGCGATCTCACCGGCCTCCTTGGTGGCCTGGCGCTGCGAGTCACTGAAATAGGCAGGAACAGTGATCACTGCTTCCTTGACTTCAGTACCAAGGTAATCTTCTGCAGTTTTTTTCATCTTCTGCAGTACCATGGCTGAAATTTCCTGTGGTGAATATTTCCTGTTGTCGATCTGGACCCGCGGAGTATTGTTCTCGCCCTTGATAACCTTAAAAGGAACCCTTTCGATCTCTTTTGTTACCCTGTCATAGGTCTCACCCATGAATCGTTTGATAGAGGCTACTGTTTTACTCGGATTGGTGATCGCCTGTCTTTTTGCAGGATCTCCCACTTTTCTCTCGCCGTTCTCAACAAAAGCAACTACGGAAGGAGTCGTCCGTTTTCCTTCGCTGTTGGGGATCACGACCGGTTCGTTTCCTTCCATAACAGAAACGCAAGAGTTCGTTGTTCCTAAGTCTATTCCAATTATTTTACTCATATTACGAATGTTTGTGTGTTTTCAATTGTTCTGACAACTATTAGTCAATGATTATGCCACTTTTGTTCTCCGGCTGAATTATGTAAAATTGACACTCAGACCAACTGTTATGTGTCAGAGTTCGGGATATTCAATCTGAATATCTGACATTTTGACGCAGTAATTCTTCCTTTTTTCGCTCCGTAATCCGGATTTTATTCGGTACTTTGCAAAAAAACACAGGATGATGTCAGTTCACAGTACCGTTCGAAAAGTGACCACTCATGTGCTGCATGAGATGAAATTAAAGGGGGAGAAGATTGCCATGCTGACCGGTTATGATTTTTCCATGGCCAGGATCCTGGACCAGGCTGGTGTGGATATCATCCTGGTGGGTGACTCGGCCTCCAATGTAATGGCAGGATTTGAGACCACACTGCCCATTACCCTCGACAATATGATCTACCATGCCGCTTCTGTGGTGCGTGCCACCAAACGCGCATTGATCGTAGTGGATTTGCCGTTTGGCACATACCAGGGAAATTCAAAAAAGGCACTGGCCTCGGCGGTGCGCATTATGAAGGAGACCGGTGCAAGTGCGGTGAAGCTGGAAGGTGGCGTGGAGATCCTGGATTCAGTGGAGCGTATCCTTTCTGCCGGAATCCCGGTGATGGGCCACCTGGGACTGACCCCGCAGTCGATCCACAAATTCGGGACCTACGTGGTGCGGGCCACTGAAAAGGAAGAGGCGGAAAAGCTGATCAAGGATGCACAGAAGCTGGAAAAGGCCGGTTGTTTTGCCATCGTCCTGGAAAAAGTGCCTGCCAGGCTGGGCAAAGAGGTGTCCGGGATGCTGCGCATTCCCACCATCGGGATCGGTGCAGGGATGCATACCGACGGACAGGTGCTGGTGGTCCACGATATGCTGGGGATCACGCAGGAATTTTCGCCGCGGTTCCTGAGACGCTACCACAACCTGAATGCAGAGATCAACGGAGCGGTAAAGACCTATATAGAAGATGTGCGTTCCGGCGATTTCCCCAACGAACGCGAGCAGTACTAGTTCTTAAGCCAAAGCTGCATGTCCCTTCAGAAAAAGTATGGTATCGAAGTGCTGTACGAGGACAACCACCTGGTTGTTCTCAATAAAAGTGTGTCGGACATTGTCCAGGGGGACCAGACAGGTGATGTGTCGCTCGACCAGAAGCTGAAAGGGTTCCTGAAAGAACGGGATGCCAAGCCCGGGAATGTCTTCGTGGGGATACCGCACCGGCTCGACCGACCGGTAAGCGGCGTGGTGGTGTACACAAAAACAGGCAAGGCACTGCGCAGGATGACCAGCCTGTTCAGGGAAAAAGAGGTGGAAAAAAACTACCTGGCGGTGGTCGGCACGATTCCCGATCCAATGATTGCCACGCTGGAGCATTACCTGACACGCAACACCAAACAGAATAAATCCTATTGTCATTCAACCCCAGCCAGGGATGCAAAACATGCTGTGTTGCATTATAGGCATCTTGCCTCATCCGACCGGTACCACTTGCTGGAAATCAGGCTGGAGACGGGCCGGCACCACCAGATCAGGGCACAGCTGGCGGCCATCGGGTGCCCGATCAAAGGAGATGTAAAATATGGTGCAAAGCGGCCGAACCGCGATGGGGGAATCAGTCTGCATGCCCGGCGCATAGCGTTCCTGCACCCGGTGAAGAACACACAGCTGGAGGTTGTTGCCCCATTTCCGGCCAGGGATATTTTTCATCTTTTCGGGGAAGATCAGGGCGTGCGGTTATAGTCGGAATGCAGAATGTTCAGGGTGTGAGGTTATAGTCGAAGGGCAGGGGCAGCAGGTCACTGACGCTTTTTACCAGTTTGATTTCATTTTCGCCATACATAATCACCTCCACGGGTTGTTTCACCCTGTTTTCATGTTCGAGCAATACCTGGCGGCAATCGCCACAGGGATACACCGGTTTTGCGACAAACCTGCCGTCGGCATATGCTGCCAGCGCGATCCTCTTGATGGCCACGCCGGGGTATTGCGATCCGGCGTAGAACAGTGCCACGCGTTCGGCGCAGAGGCCTGAAGGAAAGGCGATGTTCTCCTGGTTGTTCCCGGTGATGATCTCACCGTTCTCAAGCTCAAGCGCTGCGCCCACCCGGAACTGGGAGTAAGGAGCCCAGGCTTTTTCCGTAGCTTCCTTTGCCAGGCGGATCAGTTCTGCACCAATACCCGGCAATTCCGTGGTATCTTCATAAGAGTATATGGTAATCCTTAGTTCTTCAGCTTTCATCTTTCGGTCCTTTATTACCGGCGGGGTGTAAATCAGCAACCTGGCCGGAAACCAAAGTTACAAAATTATTGGTCATTATGCCGAATTGCGTTCTGCATTAATGATTCCGAACGAGCAGCGCATGGCCAGTTTCTCGTATACATTCTTCCGGTCACCTTTCATTTTCGGCACATCCTTTGATGCAGCGTCCTTTTCCGGTCCATCCTTTTCCGGTCCATCCTTTTTTGCTGCATCCTGCGCAGTTGCATCAGCTTTCACGCCTTCGATTTCGCGGATCCTGTCGAGTGCATATTGCTGGATGGTAAGCAACGGAAGCTCGATCCGCTGCCGCATCTGGATAGACATTTTATTGACCGGTTTCAGCTCCATCAGTTCACTGGTACCTGCCAGTTTAAGCAGGTATCCGCGTGTAAGCCGGAACTCAGTGTGGATCATGTTCCACAGGCCACCGTATTCCGGGTGCGAGGAAAGGTATTCTGTTAATGGGAAAAAGCACTTTGTGAGTGCCATTTCACAATTTTCCAGGATGGTCCTGAAGAAGGATGAATTCCTGTACAGCACGGTGATCTCATTCCAGCGTCCGGCCTTCTCCAGTTTTTTCAGCGCGGTGCCCACCCCGTAATAGCCCGGCAGGTTCTGCTTGAGCTGGCTCCATGAGCCGACATAAGGTACGGCACGAAGGTCATCGAGGTTCAGCTTCCCGGATTTCCGTTTGGAGGGGCGGCTGCCAATATTGGCTTCCGAATAGTAACGGAGCGGACTGGCGAAGTTGAGGTATTCAAGGAAATTGGAAGTATTCTTGAGTTGGCTGTAGGCATCATAGCTCTCCCTGGCCAGTGCTTCAATAAGGGCATCCTCATCTTTTGTCAGGGTGGGTTTGCCCCCGGAGAACAGGTCGCTCCACACTCCCGCGTGCATCAGCTGCTCCATATTGTAACGTGCCGTCTCCACGGTTCCGAAATTGGCACTGATGGTCTGCCCCTGGATGGTCAGCTGGATCTCCTTGTTGGCAATGTTCGATCCCATGGAGGAATAAAACTGGTGGGTGCGTCCACCGCCCCTTGCCGGCGGTCCGCCGCGGCCATCGAAGAATACCACCTGCACCCCGTACTCCTTGGCGACGGTGGTCAGGGCCTCCTTGGCCTTGTAGATGCTCCAGTTGGCCATCAGGAAACCGCCATCCTTGGTCCCGTCTGAAAACCCGAGCATGATGGTCTGGATGTCCTTCCTGCTCCGCAGGTGCTCCCGGTATGACTCCGTTTCATACAGCTTCCGCATCACTGAAGGGGCATTTTTAAGATCCTCAATGGATTCAAACAGGGGTACAATGTCAATGGTGAGCTCCTTGTCCTGCCATCCCGACAGGCGGAAGAGACCGTATACTTCAAAAATGTCCAGCGCGGTGCGGGTATGGCTAATGATGTACCTGTGACAGCCGTATTCACCATTGGAATCCTGTATGTTTTTAATCGCACGCATAGTTTCGATCACATCGCGATGTACTTCATCTTCCAGCATGGAAAGGTCGTCCAGTGAGGCTGCCCCCACGAGATGACCGATTTTCTCCTCTGTCCCCATCTTGTTGTAATGTTCCGGCAAGGCGCCGGCACTGCCTGCGATCCTCTCCAGCAACGCATGGTGGACATTGCTGTCCTGCCGGATATCGAGCGAGGCAAAATGCATTCCGAACAGTTGCACTTTCATTACCAGGTTGTCGATGTATTCGATGAACAGGCTGTTGTGCTCGGTTTCCAGCATGTTGCGAATCTCCAGCAGAAGTTCCAGTACCTTGTCAGCGGTAAGGTCGAACTTGCCGGCAGGCAGGTACATGTTGCGGTACAGCTTCTCTTCCAGGGCCTTCACGATGTGCAATACGCCTTTGAAGGTGAGCCTCTTTTTCAGTTGTTTTACCTCCTCGTAATAGGATCTGATGATGGATGTTCTCAGGGCACGGGCAACCTTGAGGGCCGTTTCCGAACGCACGAACGGGTTCCCGTCGCGGTCACCCCCCGGCCAGAACCCGAGCTTGATCAGCCGGTTGCCGGGAAGGATACTTCCGGGGAACCTGTTGCTGACATACGAGAGGATATTCCCCGCGGCATGGTAGAATACGTTTTCAAGGTACCAGATCAGATTCACTGCTTCATCGTACGGCGTGGGTTTGCTGCTTTTGAAGAAAGGTGTTTTTCCCAGCTGCTGCAGGTAACTGTTCACAAGGGCCGTGTTGTCTTCAATAATCGCTTTTGCCAGGTCGCTGATGATCACCAGCACCTCGCTGGGATAGAATTGCGTGGGATGCGCAGTGAGCACCAGGCGGACCGAAAAATCCTCAAATTTCTTCCTGATTTTCTCCTGCATCTGCTTCTGGACAACTTCGGAATAGAGGTGGTTCATTGTACCCGATCCGCCCAGGTCGTTTACCTTCGGGAATGCCGCATCTTCCAGGGCATCGAACAGCACTACCTGCCGCTCTGAATACTGGACAAACCGGAAGAGGAGATCGAGCTCCTCCTGCTCGGTGCTGTAGCTGGTATACTGCTCCAGGAACGACCGGATGATTTCCACAGGTCCTTTCCCGGCCGCATACCCTTCCTCGCAATGGAGCAGGAAGATGGAGACCAGTACACCGGTTTTTTCAACCTTGTGAAATGGCAGGGCCGTGAAGAGGCTGTTGTACAACTGGAATTTAAGTCCGACTTCCTTGTTGAACACATTCAGAAAACTGTTGTCAGAAGGATTCATGCTTTGAAAGGGGTTGATTTACATCATTAACACGCGAAAAGGCGTGTTGTTTAATGATGTGGTCAAAACCCGGACTAATCGTCGTCGTCACCCCCGTTGTAGTCTTCTTCCTCGTATCCCAGCCTGTTATCCGATTCGTAGTAATAGATGCGTACCCTTGCTGCGTCTCTCAGAAAATCAATCCTTCCCACTTCGGCGCGATTGATCACCAGTCCGGTGCGTTCTTCCAGGTCCTGGAGCATCAGTTCGTAATTCTCCGGCTTGACCAGTTCAATTTTTTCATAATCGATGGTCTTGCGTGTTTCATGTTTGAGGAAGAACACTTTTTCAAGGAGGTAGGTCAGAACAATCACTGCCATGTTGGTGAACAGGAGTTCACTGTAGCTTATTTTCCTGTTGGCAAGTGCGTTGATGACCGACACCCCGATCACCAGGAACAGGTAGGTCATCTCCTTGATTTCGATCTGTCGCGTGCGGTACCTGATAATTCCGAAGATAGCGAAAAGTCCGAGGGCAAATCCAAGTTCCAGGGTCACGTTTTCCAGCATGAAGCAGAGGAGAAACACGATGGTGGAGATCAGGAAATAGGTGAACAGGTAGTCTTTCCGGTTGGTGATCTTGTAATAGAGGTATCTTACGATGACAATGATGACGATCGTGTTCAGGCTGAACCTCATCAGAAGTTCGATAAAATCTTCTACGTCAATAAGTTCAATTCCAAATATTTCCATGAATGTAGTTGTTACAGTTTAGTAGTTGAGATGATGATTAAATGATTCTTCAATTTTCCCCAGTTGTCGTAACCTGGGTTTTAACAGATTCTTTTTTACCCCTGGTTTCATGAGCGCCGTTCCGATGCAGTATTTGCTGAAGCCAATGGCCTGGTAATGCGCATGCCGCAGGAGGGTGATCATGTCGGAATGGTTGGCATCCCTGTCGCGTTTGATTTCGATGACAGAAAACCCCGGAAGCTGGATTTCCATTGTTCCGCGGACATTCGAATAATTCAGTTCGATATCGATGGTGATGCGTTCCGGGGTGACCTTGTGCACCAGCGTGATCCGTTTGAAATAATTCTGTAGCGCCGGGGTGATTTCGCCGATAGAATAGGGTGAATTGTCTGCCAGGAATTTCCCGGTCCGGTCCTCCGAAATATCATTGGAATTCTCCGGCCGGATGCGCCGTTTGATGGTTTCCCCCCTGTTGTTTTTGTATTTGATCTCAAAGAAGGTGAGGCCCGTATCCACGTATTTGCGTACCCTGACCTTATACCGGTTCATCCTCCTGTTGTGATGCTCATGGTACATGGCCAGCTGCGGCGTGTCATAATAGAGTGTGTGGTAGTCATGGATCCGCTTTTCCTCCACTTCAAGCACACGGTATTTCTCATGTATTTCTTCCAGCAGCCCGGGCACCACTGTGGAAGGGATCACATATTTGGTATCCCTGCGGCGCATAAGTCTGACGTGCTCCATCTCTTTGAGGGAGATGGGCGCCATGTTACCGATCACATCTGCAACCTGCCTGCTTAGTGGAATGTCCATAGAATGAATGAGTAGTACATTCGAATAAATAATCAAACCCACACAAAAATAGTTATTTGAAGTACTAATCGGGCACTTCGGGGTTAAGATTTTCAAATAATTTACAGTCCTTTTCGAAAAACGTATCAATCCCAGGGGGAAATATTCGCTGCACTTCCTCCGTTTGAACATACAGTGTTAAAAACTAATCTGAATCCGGATGCATGATTCGGTTATTTTTAGCAAAATATTCGAGAGCGCATGCTGGGGAAACAATTGCTGATAGTTGTGTTGATCACATGGAGTGCAGGGGTGGATGCCCAGGGACAGATGTCCAGGGATGCATACATACAGTCCTATGCAGACATTGCCATGAAGGAGATGGTTCGTGCAGGGATTCCCGCAAGTATCAAGCTTGCACAGGGGTGCCTGGAATCTGACAATGGAAACAGCAGGCTCGCGCGCAGTGCGAAAAATCATTTCGGAATCAAATGTCATGACTGGACCGGCAGGAAGATCCATCATGATGATGACGAGAGAAACGAATGTTTCAGGCGCTACCGGACTGTCAATGACTCCTACATAGATCATTCCGACTTCCTGACCAGCAAGCCGCGTTATGCTGAATTGTTCCTGCTGCAGAAGAACGATTACAAGGGGTGGGCCAACGGACTCAAAAAGGCGGGCTATGCAACCAACAGGCAGTATGCCGAACTGCTGATCAGGATCATCGAGGAGAATGAACTCTACAAGTACGACGAGATGGTCCTTGCAGGCAGACTGCGGCCGGGCAGGCCCGATAGCCCGGTTAGTCCGGGACCGGCACCGGGAGCGTCACGCGAGATACTTGTCAACAACCGGATCGACTATATCATTGCCCAGCCGGGTGATACCCCGGATGGATTACGTGAAGAATTCGACCTGTACCCGGGAGAACTCTTCAGGAACAACGACATCAGCCGCGATACTCCGCTGGAGCCGGGCATGGTGATCTACCTGCAGCCCAAACGCTGGAGGGCGGAGCGTGGGAACGAAACACATATTGTTCAGGAGGGACAAACCATGTGGGAGATCTCCCAGATATACTGTGTGAAACTCGGCCGGCTCTACCGGATCAATTACCTGAAAGAGGATGCAGAACCGGAACCCGGGACCGGGATCTGGCTGCGCCGGAGAAAACCTGATGAGAATCTGTTCCGCAACCGTTTGCCTGGACCGGAAGAGGAAGTGCCCGCGGAGGACAGCACGGAGATGGAGTTTGAATTTGATGGCTGAGGATAGCCAGCCGGATGTTCATAAATTGTTAATCAAATTGAACCTCAAAACTTTACAAAGGAACGGAGGTATTGTACATTTACTGAAAATTCGTTGCCGTGTCCAGTTCACTTACATCATCGCCCGGTGCCCGTTATCCTGACCTGTTTCCAGACGGCAGGCAGACCAGGATTGATTTTTTTAGGTCGGGGAAGCGCAGGAGTATAGACCAGCATGTCGTGGTGCCCAAAAAGGGTACCTTTGAATGGTGGCACGCGATCACCGGGTGGCTCAGGTCTGCAAGGCATGAGCAGGAACACCAGATGGAGGCATACCGCGGGTTCCTGGAGCAGCGTAGTTACAAGAAAAAAACCTGCGACAGTTATATCTACATGTTGCGGAAATTCTTTGCCTATGTTGATGAAAAGAAAGTAGAGGAACTGACCCTGGGTGATATTGAGGACTACAATTACGATTTTTTCGTCAGGGGAAAATATTCAAGATCCTACCAGCTTCAGTTCATCAACGGGCTGACCCTTTACCTTGAATTTGCCCAGGGAGTGAAAGTCAATCTGAAAGGTCTGCGACGCCCTTCGGCCCGGAGGTGATGTTCGCTCAATGCACCACACATTCATTGATATCCCCCCTGAATCCCCGTAAAAAATCAGCCACCGGCATTCGTTTCTTTCCGGCGGCCTGGAGGGAGACGAGTCGGAGCCAGCCATCGCCTGTCATCACTTCCAGCGTGGTTGCATTGTCGGAGCGCAGGGTTCCCGGCGCCGCTTCCATGCCCTGACCTGCTTTCAGTTCTTCGTTCTGGCCCGCGGCCTGACTGGTCTGCTCCCCGCCCTGGCCTGCGGTGTGTTCTCCGCCCTGTCCGGGGGCACGTTCTTTTCCCTGTCCGGGGGCACGTTCTTTTCCCTGTCCAGCGGTACGTTCTTCGTTCTGTCGGGCGGTCGGTGACTGGTTCAGTTCGCCGGTCTTTTTGGTGGCAAAGACCTTCAGCATGGACTGTTCCCCGCCAGGCTCCACCAGGTATGTAAATGCGCCCGGAAACGGGCTAAGACCACGTATGAGGTTATGGACCGTTGCACTTCCCCTGCTCCAGTCGATCCTGCAATCCGGTTTAAATATTTTGGGCGCTTTTTTCAGCTGGTCAGCCGGAATGTTGAATGCTTCCTGCGGAACGGGAGCAACGGTACCCTGCATCACCTGTTCGATGGTCCTGACCAGCAGTGCTGCACCGGTTTCCATCATTCGGTCATGCAACTCACCTGCATCCTGGTCCGGCCCGATGGTCATTTCTTCCTGCAGCAGGATTTTCCCGGTGTCGATCTCCCGGTCGATCAGGAAGGTGGTCAGCCCGGTCGATTCTTCACCGTTGATGATGCACCAGTTGATGGGTGCCGCACCGCGGTAGTGGGGAAGGAGGGAGGCATGCAGGTTGATGGTGCCATGTTCAGGCAGGGTCCATACCGCTTCCGGGAGCATCCGGAAAGCCACTACGATGAACAGGTGGGCCTTCAGACCGGCAAGTTCCCCGATAAAAGCAGTATCCTTAAGTTTTTCAGGCTGCAGTACCGGGCAGTCAAGCGTATTTTCTGCATACACTTTTACCGCGGGCGATGTAATTTTTTTTCCCCTGCCGGCAGGTTTGTCAGGTGCAGTGACCACACCCGCTATATTCATCCCGGCTGACCTGATCGCCTTGAGGGGTGCTACAGCAAATTCCGGCGTACCCATAAAGACGATCCGGATGTCGCTGTTTGTCATTCTGCAGGTTTGTTATAGGTAGCAAGGTCCAGGAAATGGCCCATCTTGGTTCGCTTTGTCTCGAGGTAGAACTGGTTGTGCTTGTTGGGAGGTACTTCCAGGGGCAGTGTTTCAACGATTTCCAGTCCGTATCCTTCCAGTCCTTTTCGCTTGATCGGGTTGTTCGAGAGCAGGCGGACCTTTCCGATGCCCAGCTCATGCATGATCCCGGCACCCACGCCGTAATCGCGGTCATCCTCACCGAAACCCAGTTCCAGGTTGGCCTGCACCGTATCCATACCGCCTTCCTGCAGTTTGTATGCACGCATCTTGTTGTAAAGCCCGATGCCACGACCTTCCTGGTTCAGGTAGATCACTGCCCCGGTACCTTCCTTGTCGATCATTTCCATGGCCTTGTGCAGTTGCTCACCACAGTCGCATTTATAACTGGCAAATATATCCCCTGTCACGCACGACGAATGCACGCGCACCAGCACGGCATCTTCCTTGGTCCAGGTGCCCTTGGTCAGTGCAACATGTTCCATCCCGTTCGATTTCTGGATGAAGGGGGTCAGTTTGAATTCACCATAGGCCGTGGGAAGATTCACTTCCACGCCTTTCACGATGATGCTTTCCGACTTCAGCCTGTAGGCGATCAGGTCCTTGATGGTGACGATTTTCAGCTTGAATTTTTCCGCGATCCTGGCCAGCTCGGGCAGTCTTGCCATGGAGCCGTCTTCATTCATGATCTCCACCAACACTCCACCCGGTTTCAGGTTCGCCAGCTTCGACAGGTCCACGGCAGCTTCTGTATGCCCGGCCCTGCGAAGTACACCCAGGAATTTGGATTTGAGGGGGAAAATATGGCCCGGTCTGCCCAGGTCGTCGGGACGCGTGGACGGATCCACCAGTGCACGTACCGTCTTGGCACGGTCCGATGCAGAGATTCCTGTGGTGGTGCCACTGCCTATCAGGTCCACGGAAACCGTGAACGCGGTATTGTGACTGCTGGTGTTGGATTTGACCATCATGGGCAGGTCCAGTTCCTTGCAGCGTTCTTCGGTCAGCGCAGCACAGATCAGTCCGCGACCATGCACAGCCATGAAATTGATCGTCTCCGGTGTGGCAAGTTCGGCTGCAGCGATGAAATCCCCTTCGTTCTCCCTGTCTTCATCATCTACGACGATAATGATCTTTCCATTGCGGATATCTTCGATTGCCTCTTCTATCGAATTTAACTTAATATCTTTATCTGTTTGTTGGTTGCCAGACATCTTTCCTGATCCCTCCTATATTGTTAATAAAACCATGTAATAATGCGATATTCATGGTGACAAAATGTCTTACGAACCGCAAAAATACAATATGTATTCCGATTTTGCTCAGAAAATAGTCAATAATCGGCAGACAGAGTGCACCGAAAAGGCCCCAGAGCGTGTATTCGTAGAACTGGTGGGAGGAACAGAGCATTATATTTGACAGCATAAAAAGAAGAAAGATGAACGGACCGAGCCATCGGATCACCTTGTGTGAAATATAGGCAAAGGATGCTCCTTTCCAGGGAGTAAGCAGTTCCCTGGCGAAATAGCGCAGGTTCCTGTAATTCCCGGTGGCAATCCTCACTTTCCGTCTGTATTCTTCCGACATCAGGTTGGGTACATCTTCATACGTGACCGCGTTGATATCCAGGATCACCTGCTTCCGCTTCCTCAAAACATTCATCGATATAAAAAAGTCATCCACTGCGAATCCCCGGGGTACCTCCGTATACAACTCCTTCCTGATCGCGTAAACCGATCCCTCCACACCAATGGTCGCCCCCCAGGTGATCCCTTCCCTGTATTTAATCAGGATCTCCCTCGACATGAACGCCTTCTCCTGGATCGAAACACCATTCTTCTCAACGGTTTCATTGATCACATTCCCGCCCACGATACCGATCTCAGGATTCCTGAAATGCCGCATCAGCCGTGGGATCGTCTGCCTGTGAAACATCACGTTTGCATCGGTCATGATGATATACGCATCCCTGGTCTTCCCGGTCAGATGATTGATCACACCAGGCTTCCCCCGCCGTTCATTGAAAATGACCGGCTTTACTCGCGGATCCTTTTCAGCATAGGCAACCAGAATCTCGTTGGTACGGTCGGTGGATGCATCAGATCCTGTGATCACGGTAATTTTCTCCGGCGGATACGCCGATGCCATGATTGAATCCAGTTTCGCGGCAATTACCTTTTCCTCATTGTAGGCCGACATCAGGATGGTGACCGGCGGATACGCATCCTCGTCATAATAATCCTCATTTTCCCGTTTTCCCAGCGAAATCAGGTGCAGCAACCAGGGATAAAGTACATAGGAATGCACGATCAACAAAAGCGATGCCCAGAATATGATGTGCAAGGGATTCATTCAGATCTGTTATAAAAATTGACTAATTCAGTCGCAATGGTAAAGGTATCAAATTTTTCCATCAAAAGTTTGCGAGCCTCACTGCCCAGCCGTTCCTGCAGTGGCTTGTTGGCCAGTGTCTGCTGAATGTTACGTGCGAAGTCCTCCGGACGGTCTGCAATCAACAGGTGACGTCCGCTTTCTGCCGGGATCCCCTCTGCACCGATGGTAGAAGTGACAATGCACATCCCGGAGGCCATACCTTCCAGGATCTTGATCCTGATCCCGCTACCCGTTAGCAACGGCACGACCATCAACCGGAAGGACCGCATGAACGAATGGGCATCTTCAACCTCCCCGGCAAAATGTATGTTGGGAGCCTCTGTCAGTTCACGCACAAGCGCTGCCGGGGCGTTCCTGCCGGCAATGTGGAGTTCGGCCGACGGATTGTCCTGAAGCAGGAGGGGCATGACCTTCCGGAGAAACCACCGCAAACCCTCCGTATTTGGCGCCCAGTCGAGCGCACCAATAAAGCATATTGATGTGCCGGGCTTTGCATCCGTAAGGGGGTATTTCGACAGATCCATGCCGGTGGGTATTGTGATTGTTTCTGTGGCCGGACTTATTTCTGCAAATCGTTTCCGGTCCCTTTCAGATATCGCCACAATCATATCTGACTCATCCGCAAGCGTCTCTTCCAGCTTCCTGATTCGCCCTGCCAGGTTCCTGAAATACAATCTACTGAAAATGTTCATGGAATTTGCTGTCCTTCTTTCCCATATCTCATGCTCAATGTTGTGTGCCCGCAGGGATACTTTTGCCGCGGAATGGTTCCTGATTAGTGGCAGAAGATACGCCAGGTAAGGCCCCTCCATCTGCACAATATCATATTCCCCGTTAATCAACAGCTGTTTCAGACGATCTGCAAAAGCCTTGCTTTTAAATCTTTCCGAAATGTACGGCTGTCTCGAGAACAGGAGATTCAGCAATGCCCGGAGCAGGCGGGGCGAGGTGTCCAGGTCAACCGCATGGAAACGGATCAGCTTCCTGAGATGACCGGGAATATCCTGCACGGGAAAATAGTGTTTCCTGGTATTGACCGATAACATGTCGACCTCCATGCCTGCACCGGCCAGACCCTCAGCAAGGTTGAGCGTGGCAATGGCGCCACCATCTTTTGGAGGATAGGGAAGCTTGGTACTCAGGATCAGCAATTTCATCATACCTGCATGAATCTTTTTAGCATCCAATTCCTGATCCTTTTGAAGAAGTTGAAATAGGATTCAATATTCATGATCACGGAGTCCCTCGATGCCTTGTATGAGACGAAGACCCCCAGGGGGATCAGCAGGAAGGAAGAAAGCCACATGCCGGCAAAGGGAGCCATGATGTCTTCCCTGACGAATTTTTCACCGGTAATGGAGAGCATGTACCAGACCAGGAAAAAGAGTACGCTGACAATGACCGGCATGCCCAGTCCGCCTTTCCTGATGATGGCTCCCAGCGGGGCGCCGATAAAGAAAAAGATCAGGCAGGAAAACGAGAGGGTGAATTTCCGGTGTTTTTCGATCTGGTAGCGGCGTAGGCGCTTGATCTTGTATTCGATGGTATTGGCATTGGTGGCCACAAAGGATTTGTTGGTGCGGGCGATGTTGATGGCCTGCATCACGGCACGCCGTTTTTCGGTCTTGTTCATGTCATTGAAGACAGAATCGATGTGCAGCGCGTGGTAAGCCGGTTCGGTTTCAGAGAGCTGTGCTGTATCCTGTGATGCAATGCTGCCGATCATGTTCCGTTTTTTCTTCTCCACCGTGCTGTTTTCGACCATTTCCCTGACAGACTCCTGGAGGTTGCCAATGTCCTGCGACAGGGAATCCTCGAAATGTGTGAGATGCTCCAGGTTCATCATGGAGTAGCTGTTTTTCCAGAGGCTCTGATCCGAACGGCTCAGGCCGAAACCAGTGAGTTCGATGAGCATTTCCTGCTTTGCAAATTTATCCCTCCGGTGCGGATAGGTCTGTGGCTCGTTTCGTTTCCTTGTTTTTTGCAGTTCCACATAGCTGTTCCCGTTATAAAGGGTCAGCATGAGGTGTTTTTCATCGCTCGACATTTTCATGTAGCCTGAATCAGCTACGGTAACACTCACATTTCCCGCTTTGTCGGTGTGGTCATAGATCCAGATATCCTTCAGCAGGCTGGTTTTCGGATCCTGGTCTCCGATCCGGATGGAATACCCTTCCATCGTGTTGTCGAAAATTCCTGGCTGGATCTGCAGTTCAGGACGTTGCTTCCTGATGTCATGCAGCAGGGAGGTTAATTTCAGGTTGGAGACCGGCATGATGTTATTGGCGAAAAAGAAGGCAGCGAAGGTGATGACCACCACCACGTAGGTCAGCGGGGCCATGATCCTGGTAAGGGAGACGCCGGAAGATTTGAATGCCAGTAATTCCAGGTTTTCCGCCAGGTTTCCAAAGGTCATCAGCGAGGAGAGCAGTACCGCCAGTGGGAGCGCCATAGGCACCATGCTGGCACTGGAGTATAACAGGAACTCTGCCAGGATTTTTGTTTCCAAACCTTTACCCACCAGGTCATCGATGTATTTCCACAGGAACTGCATCAGCAGTATGAAAATGACCATGAAGAAGGTCAGGATCAGTGGTCCCAGGAATGATTTTATGACAAGAGCATGTAATCGCTTCATCTCAGTTCAGTACCTACAAATATAAAACGGGAGTAAAAGTAAGTTATTTTAGGGGAAAGACAATCTCTCAGAGACCCAGTGCGCGTTTTAAATCTGCGATCTGTGAATCCCACAGATCAGAGGCGTCTTCGGTGTCCTCTGCAAAATCAGTGATGAGGAGTGCCAGGTCCCCGGTGAGTTCATCCTTGCGTATCCTGAATTCGAAGAAGGATTCCTCATCTTCATCCGTCCACCTGAAGCGTATATACTTGTTTTCTTTTTTTGAAACGACTTCGGCAAACTGCTCCGTTCCGTCCCACACAAAGGAATACAGTCCGTTTTTCAGATTAACATCCTCTGCGAACCATTCGGCCAGACCTGCCGGTGTACTCAACCTGTTGAACAGGACCCCCGGGGAGGTGCTGAATGTATATTCCAGTTCAAATTTCTCACTCATTTTAGTAGGGTTTGTGCTGCGAAATGCTCTGAACTGCAATATAATAAAATTATTGGATTTTCAGCCTCCCTGCGGGATATTCTGTCAAAGACCAGGAACATCCGGGATAAGTAAAAAAAATTCAATTAAATGCTGTTATTTCCATTAAATTCGCAACTTGGCTGTTGATAGTTCATAATGTCCCGGATACGCGCACATAGCTGTTATGAACATACAAAAGAGTCTGTTATAATGACTGCATAATTCTGTCTGTATGACCGCACAAAAGGAAAAGACTACTGCATTGGTTGTGGCCACCCTGGCTTCCTTTCTTACCCCGTTCCTGGGTGCTGCCATGAATGTGGCGCTGCCTGTAATCGGGAAGGACCTGGAGGTAGATGCAATCCTGCTGAACCTGACCGCCACGATCTACCTGCTGGCAACAGCGGTATTCCTGCTGCCTTTCGGCAGGATGGCCGACCTCTACGGCAGGAAGAAGATATTCAATTACGGACTGATTGTCTTTACCATCTCCACTGCGGGAGCTGCCATTGCGCCCGGAATCTATGTACTGATCCTTTTCAGGGTCTTCCAGGGGATTGGCAGCGCCATGATCTTTGGTACGGGGGTGGCGATCATCAGTTCGGTATTCCCTCCCGGAGAGCGTGGCAAAGCGTTGGGCATCAACGTGGCGGCAGTATATACAGGGTTGTCGGTCGGACCTTTTGCCGGAGGATTGCTCACCCAGTACCTGGGATGGCGCAGTATCTTCTGGTCGCTGGTCCCCATCGGAATCCTTGCGATCATCATGGTACACTGGAAACTCAGGGGCGAATGGCTGGGCAGCAGCAAGGCGCGGTTCGATTACAGGGGGGCGCTGTTGTATATGCTTACGCTGACCCTGCTGATGACAGGATTGTCGCTGGTCCCGAAACCCGCCGGGTATCCCTTTATCGCATTCAGCATTATTTCATTTGTCCTGTTTGTGCGCACCGAGCGCCGGCTCGAAGATCCTTTGATGGAGATTGATCTTTACCGGCTGAACCGCGTGTTTGCCTTCTCCAACCTGGCGGCCCTGATCAACTACAGTGCCACCTTCGGAGTCGGCTTCCTGCTGAGTTTCTACTTTCAGTACATCAAGGGAATGGATCCTGCCCAAGCGGGTATGGTGCTGGTGATCCAGCCAGTGATCATGGCGGTATTTTCTCCGGTTACAGGCAGGCTTTCCGACCGGATCCAGCCGCAGGTACTGGCTTCGGCCGGGATGGCATTTACCACGGTCGGTTTGGTTATGTTGTCTTTTGCAGGAGCACAGACATCCATGGAGTATTTTTACGCGGTTCTGGGTTTGATGGGAATCGGTTTTGCACTCTTCTCCTCCCCGAACACCAACGCGATCATGAGTTCTGTCCAACCCCGGTATTATGGTGTGGCATCAGGTGCGGTGGGCACGATGCGGATGATCGGGCAGATGCTGAGCATGGGGGTTGTGCTGATCCTCTTCTCGGTGCTGATCGGGAAGACGGAGATCACACCCCGGGTACACGAACCTTTCCTGCAGTCGATGCGCATCTCATTTATTTTCTTCTCGGTATTCTGCTTTCTCGGGATCTTTGCTTCCATTGCCCGCGGGAAAGTGCGGTAATAGCAGGTGGTATTTTGGATTCATTACAAACGCAGATTTTCTGTTATTTTTGATTTTCTGACAGTTATCCGTCGAATTAGTGTGAGGTGAATAGGGATAGTTTGTATATTTTTGACCCTGTTGTATTTCGCCCAGTTGGTGATTGTTATTCTGATTGAACTTACGTCAGGGGTCAGAACGAATGGGCCGGGAGATAAAACGGTACCCGGGCAGCGAGTCATATGGATATATAAAGCGATCAGTATGCAGAAAGAAGCGTTTTTCTATGTTTTAATAATGTTGTTGACCGGATCATTAGTTGGAAACATCACTGCGCAGACCAATTCCACTGAGGTAACCAGCTCCGGCAACTTCCTGGTGCCTCAACCGGTTCCCGACCGCCATGTGCCTTTCAGTGTTGCTGATACCGGTGTTTCAAAAATACTGACATGGGGACTGGATACCGCATGGCCAAGTGAAGGAAATATTCGACGCGGTGTTGCCTTCATGGGGGCAGACCGTGTGGACCTGGTGCGTGCTTCTTTTCAACCCACACTTCCCCTGGTCGATGGTGACCTGCAGCAGGAACAGGTGGAATGGATCAATACCCGGCTTGCACTGGTCGATCTGACCGGTCCGGATACAAAAGTGGTCCTGAACTGCGACCATTCCACGGTGGATCCCTGGTATGATGGAAATGCAGCCCGCTGGGCGCAACTTATGGATGTGACGGCGCGGCGTGTCCAGGAACATGGCCGTGAAATTGTCTCCATCGCACCATTCAATGAACCCGACTACGGGTGGGGGCAGGGCACCATTTCTGACTTTTACAACATTGCAGGGGAGCTGAGACAAAACCCCCGCTTCCAGGGCGTCCGGATTTCGGGGGGGAATACACTCAACACGGACCAGGCGTTGTACTGGTACAATCAACTCAAAGACAGGCTGGACGAAGGGAACACCCACCAGTTGGCAGGCAGCTTTGACAATTATGCCACTTTTTTTGAGACCGTGCGCGCCAACGGTCATCATGCCACCAACGACGAATTGCACAATGTGATGGAGGCGATGGTGGGTGTCGAATACGGTATGCAGACCGGAATCTGGTGGGGTACCGCTGAGCTGGCCCGTGGAGAATTTGTGAGGGCAAGCGATGGCAAACGCCTGGGGTATGCCGAACATCGTCCGAACTGGACCGCCGCTTCGGTGTATCGCAGTCCATCAGGCAAGGTGCAGGCCTTTGGTGGATCATCGGAGCGCCAGGCCGCGACGACCTCCTACCTG
The DNA here is from genome assembly GCA_029210585.1 of Bacteroidales bacterium. Taxonomy (GTDB): domain Bacteria; phylum Bacteroidota; class Bacteroidia; order Bacteroidales; genus M55B112. The sequence continues at coordinate 82,296 of JARGFP010000020.1, forward strand.
TTTGTCTCACGGGACCGGGATGTGTATTACGACGGACACGGTCCAATGCGGGAATATTTCATGGAGATTCCAGGCGGCACAGGCTACCAGCAGGGACAGACAAATGCCGAAAGAGTGGTGAACATCTCCTGGGGTGATGATATCCAGCCTCTCATCAATGGCCGGTATATCCTGGTGAACAGAAAAAGCGGGATGGTGATGGAGGTTGCGAATGGTGCGACCGGTGCAGGGACGACTGTACGACAGGGTACCAGCACAGGAGCAACCTACCAGCAATGGAATGTGCAACCGGTGGATCCGCGGGTCGGTGGTGACTTCAGTTATTATACCCTCACAGCCCAACACAGTGGCAAAGCCCTGGATGTGCTGAACTGGTCGCTGGACAACGGGACCAATATGATCGTATGGGATGATGTCAAAGGCGCGAACCAGCAGTGGTTCCTCGAATATGCAGGCGATGGCTGGTTCTATATCCGAAGCCGGCACAGTGCCAAGTGCCTGGATATCTATAATGGCAGCACGACTGCCGGTGCCGGTATCATCCAGTGGGACAAAAACGAAGGCGCAGTCCAGCAGTGGCGGTTGCTCCCTGTCGATGCACCCGTGGAATTTGATCCTCCACAGGCACCGGGTGACGTAGAGACTGTTGGGAATGCAGTTTCTGTTCGCCTGGACTGGTCCGCCAGTCCTGACAGTGATGTGGCCGGATATACTGTTTACCGGTCAGCTCCCGGCGAATACTCCTATCAAACCATTGCACGCAATGTTACCACGACCACTTTTGTCGACAACACTGTTGTCCCCGGGAAGGAATACCAGTATGCAGTCAGGGCAGTGGATCACTCCCTGAACCATTCTGGTTACTCCGCTACAGCAACAGCAACTGCCACCGGAGAAGAGGATCTTATTGCCCGTCTGCAGTTCGAGGCCAACACGCTCGACACTTCGGTCCATCTGAACCACGGCGCCGCATCCGGGGAGATCACATTTGTGGAGGGAAAGTTCGGGTCCGGCGCGCTTGCGCTGAACGGGACCGATGACTTTCTTCAACTCCCGGCCACCCTGGTGCACCACCGGGAAATTACCATTGCAGCCTGGGTCAGGTGGAACGGGGGAGCCCCCTGGCAACGCATCTTCGATTTTGGGAATGACCAGTCATCAGGCATGTATTTAACACCAAGGATGCGGTTTACCCTCAAACATGCAGGCACGGAACACCGGTTGGATGCCGCTACACTCCCGGAGGGCGAATGGGCACACGTAGCGGTTACGCTTGGCGGGTCCTGGGCAAAGTTGTATTTCAATGGGGCGGTGGTGGATTCTCTGAGTGATCCAACAATCGGTCCGATGGATATCATGCCGGTGTTGAATTACATCGGTCGCAGCCAGACCCAGGTTCCGTTTTTTAACGGGTACATTGACGAATTCAGGGTATACAACTATGTGTTGCCGGCAGACAAGATTGCACTGTTGCTGGAAGAAGAAGAGGAAGGCAATGGAACCGGTATTGCTGAACCGGCGGACAATGACGCAGGCGAATTAATGCTCTGGCCTGTTCCGGCAAATGACCAGTTGCACCTTGACAGCGATCTGTTGCTGGGAAGCAAAGGTAATTCAGTGGTCACCATTTTCGACATGCAGGGCAAGGTGGTGATAACCGGAAATATTGAAGGAAGTGATAAAACACAGCTGGATGTATCGGGACTGTCCGCCGGGACCTACCTGCTCAGGATCGGCACCAGCGAACAGTCAGTGTCGGGCCGGTTTACTATCAAACCCTGACAGCCAGGGCAGATGGAAGTCGTTAAAATAAGGCAAAACCTTTCCTTCTGACGCAATACAAACAAATTTTAAAATCTTCATTTACCTGGCAGAACTATCTGCTCCTGGTATGGATCGATGGTTTTAATGGCGCCATCATCAGCATACTCCATTTCAATCACTTTCGTACTCCGTAACCAGGTTTTCCCCCCTGAAGGTACACTGTCGTGGTGAAACAGGTACCACTTTCCTTTAAATTCGAGGATGGAGTGGTGGGTGGTCCAGCCCACCACTGGTTTCAGGATCACGCCCTGGTAGGTAAATGGCCCGTAGGGGTTGTCGCCAATGGCATAGCAGAGCAGGTGGGTATTCCCGGTAGAGTATGAAAAATAGTATTTGCCATTGTACTTATGCATCCAGGAGGCTTCGAAAAACCGCCGTTCGTGGTCGCCCGCCTTCAGTGGTTCACCCTTCTCATCCAGGATCAGCACATCGCGTGGAGGCTCTGCAAAGTCAAGCATATTGTCATCCAGGGCAGCTACTTTCGCACACAGGGCAGGCGCTTCGTTGTCCGGCTCCATTCCGCATTCCTGTGCCCTGTTATTCCGGTACCGCTGCAATTGACCTCCCCAGAGGCCGCCAAAATACATATAATGCCTTCCATCCGCATCTTCAAACACGCAGGGGTCGATGCTGTAGCTGCCCGTCATCGGATGGGGTTCTGGTATGAAGGGTCCTTCGGGTCTGTTGCTCACAGCCACCCCGATCCTGAAGATATCCGTTTTGTCCTTGGCAGGAAAATACAGGTAGTATTTGCCGTTCCTGAAAGCAGCATCGGTATCCCATAATTGTCTGCCGGCCCACGGTATATCCTTTAAATCAAGGGCCACCCCATGGTCTGTCACTTCTCCTTCGGGATGGTCCATGGAAAGTATATGGTAATCGCGCATGTCGAAATGGTCGCCCAGGTCATTCTCGGGGATGCCCGATTCGATGTCATGGGAAGGGTAGATGTAAATTCTTCCGTTGAACACGTGGGCCGCCGGATCGGCGGTGTATATATGGTCGGCCAGGTATCTTGCTTGATGCATCATAAAACAGTTCTTTATTCAGTAATCGCTTCAGCAGCGTTCATAATGTCGTGTACCACAGGCTTGGGCTGATAATTACGGTCGAACAGAAGCGGATAGTTGGTGCGTCCGCGGATGGGCCAGTTGTTTTTCCAGGAATCAAGGTCCGTTACGCCCCACGTGGTGACACGCTTGATCTTGTCATGGTGTTCCAGGAACAGGTTGAAGAAGGCCATGTACCGGTCATTCAGTGCAACAGAAACGGAGTCGGGTAATCCTTCGGCATAAGGATTCATTCGCTGTTCGTATTCAAAATTGGTCGATACTTCGGCGCCCTGCTGGTTCCAGGGACTTGGCAGTACATCGATGTCCAGTTCGGTGATGTGCACATCCAGTCCGGCTTCGCTGATGGCCAGGATCGCCTCTTCGAACTGTTCAATCGTAGGATAATCCAGTCCGTAATGCGCCTGCATGCCGATCCCGTCGATACGGATCCCCTTGGATTTCAGGTCATTTGCAACCCTGATAGCTGCTTCATACTTGCCCTTGTGAAACATGGAATAATCGTTATAAAGCAATTCAGCATCAGGAGCTGCTTCGCTGGCAAACGTAAATGCAAGTTCAATGTAGTCCTCACCGAT
>JARGFP010000021.1 GCA_029210585.1 Bacteroidales bacterium
CGTTGGTCTGGCTGTGGCATCATATAACCTGCAGCGAATCGGGCAGGAGTTGATTGCGATTCAAAGAAATTTACAACAGCTTGAATTAGAATATAGTACAGCGGCTTAAGTGCCGCAGTTGACATGTGTTTTTCAAAGTTCAGTCGGGAGAGATATGTCCAAAAGTCAAAAAACCTATGTATATTTTTGATACAGGGTGAGGAAAATGTAAAAATTAAGACAGAAATCTAATTTTTAAATTGCCAATGAGCCTGGAAGTCCGGGTTGAAAGGAAAAATAACCTATAAATTTTGAAAAAGAGGGAGTTTTCTTTCTGGCTATATAAATATGGAAGAGACCTGGTACCCGTACCAGTTGAAAAAAGGGAAGCAGGTGACATTGAATCTTGACCACAAAGTTAGTGGAGTGGGTGGAACTCCTGTAACTGTCAGGCACCAGTACAGGACCTATCCTGATGAATACCATTACCGGATTCGTGTACAGCCTGTTCAAAAATAAGATGGCTTTTAACATCCAAAATAATCACAGTATGAGAAAGCTCACCAGGATCGATTTCCTGTTTTCGATATGCATCCTGCTACTGGCAGATAGTTCCCGGGGACAGGAACAGGGAACGGTTATTGAAGTATATCCTGACTCCGTCATCTCCGATATCTCAGCGCATCCGGTTGGGATCAATCTTGATTATTTTACTGATGATGACAATTACCTCCAACCGGAAAGAAGCACCACCGATGCCATCAAAGCTGGGTGTAAAAATTCTGCGGTATCCGGGAGGAAACAAATCTGATTTTTATTTCTTTTCAGTACCTCCATACGAGAAATCGGTACCCACCCTGGCCCGCACCGGGAAAGGAGCGGTAGGTGGAAGGCATAAAATGCTGACAGATTATTCGGAATTCGCAGTTGATGTGCTCGACTTTGATGAATTCATGGAGATGTGCCGGGAGGTGGGCGCTGAACCGGTTATTTGTGTTGCAGCAGATGAGTACCTGGTAGATTATCCGGAAGGAAGCAGCTGGGCAAGCCGGGAAGAGCTTATTCAACATGCGGTTGAATGGGTCAGGTATGCAAACATTAAAAAGAAATACAACATCAGATACTGGATGATTGGCAATGAATCATGGCACGAGCAGAATAAAAATTCTTCGGCAGAGATCTACGCACAGGATGTAATCGACTTTTCCATAGCCATGAAGCAGGTGGATCCCGATATTCTGATCATACCCAACGGGCATAAAATTGCATTCAGTCAGACAGTTCTTGAGATTGCCGGCCAACACATCGACAGGCTGTGTATCAGTAATTATCCGATCTATGGATACAAGGCAGGTTATGCCACATACCGGGACACATTGCAGGACCTGATTACACCAGTGCGTGATGCGCTCACTGCTATTGAAAATGCCGGTTTGAAAGACAAGCTACCTGTTATAGTTGCAGAATACGGACCGTTTGACTGGGCGTATGACTGGCCGATGATCAATGACATGGGTCACAATCTGTGCAATTTTGAGATGACCGGTGAATTATTGCAAGTTCCGGAAGTGGAATTTTCAGTTTTTTGGAATACACGGTGGATCGATAATGACCTGGATGAAAACAGTGTTTTTGATGCATTGGACAAAAACGGAAATTTCAATGCAAACGGAATGGGATTAATGATCTGGGGCAATTACCTCGGTGACCAGATGGTACTAACATCTTCAACTTTGCATCTGCGTTCATTTGCAAGCTATGTTCCGGATGAGCAGAAGTTATTTGTTTATATCCTGAATAAATCAGATACCGAAGAGCAGGTCAGGCTCAATATTGAGAAGATCAGGAAACCGAAATTGATGATGGCCAGGGAACTTATCAGCACAGGGCCCGACGACCTGGATCCGGTATGGCAGGAGGTTGAAAATATCGATAATCCGCTTCATTTCACTGTCGGCGGAACAAGTATAACAGTGATTGAATACCGGCTGTAAATTGTGATTTTTTCTGGTTCAGAAAAATGCCTTGAAACAAGAAATATTGCGCCTCACAGGGTGCCTCAACTGAAAAAATAATTATGATGAGAAATTTGTTAATCGGATTGTTTTGCCTGACGTTAACTTCAAGTGTACAGCCGAAGTATAAGCAGTTGATATTATTCGATCCAGCCATTAAGGGTATGGATAAGCTGGTATCCCTTACTGATGATACGCTTTATGCTGGCGATCACAGTATCAGGGTGGATTTTTCGTTGGCAAATGAAACGTCCGTTATTGCGTGTTATCCGGATAAAGGAACCTGGGACGCATCTGCATACCGGTTCGTGCGCTGTAATGTGGAGAATCTGGGGAGTGAGCCACAGATCGTTGAACTAGGGTTTGCCGATTACGATCTTACATTGGGGGCCACCATTGTACAGCCCGGGGAGACAAATACCCTGAAAGCGGTAATCTACAGAACGGAACACCCGGCCTATATCGACAGCCTGTTTCCTGTCATGCATGGCAAACCCGATGGTACTTTGAGAGGCTGGATGGATTCAACGTCCGATTCCATCGCATATATTAAGCTGTTGTTTCCTGAACTCAAGCCGGGGGCAGCTGTAAACATTGGGAAAATATGGCTGGAGGAGCCCTATGTGCTCTATTCTGAAGCAGAGTTAAGGGAGAAATATTATCCGTTTGTGGATAGGTTTGGACAATTTATGTACGATCAATGGCCAGGAAAAATCAAGTCGGTTGATGATCTGACCGGGTATGATGAGAAGGAAACCAAAGCGCTTGAAAACATGGAGCCCGTGAAGGCCTGGAACCGGTTTGGTGGCTGGGAGAACGGGCCAACTATGGAGGCCACCGGAAGATTCAGGGTGGAGAAATATGACGGCAAGTGGTGGTTTGTGGATCCGGATGGAAAATTATTCTGGTCACACGGTCAGGATTGTGTAGAGTTTGGCACCCAGACAAGGACACAGATAACGGACCGGGAGCATTATTCCCAGGAATTACCGGAAGAGGGAAGTGAGGAAGCCGGACTTTACACCACGAGCGAAATCGACGGCAACACCACCAGGTATTTAAGCTTTCATGCTTTGAATATTTTTAGAAAGTATGGTGCAGATTGGAAAGAAAAGAGCAGGGAGCGTCTCCATGCAAGATTCAAAAACTGGGGTTTCAATACCATTGGCAACTGGTCCGATCCCGGTATTTACCTGAAGCGGAAAACACCTTATGTCTTAACGGCCTACTCCCTTAAAACCGGTATCCTGTCCGATCCTTATGCTCCCGGTTTCAGAGAGGACCTGGAAGCTACCCTCAGGGCACGCGAGGAGGAGATTGGTGATCCGTGGTGTCTTGGCGTGTTTGTGGATAATGAATTGAAATGGGGAGTAAAATGGGGCCCTAAGATAGCCGAACAGATTATAACGGCACCGGCAGATCAGCCCGCAAAACTTGTTTTAATAGAGAGAATACAGGAAAAGTATGGAACAATAGATGGATTGAATGAAGCCTGGGGCACTGTTTTCAGTGGATGGGACGGTTAATTGAACAATTCTGAATTGATACCAGGGGCAGCAGATGATATGCGGGAGTTTATGACAGAATTCACCACACGCTACTATGCAAGCTGCAGCAGTGCCGTTAAAGCGGTTGATGAGAAGATGCTTTACATGGGGTGCAGAATGGATTTCCATCTCTATCCTGAAGACACCTCACTGAACTACATCATTCGTATCGCTTCAAAGTACTGTGACGTGGTAAGTTTTAACCGTTATCGTTATACCTGTTCAGGGTTGGTGCCTCCTGACGGAGGGGATTATCCCATCATTATCGGGGAGTTTCACTTTGGTTCCCTGGAAACGGGACTCCTTCAGCCTGGCCTGCGTATGCTGCCAACAACCAGGAGCGGGCAGCTTTCTATGATCATTATGTACATAGTGCGCTTACGAATCCCTATATCGTGAGGACCCACTGGTTCCAGCTCGTGGACCAGTCGGTGACCGGACGGCCTGATGGTGAGAATTACCAGGCCGGTTTTCTGACAGTTGGGGATGTGCCACAGCAGGAGATCATCTCGGTATCGAGGGCCCTTGGGTATAATATGTACGATATCAGGTCGGGTGTTGATCGTTCTCCTACCGTTTCTGGTCAACTTCAACCATAGAATATACCATAAAGATTGAAAAAATATTTGCAATTCTGGAAGGATCAGCGTACAGATAATCCAGAAGCAACATGTCAAGAGGTCATCGGTTCGACTCTGATATGCTCCATCTTCGCTCGCCAAATTAATATTCAAACATAGGTCATTCAATACTGCAAATTCCGCTTTTCAAACTGCTTTAAGAAATCAGCTCCTTCAAGGGCACGGGAAAGTCTTCGTCATAAAGCATTTTATAATCCCTGATGAACGCGTTGTAAGTGTCTTTTGCCATACTGTGTTTTCCCAGTGCAACCAGGGTTTTGCACTTAATCTCGACGGCATGCTCATTGATCATGTCGAAAAGAAATATTGTATCTGCAATATTCAGATACAATTCCAGATTGTCTTTAATGTTATGCTGTTCTGAGTATTCTACCAGCAAGTCTATTATTTCATTGGAGATGTTTGCTTTGAACGAATCGAGCCATTCGTAGTTTGTGTTCAGCAGAAGGCCTCCCCGTTTTGTGAGGTGTATAAGATTCAGGATCTGTACTTCATTTGACCTGTTTTCAGAACGCAGAATTCTCCATGTTTCCCAGAAGTCGCAGAATACAAGGTCCTTTTTGTCAGAGAGATCAAATTTCCAGTATCCTGACACATGAACCAGCAGCTCACTCATCTCAGGACCAATAATCACTCTGAGCTTATTGATGTTTACTGAAAGGTTGTTTTTTGCATTTTTCAATGACATATCCCCCCAGATCTGCTCCAGCAATTTCTTTACGGATGCTCCATTTTCATCCTGTGAGGAATATAAAAGGATCAACAGGAAAAGCTCCTTCAGTATCGGGGAGAATTTCCCGGAAATCTCCTGGTCGGGTCCAAGGTAGAACTGAAATCCTCCCAAAAGATAGATCCTGTTGTCAGGAAGTACTGTCTCTTTATCCAGATCATCCGATTTCCAGTTATTCTCCAATAGGTCCTTCGAAAAGAAACCAGGCACATACTCCGATTCCTTCTTTTCATCATGTTTGAATCTTCTCTTCCTTACAGTAATAATTACCAAAACGGCAGTATCCAGTAAAATTATCAGGATGATCCATATCCACATTCTCCGAACGCTTGCTTGTTCCTGAATTATCTCCAATGGTACTCCGGGAGGATAATACAAAGAATAACTCTTCAGGATTGTTTGATCAAGGCTATCGGAGTAATAAGATGTGAGGCAAAACATCTTTTTATCGCCGGCATGATAGAACAAAGCTATATCCGATTTCTCCGGTATAAAAGAATAAGGAACCGGGTCAGCCATTATATTCCATTTGGGATTCCTCAGGTTTCCTTTAATTAACTGTAATTTTGTATTCTTGGACAATGGATTAAATTTCAGGGCATAATAGCAATTTTCTATGCTGTCTATGATCATCGTTCTTCCAAAGGCATGCGTTCCAAAGCCTTCCTCATAATCAAATAACTTGGAAAAAACGCTGTCCTGTATTGAATATGCCCAGAAATCTGAGTAAAAATGCGGATTCAGAAGCGGATTTCCACTCTTGCTTCCATACCCCCCCAATATGAATAAACTGTCACCTGAATCATCTATTCCCATTGCGCTCAGGTACCTTGGAGTCACGGCAGATCCGCCTGCCTCTATCTCATTCCATCTGGAGCTATTACTGTCATACTCCAGCATGCTGTTCCTGTATGCCTTGCCATTAAAACCCCCAAATATGTAGTAGTTGCTTTTGAGTGGATCAGAGGCGAATGCGTAATGCCAAAGGCTATCCGGAAATAATAGCTTTTCCTGCTTAAGTGTATCCTTATGGAACTTATGAAAGTAAAGATCCTCCAGCGCTATTTTCCCCGGATAAGAATCCTTCTCTTCAAATTCCCATTCAATATGCCTTATCGCTAACCAAACCGGATTGGTTACCAGTGCTTTTCTGTGATTTTCTCCACCATCCGCAAAGTTCCCGCTATGCTCATTCAAGGGCCAGTGCAACTCCCTCTTATTGTCAATCTGCAGATATATATCCCTAACATTCATTGCCGGGACATTCGTAGTCTCGAAATTACTCATAGAATTTGCCCCGAAAAAGAAGTTAAACAAGTGCTGCCCTCTGAGTCCGATATTGACAGCTGTACAAAGAGTATCTCCGATAATAAAAGATGCAATGTCCTGAACCAGGTCTACCTCGAGCCTTATTTGACCCCATTGGTCAATAAGATTGAGATCGTTGATATCCAGTGAAATCGAGGTGAAATCCTGCCCTGCGATAAGCACTATATCATTCTTCCCTTCACTGAAATTGTCATAAATAATACCGAGGTTCGCTCCCTTATCCCCAATAATCCTGAGGATATATCCAAATTTTGTCTGCCTGTCACTTCTTAACTGAAGATCAAAGACGACCGTGAATTCATCTGCAATTTTAAAGGACCTTCTTCCTGTCAGGTCAATACCGGTTACCTCCTGGTTATTATTTGCCCCTTCATTGAAATAAAGTCCATAGTTCTGTGCATATTCCGTGAACGATGATATGAGCAGAACCACAACTAACAGTATCTTCCCCATTTGTTTGACTCCTCAAATAATTATCTCTTTATTACGGTACTGAAAGTCGATGTTGAATGATGCCTGAGTAAGAAAATAGCTATCAGTAAAACATTTACAATAACATCATTCTTTTCTTTATCAAATAAACAAACTATAAACGTTAATTAGAAATTATGTCAAAATTAATCAGTTTGTTCAGTGCTGAAAATATATTTGTTTACTAAACTACAATTAAACTTTTGAATTTTTATGCAAATCGTAGGTATAATACTCGCAGTCCAGTTTACCATAGTTACTGCTTACTTGCTGTTCAGGAAATACAATCCCCAGGCAGTATTACTGTTTAGCGGATTGCTGATGTTGGCCCTTGCACTTATAATAGGCTTTCCCATCCCAGACCTCCAATCGGACACAGGCTTCGAAGGATTCAATCTTTTTGCAGCAATAACGGAATCATTCGCGAGCAAAGGAGCTGGTGTGGGTTTGATGATCATGACCATCGGAGGTTTTGTGTCATATATGAAGAAGATCGGGGCCAGTGACGCCCTTGTGTATATTTCCATGCAACCTCTGTCGCTCTTCAAAAAACATCCTTATATCGCAGCCTCGCTGGTGATACCGATTGGCCAGTTATTGTTTATTTGCACTCCCTCTGCCACAGGCTTGGGACTCCTGCTGGTAGCCTCCATCTTTCCGGTACTTGTGAGCCTGGGGATAAGCAGGTTATCCGCTGTTTCAGTAATAACTGCCTGCACGGTATTTGATATGGGACCTGCATCTGCCAATACGGCCAGGGCCGCAGAATTAATCGGCAAGAACAACGTAGAATATTTCCTGGAGCATCAACTTTCTCTTACCATACCGCTCACCATTTTCCTTATGATCATTTATTACTTCATCAACAGGCATGCCGACAAAAAAATGGGACATAACCCGGAAAAGATTGAACAGAAAGACTTTCAAGCAAATGCTCCTCTTATTTACGGAATTCTTCCTATTCTCCCGCTTATTCTGCTGATTATATTCTCTTCGGTCTTTAGTTTCACCAATCCTCCCATTGTGCTGGACACCACCACAGCGATGATCATGTCCATGGTGGTTGCATTTATCTTCGAACTCATAAGAATAAGAAGTATTAAGAAAGTATTCAGTTCCCTGAAGATATTCTGGGAAGGCATGGGTAAGGTATTCGCCTCGGTCATTACGTTAATTGTCTGTGCTGAAATATTCTCACGAGGATTAATCAGCCTGGGTTTTATTGAAGGGCTGGTTCAAGGTTCTCAGGCCATCGGTTTTGGAGCCATAGGTATTGGCGTTATTATGACGATAATGATCTTTACTGCTTCAATCCTCATGGGTAGTGGTAATGCATCCTTCTTCTCTTTCGGACCACTGGTACCAGATATAGCTACAAAACTTGGAGTAGAGGGAGTTTCAATCATCCTGCCGATGCAACTTGCATCAAGTATGGGCCGGGCCACTTCGCCTATCTCTGGTGTCGTTATTGCAACCTCTGAAATCGCCGGGGTATCTCCTTTTGACCTTGCCAAAAGAAACTTCATACCCCTTGTATCAGCACTTGTTATTATGCTTTTCTATTATTCAATATTTTGATCATGAAAATTCGGATCCTGAAAAATGCCCGCTTGTTTACACCTGTTCCATCAGGTATGAAGGATATCCTGATCGTTGGTGAAAAAATAGTATCGATAGAGAAAAATATATCCTGGATTCCGGGAGGTGCAGAAACAACTGATCTGCAGGGAAAAACCGTTACCCCGGGCCTTATCGACCAGCACATCCATATTACAGGGGCCGGCGGAAAGCAGGGATATCATTCAATGACCCCGGATACGAGTGTTGAGGATCTTATTTCGTGTGGCACAACCACAGTATTGGGATTGCTTGGAACAGACGGAGTAGCCAGAAGCCTGAACGGACTCTATGCCAAGGTCAGGGCACTTGAACTGGAAGGCGTCTCTGCCTATATGCTAACAAGCTATTTTGGCCTTCCGCCACTCACCTTTACCGGGAGTGTACTCAATGACATGGTACTGATCGATAAAGTGCTGGGTTGTAAGATTGCCATCAGTGATCCGCGGTCATCATTCCCAACAGAGAATGAGCTCTTGAAGATCCTGAGGGAGGTGCACGTTGGAGGACTTACCTCGGGGAAAGGGGGTATTTTGCATGTACACCTTGGTGCCATGGAAACAGGAATGTCGCTTCTCCTTGACATGGTGAAGAAACATAAGTTTCCCATTCAGCATATCTCACCTACACATGTGGGAAGAACGAAGCCATTATTTGAAGAAGCCATTGAATTTGCGAAGCTTGGCGGTATAATCGATATATCAACCGGAGGTACAAAATATGACGAACCCTATAAGCAGGTCCTCTATGCACTTGACCAGGGTGTTCCTGTTGAGCAGATGACTTTCTCCAGTGATGGAAATGCAGGTATGGCAAAAAAGAACAAAGACGGTGAGGTCATCGGCTTTTATAAGGCTCCCATTGATCTGAACCTGGCGAATATGCGTTCACTGGTCAGTGATGCGGGCCTGCCGCTTGAACAGGCAATAACACTGATCACTTCAAATCCTGCAAGGAACCTGTCCCTCAAGCATAAAGGAAGATTGGAAAACGGATGCGATGCAGACCTCTGTGTGTTTGAAGATGATCTTAGCCTCTGTGATGTCATGGCAAGAGGAGCCTGGGCGATGAAAGACAAAAAGATATTATTTCAAAATGCCTTTTCAACGTGAAATTAAAATTCCTATACCCAATACCGATCGTTCTTATTGCCTGTCTGGCTGGCAATACGAAATCCTATTCTCAGCAAAGTGAGAATGAGATGAAATCCTCCCTGCTCAGGGAACTTGATTTACAAATAGAAAGCCCTGCATTTAATAAAGATACAGGATTCACGGATTACGTGGAAATGATCTCTTTTCTTGAAGAAAAATCCTCCACAGCCCCTTTTGAATTTCAAATAAAGTATATCGGGACAAGCCAAAAAGGAAAGAAAATTCCTGCGGTAATTATAGGTTCTGAATCTCCTGATAAGATAAGAATATGGTTACAGAGCGGATTGCATGGAAATGAACCCGCAGGAACGGAAGGATTATTAATGTATATCTCATACCTGGTTGATCAGAATCCGCAGGATGTGCTGGATCACCTTGTGCTGATGATCCTACCCATGACCAATATAGACGGTTATGAAGTGCAGTCGCGCTATGCTGCTGACGGGGCAGATTTGAACAGGGATCAGACAAAGCTCTATGAGCCTGAAACAGTAGCATTAAAGAAAGCATTTGCTGCTTTCAATCCGCATGTAGCCATCGATATTCATGAATACCGCCCTTACAGGTCGGGTTTGAAAACGATATCCGAAGATATTGGTTCAATAGCCTATGATGTACTCTTCCTTCCCAGCGGGAACTTGAATATTCCCTCTCCATTGCAAGAGATGGTGCATGATGTTTATCTTCCTGTAGTAAGTCAGAAGCTTACCTCCGAGGGATTGAGCTCCACTTTTTATTTTCTGCCCCGAACGAAGGACGATGATTCGGTATACCTTAAAATGGGAGGGGCAAGTCCGAGATCCAGTGCAACATCCTTTGCGCTGTCAAATTCTGTTTCTATCTTATTCGAGATCCGGGGCATCGGCCTTGGCAGGGAATATTTCAAAAGACGTACCTACAGCTCCTTCCTGCTCGCCAGTACCGTTGTGAAGACCACACTTGAAAACAAAGATCGTTTGCTGTCTGCATATGAAAAAAGCATCGTTATATCCGGTAAAAAGAAAAAAATAATACTCAGCTATTCACCATCGATCTATGAAGATGAATTCCTCTTCTATAATACATCAATAGATAGCCTGATTGCAAAGAAACTTGAAGTCCACGATACGAACAGATCCACAGCAGAAATAACAAGGAAGAATCCCCGTGGATATATCATTCTCCCGGAAGCGATCCACATCGCTGAGAAACTGAAGATCCTCGGTGTTGAAATGTACCCACTGAAAAATGAGAAAAAGGTCCTTGTAGAAAAATACCTTATAACGGCAAATTCAACGAATGGAAATGAAGACCAGCTTGCTGTAAATAATGTATCCGTCGAACTCCGGAAAGGGAGAGAGCTGCTTCCAAAGGAGGCCTATTATATACCTGCAGAGCAGGAAAACTTTGGCTACGCATCATGCCTCCTTGAACCTGAAATGCCAAACGGCTTTGTCAATTATGGTGTTTTGGAAGTGATCATCGGAGAATTCCTTCCTGTTTACAGACTTTTAAAACCAAAGATCAAATAATATAAACCAACTAAAACCAGATTCTATGAAATGGATAATTGCAACGTTGCTTTTGCTGTTGAGCCTGGTCGCTTATGGACAGGTGAGCGGCACAGTAACAGATGAAGCCAGTAATGAGCCCTTACCCGGTGCAACCGTTCTTATCAAAGGAACGATGACAGGTACAATTTGTGATGCGGAAGGGCGCTTTACCATTGATGCGGAAATCGGGGATGTCTTAGCTATTAGCTACGTGGGGTATCTTACCGCTGAAGTAGAGCTTACAAGCACAAACGACATTAGTGTTTCCCTGGCAGCAGCCACTGAAGAGCTGAATGAACTTGTCGTGGTCGGATATGGTACCCAGAAAAAGAGTGATGTGACCGGTTCGGTAGTTTCAATTGACGCAGAAAAACTGGAAGACAGACCTTCCACAAATATTGTTCAGGCCCTGCAAGGCTCCATGGCAGGACTGAGGGTCTCTGTTACCGGTTCAACTGCAGAAGGATCATCTACTTCCATGCTGATACGGGGACAAAACTCGATCACTGCAGATAATGATCCGCTTATAATCATTGACGGGATCCCTTATTCAGGACGCATGTCGGAGATCAATCCCAACGATATCCAGTCCATCGAAGTCTTAAAGGATGCATCCTCATCGGCAATCTATGGCGCCAGGGGAGCAAACGGTGTTATACTGATCTCTACGAAAAAAGGGAAAGCCGGACAAATGAGGGTATCCTATGATGGATATTACTCGCTTGATCAGATCGCATATATCCCTGATATGATGGACGGAGAGACCTTTTACCAGAGTAAACTTGACTATGGAGAGACATTCACCGTGCTGGAACAGGAAAATTATGATGCTGGGAAATTTACAGATTTCATTGAAGAAGCAACACGCCCAGGCAGTAAAACACAGCACAACCTTTCAATGAGCGGTGCAACCGATAAGAACAGGTATTACATTTCCGGTTCATACAGTGATATAAAAGGGGTGGCCAAAAACGACAATTTCAATCGTTACACCACCCGGATAAATATTGAACAGGATTTGAACAACTGGATGAAACTTGGTACGAATACTTCTCTTGGTTATTATGACAGGAGTGGTCAGAAAGCAGATTTCTACGATGCATTCAGGATGAATCCCCTGGGTAATGCATATAATGATGACGGAACCATCGCCCTTCTGGCATGGGAAGATCCGCAATATGCCGTGAATCCATTGAATGCACTCAATATCGTTGATTCGGATATCAGCAGGCGGATCAACACCAACAACTACCTTCAAATGGATTTTCCCTTCCTTGAAGGGCTTTCATATCGGTTGAATACTGGTATTGAATTTATCTCAAAACTACACCAGACTTATGCAGGCAGGGATACCTATACAGGGTATCAGACCAGTGGTGAACTCCGTATATTCAATAGTTACGAGCAGAACTGGATCGTTGAAAACATACTTTCTTATGCAAAGACTTTCGGAGTTCACAGCCTGTTCCTGACAGCTCTTTACAGTGCCCAGCAAGAGCAGTTCCAGTCAAATTGGATTGAAGGAATAAACTTTCCCAGCGATGTGCTTACCTTCTTCCAGCCTGACAAAGCTGCTTCGTCACAGTCTTATTCAAGCTACGAAGACCAGTCTCATCTCTCGCAGATGTTCCGGGCAAATTATTCCTACGACAGCAAGTACCTGGTCACATTCACAGTACGCCGGGATGGATTTTCAGCCTTCGGACAGGACAGGAAATTCGGGATCTTCCCTTCATTTGCTGTAGGATGGAACATCAACAACGAAGATTTTTTCAAAAGCGCTGTTGACAATCGTACCATTAACCGCCTAAAACTGAGAGTATCTTACGGTGTGAATGGAAATGAAGCGATAACACCCTATTCCACGCTCCCCTACCTCTCATCGAAAGATTACCTGACAGCAGATTACAGACCGGCATTTGGATTTTATCCTGAAAAGCTGGGGAACCCAACACTTGGCTGGGAAACCACCCGCTCATTCAACACAGGGATCGATTTTGGAATTCTTTCTAACAGGATAACAGGATTGGTAGATTTATACTGGTCAAGAACGACAGACCTTTTATTGGATAAGACCATATCTCCAATGAATGGTGATATTTATATACGCTCCAATATAGGTGAAACCAAAAATCAAGGCATTGAGTTCCAGATAAGCTCGGTTAATATAAGCCGTTCAAAATTTACCTGGAGAACTGATTTCAATATTGCACGTAACAGAACATCGATCGTCAATGTAGGCTTAACTGATGAAAATGGAAATTATATTGATGACATTGCCAGCCGGTGGTTCATTGGAGAACCAATAAATGTGAATTATGATTATATATTCGATGGCATATGGCAGGAGGAAGATGATATTGCCTCAGGGACGCAGCCTACAGCCCATCCGGGAGATATCAAATACAAGGACCTTGACGGAAATAGTGAGATAAATGCGGATGACAAAGCGATCATCGGATCGAGAATACCCACATTTGTAGCCGGCATGTCCAACACTCTGAAGTATGGTAATTTCTCACTCAGCTTCCTGCTTAACTCTGTTTATGGTATAACCAGGCCCAATTATCTCCTTGGTACCGGGGATATTTCATTCAGGATCAGGCCCTATAATAAGGATTACTGGACAGTGGAAAATCCGAACAATGAATATCCGGCGAATGTTGACCGGGATGTAAATCCATATGATATGAACTTCTACATGGATGCCAGTTTTATCAGGTTGCAGGACATCACCCTGGCCTATAAGATGCCGGCAAGGTTAACTCAGAACATATACATGCAGAATCTGGAATTCTATATCAACCTGAAAAACATGGCAACCTGGACAAACTGGACCGGGCTGGATCCTGAATTCCTGACGTCCTCACAACAAAGGGCAACGCCACAGCTTAAAAGTTACCTGTTTGGAATTAAACTTAGTTTTTAAATAGCAAAATTACTTGCACATGAAAATCAAAAATTACATAATAGCCGCACTCCTGGTGATTACCGGAGTTTATTCATGCGATGAAGACTCTTTCCTAACAGAGGAACCCAGGGATAACATTTATGCTGATAACCTGCTGCAGAGTTATGATGGTTTTGTGAATATGATGAACTCTGTTTATGCCTGGGTAAGGGCAGAAAAAAGCCGTTTAATACCTGTTGGAGGAATCCCTATTACAAGGTCCATGTGCTGGACAAGTGGAGTGGATAATGCGTTCATGAATAATGGACATTCAAAGGTTGTTTTTCTTAACTTGCCTACGAATATTAATCCGGAAATGGATTACTTCGATGATATGTTTAAATGGTTATATAAGATTATCAACATTACGAATATGGTCATTGAACGGGCTGAAAACCCCGATGTGGACTGGCAGGGAGGAAGTGCGGAAGCAAATGCTGTAAATAAGAATTACATCATAGCACAGGCCAGGGTGATCCGCGCATGGGCATACCGTCACCTGACCTACTCCTGGGGAGATGTTCCCTTAAGCCTGATTGAAGTAAGCGGCGCAACCATCAAGGATGACTGGGAAAGGGCTCCTGTAGATGAAGTCAGGACCCAGATGGTAAAAGACTTGAAGTTTGGCATCGACCATCTTGAAATACGTGATGAAAACCCAGCTATAGTAAATGAAGCCGTTGCAAGGCACTATTTAGCCGATACCTATCTTACGATGCAGCAGTATGATTCTGCGGAGATCGTGGCAAAAGTCTTATGCGAGGGGACGGACTATCGTTTAATGACAGAACGCTTCGGATCGACTGCCGGGGATCCCGGGAATGCATTTATGGACATGTTCCACACTCCCCTTCCTGCAGACGGTAACGAGGAAGCCCTGTGGGTATTCCTGAATACCGAGCCGGAAAATGTCTCCTACGGTTACGAACCGGGAAGTTACCTTAATAACATGTGGCTGACCTATTACTCCAAGGATGAAATAATAAAGACCCTTGACATACAAACCTTCTATATTTATAATGGTGGCCGTGGAGCGGGTCGCACATCAATAACAGAATCCGCCTTATCCTGGTATGAAGACCAGGACGACCGCTTTTCTGAATTTGCAATTGTCAAATTCCTGTTGATGCCAAACGAGACCACTGGTTTGCTTGATACCGTGCTGTGGACGAATACCGACTTTGAAATCACAGAAGGCAAGTATGACCTGGATCATTACCAGTGGCCCTCCACGAGGAAATGGGAGTACGTCCATCCGGATCCTGCGCAGTTCAATGAAAGAAATCATTTCGAGGATATTATGTATATCAGGCTGGCCGACACTTACCTTTTATTGGCTGAAGCACTGCATATGCAGGAGAAAGATGATGAAGCCGCTATTTGGATAAATAAGGTCAGGGAGCGTTCAAATGCAACACCGATAACAGGAGCAGACGTTGACATAGACTTTATCCTGGATGAAAGGTCGAGGGAACTGATCACTGAGGAGCACCGAAGACATGCGCTCATCCGGACCGGGAAATTAGTTGAACGTATTCAACTGTATAATGAGTTTGCTGGGCCCACAATCGCTGAAGCTCCGCACTTGTGGCCAATTCCGCAAACTGTGATAGATGCAAATACAGGACGGAAGATGGAACAGAATCCGGGATTCTAGCTAAAGTTTGGATGGATCAGGCAAAGAGCAATAAGCTTGCCAGGCTGTCAAGAGGATTATTTCCTCTGATTGCACTGTCTATCGTAGTGTTTAATCCTGTGAATACAACACCGGAGATAAACAGGATGATCGCTGCAGTTGTTTTGATGGCCGGCTGGTGGATTTCCGAGGCTGTACCGATAGCCATTACATCTTTGCTACCCCTCGTTCTTTTTCCATTGTTTGGAATCATGAACGGGGGTACAACCGCCGAGCAGTACTTCAACGATATCATCTTCCTGTTTATGGGAGGTTTTATCCTTTCTCTTGCCATGGAGAAATGGGACCTGCATCTGAAAATCGCCTTCAGGACACTTCTTTTGTTCGGATCCAAACCATATAGAATATTGCTTGGTTTTATGGTAACATCTTCTATCCTGTCAATGTGGATGTCGAATACTGCCACAGCGATCCTGATGTTACCTATTGCCATATCGGTTATACGGGAACTTGAACATCTCCATGGGAAAGAGAAGATGAAACGATTTAAAATCGGAATACTACTCGGTATTGCTTATGCCTGTTCTATTGGTGGTATCACTACCCTGATCGGAACGCCTCCGAACCTGGCATTGGTAGCAATATTTTCTAATCTGTATCCTGAAGCAGAAGCACTTTCTTTTTCCACCTGGTTCATTTTTGCACTGCCGGTATATATAATTCTTTTGAGCACTGCATCAGTGGTTCTTTACTATATATTCAAACCGAAGTTTGAAACAGTTGGAACATTCAGAAAATATGTCCGCACAGAATACCAGAAAATGGGAAGATCAACCTCAGAGCAGAAAATAATAATGGGAATCTTTCTGACATTTGCACTATTATTGATCACAAGGAATGACCTGAACATAATTGATTTTACGCTCCCGGGATGGAGCAATCTATTCAAAACACCCTCCTTTATTAAGGATGGCACCGTAGCAATAAGTCTGGCCATTCTCTTGTTTGTCATTCCCTCTGTAAACAAGAAAGGTCAACAATTAATGGATTGGGAAACAAGCTTAAAGCTTCCCTGGGAAATCATTTTACTTTTTGGCGGCGGATTTGCACTTGCCAGGGCATCTGTTGAATCCGGCCTGACGCTGTGGATTGGTGAGGGGCTTACACAGTATGCCGGGATACCTCCACTTTTCTTTATCGGGATCAACACCTTTCTGATGGCATTTCTGACAGAATTCACCTCGAACGTAAGTACTACCCAGATCCTGCTCCCGGTAGTGTCTGCGATGTCTGATTCCCTGATGATCAATCCCAAATTCCTGATGATACCTGTTACCATGGCCTCTTCCCTGGCATTTATGCTGCCTATTGCCACTCCGCCAAATGCAATAGTATTTGGATCTGGATTGTTACATATAAAAGATATGATCCTTCCGGGTTTTATCCTCAATATTCTGGGGATCGTTGTGGTAACACTGGCAATGTATCTTTGGGGAATGAATTTATTTGAAATTGATCTTGCTGTATTTCCCGAATGGGCACAACGATGAAAAACAAACGATGATGAAATTTCTGCTCTACTCATGCCTGGTAACAGGCTTCCTTTTCGGATGTCAGGAAAACAACATTCCGGAAATTATTGATCCTCTTCCCGTGAAGGATACTTCCAACATGGTATTGTTTATAGGAAACAGTTATACTTACTATAACGATGGAGTGGATTATCATTTAGAGCAGCTTGTGCTTGCCGACACAACAGTGGATTCTGTGAGCTACGTCATAAAATCTGTAACCAAGGGAGCATACAGGCTGGAATATCACTGGAACGATAATGTAAGTACAAGCATGATTACCAGTCAGAATTGGGATTATGTGGTTCTACAGGAACACAGTACAAGGCCTTTTGTCGAATATGAACTCTTTGAATTGTATGCTACAAAACTTGACAGCCTGATCAGAGAAATGGATTCTCAAACTGCTTTGTTTATGACATGGCCTTTAAAAGATGAGCCCTGGAATATTACCCTCCTTGATAATGCCTACAGCAAGGTGGACGAAAAGCTGGATGCTTTACTGGCTCCAGTTGGGCGAGCATGGGAATACGTCAAAACCACTCACCCGGAAATTAACCTTTACTCTTCCGATGATAAGCACCCTTCTCTTTCCGGAACGTATCTTACATCCTGCATCTTTGAGATCGTTCTGTTCGGAATGGATCCAAGGGACTCTGATTACGTACCTTATGGTATGACCTTCATAACAGCCGCCAAGCTGAGGACAGCAGCTTTTGACTATATGATAAGCCTGGAGGCGTAAAAAAAGCGTCTTTGTGAAATCACAAAGACGCTCTATTCACAAATCTTGAGAGTCAATTATTACCTGATGATCATTCGTTTTGCCGTACTTCTTTCCGTATTACTGATAAAATAGATTCCCTGAGGAAGATCAAGTGAAATATTATTTACACCAGGCACAACCCTGAAATAGGATACATTTCTGCCTGTAGCATCAATTACATGTACTTTCATCTCCTCCTTGGTTTCATAAATGAAATTTCCATCATTTGGGACAGGGTATACCAGGTCGCCGCTCAATTCATGAACAAAAACATTAACTGTACCGGTGCATTCAGTAGTGTGCATGCCAACATCGGCAGTATCGTTTTCAGCTTTAACGATCCATTGAGAGTTTGAATAACTCGTACCGGCCGATGCTGGCCAGTCAGTAGTTGGACTACAAATATCAGACTTACGGATAAGCGTATGATTCTGTGTGCCGTTTGTTGAGTCACCTACAGGCCAGTTACTTCCGGGATCATTATTTGGTTCTCCGATAACATCAATGAGAACAAAAACACCGGTTCCGTCATCCTTGGCAAGGCCGATGGCATCATCACCACTAATATTCATGAAACTCCAGCGCATATCAGCAGTAACTTCAGAATTATCCTCTACCGGTCTGGCTATCACGAATGTTTCCCCATTAGCAAGTGCACCATCCAGTTGAAACGGACCCACCTCAATAGTTCCGTCCATTCCCCAACCTTCCCCATTCTTTGCTCTCCAAAGCTGGTACTTTGTCATGTCAACCTCTTCACCTGTTCCATTGTATAATTCAACATAATGATTAAAGTTTTCCGGGGAAGCAAGTTTATGATTCCATTCACAATACTCAGATATAAACAGATCTGAAGCATTCTGCTGCGCAAACGCTGATAAGGAAATAAACGTTCCGACAGTAAAAATTAGTAATTTTCTTTTCATAGCTAATCTGGTTTAATTAATAATGTGAATAAAAATAAGCTCAACGCAATAACAAACCGCTTAATACTTACTTAACAACAGCATAACAGAGCAAGAACCGGGAAATTTTTTAAAAATATTTTTGATGTAATACTACTCCCAATAGCATGATACAATACCAATTGGAAAGAAAAACATGAGGCTGTATCACAAGCAGTGATTGACAACCTCATGCATTTTAAACCTCTCAGCAATTTTCGTGTCGGGATATGCATCAACTGTGTTGACCCTGAAACGACGTTGGACGTCAGCAGTCACCTATTCAGTGTTGCAGCATGCTTTTTCTCCCTATTGTTTCACGAATTTCCCCGTCTTTTGTCCGCTGTTGTCGCTCATACGTATCATATAGATACCTGGGGCCAGGTCTCCGACATCGAGCGGATCAGAAGTATGCCAGCCGCCTTTCTCCAGCACTACCCTGCCCCGGATATCACAAATCTGCACATGCACCTCTGTTCCAGGTCCGCTTACCATGAGAAATCCATCTGCCGGGTTCGGGTAGAGCCTCATTCCGGCTTCCAGTTCTTCGTGGTTGCCGGTGTACATGTCCACGGTGGTATGGTATTCATTTGTATTTACGGTAATTTCGAGCTCCACCGGGGCTTCTCCTGAACAGGGCAGCAGCATCACTACCGTTCCCTCTGCCGGTGGCTCGTCTGTACAAACAGCTGCACGGTAGGTTGTAGCCGAGATATTGCTGGCCGACAGGAAGCGGGCCGATGGAAATTCAGGTACCCCGAGTCTGCCCGCGTGGTCATCGGCACTGATGTTCAGGCCAAGTAAACCTTCGTTTGCATACACAACGATGTATCCGTCCTCCATTTTGAGTATAACCTCATCCGGTATTCCTGCGCTTTTTTTCATTCCCGGAACATTTTGAATCCCCACTGAATATTGCAGTATCAGGCCGGCATCATAAGCTGTAATGGATCCGTCTCGGTTGATATTTGCCGTACTGTCACGCCATGCCTCCCATGGAAGCGGGTCCACCTCAGGCATCGGATCCAGTCCCACGGAGTGCTGCAATGCCAGTGCGGCATCATAAGCCTGCACCACGCCGTCATCGTTGACATCCCCGGGTCGGAGCGGAATAATATCAAATGTGCCGCCCGCCGTCGGAGCAGCAACCACCGGGTTACCATTCATGTCGGCACCATTTGCCAGTTGTACATTCACCGTTCCCCCGGCACGCGGAATAAAATAGAGATAGCTGTACTCCGTGGCACTCAGTCGTACCATCTCAAGGGCCGATTCCGTTACTGCCCCTGTCATCTCCAGGGTTACAGGATTTGCAGGATCCATCTCCTCACTGAAGATGGCAGTAATCTGCAGCATATCAGACAACCGGTTCACCGTATCACTGTATGTGACAATGGCAGAAGGCGGATTTGATTCAGACACCAGTACGTTCCCGCCGTAGAGTTCAGTCACCGAAAGGTTATTCAGGAACGCATTGGAAAGGGTAACATCGGTACTGCCCATTCCCAAAGTGTTGAATGTCAGCAGCAGGATCTCTCCCGAGCCAATCAATGGGTCAGCTGTCATATAACTGATAGAGACCATGCCCGGTTGTGTGTTGTTTTCTGCAAGCGTTCCGCCATCTGCGATAGTGCCAATCACTGATGCATATGTATATTCCAGGAAAGAAGCATCGTATGCGATATCAAACTGGTAGGAGATGATATCATCAGAGACGAACAGTTCGCTCACCAGAATGCCGAGTTGAAAGGGTTCGCCCGCCTCTACCGTATCGGATGCCACATAGATCGCAAAATCACCCACAGGAACGACCGGACCCCCGCCAGGCGACCCGTTGTGGGTGCCGGGATCACAATCGGCGATGCCGGCAGGAGCGATGGTCCACTCCGAAGCAAACCACAGCATCCCGGGACCGTCGACATATTCATCCCTTACCGCCCTGGAATCGGTGTACTCCCACGCCTCCCCGGTGCCGTCGGTATTGGTCGCTCCGTAGATATCGTGCAGACTCCCGGTTTCATGGTTCCCACCGATGTAGAGTGAATAGGGATCATCGCCGTTCCCTGTAAGGATTCCCGTAACCAGGTCGGGTGCAAATCCATAAAGCGACTCAAAGGCACTGCCACCGATCACGTATGTGCGCCCCGGCGCTACTGTGCCTGTAAGCTGAACAGTTCCCCAGGTGGTTCCGCCATTGCTCTGCCGGGTCAGGTACATCACCGTGGTGCCAAAATCGACAGTTTCACTGCCGGCATTGAAAAGCTCAATAAAACGACCTGTATACTCATCCGCGGGATCGGCAATCTCGGAGATGAACAGTCCGTCCTGCGCCTGGGTCGCAAAATGACTCACCAGGAACACAAGCATCCAGAATTTTGTAAATTTTTTCATCATCATGTACTTTTTTGAGTTAATATTCAGCTGTTAATGTGATGAGCGGTCCGAATCTCACCCAAAAAGCCAAATGAGATGCATATTTTTTTCAGGTGTACTTGCCGGGGCAATGTGGGGAACTCCCTGACTGTCTGTATGTATGTCCCATTCAGAACAGTGCAAATGAAGCATCAGGAACCACCTGCAAACTGAACGTTTTTTTTATTTGGTCTGAATAAGTATTGGGGAGAACATTCCGTATCTACCATGAGAAATCAATCTTTTTTTTCATAACTTGTCTCATGCCTACCCTACAGGAAAACCAGGGCGGCGCATTCTCTTACAAGCCTTCATGCAGGCAAGGTGTTGATACACATACAGGATTCCGAACCTCCTAATACAGCAAGTATGTCCAACGCAAGCGACAGGGTTCACCTCGGTTTCGATATCGGCTCTATCTCCATCAATACGGTGGTGATGGACGACCGGAAGCATATCATTGAAGAGCGTTACGACCATTGCCAGGGGAAGCCTTTTATGAAACTCCGGACGATCATGGAAGCACTGATCAGCAGGTATGGTCAGCACAGCTTCGGCAACCTCGGGTTTACAGGTACCGGAGGCAAACTGGCGGCCGAAAAGATGGGTGGACACTACATCAACGAAGTCATCGCCCAATCCACCTCCGTGGCCAGCCTCTACCCGCAGGTCAGGACGATCATTGAGATGGGCGGTGAAGACTCCAAGCTGATCTTCATGGAGGAGACTGAAGAGGGCGCCTCCAGGCTGTCGGATTTCACCATGAATACATTGTGCGCCGCAGGAACCGGGTCGTTTCTCGACCAGCAGGCCAAGAGGGTGGGTGTGAAAATCGAAGATGAATTCGGCGCACTGGCGCTCAAATCTGAAAATCCGCCCAGGATCGCAGGGCGTTGTTCGGTCTTTGCCAAAAGCGACATGATCCACCTGCAGCAAATTGCTACCCCGGTGCACGACATCGTTGCCGGGCTCTGTTTTGCCGTAGCGCGTAATTTCATCAGTACACTCGGACGAGGTAAAACCATTGAATATCCGGCGATATTCCAGGGAGGTGTAGCTGCCAACAAGGGAATGGTACGTGCATTCAGGGAACTGCTGAAGACAGCGGAAGGCGACCTGGTCATCCCTGAACACCATGCTTCCATGGGAGCCATAGGGGCACTTTATTATATGCTCGACAGACGTGGAGAATCATTTGTCCCCTTCCAGGGTATGGAGCAACTCAATGCCTATATCGACGGGGAAAAATCCAGGGGCAAAACATTTAAGCCACTGCATCAGCCGGATTCGAACATCAACAAGGAAGTATACCCGGTACCGGATGGGGTGTATGACTACCCGGTATACCTCGGGCTGGATATCGGTTCGCTGAGTACGAACGTGGTATTGATCGATGATGAGAACCGGGTGATCGCCCGGCGTTATCTTCCAACGGCCAGCAAGCCCCTTGAAGCGATCAGAAGGGGTATGAGCGAAATTTTTGAAGAGATCGGCGACCGGGTGGTCGTTCATGCTGCCGGCACCACCGGTTCGGGCAGGTACCTGACAGGTGATTTCATTGGTGCCGACCTGATCCGCAACGAGATCACCGCCCAGGCAACCGCTGCCATTGCTTTCGATCCGGAGGTGGACACCATTTTTGAGATCGGCGGTCAGGATTCCAAGTATATCAGCATCGATAACGGTGTGGTGGTGGACTTTGAAATGAACAAGGTCTGCGCAGCCGGTACCGGCTCCTTCCTCGAAGAGCAGGCTGAAAAACTGGGGATCAATATCGTAGATGAATTCGGCCGGATGGCACTTGGGGCAGGTCAGCCTGCGGGCCTGGGAGACCGCTGTACGGTATTTATGGAGTCCGACCTGAACTCCTTCCAGCAACGGGGGGTTGAAACAGACAACCTGGTGGGCGGTCTCGCCTATTCCATTGTGCACAACTATATTCAGAAGGTAGTCAGGAAGAAAAGGATCGGGAAACATATCCTGTTCCAGGGCGGCGTTACCAACAACCGGTCGGTGGTGGCAGCTTTTGAACAGGTGACGGGGAAAAAGATCCATATTCCGCCGCATTTCGATGTGACCGGCGCCATCGGGGCCGCCATGCTGGCACGTGATCATGTAAAGGAAAACAAGCTGAAAACCCGGTTCAAAGGATTTGATATCAGTAAGATCCCCTATACTGTAGACAAATTCACATGCAAGGCCTGCTCCAACCAGTGTGAGATCAGGCGCGTGCGGATCGAAGGCGAAAGCAAACCGTTGTTCTATGGTGGCCGGTGTGAAAAATATGAACTGGACGAACGCAAGGGAAAAGGCCTTGATATTCCCAATTATTTCGAAGAAAGGCTCGAAATGCTCCAGGAAAGCTATGAGGAACAACCCGCAGAAGAAAGAAAAGTCACCATCGGGATTCCACGCGGACTCATGATCTATTACCAGCAGTTCCCGTTCTGGAGGACCTTCTTCGAGGACCTTGGATTCAGGATCGTTGTGAGCGAGACGACCAATAACCAGACGGTGAAAAAGGCACTGAACCTGATCGTTGCAGAAACCTGCTTCCCGGTGGAAGTGATGCACGGACATATCTACGAACTGCTTGAGGATGAATCAGTGGATTATGTCTTTACACCTTTCATTATCAACAACAAGGGGGCCAAAGACAATCCCACAACCAACTGCAACTGCCCCTGGGTGCAGACCTTCCCGTTCATGGTGAAAGCATCCGTCGACAGGAAGAAGCGGGAAAAGATGCTCATCCCGGCACTGAATTTCAGGTATTTCGGATCCGTAACTGCCAACGAACTTTATAAAAGTATCGGGAAAAAGTTCGGGATTTCAAAACGTCGCATCACCGTGGCCATGCACAAGGCAGACATGAAGCAGACAGCATTTGAACAAAAGGTGGCAGCCCGGGGGCGCGAGGTCCTGGCCAACCTTCCGGAAGACAAGGAATGCGTTGTCGTTGTGGGACGGCCCTACAATACCGGTGATCCATCATTGAACCTGAGCATGGTGGAGAAACTGATCAACCTCGATGTGGTGCCTGTCCCCATGGATTACCTTCCCCTGGAAGAACAGCATATCACACGGGAATACGGACAGATGTACTGGCCCAACGGGCAGCGGATCCTTGCCGCCGCCAGGATCATCTCCGAACATCCTAAACTGCACGCGGTGTATATGGGGAACTTCCGGTGCGGACCCGACTCCTTCCTCGCCCATTTCTTCCACGAGGAGATGGCCGGCAAACCCTATATGGAAATTGAGATCGATGAGCACAGTGCCGATGCAGGTATGATTACACGGTACGAAGCATTCCTCGACAGCCTGAAGGGATCAAAAGAGGAGGCCTCTGACGCCCCGAAAACCATCAACCGGCCGGGTGTTTCTGCCACTTCCCCCATGGAGGGCAGGACCCTTTTCTTCCCATACATGAGTGATGCTTCCTACCTGGTGGCCGGGGCGTGCCGGGGATTCGGTATTAATTCTGAGTCCCTGCCGATGCAGACCGACGAAGACCTGGAACTGGCGCGAAAATATACTTCTGCAAGGGAATGTTTCCCGATGATCGCAACCACCGGCAGTTTCCTGAAAAAACTGATGGCACCGGGGATCGATCCGACCAAAGTGAGCTTTTTCATGCCCGACCACAACGGCCCCTGCCGTTTCGGACAATACAACAAGTTCCAGCGGATCCTTTTCAACAGGCTGGGATTCGATAAGGCAGAGATCATCTCTCCCAGCAATGACAACAGTTATGAGGATATTTCGGGTGGACATGGTACCCGGCTGCGGATCAACATCTGGAAATCCTTTGTTACCTTCGATATCCTCAGGAAATTCAAGCAGGAACACAAACCCTATGAACTGATCCCCGGCAATACTGACCAGGTTTACAAGCACGGACTGGATCAGCTGGTGGCCTGTGCCGAAAACGGTGCAAAGGATATTCCTGAAACACTGGAGCGCATCGGGAAATCATTCAGGGATATCCCGCTTTCGAATGGAAAACGCAAACCGGTGGTGGCTGTGCTGGGTGAAATATTCATGCGGGACAACCCGTTCTGCAGCGCCTACCTGGTCGACCGGCTGGAAAAGTTCGGGGCCGAAACATGGATTGCAGGACTCTCGGAATGGCTCGTTTATTCCACCATACGCTATACGCGCGACAGCAAATGGAAAGGGGATTATGGCGGCATACTTAAATCAAAAATACAGGAGCTGACACAAAACATGTCTGCCAAAAAAATCATCAAACCCGTACAGGAAATGTTCGATCATCACCTGGAAGTATCGGTAATGGAAATGCTTGAGGCGTGCGGACCCTATGTACACAGGCATTATGACGGGGATCCCGCCCCCAACCTGGGCACATCGGTTGCACTGGCCAAACGCGGGATCTCCGGGATCGCCAACATCGAGCCCTTTACCTGCATGCCGGGAACCCTCGTCACTTCGCTGTCTGACAGTTTCAGGGCAGACCACGGTAATATCCCGATGGTTGGGATCGCCTACGACGGTCAGGAAGACGCATCCATTGAGCTCAGGCTGCAGGCCTTCATGCACCAGGCCTACCAGTTCAGGGATGCGAAGGGATTTACACAATTTAATAAACACCTGAATCGCGATAAAGTAAACCAATCAGTCCTGGCGAAGTAACCAGGCGATCATGCCGCCAAACAGCCAAACCCTTAAAGCACCGGAAGCATCCTTGCAAAAGTGATTTCTTCCGGTGTTACTTTTGCCTGTACCACCAACACTTCAACGCCGGCAGCCATTGCTTTACCGAGTGCTGCTGCATACCCGGGATCGATCTCTGCTGCAGGTGCAAAGGAGTCCACATCCATACGCTGGACAAAATACAGCATGACCGCCCGCATTCCCTGTTCCTTCACCCTGATCAGGGTTTCGAGGTGCTTCCGGCCGCGGGTGGTGACCGCATCGGGGAACATGGCCACATCATCCACTTTAAGGGTCACGTTCTTGACCTCAACAAAACACTGCTCCTGTTCATTGGCAAGCCAGATATCAAAGCGGCTGTCTTCCCAATTCACCTCCCTGCGGAATACATCGTACTGCTCAAATCCGCCGATAACGCCCATCCTGATCCACTCGAATGCCACCTGGTTGGGAATGCCTGTATTGATTCCCACCCAGCCTTCGCCGATCCTGATCATCTCCCAGGTGAACCTTGTCCTGCGTTTCGGATCCTTTGCCGGGCTGAAATATACCTCGGCACCCTCTTCCAGGCAGCTTTTCATGGAACCTGAATTGGCACAATGCGCAAGGATAACCGACCCGTCCTCCAGCGATATATCGGTAAGGAACCGTTTGTATCTTTTGATCAGTTTCCCTTTTTGTAATGACTCATATTTCATAAACCTGTACGTTAATGAAAGCTTTACATTTTTTGTTTATAAGATAACCGATATTTCACTTCGAATGGTTTTATTCTTTAAATTTGTTGATGGGGCACGCTGAACCCATGAGCTGTTTTTCTCATACTGAACATAACACCGCTATGTTTACAACAGCCAGGGCGTGGAATTGATCATGAGGATACGCTGTATATTGAACACTTGTCATCATATGATCTGAATTTAAAATATAAGAAAATGAAAAAAATTGTCGCAATTGCACTCACATTATGTATTGCTGCACTCACCTCCACTGCCTATTCCCAGGTTGTCACCAGGCTAATCAACAAAGCTGCAAACAAAGCCGAAGACAAGACCGAAGAGCGCATTGAAGATGAAGCAGACAAAGCAGTGGAAAAACAGGTGAACAAAGCTTTTAATAAGCTATTCGGAAAGTCTGATGAAACATCCGATTCCATTGATTCTTCTGATAATACTCCTTCCGCATCAGGCAGCGGAGGATCTGCTTCTTCAGCAAGTTCACGGGCAGCGAAGAATGCATACCTGAACGCCCTGGGCATGTCCACCGGAACAGCCAATGTGAAACCCCTGTATGAATTCGACGGGTACATCGAGATGACTGTTTCGGAATTTGAAAAAGAGAAAGAGAAAGAAAAGACCATTTACACAACCTACATTGACTCCAAATCATTTGATTATGGAATACATTTCAAAACTCCGGAAGAGGAGGATTACTCTCTCATGATCTTCGATACGGACAACAACCTGATGGTCACCCTGTCAGATGCCAACGGGGAAAAAACCGGGTTTGCCGTTGCATTCACGCCTGAACAGGCAGAAGCGATCGCAGAAGAGGCTGAAGAGGACACCGCTGAAGGGGATGCCGCAACAGAAGATGCCTACAAAGCCTATAAAACAGGAAAAACCAAAAACATTCTCGGGTACACCTGTGAAGAATACCTCATCGAAGATGAAAACGAGACTGTAACCATGTGGATCACCCGGGACCTGAATAAGGAGATGAAAAAAACATACATGAAGAATTCCACATTCACGGGACTGTTCTCATATGCATACTATACCGACGGGGTGGTAATGGAATATATCATCGAAGACAAGAAGGATGGCGACAAGAGTGTCATGACGGTCACCGATATTGATCTCAGCAAGAAATCTTCTTTCAATACCATGGGATATACAATCATGGACATGAGCGGCATGATGCCCGATGAGGAAACGGGCACCGGGGATGCCGCGGAGGAAAGTGATGAAGAATAGCATTGATGGATCTGAAGGATTTCCTCACGCATGCAGTTGTATCTCTCAGGAAAGAGGAGATCGGAACGATCATTGGTCCCGATCCTGAACAATTCAACGCCCTTTTTGAACTTGCATTTTCAAGGGAGATGCCTGTATGCTGGAGGGCGACCTGGATCATGGATTACCTGTCCGAATTGCACCCCTGGCTGGCGATACCCCATATTGAAAAAATATGGCAGGAGATTCCTGAACAACATCCCGATGGCGTGACACGAAGTGCGCTTCGGCTGCTTTCCCGCCACAAGATACCGGAAGACTTCCAGGGCATTGCTGCAGATCTCTGCCTGTCGTGGCTGGAGCAGGAGTCTGTCCCTGTGGCCATCAAGGCCTACAGTATGGAGGTGCTGCTGAAGATCGCCACTGCATATCCGGAATTCACCAATGAGTTTATCACTGTCATTGAAACACAGGCACCCCACAATTCAGCCGGGTTTAAAGCCCGTTCACACCATATTACAAGGGCCATGAAACAACTCTGAAGGGCCATGGAACAACTCTGACCGTTTCCGCTGCAGGACGAATTACATCATTCCGGCACTGAACAGGGCCTGCAGTGCGACAAAAACAGTGTTCACGGATCCTGGCGGAACTAACCGATGCTACCCGTATCTCCCGGGTGAACGTGGGCCAAACACAGATAACTTGGTTATCTTTGATACTGAATTCTAAATACATTGCTACATGGCAGACCCGGACTTCTGTTTCATACTGTACAGGCCGGCAGTACCCGGGAATATCGGTGCTGCTGCTCGTGCCATTAAAACCATGGGATTCAGCGAACTCCGACTGGTTGACCCGGCAGATCATCTCTCCGCTAAGGCGAAAATGATGGCACATGGCTCGCATGACATCCTGGAAAACAGCAAGGTATACACAACCTACGAAGCTGCGGTGGATGATATTGATTTCATCGTGTGCACGACTGCGAAAAAGAAGGGTGCCAAAGTGGATTACGTCCCGTCCGGGCAGCTGAACAGGTTTATTGCTGAAAAAATACCGGTGGCGCGCAGGATCGGGATCGTGTTCGGAACCGAGGAAAGCGGATTGCCCAATTCCATCCTGTTAACTGCAGATGCCGGCGTGACCATTCCCATGGCCACCACCCACCCTTCCCTGAACCTTGCCCAGTCGGTAATGGTCATCGCCTACGAATTATCCGGCCTGTTGCACAATGAAGCATCGAAAAGGCCTCCTAACCAGGTACCCGGGGGAGCGCAACAACTGCCGGATACTGCAGGAGCGCCGCAACAACAAGCGAACAGTGAAACATCAAGAAAACAGGAGTCCGCGACAGTGCTGCAACAGCCGGAGACCTGGCGGCAACTGCGTGAACGAACTGAAACGATCCTCCAACAGGCCGGTATCCGGCCCGGCACACCCCTTTATCACCGCATCCTGGAACGCATGTCGTTTATGAAAGCTTCGGATGCCCGCCTGGCCCACTCGGTAACCAGCAGGGTGATGGACCTTATTGACCAGGTGTCACGGAAATAGGTAACAGAAGGACCTGTATTTCAGCACCACGGAACACAGGCCTGGTTTTCGTCCGTTCACCCGGTTATTTTTCCGCATTCTGGAAAAAGATATCCATCAGTTCCTGGTCAACCTCGCCATTTTTATCGAAAATCCCAAAGCTGCCTTTGTAGCACCAATTGGCCCAGGCGACGCCCATTTCCTCCATCACAGTGATCATGTCGTTGTACCATCTCAGCGCGTCCTCACGGGGCGCAGGACTATATACACCGAACTCGCCGCAATACACAGGCAGGTTTCTTTCCCTTGCATATTCTACAGGCTTGCGCATCTGCTTCCTGATGGTATCGATTGTAAAGTACGTGCCGGCCCATCGCATCTGCTGGGCCAGTTCATCGGGCCATCCTTCCAGGTCTTCCTCCTTCACAACCTGGCCGGGATATTGTACCGGTCCGTCGTAAGCCCTGATCCCGGTCCAGCTTGCCTGGTGGTGCGTAAGCGCGAAGGGAGAATAATAATGATAACTGAGCAGGATATGGGGATCCTCTTCCGGGATCTCCAGGTCGTCGAACGTATCCACCGACTGCCACCTGTTGGAGCCGATCACAATAATGCGTTCCGGCTCCAGCCCGCGAAGCACGGCAGTTGCCTCATCGATCAGCCTGTTCCACAATGCCGGATCATCAGCCACTGCCTCATTCATCAGCTCATACGCGACCATTCCCACCGGGTACTGGCTGAGCTCGGCGGAAAGGTCCCTCCACAGGTCAAAAAATTTTTCCTGTTCTTTCCTGTCGGTCCACAAGGGTTTCTCTCCTTCATTAAAGTGATGGGATCTCAGGATATGCAGGTCGACAATAACCCTGAGGCCGGTTTCCCTGCACCACCCGATGGCATTATGCAATAGCTCGAATGCCTCCGTGTGCTGTTGCATGTTCTCGTCCCACATCTGCTCCTCATCGATGGGCAGCCTGATGTGGTCAAATCCAAGTGAGTCGATGAGCTGCACATCTTCGCGGGTAAAAAACGCTGCGCGTTCATCCCCCCTTTTATCACTCTGACTCAGAAAATGTGCAATGTTGGTTCCTCTCCTGATTTCGAATGTTTCGAAGGCATTGCCTGTCTGGCCTGGCTGTCCGCAAGCAACCAGGGAAAAAATAAATACAGCAAGAAAAAACTTCGGTACGTGTTTGATTCCTGTTAGGTGTTTCATAGTAGTTGGTATTTTAATGGTTCGTGAATCCGATATTATCGATGCTTACCATTCCATCCGGGGCACGATCGAATATAAATTGAATCGAAGACAATTTTTCTTTATCAAATGCGGGATTGCCCGAATAAAAATACTGCAAATTGATTTCCACATGCTGGGGTACAGGCTCCGGTGTTGTGTCGAAATTAAATGCCTTTAATTTGTACATCGGGATTTGCTCAGGAACCATGAGCGTGTAATGCTCCGAAACAGCCACACTTGCTGTATTCCCCGCCTTGTCGGTCAGCAAGATCGTAAACCCGGTTTCCCCCGGCTCCCCGTCGCCCGTTTCATACCATGCGGATCCGGTCTCCCCGTTATCCTGACTGGTGACACCATCATTCATCTCATCGCCTCCCGGGGATTCCCCTTGATTCATTCGTTCTCCAGGGTACCGGTCGATCACCGCCACATCAAATTGAAATGCCCCGAACGAGCGGGCTTTCAGATCGAGTGGCGGGTCAAAACGGATCATGTATTTTCCAGGGGAATCGGCATCGGAATTGTTCCACCCGATCATTGCCGTTTTCGTTCCAAGGGTTCCTTTGCGCAATTCATTTTCTTCTTCAAACAATGCAGCCAACCCATCGAAGTCAATGGCAGCGCTGTCGCCCAGTGAAGCAGTAAGCAAGTCCACATCCTCTTCAAAATCAGCTATGATATACATCCTGTTGTCGGCAAACTGGCTGATGTAGCCGGTTTCCGGAAGCCAGTCACGCCCGGTGAGATGGTCCCGGAACAGCTGTACATACCCTTTTTCCTCATCCAGCGCAGCTTTCACAAAGGCAGTTATCAGGACAAGTGCTGCCTGCTCCTGTGCTTCGGCGCTCAGAAGCACGCTCCGGTTCAGTAGCAGTCCGTTCGGATACCCCGCATCATTCACTCCCCAGCTGGTATTGAACTGTCCATGATTTGCATTCAGGATGTATAACCCGGCTTTGAAATGATAGTCTGAATCAGAAAAACGAATCCTGTTAAACTGGTGCAGGCCCATGTAGGAATCCAGGTCCGCATCCATGGAGCCCTGTATCGCCAGGTAATTCACATCCGAAATCGGAGTGGGCCGGTTCCCGGGGGTATACTGTCCGTCCACCGGGGCGATGGCAACAATTCCCCGGACGCCGAAACTGAAATCAAATTTTTCACTTGCATCGTCGGGGAAACATGACAGCGCATTAAAGCAGGCAGCGATACTGACGGCTTCCCCGCCGCGTGAATGACCAACCAGGATCACCTGTTCGGTATCTGCTTTCCCAAAAAAAGCCGAAGTCCTGTCACTGTTCCAGTTACGCAGCAGCTCCAGGTGCTTCAGCACCAGCCAGCCCCGTGCGTCATTCTCTTCCTCAAGAGAATGGTTGAAATCTGTCAGTCCATGGTTCAGGAAATTTTCATCAACGGATACGGTAAGATAGCCATGAGATGCCAGGTGTTCTGCAAGGTAGGCATAGCCGGAATCTGAAAAATCCCTGTCAAAATGATTGCCGTGAACGATCAGGATCACAGGAAAAGGACCCGCGCCTTCAGGCATCCATACGCGTCCGTTCAGTGGCAACGCTCCTGGTCCGAATCCCCAGTAGGCGCTTCGCAGTTTACCGGGAAGCCGGTCCCAGCCTCCGAGGAACGTGCTGCCATCAACTGTCCCGGAAAGTACTGACGCTGTTTCACCAAATTCTTTCCTGTGCTTGTCGTTACCGGCACCATAGGTCAGCACATCAACTCCGTACCCTCCCGGTTGCGAAGGATCAGGAAGCGCCAGCTGGCCGACAGGATGCAGCACCTCCCGGTGCGCATCAGTATACGACGCCTGTTCCCGTCCGGGAAACGAAAGAAAAATGGTTGCCACGATCAGGTTGGTTACACCCACACACAGGAAAAAGATATTCAGCAGCCTTTTCCTCCGGTGCAACTGTTTCCATCCCCGCGACAGGATATTTGACAATGCACCTGCAATGAATATAAACGTGAACAGGATATAAAACAGCAGGATGAGCACTCCTTTCAGCGGAAGACTGAAATAGATAAAAAACAGGGCGCCTGCTGAAAAGAGAAGCCAGCCTGCGTGCACCGGAATCCTCCCTGCAATGATCAGCCCGGTCTTGATCATTCCGCCATACATGATGGGGAAGGCAGCTGCGATCAGTCCGGCGATGAGCATCCACCAGGGATGGAGGGATCCCAGGTGAAATATCATGTTTCCGGCAACATACAGGAGAATAACCAGCAGTGAAGCTGCAGATATCCATTTCCAGTTGCGCCTGTTCAGGCAGAAAAGGTCCTTTGTCAGTGTTGCCCACACATACCGGATTCCAGCAATGAAGTTCCTGAGTGTATCTTTCAACGGGGCGTACATAAGCCAGTTATTGGAAATGGCGGGTTTGTTATGCTGAGATCAGGGCAAAGATGAGAAAAAAAGGCTGACATCTGAAATGCCAGCCTTTTATCATACCAATAACAGGTTACAATAACTTCCAGCCTTCCCTGTATTCGTGCCTGATCATTTCTTCAGCAAATGGTTTGGCCTTCACTGTTGCGTGTTCGGTCTCGAAGTGCGGATGGCCGTTCTTCACGTAGAAAGTGTCTGAGCTAACAATCCTCACTTCGTCGTTGTCATTGATGTTGGTGATCTTCATTGCTTCACCATCCCAATGCAATTCGCATTTGAGATCCTGAAGGCGCACGGCCAGGTTCCCCATTACCACCATTTCATTCAGTGGTCCGGAATAATTGAAGTTCGAGCTGGGCTCCACCCTGTTTTCCGGGCTTTCCTTGCAGGCACGTACCCAATCCATCTCGTGGGAGGTTTCAACCCTGCGCAGCACCTTGGGTGCCTTGTATTCACTGGTGGCTTCCTTACCACCGATCCACAACCTTGGATTTGCAGCATAGCATCCACACATGATCTTTCCTTTCTCCCCTTCAAAGACAACACCTCCGCTCCAGTCGCCCATCATCTCTCCGTCTTTAAGTTCCGGGATCCGTTCGGGCATCATGCCGCCATCATACCAGGTGGCATGCACAGCCGGCATTGCAAACTTCGGCATATTCTCCCTGGCAGGGAATTTATAATGCACCACTTCTGCCTGGGGCGCACTTTCCGTATTGAACTGCGTGGAGCTTGCCTGGACTGCCGTTGGGTGACCAAGTTTCAGTCCCATGAAAACAGGATCCAGGATATGGCAGGCCATATCTCCCAGTGCACCTGTACCAAAGTCCCACCAGCCTCTCCAGTTCCATGGTGTATACGCTTCATGATAGGGTCGCATGGGTGCGGGGCCGATAAAGAGGTCCCAATTAAGGGTCTTCGGTACCTTCATCTTTTCATCCGGGCGTTCCAGTCCCTGCGGCCAGATCGGGCGGTTGGTCCAGGCATGCACCCGTTCAACCGCACCAATTGCGCCATCCCACAGCCATTCGCATATCGTGCGCAGTCCGTCGCCCGAATTTCCCTGGTTGCCCATCTGGGTGGCAATGCCATATTCTTCTGCTTTCAGGCGCAGTATCCTTGATTCATATACTGTATGGGTAAGCGGTTTCTGAACATACACATGTTTGCCCAATTGCATGGCTGCCATTGCAGTGATCGCATGTGTGTGGTCGGGTGTGGCAATGACGACGGCATCAATAGAGTCTGCCATCTCATCAAACATCTTGCGGAAATCCCGGTATTTTTTTGCACTGGGATAGTCAGCAAAGGTACCTTCCGAATAGTTCCAGTCCACATCACAGAGGGCCACGATATTTTCCGACTTCATGTTATTGATATTGGTGTGTCCCACTCCGCCAATACCGATGCCGGCAATATTCAGCTTATCACTTGGAGCAGTCCGGCCCCTGGCGCTGATAATACCACTTGGCAGGATGGTCAGGCCGGCAGCTGCGGCTGCAGAGGTGGCAACAAACCGCCGACGTGAAACATGGTTTTTCTCACGGGGACTTTCAGGTTTTTTCATAGTAATTGGTTTTTATAAATTGATAGAATAATGAATAGTCATTGACAGAAACAGGCTTGAAAGTTAACAATTCAGTTTAAAAATTCCTAAACAATACTGCGCCTCCTTGTACCTGCTGACTTTGAAAAGAAAATTAACTGAAAAATCGCCCGGGACATATTACCTTTGTACCCATGCGGGGTGATGATGAAAAATATATCAGGGACCTTATTGCTGAGGGAGAGCACCAGCAGCAGGACTTCAAATTTGAGATCACAAGTTCCAGGAAGATCGCTAAAACACTGGTTGCTTTTGCCAATACGGATGGGGGAAGGTTGCTGATCGGGGTGAAGGACAACGGGAAAATTTCAGGCATCAAAACCGATGAAGAGTATTACATGATCGAAGCGGCGGCATCCCTGTTCAGCAAACCGGAAATTCCATTTGAAAGCCACCACAGGATCGTGGAGGGAAAAACCATCCTGGAAATCACGATTCTCCCGTCGGAAAAAAAACCACACTATGCCCGCAGCGAGGAAAACCGGTGGCTGGCCTATCATCGCGTTAATGACAAGAACTTCCTGGCAGATTACATCCTGCTGCAGGTATGGAAACGGGAAAAAAGAACCAGGGGTACCTTCATTGTTTATTCAGATAATGAGCAGAAAGTACTGGAGACATTGAACACCGGGGAATGGCTTGATCTCAATGAAATCCATGAGCAGACCCGTTTTGGAAAAAAGACGCTGCAGCAGATTCTGATCAATCTTGTGTCACTGCAGGCGGTGAAAATGAGTTTTCGGGAAGAACAAATACGCTTCGCCCTGGAAGAACAGCCATAAGATTTGTCGGTCGGCCTGGTTACAGGGAGCAGAACGGTTGACAGGGAGCCGGTATGTTAACCATTGTAACTGCTTTCTATACGCTGCAGCAACGTGGTCAGGATCCGCTTCCCGTCGGCATCCCTCCTGAATTCGGAAACAGCCCTTTCAGGCTGCGGAATCATACCGAAAACGGTATGTTCAGGGTTGCTGATACCGGCGATATTGTCCTTTGAACCGGTTTCATTAACTGATTCCGTGATCCGTCCTTCATAATCGCAGTAACGAAACAGGATCTGTCCTTCCTGGCGCATTCCCACAAGCACCTTTTCATCTGCTTCAAAGTTGCCAAAGGCAGTTGCTATGGGCGTACGGAAAACCTCATCCGGATCCAAATCAGCTGTTATTGCATTCAGCTGGTTTTCTGCCTTAATATACACATGTTTGCAGATGAACCTTCCCGTGCTGTTCAGCTTCAGCTCCCCCTGCAGCAGTCCTGTCTCGCATAGCAACCGGAAACCGTTGCCGAACCCGATCACATATCCCCCCCGGGAAACAAATGTTTCCAGGTAATGCAATGCCGGCGATTCGTCGAGACACTGATGCCCCGGCTCAAGGTGGTTGCAGGGAAAACCTCCCCCGATGAACAGCGCACCCAGGTCCGCATACGATTCTTCCAGGTACCATACTTCACGGACCTCCTTATTGAAATACTGCCTGAGAATATGGACCAGTTCCGCATCTCCGTGTCCACCGGGATATTTCAGTACGCCAAATTTCATAGAAAGCAAGCTTGATGGTTTCAAAGTTATATATAAAAGTGAATCAGCCAAATGGCAGAGTGATGTCATTTCAGCAGAAGACAGTCCCTGCAACCAGTTCCTTTGTTGTTATCCGATTAATCATTAGATTTACAAAGCACCTTACAGCACAGCAAGAAAGTGATATGGATATAGATGAAAAGGAGATCAGGCGCTTTCAGTCAACGATCAGCAAACATTCCACATACGATTTCAGTGAGTACTCCGTCAACTCCCTTAAAAGAAGATTATCAAAGCTGCTGAAGGATTACGGATCAGATTTCAACAGGCTCATCATGACAATTGAGTCTGATGCTGTCGTCATGGAGCAGGTGGTAAAGAGAATTACCGTTAACACAACCGAACTTTTCCGGGACCCGAAAATATGGCGAAACATCATGCTGGAGCTGCTGCCTCGCTTCAGCACATACCCCTCTATAAACGTCTGGCATCCGGGGTGCTCTACAGGACAGGAAGTCTATTCCATGATGATTGTCCTGGATCAGCTCGGATTGCTTGAAAGATCCAATATCTTCGCAAGCGACCTGAATACGGACGTGCTTGAAAAGGCCAGGGCCGGGACTTACAGGCTCAGGTTCAACAGGGAGTATGTCGACAATTTCAATGAAGTATTTCAGCAGGGGGTAAATGGCCGGCCGGAACAGGAATACAAACCATTCCGGTCCTATTTCAGTATCGATGAAACCAGGGACCTGATCAGGATGAATAAATTCCTTTGTGAAAAGCCGGTGTACAAAAAAATTGACCTGGTGATGGATGATAATCCCTTTTTTATGAATTTTGACATTATCATCTGCAGGAACGTAATTATCTATTTCAATTATGCATTGCAAAACAGGGTCCTGTCATTGTTCCACCGGAACATGCACGAAAACGGGTGCCTGGTCCTGGGGCTGCATGAATCCATTATTGGTCCATGTGGCAACCTGTTCACGAAACGGGATCATTTTTATGTAAAGCGAGACAATAAAACCTGACGGACCAATATGAATTTTTTTGAGCGGACATCAGTAAAAATAAGATACCTGTACCTGATCCTGGTCATCATCATCTTCACTGTTGTCTCAGCACTCACTTTTCTGCATACCCTCCATTCCATTGCCGCACTGGGTGAACTGAAAAAAGAAGTGGATACCTGCTTTACTGACATTCACCTCCTCGATCACCAGCTCGCGGATTTTGGAGCAGCCCTCACGGATTCATCACAGGATGTGGCAACGATCAGGCAGGAGATCTTTACAATGTGCGATGACTTTGCGGCAGCAATGGCGTTGCTGAAAAATGAACCGCTGATCAGGGATACCGATACGATTCCCCAACATATCGACCTGGTCATGGCAGGCATTACCGGAATCAAAAAGAGTGTGTCTGATCTTCCTGCGGATGCCGGGCCGGGGAATCACGGAATGGTTGTTTCCGGTCTGCACAATGCCTTGATCGACCCACTCCTTGAAGCACATGCAACGATCCGGGAATCGCTCTACCAGGCATCCTTCCTTCAACAAAAAAAATACACCCTGAACCTGGTCTTCATACTGTTCATCAGTATCACCGCCCTGATCCTGATGGTGTCGCTGACTGAAATCAGCAATTACAGGAACATCAGGCAAATTCTGGATTTCTCCTTGGACCTTGAACGGGGCGACCGGAAGGCAAAGATCCGTCTTACCTCGGGCAGGGAATTCGTGGAAATCTCCCGGAAGCTTAACAGCTTCCTTGAAAAACAATCGGAAAAGATCCGTTTCCTGAGGACCATCGGCGAGGGAAAAGATCACAGCAGTTTTGAGCCGGAAAGCGCTGACATCCTCGGGAACGAAATCATGGTGATGGCCGGCCGGCTGCGCAGGAGCCAGGAAGAAGAGACAAACCGGCAGGCAGAAGACAGCCGGCGAAACTGGACTTCTGAAGGGATTGCACAATTTTACGAGCTGCTTCGTTCCGAACGCGAAAATGTCAGGGAACTTGCACACCTGGTGATCCAAAAGCTGGTCACCTACCTGCATATTGAAATGGGAACCCTGTTCCTCGCCATGGAAGATGAGCAGAAGGAGCGGTGGCTGGAGACCATCGCTGCCTATGCGTATGACCGGAGAAAGTACATCAACGCTACGTTTCGGTTCGGGGAAGGACTGCCGGGAACATGCGCTTTGGAAAAAGAGAAGATTTATATGAACGATATTCCTGAAACATTCAGTAATATTATTTCCGGTACAGGTCAGACCAGGCCCAGGCACGCACTGCTGGTACCCCTCAGGATCAGGGAGGAGATCTTCGGGGTCCTTGAACTGGCATCGTTCAGGGCCCTTGAAAAACATGAGCTTGATTTCGTCGACCAGATCGCAGACAGCATTGCCTCGGGCCTGGAAGCGGTAAGGAACAACGAGCGGACTGCGCTCCTGCTTCAGCAATCCAGAGACCAGGAAAAACAATTGCGCCAGCAGGAGGAGGAGCTGCGGATCAACCTGCAAATGCTGGAAAGTGCTCGCGAAGAATCCCTGGAAAAGGAATCAGAGATCTCGGGTATCCTGT
Source organism: Bacteroidales bacterium (assembly GCA_029210585.1). Taxonomy (GTDB): domain Bacteria; phylum Bacteroidota; class Bacteroidia; order Bacteroidales; genus M55B112. The sequence continues at coordinate 38,815 of JARGFP010000021.1, forward strand.
ATGCGGTCAACGAATCCTCCATGGTGGCAGAATACAGTACCACCGGTCGCTTTACGCAGATCAACGATAAATTCCTTGAATTTCTGGAAGCCCAGGGCGATATGGTACTTGGGAAACATCATTCAGAATTTGCTGTTATTGACCGACATACAGATGAATACAAAAAATTCTGGGAAGCCCTGAAATCCGGGGAGATCATCAACAGGGATGAAATGTTCAGATTGTTCTCGGGGAAAGAGGTCTGGCTGCGACAAACCTACACCCCAGTGCTTAACGAAGAGGGAAAAGTATCCAGGATCCTGAACATTGCATCCGACATCACAACCATGAAAAAACAACAGGAGCTGCTGAACAGGCAGGATGCTGAAACCACAGCCTTACAGCGGGAACTTGAAAGTATCCGCAGTGAACTTGACAGGTTAAAAAAGCAATTCTGAATCCAGGCAATACAACATAGAAACAATAATTAATGGGCATCAGGAAACAACAATACATTTTCACCTGGATCGCACTGATCTCAATTATCACCGCGGCTACCGTGCTGCTTCTGATTCCGTCATTTGTATCCCTGTCGGCCGGAATGAGGACACTGATCGCTTTCATTGCCTGGGGACTGACGGTGGTCCCGGCGATATTTCTTTTTCTTGCAGGTTCCAGGGGAACGCTTGCAAAAATGATCCGCACAAAAGAGGTCCCGGAATCAGATACCGATACACCCCTGAACCGGTCCCTGGTGTCCGGGCAGAAAGAAACCATGAATATCCAGTCAGTGGCAGGAAAAATAACGCGAAGGACCGATCCCCGGCAACCGCCCGGGCAATGGGGCAGGGAACTCATCAACATGCTCGTTTCAGAAATTGAGATCATGTCTGGACTCTTCTTTTACCGGGATCAGCAAGACACATTTACAGCACTGGCTACTTATGCGTTTCCGCACAATGAAGCACCGCGCCGGTTCGTCGAAGGCGAAGGACTGAACGGCCAGGTGGCAAAAAACGGCCAGGTACAGGTCATCAGGAACATCCCCGACCATTACGCAACAGTGTTTTCGGGACTTGGGTCAGGAAAACCAGCCTACCTGGCCATCATTCCGCTGGTTGCGAACGAACACACCCTTGCGGTGATTGAAGTGGCCGGATTCAGGTGGTCCGATGACAACCTCGAACAATTGTTCCACGTCATTGCCCGCACATTATCGGAGAAAATTCAGGCTGCAGACCAGGAACAGAAGCTATGAAAAAAGCAATAAGGAAGCACCCGTCTGACCGGTACAGGGCGCTGCTGGCATCGCGCAACATCATGCTGTATACCCTTGCCGGTCTGCTCCTGGTCGTCGTTGCAATGATCAGCCTTTCCTGGAATCCGGGAACCGGTTTTCGCTTTGAAACCCTGGTGCAACTGCACCAGGCTCATCCGGCCATCTTCCTGCTCGAGGCATTGCCGGTCTATATCTGGATCATCCTCCGGGTGGCGCGAAAAAATCTTCAGAAAACTGAAAGATCCTACCGCCTGGAAGTTGAAAAGACCACGGAAATCCTGGAGAAGAATTCCGGATATGCCAGGGCTGTTTCTGAAGGGGATGATCCTGCGCCGTTTGACGGGATGCTGGATACGGAACTCGGACAGGCACTCAAGCTGATCCACCTGAACATCCGGTCGAACCGCAGGAAGGAAAGAGAAATCACCTGGATCACCGAAGGCAAGGATATGATTTCCCGTGTCCTGAGGATCCACAACGAGATCGACACGCTCTCCTATCAGGTGCTGAAGAGCCTGGGAAAGTACATTGATGCGGTCCAGGGAGCCATGTACCTGTTTGATGAAGAAACGCAGCGGATCAGGAATGTGGCGCTATACGCCTATAACAGGAGAAAATATGCGGGACAGGAATTTGGGATCGGTGAAGGACTGGTGGGACAGTGCGCCTATGAAATGGATTACATTTACCGGACCGAGATACCGGATGATTACATTACCATAACCTCGGGAATCCTGGGCGACCGGAAACCGTCATGTATCCTGCTGGTACCCCTGATCACGAATGATCAGCTCCAGGGGATCATCGAATTTGCATTCCTCGAACCAAGGATCCCGAAACTGACCATCCAGTTCATGCTGGAACTGGGGGAAATCATTGCCCGGACCCTGTTCAACCTGCAGGTAAACATGAAGACCCGCATGCTCCTGGAGGAATCAAGAAAAATGACAGCGGAACTGCAGCAAAACGAACTGTTGATGAAACGCAACGCAGAAGAGATGCAGTCCACCCAGCAGCAGCTTCAGAATGCCAATGCCCAGCTGCAAAAAAAGATCGGGGAAGAGAAACTGGCGCAGGACAGGTTGCACTGGTTGCTTGAAAACGCTTCCGAGGTGATTTCCATTTACGACAAGGATTACCAGCTGAAATACATCAGTCCTTCCGTGGAACGCATCCTCGGTTACCGGCCCGGGGAGATGGTCACGGGCAAGGATTTTGAACGCATCGACCAGAAAAGCAGCAACGATATCAGGAAGGCATTCGAATTGCTGATAGAAGCTCCGGCACAAACAATTCGTCTCGAGTACAGCTATATCAGGAAAGACGGCAAAAGGATTTTTCTCTCGTCCAGTATCCGGAACCTGCTGAATGACCCGTCTGTGAACGGCTTTATTTTCAACACGCGCGACATCACCGAATCAAAACAGGTTGAAAAAGAACAGCGGCTGAAGTCAAGGATGCAATCCCTTTCAGAGAATTCCCTGGACCTCATCCTGAGAATCAGTACCTCCGGTATGATCTATTATGCCAATCCGGTTGTGGAGGATTATTCAGGAGTCGCGCCCTCGCGGATCGTTAACAAGCCGCTGGAGGAAGTTACCTTCAACAAGGCAATCACGGAACTATTGAAAGATACCCTGCACAAGGTGACCGGGAACCCTCAGAAAATGAACAGGGAAATCACCATTCCGGTTGCCATAGGAGGAAGGAGTGGGGAAAGGATCATCCACTTTAATATCATCCCTGAATTCCAGGACCAGGAGCTGGAGACCATCCTCTTTGTGGGACATGATATCACCGAGGCAAAAAGAATCGAAAAGGAAATCAAAATTACCAACAGGAAGATGCAGGACAGTATCAATTACGCGGAACGCATCCAGTCCTCCATATTACCATCTACGCAGAGCATCCGGAAAGCATTCCCCGAAAGTTTTGTTTTCTATATGCCCCGGGATGTGATCTCCGGAGATTTTCCCTGGTTCGTCGAAACAAAAGACGCGTATTTCATTGCTGCAATTGACTGTACCGGTCACGGGGTTCCCGGTGCGCTGCTATCGTTCATTGGTTTTTTCCTGCTGAACAATATTACGGTGCTCAATGCAGGGAAAAAGGTGGGGGAAATCTGTGACGAACTGAACAGGGAGGTTCGCCGGACGCTGAAGCAGGACAGGAAAGACCCTGAAACAAGGGATGGGATGGACCTTGCACTCTGTAAAATTTATAAAAAAAAGGAGAAAGTTGAATTCGCAGGGGCACATCGCCCGATGTACCTGCTGAGGGAAGGAGAGATTTCCGTATACAAGGGAGACCGCAGATCGATTGGTGGAATTGTACACCCCCGCAGGCCGGAGAAAGACTTCACTACCGTTGAAGTCCAGCTCCGTAAGGGCGATCAGCTTTTTATCTTCACGGATGGATTGACAGATCAGCTGGGAGGACCCGATGGGTTGAAATATGCTGCTGCCAGGGTCAGGGAAATGCTGCTTCAACACCCGGGGATGACCATGGAGCAATACCATGATCATTTCAGGGATGATTTTGCAAGCTGGCTCAGTGGACATCCCCAGATCGATGATGTATTGATGATCGGACTAGGGTTCTGAGTTGAAACTTGTTGATTGATTTTTCGTATCCATACATGTCTTTACAGGTATTATATATATATTTATCGGTCTTCTCTGAGGATAACATGAAATGTACAATTAAGAAAGCACAACCCGGTAACATGCGATCTGCCTAATTCCACATGAGCATGATGGATACTGTCAAAGGATATTTTGCACTGATTAATGAATATTACAGCAACCTCCTGGAAAAAGAAATCATCATTGCCTATGATGGGGATGTTACCCACCAGGTAATGAAGGCTTTTACCTCGCTGTTAGAACAGAAACTGATCAGTGAGCATGAAAAAGAAACAGTCATCAGGAGATTGTACCACATCCTCGTGGAATGCCTGCAGAATATCAACCGGCATGCAGAGGGGTTCTATCCGAAAGAACATGTCGAGGACTACCCCGGTCGCGGGGCCTTGCTGGTAAGCAAATCAGATGAGTTTTACAGGGTCATCACTGCCAACCTGGTGCGAACAGAACATGCCGCAGTACTGAAAACCTTCCTGGATAAGATCAATCCACTGAACCGTGCCGAACTGAACGAATACTATAAAACACAACTCATGAACGGGGACCTCTCTTCAAAAGGAGGTGCCGGACTGGGCTTTATTGACATCAGGAGAAAAACTTCCAGGAAGCTGGATTTCCATTTTGTTGATTTTGACGGGGAGTACTCTTTTTTCCTGTGTAACGTAACATTATCAAGGTAAGCTTATGGCAGCATTAAGAATTGAACCTGCAGATGATACGCCGCTGATTATTCTCAATCGCGAAGAGGAACGATTTGAGATCTCCGGAAAGTCGATGCCGGAAGATGTCATCGATTTCTATCAGCCGGTGCTTGACTGGCTTGCATCATACAGGTCAGCTCCGCTTGAAAAGACCATTTTTGACATCCGGCTGATTTACTTCAATACCGCCTCTTCAAAACTCCTGCTCGATCTGCTGATGATCCTCGAAGAAATCCGTGAGCAGGGACATGAGGTACTGGTCAGGTGGCATTCCATGACCTACGATGAAGACATGCAGGAAGCTGGTCGGGAATATGCCGACATGGTTGACCTGGATTTCGAATACCTTACCTACGATAAATAATTGTCTGTCTATATATTACAGCGTATGTGCCATATTTTTCCAAGATCGGTGCGTACGGACATTATGGACAGATACTGAATAAATACTGTAAAAATACATGAGCGAAGAGGTCCTGCGGGCATTGATGGAATTGTTCGCCATCATCATCAAACAGGATGGCGGACTTTCAGAGCGTGAGAAATCCTATGTGCACAGATTCCTGGTACAACAGATCGGCATTGAATCGGCACAGAAATATTTCGCCCTTTTCCTCGCTACCGCAAACTCCGATCAGGACAAAAAGCAGGATAACAAGAAACACCTGACCTCGGTTCTGGATTCGGTAAAGATTCTGAAGATCGGAAAAAAGATCAGCAAGACCCTCAATCAGCAGCAGAAAGTGGTGGTGCTGATACGCGCCATCGAATTGATCAATACCGAATACAAGCTTACCGACCAGCGCCAGGAAATCATCAAAACCCTCGCTGATGTATTCCGGATCAACAGGGTTGAATACAAGAGTATGCTGAATTTTGCAACCGGGCAGTTAACTGTTGCACTGCAGGATGCGCATATACTGGTGATTTCTCAGCGCTCCGGCACTGCTGAAGGGGATCATGTTGCGGCAGAGGGCAGCGCAGGTGATGAAAGTGCAGGAAAAGTCAGGAACAAACCTGATGCGGATGCAGCAGGGACCAAAGAAGAACCTGCACCGAAACGTATCCTGGTGGAAAGCCTCGACAGGCCGATCCATGTGCTGCGGGTCCCCTCCGTGGAGCTGTACTTTCTGAAATATGCAGGGAATCTCGAAATCCAGCTCAACGGCCATCCGTTGCATGTTGAAACGATCTACATCCTGGCAAATGGCAGCAGCATCAGGCTTCCTGTTGGTCAGCCGCTCTATTACAGCGACATCGTTTCGCGGTTCCTTTCGAACCGCAGTACGGTGAGGATCAGCCTCACAGCCCGGAAAATCTCCTATTCTTTCTCTCAGCACGTGAAGGGTCTCCAGGACATTACCTTTTCGGCTGAGCAGGGCAACCTGGTCGGGATCATGGGAGCCAGCGGCTCAGGCAAAACCACCCTGCTGAATGTGCTTTCAGGCGTATACACCCCTACCTCCGGTGAACTGTTCATCAACAATACCGATCTTTTCAGGGAGCCGGAAAAATTACGCGGTATCATGGGATATGTCCCGCAGGACGATCTCCTGGTCGAGGAACTGACTGTATTTCAGAATCTCTGGTACAATGCAAAGTTTTGTTTCAGCGACCTGCCTGATGAAAAAATCCGGGAGAAAGTCGACAACATGCTCGACCAGCTGGGTCTGCTGGAAAAAAAAGACCTGAAAGTGGGGTCGTTGATGAACAAGACCATTTCGGGCGGACAGCGAAAAAGGCTGAACATCGCCCTGGAACTGATCCGGGAACCTGCGATACTGTTCCTGGACGAACCCACCTCGGGGCTCTCCTCCCGCGATTCCGAAAATGTAATAGACCTCCTCAGGCAACTGGCCATACGTGGAAAACTGGTATTCAACGTGATCCACCAGCCCTCTTCCGAGCTGTATAAAATGTTCGACCAGGTGATTGTCCTGGACGAGGGTGGTCAGATGGTGTATTTTGGCAACCCGGTGGAGGCGGTGGTGTATTTCAGGAAGATCGACCAGCAGGTCAATTACGGGATCGGGGAATGCCCGGTGTGCGGGAACACCAATCCTGAGCAGATCTTCAATATCATCGAGGCAAGGCAGGTGGATGAATTCGGAAATTACACCAGCCAGCGCAAGATCAGTCCGGAGAAGTGGCGCGAATATTTTGAAGCCTCAAGGAATACCGGGGCGCGTCCCTTGCCGAAGGAACCTCCCGCTTCAAATCTGAACGTCCCTGCCTGGCCCGGTCAGTTCCTCAACTACCTGAAAAGGGATTTCAGGTCCAGGATCAGCAACCGGCAATACATCTTCCTGGTAGTGGCTGTTTCACCGCTGCTGGCAATCATTCTTTCCTATATCACGAGGTATATTGCAGATCCCGGGAGCCGTAATTATATTTTCAGGGACAATGAAAATATTCCCATCTATATCTTTATATCGATCATCGTGGCCCTGTTCCTGGGGCTGATCATGAGTGCAGAGGAGATTTTTCGTGACCGCAAGATCCTGGTACGTGAGAAATTTCTGCACCTGAGCCGCTCCGCCTACCTGTCGTCCAAGATCATCAACATATTTCTGATGTCTGCCTTCCAGGCCCTGCTTTTTATTCTGATCGCGAACAACGTGCTCGGGGTCAGGTACATGACCTTTTACTACTGGTTTGCACTGTTCTCGGTGGCTGCATGCGCCAACCTGATCGGGTTGATCATCTCCTCTGCCTTCAATTCAGCAGTGACCATCTACATCCTGGTCCCTCTTGTGATGATCCCGATGATGGTCCTGAGCGGCGCCATGTTCAGCTTTGAGAAACTGAACCGTACGATCACCAGTGTCAACAAGGTACCGCTTGTTGCCGAGGCCATGCCTACCCGCTGGGCTTACGAAGCGCTGATGGTCAAGCAATTCAGGGACAACCCGTTCCAGGAAACCTTCTTTGAACTCGACCGTGAGATCAGCCGTACCAATTTCAGATCGGCATATTATATTCCGGTGCTGGAAGACCGCGTGGCCGCACTTTCGGAGGCAGTTACTGAAACAGGGAGTATCACCGGTCATGCCGATGCGCTTATAGTGCTGAAAAATGAGATCCTGCGCGAACAGGATTCCCTGGGCATTTCAACATTCACCGCAGCAGATTTTACACCGGAAAAATTCAGCCGGGAAACTGTAACTGCAATCACAGAATTCCTTTCCGGGTTAAACGATCATTACCTGCGGAAGTATGCGACCGCCAGCAGGGTGAAGCAGAATATGCTCAGCCAGGTGATGCGGCAGGACCGGTCGCTGTATTATTCAATGCTCAATAAATACCACAATGAAAGTATTTCTGAACATGTAAAAAAAATCTATGAGAAGAACAAGATCATCGCATCAGGTGGCAGGCTCTACCAGCAGTCAGACCCGATATACCTGCTCCCCGAATCGGTACGATCCCATTTTTATGCCCCGTTAAAATATTTTTTCGGCACCTATGTGGATACCTACTGGTTCAACATGGCCATGATCTGGGTGCTCTCTGTCCTCTTTTACCTGGTGTTGTATTTCGACCTGTTGCGACGGTTGATCGCCATGCCGGTTTTCAGGAAAAAAAGCTACATTTGAAATAAACTAACTGAATATGAAACAAAGATCCATCGCACTTTTCCTGGTGATCTTGATGCTCGGTTCCTGCGGAAATCGTAAAAAAGAAACGCTCCCGGTATCCTATGAAGAACCTGATCCTGATGAACTGGTGGTATCCGACGAAGCAATGGACGAAGTGATTGAAAATATCGCCAGTCCAATTGAAGTGGCTTCTCTTCTGAATGATCTGAATGTTCCCTTTTCGGTTTCCTACCTTGCCGATCCGGACAAAATGTCCTCCTACGCAACCAACTACGAGATGGCCTATTACCTTGGGGCACTCAGTTCTGACCTGGGATACCTGAACATGTACAACAAAACCGGTTCGGCCATCAATTACCTGGGCACCATCAACAAGCTCACCGAAGCCCTTGATGTGGGTCAGTTCTTCGATTTCGTCAAGATGAAGCGACTGGCCACCGGGCAGAACACGCTGGATTCACTGCTGTTTGTTTCGATGAACAGCTATAACCAGATGGATGATTATCTGAAAGCCACCAGCCGCGGAAATCTCAGCGCGCTGATGGTCTCCGGGGTATGGATCGAGGGGTTGTATCTTGCCACCCAGGTATATGATAAATCGGCAGTGGAGGAGATTCGTGATGTGATCGGACAGCAGAAGCTGATACTGAACAACCTGCTGATCATCATGGAAAAATACAAGTCGGATGATTATTTCGCCGTGTTGCTTGCAGATTATTACCTGATCAAGGACCAGTTCGACAATGTGAAAATCACTTATGAGATCGGGGAACCCAAAACCGTGGAAGTTGACGGCATGCTGATGGTGATCCAGGACGAAAGCAGTTCCATTGATATCCCGGAGGAAACCCTGTCGGAGATCATAAAAGTGACTGAGCTGATTCGCAACAAACATTTAAACATCTGATCCCATGAGAACATTCTACAATATACTGGCCATTGTGATGTTTCTCGGGACAACAGGGTTTTTGTCACAGGATACATCGGATGAAGTGATGGAGTGTGCTGACAAGGCCGGGAAATCGGCTGTCTACCTGAAAGACTTCCAGGTGGAATTGCCGGCTGCCGAACCGGGTGAACGTCCGCCCATGTTCCGACAGGCACTGGTACTGCGCGGAAATAATATTTACCGTTTCAATCTCTGCAATCAACAGGGCGAGGCCGTGATCAGGATCTATGACAGTTCCCGCATGTTGCTGTCCTCTTACGATACCGCCTCCGGGGAGGAATACAACCCCATCCAGTTCCTCTGCCAGAAAACCGGTCCGTACAACATTGTGATCACCTTCAAAAACGGCACCGCCGGTGAGGCGATCGGGATCATGAGTCATGTGAAACGGTAGCAGTTATTTGGCTGTTAAGTCCAATAACTGTGTTACGCTTGTTCTAAAATTGGTCATTTACAACAGTAAGCCCACATTTTTCAAACTGCGCAGCCTTGTTATTGAACTTTTTAGTTCAAACACATAGTTATATGGACAGGCTGGTCAGTGGCCCCCCATGAACTTCCTGATCCGCCAGCGCTGGAGAATACTCCACAACACAGCCCATTTATACCTTGCACCGGGCTTGAGCCCGAACAGGTAGAGGTGGCGGTTCAACTTCGTCCCGGGGCCCGGCAGTTCCGGTCCCAGGATCCGCTGCTCACAACGCGCTGCAAGCCTTTGCACTGCCTTGTTTTCTGAGACCAGCTCCCGGTATGGCTCCGGTACCTCCGCTGCAAACCAGCGTTCAGCCAGCAACAGGGCAATCCCGGCCATCCGCTCGAGTCCGAGGGAACGCATTTTTTCAAGAATCTTTGCATGGTCGAGCTCCCACTGCTGCAGTGCCTCTGCCACATCGCGCAGCCAGAACAGCCTGAAAAACTGGTGCAGGCAGCCGTGGTACACCAGGTAGATGAAGGTGGTGGCCCGATCGAACACGACGAGCGCTTCGTTATGAAGTTCCACCCGTTCCGTCGCATCGCGGATCGCCGGTTCATCGGCACGCCGCAACAGTTCATGCACATAGATGCCGTAGTGCAACTCGATAAACATCCGCTGCTCCCGGTTGTAGAACCCGACATCCTTCTTGTACCGGGCGTAGATCCGCTCCTGCCGCGGGGTAAGCCTGCGCGGATAAGACTGGCTGTACCCGCAGCCTGTCAGCACACGGGCGGTCCGGTCTATATCGGCCCGGTTGATCAACAGGTCGATATCGTTGCAATGACGCAGTCCCACATCCCCGTAAAGCATTTGTGCCAGCACCGAACCCTTCAGGGGAATGGCAACGACACCCTCCTGTTTCAGCAGTTGGATCAGTCGCGCCGTTTCGGCAGAGAGTTGCAACGAATGAAGGGTCTTTTGCTGCAACAGTTTTTTCCACTGTTCCTGCTGCTCCTCCGGAAGCTGCTCCCGCACCGCTGACGACAGAGGCATCAGGCGGTGTCGCTGAAACATCTGCAGCAGCCTGTCCGCATCGGTTCCCTCCGGCAGGGAGGTCAACTCCCCCCGCAGTAAACGAAACAATACCTCTTGCTCTGTCGTGAACATTCTTAATTTCGGTAATTTATCAATATATACTTTGCACTTGTGATTAGAATGGAGTATTCAGCTCTTTGAAAAGTGTATTGGTGGCCAGAAGCAAAACTCTTTCCATTAGATGAAAGATTATCATTTAGTGAGATTTTTCAGATTTGAATTATTAACCAAAGAAGTCATTTGAGTAATGGCGATCTGGTTAAGCTGCTTTAAACGTTGAGATTGGTTTAAGTCGTGCCTGATCAATAAGGCATTAATGCTTTCAAGATTAGATAGGACCACCAGTTGTTCCAGGGTTGCATAATCCCGCATATTGCCTTTAGCCTCCTGATTTTCCTCTCGCCAATTTGAGGCTGTCGTGCCAAAGAGAGCCATATTAAGTAAATCAGCTTCCGAAGCATATACCGACGAAGTTTGCTTTGCTGTGAGTTTACCAGGGATTAATCTTTCTTTAATGGCATCGGTGTGAATAATATAATTAACTTTTGCCAGGGTCCGTTGCAAGTTCCAATCGAGTTGATGGCGATCGTTTTCTTGCTGTTTTAATCGTTTGTATTCCTGAATAAGGTATACTTTAAACTCGGCACTTATCCACATCCCAAATTCCAAGGCTATGTCAACATGTGCATATGTACCACCATAACGACCTGCTTTTGCCTTTACGCCTATCGCATTGGTCTTTTCGGTCCACTCTTTAACACTGATTTTGTAATTATTCAGACCGGCTTGATTTCTAATTGTGGCAAATTCGCCATAATTAAAATCAGGATTATTAACAGATTCCCATACGCCAAGAAATTCAACTGTATTACGGTTTCTTAGCCAATCTGAAATAAAAAAATCACCATCTTTTTCCTGAATAACTGCTATTCGGGTTCCTTTAACATCAATTTCTTTATTCTTTGTCATAGCGCCATTTTAACATTCCAAATTAATCCTTTTCAGCATCTTGCACAAAAAATATATGTTTTCGCTGCCTCTGTACATATTCCTACCACCTGATCCCCGACCGGAACGTTCCCTCCCGTTCCATCTCCTGCAACAGCAAAATCTGCAGTGAGTTGAGAAACCCTACAGGATAAACTGGTTGCCTGAGGTTCCTGCGATTTTCAATTTTGCTCTGCCATTCAAGCATCCTTGCATAATCAAGATAATGATATCGATTTTTTTCCTGCGACCTTTTTATAAGTTTCTCGATTGAATTATGATCTTCAATTATTCGTAATTGAAGTGACGGCAAGGTATTTCCAAATTTATCTTTCCGGGTCCTTATGCTTTCAGGGACTTTACCTTTCAACACCTCCCTGTAAATATACCTGTCTTCACCAGGCCTTGTTTTAAATTGTCTTGGCAATTGGTAATAAAATTCAATCAAATCCAGATCCAGTAAAGGATATAGATACTCGATATTAAAATAGCGTGCAGTATGATATGAAAATTCAAGGCGTTGCGAAAAAGCAGATGAGCTGAGACGCATCAACATATTCTCTTTCATACTTGATCCATTTTGTCCCATTCTCAGCTTTTTTGTCCGGTCTTTTAGTAGATTTGGATCTTTATAGAACGAACTGACAGCAAAATTTTCCAGTCTTTTATTCACGATCTTGTTTGATATGCCTGGTTCATTGAGGAGCCACCTTCTGCTGACAGGAAAAACTTTCAACAGTATGTATTTCAGGTTTTTTCTCAGGCTAGCCGTATTATTATTATGTAGAATAAAATTCCGCAAATCAGCCCACTCTGCTTCTGCAATCAACTCCTGATAGAGGCCTGAATTCTTAGCTGTAATACCCTCATCACCTCCATGCCCTGAAAAAAGATAGCGTATATCCATATCTTTCACCGATTTCAACAACTGGTCAGAAAGCATATGATAGCTGCCTTGAGAGGGTCCTGACTGAATAAATATATCATTGCTCAATGAGTTCAAAACACCACTTCCCTCACCGGTAATGATAGAGTGCTCATCTGTACCCAAATAATCACAAACTTCCATTGAAAACTTTCTTTCATCTTTATAGGGAAACAAAGTGTTATGAAAAGATTCAGGCAAACCATGAGAAAATGCGTGGAAAGGAACACCAGCATCCTGACATGCCATGTATAAGAGGCTTGAGATACCAGAAGAATCCAAACCCCCACTTAATTCAGAGCCTACAGAATCTAACGAAGACATTCGCTTCAATACAGCATTTTGAAGAAATTGAAAAAAAACTTTTACTTCATCTCCATGATATCCAACCGTAGAATCAGGTGTGCTCACCAAGTGCCAATACCTGGATTTTTTAATGTGAGTATTGTAATACAAGCGCTCTGCAGGCTCCAGTTTTCGAATGTTTTTGTAATAAGTTCGGAAAGATTCAGATCGCGTTGCAGTAATGCAATCTGACAAATACATCTCATCAATTTCAAAAGAATCAATTTTTGTCAACGAGGCTATTTCTGTGGAGAAGGCAATAAAAGAAGTTGTTTCAAAATAATACAATGGTCTGGCTCCCAGCTGATCCCTTATCAGTACCAATTGATCATCAAACTTATCATAAACCGCAGCAACAAAATCTCCCCGCAATAATTGTGGATTATTAACAATCCTTTCAATTTGATGATAAGTAAAGCCTATATTTCTTTCGCTTTCTTGTTCTTTTCCGGATTCATCAAATCGAGCATTAATTGCTCCAAGGTATCGTTCATTTTCTATAATCGTACGCTCCTCTTCATCAATCAATCCGGATAATTTTTCAGCTGCCAATGCAAATCTATTAACATATGATCTTTGCATCTCCATAGATGCATCATAAGCGACAAGCATATTTTCAAGCAATCTTTTATCAACTTTTTGCTGCTTCTTCATTAATACCCCACAAAAAGATCGTATTGGCATAGCTAATTTTATCTTGTAAATCTGGTCACTCCGCACATATTCCTGAAAGCTTAAAATTACCTTATCTTTGCACAAAAAACAATTGATCCATAATTATAAATACCTGGCATTCGGACTCAAAATACAATCTGAATTATGTTTTCCAGAATTACACTCTTCTGAATTTAAAGATCCGGATGTCCAAATCAGCTTTGGTAAAAATCCCAAAGAATTGACCGATATCAAATCTGTCGGGGTGCTTTTTCAGGCAAAAAAGAATGATTTTCTTTTCAGACTTGATACTGTTGGCTCCTTTAGGGTTCAAAATGGTAACAGCATCATTATTGAACCTTCCAAAAGTGCAACAGAAGAAGAGGTACGGTTATTCCTTCTTGGATCAGCCATCGGGGCATTGTTACAACAGCTTGACCTGTTCACATTTCATGGGAGCACAGTTATAAAAGACGATATTGCTTATGTTATAGGAGGGAAAAGTGGCACAGGAAAATCAAGTCTTGCAGCCACGCTGTTAAACAAAGGTTTTCAATTACTGGCAGATGATATTTCAATTATAAAAAACATAAAAGGAATACCGATGGTTTACCCAGGAATTCCACATTTAAAATTATGGGCTGATGTCATGGAAGCCTTGAAGCTGGATATAGAATCATATCCAAAGGTAAGGCCCCAAATTCTTAAATACCGAAAACCCGTCCTGCATAAATTCTCTAATAGTCCTCATAAGCTTGGATCTATCGTAATACTCAACACAAAAAACACATTAGATTTTGAAATAGAAGAAATCAAAGGATCTAAAAAATTTGAACTGCTCAAAGAAAATACATACAGGTACCGATTCCTTGAGGGACTTGAAAAAACAAACGAACATTTTCATGCGGTAACCTTACTGGCTGGTTCATCTAATCTCTTTCTTATAAAGCGCCCAGGCACACCGTTACAATTATTTGACCTTGCAGATTTCTTTATCAAAAATATCGTTGATTCCTGAGCCTGTTAATAATCACCCGATGGAAAGAGACAACAGGAAAATAGTGTGGATTGCATCATACCCGAAATCCGGGAACACATGGTTCAGACTTGTGCTTTCACATCTTTTGGAAAAAAATGATATTCCACTAAATATTAACAATATATATTCTGCTTCAATTGCCAGTTCAAGAGTTCACTTTGATAATATTTCCGGCGTTTCCGGTTCCGATCTCACCTCTGAGGAAATCGATGCAATCCGTCCGGAAATATATAGGCGCATGGCAGTGGAATCTGAAGACCTGATCTTTAAAAAAGTCCATGATGCATGGACGATCAATGAGGCTGGAAAACAAATCTTCCCGACAGATATTACAAAGGCCGTCGTATACATGATCAGAAACCCGCTTGATGTTGCAGTTTCATATGCATTTCATTCCGGCACTAACTTTGCAAACATTATTGAGGATATGAGCAACAGTAAACATGCGTTGGCTGATAAACCCGGAAAGCTACACAACCAACTCAGACAAAAACTTCTGAATTGGTCAGAACATGTAATAAGCTGGATTGATTCGTCCGGGATGCCGGTTAAAGTTATCCGATATGAAGATCTGATAGAAAATCCTTTTAAGGAATTTAGTACCGCATTCAACTTTATCGGGATGAATTATGAAGCTGAGGACCTCATTCGGGCAATAAAAAATTCTGAATTTAGCAAAGTATCCCAACAGGAAGAAAAATTCGGATTCAAGGAAAAGCCTTTACAAATGAGCCTGTTTTTCAGAAAAGGAGAACCGGGTGATTGGAAGAACCATCTTAGCGTTCAACTAGCGGATGAAATAAGGAAAAAGCACAGTGATATAATGAAAAGATTCAATTATTTGTGATAATCTAACATTTAAGACAATTACTTACGTATTTTTTGTAAATTTGATTGGGAGGAAAAGAAGC
The DNA here is from genome assembly GCA_029210585.1 of Bacteroidales bacterium. Lineage (GTDB taxonomy): Bacteria > Bacteroidota > Bacteroidia > Bacteroidales > M55B112. The sequence continues at coordinate 54,338 of JARGFP010000021.1, forward strand.
GCGAAAGGAAACCATGAAGAAAAATAAAACAGAAAAGTTATCTGTTAATTCTGTTGTGCAAAGGAATCCTGCTCAGGAATTCTCCAAAATTGATGAAGAAATCATCATGCTCAATGTAAACAAAGGTGAGTATTATGCGTTAAACGACGTTGCCTCCAGAATTTGGGAAATGATCGACACACCTGTTCAAGTAAACGACCTTTTAAACAAATTGATTGAAGAGTATGAAATTGACACGCAAACATGCCAGCAAGATACGCTCAGATGCCTGGAAGATTTCAGAAATAAGTCAATCATTATCATTGAGAATGAATAAAAAGCTTTGGAAATACAGGAAACTGATCTGGCTGGTTGTAATTGTTTTTACTAAATACCAGATATTGAGAAGTTTTACAAGTGATAAAGCTTTTTTAAATTCAATTCGCCGGGAAAAAGAATCTTGTCGTTTACCTGATGAATCGAACATGCAACCTTTTAAAAACTACTCCCGTCTAATTGATATTATAATCAATAAATTAGCTCCCTCATCAACCTGTGTCATCCGAAGTTTGGTAAAAAGGGATGTTTTATCAAATTATGGATTAAAAACAGAGGTGTTTTTTGGTTTGTTAAGAAAAGATAATGAAATTCGTGCTCATGCCTGGCTATCAACTGAGCACGATCATGGCTATTCAAAAGTATATAAAGTATCATGAAGCATAGGAAAGAAACTATAAAGAAAAAATGGAATCAACCAAAATTGGAATCAATTCCCTTTAAAAATACACTCACTGGAGGTTTCGTGGACACTCTTGCTGAAGATGCCACGTATTCACTCCCGTCTTAAAACCCAAATTTATGAAATACCTAATTGGATTCATTACTGCATTTATATTCCTGGCTGGTCTAAATGGTCAGGGTATTATTTCATCAGGAGCGATAAATGGGAATGGTGATATTACCATCATTCAATCAGAATCTTCATCTAATGGAGATATCTATGTATTTGGGCATTTCACTGGCACAATTGACTACCCCTCTGTTCTGGGCACCTCTTTAGGTGGTCGTGATTATTTCATTGCAAAAATTGACAGTTCACTTAAAGTACAATGGTTAAGTCAACTATCCAGTCCGTTAAGTGTTTATGTATACGGCGGAATAACAGTAGATGCAAATAATGATGTGTATGTTACGGGGGGATTCAGAAATTATATCAGGGTCAGTGATGCAGACAGCATATTCTCCAGTGGTGCATTTGATACGTTCCTCGCAAAATATGATGCTTCCGGTACACCACTTTGGTTAAAAGCTGTTGGTGAAGGAGGTCGTAATGAAAGACCTAATGCCTTATCTGTTGATCTGAGCGGCGACCTTCTCATCGGAGCTTTCTTTTCAGATAGCATTCAATTCGATGATAATCTCACATTATACAGTGATGATGGCATAGATGATTATTTCTATGGAAAGTTTGATCCCAATACAGGGGATAGAATCTGGGCCAGACAGATCATTGGTATTAACAATAACCTCTCGGGTCGAATATTCGATATAGTGGCCACATCAGATTCATATTACATGACCGGTCCTTACGCAGATTCAATAGGGTTTGAAAATGATACCATCGTATCCGTCAACAATAATTATGACGTGCATTTAATTAAGACCGATCTGGATGGAAATGTGAACTGGGTTCGCTCAATTAAAGGTGATCTGGCAGACAATTCCTGGTCCTTGACCACGGATGAGAATGATAATGTGTATATAGCTGGCTGGTATGATACGCCTGCCGGACTTATAGTAGATTCAACTGATTCAGATGAGGTTACTTTCCCCGGCAGTGATGGAGATGAGCAACTGAACGTTTTTATAGCCAAATACGATACGCAAGGAACACTCCAATGGATAAGAGCTGGTGACCGTGCAAATCATGGTGGAATTGTTGATGAAAAAATATTTGATATAGAAATTTTTGGCGGGCAGTTAAATGTCTGTGGCTATTATGAAAATGTATTCACTTGGGGAGCCAACACCTTAACAAGTAATGGCCCTGGTGACTTCAATATGTTTGTTGCAAGTATGACCTTTAACGGTGAGTACCGTAGCGCTGTCAGCTACTCAAGACAGGAAACAAAAAATGGTTATGAGGCTTCGAGAACACTATTTCAAAGAGGAGATGAGCTTTATGTTGTCATTGAATCAACCAGCACTAGACTCGTGTATCAGGATAGTATTTACGATAATACAGACGGCTTATTGATGGTAGCTATCCTTCAAATAGGATGCCTTCCTTTAGCAATAGGCAATACAGTAGTAACTGATGTGGTAGGATGTAATGGGGATAGTAAAGGTTCTATTCAAATTGTTGTATCAGCCGATTCTTCGGGCTGGGGGTCACCCTATCTATTTTCTATTGACAATGGGAGCACATACCAGGAAAGTCCGTTCTTTGATGAATTACCTGCCGGAACATATAATCCTGTAATTTATGATAGCAGGGGGTGTACTTTCGCTGGCGATCCGATTGTGATTGATCAGCCTGATCCAATTGTTATAGATACAAATTCTGAGAGTGTTCTTTGTTTTGGTGACAATTCAGGATCAATTACGATCAATGTAACAGGAGGAGTGTCACCCTACCAGTACTCATCTGATGGTGGTACCACATTCCAGGCAGCTTCAACTTTCTCAGCCCTCACATTCGGAGATTATCCTATCCAGGTACTTGACAGCGATGCCTGTCTTGCAGAGGGAGATACGATTGAAATCACTCAACCCGAATCACCACTCACCATTGCTCTTGTATCAACAACCGATGTACCATGCAATGGAAAGACGAATGGAGCGATTGAGGTCAGTGCTGATGGTGGAACTAAACCATACGAATATTCCATCGACGGTTCCAACTACCAGGCAGAAGCAACTCTTGGTTCACTTTCGGCAGGCACATATACACCTTTGGTATTGGATGCAAATGATTGTGTAACGCAATTAGACGCCGTTGTAACTATTGATGAACCGAAACCTCTTACAATATCCATCGATAGTATCAAATCCAAACAAGGAAATGACCTTGGATTAATAATTGCCACTGCATCAGGTGAAACAGGAAATTATACTTTTTCTATTGATCCGGCTATTGGAAATCAGGATGAACCTGGTAAATTTACTAATCTTGATAAAGGTATTTACACTGTCACGGTGACAGATGATTTATGTAATAGTACTGATTCTGAAAGTTCTATTGAGATTGTAGGTTTCTTTAACTTAGAATACATCCCAGCCTCCATCTACCCGAACCCGTCCTCCGGGATGGTCACGGTGGAATTCACTACCGACAAGCAGGAGATGACGCTGGAGATTTTTAGTATCGACGGAAGAAGCGTGATGCACCGACAGGTGTACAGCGCTGGCGGGCAGGTTAGGGAAACACTGGATCTTTCAGGGCTCGACAAAGGCATGTATATGCTCCGGATCGACCAGCAGACCCTCACCAGTGGTGTTGTACTGAAGTAGAACCAGTTCACTCACATAGCACAGGAAAGCGCGGAGCCACAAGCTTCGCTCTTTTTTTGCGCACTCCCTTCTCCATTCATTCATTTTATATTGCCCCGTGTCACCTCTTCCCCTAAACCTGGCTCCCCGTACTTGAAATTTTCCTATCTTCGTATCCATAACCTGTAAAACACTGCATCCATGAATATCCTTATCCTTGGTTCGGGCGGACGCGAACATGCACTGGCCTGGAAAATCGCACAGAGTAAAAAACTCACCCGGCTGTTCATCGCCCCGGGAAACGCCGGAACAGCGGCACTCGGAACCAACCTCGACCTTCCCGCCGAAGATTTTGAAGCAGTGAAACAGGCGGTACTCGAAAACCATATCCATATGGTGATCGTCGGACCGGAAGCTCCACTCGTAGAAGGGATTCACGATTTCTTCCTGGACAATGACGACCTGAAGGAGATCCCGGTAATCGGTCCCACTAAAGCCGGTGCAAGACTGGAGGGCAGCAAGGATTTTGCCAAGCTGTTCATGCTGAAATTCAATATCCCGACGGCCGATTTCCGCACCTTCCTCGACTACACCATGCACGAAGGACAAAAATACCTGGCAACGATACAACCACCTTATGTGCTGAAAGCCGACGGACTGGCGGCAGGGAAAGGGGTGCTGATCCTGCACGACCTGGAAGAGGCGCAACAGGAACTGGAAAATATGATCAGCGGAAAATTTGGTGCGGCATCCAAAAAAGTAGTGGTGGAAGAATTCCTGAGCGGCGTGGAGCTCTCTGTGTTCGTGCTCACCGACGGTAAAGGATATGTCGTCCTGCCCGAAGCAAAGGATTACAAACGCATCGGGGAAGGAGACACCGGGCTGAATACCGGCGGAATGGGCGCTGTGTCCCCCGTGCCTTTCGCCGACAAAACGTTCATGGAAAAGGTGGAAAAAAGGATCATCCAACCCACCATTGAGGGACTGATCAGTGAAGGAATTCCCTACAGGGGATTCATCTTCTTCGGACTCATCAACGTGAAAGGCGATCCTTATGTAATTGAATACAACGTACGCATGGGGGATCCGGAGGCAGAAGTGGTGCTCCCGAGAATAAAAAGCGATTTCGTGGACCTGCTGACTGCCACGGCAGAGGGCACACTGAAGGAGGTCACGCTGGAGATCGATCCGCAAACGGTCACAACCGTAATGCTGGTATCCGGTGGCTATCCCGGCAGCTATGAAAAAAACAAGCATATTTCCGGTCTGGAAAAGGTGGATGACAGCATCGCCTTCCATGCTGGTACCAGGCTTGCCGGAAAAGAGGTCCTCACCAACGGGGGCAGGGTCATCGCCGTCAGCGCCTATGGGGAAAACATGCGGGATGCCCTGTCAAAATCCTACAAAAACGCCGAAATAATCGATTTTGAAAAAAAGAACTACAGGAAAGACATTGGATTCGATCTGTAAGAATTTGCCTGGTAACAGGAATCGCATATGATCCTTCAACTGCTGAAAAACAACCACCTTCCGGGAATCATCTTCCTTGTATTCCTGGTTGCGCTTACCTGGCTGAGGTCATTCATTGCCCTGCCGGAACCAGGAGAGGTTGTCTCCATGCCCTTCTACCAACTCGTCTTTGGCGCATTCGAAGGAAATAAAGTGTTGCCACTGATCTCCGGTATTGTCGTCTATACCATCATCATGTTGCTGATCATCAGGCTGAATGTGCTGCATTTCCTGCTTGATGACCGCTCCTACATGCCGGCAGCATTCTTCCTGATGATCGCCGCTTCATGGCCACCTGCCCTGCAGATAAATCCCATCCTGCTAAGCAGTCCATTCCTTGTACTGGCCCTGCTGGTGCTGATACGTGGAGACAAACACAGGGCAGAGCCACTGGCCCTTTTCAATGCCACCCTGATTCTCGCACTCGGCAGCCTGTTCTACCTGAAAATCATCTGGTTGATCCCCTTCCTGTGGATCTCCGCCTCGGTGATCAGGCCCCTGAAATGGCGGGGGATCATCAACCCGCTGCTTGTATTGCTGCTCATGGGATTGTTCTTTGTCACTTATTACTGGGTGATCAGGGAAAACCTGTCATTGCTGCCCGAACTGCTTGAAAAACAACTCGCATTCTCCCTCAGGGAATTTCCAGGCTTTGATACGCCGGTATACCTGTTACTCGGATACCTGTTTTTGTTAATCCTCATCGCCAGCGTGCATCTCCTTGGCAGGTTCCAGTTCAAAAAGATCATGGTAAGGAAACTCTACCAGGTATTGTTCATCCTGTTCATCTATTGCCTGCTGTTCTATGTTTTTATTTCCGGGTTCAGATCAGAAGTGCTTACGCTGGTGGCCATACCGGTTGCCTACCTGCTGTCCAATTTCTTTCAGCAAAAAAATACCGGGTGGCTGCATGAACTGATGATCTGGATATGGCTGATCCTGATCATCTATGTCCATTTTGAGGAACTGATCTTTACGTGATTATTTTTGGCTGGTATCCCTCCCGGTGCAAAAATTCAAGCACCCCGGGCAGCGCGGCAAACAGGTTTTTACTTGCCTTCACAGAATCATGAAATACGATGACCGAGCCGGGACGAACATTTTCCAGCACGTTCCTGACAACCTGTTCTCCCGGTATACCGGCGTTATAGTCTACGCTTAACACCGACCACATAATGATCCGGTAGTTCTTATTCAGTGCCCTGACCTGCGCAGGCAGGATCCTGCCATAGGGAGGACGGAACAAATCCGAATGAATCAGCTCCGCGGCATTGTCCACATCTTCAACATAACTGCGCACGGATGTCCTGAATCCCTTTTTGTGGGAATAGGAATGATTCCCGACAGCATGTCCCCGCTCAAGGATCTTTGCATAGATCCCGGGGTGTGTTTCCACATTATTCCCAAGACAAAAAAAGGTAGCCCTGAACTGGTGTGCATCCAGCTGCTCTAACGCCCATTCTGTAATCCCGGGGGTGGGTCCATCATCGAAAGTCAGGTACACATTCTTCTCCCCTGCAGGAAGTTCCCAGGTAAGCGATCTGAAGGTCCTGCGTAATAAACGCGGTATCCTGGCGATGAGCATCAGGGACGGTAATATTGCTCAAACACCGGGACGAATCCATCCACCTTTTGCTGCAAACGAAGCGCTGTATCGGTTTCACCATATCCCCTGGCTATACTGCTCAATGTATTCAGATCACGGATCATCTGCAGGAAATCATTCTGCATTTTTCCTGCTTTTGCAGGTTTTGACCGGATCACTTTGCTGAAATATTCCAGCTCCTGCTCGGTAACCTGCTCCATCTTTTCCGTCAGATCCAGGGCTTTCTCCACTGCGCCTGCAGCATAATAACTCTGGATCAGCGGTACAATGGAAAAATTAAAGGGAATCCGCTCGTGCGGCATATGTTCCATGCAATAATCCAGCACCTCAACTGCTTTTTCATCGTTGCCCTCATCGGCCAGTGCGCGGGCAAGGGTAGCGTATGCATACCGGTACTTGATGGTCATCCGTACATTGTTCTCATCCATATACACATCCGGATTGTCCAGCCCGCCCCATTCAAATTCTTCAACCAGCCGCTGGTACATGCGATCGGTATCGATCACACCCAGCATCGACGAATTTTCAATATTAATGGGTGCCACACGATATGCCAGGCCTTCCTGCACAAATGATTGCTCAAGACCCAGGAAATTGTCGTTGGAAACCGTGTTCGAGAAATAAATCGGCCGCTCCCAGTTGTTATTTGCCAGCATGTCAAGCTGGGCAATGGCATTCTTATAAATAACTTCTTCTCCCAGCCTGAACCGCACCTGGTCAACCAGGTAAGGCGTAATTGCTTCGGTTTTGACCATGTCACTCAATCCTGCTGTATCCACCGGCAGCACAAATTTCCTGGCAGGAATAAAATACCTTGAATCCCTGAAGCGCGGATCGTCAGAAGCAAGGAAATCAATAGCGTCCTTTAATGGTGCGTAGTCGGAATCGATCGTCCTGATCAGGCTTTCCATGTTCCCGATAAGGTCCTGCAGCCCTTCCGTGTCGATCGAAATTCTTTCCGCAACTTCATCTCCTGCAAATGCCCGCAAATAAGAATAGAGTCTGAAAGGATCCATCTCATTCTCCAGCGCCTGGAAAGCTTTGTAATCATTTGGGAATCCCGAAGGAATCCTCGAGGCTTCCACAAGGTCTGCGGCACTGCGGTAGAGGCGCATCACTTCATCATCGTACTTTTCCCTGTTGGCCGCATACTTCTGCCTGATCAGTGCAGTGGCGGTTTCAACCAGGTAGGCATAATCCCTTGTTCCCTGCCTGTATTGCCTGGTGGTCATGCTCAGCGGAAGCGGCTCCGACTCATAGAACTTGTACATCATCTGTTCAATGTACCAGTCGGCCGTAAGGTAACTGAGGTTGACCACCCTGACATCGGTACGGAATCCTTCCACTTCCTGAACATACCAGAGTGGAAAGGTATCGTTATCTCCATTGGTGAAGATGATCGCATTCTCATCACAGGAGTTCAGGTAATTGCGTGCAAATGCCCTGGCAGTGTAACGCTCCGACCTGTCATGATCATCCCAGTTCTCAACAGCCATCAGACCGGGAACTGCAACCAGCGATATGGCTGTTGCCAAAATGGGTATGGCTGCATGATCGACGTTCTTCCTGATGTACTCAATGATCCCGACCACCCCAAGACCGATCCATATGGAAAAAGCATAAAAGGATCCGGCATAGGCATAATCCCGTTCCCGGGGTTGCAGCGGGTACTGGTTCAAATAAACGACAATGGCAAGCCCGGTAAGTATGAACAGCAGGGCCACGACCCATGCATCTTCAATCTTCCTCCTGAAGTGGAAAATCATCCCGATGAGTCCGAAAATCAGCGGCAGGAAGTAATACTTATTATGGGCCTTGTTGTTTTTAATGGAATCAGGCAGTTCATCCTGGGGCCCCAGCCTGGCTTCATCGATGAATTTTATCCCGCTGATCCAGTTGCCCTTGTGCAGTTCACCATGTCCCTGCAGGTCGTTCTGCCTGCCGGCAAAATTCCACATGAAATACCGCATGTACATATGTCCAACCTGGTAACGGAAAAAGAACCGCATATTTTCCGCAAAGGTTGGCTTGTCCTTGGGCGAATTCCTGTCGAACTGCATTTCTCCCATCCGTCCGACCACCGGCTGACCATTTGCATCTGTACGCACGTTATAGAGCCTTGACTCCTTCAGTTTACCCCAGTAAATATAATCCTCGGCATGGTTCGCCTGGCTGCTCCACATCCGTGGCAGGAATCCTTCAAATGTATTGTTGTACACATATTTCCGGTCTTTCACTATCTCTTCATATTCTTCGTCTCCCTTGTAGTAGCTGGACTTTCCTTCCTCCACCGCCTCGGGCCGGGCATTGAAATAGGCGCCATGAAACAGCGGCCGGTCGCCATACTGCTCCCTGTTGAGATAGCTGGACAGTGTAAAGATGGTTTCCGGATTACTTTCATCAAGCGGGGTGTTGGCCACCGACCTGATCATAATCACTGTATACGTGGAGTACCCCACCATGATCACGAAAAAAGCCAGGAGCACAGTATTCCATATCGCTTTCCCTTTTTTACGGGTGGTATAGATCCCGAAAATGATCAGTCCGAACAGCAGGAGCATGGAAAAGATCACTCCTGAATAGAACGGGAGCCCGAAGCTGTTAACAAACAGCAGCTCCACCCTGGAAGCAAACACGGGTACGCCGAGAATAATCACCTCCAGGATGACCGCAAGGATCAGCACTGATACCCCGATGGAAGTAAGAAATCCCCTGACCGAGAAGGTATACTTACGAAAATAGTAAATGAACACGAGTGCCGGCAGGGCCAGCAGGTTCAGCAGGTGCGTCCCGATTGAAATCCCCATCACAAATGCAATGAGGATCAGCCAGCGGTTGGCATAGGGTTCATCCGCGATGTTCTCCCATTTCAGCATGGCCCAGAATACGAAAGCGGTAAAGAGCGACGAGGTGGCATACACTTCAGCTTCCACTGCCGAAAACCAGAAGGTGTCGGAAAAAGTATATGCCAGTGCACCCAGCGCACCTGCTCCCAGGATGGTGATCAGTTCGGGAAGTGCATATTTTTTACTGTGTCCGTAAAACTTCCTTACCAGGTGGGTGATGGTCCAGAAGAGGAACAGGATCGTAAAGGCACTTGCAAGTCCTGACAATACATTCATGGTATATGCCACGGCCAGTTCATTTCCCCCGGCAAACAATGTGAAAAACCTCCCCAGGATCATAAAGAACGGTGCTCCAGGCGGGTGGCCCACTTCCAGTTTATAGGCTGTGGCGATGAATTCACCACAATCCCAGAAGGAGGTGGTGGGTTCAATGGTCAGCAGGTAGGTGACGGCTGCAATCAGGAAAACCGACCAGCCTGTTATTAAATTATAGAATCTGAAATTCCTCATGATCTGTGATTTGTATCCCGACAAAGATAAAAGGATATCTTAAATGTGGAGGTATAAAAATTTATTTTCCATCCTGTTTCAGCAGGTACCTCCATGGCTTGTTTTTCCATACCTCACCGGCATAATCGATGCCAATACGCGGATGCGTGGTAAAAGCTGCTTCCCGGCCGGTTCCTTCGATCCAGATCCGCTCAGAATGCAACAGGTCCTCGCCATTAAAGGAGCCATTCAACCCAAGCGCCTTTGTGAGGCGACCCGGTCCACTCACCTCCCGGAGTCCCCTGATCAGCACTGCCTGGGGCACATCCCGTGCGCCGGTTACCACGTTCATCATCCAGTACATGCCGTATATCAGGTACATATATAACACCCCGCCCTGCGCAAACATTACTTTTGTACGCGCGGTCATGCCTTTGCTTGCATGACAGGCTTTGTCCTCTGTACCCCGGTAGGCTTCTGTCTCCGAAATAGTATATGTAGTAAGAAATCCTGAAGAATGCCTGCAAACCAGCTTTTGGCCAAGCAGCGATGGGGCTACGACAAGCACATCCTGTAAATAAAACTCAAGTGGCAGCCTGTGCTCCATCTTTCAATACCTGGTTTTGTCCGACTTTTCATTCCACCTGCGGAACACGAGATCTGCGGAAGGGTCCTTCATCCGGATCATTTTAAGTTTCCTTTCCCCGATTGGCCTTGACAGCTCTTCATAAATCAGGCTGTCGTCGAATCCTCCAGCTTCGGCATCCTGCCTGTCGGAAGCATAATATACGGCCGACAGCCTGGCCCAGTATATGGCACCCAGGCACATGGGACAAGGTTCACAGGATGCATAAAGGGTACAGCCGGAAAGATCAAAATCCCCCAGCTGTCCGCCCGCCTTCCTGATTGCCATCACCTCTGCGTGCGCGGTCGGATCATTCAGCACGGTGACTTTGTTGGAAGCCTCTGCGATGATCTTACCGTCTTTTACAATCACTGCGCCGAAAGGACCTCCCCCGGCATCAATATTTTTTCCGGCAATCTCAATGGCCCGCTTCATAAAAGGATCATGCATAAACGAATGGTTCTGTTTCAACACACAAAGATAGGATTTGACAGCCGCAACCAAAACAGAAACAGCCGCATTTTTCAGCAAAATTTCCCGGGGTGATCAGATTTACCCGGTGTCTGACCGTTCAGACTTTTTTGTACGCCAGGGCCAGCCGGGACCAAAAACGAAGAGTGCATAGAACAATCCGAAAATATCTGCGCCAGGCGTATTCTTCAGCGTATCCTCATCAAGCATCGAAAGGACCATGGTAAGAATAAACACCAGGGTCATAAAGGAGCGCCAGCGATCGTTCATGAACACAGGCAAGGCCAGGGCAAGAAGGCAGATCAGCAGTCCGGGTATCCCAAAGGCAACGACCAGGGTAAGGTATTGATTGTGCGCCCCCCGTCTTCGTTCCAGGCGCAATGGCGAATCATTTTCCTCGTAGAACTTATCAAATGCCTGGCGTACATCACCTGTTCCAACGCCATACAGCAGGTTCTCGGAAGCAATACTGATACCGGCCCTGAGATAATAATACCGCTGCACCAGGGATTTGTCGTTTGGACTGAAGCCCAGCCGGTACCTGTCAAATTCCCAGATCACCTCGTATATCCGTGGATAAAGCCTGAACCTGTTCAGGTAAATATGATTTGCAATTCCACTTTCAATGGCCCCGATATCCGTACTGTCCAGCTGCCTGACCCCCGCAGCATCCTTTCGTAATCCTTTGGACGTAAGATACCTGATAAGCGTAAACCTGATAAAACCGCCATTGCTGGCTTCGCCCATGTAATCATATTCACTTACCTTTTCCCACTCCCGTTCAAGCTCGGGCGGACACACATTGATCCATACGAAATTTCCGTTTTCCGTCTCCCTGTTCTCAGGAGAATGTATATACGGATTCCCCTCAATGGTCAGGGAGTCAAGATCATTGGGATCAATCTGCTCAAAACTGTAGAACCTGTTGATGGCACTTCCCACATATATAATAAGGAAAAGCGGGATGGTAATGATCAGTACCGTCAGCATGAACCGTCCGGCCCGGTCGGGAACCGTCCTGACCAGCAACATCGAAAGGAACAAAACAATCAGCACAATGATCACGATCCCCGACAATGACCTGAGTATGACAAGGAATACCGGCAGCCATAGCAAGGCGAGCAGGTACAGTATCCGCAGGTACTTCTTTTCCCCTGCTTCCCGTTTAAAAAACAAGTATACCGAAAACATGATCGACAGAACAACCATCAGTGAAAAACGGATGTGGCTGATAAACAATGAAGCATTGCGGTAATTGTCCATTTCAGCCGGGATCCATTTCAGTAAAGCAAGCAGGCTGCCCAGCGACCCGATCATGTTACCGGCAATGAATGCGGCAAGAATGGAACGGATCTGCCTGATGGATAAATCTTCGGAGGATACAACAACAAACGGGATGACCAGCAGCGGCAGCTTGATCCTGAGATCCCGCAACCCATATTGCAGGTCGGATGACCACAACATCCCAAGGATATGTACAACGTAAAAAATTACATATACCTGGAAAGCCCGGCTGCGGGTAATTCGCTTCCATTTTTCAGCATACCTGCCCTCCACGCCCCAGTTGATCACCAGCAAAAACTGGATCACAGATGTGGCAAAAATGGACAAAGGCAATGTAGCCGCAAGCAGCATCAGCAAATAGAAATAAATCTGCTGGTGAATGTTGCCTTTGCTGTTCAAAACCATACGCAAATTAATAGTTGCTGTGAATGATGTAACCCCTCTCCCGGAACAAAATGAAAGCTCCATCCGATCTTTGAATCTATATTTTTCAGCCTGAACGGGTCCGCAAAAATATCCATCCTGCCATAATTACCAGCCCTGTAAAAAGGATCTCCGTATTCAAATGCGATCGGTGTGCCAAAATAATAAACTCCTTTGAAACCAAAAATAGTGTAACGCAGATCAATATTTGTTATCCAACCCTTTCCCCAGGTGAGGTCTTCGGGCCGCAGCCGGTTATAGGAAGCAATATACCCGGCAGAAAGGCGCATGGAAAACCCCTGTGTGTCACCAACCAAAGCCCCTGCCATCATTGAAAACACTCCATTATCCCGGATCGGACGAACATCAGCTGGATCATAACTCCTTGCCTGGTGATACATCAGGAAAGATGGATTCACAAAAAAATGTGCAACACTAACAGTGGCATCCATTCCCGCCAGGAAAGCCTCTCTCGTAGTCTCTGAAACCCGCCCGGTCCAGTCCACAAACCCATATGCCTCCAGGTGCCTGCCACCGAAGGCAATATAACCTCCTTCCACATTGGGACGGTAATAGTGCAACGTATCGGTAAGAAAAACCAGGGGCATTTCGATCCTGTCTTTCCTGGGAAAGGATCCCAAAGCCATTTCCAGCTGATCCGTTTTATAGGTATAATACAGATTCACCTGGGGGGCTGCTCCAAGGACAGAACTGCCGTGCTCGTAAAGGTAATTCAACCCTGCCGCAAAACTGTGCATGGTGTCGATTGAAAAAACAAGTGAGGCATCCAGTCGGGCTCCGAATATGGTTTGCGGAAATGCAAATTCAGAAAAGTATTCCCGGTTGTCAAAAACCTGGTAAAAAGAAATAGCATACCCCGGACGTTGTCCCCGGGCAGAAAGGCATGCAAGCGCTAAAACAATGATGAATAATGATTTTTTCACTTACCAGAAATCTTTTACCAGCCTTAAAGGTAAAACAAAACTTGAAGATGTTGATAAAAGGCATCAAATCAGTCTGAAACCACACTGAAATTGCCCTCTATCTTTCAGAATTTCTGAGATTTACGAAATTTGGAAATAAATTGTTGATATGTTATTGTATTAAAAAAAAGATTTGTATTTTTGCGAACCACAAAATCAGGTGATAGAATTTATCAGGTAAAAAAATAAAAAGACGTGGATACATTAAGTTACAAGACCGTTTCAGCGAATAAAAACACCGTCAATAAGGAATGGGTATTGGTTGATGCTACCGACCAGATTCTGGGGCGTCTCGCAGCCAGGGTGGCAATGATTCTCAGGGGAAAGCACAAACCCAGTTTCACACCACATGTTGATTGTGGAGACAACGTAATCATTATCAATGCTGAAAAGATAAAACTCACTGGCAACAAGTTAACCCAGAGAGAATATGTCCGTCACACTGGTTACCCTGGTGGACAAAGGACTGAAACTGTTGAAAGCCTGCTGAAAAGAAGGCCCATTGCAGTGGTTGAGAGGTCTGTTAAAGGCATGCTGCCAAAAAGCAGGCTCGGAAGTGAACAGTTCAGAAATCTGTATGTATTCGAGGGGGAAACGCATCCGCACGAAGCACAACAGCCAAAAAAGATCGATTTAAATACCATTAAATAAGAATTCATGGAGGTCATTAACACACTAGGCAGAAGAAAAAGAGCTATTGCCAGGGTATATCTCAGCGACGGTAAAGGCCAGATCACCGTCAATGACAAAGATTACAAAGAATATTTTCCATTCGAGCAACTCCACTATATCGTGGACCAGCCACTAAACCTGCTTGAAGTTAAAGACAAATACGACATCAAAGCCAACCTTACGGGTGGCGGCATCAAAGGACAGGCGGAAGCATTGCGTCTCGGTATCGCAAGAGCACTTGTAAAGATTGATGCAGAGAACAAACCCAAACTTCGCGCAGAAGGCTTCATGACAAGGGATCCGAGGGCCGTTGAAAGGAAGAAGCCCGGACAACCCAAAGCAAGGAAGAGGTTCCAGTTCAGTAAACGTTAATCCTTATTACATAAATATTAAACGCGAAACCGGCAGGACTTCCTTTGCGAACTACCTGTGGGTTGCCTAAGCAAAAATTAAAAAAATGCCAAAGACAAGTTTCAACGAACTATTGGATGCAGGTGTACATTTTGGTCACCTGAAAAGAAAATGGAATCCCGCAATGGCTCCGTATATTTTTATGGAGAAGAACGGGATCCACATCATTGACCTCAACAAAACCGAGGCCAAACTTGAGGAAGCAGCAAATGCACTCAAGCAAATTGCAAAATCAGGAAGGAAGATCCTTTTTGTAGCTACAAAAAAACAGGCGAAAGATATCGTTTCCGAAAAAGTAAAAGCGATCAACATGCCTTATGTCACTGAACGGTGGCCAGGTGGTATGCTTACCAATTTCCCGACCATCAGGAAGGCGGTTAAAAAGATGTCTTCAATTGATAAAATGGCCACCGATGGTACATTTGAAACACTTTCCAAACGAGAAAAACTTCAGATTGCCCGTCAGCGTGCCAAGCTGGAGAAGATGCTCGGAAGTATATCCGACCTCACCAGGCTTCCGGCCGCAATGTTCATTGTTGACGTTGCCAAGGAATATATCGCCGTTCGCGAGGCCAAGCGCCTGAATATCCCGGTATTCGCCATGGTGGATACAAATTCTGACCCGAAGAACATTGATTTCCCGATCCCGGCAAATGACGATGCATCAAAATCCATTTCACTGATCCTTGATTACATCTGCGATTCAATCGCTGAAGGACTGAATGAACGGAAAATGGAAAAAGAAAAAGAAGTCGTTGCTGCCAAAGAGAAAAAGGACAAGGAAAAAGAGAAGAAAGAGGCCGAATCCCAAAAGAAAGAAGAAGAAAAATCAGCTGCCAAGTTAGCAAAGCCGGAGAAGGAGGCCGCCAAGGTTGAAAAGGCTGAGGAGAAGGAATCTGCCAAAGTCGAGAAGAAAGAAGTAAAGGAAGAAGCCAAAGCCGAAAAGAAAACGGAAAAGGAAGCGGCAAAATCCGAGAAAAAAGAGGAATAGCATCCCCTGTTAAAGGTTCGGACGGGCACCGGGACCTGGCCGGGCATATTCCCCCTGCTCCCATTCCCTGAATCGCTCTTAGAATGTACAGAAGTTTCAAACGATAAAAAATATTTTACAATGGCTGATATAAAAGCTGCAGACGTAAGCAAACTGAGAAAAATCACCGGTGCCGGTATGATGGACTGCAAAAATGCGCTCCAGGAGGCAGAAGGAGATTTCGATAAAGCCATCGAGATCATTCGCAAAAAAGGAATGGCCGTGGCAAACAAGCGTGCCGATCGCGAAGCCAGCGAAGGTACCGTTCAGGCAAAAGTTGAAGATGGTTTCGGAGCAATTGTCTCCCTGAACTGCGAAACTGATTTTGTTGCCAAGAATGAGAATTTTGTTGCTTTTGCGCAAAAAATCCTTGATACAGCAATGGCAGAAAAGCCTGCTGACCTGGAGGCGTTAAAGGCACTGGAAATAGATGGAAAAACCATCGAAACGCTGGTCACCGAACAAACCGGTATCATCGGCGAAAAACTGGAACTTTCCTATTATGACAAGGTGGAAGCTCCCTATGTGATCGCATACAACCATTTCGGAAACAACCTTGCCACCCTCGTCGGGTTCAGCAAAGTGGTGGAAATGCAGGTTGCAAAGGATGTGGCCATGCAGGTAGCTGCGATGTCCCCGGTATCAGTAAGTGAAGCTGAAGTACCTGCCGAGACCATCGAGAGCGAAAGAAGAATTGGCCGCGAAAAAGCCCTGGCCGAAGGAAAACCTGAAAACATCGTAGACAGGATCGCTGAAGGAATGGTGAAAAAATTCCTGAAAGAGAATACACTGATGAGCCAGGAATTTACAAAAGATGCAAAAATCACCGTAGAGCAATATATCAAGAATGCTGACGCTGACGTGAAGGTGACCGAATTCAAAAGGTTTGCCATCAAATAATTCAAAGCAATCGCACAAAAAAAGGATGTCTCAGTAAAATGGGGCATCCTTTTTTTATTCCGTCCGGCAGCCCTATCATTTGCTTAGCCGTTCATATTGGTTATTGGCCTTTAACGCATATAGACCAGCCATCATACCTTTACTGGCAATGTTTTGAGGCTACCCGGTTTTACTATTGCCCCAATTTCCATATCTTCGTAGAAATTTCATACAATGCTTGCATATAAAAGAATATTGCTCAAACTAAGTGGTGAAGCTCTCATGGCAGGACGCTCCCACGGAATCGACCCCCGTCGGCTGAATGACTACATCGATGAGGTCATCGAGGTGAATCAGTCAGGGGTACAGGTAGCCATCGTTATTGGCGGAGGTAATATTTTCCGCGGAATCTCCGGTGTAGAAGAAGGATATGACCGCGTAAAGGGAGATTATATGGGCATGCTTGCAACCGTAATCAATGGTCTTGCCCTTGAATCGGCATTTCATTCAAAAAAAGCTGCAGCTAAGTTGTTTACGGCATTCCGGATGGAACCGGTTGCCGAGTTCTATTCCAGGAACAATGCCATTGAAGCACTTGAAAAAGGCCAGATCGTAATCTTCTCCGGGGGGACCGGTAATCCGTTTTTTACCACCGATACAGCTTCATCGCTCAGGGCAGTGGAAATCAATGCCGATGTAATGCTGAAAGGGACGCGTGTCGATGGCGTATATACCGGTGATCCTGAGAAAGATCCGGATGCGGAAAAATTCGATATGCTGACCTTTGATGAAGCCCTGGAGAAAAACCTCCGGATCCTCGATCAGACCGCTTTCACCATGTGCAGGGAAAATGAACTGCCCGTTGTTGTATTCAATATGAATGAAAGGGGAAACCTGAAAAAGCTTATTTCGGGGGAAAAAATTGGAACTTTAGTTAAAATTTAAATAATTTAGGGACCGATTAATACTTTCGCTATGAATGAAGAAGTTCAACTGGTCTATGAAATGAGCCGCGAGAAAATGGACAAGGCGCTCGAGCACCTTGAAACCGAACTGAGCCGAATCCGGGCAGGCAAGGCAAACATCCATATCCTTGACGGAATTATGGTTGATTATTACGGGGCCATGACACCTCTTAACCAGGTGTCCAATATCAGTACCCCGGATGCAAAAACCATCGCTATCCAGCCGTGGGAGAAAAAAATGATTGATCCGATCGAAAAAGCCATCCAGCAGGCAAACATTGGCATCAACCCGATCAATAACGGTGAATTGATCCGTTTGATCATACCACCCCTGACAGAGGAACGAAGGGGAGAACTGGTGAAGCAGGTGAAAAATGAAGGTGAAAATGCCAGGGTCAGCATCAGGAACAGCCGCCGTGAAGCAAATGAGGAATACAAGCAGATGCAGAAGTCAGGCCTCGCAGAAGACGATGCCAAACGGGCCGAAGAGAACATCCAGGAGCTCACGAACGAATACTCTGAGAAAATAGAAAAGATCGTCGAAGCGAAGGAGGAAGACATCATGACCATTTAATACGAACCCGGAGAAACAATACGGACCGCAATCGGGCCAGGAGGATCCTGCTGTATTGCGGTCTTTTTTTGGAATACCATGTTGCGCAAATACAGGACAGAAATCATCATCATACTGTTGATCCATACAGGATTCATGGTGTACCAGTTGTTTGTACAACATTACCTTCCTGGCAGCTCAACGGAGTACATCACCACCGCCGACAACCTGCACAATGCAGGAACCCTCTACAGCGGTGATCTCAGTCAGCACATCGAACCAGAGCTCTACACCAAATATTCTCCCGGTTATCCATTGGTCCTGTTGCTTACCGGGTTGTTTACACAAAGTATGGTCCCGCTTATACTGCTTCAGCTGGCGCTTTCCATGCTATCGTTCATTACCATGCTCAGGATTTTTCAGCCTGAAGGTTACGCCAGGATCCTGGCCACAGCATTCGTTCTTTTATACCCGGCCCAATTCATCTATACCAACCTGGTCTTGCCCGGGATTCTGTTCCAGTTCCTGCTCATGATGGCAGCCCTTATCCTGTATAAGTACCTGCAGAAAGAACGGTTCAGGCTGTTGTTTTTCTACCAGTTGATGATCGTCCTGGCCATTTTTGTAAAGCCCATGCTGTACCCCTTTGTCATTCTGAATATGATCCTGTTCCTGGTGCTTTATTACAGGTACAGGCAACGCCTGCTGATCATATCCAGCCTGGTACCCGTGGTTTTCGTAATCATTTATGCCAGTTTCAACCAGCAGCGGACAAGCTATTTCCATGTTTCCAGTATCCATGAAACCAGGCTGGTGGACCACCATCTCTATTATTATCTGATGGACCGGCAGGGCGAGGAGGAAGCGATGGAGATCACACGGGAGATCAGAGCAAACTGTGGCCGGGAAACCGATTTCAGCAAGCGGTCAGCGTGCCTGTCGGCTGCAGCCACAAAAATTTTAAAAGAAGACCCGGTAAGCTACGGCTGGTTCCTCCTGAAAGGGACAGGCAGGTTTTTTATTGATCCCGGTGGGGATCAACTGTTCCGTTTTTTCGGGATAGAAAGCTCAGCGGAAAAGGGGTTCATGCACCATGCCAATAAGAGCGGGATCAAAGGTGCATGGGAATACCTTCGTATGCAGCAGACAGGAATGGTCATCCTGCTGCTTGTCGTCTCAGTTTTTAACCTCCTCCGGATAGCCGGCTTCCTGTTTTTCCTCTTCAACAGGAAGATCGATCTGGCATTCCGTCTTTTTCTCTTCTTCCTGGCCGGCTTCCTGGCATTTGCATCGGGTCCCCTGGGGATGCAAGGTTCCATGCTGCCCCTGGTCCTGTTTTTCACGGGCGCTGCAGCATACCAGTACGGGTCATGGCTCAGCATGTTCTCCATTTCCCGGCGAGCGTAACGCGGCAAACAGGCATTGTGGACAGCAAAGGTTTACTGCAGGTCGAGGATCCTGTAAAGCTCATCCAAATCGGGGGACAGGATGATTTCAGTCCTCCTGTTCCTGGCCCGTGCCTCGGGTGTATCTGCCGGATCAACCGGGAGGTACTCTCCCCTGCCGGCAACCGTAATACGTTTGGGGTCTATACGCTGGGCATCCAATAGAATCCGGACTATGGAAGTGGCCCGCAGAACGCTCAGATCCCAGTTGTCCTTGATCGATGATCCCTGTCGGAACGGCACATCATCGGTATGCCCTTCAATCATGATATCGATATCGGGATTCTGGGCCAGTACAGCCGCCAGTTGGCGCAATGCCCTTTGTCCTTCCGAATCCACGACGGTACTTCCGGAACCAAACAGCAATTTGTTCTGAAGGGATACATAGACTTTCCCGTTCTTTTGGGTCACAGTCAGGCCCTGTCCCTCAAATCCCAGCAAGGCATCTGCAACCGTCTGCCGCAGTTCATTCATCAACTGGTCTTTCCTGTTGAGCATATCCTCCAGCTCCATCAGCCGGGCATTCCTGGCTTCAATTTCTGCGCGCAGTCGGGTTACCGCCTGGCGTTGCTCCGAGACATTTCCCTGGAGATCCTCCAGTGTTTGTTGCTTCCTGGCAAGGTCTTCCTGTGCGGTTTGTAATTCACTCAACAGGCGCCTGGTCTCCCTCGCATTCCCGCGCAACAGGGCATCATGTGATTCCTGGAGATCATTATATTTTCGGGTGAGTGTATTGATTTCGCTCTTTGCCTTATCAATTTCCCTGTAGAGCCTGATACTGTCTTCAACAAACTTCTCCCTTTGTTCCTCCACCTGGTTGATCATTGCCTTCATCTCCCGGTTCTCCACCGTGAGTCGTTCATTTTCAGCAAATATTTCATCCCGGTTTTCCTGGATCGCATCTCTCTTTTTGTCCACCTCGCGAAACTGTGTTGCAGGCACACATGACAAGGCCGTTGCAATCAACGCTGCAAATATGGATATTTTTCTCATGGTACTTTTTCCTCCTATGATTTTTCAGACTGCAAAAATAACTGGTTTTATCCAATAATATAACGTAGCAGACCGTTGCAAATTACACAAAAAATCAGGTCACCAACGGATGATTTATCCCAATTGAAATGAAGATATCAACATCAGCAGAAATTCGTATCTTTGTGGACCAATTGTATTGAGGTATGGGTGCAGATAATGAGGTATTTCCATTGCTGAGCAGGATCGACAGCCCTGCAGACATGAAAGGGCTTTCTCCCGGTGAACTGGTACAACTCAGCAATGAACTGAGGGACTATATCATAGAGATTGTCTCTTCAAATCCCGGCCACTTCGGGGCAAGTCTCGGCGTAGTTGAACTCACCGTTGCGCTGCACCATGTATTCAATACACCCCACGATAAGATCATATGGGATGTGGGCCACCAGGCATACGGGCACAAGATCCTCACCGGCAGGAGGGATCAATTTCATACCAACAGGAAACACAAGGGGATAAGCGGTTTTCCCAAGCCTTCAGAAAGTGAATACGACGCATTTGGTGTCGGGCACTCTTCCACCTCGATTTCCGCAGCGCTTGGCATGGCGGTTGCCAGGGATCAGAAGCAAAAGAAAAACAAGATCATCGCGGTGATCGGCGATGGTTCGCTCTCCGGCGGGATGGCCTACGAAGCCCTGAACAATGCCGGTCATGAGAAAAAGGACCTGCTGGTGATCCTGAACGACAATAACATTTCCATCGACCCCAGTGTGGGAGCGATGAAGGAATACCTGCTGGATATCACCACTTCACAGGCCTACAACAAGGTGAAGAATGATATCTGGAATTTACTCGGAACGCTTAATAAGATCAACCCCAATACCCGCCAGTATTTCCAGAAACTGGAAAATGCCATCAAATCCATTGTCCTCAAACAGAGCAACCTGTTTGAATCCATGAATTTTCGTTATTTCGGCCCTGTCGACGGCCACGATGTGGTGCATCTTTCAAGCGTACTGGAAGACATCAAAAAAATACCCGGTCCGAAGTTGCTGCATGTGATCACAAAGAAGGGAAAAGGATTTCCCATGGCAGAGCTGAACCAAACGACGTTCCATGCAACCGGTTCAAAATTCGACAAGAACACTGGTGAATTCCTGCCATCCAAAGGATCTCCTGCATCGCCCCGCTACCAGGAAGTGTTTGGTGAAACTTTGCTTGAGCTGGCCAGGAACAATAAAAAAATCATAGGCATTACCCCTGCCATGACGACCGGTGCCGCCCTCAATAAAATGATGGAAGAGCTCCCGGACAGGACCTTTGACGTGGGGATTGCAGAGCAGCACGCCGTTACATTTGCAGCCGGGCTTGCAGCCGCCGGAATGGTGCCCTATTGCACGATCTATTCCACGTTCCTGCAGCGTGCATATGACCAGGTGATCCACGATGTGGCCATTCAGCATCTCCCCGTGGTATTATGTATCGACCGTGCCGGACTCGTGGGTGCCGACGGGGCCACGCATCACGGGGTGTTTGACCTCGCTTTTCTCCGCTGTATTCCCAATCTCACCATCAGCTCTCCCCTGAATGAAATTGAATTCAGGAACATGCTGTTTTCCGCCCAGCACAATATTGACGGTCCTGTCGCCATCAGGTATCCACGTGCGCGAGGGGTATTGAAAGAATGGAAGCAGGAATTCTCGGAAATTGAAAAAGGCACCGGGCAACTCCTCAGGGATGGGGACGACCTGGCATTTATTTCCCTTGGTCCGATCGGCAACGAGGTAGCCGCTGCCATTGATGAACTGGAAAAAATCGATCTGCACATTGCACACCTCGACCTCCGTTTTCTTAAACCGCTCGATGAAAAACTCCTGAAGCAGTTCTTCAAAAAACACAGGAAAGTCATTACCGTGGAAGATGGATCCGTAAATGGAGGCATGGGCAGTGCTATCCTGGAGTTTATCTCCGAAAAGGGAATCACCGCGGAGATCCGCCGAATAGGCATCCCCGACCGGTTCATCGATCATGGAACCATCGAGGAACTTTTCAAGGAATGCGGTATGGACAAGGAAAGCATCATCCAGGCAGCCAAAGCCATGATCGGCTCCAAAGTATTGTTTAAGGCCATCTGATCCGGGCCCGCATCAATGAATATTTTCCTGTTTCCCGAAACAAAATTGCCCGATTGCGAAATACAATTTCAATGCCGGGCAGGTAAGATTTAAAGCACTGATGCCTTTCTGAGCTCAACAGAAAGAAGTACCTCATCCCTGCAACTCGGCCAGGAGCCGCTACAGGTCAAATTTGATTCCCTGGGCAAGTGGCAGCTCCTTGCTGTAGTTGATGGTGTTGGTCTGCCGGCGCATATAGGCCTTCCAGGCATCTGAACCGGATTCACGTCCGCCCCCGGTCTCTTTTTCGCCGCCGAATGCGCCACCTATTTCGGCTCCAGAAGTCCCGATGTTTACATTAGCAATACCACAGTCTGAACCTGCTCCGGAAAGAAAGGCCTCAGCCTCCCGCATATTCAGTGTGAAAATCGCTGATGACAGACCCTGGGGCACATCGTTATTCAGTGCAATGGCATTCTCAACAGCGCCAGAGTATTTGATCAGGTACAATAAGGGAGCAAACGTTTCATGCCGGACGATCTCGAAATGGTTTTCCGCCTCCGCGATGGCCGGCATCACGAAGTTTCCGGATTCAAACCCTTCTCCTTCAAGCACCTGTCCGCCAAAAATAATTTTTCCGCCTGCGGCCCTGACCTGTGCCTGGGCATCCACGAAATCATTCACCCCCACCTGGTCGATCATCGGTCCCACCAGGAATTGCTGATCCAGCGGGTTTCCTATTTTCCCGTCCAGTTGCTTGTAAGCCTTTAACAATCGTTCCTTTACCTCTTCATAGACCGATTCATGGATGATCACCCTGCGCGTGGAAGTACATCTTTGTCCGGTGGTACCCACAGCTCCAAAGACGGTTGCCGGAATGGCAATATCCAGGTCGGCCTCAGGAGAGATGATCACCGCATTGTTGCCACCCAGTTCCATGATGGTATTCCCCAGTCGTTTCCCCACGATAGCAGAAACGCGTTTGCCGACGGCAGTGGAGCCTGTAACGGATATCAGGGAAATCCGTTTGTCAGCTGCAAAATTGTCCCCAACAACGGATGATTTGGCGATAATTAGGTTGAATACGCCTTCCGGAACATCATTTTTGCGAAGTACATCGCGGATGATATTCTGACAGGCGATGGCCGTCAGCGGCGTCTTGGAGCTCGGTTTCCAGATGACCGTATCACCGGCCACGGCAGCGATCATCGTATTCCAGGCCCAAACTGCAACCGGAAAGTTAAACGCGCTCACCACACCGACAATGCCTAACGGGTGGTACTGGTCGTACATGCGGTGGGCGGGTCGTTCCGATTGCATGGTGAATCCATAGAGTTGTCGGGATTGTCCCACGGCAAAATCACAGATATCGATCATCTCCTGCACTTCGCCCAGTCCTTCCTGGTAGATCTTTCCCATTTCGAGGGATACGAGGGTTCCCAGGTCTTCCTTGTATTCCCGCAATGCCAGTCCGATCTGCCGGACCACCTCGCCGCGCTGTGGTGCAGGCACTGTTCTCCATTTCAGGAAAGCCTCCCCTGCGGTTGCGATCACCTTTTCCAGGTCCCCTGCCGAACCGTTGACCACCTTTGCAATCGTTTGTCCGTCGATGGGTGAAACCGAGGCAGTTTCATCACCGCTTGTGTTGAACCATTCGGTTCCGGTTGTTACGCCACTGTTGGTTTCACCGATGCCCAGCCTGTCGAGCACCTGTTTGGTCTTATCCGAAAATTTCTTATCCATGATCCTGGTCATATTTTGGTACGTAGCAAAATTAAAAATGTCGCTGAGCTTTTAAGCTATTAAAGAACATGTATGTTACAAAAACAGATATGCTGAACAACCTGTCCCCTCAGCAGGTGATTCAAATCCCCTTAGCAGCTGGTTCAGAAAGCATCTGTAACCATCTTAAAGTCGATCCTTTATTAATACTGGTCTTCAAGGACCTGTTGCCAGAATTGAAAATCCAGCTGTATATCCGAAAACCAACAGACATTCTGCGCAACACCACAGGCCAGGGATGGCGTCAATATTGTTTGTCATAAATCTGAAATTGTACTATCTTCGCAATCCTGAAGTCTACAGAATAAAATTGCCCGGATGGCAGGACCGACCGTAGATAATTGCTCCGGTGGAGCAATTTAGGGAGGGGCCAGGCTGCAGGGATGGCCAATTTCGCCGTCCCAAATATAAAGGATCTTTGGTTTGAATGTTGAGTTGACGTATTTTTGAAAAGTCTACAGAATAAAATTGCCCGGATGGCAGGACCGACCGTAGATAATTGCTCCGGTGGAGCAATTTAGGGAGGGGCCAGGCTGCAGGGATGGCCAATTTCGCCGTCCCAAATATAAAGGATCTTTGGTTTGAATGTTGAGTTGACGTATTTTTGAAAAGTCTACAGAATAAAATTGCCCGGATGGCGGAATTGGTAGACGCGCTGGTCTCAAACACCAGTGGCCGCAAGGCTGTGCCGGTTCGACCCCGGCTCCGGGTACAAAAACAGCGTGAGAGTGAAGAGCGAGAGCGTGTCGCCTTAGCTTTAGCGGTGGCACAGAGCGATGAACAGTCCGGTTGGGGGTACAGAAACGGAAGAAACGGATTTTTTATCTGTTTCTTCTTTTTTTATCCTATAACTCATTAGTATCCTAAAGTATACACTCCAAAATTTTATTTTAGAAATGGTTCGATATATTTCTCCGGCAGGTCAGATTTTTCATTAAAAAACATTCCGAGAATAACTCTGGTTCAAATAGTCTTTTGAATCCACCGGTCTATCTTCTCCTCAAGAAGAACCAATGGGATGCTACCCGAATCCAGTATCTGGTTGTGAAATTCTTTTATATCGAATTTATTTCCCAACTCACTTTCTGCTCTGATTCTTAAATCCCTGATTTTGACCTGACCGATTTTATAAGAGAGCGCCTGTCCGGGAATTACCATATACCTCTCTACCTCAGCAATAATTTCCGCTTCGGATAGAGCCTCATGATCCAGAGAGTATTGGATCGCTTCTTCACGCGTCCATCCTTTCACATGAATTCCTACATCCAAAACCAGTCTTATGGCCCGGTGTAAATCCATAGTAAGCATACCAAAATATTGATATGGATCTTCTAATAATCCCAATTCCTTTCCCAAAGATTCGGTATATAGTGCCCACCCTTCAATGTAAGCATTGGATTCTACAAATATTCTTTGAAAAGTCGGTAACTGTTGGTTTTCTTGCTGAATGGATATCTGATAATGGTGACCTGGTATGGCTTCGTGCAGAAAGAGATCTTCATCGTAAAATATATTGTAGCTCTTTACATCAGGAAGTGGCACATAGAAAATACCATTTCTTGATCCATCAGGCGATCCTGGCACATACTCTGGTGATGCCGTTTTTTCCCGAAAGCCTTCGGTCCGCATAACTTCAAAACCGGTTTTTGGTTTTAGATCAAATAATTCGTCAAGATGGGGTTTCATTCTTTCATGAATAGAATTAAAATGATCAATTACCTCAACAGCCTCTGTGAATGGCATTAATTCCTTATTCGTCCTGACAAAGTCAAAAAAGCCCTTTAAATCACCTTCATAACCTACCTGTGATTTGACACATTCCATTTCTGCCATGATGCGGGAAACTTCAGATTGACCTAACTCAAATATCTCGTCCGCTGTCATATTGGTTGATGTATGGTACTTAATAAGGTATTCATAAGTTCCCAAACCTCCTGGTACTGACCCAAGCCCGGCCTCCTCCCTGCAAGCCGGCAAATATTCATTTTTCAAAAATTCAAGTAATTTGTCATAAGTCGGCCCGATTTTGTTTTCCACCATTTTCCGATACAATTCTTCCATACGAATTGAATCCTTCTCACTAAAACTCTCAGGCATTAATTTTATGGGAGTGTAAAATAAGTGGTTGTCAATATTTGCATTGATACCTTCCAACTGCTCAATTACACGGTCCATAATAATTCTCGGTTGGGTTATATTTCTCATCATGCCTTCTTTCATATTTAAAATGGCTGAATTGATCCACTCTAAGTAATCTTCAATCCTCTGTAGCCAATTTTCATAATCTTCAACTGTATTGAATGGTTGTATGCTCTGCCCACTTGCCAACTGCCCCATATAGAGGTCAAATGACGAGAATTGATTGATAGGCATTAGAACAAATTCTGGCCACCAATAAGGTGGAGACTCAACAAGTTGTATTTTATTTCCAAGTCCTTCACGCATTAATTGACAATTATATAGGATCAGTTTTAAGCCTAAAAGCTGAGATTCGTCCAGGTTTTCAACATTGTATTTAATACATAAGTCTTCATATTTCAGATAGAATTCCATGAATTTCTGACGATTTTCTTCCGACAAAAAGTCGACTAAGAAACTGTCGTAGCGAGAATCTCCAACTGAGGTGGCTGTTAATGGATTAAGTGCCAGTCTTTCCTGATAATAAGATTCAAAAAGGCTATCAATATCCATTTGATTATTTGAAACTGTATTCCCTGATTTTTCTCTATTGCAGGAAGCCAATATCAAAGAAACTGACAAGAGGTAAAAAAAAATTCTTTTCACATATCTATGTTTTATAGTACAGAAATATGGTAAAAAAATGAGTGCTTTCAGCTCAGAATGAATTAGAGGACTCTGAATCCTTACTCGCTGCATATTCAACAAATCCTCTCACCATGGCCTGAACACACTCACATGGCGTGGTTCCTTTTTCCCAAATACCTTCACAGGGTAACTCTATAAGTTCGGGCCGGTTTAGTTTCACCCATTCTTTTGCCTGGTAATACTGCACCGGATCATTTGAGGAAGTATTTACAGAACGAATTTGTTGGTTTACAATAGTTAAATGAAATGTATCTGTAACATAAAAATCAATTTGAAGTGCACCAAGTAAATCATCCTTGACTGTGACAGGGCATAGGATTAGGGAGTCATTTTTAACAATGCACTTGGGACGATCAACTATTTCATAGTTACCGCATTCTGCCCATCCCTGATAAAACAAAATACTTTGCCTGGTTTCATCAGCCTGAGAGAGAATGGATTGCAAGCTGTCTTTATTAAAAGAATAAAAAGCATCAATAAATTCGCTGGCAACTTTTAGATTACCTATAAGGTCAGAATGAGAAGCATTTTTGCAACCATATATAAGAAAAAGCGAGATTAATAGTAAAAACACTATCCTCATAATCAGTTAATAAGAAACAACGAATAAATTTAAAAAATTTCATCCCCAACTCAAAATAGGATTACTTTTACTACACATTGGGTTTTTTCTGGGAACCGGGCACTTTGTAATCCTTACTTGTATCGTCAATCACCAGTGATACTAAAATTATTTTATGGCTCTGCCTGATCATATCCACTAGTATTTTCAACTTCCCTTATATTTCAGAATTTGAGATTTAAAAGGGTTTTGGCTATTTCATCCCTTAAAGTGGTATTTACATTCACGTCATCGGCAAACTCTTTCCATTGATTTACAGTGTCGTTAATTTCATCAATAATCTCAGATGCTTTCTTACACCGAATGGATTTCCCAATGACCAGTAAATCCGCTTTAGTAATTTCTTTTCTCTTGCCGTTGATGCTTAAGGCATGCTGACTGACCCATTCACTGCCAGGACGATAAGCATGACACAGGTCATAGGCGGGAGACAACTCCCACTTGCCTCCTTGCTTCAATATGAAGGAAAAATTCTTGGTGTGGTTATCACAATTTCGCGCAATGACGTTGAACACCATTCTTCTGAACATCTGCTCAGCATCTGCATAGGTAAGTTTCAATTCTCTCATGCACTGAAAGAGTTGCTCATAACTGAAACTATTCACCAGGTTATAGTCAAAATGCTTTAGTGCACAGAAGGTTTGTATGTGATGTTTAACTTCATTACCCTCCCGATCAAAGCGTTTGGTCATGAAGTGTGCCCTTCCGTTTTCTTCGAGCAACCGTGAAGGCATTATTTCTATGCCACACGCTAAGGCCATGTTGTAATAGGCCATTTCTACCCTGCCGTATCCATGACTGTTGCCTAACTGTATATCGTTTACCCCATCGAGCTTGATGAGCCAATGTTCAAATCCTTTAGGCGCTTTGGTTTGTCCCGATTTTACTTCTCCGCTTTTTTCATTCCATGCAATCACAGCCTTTGGACGGGCACCACCAGCAGACGTTCCAATCTTTAAAATCTCCCTTACCGCTTGTTCTTCTTCTTTATTAAGATTGGTCGTAAATGCTTCACGTTTGCCCAGCATTTTTTGGGCAGTATCAACAAGGCTATCGATTTCTATTGAAAATGTCCGTTTGGTTTCCTTTAGCACAGACGGCTCAAATTCAAGAGCGCCCATACCCCGGGTTCCGATAAAACAGAGCATTTCTACCGGATTCATACTATCCTGTGGCCGTCCTTGCTGTGCCAGCCATAGGTTAATTAGTTGGTTTCCATATCTATCGGGTAATGCATCTGCCAACAATCCAGGTAACCCCTTGAAGGCGTCGTATTCCGAATTTTTGTCCTTCCGAAGTTCGGGAAAAGAAAAGAGCCGAATGGCTGAATCAAGCGGCATTTTTAACGGAGACAAATCCCAACCAAGCTGCCTGAAGGTTGGTTCATATTCAAAGAAGGCATAGCCTGTTTCTTCATCCCAGGCTACTGCTCCGACATGCTTTCCCCATATTTTTATTTCTGCTACAGTCATAATCTACCAGTCTATACTTTCTGAATGATCTTCTGTTTTTCCTGGTTTACTCCTTGCTCTTTGCCGTTTTTCTTTTTGTTTTTTAGCCAATGCCAAAGGGCTAAGAGTCTCTTTTACTTCAAATACGGATAATGCCGGTAATTGATCTAAAATCCGCAGGACCTGTATAAGAGTGGTGACAGTAACCGTTTCTCCTCTTTCAAGTAAGCTCAGTGTAGAGCGACTGATACCGGCTGCTGCTGACAGTTCATCTTGCGTTTTATTTTGTTCCAGGCGATGATGCCTGACAAATGCCCCAATAAATTTGGTTAAAGCTTTATCGCTCATGGAGGCCCATTTCTTGAATGATATTTCAGTCATAAAACTATCTTTTACTAATTTGCGAATGTTTTATCATTCAAAGATAGTGATATTTTATCAAGTAGCAACTGTTGCGAACGATATTTCATTCATTAAGCTCTAATATTAATGTTAACGAATGATATCTCACTCACCTTAGACTCCAAATCCACTCCAGATCCCTCAGAAATGGTTCTAAAAACAGTCCGGTTGGGGGTACAAAAAACAGAGTGAGAGTGAGAGTGAAGAGCGACCGCGTGTCGCCTTAGCTTCAGCGGTGGCACAGAGCGAGGAACATTCACCCGGTTGGTTCTATATTTATCACGGATATTCACGGAAATAATAAGACGTACTAATATTTTCCGAAAAAAAGCCCATTATCTCTGCAAGCCTTTGTTAACAAGGCTTTCGCTGAGTCTTATTTCTTTGCAAGTTCTTGTAACTACGTATTATATATATGCATAGATTTTCATTCACACATTTATTGCGATCCATTCTTTGACGCAGGCTCCTGTGTTGCTTTATTAACAGGGTTTATAGGGTATTGTTGATAAATCGCTATGATTTTAATAAAATATATAATATCTTTAACACGGTATCATATACACGTAATCATGACGCCTGATCAATTT
>JARGFP010000022.1 GCA_029210585.1 Bacteroidales bacterium
CAAAGAACGGCTTAACTGCAAGAGGATGCTCGTCTCTTCCGATGCTAGTCTGGAAGGCAAACTCTTCGTTGAGTTCATCGCATTGATCTATCTATCTTATATTAAAAAACGCATGGGCGAGAATAAACTTTTCAAAAGTTACACGCTTCAGGGACTGCTTGATGAAGTGGACATGATCGAATGTTTTACGGAACCCGGCAAGTCCCTGTTTGTGGGAGAGGTCTTGCAAAAGCAGAGGCAGATCTACAAGGGTATGGATGTACTCGCTCCTGATGTGGTGGCCTCGTTATGTTAATGCGGGAATCCAGGATATATGACCAGTCCGGGATAATAATGCCTGAAGAGCATTTCAAAAGCTGTTTTATCACCTTCTGAAAGCCTTAGTATCAATTGACGCTCTTCTATGCCATTAATAAGATTCATACATCATTAAGTAGTGGTTCTTCACCATCAAAGTCCCTTTCTCAGAACATAAAAGTAAGGAATTCAATAGTGATTTGCTTAAAGCGTAAAAAATATATTGATCCGAATACTGGAAACAACCGAGACGCTGACCACCCGGTACCGGAATCCTGATCCCAATGCAGGTATCAATTGTTCAATATGATATGTAGGTCGATAAAAACCGGCCTGGCATGGTCAATTAGCCCGTTTTTTCCAATTCTGAGGTCGGTCGCTGAGTCTTGACATGATCTGGTACCAGGTATAGTCGATTTACTTTCATTTTAAAAAGTCTGAATTATTTCGTATTTTTGATACATGAAAACTCGGCCCGTAAAGAGATTATCAGACAAGGAGATTATTGCCCATTCAATACAATCGGCGGAGATTGAAGGCATCTATTTAAAGGATAAGGATAAGGAAAAACTTGTTGAGGCTCTAAAGAAAGTTTAAAGTAATTCTCCTAATATCGAAATCATAGGCTCATAGTTCAGATTGTCTCCCTCATTAAGGGCATCGATATACCGATCATAATATTTCCGACTGAAATTTTCAAGTTTTATTTCTCCAAAGCCGGCTCTAAGGCTAATTAGATTGGCAAAAATACGTGCAGTTCTGCCATTCCCTTCTCTGAATGGATGTATATGAATAAGCTCAACATGTGTTTTAGCAAGGTCGATAATCAAATCTTCCTTTGAACTGTAATCCGCCGGCAAGTTTACCAGGTATTCTTTTTCATAATAACTCATTGCAGTATTTATATGAGAAACTGGAAAAAAGTTGTGACCTGCTTTGGAGAGGTCAACTTTTCGATACATACCTGCGAAATAATATAGATGCTCCAATGCCATTTTATGAATACTGCAAATGTAATCAGATGTAAATGAGGTAAATTTCGTTAACTCATCTGCAAAACTCCTGTAAGCCTTAGTAAAGCCGATCGTTTCCTGCACCTGGATTTCATATTCATCAGTAATATCCAATTTGTTTCTTAAAACAGAAGTTCCAACCTCGGTATAATTACCTCTATAATCTGGTATGTCATATTCCCGCTTCTTCATGATATCCTTAAAGGTACTAATATCGAAACAGAATAACCAGAAGATACTTTTATAACACTCAAAAGAGGTAAGTTTCAGGTGTCTAAAAAGAAAATCGCTAAAATTCTTTATATATGAATAATAGCGATTTAAGTGAGGTCGGTAGCGGATTCGAACCGCTGTAACTGGTTTTGCAGACCAGCGCCTAACCACTCGGCAAACCGACCATTGTATCTTAGCTTTATTTAAGAACTTAATTCCTCAAAGCTATTTCAATATTTTATAAAAGAACTTCTCAGTTGCAGTCCGGTAGCGGATTGCCTCGCTGTCGCTCAGCGAGCTCGCTGCCTGCGGCTGCTCGGTTCGAACCGCTGTAACTGGTTTTGCAGACCAGCGCCTAACCACTCGGCAAACCGACCATAAAAGTATCTAAAGGACCTGTGAACCCAAGAACTTAAGCCAACTTAAGCCAACCAAGCCAAAAATACTGTCGTTGGTAAGACTTCCGCTTTGCAAATTCGGATGGCAAAATTAACAATTATCTTCCACTAAAGCAATGGATGACCGTAAATTCCAAAAAAGTCACGAACGGTCATTGCAATTCATTCCCAACCATTTCCAGCCTGATATGACTCCCGCTGGTAATCTGCGCATGAGTTACCCTGAAATGCTCCAACGGCGCATTGTTGATCCAGGCTTTACCAACAAAAACCTTATCTCTGCTGTTGTTTTTCGTTTCAATAGTCAGCACATCTCCCTCGTAGAAATCAGGATGCAGCTGTATCGTTACTTTATCGAATATGGGACTTCCAACATAGTAAACCGGATTCTCACCGGTTCCTCCATTCAACTGAAACAGACCAATTTTCATTAAAACAGATAAACTTCCCATTAAGCCCTGGTCCTCATCGCCATTGTATCCTGTGTTGGGGGCAAGTCCCGAAAAGACCGAATCAACAACCGCGCGTGACCAGTAGTGCGATAAACCTGGGCGCCCGAGCTTGTTAAAGACCATAGCCGTCTGAATAGACGGCTGGTTTCCATAGTTAATGGGAACCCGGCTGTATTCAGGATGCTGCTCTTTCGCGTGTGCATCGCCCGAGGTAAACCCAAGCTGCCGGGCGGTCTCAAACTGTGCATTCAGTTTTTCAGCTGCATCTTCCTCACCACCCATTAATTCAGCTAACCCGGAAATATCGTGTGGTACAAACCAGGTGGCCTGGGCACCGTTGGATTCGATAAAACCATTTTTGTAAGCATACGGATCAAAATCGGCAAGCCATTCACCGTCAACATTTTTTGGACGCATCCATGTGCTTTCCGAATCATACACATTTTTGTAATTCCCGGATCGTTTCATGAAGTACGCATAATCTTCCTGGTGTCCCAGTTTCAATGCCAGCTGTGCCAATGTCCAATCCTGGTATGCATATTCCAGGGTTAACCCGGCTCCGTCCTGATGAAAACCAAATTGTCCTTCAGGGATGGGATAAGGAACCCATCCATTTTTGATATAGTATCCGAGCCCGCCTCCCAGTTCGGTATCGTGTTCATAGCCAGCCTTTGCCATAATACCGCCGGGCAGGTGGTTCTTTTTCAGCGCATGATAAATTTCAGGAACATTTTCGGTAATGATTCCTTTTTGGATGGCACTGACAATAAAAGGGGTGGACGAAGCACCTGTCATTACAAAAGTGTAGTTTCCTCCTGAAGGACCGCGGGGGACTAAACCACCATCCTTGTAATATTGCATCAACGACAGGACAAATTCCTTGTAAATGTCGGGGTACACCAGGCCCCATAAAGTGTTAATGGTCCATTGTGCACCCCAAAATGAATCAGAATTGTAATGGTTGAATTGTGGTTTTCCTTCTTCGTCCAGCGGAATCTGTCCTATACGAAATTCATTCCCTGTATAATCCGGATAGGCGCCATTAACATCGCTGATTGTACGGCGTCCCTGCAGTGCATGCCATAAGTCTGTATAGAACCTCTTTTGTTGCTGCTCATTTCCACCTTCCACCTCAATTCTGCTTAAAAGTGCGTTCCATTCATCCTTCGACGCTTCCACCACTTTTTCAAAGTCCCAATGTGCCAGTTCTGCGTCAATATTGTTTTTCGCATTTTCAACCGAAGTATATGAAATACCGGCTTTTAGCTGAACTGCTTTTGCCGATGCATCAAAAACCAACAAGTAATTACCAGTCTTACCATCTTTAACAATATCCCCAATTTCTGTGTCCGAGTCAATGTGAAAGAATACCCTGGTTGGTTTGGGACGGCGGCGTGTTGGCGCATTTGTTAATTCTCCCCTTACTGCATTTGTACCTGTCTTTTCCAGGACGCCATGCATGTTTTCACAGGGGCCAAGCATCGTATTCAGATTAACCAACAAAGCCGGCCTGCCATCTCCATTAAAAGTATACTTATGAAAACCAACGCGTTTGGTACTGGTAATTTCCGCCTGAATGGCATACCTGTCCAATTCGAGAGAATGGTACCCGGGATGCACGATCTCGGTTTCATGACTGAAACGGGAATAAAAATCGGAAAAAATGGTTTCCCCAACCTCTCCCGTAATTGTTACAGGCATCACTGAAAGCCCGGAGAGCTGCCAGGCATGTATGTGACTAAACCCTTTGATGGTGTCAGTATTGTAGCGGTAACCACTTCCCCAGGCGCCTCCGGTTTGGGTGTCGGGACTCAGATTTACCATTCCGAATGGCCGGCAGGCCGATGAGAAAAAGAACCACCGTGAGTTTTCGGTGTCCAGTTGAGGATACACCTGGTTGACAAATTTATATTCCTCCTCAGTCTTGTTCGGGGTGCATGCGAATACGATCACCAGGCAAGCTGAGAATATTATCCGGTATAGCAATTTCTGAAATATAGCCATCAACTGAATTTTGTTGTTTTCGCCAACGAATTGAACTGCGATACGTACGTATACGAACTGCAAATGCAATGATAGTAAATGTAAATATCAATCAACAAAATCAGTTCATGAAAAATAATAAGGGCCGGTCCCGAAGCCCTGGGATGCACCACGATCTATGAAAGCAATGGCTTATATCTGATTCTGGCCCTACTCCGCACTCATCGCCAGCCGGAATCCCAGGTCACTGCCTGTTCCCCCCGCCCACATGCCATCGTAGGGAACTGCTATCTGCAGGTCGAAATGCTGCGAGACAAATCCTCCGCCCCAGATCAGCCGGTTGTACCCGTCTGCACCCTCATCAAAACTCCACTCCCAGACATTCCCGCTCATATCGTACACTCCCAGCGCATTCGGCGCACGGTCCCCTTTCACAACATCCGACGCCTCCGGGTTCGGTCGCACCCCATCCTTGTACCGGTAAACTGAAACGGCAGCTGTGGCATCCACGTTCGAAGTGCCAGCCGCCGCACCGCTGGCATACCCACCCGGAGTCCAGTAAAGACCGCTCCCGGCAGGATATTCATAGGCACCATTGGACGGATCATCTCCCTGCCAGCGGGCCGCACATTCCCACTCAGCAGCAGTGAGCAACCTGAATCCCCTTTTGGATACATCAGCGATGGTCTCATCATCCAACCAGGTGGTATCGATCCCGTCATATACCTCGGCCGCACCACCCATTTCCCGCTTCGTCAGCTCGTTACAACACAATACCGCCCCAAACCAGGTAATAAACTTCACCGGCTGGCGATCCCGGTTGTCATATACTCTGAAATCACCCTCGTAATAGATATCCAGCTGTTCCCCAAGTACTTCCCCCATGTCCATGAGGATCTCATCCCCCCACTTTACCGTAGAATAATTTACGTAGTTATGTGCAAACCTATCTTCCTTGTTGAAGAAACCATCTCCCACCATTCCACCGATTCCACCGTCCGGGTTAAACTGGAAGCCCTCCATACTGTTGAACAGATCGGCAGCCAACTCATTGGTCACCTCCGTTTCGGCAATCCAGAATGGCCCGCAGGTCACCTCCGGACCGTCTTCAAAATCGCTGTCCGAATCATCATCATTGGATAAAAATGTTCCTCCCGGACAGTAGACCATCACGATCTCGTTTCCGGCAAACTCAAATACCTTTTTATCACCTGCCTCATAGGGAGGATCCTCGTCCTGGTCCTCCACGAAGTTGGCCACCACCCCCACCGAATCATCCACGGTTACGGTAAGCGGATTCTCCGCCGATGTTACATCCCCCGACCAGCCGGAAAACAGGTATCCCTGGTCCGCCACTGCAGTCAGGACCAGGGAAGTGCTGCCATAAAAATCATACTTCTCCGACGCTGCAAGGGTATCCCCGTTCTCAACAACGATCACGCTGCCGTTCGTTGCTGAAACAGTCAGAACATACACTTCATCCCCAGTCGGGTCTTCCTCCTTTTCACATGCTACGCATACCAGGAAGCAACCCGTTAAAAAGATGAATAAAAACCGTTGTGAAATCACATGTTTCATCATCATTATTCTTTGTTAATATCGATAGAACCGCTCAAGAGAGGAGCGAAATAGCAGCAGTTATTTCAATGGGTATATAAATTTACTGAATTCCCGGGATCAGGAGCCTTCTCCGCAACGTTTATCCATCAACGGTACCTGATGATTGATATACAGTCTCAAGCGTGACGTAAAGAGCAAATAGTGTTGATTGAAGGGTCTCTGCATTTCTTCTTCAACACACATGCAGGCCCACTTTGAAGGTGCCTGCATACCCAAATTCAGTGCACCTGCATGATGCATTTCCGTACTTCTGCATTATCTTTGGTAAACCGAATCATTAAACCAAACTACAGATTATGTCCACGCTCAGATCACTATTGCTTCAGAACCGCAGCTACAGGCGGTTCGACGCCTCCCGCAACATTACCACCGAAGCACTGCACGAAATGATCGATGCCGCCCGGCTCTCCGCATCGGCAAGGAACGCCCAGCCGCTGAAGTACTTCCTCGCCAACACGCATGAAACCAACGAAAAGATCTTCCCCACCCTGGCATGGGCGGGGTACCTGTCCGACTGGCCCGGACCGGAGCCTGGCGAACGCCCTTCAGCATACATTGTCCAGCTGCACGATACCACCATCCCGGGGAATTACTTCTGCGACGACGGCATCGCGGCTCAGAGTATCCTGCTCACTGCCGTTGAAAAAGGCCTCGGCGGCTGCATCATCGCATCGGTGAAGAAAGAGCAACTCAGTCAGGCCCTGGATCTGCCCAAACACCTGGAGATCATCCAGGTCATCGCCCTGGGAAAACCGGCCGAAAAGGTGGTACTCGAGGAAATGAAAGCAGGGGATATCAAATACTGGCGGGACGAAAATGATGTGCACCACGTACCCAAAAGACCACTGGAGGAACTGATCATTAACAAGTAGTTCCGGAATGTGCCGAACAGACCGCTGCAGGAACTGATCCTGAATGGGTAAGTTGCCCGGAACAGTCCGATTATTTGCAACAACAAGGGATGCTAGGCATCACCGGCTCCCCGTTTTCATACAACAATATATACCATAGTAACTCCGGTTTGGGGTATATATAAAACGGTTTGGACTGCCATTTCCTTTTATTCAGGGGTTCGCCCCTGCAACCACATTCAGTTGCCGAAATCAGGCCAGTCATTGAACCTTTGTACCTGACTTCTGTCTTAATAAAAGCACCATTCAATTCATCCGGCTGTATGAAACATTTTGTCTTGCCCTTCCTGCTATTATTCCCGTTGCTTTCCATCCATGCCCAGGCCGATACGGTCCATCTCGATGATGTCACCATCTCGGTTACACCTTTCGAACAGCGGTTAAGCGAATCCACCGGGAGCCTCTCGATCATCCGGCCACTGCCTACAGATGCCCTCAGCACCATCAATATCGCCGATGAGCTGAACACTGCACCCGGGGTTTTCATGGCCAGCGGAACCCATACCACCAATCGCCTCACCATCCGCGGGGTCGGTTCACGCACCCCCTATTCATCCAACCGTATAAGGGCCTACCTCGAAGAAATCCCGCTGACCAACGGGGACGGTATCTCCACGGTCGAGGACCTCGACATGCTCGGGATCTCCAGGATCGAGATCCTCAAGGGACCCGCATCGGCCATGTACGGATCGGGACTGGGCGGGGTGGTCAAAATGAAAGCCAGTTATCCTTTTGAAAACGGCTTCAGCTATGGCGCTTCAGCGACGGCCGGGTCGTTCAACACCCAAAAATACGGCCTGCATGCCGGGTGGAAAAAGGACCACACAGCCATCACGCTTGGTGTGGGAAGGTCCTCCTCCGACGGGTTCAGGGAAAACAACCGCTACAACAGGAACAACCTCTTTCTCCACGGCAAAACGGGTACCACAGGTAATATGTTTACCTTCCACCTGCTGGTCACCGACCTGTATTCACAGATTCCCAGTTCGCTCAATGCAGCGGATTTTTCGGAAAACCCTGAAAAGGCCGCCGCCAACTGGCTGGCCATCGAGGGCTATGAAGCCTATGAAAAGGTTACCGCCGGAGCAGGATGGAAACATCAACTGAGTGACCGGTGGGAAAACCACCTGACCGTATTCTCTGCCTGGCAGGATCCATACGAATCGCGTCCATTTAACATCCTCGACGAAGTTTCCTTTACCTTCGGCCTGAGGGACTATATTCAATACCGGACCAACCGGCTGAACATCCAGGCAGGTATCGAACTCTTCGCCGAAAACTACCAGTGGGAGATCGTTGAAACTTTTTCGGGTACCCCGGGCGCACTGCAATTGCACAACAGCGAGATCCGGCGCTACGGCAACCTGTTCAGTCACGCCAGGTGGACCCCGGCGCCCGGACTGAACATCGAAGCCGGCATCAATTTCAACCTCCTGGAATACCGGCTGTCGACCATCTACCACATCGATGGCGACGACCAGTCGGGGAAGTACGGCTACCCACCCGTGGTATCACCCCGCTTCGGACTGAATTACAACATTGCAGGGGACCATTACCTGCATGCATCCGCCGGACACGGTTTCTCCGCTCCATCGCTGGAAGAAACACTCCTGCCGGAAGGAATGGTGAACCCCGACCTGCTGCCGGAGACCGGGTGGAACACCGACCTCGGGTTCCGCGGCTGGACCCCTAACGACCGCTGGTATTACGATGTGGCACTCTATGCGATCTTCATACAAAACATGCTGGTCACCGAACGGGTCACCGAGGAAATATTCACGGGGATCAACGCGGGAAGTGCCCGTCTCGCGGGTATCGAAATATTCAACAGGTTCGACATCACCCCCACAGGACAAAAAGACAACTGGGAGCATACGCTTACTTCCAGCATCTTCCTGAACAGCAATAAATTCACCTCCTTTATTGATGACGGAACGGATTATTCAGGAAACGAATTGCCGGGAATCCCTGCACAGGTGATCCATACCCGGCTGCGCACATCCTTCAGGGAAAGCCTCAGTGTGGTGCTTGAATGGAACTGGAGCGGAAGTCAGTATTTGGACGATGCCAACACGGAATCCTACAGCGGGCACATGCTGGTCAATGCCAGGGGATCATTCAGGATCGCCAGCCGGAAAATGCCATTTTCCATCCTCCTCAACGGGGGAATCAATAACCTGTTCGACGCTGCCTATGCATCCATGGTCCTGGTCAATGCCCCCTTCTTCGGGGGAGCAGCACCCAGGTATTATTACCCGGGCATGCCCCGTCATGCATTTATCGGCATCAGCATCGGGCATTAGTGCAGATCAC
This sequence comes from Bacteroidales bacterium, assembly GCA_029210585.1. Taxonomy (GTDB): domain Bacteria; phylum Bacteroidota; class Bacteroidia; order Bacteroidales; genus M55B112. Next base: position 9,201 of record JARGFP010000022.1, read on the forward strand.
ACACCTGCACATCACCGGCACCATCCGTCACAAAAAACGTGTTTACTCCTTCTTCCGGAACACCGTAACCATCCTGTAGGAGCGCAGCTGGTCATATCGTTCAAGGATCATCGCTCCGTCCTTAAAACCGTAAAAAAACTGTAAAGGTCTTTTCTGACCATTGATCAGAAGGAAGATCGTAAGCTTGTCTCCTGGTTCTGTCTTCCATGTACCCTCCATTTCATCCATGCGCGAAGCAGCATTGAAATTGCTTTTCTGGTAAAATGAGCCGTCGTCAGCGAAACGCATGATCCAGACCGTACCATCTTCTTTCAGCTGCTCCCCGGAGATCACATCCTGCTTGTCAAGATCCTCCATGGTAAGCTCCTGTAAATGCCATTCGCCAATCAACGACTCCTGGGCCATTAAAACGTAAGCAAAAAGCAACATCCCTGCAATGAGCACATAACGCTTTTTCATGTCATCAGTATTTTCCTCCAAATATAATCATTTGCACAGAACAGATGCAGTATGTTGTCGCGGTTCGGAGGCTTCCTGCATGCAAAAAAATCAACCGTACAGGTTGATTTACATACCGGTTCTCAATCCAGCTTTCTTTTGTTTAAGCTAATTATAAGATTCTTTAACATAGTGAATTGTTATATAGAACAGTTCTATTTTATCTGTACTTAGCGTACTTTGTCCCCTAATTTTATTTATATTTAAATGCTGAATTTTCAGCACCTGTACCGAGGCTTGATTAGCTCTTTTTGATTCGATATTTTTAGGGTAGTCAGAATCGATACAGGTTGAACAATTAACTACTACTACCAACATGAGAAGGACTAGGCACTTTGCGCTTATGGCGCTCGCGATGTCGCTATTGATGGGTTGTATCGAAGAAGAACCCTTCGACAAATATGCACGACCGGACTGGCTGGCAGGAAAGGTTTTTACGCAGATCACAGACACTACCATCTTCGAGGAATTCACAAAGTGTTTACAACGTACGGGATACGATACGATCCTGAACACTTCCGGCAGCTATACCGTATTTGCTCCCAATAACGAGGCATTCGACCTCTTCTTCCAGGAACATCCCACCTATAACAGCGTGGAAGACATCCCGCTCCCGGAGCTTGAGGAGATCGTAAAATACCACCTGGTACAGAATCCTTGGACCAAAGAGCAGCTGCGGTCGCTCGATGTCTATGGGTGGATCGACCCAAAAGATGAAACCAATGATGAACCAAGGGGGTACAAAAGGGAAACCCTGCTTTCGGATAAAGACCTTAAGTACGGTACGAGGGGTACTGATGAGTTTGGTATAGCGATCGTCGACACCACCAAATCCAGCTGGTACAGGCGCGTAGCCACCGACTCCAGGAAATATGTCCCGATTTTTTTTAAATCATATTTCGATATATACGACCTGAGTCTCGACGACTACACATTTTATTTTGACCGCACATTCCAGGACAACAATGATATCTTCTACATGGAAGCGCGCGTACTGGGGCCGGAAATCTTCGCAGAGAACGGTTTCATCTATAACATTGACCGCGTTGTTACTCCTGCCAGGAATGCCTACCAGATCATTGCTGAAACATACACAGACAAATCCTACAGCCGGTACCTGAACCTGGTGAACCTTTTCCCTGAATTCCAGTACAACCAGGCGGCGACATTTGACCAGCCCGGAGCTGAGCTGGGGCTGAATGTGGATTCATTGTTTGAACTCTCTTTTCCCGAACTCGCATTCGACCTGACCAGGGAAAAGACCTCTCCCCCTCCCGGAGCTGTCAACCTTCCGGGGAATGTTACCATTCGATACCATCACGGAATGATTGCCCCCACCAATGAAGCACTCAAAAAGCTTGAGGATGAATACCTCCCTGGTGGTTCCTTCTGGGACGGGATCGACAATGCACCATTGAATATCAAACGGATCGTTGCCAACAGCCACCTGTCCATGAATTCCATCTACAGGACCGATCTTGAACTTGGGTTTTTTAATGGGGAACAGGATATCGTTTCCGTTTCCGAAGATGCGATCATCCACAAAGAATATGGAAGCAATGCATCCTTCCTGGGAACCGATGAAGCCATTGTTCCAAGGGCCTTTTCAAGTGTTACCGGACCGATTTACCTACGTAAAGGATTTGCAAAGATCATGCAGGCCATCGAAGAATCAGGACTGCTTCCCGCACTCAAAAGAGAACGGCCACCTGATGAGCGGTATATGCTGTTCGTGGAATCCGATCAGAATACATCGGCCGACTCCTCCTTCATATACGACAGAATCACAGGGAATTACCTGGCATTCCAGATCTCCGCGAACTCCGCACAGCAGTTTTTTATAACGAAAAACGACCTCCGTACACTTTTTCTGAACCATATTGCAATAAGGGAACCCCAGGGGTTGGCACGCAAGGAATTTATTCCCAACCTCGCCGGTAACTTCCTCGTTTTTAACAACGAAACCGGTGAAGTACGGGGTACCGCCAACACCACGGTAGGTTATAACGGTGGTGAAACTTCCATTGTGATTCCCCGGCGCATCGACATCAACGCAGACAACGGCTCCACCTATGAGATTGACGACTGGTTCAGCTTCAGCACAACGAGTCTGTACCTGCTGCTCCAGAGCAGGTTCCCTGAATTCTTCCAGCTGATTGTACAGGCTGAACTGGCAAAGACGAGCCTCAACCAGTTTACATTTATCTCCAAAAGTGAGAATTACACGGTCTTCGCCCCAAACAGCGCAGCCCTGAACGCTGTCCAGGCAGATACCCTTCCAAAGGAGGACCTTCAGAAATTTATCCTGGCACATTTCCTCAGGAAGCAGATCGTCTTTACCGATGGCTATGCCCCCAGCGGATACTATGAAACGGTGCGTCCTGACGAAAGCTCCTCTGAATTCGGAACGGTATATACAAAAATCAATATCGAAACCGCCACAGATGAGATCCGGTTCAAAGCCAGGGAGGGAGGTTATTACGCTACGGTTGCCGAATCTGATTCCACCAACATGCTTGCAGGACAAATATTAAGTGAAGGTCAGCAATCCACATTTCCCATGCTGCTCAACAATGCAGTGGTACACAAGATCGACAGGGCACTGCTTATCAGCGAACTTGACGTTTCGCAATAAACACAATTCGATCAGAATTTTCAGAACATTACCCAAAGGTTAACAACTGATGAGAAAATTAAAACCAATACTGATGCTGCTGATGGCCCTTGCGACTGTTACAAGTACCTATGGGCAGGATGTAGTGCTGAGAGGACGCGTGATCGATGCCGCCGATGAACTTCCCGTGATCGGAGCCAACATCATCGAATATGACGATGAAAACAGGATTATCAACGGTACCATCACCAATGTGAATGGCGACTTCGTGCTGGAAATGCGCGATGCTTCCCATGCCGTGAAGGTCAGTGTGATCGGTTACGAAACAAAGGAAATACCCGTGACCGGCGGACAGCAAACCATCAAACTGGCACCTGCCAACCTGGAGATTGAAGAAGTCACAGTAACAGCCAAGGCGCAATCTGACTACAGCCTGACAAATATCGCCGAACGTGACAACGCATCTTCAACGGTGAAGGTGAACCTCGCTGATATGGCTGATGCCGGCATATCATCTGCCTCCGACGCGCTCCAGGGCAAAGTGAGTGGTCTGGATATCATCGCCGTATCAGGCGACCCGGGTTCAGGTTCACAACTGGTGATCAGGGGCCTGAGCTCCATGGGTAACAGCCAGCCGCTGATCGTCATTGACGGGATTCCCCAGATGCGCGTTTCCTCCTCCTTTAACCTCAGCTCCTCTGATGCAGAAGACATCAGTAACCTGGTCAATATCGCGCTGCAGGACATTAAATCCATCGAGATCCTGAAGGATGCGGCTTCCACAGCGGTCTACGGATCACAGGGTGCCGACGGTGTATTGCTGATCGAAACATTCAAGGGACGCATGGGACAGGTACAGTTTGACTACCAGTATAAAAGCAGTATGAACATCCAGCCCCCCGCCATCCCTATGCTCGACGGAAATGAATATATCATGCTGCAACTGGAACAGTGGCACAATAACTATGGTGTGCTGAATAACCAGAACGAGATCCAGTATATTACCTATGACAGGGATTTCAAAGATTTCTATAATTACTCCGCCAATACCGACTGGATCGGGGCCATTACACAAAATGCCATGACCCACGACCATTACTTCAAAGTCTCCGGCGGCGGAGAAAAAACCAGGTATTTCACATCGTTCAGCTACGTGGATGAAGGAGGTACAACGATCAATACCTCCTCCAAACGGTTTTCAACCCGTATCAACCTCGACTATTTCCTCTCCAGGAACCTGCTGTTCTCGGTCCAGTTCAACTACACGAATAACCGTACTGACGGTAACCTTGAACTGGACAGGGGCGACGGCAAAACAAGAAACATCAGGGAAATGGCGTACATCAAATCCCCCAATATGAGCATATGGGAATATGATCCTTACGGTAATCTGACCGGTGAATATTTCACACCCATCAACAGCTACCAGGGGAACGGTGAAATCTATTTTAACCCTGTGGCAGTAGCCAAACTGGGGAAAAAGGACAATATCAGGAACAACCTGCAGAATACCTTCCGCCTTCGGTACAAGATCACCGACTGGCTCACATTACACGAAGTGGTCTCCTTTCAGTATGCCGGAACCAAATATGAAAACTACCTGCCCTACAATGCCATTGGGGCCGACTGGCTGGCATGGACCATCAACAAGGCCGAAGAAAGCAACAACATCAACTCTTCCATCAGGACCGAAACCAGGATGACCTTCGAAGCTCCCTTTAAGAACGAAAACCATGTGCTCTCCGGTGCAGCCTCCTGGATCACCAACCAGGAAAGCTATGAATGGATGAACATCCAGAGCAACAGGACCCCTTCCACAGACATCCAGGACCCTGCCATTGACGCACAGATCAACTGGATCGGTGGCGGCTCCGGGGAAACCAGGCAGCTAGGTGCAGTTGGGAACCTGAACTATAAATACAAAGATAAATACCTGCTGCAGACCATCATAAGGGCTGATGCCCACTCTTCCTTCGGTGCCAATTACCGCTGGGGTGTATTCAAGGGACTTTCCGGGGGATGGCGGTTTTCAAGTGAACCATGGCTCGAAAACGTAGGATGGCTGGGCGAAAGTATGTTCCGTGTTACATGGGGTGTGGCCGGACGACAGCCCTGGGATGCCTACGCGCGTTTCGCCACCTATGCTTCATCCTCAACCGGTTCCTATATCGAATCACCGGCAATCGTTCCCCAGCAGATCCAGTTGAACAACCTCAGGTGGGAATCAAGTACCACCACGGATATCGGGGTGGAACTGAACCTTTTTGATGACAGGTTTTTCATAGAAGGGATCATATATAACAAAGTAACAGAGGACCTTTTATTCTACGAATATCCCATCCCATATTCTTCGGGTTACGGCGATCTTACTTTCTACAACGGGGGCGAACTGGAGAACCGCGGCTGGGAACTGATGACGGATTTCAAGATTGTCCGGAACGAGAACTGGCTCTGGTCCATCAACTTCAACACTTCGCAAAACTCCAACAGGTTCAATAACCTGCCGGACAATTTCAACCGGGAGGCATCTACAAGCATCGGGAACGAACAATATCCGCGTCGCGTGGTGGAAGGTGAGGCCATCGGTTCTTTCTTCGGGTTCCGCTACCTGGGTGTATGGTCAAGGGATGAAGATGTGGTTGCCAGGAATGCCAGCGGTGAAATCATCTACGATAACGAAGGCGAACCCGTTCCGCTCAGCTATAAAGGCACCTATATATTCAAGGGGGGTGATCCGATTTATGAAGACATCAACCACGACGGTATCATCGACCTGAATGATGTGGTATATATCGGCGATTCCAACCCCGATTTCATGGGGGGATTCGGAACGACACTGAAATATAAAAATTACACCTTCTCGACCAGTTTCCATTACCGGCTTGGATTCGATATCGTCAATGGCGTGGCAATACAGACCGAAGGGATGCTCAACAAGAACAACCAGAGCAAGGCCGTTCTGCGGCGCTGGAGGGTGCAGGGACAGGATGATGAAAATATGTTGCCGCGGGCCTATATGTGGCACCCTGCCAGTAACCTCGGCTCCGACAGGTACGTGGAACCGGGCGATTACCTGAGGCTCATCAATATGAAAATCGCCTATCGCCTTCCAGCCAATGTATGCCAGAAACTGAATATCCGCAGCATGAATATCACTGCAAGCGCAAGAAAAATGTTCACGTTCACCCGGTATTCCGGTCAGGATCCCGAGGTGGGCCAGAATGCCCAGGATCCTTTCTGGATCGGGTTCGATTATGCAAACACACCCCCGCCGAAAATTCTTACGCTTAGCTTGAGTATAGGTATCTAAATCATATGAAACAGGAAGACAATGAAACATAGCGCAAAAATATTTCTGATCATCACGGGACTGGCACTGGTAGTATCGTGTGACCAATGGATGGGCCTGATCCCACCGCAGGGACTCATCAGGGAAGAATTCTGGCAGAGCAAGGAAGATGTGGAAGCCATGCTGATGGGTGCCTATGATACTTTTGGAAACATGAATGGCAACCTGCTCCTCTACGGCGAGTTGCGGGGCGACATGATCCGGCCTGACTACGGACTGGGAAATGATGCACGGCAGATCAGCGAAAGCACCATCTACGAGGACAATGGCATGTGCAACTGGCGCAGTTTTTACGAGGTGATCAATTTTTGTAATGAGGTCATGAAAAATGCCCCGCTCGTAAAGGAGATCGATGAAACATTCACTGAATACCAGCTGAATGGTTTTCTTGCCGAAGCCATATACCTGAGAAGCCTGACCTACTTCTACCTGGTGCGTATCTTCAAGGATGTACCCTATGTGACTGAACCGACGGAAACAGATGAGAGCGAGGTGTACCCGGTAAAATCCACCGACACGGAGATCATCGGGTACCTGCTTGAGGACCTCGAGACGTACCGGCCGTTTGCAACCACCGATGGCTACCAGACCATAGAGGAAATTAAAGGGCGTGCCACCAAGGCAGCTTTTGATGCCCTGATGGCAGACATCAACCTCTGGATCTTTGATTACGAGGAGGTACTGCGTCATGTGGCCAAAATTGAAGCCAATAAGGATCTTGTCATCCTGTCAGAAGATGAATATTTCGACCTGTTTTACCCGGGGAACTCCATTGAGTCCATATTTGAAATTCAGTTCAACGATGAGAAAGGTCAGCCCAATGGCCTGTACGGACTCACCAATTATTTCTCCAATAACCTGGATCCAAGTGAGGCAGCCATCCAGATGTTCGCCGCCAAAAACGGCGAAGAGCCTGTGCGCGGGGAAGGATTTTCCATAAAGAAGGAAGGTGAAGACGATTACATTATCTGGAAGTATGTGGGCCGGGCTCCCGATGGCGAAACCGCACGTGCCAGCTCCGAGCAGCGCAGTGCCAATTTTATCATCTACCGTCTTGCCGATGTGCTGATGATGAAAGCCGAAGCACTCAGCCAGCTGGAACGCTACACGGAAGCCAGGGAAATATTTAACGGTGGAAGTTCATATAAATATTTCTATGAACTCACTGACCGGGCCGGTATAAATGATTTTACGGCCGCCGATACGCCTGCATCGTTCGAAGACGCTATCCTGGACCAACGCGCCCGCGAACTTGCCTTTGAAGGGAAGAGGTGGTTCGACCTGATGAGAATGGGACGCAGGAACAATTATCAAAGAAAACTGAAGTTTATTGAGATCGCTGTGCAAAATGCACCATCCACTCAAAAACGGATCCTCAGAACCAAGCTCACCAATCCCCTGGGATGGTATCTTCCCATACACGAAGATGAGCTGGAACGGAACAAGAACCTTGAACAGAATACTTACTATAATTTTTAGATGATGAACAGGAGAACGATATATATAGTCATTGCAGCAGTGATTACGCTGGCCTTTTCATGTGAACCCGATCAGGTCATCACGGCTGAATTCGAGGATGCCGAATCTATGTCGATTTACAATTATATTGAAGAAAATGATTCCCTGTATGGCCATTTTCTCCAGATCCTGGACACCAGCGGGGTCGGCATGATCATAAGCGCATACAATCCCTACGGTGCGGGCTATACCCTGTTTCTTCCCACCAATGAAGCCATGGAAGAGTTTGTGGCAAGCAGCAGCACTTACGCATCCATGGACCAGCTGCTCGGAGATACAGAGTATGCCAGGATCCTTGCGAAATACCACGTGGTCAACCTGGGCATCGATGCCAATGACTTCCCGTTCGGTGCACTTCCTGCATATACACTTACGGAAGATCTTCTGACAGTAAATTTTGTGTTGGGTGAAGACTCTGCCTACTACAACATCAATAACCAGGCACCCGTAATCAGTACCAACCATGAACTTTCCAATGGCTTTGTTCATGTGATCAGCAAGGTACTGTCGCCCATCACCTATACCTCTTATGACTGGATCGCTGCCGATCCTGCATACTCCATTTTCACGGAAGCAGCTGAGGCCACCGGATTTGACCAGGTATTGAACCTGAACCTGAAGGAAGATTCTTCTGCAACAGCAATTACCCTGTTGGTGGAGCCGGATACTGTATACAACAAGAAAGGAATATATACTTTCCAGGATCTTGTGGACACCTTGCAAATTACAAACCAGGATTACGCCAGTCCTGATAACAAGCTGTACCAGTATGTTGGATACCATATCCTGGCTGCCAATGTATTCCTCGACGATTTCCTGGATATAGCTACCAACTTCACTACCTATTCCAACTTTCCGGTCAATGTCAACGGACGGGGTCTGGATATCATCATCAACAGGGGAAAACAGGTATTTGACACGATCATCAACGGGAGCGATACGACCATTATCGATTTTATCGGATTCAACTATGATGCCAGCAACGTCATTACACAAAGTGGGGCCATCCATATCATCGACCGGGTCATGATGCTGCAGAAGCCCTCGCGCGCAACCGTTACATTTGAATTCTACGAAGAGCCCCTGTTCTCCGAATTCAGGAAAGAACCGGGTGAATATACCGTTGACAACCCCGATGCGCTCAGGGTGATCACCTGGACAGGACCGAAACTCGTATTTGTAGAATCTGCAGATGAGGAACACCGTGCATGGGGAAAGGACTACCTGTTGCTCAATGGTGATTTTTCTATCACCTACCAGCTCCCGAAAATCGTCCAGGGAGCATACACGGTCTATCTCAGGACCCATGCATACAACGAACGGAATGCCCTTGTCGAATTATTTATCGACGGCAAAAAGGTCGGAGGTTTGATCGACCTCTCCACCGGCGGCAGCGAGTCGTGGCCCTATGCAGATGTCGAAGTAGGGACGATCGATTTCAATAACTACGAATCACACGTGGTGGAGATCAGGGCCCTGATCCCGGGAAGATTAGAATGGGACTATGTAAGATTCGTACCTGTAACTAACTAAAACGATGAAGATGAAGATGAACAAGATCATAATTTCATTGATGGTTGCAATGCTGATCCTGTCTGGTTGCAAAAAGGAGTGGGAGGAACATTACAACGAAATCCCGCCAACCGTGAACAGGAACATGTGGGAGGTGATCAAAGAAGATCCGGAACTTTCTGCATTCGTAGCCCATATGGAAGCATTCGAGTTCGATACCCTGTTCAGGGAAGCAGGTAGCTCCTATACATTGTTCATACCGAACAATGATGCATTTGAATTGTATGAAATCAGCGACACGGTGAATCAAACCGTGTTGAATTACCACATTTCCGCACATTTTGTGCAATCGGGAAACATCAAAAAAGCTGACAAGATCCAGATGCTGGGTGAAAAATACGTCCGTATTGAACACACCAACAACACCACCATATTCGACGGGGTACCCCTGGAATTTGAAAGTCCGCTCTACCTGAACGGTAAGTTCTATGTGATGAGTGAAGTCGCATATCCCAAGCCCAACCTCTTTGAATATTACGCATTTACCAATCCCATACTGGAAAAATATATCCTGGGGCTCGATTCGGTAATCGTTGACAAGGAGAAGAGCCGGCCCATAGGTTTTGACGACCAGGGAAGGACCATTTATGATACCGTGGCGATTATTTTCAATGAATTCGAAGAAGCGTATTTCCAGGTGAGGGAGGAATTCAGGTTCAAATCTGCAACGATTGTCTTTCCGAAAGCAGAGGACTACAATGCAGCACTGGATGTGATGGCAGGCGCACTGGGTGATGTGTACCAGGACCATGCTGATATTCCGCTCGACTGGCAGAACGAGATCCTAATCCCATACCTGCTGGAACACGGAGTGTTTGAAAACTCGCTGGCCTCATCGGTATTTATCCAAACCGGTATTCCAAGTGACTCACTGAAACTGAAAAACATACTTGGCGACAGTATTGTCATCGACTACAGGGTCACTGACCGGTTTGAATGCAGCAATGGTGTGGCCTTCAATTATGAAAACTTCTCTGTTCCGGATACACTCTTCAATGGATCAGTGAGAATAGAAATGGAACAGTACCTGGAAAAACTGGGAAAAAACAGGTTTGCCTGGAAACCAAAACTGGTTACAGAAGTCAGTGACAAGAAGTTTTCACCGCGCGGGGACTCCATTCCCACTGCATCCAACGACTCTGTTATGCGGGTGATATTTGACCCAGGATATACAGGGAAATATTCCGTGGAATTCAAGATCGATAATCTATTCCCAAGAAAATACCTGATGGTGGTACGAACCAATATAAATTTTGGCGGGGTATTTGACGTTTATCTGAACGACCAGCTTATCCGTACCATGGATTACCATGACTACTACCTCTTCGACTACAGGTGGTACTACTACAGTGTTACAGGAAAAAGATACTTCCCGGAAGCGCAGGGATATCATAAATGGGATGCATGGGCAATCAACGAACAGCCTTATGGGAAAGCAACCCTCAGGTTTGAATACAGGGGGCCCAGTGCACTTGTATCACCGGCATTGCTGATCGACTATATTGACTTTATTCCATGGAACGAATAAGAATATAATTGTTATTGATAATCCATTCGATGATGAAATATATGCAAAACAAACTGAACGCAAGAATCCTGGCAATTGCCCTTTTACTGTTCCCGGCAATTGCCCTGGCCACAGCACAGGACTCTGTTCGTGTTACCGGTAAAGTGGTCGCCCTTGACGGAACACCTGTTGCAAATGCATCAGTGAGTGTGGAAGGATCCTTTGAAATGCCCGTTCTTACCGATGCAACCGGAAAATTTTCTGTGATGGTGCCTGGTGGCAACGCATGGCTCATGGTATCTCCCACCGGGGACCTTAAAACAAAAAGGGTATATGTAAATAAGCGGAGGTCCCTGAAGATCACGCTTACCTCTTCTGACATCCCCTCTGGCGATGACCCGGTAAAGATCATGGCACAGACCATGCCTCGAAATGAAGTGGTGGCATCCTTTACCGATGTTGATATAGAAAATGTGGAACATTCACCCGCTATGTCGATCGACCAGTACCTGCAGGGCCGGGTTCCCGGCCTGAAGGTGGTGGAAAGATCGGGACACCCGGGCAGCGGAGCACTGATGACACTCAGGGGTGTGAATTCGGTATATTCCAATAATGAACCGCTCGTGGTCATCGACGGGATACCGCTACCGTCTCAAAACCTGTTCGAATCCAATCTAGAGGGATATGCATATAACCCGCTGATGAGTGTGAACATGTTCGATATCTCCAGGGCAATTGTCGTGAAGGACCCGACGGTCGCAGCATCTTACGGATCCAAAGCATCGAATGGTATTCTCTTCATCGAGACACTGGATCCCAGTACCACACAAACCAGTATTGAGATCGATTACCGAAATGGCTTTACCCTGAAGCCGGAAAAGGAAATTCCTTTGTTGAACGCAGCACAACACAGGACCCTGATCAGCGAAATCCTGTTCTCATCACCACTGCTGGAAGAAGAAATTGTGGAAGAATATCCGAATCTCTTCCTGGAGCAAGACGATGACAGGTGGATTGATTACCAGCACAATACCAACTGGCAACAACTGATCTTTGACGATGCCTTCTATACCAATTTCAATATACACGTAAAAGGAGGTGACGAAATCGCAAGGTATGGACTCTCTTTTGGCTACACAGATGCCGAAGGGGTGATCAAAAACACCGGGTACCAGGGCTATAACCTCCGTTTCGTAAGTATGCTCAACATTTTTACCTGGCTGAAAATGGATGCAGGGGTCTCCCTTAATTACAGCTTTGCCAACATGAAAGAAGCTGCCACTGTGAAGCAAACCAGCCCCATTATGACCAGTCTTTCGAAATCACCCTTACTGAATCCCTACCAGTACGACCTGGCAGGAAATGAACTCAACATACTTTCAGAAGTCGATGAGCTGGGGGTAAGTAACCCGCTCGGGACCATCCGGAACTATGAAGCTTCCAACAGTAACTATAATTTTACCGCTTCACTGGGTCTGACAGCAACAATCAGCAATGCATTGCACGTCAAGAGTAACCTGAGCATGAATTATAATGTCCTGAAAGAAGCAATATTCATGCCCAACAAAGGGATGGAGCGGTATTACAACTATGAAGCGATTAATGTCGCAAAGCTCACCAATAACAGCCTGAACAGTTTCTTCAACAATACCTACCTCAGTTACAGCAAAGTATTTAACGGACTACACCGCATCAATTCCAATACCGGAGTGAATCTGCAGATCAATGATTACCAGTACGACTGGGGCCTGACCAAAAATGCACATGAAAATGACCAGTACAGGATGATCCAGGATGGCCTGAACGATCTCAGGGAAATCGGCGGTGCCAATAAAAAATGGAACTGGCTTTCCTTCTATGAATATGTAAATTATTCGTTCGACAATAAATACCTGGCTTCCGCATCCGTTTCTCTCGATGGATCTTCCCGGGTGGGTGACAAGGCAGCCAACACCATTAACCTGGTGGTGCCTTTCGGATTGTTCTACTCGGGAGGAATCGGCTGGAGAATCTCCCAGGAATCCTTCATGCAGGGAATGGACTGGATCGATGACCTGAAAATTCGCGCTACCGCAGGAAAAACAGGCAATGATGACATCGGAGAAGCCAGTGCAACCAATTTCTACGTCCCGGTGAAATTCAATGAAACCGTGGGCCTGTACCCGGGAACAGTCCCCAATGAAGAGCTCAGCTATGAAACCGTTACCATGCTCAATGCAGGTGCCGACCTTTCCTCTGCAGGGAACAGGTTCAATGCCAGTATTGATGTGTACAGGAACACCACCAACGACATGCTTATTTACAGACCCATCGATCCGTACCTCGGATATGACCTCCGGCTCGAAAATGGCGGATCAATGGTCAATTCAGGTATTGAACTGAGCCTGCTCTACAGGATCGTGGAAAAAGTATCTTTCAAATGGGATGTTTCCGCAAGCCTTACAACAAATCAAAATAAAATTACCGAGATCAAGGGCGACATGTTAAATTATGCAATTCCTGGTGGAGAGCGCGTAAATATGCTCAATGAAGAGGCAAACAGCTTCTACGGGTATATCTTCGATGGCGTGTATTCCACCCAGGCCGAAGCCAGTGAAGCAGGGCTGATAAATGACAAAAACATTCCTTACCAGGCAGGCGATGCCATATTCAAGGACCTGTCAGGACCCAACGGAGTGCCCGACAGAGTGATCAATTTTTACGACAAAACCATACTGGGATCAGCACTTCCGGAATATTTTGGCGGGATACAAACCACCCTTTCCTACAAAAATATCTCGCTCAATGTGATGTTCCAGTTCTCCTATGGAAATGAAATCTTTAACTATGTAAGGTACCAGAATGAGCGTATGTCTACGCTGGATAACCAGAGTGCCTCGACACTCAACAGGTGGCAGTATGACGGACAAACCACGGAAGTGCCCAGGGCCATATATGACGACCTGCAGGGAAACGCAGATTTCTCTTCCAGGTGGATCGAAGACGGCTCCTATGCAAGGATCAAACATCTTTCACTGAGTTATCGTATTCCTGACGAATTCTTTTTTTTCAGGAATGCAGAGTTCTATGTGTCTGTAAACAACCTCCTGACCCTCTCCAATTACCTGGGGTATTATCCGGAATTCGCATATTCGCACTCACAAATCAACCTGGGTGTGGATTACGGTCAAACACCTCAATCCATGCAATTCATTGCAGGAATTAAACTGGGATTATAACACTATTATCATGCTTGATATGAAGAGGATATTTAAAACAACAGCATACATCGCAGGCCTGGCTTCTTTGCTTCTCCTCACAGGTTCATGTGAACAGTTCATGAACCCGGAACAGGAGCTCAAAATTACCGAAGACCGGCTGTATAACGACTGGTACGAATACAGGTCTATCGAAATGGGACTCTATGGATTACAACAAGAACTGGTGGAACAGCTGCTGCTGCTTGGTGAGTTGCGGGGGGACTTGCTGACAATCACTGAGAACGCCGATGCAGATATGGTGGAAATCTATAATTTTAATATTTCCAAAACGAATAAATATGCTGCTCCAACCCATTTTTTCAGACTGATCGCAGCCTGCAACAACTTTATCAGGGTGCTGAAAACAGAAAGACCGGAAGTGCTGGATCACGCTGTACCTACAAATAACTACGACCGGCTTTACGGGGAAGCTCTCACCATGCGCGCATGGGCCTATTTCAATGCCGTCAGGATTTACGGGAAAGTTCCCTTTATTCCCGAATCACTCACCACCCTCGAAGAGGTTACTGCATTTGTAAATTCACCTGGTACGTATGTGGACAGTGTACATGTTCTGTTCGGCAAAGACGGATACTACCAGGATTCGGTTGCGCAAATTCCCCAGGATACCATTGAGGTATACCAGTTAGAGCTCGAGAAACAGCTCTATGACGAGACCATGGTCATTGACTATTTTACCCATGAGCTGGAGAATGATATCAAAGCTGTGGGTGTCAACCATTATATCGACAACAACGACAATACATGGGATGTGATCATCTGGAGGGAATTTGGCTATCATGCGTTGCTCGGACATATGTACCTGACGCGGGGAGATTATGCTTCGGCATATCCGCATTTCAAATACATCATGTTCAATACCACGGAAAATCTCAGGTACCACCTTGTCCAGAGTTTCGCTACCTGGAGATGGCCTTCGATCTTTACCAATATCGACATCAGGGAACATATCTATACCATATGGTTTAATAAAGCCAATTTCCAGCAAAACAAATTCCAGGAATGGTTTGAATTAAGGGCCCCGCATAAATATATGCTGAAACCCAGCTACCCCGCAGTCAAAAACTGGGAATCGCAGTGGCGAAATGTAAGGATCAATATCAACAGCTCCAATAAGGCAAGGTCCAATGTGACCCCTCCTAATGGGAGCCCGGGTATTCCTTCAGATTATTTCAGGGGCATGGGGGCATCCTATATTTACATGAATGGTTCTGTGCCCATCACCAGTGATGAGATGGCTAACATGCTATACCTGAGAATGCAGGGTGATGAACGGAACTCAAGGGCCATCATGGAAAACATGGATACCGTGGTATATAAATATTCCATCGGCAAGAATCCCTACGACCAGGATGCCAATTATATCATTTACAGGGCCGCAGGAATTCATCTCTATCTTGCCGAAATTTACCTGTACTGGGTAGCTGACCATGAAGGTGACGGTTCAAGTCTTATTAAACCAATTTATATCCGGGCAGCAAATATTGTAAACGATGGGAGCATCTATACTTCTGATAACTCGCGCCCAGAACTTGGTGTCCGAGGAAGAGTCGGCCTCGGGGGACAGTATGCAGGGATGAGCGTATCCAATGATTACTGGATCCATGATCCCTACACCAACAAGATCATCGGTTATGAAAACCTGGAGGGGAAGATCGGAAAGAAACAAGCCATCTGGGAACAGGAAATCCTCGATGAACGTGCCCTTGAACTTGCGTATGAAGGAGAACGGTTCTATGACCTGATGCGAATTGCCAAAAGAAACAATAAACCTGAAATACTCGCAGACAGGGTCGCTGCGAAATTCCCTGCCGGAAGAAGAACGGAGATCAGGGAGCTGCTGATGGATGAAAGCAACTGGTACATCAACTGGTTCGATGAATAATCGAGTAAATAACTAACAATTTTTTCCGATACAAACAAATATTGTCAACATGTCCGTATTGAAAATTGTAATAACATCTATTGCCCTTCTTATCATATCTCATGCCGGCGCACAGGAAACCACCCTTGAAAAGATCTCTGTCAGCGGAAAGGATTTTGTGACCACTTCCGGCGAAGTGATCGTACTCGATGGCGTAAGTATACGCGATCCCCATGGCCTGGAAGAAGACGGACTGTGGAGACAACCACATTTTGAAGCAGCCAAAAAATGGGGAGCAGACCTGGTCCGCCTGCCGGTCCATCCTGCAGCCTGGAGAGAAAGGGGACAGGAAGCTTACCTTCACCTGCTTGACCAGGCAGTCAGCTGGGCCAGGGAACTGGACCTCTACCTGATCATCGACTGGCACTCCATCGGGAATCTCCACGAGGAAAAATTCCAGAGCCCGGGATATATTACCTCCGTGAAAGAAACACATGCATTCTGGTCCGTTATCTCTGAACGTTTCGCCGGCGAACCTGTCATTGCCATGTATGAGCTCTACAACGAACCTACTGTCAGCGGCGAGAGGTTCGGAGAACTTTCATGGGCAAAGTGGAAGGAGATGAATACGGAAATGATCGACCTGGTAAGAAAAAACGATCCGGAAACCGTGATCCTGGTGGCGGGATTCAACTGGGCATACGACCTTACACCGGTTCGGCATGACCCCATAGAAAGACCCAATGTTGCCTATGTAAGTCATCCCTACCCGCAAAAACGCGAGCAGCCCTGGGAACCAAAATGGCAGGAAGACTGGGGGTTTGTTGCAGAAAAATACCCAGTGATCCTTACGGAAATCGGGTTCGCACTGCCACACGAAAAAGGAGTACATGTACCGGTACATGGCGATGAAACCTATGGCAATGCACTGGTCGATTTCTGCAGCGAACGGGAAATCTCCTGGGTCGCGTGGTGCTTCGATAACCGGTGGTCGCCCCTGATGTACACGGGAAACTACGAACCAACACGGCAAGGGACGTTTTTCAGGGAAGCCATGCTGAAAAACGAATGACCTGCCGCAAATACAATCATTACCGGGCTATTCAGTCCCTTGCAATTTGCGCTTAGATTTAGGGAACCTTCTACTCCGGCTTTTCCTTATTTATATATGTTTCGAACGATCCGGCATCATGATTCCCGGACTCCCATACCTCAACCCGGGAAAACACAGCACTTTCCTTTACGGAATTATCATGGGAACAGATAAAGATACCTGCATAATATTGTTCAGGGATCGCTGCCGTTTCCAGTACAACCGTATCAATGATCCTTCCGGGAGCCCCGGTGACCAATTCAAATGAATCTCCCCTTTTTGTGAATTGAATATACAGGGGCCCGGAAGCATCCGATGTTACCTCCTGCATATCTGATCCCGCTTCAGGGCGGTACTGGATTCCCGTGAGCCCGTCACCATGGATCGTGGCACTCACATGGGCAGCGGCACTGTTCAATGCACTGCGGAACATCCATCCTGCCTTCCGGTGTGGATTCACCCCTTCCCCGATGAAGCGGATCTCGGCCCGCATGCCAATGTCCTCGTCTTCCCCGAACCAACCAAAATGGAACTGGTCCTTCCCGAACCAGATGTTTTCCCCTGCTCCGGTAACCAGGTATTCATCCTTTACAATATCATAATAAAAATCTCCCTCCAGGGCACACGCACCAATGTCCCGGTGCCCCTCGAACAAGCCATAGTTGGTCTTCGGCTCTGTACATCCCGATACCGGCAACAGTATCGCCAGCAATAACAAATGGTTGAAATGTTTTTTCATAACAGTAAATATTTAAAGAACTACCACACCCTGGCTGATCGGTAGTAATTCACGCCCAACCGGTCCAGCAATGTGCCGTGGCTTTGCAGACGGTTCCGGTAATTGTCCCACGACAGGTCTTCCGGACTGCTCCATCCAATTTCAGCATGCCCGATCAGTCTTGGGAATGCCAGGTACTCAATATCATCAAGGGTCTCAATGGTTTCCGCCCACAGGGGTGACTCAATCCCCAGGATATCATCCCTGCCTATCCCTTCAACCAGTGTGGTTGGTGTCCAGTTATAAGCATCATCCACCTCGATATATGCAGCCCAGTTCAGCCCAAGCGTGGTGGTGGAATCATACTTCATGTCAAGGTAACAACGTTGCGCAGGTGAGATCAACAGCCTGGCACCCTTCTCAACCGCCCGCTTCGCGTTGGCCGCAGAAGCCCAGTACTGTGCAATGTCCCCCTCCGAAAGGTCTGCATGCGAGATCTCGTCCCAGCCCATCATGGTCTTGCCGTGTGACCTGACAATCTCCTTCACACGGTTCACAAAATAAATATAATCGGGCAACTCCGTCACATGCGATTCATCACCTCCCATATGGAAATAAGGTCCGGGGGTCATTTCACTGATTTCCCTGACCACATCATCCACGAACTGGTAAGTGATCTCACTGTCAGTACACAACGTGCTGAATCCCACCCGGGTACCTGTGTACAACTCCCTGGCCCTGCCATCGCAATTGAGCTCCGGATAGGAGACCAGTGCCGCATTGGTATGCCCGGGCATGTCAATTTCAGGGACAATGGTAATATGGCGTTCTGCCGCATAGGCCACCAAATCCCTGTACTCCTCCCGGGTGTAATATCCGCCTGCACCACCGCCCACTTCCGTGCTGCCGCCGATCTCCGTGAGCTTCGGCCATGATTTGATCTCAATCCTCCAGCCCTGGTCATCGGCTAGGTGCAAATGCAGGTGATTGATCTTATACAATGTAAGCAGATCGATATATTGCTTCACAACATCGGGCTCGAAAAAATGCCTGGCGACATCCAGCATCGTCCCCCGGTACGCATATTCAGGCCAGTCGCGGATCTCACCGGTGGGCACCATGATACTGTTCCCGCTGATCCTGACATCGTTGCCACTGATGCTGTCATCTTCTCCCGCCATGGAGATCAGCTGCTCAAATGTGGTGATCCCGCGATAGATGCCTTCCTCATCCGGGGCCGATATCACCATCCGTTTCTTCTCAATCCGGATAGTGTATGCTTCCGGTCCGTGTTCGCCCGGTTCGAGCAGCAAATGGATACGGTTCCTTTTCACCCCGTCGGTAACATCTTCGGTAATCATTTCAATGTCCGACAATTCCCCGATGATGCCAGCCAGCATAACGGCATGGTTTTCCAGGGCAGGATCCGGGTAACTGATGCGCGTGCGGTCCGATATCCTGAATTGTTCACCTCCTGCAATGACCTCGCGGGGCATGGGGATGACCGCATGTTGGGTGAGGTCTGTTGGAACGGTCTCTTTACAGGCTCCAATAAGCATGATAATGGGTAATGTGCCAAAAATCAACAATCGTTTTTTCATCGTCTGAATCATTGTATTTTCATTTAAGCATATTAGTGTTTCACAAAAAGATAACGCACAGCACCTTCCTCAAGAAGGATATGTAACACATACATTCCGGGACCGATCGCCCGGGTATTGAACACCTGTACCTGGTCATCAATCCTGAATGATGCCACCTGCCTGCCCTGCATATCCACCACACGGGAATGTGCACCCACGAATTTCTCCGGAACCTTCACGTACAGCCTGTCGGAAACCGGGTTCGGCCAGAACAAAATTTCTTCTTGAATATGAGTCGCCAGTTCATTGGTCCCGGTATCCTCCTTTACCATTTCAATCTGAACGGTGGTATCCGTTACCAGTACCAGTGACCCGGTAACAAGATCATACCCTTCCTTCCGTACCGTATACCCATAGGATTGATCCACCGGTAAACCATAAAACTGTGCAATACCCAGGTTATTGGTTTGGATGGAATCTTCGCCGATGGCTATAAATGCCTTGTTCACCGGCACGCCCTCCTCCCGGAGCCGGAATTTAATGTAGGCTTCCGTCCTGTCAAGATAGAAAACCACCAGGGTATCTGACCGCATGTCAAGTGTTCCCGACTGGTTCTCATACGAAACCTTATCGATCAGGTAAGGATACATGCCCGATGGCAGCGAGTAATGCACAAGTCCCTGGTTATCCGTGACCTCCTTGATGTCGTTCAAATACACATTCACCCCCCAGAAAGGTTCATGCGTGCGGGAATCCAGCAACTGGAAAGTAACGTCATGTTCAACCGGTGCCAGGCGTACCCTGATCACTGTATCACTATAAATGACCAGTGTGCGTTTTTCATAAGGCGCAAAATTCTCCCCTGATACGCTGATTTCCAGGAAACCCGGGATGTCGCTGTAACTTACCAGGCCCGATGGGTCTGTGACTTTCACTGTATCGTTCAGGGTGACCATGGTACCCTGGACCGGCATACCGGTAAATTCGTTTTTCACCTCAACCTGCACGCTGTAGTAATTGACTACCGGGCCGTACCCGCTGAGCCTTCTTTCCAGCTGATCGCGGTAGAGGGACACGGGCCGCAGGTCAGCTCCTTTCCCCTCCCCCTCCACATAATCCTCCGGGGAAGTATCGAAGGAATAGCCATTCTGGGTGCCCGACACCGGTGTTGTCTTCACGCTTGCTGCCGGTCCCGAGGTCCCCGTCACGATCCCCCAGTCGAACTGACGCGAATCAATAATATAATCCTTGTTGGTATGATAGGAAGCACCGTAGGTATTATAAAAAACAGACTGTGTTGATGGATAGCCATGCAGGACCCTCCCGCCATAGGGCCTGAAGGCACATTCCAGGTAGTCACCGTCCACCGTGAACCCGTCGACCAGGTTGGCCATACTCAGGTACATATGGAAATCACTCGCATACTTCGAATGTTCACCCCTGCAGTTCAGGATTACGTTCCCATTGCTGTGGGGGTATTTGAAATCATAGTTATGGCGGCTGTGATTGGCCCTGCTGTGCTGTACCAGGCAGTCATTTCCATTAAGTGTGAACATATATCCGTTGCCTCCCCCCCCTTCGTACTGCGGTTTCTGGAAATCACATGCATCCACCGTGATATTTCTGCTCATGTTCATTACGAGACAATTTGACAGTACGTGAATATCAGCAGTATTCCCATCCGGACGATAGGTATGTACGTTTTTCACCCAGCAATCCATGGTGTACTTGAAATGCATCACGTGTGAGGCGTGGACATCATACGCACCGGTACCGGGGGTGGAATAATCCTCCTCCGCCCAACCTGTCCCGGGATTCTCCCTGTTGCCGAACGAAAGATTTTCAATGCCGCATTCACGGATGTGCGGACCAGCATGATAGACACGGGCATTGTCACGGGTCTTCATGGAATACCGTATGGGACTGTCAATGACCAGGAAATTGTTTACAGCGTCGATCGAATCAATTTTACGCAGGAACATCATACCGTCCAGCCAGGTATTGTCCCAGATCCCATCCATCAGGTGCTCAGCTGCAAAAGCAGTGGTCATATCGTTTCGTAGGACCACCAGGTCGCCCTTGCTGAATCCGCTTACCGACTCCACTGGAATCACCCGCGTGGGATCAGGGAGGTCATTGCGGATTTTTACTGAGGTGCCGGACGCGCGGTCCCCCCAGTTGGACCATGCCTTCCTGACATGCACGATATCCTTTTGCCGGAGATGGTCCTGGTCGTGAAAAATAAACGTGGAATCAGGCCCGGCACCCCGTAACACCACGTTGTCGTATTTCATATGCAGCGCTGCATCTGCACCTGCCGTGGAGCTGCTTTCACGAATACGGTAGGTGCCCGCCGGCAAATACACCACCCCGCCGCCGGAAATCCCCACATCATCAAGCGCCTGCTGCAGGATCGTAGTGACATCCATGTTTCCAGTCGGATCGGCATTATAAGGCGGTTGGGTAATATCCACCACGTTGTCTGATCTGTCCGGCAGGGGCACTGATCCCTGCCGGTAGCCGGCATATGAGAAGTCATGGAAGAATCGTCCCTTTGCATCCTTGTACCCCGGATACCACGTATCAGGATACAATGTGCTTCTCCAGAGTGCATTTTCAGACTCCAGGGTGACTACCTGCGGGTGATTGTACACCACCTGCAGATGCGTCGCTTCATTCTGCGACTCCACCAGGTCGCTCCATGACATGAAATACAACCAGGGTGCTTCCATGGTGAAACATTCATCCGGATCAGGGACCGGGCCATTTTCCGTCATGGCGATCAGCTTCTCTCCCCCTGTCAGTTCATGCAACCTGTCGAACCAGTATTTCTGTGTACCATAATTATAACTCCCGGGATAGGAATCGTAACCGATGATGTCCACTTTGTGATTGCCCGGGTACCAGTCTGCTTCCGGCGTGGACCAGACCCATATAAGGTTATGGAGCTGGTGGACCTGCATCAGCCTTGTAAAAATAAGGTCATACAGCTTCAGACAGGGTTCCGGGCCATGTGCTCCCCACCAGAACCAGCCGCCACCCGCTTCATGCAGGGGACGCCACAATACCGGGACCCCCGCATCTTCAAAACGCTGCAATTGAACCGCAATGGCATCGATGTCACGCACTACCAGCTGATACTCCTCGGTACCGGGGATCACTGCCTGCCTGATATCAAAATCCGTATGCTCCGTGTAGAAATTGTTGTTTCCCGGTTCAGCATCAGAAGGAGCATGCCAGTGCCACTGCAGTGATACCATCCCTTTGCCTGCAGTGGTGGAATGCCAGTTGACCAGGTCTGTAACGGTTCCATCATCCGTAGCACCAAAAGTATGTCCCCCGTCTCTCCAGAGATAGGGATAACCTTCTGTGTAGGAGGAGAGGTCACCCACCTTGAGCATCGGGGTGGCACCTGCCAATGCGGAAAGCTCATTAAAATACCTGCGTGTCTGACCGGAGATGATCCGCTCCCCGAACTGTGTCTTCAGAAATTCATACAACTTATTTGCCTGCACATCTGCTGACGGGTCCACGAGTTGCTTGTCGATTTCAAATATTTTGGTTACCCCTTTCTGATCCCAATCCTCCGCCTCAACCTCGGCCACAGGAACCGCATCTTCACCGGATTTGGTCTGACTCCAGTTCAGTTCACCTGCAGAAACCGGGAGAAGCATGCAAGGGACAAGCGAACCCAGTAAAATAAGCAGGAACAAAAAATTCCAGTCTTTACCGGTACCACACGCGTATTGCTTTTTCATGTACATTGGAAAACCAGGTATACAATGACCAATGTTGTCATCAGCCGATGAAAACAGATTTCAATGTAGCAATTAATTGAAAAAAAAAGACCGCCCGAAGGCGGCCTTTTTTAATTAACTATAAGAGGGTTACTCGATAACGAGCTTCAAGTGCGCTTTCACACCAGTTTTATCACTGATGGTCATGAAGTACAAACCCTGCTGCTGGCCTTCAAGTGAGATCACTTCAGTAGTATTTACAACAGCATGATCAAGTACCTGTGATCCGACAGCGTTGTATACACGGATCCTGTTTCCTGTCTCAAGACCGGCAACATTAATGATACCAGTACTCGGGTTCGGGTAAACATTCAATCCTGATCCGATAGCATCGCGTGCCGAAGTGGGATCAACAACGATGTCGTAGAAGACAACTGTCGTGCCGTTTCCGGCTGTTACTTCGAGCATATCTCCATCGTCCATATCATCCGTTCCGTCCTTGGCAACCATATCCATATCCAGTACGCGCATTGTCGCGCCCGGAGCCGGGTTCAGGTTCAGCAGGAAGTCACTTACCAGTGTCTTCTCATTGATATCAGTCTGCGGATCTGAAATAATGGTGAGCGCAACCTGGTCAACAATATAAACATCTGAAAGTGCATAGGCCAGGTAATTCACCTCTTCTGCAAGCATCTGCAGGAAATAGGTATTCTGCGACTCTCTATCGGATGAGATGACATTCAGTTTGTCATCGATGTAGAGATCACCTGCATACCTGTCGAATCCTGCCTTGTCTTTCACCTGCATGCTTGCGCCTGCAGAAGGTGTAAGGTTCTTGTAGAACGCCGGAACGGTTGTCCCTCTCGGCACTAGCTTGATCAGGAAGTCTTCCTGGTCCACTTCGTACACTGCCGATACTACAAATGCATCAGTAGGATCTGAATTCGGCATCAAATGGTAGGTGATCTGTGTAAGACCATCTTCAGCTGTAACAACGAACCAGATCTGGTCACTTACCTGCGTATTCACATACGTGGTATCGAAGTTAAGCGTCTGCATTGGTACATATGCACCATTGGCATCCACAACGTCCATGGAAGCACCGGCAGGCACAGTGACACCGTTTACGACATCTTTCAATGCAGTTCCATAATCGAAATCACTTACGGTACCCGTAGCTCCATCCACTGCAACTGTGTAAGTGGTTGATGTAAGTACAGCGTCATCACTCAGACCCTCATCGGTAACCTCCAGGAAGTACCTGGTTGTGTTGTCTCCGTTCGCGGAAACAACCACCAGCGAGTCTCCGTGCGTAATGGCAGCATCACCAGCAAGTACCACACCATTGCTCTTCACGGTGAGCGTCTGATCGTCATCCATCTTGTTGATGTTACCATAGAACTGTAATACGGTGGTTCCGGTGGTCAGACCACGTATCTCCTCATCCATGCTGTAACCCAGGCTCACTTTGTAATTAAGTGAACTTACCGTTGATTTATACTCGGTTACTTCATACATAAAGTGCTGACCGATATCCTCAGTGATATACAGGATGTCCAGTGGCCAACCGTATCCCTGCTGGATTCCATAGTGACGGTCGAGTGTAATCCATTCACTGGTTCCATCCGGTTCCTTGGTGCCATTGTCTTCCTGGGTTCCCCATGAACCTTCTATCACAGGATTGGGTTTGTAATACTCGGGCCTCCTGATCCAGGAGATAGTCTGGTTATCGGCATTGGCATCACGACCGCCTATGACCCAGTTACCTTCCAGGGATGCCCATGATTCGAGCAGTTCAAAGTCAGCAGGATCATTTGCGGGTTTCGTACCGTTTCGTACAGAGTCGTTCAGGATCTTCCACATGAACCAGCTGGCGTTGATCCACTGGGTTCCCCATGTGTCACCAGTTTCCTCTCCCCATGGATTGGCTTTGAAATCGATGTCGATCTGACGGTCAACCCACCAGTCGCCACCAGTATAATCGTTACTCTGACTCCTGCCCCTGATACTGCCCAGCACAAACACATCTCCGGGAAGTACCACCGAGTTTACATTAATATCCGGTTCCGGCTCAACCACTCCGGGCGTGATGGCCCACTGTGTTTCATCCACCCATTTGCGACCGGGTATGTACTTAACATACCTGCCCATCCAGTCGTCCACGCCAGAGTTCCATGTGATCATGGTCACGGGGTCGTTGGTGTACTGGAACATTACCATGTAGTTGCTCAGATCGAGCGGTGCGGTTCCCGGGTTGGCAATTTCCAGGATTCCATTGTTCCACTGGTCCTGCCATACAAATTGTGACACGAATGGTTCACCTATCCATGGCTGGATCTGGTCACTTGTCCTATCCTTGATAAGCTGAACCTTGTATACCTGAATGGTAGTGTCATCTTCGGCTGTAGTTGTGAAAGTAACTGTCTGGTCTGCAATCGTACCGAACAGGTTCACTGCCCTGTCCACTTCGATCCTGGTATTCAGATCCTGGGGCTTGGCCACCAGCGCAGGGATCTTGTTCACATCCGAAGGTACAATTGCCTTGTAGGAATAGATCTTGGGCTGGAAGTTCGGAACGGTGTCACCGATATATCCGTATACATCTTTATAATAGGAAGGGATATCCGGCCAGGTGATGGAGCTCAGGAATGCATTGTGACTGGGCACATAGTCTTCAACCTGGATGTAATACTCCTTTACATCGCCATTCTGTGCAGTCACCTTGAGGATGTCGCCATCAACAACATCGGGACGCTCGACACCATCAACATAAACGAATTCCCATTCAGCCTCTGGTGCTTTCTCGAGATACTTCTCGATCGAGTCGGTCCGTGTGGCAAATGGAACCTCAAGGATGGTATCCATTCCCGGAACACCTGCTGTTACTTCAAATACCGGGCCGTGCCAGTCGCCGAATTCCTGGTCTGCATAATTGAATGCCGCCTTCGGAACCACCCAGTTGGCATCTTCGGTTGCCGGAAGCAAGTTGATATGAAACTTGATCTCATCCAGGTCATTTCCGCAGGCCCAGACAATAAGTGTGTCGCCGGTACGTGCTGAAATGAAGGAAGAGTCGATCTGTGCAGCTGCCCAATCCGGGTCTCCAACAGGCTTCCAGCTCAGCTGGTAGTGCCATGAAAGACCGGGATGATAGTCCATCAGCATCATCACGGAGTCCTTGTTATGTACTCCCCAGGCAACATTGATCACATTGTTGTCCCAGTCAATATCCAGGGTGGAGGAAGTCAGCGTGGATTCATCCAGGTTGTAATCGCCATGATTGCCGGCGGTCCACCTGAGCTTATCACCTACCAGCCATCCGGAATAGTTCTTCGCGGGCTGGATCGGCATCCATTCTGAGTCGACACGGTCCAGACCGCGTCCCTCGGCAAAGTTGGTATTCCCGCTCTTAACGGTGAATTTCCTGACCAGGTCGTGCTGTGCCGTGGCATTTGTAACACCAGCGACGTCATAGGCTTTGTTAAAGTTTCGTCCATCGTTGTCGAATACGCCACCCACCTGGTCAATCACAGTAGAATCGCGTGTGCCATCGGGCAGCTCATAATGGTACCTTAGGTACCAGCAGTCTCGTCCGTTCCAGCGCTCCATAATCTGGTACTTGGGCGAGATACTGTCGGTCGGTCCCGAGGGAGCCTCGTACATATGCATGACCAGGTCAGCATCGTACTGCCCTTCCCTGTCCATTATTCCCCAGTCATCGGGCTTAATAATCGCCATCTCACGGGCGAAATCATACGCCACAGAAATCCAGAAGGTTTCTCCGGGTCCCAGCAGGGTATCCACATGGGGAGCATACTGCTTGATGTACTCTCCGATGATCATTCGCTCATTGTCTGCGGGCAGATAAGGATCCGTCCATGGTGATACCGCACCAAATTCAAAATCAACAAGATTCAGAGTTTCGGTTCCCATATTGGTAAATTCAACATAGTTGAACCTGGCTTCCCCGATCTTCGCTTCAGAGATTACCAAAGGCTTGATCGTGTCCTGCGCATACAGGACCCCACCGGCCACCAGTAAACTCATGAGTAGTAATTTTAGTCTCATAGTAGTTTAGTTTTAATTATTAAATTGGTTAATAGAAAAGTTTTATGGCATCCAATATAAGAAAAAATCATCTAAAGCAAAACCTAGAAAGCGTCAATTGTACGCTTTTCTTTGATTATTTAGAATCTTTCTAAAATATATTCTTTTTCGCTTTATTTACAGGCGTTTGAGGAATCCCGTAATTCGTTAAACAAAAGTTGTTTCTGAAAAGATTCCGGTCAGAACTGTCATTTGACTGCCGCGTCACAGGGGCCTTTCAGACAAGGTGCCTATTGAATGTAACGGACCAGGCCCGTTCCTTACTACCTGTCAGCGGCAAGCTCCACGGCCCGGGTAGTGGTATAGTATTTTGCCAGCATCTGTTCAGCCTCCCATTCGGGAAGTTTCCCTTCCTCCATGTAACCAAGGAACTTATTTGTTACCTGTGCAAAATGGGCTTCGTGTCCCTTGCGGTACTTGTTGGGAATACTGACCCGCCACAGGCCCTCTTCCACAATTTCAAAGGCGATGCCCGGGTACGCTTCACCCAGGGACGCTGACAGGTACAGTTCCAGTCGCGCCTGCAACGCGTCTGCCGGGAATCCATCCACTGCCCTGATATACAATTCCGGCCGGTAGTTTTCCGCCTCACCCTGTCGGATCACCAGGTCACAAGTATTACCGCGCATGATGGAATAATGTGTGTCCCCTGCCCCTTCAGGCGCCTGGAATGCCCACTCCACGGATACCTTCGCATGAATACCTTTTACCGTATAGTCAATTGCGCTGTTGGCAATGGCCCGGAGTGTATCATCAACAATATAGTCGTCAAGGAAACCTGGAAAGGCGGCTTCCCCCGTTACCTTGCGGAATTGTTCGGTACTCAGTAAGGTCGGCCAGCGTTGTGAATGAAGGATCCTGATGTCCTGTACATAATCAGCCACACCACCCGGAACTGCCTCCCACATCACCAGGTCAACCAAATGCGTACCCACATCCGCAATGGCCTCTCCTTCCTGGCGCACATCGAAGAACCAGGCCGGGCGTTGCAGGGGCTTGCCCGATACATACTTGAAAAAATGGTGCACCGACTCCTTGGTGATGGCCGGCACCTCCACGCTCCCCTTGCTCAGTCCGCCGAAGATATCCTCCTGTTCCGACAGTTTCTTCTGAAGGATGGTGGTGATCTCAAACCGCTCGGTCATGATATCATACAATAATAGCCCCTGCGCATCGGCTTTCTCAAAAGCCGATCGCAGCAGCTCAAAATCCGAGGGCTCAATGGCCATGGGCTTGTCGGAATACACGTGCAGACCGGCATCAATGCAGGCGTCGATGTATTCTGTTTTCCGCTGGTTATTGCCCGCCAGCACCACCAGGTTGCCGGGTTGCTCTTTCAGCATCTTTTCCAGGTAATCAGGACCGGTATACACCTCCAGGGTCCAGGCAGTGGGATCCTCCTCCCGCTGGTTGTAGGAGGCAACCCTGGCAAGGTAGTCCTCCAGCTCCATGCCCCCGGGGGCAAACACATACACGGTGCTGTCAACGCCGGGATACATTTCCTTCTGCACCAGTGAGGCATGGAAATGTCCCGGATCCAGTACCATCAGGGTGATCATGTTGTCCTGGTTCATCGCAGGTTCTTTTTTCGTTGCACATCCCGAAAATACGACCGCCAGGCAGACAATCGCAACAATCAGCAAATTGGTTCTTACCATCCTCATCATTTTCTCAATCATTAGAATTTTCATCCTTACAAAGTACAATGCATGCTCCTGAACCCAACAGCACCTGGCTGTCCGTAAAATATCTGACTGCTTCAAAGTGCTCCTCCTCGACAGCACATCTCTCCGGCAGCGTACCTTTTCTGCAGCCTTCGCACATGCACCTTCACCTCTTCACCCGGCCTTATTCCAGGCTGCTTCAGGTCTCCAGCTTTAGCTTTCCGGGTTTAGCTCTCCGGGTTTAGCTCTCCAGGTCCAGGTGTTCCAGCCCGTAGGGGGCACGGTCCGGACGATCCAGCATGGCATTGGCTGCCTCGCTGTTGGTAAAACGTTCCTTCTGTGGATCATACTTCAGTTTTTCTGGCACCTTCATGGCAATATGGCTCACCAGGCAGGTGGAGCAGGCGCGATGTCCCGGTTCCACGGGTGAGATCGGCTCTTTCCTGGACGCTATACAATCGAGCCAGTTGCCGTGCTGATCGTCGCTTTTGTACAGATGCAAATCATTTTCGCCCGGTCGCCAGGCCAGGATGTTGGGATCACTCGCATCCAGTGCCTTGCTGTTGGCCTCCTGCGCAACAGGATCGCTTGCAGTGGCCTGGTAGTTGCCACGTGAAACAAAGATCCATCCATCGGTGCCCTCATACCTGATGCCGTTGGTGTATCCGCCGCTGATGAGCATCTCAATACCATTGTCATATATCGCCCGTACCATGAAGTCTCCATGTACATCCCACATTCCTGAACGTGGGAACTGGGCCACAGCCTCGATTTCTATCGGGTTGGTATATTCTGTGTCCATCCCCCAGTTGGCCGAGTCAATGTGGTGTTGTCCCCACCCGGTGATCATTCCGGCCCCGAACTGCTCACACCTGAGCCAGCCCGGCCTGCTGTAATCGTGCTGCGGGTGCACCCGCGTTTCAGTATAATAGACTTCGGGGGTGGTCCCCAGCCACATATCATAATTGAGGTTGGAAGGGACTGGCATCTCTTCTGTCTCCGGACCGGAGGGATCACCTGGCAGACCGATCTTCACGGTATGCACCTTTCCGATCCTTCCGTTACGCACCAGCTCGGCAGCAATACGGAATTGCGGCGAAGAGCGCTGCTGCGTCCCCATCTGCAGGATCACCCCCTGCTTTTTTACGATATCGCTCAGGATTCGTCCTTCCTTAATGGTCAGCGAGGTCGGTTTCTGCAGGTAGATATCCTTTCCTGCGAGTGCAGCCTCCACGGCCGGCTGTGCATGCCAGTGATCGGGCGTGCTGATAATTACGGCATCCAGGTCCTTGCGCTGAAGCATCTCCCGGTAATCATCATGGATCTTCGTGTCCATGTATTTCTTCTTCCCGGTGGTGCGGGCATAATAGTCATCGATGAACCGCTTCCCGTCAGCGGCACGTTTTGAATCCACATCACAGACCCCTACAACCCGGGCCACATCATACCTCATCGTATCCGGCAGATCGTGCGATCGGGCGATCCTCCCGAACCCGATCTGTCCGATCTGAATCTTGTTGCTGGGAGCCGATTTCCCGAATACTGTTGCTGGCACGATGGTGGGCACCATGAAAGCCCCTGCCCCTGCAGCCGCTGTTTTCATAAATTTACGTCGTTCCACAACTATAAGTTTTTGTTAAGCAATTAAGTTTTCAATATAATATATTTCCAATAGATCAATTTTACATTTAATTACTGTGGGCTCCTTATTCACTGAACTTACCGCCAGGGCAATATCTGTTTCTATCCCTTTTTAAACAGAAGTTCACCCGATCCCCCTTCTACTCCAGGATCCATACAATCCCGCCTTGCAGGTGCTGCCTGAAAAACGTATCGTCGTAATATTCGATTTTGTGTCCCAACGCTGTGTAAAACACCCGCGTCCCCTCAACCACATGGTACCAGGCCAGGGGAAACAGGTTACCGAACACATCCCCGGGATATTCATCCTTTTCGTCATCTTTTATCGTGCCCAGGTCCGCCGCCAACAATACATGGATGGCCGGATTCAGGTAGTTGGAATAGTAGCATTCGTCTTCCCATTGCCACACTTTCGGAAGATGCGAAGTGGAAACATGTGTCGGATCGATCACGTGGATATCGAATTTCTGCAGCTTCGGGTGCCTGATGAACTTTCCCCCGACCATCTCTGCGTACCAGGGCCAGTCACGCTCCGAGGCATTGGCCGAGTGTATGGCCATAAATCCCTTCCCCGACAGAATATATTCCTTGAAAGCCGCACGCTGTTCTTCGGTCAGAAAAGCCTCGTTGTTGGAATTGGAGAAAATAATGGCATCGTATTTCTGCAGGCCTTTTTTCTCAAAGATCACGGGATCATCGGTATGCATCGTTTTAATTCCGATTGAGCTGCATATCTCCTCCAGCGCCTCAACACTCGCAGCGATATTGTCGTGTACGTAGCCTTCCCCGTTCCGGGTGTAGATCAGCACCGATTTCCCATTCAGACCGCCATCCTGCGCCATGCCGAGGCTTGTGATCATTGCAATCATTATTACCAGTATTTGTCTCATTTGCTTCATGTTAAATATATTCACTTTCTGTTACTAACGCAATAACCATTCAATCTAATGTGCATATGCAAATCGCCTCTGCTGAGCAAGCGCCGAATAATACGCATATTCCTCCAGGTACGAGCTATGCTATTCCGCATACGCAAACCCGTTCCAGTACCTTTCCGCCTCTTCAGCGGTGATGGCTCCGTCAAACACCACCATCCTGTACTTTAACAGGTAGTCCCTTCCCGGCAGAATCACCCAGTCATTGTGCCGGATGGGACAAAACTCGAAAAACAGCTCCCCGTGGTTGCTGTCGGGCGGCCATACCCGCATGGGCTCGGGATGTTCGCGGTTTTCGGGGTGACTCATGAACAGGATGCCCGAACGTCCCTCCTTCACGGGAGAAGCGCCCTCAACGATGCACCACCTCGCCCGGGTCCCGTCGGCCGTTGCCCTGTCCGCTCCTTCCGAGGTGAGCACGGTACTGTTTTCATTGTTCCATTCCCCTGTGGCCCGGTATCCGAGCCCGCCGCCATAACGGTAGGCATCAAACAAAATCGTATCCTGCAACACATTCCTGAGGGTGGTATGCAGGTCCAGAATGTATCGTTTTCCGTCTGCACTTTTCCCCCAGTAGGTCACCTCCCAAAATTCGTCCATGGTCACCCGCTCACCGGTTGTATGACCTTTATCAATATGCTGTTGCAGTGCAGTGTATGCTGAAAATACCGGACCCTCAACCGTTTCCAGTACCGCCTTCGTACGCACGGTGCCTTCACCTTTTCCCAGGTTCCAGTAGTCGATCTCCCGCCCATTGATGTGGGTCAGGGTCCAGGGATTCCATATCCCGTAATGGTGGTAGTGGTCGGGGGGCTGAATACGCGTGAGCACCATCCCGCCGGGTGAATAGAACGGGTGGATGTATGCCGATCTCCTGAATACGGAATCCACTCCTTCCGGCGGCATGATCTCCGATATGCGGTAACTCAGCACAGGTTGCGAAGCATCAGATAGTATCAGTTCATTCTCGTCCTGCTGCATTGTGGCTACGGGAAGGGTGACTGGTTGCTTGCCCCGCCTTTTCAATAAAACATATTCCCTGGTTGTTCCCCGTGACGTCACACCCGTTGCCATGAACCTGATTACCGCGGTCCCGTCTTCGAAATCCAGCTGGAACGGTACCGGTGCCCGGCCTCCCGGTGTAAGCTCAAAAAGCCCGACTGCCTCTTCAAGGTCGGCCGCCAGTGGCGGTACTTCCACCCGCACCGGCCAGTCCTGCCGGTCATATTCGCCGGCGGTAACTTCGAACCTGGCAAGCTCAGTATCAGCGCAGGAACCCATGACGGTAAAAAGAATCAACAAAACCAGGTAGCGGATCATCATACTTCGTTTACGGTAGCGGATCATCATACTTCGTTTACGGTTTATGAGTAATTTTTGCGGTCGATAATACAGTTGTTACGGTCTATGATACAGTTTTTACGGTTTGCAGAAAAGCGCGGATATTTTCCGTGGGGACGTCCTGTGGCATCCCGCCACCGCATGACCAGATGATCCGGCTTGTATCCTTCACCTCCTCCACCATCTTCCGGGTCGCCGATTCAATCTCACCGGGTGTTTTTGCCGCCAGCACGTCGCGCGGCGGAAGGTTCCCCAGCAGGGCCACATCGGGTCCGGCCAGCTCCCTGATATCGTTGATGCTGTGTTCAAAACTGAAATTATACAGGTTCACACCCATTTCTGCGACAAAAGGAGTGCTCACAAGTCCGCTGGCATCATTGTGGAAAAATTTGATCTGCGCATCAAATGCCGAAAAAATCTCTTTGATATAAGGCACGGCAAACGCCTTCACCTCCGGTTCGGCAATGAAACCAACAATATCATCAAGGATCAGGATCCCATCGATGGAGGGAAACTGTGCTTTCTGGTGACGGACCCAGGCAACCGTAAAATCGGTGATAATGCGCAACAGCCGGTGGATCTCCTCCGGCTGCAGCATGATCGCCAGCATCAGCTCAGAGGTCCCCATCAGGAAGGAGGCAATATTCAGGGGTCCGCGTGCAATGGCGAACCTGATCTCATGTCCCATGTCCCGGATCT
The DNA here is from genome assembly GCA_029210585.1 of Bacteroidales bacterium. GTDB lineage: Bacteria > Bacteroidota > Bacteroidia > Bacteroidales > M55B112. The sequence goes on from JARGFP010000022.1 coordinate 42,901, forward strand.
CCGGCTGCATGGTCCTGAGACGTTGGATCATAAATGGAAGCAGTCCGTCGGAAGACGGATCGGGAATTTTCATGCCCGCGATCTGTGCTACATCTGAAATGATCCGGTCGGCATGGGGCATCTGGTCCTTCTTCCAGATACATTTCGCACCGAATGCGGAAGGTTCCGTACACATCCCGTATTCCGACCAGAAACCCGGTAGGAAAAGGGTGTCGGGGAAAGTTTCCAGCACCTTGCGATAGGCATCCATCCAGACACGGTCGGATGCATAGAACTCGAGATGCGTCACACCGTACCATCCGGGGATCCAGGGACTGTCGATAATGAACCCGGTAACAGGATCACCCGTGTGCCTGCCGTGTACGACGTCGGTGAGTAGTTTCCATTGCGCGTCGGTCATTTGTATTCAGGTTGTAGTTAGCATTCGTGAAAATTAATGAAAAAAATGTACCCGTCAAAAGATTTTAGCAACCTTCTACACCATGCCGGTGCCAAACGTTTGTCATTTAGCTTCATATTCTGACAAACAATCAGGACAGAGACAGTCGGTATACCGTTCCATGATCCTGATCATTTCTTTTTTCAATACCTGCGCCTGCTCACACCAGCAGTCATTGTCGCCCTCGCAGGAAAATTGTTTGTTACATTTCGGACATGTTTTTGTAGCCATTTGAATCAGTATCTTTAAGGTATCACCCACAACAGACAAACGATCAAACCTTCCGTGTCATTGTTACACTCACATTCCTAATGGGACCTCCCATGGGCGGGTTCATCTTGCGTATTGTAACAGTTACGGAAGTGAGTCCGCCCAGTTCCCGGTAGATGGCATCCAGGATCCGCTTCCCGATATGCTCCAACAGGTTAGAGGTGTGCCGCTTCATCTCCTCTTTCACCACCCGGTAAGCCACCTGATAATTCACCGCATCCTCAAGGGCATCGCTCTCAGCCGGTTTCGACATGTCGGTCTCCATCTCCAGGTCGACCAGGAAACGGTTACCGACAATCTGCTCCTCCCGGTAATGACCGTGAAAGGCGTAAAACTCCATTTGTTCGATCTTGATCAGTCCCATCTATCTGTTTTTTATCATCCACAAAGTTACAATACCTGTAATGATTGCAATGGAAAAACTCAACAAGGTTCCAATCAGTATATATTCTACCCTTTTCCTGTCATAATTGGTCTTTATATCACTATAACGCAACACAGATTTTGCCGCAATCAGAAATCCTATCAGTGCAAACTGCTGGATCAGGACGAATGACACAATCATTACCCGCTCAAGAATACCGATAAATCTGCCGGCATCTTTTAATCCTATCACCTCTTCACCCACCCTTGCTTCAATAAATCCTGCCGGCCTGGAAGGCCTGTCGGGTTGAAATCTTTCCGTCAGAATGCGGATAAGCACGGCCGCAGGAGACAGGATAATCATGTAGGCCAGGATGACCAGCAGGACCAGAGGGCCATTAAGGAAAAGCAACAGGCCCGGGATCGCTGAGGAATCACCGTAAAAAGTGATCCAGACCAATGATATGACAATGATGTGGAGTCCCTGGTCGACCAGGAAAAGAGCCGGCCGTTCCTTGATATATACTTTTCCCAGGTCCAGCAGGAAATGTGACAATGTGATGATGAGGGGCACGAGGAATCCCGTCCAGTCCCCCAGTAACAGATAAACCAGCAGGCCGTGAATTACTGCATGCAGATAAAGGTGAACGGATCTGAACTGGTGCCTCCTCCGCTTTCCGGCCCATCGCTTCGGCTGAAAGAAAAAATCTCCCAGAAAATGGGCTATGAGTAATTTGATAATGATATCAATCTGATCCATCGTTCAGTATGCAATATTTTTAGCGGACGACGCGTATAATCTGATCCTTAAAATAATTCAAAAGATAGCGGACTTCATCCATATGGGCAATTTTTAGCCTGTTTTGAACGGACGATTGTGATATTCCCAGGAAATCGGCCGTCTCCCGCTGGGTCTCTCCCACCAGCAGGTTCCTGTAAACCGCCTGGGAGGAATTCTCGCTCCAGCCGTTAATGATAATATCCGTCAGCCGGCAAATCATTTCAAAATGGACATTCAGCTGCGCATCAGGTGTGACAACAATAAGCCGCAATCCCTCATCGGTAATTGATTCGAGCATCTTCCCCGAAAGGGTAAACGCCTCACCATATGATTCGGAGATCGGGTCCGATATTTCCCCAACACCTCCAATACCGATGCTCAGACGCACATCGATGCTCTCATCCAGCATATCCTCAACTACCAGCGGCGATGCGAGCCGGTACACCCCACCCCGAAACCCGGAACGTAATATCAATGCGATGAGCAAGGACTTCTCCGGCTCCGTTACAAGCTGAAAACTGTCGCCACGGAAAATCTCCCACCTACCGGCTCGAACATATCCATGTTCCACCAACCGCTGCATAATCAACTTGAGGGACCTGATCATTTTCGCAGGGTCGCTGATATAGGTTGAGTTTACAATATCTCCTGTAATTACAGCCTTCATTGTTTATGTATCAACGCATCAATATATCGTAATAAGCTTGTTTAAATATCAAATATAGATTATTTAATCGATATTTCCAATTTATAGAATATTTAATCGATATTTTAATTTTATCTACTATTTAATCGATATTTTTTACGGTCAAGCCAAAACACTCCATCTGAATACATCTCAAAACAGGGAACACATCTACACGGGTCCACAATCATACTTCCTCAATAAATATTGCTATTTTTGTACCATAATTGATCAGCCTTATGTCGGTACAACCCAACCAAACAGCCAACGAAAAAAACGAACGAAAATCCCTGAACTTCATCCACGCATTCGTGGAAGAGGACCTGCGCGAAGGAAAGAACGGCGGACGCATACACACGCGCTTTCCTCCCGAACCCAATGGCTACCTGCACATTGGCCATGCCAAGGCGATCCATATCGACTTTGGCACGGCAGAAAAGTATGGTGGGAAATGCAACCTGCGGTTCGACGACACCAACCCGGTGAAAGAGGATGTGGAATATATCGACTCCATCAGGGAAGACATCCACTGGCTGGGATATGACTGGGAAGACCGGGAATACTATGCATCCGATTACTTCGGGAAACTGTACGATTTTGCCGTCGACATGATCAAGAAGGGACTGGCCTACGTCGATGACCAGTCATCGCAGGAAATTGCAGACCAGAAAGGTACCCCGAATGTGCCCGGAAAAGAAAGCCCCTTCAGGAACCGCCCGGTAGCCGAAAACCTGGACTTGTTCGAACAGATGAACAAGGGTGCGTTCCCGGAAGGCGCCAGGGTACTGCGTGCAAAAATCGACATGGCCTCCCCCAACATGCACATGCGCGACCCGGTGATCTACAGGATCATCAACCATCCCCACCACCGTACCGGGACACAATGGAAGGTCTACCCGATGTACGATTTTGCACACGGACAAAGCGACTACTTCGAAGGGGTGACCCACTCCCTCTGCACGCTGGAATTCGAGGTCCACCGTCCCCTCTACAACTGGTTCATCGACCGGCTGGCCACAGACGATTACAAACCCAGGCAGATCGAATTCAACAGGCTCAACATCACCTATACGGTCATGAGCAAGCGCAAACTGCTCCAGATGGTACAACAGGGTGTGGTCAGCGGCTGGAACGATCCCCGGATGCCGACACTGAGCGGCCTCAGACGAAGGGGCTATACCCCCGTATCCATCAAGAACTTCATCAACAGCATCGGCTACACCAAGGTAGAGGCCCTCAACGATTTTTCTCTGCTTGAATTTGCCGTACGCGAGGACCTCAACAAAAAGGCCCCACGCGTAATGGCCGTGCTCGATCCCCTGAAGGTGATCATCACCAACTATCCTGAAGATAAAACCGAGGAGCTGGAGACAATCAATAACCCGGAGGACGAAGCCATGGGCTCCCGGACGATCCCCTTCAGCAGGGAACTGTATATCGAGCGCTCCGATTTCATGGAAGATCCGCCAAAGAAATTTTTCCGGCTGGGTCCCGGTATGGAGGTACGGCTGAAATCAGCCTACGTGATCAGGTGCGACGACTACAAAAAAGATGACCAGGGCAACATCACGGAGCTTTACTGCACCTACGATGAAACAACCAAAAGCGGCGCCGACACCTCGGGAAAGAAGGTAAAGGGAACCCTCCACTGGGTGAGCGCCGGCCATGCCCTCGAAGCCGAGGTCAGGCTCTACGACAGGCTGTTCTCGGATCCTGAACCCGACGGGCACAAGGAACGCGACTTCATGGAATTCCTCAATCCCGATTCGCTGCAAGTGGTTAAAGGATACGTGGAGCCGGGTCTCGCCGAGGCAAAGCCGCTGGACCATTTCCAGTTCCAGCGGATCGGCTATTTCAACCTGGACCCCGACAGCAAACCGGGTACACTGGTATTCAACCGAACGGTACCTTTAAGGGATACGTGGAACAAAAATAACTAGAAGCGGCTACCGCCAGTCGCACGGTATGCATCATTAAGATAAGCAGCGATTTTCACTTTGGGGTCAGATGCAGGGGGCAGGTTGAAATCTCCGCAGAGAATCTCCGGACTGTCCCCTTTTAACTGCCCGATCTTTTGTATGATCAGGTCCGAAGGGTGTTTCATGGCCAATCATTTTCTGCAAAATAGCAGTTTTTCCTGCAAGAATCCATTATATTGCAATATGTATACCTACGAAAAGTTCAATGTGAGGCTTTTATCTTGGTTCCTGTTGCTGCTCGGAATCATATTCATCTTTTCAGGTATGTATACTGAAGCCGCAATCTTTGGACTCCCCGGTGCCCTGACGGCCGTATCCTATACGGGATTCAATATCGATCCGGAAAAAATGCGTATCAGGAAATACGACCGTTTCATGTGGGTATGTATCGGGCAATGGCAACCCATCCAAGATCCAATGTATGTTACCGTTGTAAGGGTAATGCTGAGTGGAAAACGAACGATGCCCCTGCCCATAATCGTACCACAGACCGGACGCGCCTCACGGACCTACAAGATCAACCTGGTGGTCAATACCCGCGAACGCTATATTCCCCTCACCTATGGCAACCGCCGTGCCATGCTCCAAGAGGGTCTGAAAATCGCCACGCTGCTGCATATTAAACTCCTCGACCACACCACCAGCGAAAAACACTGGCTGGCGTAACAGTGTGACCATTTGCGCTCCTGCAGGAGACGACTTGTTACACTTTCTGATGCAAGCGTAAGATCTCTGAAACATACTTGCAACACTGCCTGATGCTGCAGACTGATTTGTCCTGAGCTACGCAGCGGAACGTCCCACCCCACTATCATGCATAAACCCCCGGAACAATTGCCCCGGAGGTTCCGTCATACCATTCATTCCCGTACAACCGGGAGCATCATTCCGGTCAGAACCAGTATCCCACTGTGAAGATCACCTGCGTGGGACGGGCATCCAAAGCATAGTCGGCTCCATTTACAGTAAATGAATCCCCGTATTTGGAAAGGGAGCCTTCATAACGCAGGTCGATGGCCAGCTTCTTGAACAGGTCGATGCCCACCCCGGCCTGGTACCCCCAGGTAAGTCCGCCGGTAAGTGTCTCCAGGTCCTGGGAAATGGACTTGAGCTCATTTACAGAATTGATCATCGCAGAACCCACCGGACCTGCGTTGATCCTTGCAGGTCCAACTTTCACACCCACAAGCAAGGGAATATCAATCCGGTTGAACTTCACCTCAAGGAGTTCATTTGCACCGTTCTGCACCACCTGTTCAACCATTCCGCCAGTAGTGTTAAAGTACAATTCCGGCTGAACGAAGAACATGGCCACATTCACCCGGCTCATTAAACCTACCTGGTACCCGGTAACAGATTCACCTGTCACCAGGTCATACACCTGGGAACCGTCGCTGATCCCTTTGATATCATCCATCTGGAGGGTTGAAAAATTGATACCACCCTTGATCCCAAACTGGAACAATTGTGCCTGTGCCGATAACGATAAGAAGAGCACTGCTATGGAAATAAATGCAATTTTTTTCATAATTAATTGTTTTGGTTGTGCGTTAAAATTTCATCTATTAAACGGGCAGATACGTCCTAAAGTTGCATTTTCAGTGGATTTTCTGACCCCTGCCTGGACCTGGTACGGCCCCGGTTTAATCCCTGCCTAATCCTTGTCATTAGCCGCTCCTACTGTAAGTCCCTCAATAACAATGGATGCGAGCATGCAGCCAAAAATAGCCGGAATGTAGGAAATCGTACCCGGGATCGACTTTTTATTGGGTTCATCCCCGGCGGCAACCAACCGCTCCCTGTCTGTCTGCTCCGTGGAGAAAACAACCCTGAATCCTTCCGACACCCCCCGTTTTCTCAGCTTCTTCCGCAACAGGTAGGCAAGCCTGCAATTGTAGGTTGTTCCAAAATCAGTGATACCGATCCTGGTGGGATCTGTCTTCCCACCCGAACCCATGGAGCTGGCCAGTGGAATTCCCCGCTTGTAGACCGTCTCGATGAACTGGATCTTGGGCATCAGCGTATCGATGGCATCCACGACAAAGTCATACGGGATGGCCAAAATCCCGTCCATCGTATCTTCATTGATATAGGTCTGCATGGTCCTGACCCCGATTTCCGGATTGATGTCCTTCAGCCGCTCTTCCATGATCTTTACCTTCTGGTTACCCAGGGTGGAATGCAACGCCGGCAGCTGCCGGTTGATATTGGTGGGTTGCACAATGTCATTGTCGATCAGGGTCAACTTCCCGATCCCGGCCCTGGCCAGCATCTCTGCGGCCATTGACCCCACACCGCCCATTCCTGCCACCAGCACATGGGTATCACGGATCAGCCCGGCCTTTTCTTCCCCGATCAGCTGCACCGTGCGCGACATCCATTCCGGGAATCCGGCGGAGCTGTTATTGGTTCCTGCTGCTGCTGTCATCATTAACCTTTGTAATATTTTCAACAATAGCCTTCTTCATTTATAATCTGCTGAGAATTTCGAAAACTTCCGTCATTTTTGCACTTTGAAATAGTTCCCGTTGAAGCGCCCTTCATTTATTCCCTCTGATATACTTTCAACTGATATACTCTCTCATGAAGCGCCCATCATCTCTTTCTTATAATATACTTTCCCCTGAAGCCTCCATCATTTAAGCACGTTAAATAAGTATCCCGTGGCGTCCCCTTCATTTATTCCCTGTTAAAGATTTTCCTGAATAACCAGTGCTGCTCCGTGCGCAGTGCCTGGAGGCTGACCGACCGGAGGTGTGCTGCACGCTCATACAGCCTGGCGATATCAACATCCGACTCGTCGGTCTCTAAGAAAAATTTCCCGTCTGGCACCTCCCGGAAGGCTGCTGCCACTTTCGCCGACTTCAGCAAAGCTTCCCCGAAGGAAAGCAAAAAACCGAATTTCAGCAGGTCCCCTGCCAGCTGTGCACCTCCCCTGAATCCATGGATGATCATGGGAACGGCAGGCTGGTACGCCTTTGCAAACCCGATCAGCTCCTGGTAGCTCTTTACTGCGTGAATGACCACCGGCAGGTCAGCCATTTCTGCAATCTCCACCTGTGCACGGAAGACCTTTTCCTGCAGGTCCATTGGTGTTTGGATGGTTGCATCCAGTCCAGCCTCCCCGACGGCCAGCACCTGGCAGTTTTCTGTGGCCAGCTGCACCTTTTTCAGTGCCTGGTCCACACCTGCCTTTTCGATGTCCCAGGGATGCAGTCCGACGGACCAGGCGGCATCCGGATCCGCTTCATCGGGGGGATAGGAGCGGACAGACAGGTTCTGCAATACCCATTCCTCACCGGAAACAGCGCCCCTGTGCGCATGGATGTTGATATGTTGTTCCAGTTCAGGATACACGTTACGACAATGGATTGATATGTTGTCCCTGTTCAGGATACATGCTACGACAATGGATTGATATGTTGTCCCTGTTCAGGATTCACGCTACGACAACCGGTTGATGCCGGTTTCAATCCGCTTCAGCACTTCTTCTTTTCCCAGGATTTCCGCAATATGAAACAACGATGGCCCTTGGGCGGCGCCCACGAGCAGGAGCCGCCAGGCATTCATCACCGCACCCATGCCCCATTCGCGGGCTTCGATTTCTGCCTTTACTTCGCGCTCAATATGCTCAGCTGTAAAAGGGTCAATATGCTGCAGCAGGTCCGACAGCGCACGCATCAATTCCGGGGTCGATTCCTTCCAGCGTTTTTTTACCACTTTCTCATCGTAGGATTCCGGGGCCCGGAAGAAAAACGATGACTGCTCCCAGAGGTCTGAAACAAAATCTGCCCGCTCCCTCACAAGCTGTACCACTTCCAACACCATTTCCGGGGAAGCCTGTACTCCTTTCTCAGCAAGGACCTTTTCAAAGGATGTGGCAAGTTCTTCCCCTGGCGCCTGCTGCAGGTACTGGTGGTTGAACCAGCGGGCCTTGTCATGATCAAATTTCGCCCCCGCTTTCCCTACTTTCTGCAGATCAAAGTCATGGGGCAGCTCTTCCAGGCTGTACAATTCCTTTTCCGTCCCGGGGTTCCACCCCAAAAATGCCAGGATATTGATACAGGCTTCGGGAAAATACCCTTCCTCGCGGTAGCCCGATGATACCTCGCCCGTCTTCGGATCTTTCCATTCCAGCGGAAAGACCGGGAAACCACCCTTGTCCCCGTCGCGCTTGCTGAGCTTCCCTTTGCCATCCGGCTTGAGGATCAGCGGCAGGTGGGCAAACTGCGGCATGCTGTCTGTCCACCCGAATGCCTTGTACAGCGATACATGCAGCGGCAGGGATGGGAGCCATTCCTCTCCACGTATCACATGGGTGATCTCCATTTCATGGTCATCCACCACGTTGGCCAGGTGGTAGGTGGGCATGCCGTCCGACTTGAACAGGATCTTGTCGTCCAGCGTCCGGCTCTCCACGCGTACTTCCCCGCGGACAATATCCTGCATTACAATCTCTTCATTGGGAGGGAACTTAAACCTTACCACGTAGGGCGTACCTGATTCAACCAGCTGCTGCACTTTTGCCCCGTCCATCGTCAGGGAGTTATTCATGCCGTTACGCGTGGTGGCATCATAGGTAAAGGTCTGCTTTTCAGCTTCGGCCGCACTTCGTTGCTGGTCCAGTTCTTCCGGTGTATCAAATGCAAGATACGCATGTCCGGAGCGCACCAGCCGGTCGGCATATTCAGCATACCGCTCTTTTCGCTCCGACTGCCGGTAAGGGCCCATGTCTCCCCCGGCACCCACACCCTCGTCGGGACCGATGCCGCACCACTCCAGCGACGCAAGAATGTAATTTTCCGCCTCGGCCACGTACCGCGCCTGGTCGGTATCCTCGATACGCAGGATGAATGTTCCTCCATGTTTCCTGGCAAACAGGTAATTGAACAACGCTGTTCTCAGGCCTCCGATATGCAGCGGTCCCGTGGGACTCGGTGCAAAACGTACACGTACTTTACTCATATACCATCATTGTTTGCTGCAAAGATAAGGATTAATCAACAGATGTTATGTTCCCATTCTTCTACTATTCCTTTCCCTGCTGGATTGAAAATAGTATTCAAGTTTTCAGATGCAACTCCTTCAGAATTTTCCCTGGTACTTCTTCAAAAACGTGGGGTACACCTCTTCCCGCATCCATTTCAGCCGCGGCTCTACCCGCAGCATTTTCTGGTATACCTCGTTCGCTTCCCGGTACATCCCCGATGCGATACAGGCATCTGCCAGGCTTCTCAGCGTATTCAGGTAAAGCCAGTTATGCTTCAACCCCTGCCTGTCTGCCTCGTAAAGCTTCACCGACTTCGCGTAGATCTTCGCCGCCTCCGTACTGCTGCCGCCAAAAATCGCCGGCTTGTAGAATTCTATGTTCCCTTTCTCCATCCATACCTGCGGATCGGCGGGATCCAGTTCAAGGGCCAGTTTGTTTTCTGAAAATGCCTTCCCGCCAAACACCACCGCCTTGTATGCGTTCAATCCAACCTTGTAACCGTATATGGCCCCCAGCATTGCATGTGCCCTGGCATTTTCGGGCGAGCGGTCCAGAATAATCTCCAGGTATTCTTCCGCCTGCTTAACATATTCCCGTGCCTCCTTCTCCTCCTTCTGCGAGATCAGCCAGGCAATATACCCGTACTGCGCCACCACCAGGTCGTACAGCAGCTCATGACTCCCGGTTGATTCCCATACCTGCTCCATCTCTTCCATCGCCCGGTGCCAGTCGCCCATTTCTCCTGAAATATACGCCCCGTAGATCCGCTCCTCGAATCCCTGGGCAACTCCCGGGATCCAGACAAGCAACAACAGGTATACAGCCAGATTTCTCATATTTTTAAATACTTGATATGTAGCACTATAAAAGAACAGTATGCATTGACAATACAAGCTACTTCGCATTGGTTCATTACCCGCAAAATTTTATCTCCCTGCCTTTCCAGATGTTGCGTGCCCTGAACCGCCGCCTGAAGGCTTCCGCCACCAGCACCACGAAGCTTGCCTGCTGCACCGGCTGCAACACCACGTTCCAGAAAAGCGGCTGCCTGCTCATGGCCGCCACAAGCATCCGCATCAGCCAGGTAAGCGTTAGGTACAATACCATCCACTGCAACGACAAACCCAGCCATACAAACAGAAACCCGAATGTGGTAAACACCGTAAACAGCAAAAGTACCAGGCCGCTGCCACCGAAAAAGGCAAACACACTGCGGGTCATCCCGCCGATCGCCTCACTATACCCCCTGTACATCCTGCATTCCACCTCCCCGGAACTCAGCATCGTGTGCACCTTCAGCCGCTGCACTTTCATGAGTTTGATGATCGCCATGTCCTCCACGTTCAGCTCACGCACCCGCTCATGATACCGCTGCGCGCGGTAGGTGTTCGCCTCAAAGAGCATAAACTGACCGTTGGCTGCGGCGAGCGATGGGCGGTGACTGAGCCGGATCAGCCGCATGGGAAGCAGGCTCAGCAATATCAGGTTCATCGCGGGAACGGTAAGCAGCTCACCCAGGGTATGCATCTTCTGCCGGGGAAAGAGAGACAGCAGCAAGAGATCATATTGCATCATGTGCCCGAGGGAGCGCCTGATCAACCCATGCCGAATCCGTACATCGGCATCAAGGAAAAGCAGGTAATCCCCACGCGCCTGCAGCGACAGCCGGTGACATGCGTGGTTCTTGCCCAGCCACCCCGCAGGAAGCTCCAGGCCTTCAAGCACGCTGAACCGGCTGTCACGATCCGCAAAGGAGCGGGCAATGGCCAGCGTGCCATCCTCCGATAAATCATCATATACGACCACCTCTATGTTACGGTAATCATGCGTCTCAAGATCGGCCAAAATCAACGGCAGGTTCAGCTCCTCGTTGCGGGCCGGGATCAGCACGCTGACCAGCGGTTCGCCGGACAGGTCAACCTCCTTAAGCCACTGCCGGTGGTACATGTTGATCAACACGATCAGCAACCTGACCAGCAAAATGACAAATGCAGCAATGGCTAATCCTGACATCTTATTGCTTTTAGTTTAATATGGTTCCGGGAAAACTGAGCAACATAATTTATATCCAGCGCTTACCTCTTTTATTTTCCAACACACAAAAAACTCTCCATTTTTCCTGTTACCTGATACTTGTTAAATAGTATTTCCCTATACAACAATCCTACCAGTACAACTTCAGCATCCATGGTCCTCACTGTCTTACTATTTGCCGGCTTCCTCCCCCGCATGACCCCCGTCATCCAGTTGGGACCGTTGTATCGCCAACGCATCCCTGAACCGTTCGTTAAATGCTGCCTCAACCCTGTCCGCACCCCCGGAAGGATAATCGTGTGCGTACACGTAAATATTCAATGTCGGCTTCCGGTGCGAATAATAATCCACAAGCGCATAATAAAAAACCATCTGCACCGGCTGCTCCATCCGCTCGATGATCCTGTACCACCCCTTTTCAAACACATAGGGCTGGTCGTGCATGCTGAAAATTTTACCCTGGGGATACATCACCACCAGGTTCCCGGGATCACTCAGCAACTCCCGGGTATAGGCAAAGGTCTCCACCATGCTGCGCTGACCCTTGGCGAGGCTGTAAGCCCCCGACTTGTTCAGGAACATCCGGTCCCTGAGCTGCTCCTCGAGCATCATAATATGAAATTTTTTTCTGAAAAACCGCTGGTTGATATTCAGCGCGATAAACCCGTCCCACCACGAAAAATGATTACCGATCATGAACACAGGAAGCGGTGTTTCGTTAGCGGGTGCTTTCGTCCATTCAGCATGATAATTTACCTTCCTGAAATCCAGCCGGGTCATGAACCTGGAGTAACCTTTAAAAAAAGGATAGTAGAACCAGTGGTGACGGGCTTTGATGATCATTGCTGTAATAGTTTAGTCCCCGGTGATAATTAAGTAAATGTATCTTTTGCGAAAGGCATAGTGGCCATAATGATAATTTATTAAGAAATTGAACAGGACGACGCAATGATCACAGGCATAATGATAATCATAAGCGAAGCGTTTTAATGTTCGTGGGTTGCCGTAGCAGGCTGCTTCATCCTGTACAATTGCCACCAGGGCGTGCCGGGAGAGGCATGGTGTTCGTAGTGGTACCCGAAAAAGTAACACGACAACATCGCCCAGAGGTGGTTTTTCTTCAGGGTGCGGGCACGGTGATTGCCCATTTCTTCGGTGTGCGGTCGCCGGTGGGGCAGGAAAGTGCCAAAATAAAAGAGCTGGAAGGTGCTCAGGAATGCCGGGATGATCCACAGCACCAGCAGTGCCGGGACACCGACCCCTGCCACCCGGCTGAGCACATTGAAAATGATCGCCATGGCGATGATCTGCCAGATCGTGGTATACCGCACCATGAACTTGAACCACCAGGCCCAGAAATTCTGCGACTTCACATTGAAATCAGGATCCTTCTCCGTGCCGGGATACTTGTGGTGGTCCCAGTGGTTTTTGATCAGCCGGCGGTACGACATTCCCGCGAACATGAACACCGCCGCATAACCAACCGCGTCGTTGACCTTCCTGTTGGGCGAAACCAGCTGGTGCATGGCATCATGCCCGGTGATGAACAAACCGGTATACAGGTACGCCTGGAGCAGCATATGGACATACATCCATGGATTGTCCCACGCTACTTCCACGTTCAGCAGCACATATATCAAATGGACCGTCCAAAGCACCATGATGGTCAGCGCGATCAGAAGCCCCATATTACTTTTGCGTACATCCATATATCTAGTAAAATAAAGAATCCCAGCTGTACGAAAAACAGCGGAGCAGCAATTTTGTTCTCCCTGTTCACAAAACCGGTGCGATCGGCGAACCACACGAGCACAAGGGAAATCACCAGCCAGGCAATGTAATTCTGCATCGGCACGGGTCCGCCCCAGTCCCACATATCGAGATCGATCGCTGCCGGCTCAAGCGCAAAATCGTATACCACCATCAGCACCGCGGCGACCAGTACCCTGAAATACCGCTTTTCAATGAACCGCGAGGTGATCACCAGGCTGGCGTAAACCAGCATCAGCCAGTTGACACCAATGATCAGCGGTGTATGAAAAAGTTGCGGTCCCAGGGTCGGTCCGTATTCGTAACTGCCAAAAATCAACCCGGTATTCACCCCCGCGATCTCCACGATGAACCCACCACTGTAAATCACCAGCGCCTTCCATGCAAACCGCATATCCAGCCTGCCATGGTAAATCAGCAGCAGCATCACATTCAGCAGCAGGTTCAGCGGCACCATCGCCTTGAACAGCTCGCGCGTCTGCGGTATGATCATTCCGGCTACCCCTACACTGTAAAAGATCACCAGCCAGGGGGCCAGGTTGAAGTTCCGTATTCTGTTAAATATGTCCTTCATACTTCGTTAAAATTTTACTTCGCTGAACACCTCGCCGGGGCCAGGTTGAAGTTCCGTATTCTGTTAAATATATCTTTCATACTTCGTTAAAAATTTGCTTCGCTGAGCACATCGCCGGGGCCCGGCTTGTATCCTTTTGTCATTATACAACGAAATTATCTGCTTCCTTTAATAAGGTTTCCATTTTTATATCTGCATCATCATTCAATGTAACCGGCCAGCATTGGCATTGTTGCGATTACCGTATCACCAGCAGCTGTAAGAGAATTACCCATATTTTTTGTCAATAAGCCCGTCGACAATTTTTGCCGAAGCCAGGCAGAGCGGGATCCCTCCCCCCGGATGTACGCTTCCCCCGACAAAATACAAACCGTGGAAATCCTTCCTGTGGTTGGGATGACGGCTGAATGCCGCCATGCTGCTGTTGCTGCTGTTCCCGTACAGGCTCCCCCTGAAGGAGAATGTTTCCTCTTCTATATTCCGCGGATCACGAACGGTTTCATGAAGGATATGCGGTGCCACATCCGTTTCCAGGATCCGGCTGATCTTGGCGATGATGTTTTTCCGCACCGCAACAATCGCCGCATCCCAGTCCTGCCCGGTATTCTCCGGGACATTGATCATCACGAACCAGTTCTCTCCGCCCTCCGGCGCATCGCTTTTCACGATCTTTGAGCTGATGAACAAATAAGTGGTCGGATCGTCGGTGATGGTCTTCGTATCAAACAGGTGACCGAACTCCCCGCGGTAGTCCCTGCTGAAAAAGAGGTTGTGCAGCTCCAGTTCCGGGAACTGCCGGTCCATCGCCCAGTAGAAGATCATGGCTGAGGTGGAGCGCTCCGGCTTGAAATACTTTTCCGGGAAGGGCACATCAGGCAACAGGTCCCTGTACAGGTAGTAGATATCCACATCGCTGACAACCAAATCGGCGCTGCGTGTTTCCCCGTTCACCTGCACGCCACGGATTCGCTTGTCCTGGTGCACGATCCGCTCCACGGGTGCGTTGAATTCAAACTTCACCCCCACGCGCTCCGCCAGTTGTTGCAATTCAATGGCAAGGGTGTGCATCCCCTTCTCCGGGAAATAGGCCCCCAGGTTATGTTCCAGGTGGGAGATCACATTCAGGGTGCCGGGCGCCTTGTATGGATTGCTGCCGTTATAAGTGGCGTACCTGTCGAACAGCTGCACCAGGTGGTCAGACCTGAACCTGCGCCTGTTGGCACCATGCATGGTGGACAATACCTCCAGCCTGTAAATCTGCATTGCCGAACGCAGGAATTTTCTGGAGACAAATGTCCGCGGTGAACTGAAATCACCAAAAATAAACACATCCCGGGTCAGACTATACATGGCCCGGGCCTTCCTCAGAAACCGCCGGATACGACCAGGGTTTTCACTGGTCTTCTCCGCGGCCTCCTTCACAAACGCCTCCGGGTCCCCGTAAGCATTCAGCACCAGCCCGTCTTCGTAAAAATATTTCGTGATCACCTCCAGCTGGGTATAGCGCACCGAGACCTTCATCTCTTCTTCGGCCAGCATATAGAGCTCCTCCATCAGATCGGGCAATGTAAAAAGCGAAGGACCGGCATCCCAGCGGTAGTTTTTCCACCGGAGCTCCCCCATCTTGCCCCCGGGCACCGCCGATTGTTCAAAAACAGTGACCTCATGCCCCTTTAAGGCCATCCTGATCGCCGTGGCAAGTCCGCCGATCCCGGCACCTATGACAGAAATTTTTAATTTCATTACAGCAAGTTAAACAATTTATCAAAATTATTGTTTAACTTTTGCTTTCATTTACTGAACAAAAATTTAACAAAACCAAAGTGGAACGTAAAGCCCTCATTGTCGGAACAGGATTAGGCGGACTGACCACCGCCATGCGACTGGCCCATGCCGGATATAAGGTCGAAATGGTGGAAAAGTACCACCAGGCCGGCGGAAGACTGAACCAGCTGAAAAAGGATGGATTCACATGGGATCTTGGCCCTTCCTTCTTCAGCATGACCTACGAATTTGATAACTTCTTTAAAGATATCGGTATCAAGGCCCCGTTCGAATTCGTGGAACTGGACCCCCTGTATACGGTCAACATCAGGAACGATGAACGGAAGTATACCATATACAAGGACCTCGACAGGCTGGCGGAAGAATTCAAAGAGATCGAGCCGGATTTTAAGAAAAACATGGAGAAACTGCTGCATTCGGCAGGACAGTTTTTCCATTCCACCGAGGAGCTGGTGATCAAGAAGAATTACAACAGCATGATGCAGTACCTGCTTACACTGGCAAGGGTGCCCGTGCACCATGCTCCGAAAATGATCCGCACCGTCTGGAAGGAACTGGACCGGCATTTTACCTCGGAGCAGGTCAAACAGATCTTCTCCCTGGTGGCGTTCTTTTTAGGCGCCACACCGTACGACACTCCCGCCATATATACCCTCCTGACCTACACCGAACTGGTGCACGATGGCTACCACAATGTGCGGGGCGGCATGTACAGGATCGTGGAAGGGCTCCTGGAGGAGATGGAGAAAATGAATATTACGATACATTACAACACAGAAATAACAGGATATGAACAGAACAACGGACAGGTATCAGCACTTATTGATGCTGAAGGTAAGAAGTGGACAGCCGACACGTATGTTATCAACAGTGATGCAGCCTCTTTCAGGCACTACATTTTCGACCGCCCAAAATATACGGAAGAGAAGCTGGATAAAATGAAATGGACCCTGGCTCCCTTTACCATGTACCTGGGAGTGAAGGGAAAGATCGATAACCTCGAACACCACAATTATTTCCTTGGAGATAACTTCGAGGAGTATGCCAACAAGATCTTCAAGAACAGTGTCAACCTTGACAGGCCCTATTACTATGTGAATGTCAATTCCAAGTTCAACGAGGAGATGGCGCCCAAGGGACATGAGAACCTGTTCATCCTCTGCCCGGTGCCCGATTTGCGGAACAAGCCCGACTGGAGCGACCGGGAGAAGCTGGCCGATGATATCATGACCGACCTGTCGGAGCGGACGGGATTCGACATCAAGAAAAACCTGGTCACCAGCACCATCTATGACCCGGTCGACTGGCGGGATGCATTCAACCTGTACAAGGGCAGCGGACTCGGACTGGCGCATGACCTGAACCAGATCGGGTACTTCAGGCCGAAGAACAACGACGAGGTATTCGGCAATGTATATTATGTGGGCGCTTCGACCATTCCGGGTACCGGGTTGCCGATGACCGTAATTAGTTCCAGACTTGTAACCGAAAGAATCATCAAGGAACATGGACCTGTACACGCATAATTCACTGCATCTCAGCAGGCTGACAACGAAAAACTACAGTACCTCGTTTTCATTGGGGGTGGGCCTGCTGAAAAAGGAATACCGGCTGCCTATCTACGCCATATATGGGTTTGTGCGGGTGGCGGATGAAATCGTCGATACCTTCCACGACCAGGACAAGGAACGTAAGCTTGCAGAATTCCGCCGCGACACCTACCAGGCGATCGTGGACGGAATGAGTACCAATCCAATATTGCACAGTTTCCAGTGGGTTGTGAATGAATACAACATCGACCACCAGCTGATCGAGGCCTTCCTGGAAAGTATGGAGATGGACCTGACGCAAAAGGAGTACACCCCGGAAGAATTTCAGAAATACGTGTACGGCTCTGCCGAAGTGGTCGGGCTGATGTGCCTGCGGGTGTTCTACAAGGACCAGGACGAAGCCTACAATGCGCTGATCCAGCCGGCACGCAAGCTGGGTGAAGCCTTCCAGAAAATCAATTTCCTGCGCGATATCCACTCTGATTACGAAGAACGCGAGAGGTTTTATTTCCCGGGGGTCGACATGCACAGTTTTACCAATGCGACCAAGAAGATCATCGAGGACGATATCAAGAAAGACTTTGACGAAGCCTATGAAGGGGTGAAGCAACTTAATCGTGCTTCGAAACTTGGCGTGCTGGTGTCGTATACCTATTACCTGAAACTCTTTGAGAAAATCCGTAAAACGGATGCCTCCAATATTTTCCAGAAGCGTTACCGGATCGCAAATTTCCGAAAGATAATGATCCTGGTCCGCTGTGCCATTGAGGTCAAACTGGGATTGAAGTGAGAAAAAAATCTTTTTGCATGGGAAAATCCACCCAGCCTGACGCAATGGAGAGAAAGAAGCCTGAAGATAATGCTTAAGAAGTGCCAGGTTGAAAAAATGACAAACGTGAGAATATGACAGTAAAAAAACAGGGCAACGCAGTCACAAAAAAATATTAAAAAGGGGGCAAAATAGTCACTTAATTATTACACAAAATGGATACAACCTGGACCTATTTCCTGCTGCTTGGACTATCGCTGCTCTACCCGCTGGCGCAAAGTTTCGAAAAGCGGGTGTTCATGTTCCGGAAGGTGAAATTCATCTTCCCCGGGATCTGGTTTTCGGGAACCCTGTTCATTATCTGGGATGTCTTCTTCACGAAGGCCGGGATCTGGGGATTCAACCACAACTATACCAGGGACTTCTACCTGCTCGGTCTGCCCATCGAGGAATGGCTCTTTTTCCTGGTCATTCCCTACTGCGTTTTCTTCCTGCACGAGGTACTGCGGTACTTTGTAAAGAAATTCTATTTCCCCCTGTTTGCGAAATATGTGACCTGGACCCTCCTGGTGGCCGGAACCATCGCGCTTCCTTTTGTATGGGAAAAAACATACACCTTCACCACCATCGCTTTTGTACTGCCGTTCCTGGCGCTGCAGCTGGTGCTGAAAACATGGAAAACCTGGTTCTCCGGGTTCCTGCTCACCTACCTGGTCTCCTTTATACCATTTATCATCGTCAACGGCTACCTCACCCGCATTCCCGTGGTCTGGTACGACAACACCGAGAACCTCGCCCTCAGGATCACCACCATCCCTGTAGAGGACTTCATCTACCTCCTCGGCATGCTGCTCCCGGCCTTCACCATCTACCAATGGCTGTTGCACCGGTACGGCTCCGAAAAGCTAAAAGCTAAGATGAAACTCGGAGAAGTGAGCGGGTTTTAAACCTGTAAATTCCAATTTAGTCCTCAGCTTTAATAATGTTATCCATTAAATATTCATTTCCATTTTCATATCTATAACCTAGCCCGAGTTTACGAGTTATCTAAATATACAAACGTAATACACTCATAAATAACAATATACAAAGGCCACTTCATTCCCCTAAATTGCAATATAGTCATTCATTTTAAAGAGGTCAAACAATTTCTCCTGGACTTCGTCCATCCTGGTGAGTGTTTGAGTTTTCCGCTCCTTCATATTTCCCTGTCCTTTCTGCTTGGGATAAATATTGATCACCTGTTTGATTCCTTTCAGTGATTCATGCATCCGGCCCAGTGACAGGTTAATGTTTTCTTCCCTGGTCTTCTTGATCATCAGCGCCCTCATCAACAGCGTGATTGTACAATAGAGACCGTGAACCTTTATCTTTTGGTCAGTCCAGTGATTCAACGGCCACCAACACCCCGTCTTGCAGTCCTTGGTCTCTTTGAATATGTTCTCAATGACGTGTTGACCATGATAAGCCAGGATGATATCCTCTGTTTTCCAATTGTGATTATCGGTGAACAGTATCTTCTTGCCCAGAAGGGTATCAGTCAGCTTTGCAAATTCTTCTCCGTCCAGAGAGTATTCTATCAGGGGGGTGGATTTTTTTTCCTGATAGTCCACCCTGATCAGCTGTTTCATATATTGCCGTTTCAATATATCCTTTACATTTTTCTCGACA
This sequence comes from Bacteroidales bacterium, assembly GCA_029210585.1. Lineage (GTDB taxonomy): Bacteria > Bacteroidota > Bacteroidia > Bacteroidales > M55B112. The sequence continues at coordinate 62,561 of JARGFP010000022.1, forward strand.
GATGTTTTGGTGGGTTTCTTGCCCCGGGTAATCAGGCCCTCAGCCCTGTCTGTCAACCGGCGGCTCAGTCCAGAGAGTTTTTCCTGGCATTTTTCAAGATCATTATACAATGTCTTAATCTGATCATTGTACAGGTGCTGATTAAAGGTTACGATCACCGTTCTTTGTTCGCTATATACCTCCTTCTCTACACGTATAGCCTTCATGCTCTCCAGTTGCGGGTGTCCGGTCGATTCAAATCGCTGGTCCGCATTGGAGATGGATGTCAATTCGGGATATTCATTCAACTTCAATGATCCTACAAAGTGGAAGGGTGACTGATCAATTTCGTCTATTGCCTCCGGAGAGTTATTTCCCTTATCAAATACAATGGTCATCGTGGACCCTGGGGTGAGCTTGTTCTTAAAAGCAGCCTGAAAGCCCGGAAGGATTTCTTTGAACTTCGTTGCATCATGTACGTTGCCCTGGTACACATCAAAATATAGCGGCAAATGATGCTCCTTTGAACAAAACAGCGCATAATTTACCTGTCGCAGATTAGATCGACCCTGCTTGTTCTTCCCCCGCTGAGGGATATTGCAACGTTGGTTAAACGTGCTGATGAATGTGTAGAAATTTGTTTCATCAAAAGCAACACTCGAAAGATCAATATGAGCGGAGGACAGAGCACTGTTTAATACCTCTAACCAGACAGGCGTAATCTTCTCTTCCGGGATCAGGTTCATATGATCCCAGAAACGCTGCGAGGTCAACTGCTCTTTCTTAATGCCGGAGAAATGGTTTAACAATACGGTATTCTGGAACCATGACCACATGCCCCGTTTACTTACCGCTTCCAAACCACGGTTTATGGTTGCAATTAACAAATACTCCCCGATACTGAGTCCTTGCTTCCTTTTAGGGAGCAGGCGGTCAATCTTTTCAACCATCTGGATCTCTTTTGCCAAAGAAAGATATGATGCCACACCCCCTAACTCAAACAAAACAGCATGATCAGGTGTGAGTGGATTCCCTTCAACGGCGTCCATGATATTGTCAATGTCACCAAGGTATTTCTGCCACTCCCTACAGGACTTACCGCCTTTCCAGACCCTGTGTTCGGCATAGTAGTAAGTCTTCCCGTTTATTTTCTTGCGTGTGATATAAGCCATAACAAGTTCTTTTTTATCATTTAGGGAGCATGTTACGAAATATATCAATGCAAAGCCAGTATTTTAAAGGGTTTAAGCTAACATCTTATCAACAATTATTTAGGGGGCAGGAAGTGAATAAATTAACCAATTCTTTATCAGAAGGTTAACTTAATTGCTATATTGTAACTCGTAAACTCGGGCTAGCAGACCAATGTGAATTTAAATAAGAACATACTCCACATTCTTCAGCAAGATTAAGCAAACTATCATAATAATTGATTTCATTCACATATTCAGGACTTCCTATTGTATAGAAATCCTCCCTATTGTAATTATTTCTATTGTTTACTATATAAATCAATGGCAAATGTTCTAGTGGCACCAGTTTTTCTTCTCCTTCAAATTCTTCATATTGATCGAATCTTTGAGATTTTATAATATCAAATGTGTTTGTTTTTGAGTCTCCAAGCGTTCCAATTACTCTTGTAAGTTTATTCATTGTTAGTGATAGAAAGGTACTGGGCATTAACTGTGGAAGAGATTATTACAGTAAGAGATAAAGAAATGAAGAAAATTGCTGGTTTTTTCATGGTGCTTATAGTTTTATAGTTTGCTAAAAAGAGGTATAGGTTTTCAAGATGCTTTTAAAGGTTTGTTACATGGCTAAATAAAAATACGCTAAAACGCATATATGAGTCAAGTAAAATGTGCCTTATTGTATGAGGGGGGGGGTATTTCAAGATGAAAAGGGGTGATTCCTGTACGAAATGGTATTTCCCGAAACTATATTTTGCTATTGGGTCTTTCGATCCTCTATCTGCTGGGCATGCTGGTCCCGGCCTTCACAGTCTACCAGTGGCTGCTGCACAGGTACGGATCAGAAAAACTCAAGGAGCGGTTGAAACTGGAAGAAGTGAGCGGGTTTTAAACTCCAATTGTCGGATCAAGGTTGATTAACCAAACTTCATTTTGCTTCATAAAAATCAACAAAATCAAGGTTGGTAAATGCCGTCAATTCATTATCATTTTTGTAATCGGAATACAACGAATCGGCTGCATTTTTTAAAGCTTTTGTATTCTCATGGATTCGAATTGAATGAATTGCCTTCTCAACCACATAAATTCTTTTGGAAACTGGCAATCTTTTAATCTCTCTAATTATCTCGTTTGTTCTCATCTCGAAATCAATTATTATGCAAGATATGAAAAAAAATGTGACTGTTTGTTTGCCTATGCTGTAATAACTGATATGCTACAACTAGCAGCTCGTAATCAGGATTGCGATGGTTTCATGCGGCAATAACCTCTTCTTTTATGTAATGAAGTCTGATAATCTTTGCATAGGTCCTTTTCAAAATGGCAACGTATGGCCTCTTTTATGTTCTCCTTTAACTCCTCTACAGTCTCTCCTGCTGTGAATATAGAATTTTCTAATGCCCTTGCCTCATAACCTCCTTCAGCTGATTCCTCGACAATGAAAATAATTTCTGCCAAAACAGTACTTTTTACAAAAATAACGATTTCCCAGATCATTTTGATCCTCTGCCTGTACATAAAAATTATGATGGAGCTAATACCCGAAACAATGCCCCCTGATAAGTTAACATTCACACGAATAGATTACCTTTGTATTGATTAGCCTTCAACCAAAGGCATAATGGGATATAAGGATTGACCCCATATACACAAAGGGCAAAATAACCATCTAACATTCAATGTGTAAAATACCTGCAATTTGTTCATATGCTCATCGGGGATTATTTTTCCCTGCCAATCGATGGGCCTTTATAGCCCTCATTTTACTTTCCCAGTTTCCCGCTTTTGCGGAAGGCCCGGTAAAAGGAAAAATCGGTCTCACACTGAGCGGGGGCGGCGCCAAGGGATTTGCACATATCGGTGTATTACACGTAATTGACAGCCTTGGGTTAAAGGTGAACTATATTTCGGGAACCAGCATGGGCAGCATCGTTGGCGGGCTGTATGCCGCCGGTTATTCTGCCGGTGAGCTCGAAAAAATCGCACTTTCCATTGATTGGGCAAATGTGTTTGATTCCAACCCCGTACTGAAAAATATACATGTCCGTAACCGTTACGCGTCGGGGAAATACCTGGTGGAGTTGCCGTTTGAAAAGATGAGGTTTGCTGTGAGAACCGGAGCAATTGAAGGTCAGCAGCTATGGGGTACCCTGGAAGAGTTGTTTTTTCACCTTCGTGAAACGGAGGACTTCTCCCGCTTTCCTACCCCTTTTGCCTGTGTAACTACCAATATTGAAACCGGTGAGCCGGTGGTGATCTCGTCAGGAGATGTGATAAGCGCGCTTCGTGCCAGCACGGCGATTCCGGCTGTTTTTACCGCAGTGGAAAGAGAAGGGAAATACCTGGTGGACGGGGGGGCTGTAAATAATTTTCCTGTGGACGTGGTAAAAGAAATGGGGGCCGGATATGTGATCGGCGTCAATGTGTCCCAGGGACTGAGAAAAGCTGAGGAACTGAAAACACCGGTTGATATCATTTACCAGATGGGCATGTTTAAAAACGAATCCTCGTTTGAAAGAAACAGGAAAAAAACCAATCTCTATATTGCGCCTGATATAGATGATTATGATATCTCGGATTTTACTGATGCCAGGCATATCATTGAGAGAGGCAAACAGATGGCCAGGAAATTTATACCGGAATTGAAGGCGCTGGCAACAACAAATCCTGCGGTCCCCGGGACGGGTTCCAAACTGCGCAATGCAGATTATATCGTAGTTGATCAGCTCTCTTACCAGGGCCTCAAAAACATCAGGGAACGTTTCCTTGATAACATTACCGATGCATACATTAAGGATACAACAACTGCCGGGGACATCAGTCTGCTCATACAGCGATTATATGCCACGGGATACTTTGAAAGAATCACATACACCTATCAACCTTCGGACACAGATCCCGGGAAAAAGCAACTGGTTTTCTCTTTCCTTGAAAAACAGATGAACGCGCTCAGGATGGGATTGCATTACAATGATTTCCTGGGAATTGGACTGATGGGCGGCATCTCTACCAAAAAATTATTATTGCATAACCTGTATGGCGACTTCAGTTTTAATCTGGGCAGGAATCCTGCTTATCGTGTAAAAGTTGATTTTTTCACTTCCGAATACCTGAAGAACTGGATGAGCCTGAAAGTCGAAGGCAATGAGTTGGATTTTCCCTACAACGATAATTTTGTTACTGTTGCCGCATATAACAAACGATTCTTCAGGCTGGATGCTTCCATTAACCAGACTGCAGGAAAAAACAGCTATTTTTTTGCAGGAGCATCCTATTATTTTCAGCGACTACAGCCAACCATTCTGACAGATATCGCACTGGAGGGTAAAAACTCAGCGAATGAAATTTTTGCCGGTGTTAATAAATACACGCTCGACAGGCATGCATTTCCCCGTTCGGGCCAACATCTCTCACTGGAAACCTCCTGGATACTGAATCAAAAACCTTCCCTGAACATCATCGGCGAAGACGAAAACGTGAATCAATTATCACAGACGGACATTGAGATCGATGACTTTTTTCAGCTAAAGTTCCTCTATGCCTTGTATCAACCGGTTCGTGATCACTCGTCATTTTTTACAAGGTTCCAGGCAGGCTACAATTACAACTACTCCCAGGGTTTTCTAAACATGTTCAACGTGGGTGGAACAACCTCATTTTTGCGTGACCAGATCCTCTTTCCCGGCATTGATGAATACGGAGTGCTCACCCCTGCAGTAATCACTGCCGAACTGGGATGGAACATCAACACCTGGTCAGGATTTTACCTCACCCCTCTGGCAGGGGCTGCCTTGTATGATTTTGATATCTGGAACATCGATGAGCTTGATACCGGGAATGTGCTCCTGGGAACCAGCCTGAGCCTGGGATATTTTTCTCCCCTGGGACCCCTGACAGCCACCGTCTCCTATAGTCCGCAGAAAAACAGGGTACTGGGATACATCCATTTCGGCTGGAATTTCTAACCGCTGCGCAGCGCCCGATTCTGCTCACGAACGCTATACGATACATCAGTCGGTTAGTGTTATCCTGCCTCAATCTTCCTTAATTCTGTCCTCCCCGACCTACCTGGAACTTTTCATTTCTATGTTCCACATCATTTTTTTTGAATCCCCTAATCACCTAATTTCGCAATGGACAAATCACATTGCATTGTATGGAAAAAATTATGGTGATCGGCGCCTCCGGTCAGATCGGCTCAGAGCTGGTTGTTGAACTGAGAAAAATATACGGAACCGGCAACGTCTGGGCAACAGACATCAAAACCCCAAGGGCCGGTGTGGCCGACGAGGGACCGTTCCAGGTGCTGGATGTGATGGACGATAAGCAGTTGATCCATTTCGTGATCCGCAACAAGATCACACAGATCTACCACCTGGCCGCCGTTCTCTCCGGAAACGCGGAAAAACTGCCCATCCAGGCATGGAATATCAACATGGACAGCCTGATGAATATCCTGGAGGTGGCACGGATGGTCGAGGATGTGAAAAAGGTGTTCTGGCCCAGCTCCATCGCCGTGTTCGGTCCGACCACCCCGCGTGTGAACACCCCGCAGCTGACCACGATGGAACCCATTACGGTATATGGCATTTCCAAACTCGCCGGGGAACGCTGGTGCGATTACTATTACAATAAATACGGCGTGGATGTGCGGAGCGTACGTTACCCGGGGCTGATCAGCTACAAAACCGAAGCCGGCGGTGGCACCACCGATTACGCGGTGGAGATCTATTACGAAGCGGTGCGGAACGGACGGTATACTTCGTTCCTCCAGGAGGGAACCGCCCTGCCCATGCTCTTCATGCCGGATGCTATCAAGGGGACCATCGACCTGATGGAGGCGGAACGTTCGAAACTCACCATCCACAGCAGCTACAACCTGGGCGGATTCAGTACCACACCCGAGCAGATTACTGCTGAAATCAGGAAACATATACCGGATTTCGCCATCTCCTACAACCCCGATTTCAGGCAACAGATCGCCGAATCGTGGCCGCAGAGCGTGGACGATACCGTGACACGCATGGACTGGGGATATGAAACAAAGTACGACCTGGAAAAAATGACCGGGATCATGCTGGAGGAGATCAGGAAAAAAACAAATCATTAAAATAATACCATCATGTACGGAAAGATCAAAGAACACCTGCAGAAAGAGATCAAAGAGATCCGGGAAGCAGGATTGTACAAGGAAGAACGCATCATCACCTCCCCCCAGGGCGCTGAGATCACGATCAGTACCGGCGAAGAGGTACTGAATTTCTGCGCCAACAATTACCTGGGACTTTCGAACCACACTGAACTGGTGAAAGCCGCCAAGGATGCACTGGACAGTCATGGTTTTGGCATGTCGTCCGTACGTTTCATCTGCGGAACACAGGATATCCACAAAATCCTGGAACAGAAGATCGCTGCATTCTTCGGCACCGAGGACACCATCCTGTATGCGGCCTGTTTCGACGCCAACGGCGGAATCTTTGAACCGTTGCTTACAGAAGAGGATGCCATTATTTCCGACAGCCTGAACCATGCATCGATCATCGACGGTGTGCGGCTCTGCAAGGCGCAGCGCTACAGGTACAAAAATGCCGATATGGCCGACCTGGAGGAACAGCTGAAAGCGGCACAGGCACAACGCTTCCGGATCATCGTCACCGACGGGGTATTTTCCATGGACGGCAACGTAGCACCCGTAGACAAGATGGTGGCACTGGCGGAGAAATACGATGCGATGGTGATGGTGGACGAGTGCCATTCGGCGGGTGTTGTGGGTAAGACAGGTCGTGGCGTGACCGAATTGTTCGATATCCGGGGCAAGGTGGACATCATCACCGGTACCCTGGGCAAGGCCTTTGGCGGTGCCATCGGCGGCTTCACCACGGGGAAGAAGGAGATCATCGAGATGCTCCGTCAGCGCTCCCGCCCCTATCTTTTCTCAAATTCGTTGCCACCTACCGCAGTAGGAGCAGGAATCCGCATGTTCGACATGATGGCGGAAACCACGGAACTGCAGGACCAGCTGCATGAGAATACAGACTATTTCATGAAGGAGATGACCGCTGCCGGTTTCGATATCAAACCCACTGCATCCGCCATCTGTGCCGTGATGCTGTATGACGCCAAACTGTCACAGGATTTTGCTTCAAAGCTGCTTGCTGAAGGAATCTACGTAATCGGTTTCTACTACCCAGTGGTCCCGAAAGGCGAAGCTCGCATCCGCGTACAACTCTCCGCCGCCCATACCCGCGAACACCTTGAAAAAGCAGTGGCTGCTTTTAAAAAGATAGGCAAGGAACTGGAAGTGATCTAGACGTACTTTTACCTGGGAGTGATCGACTGCCCCATGATGCAGCCGGTTAATCAGTGCATGCAGTCGAAATAATCAATTGCTCAGCTACAACTCCTTCGATCATCATGATATATTCATTACAAACTCATGGAAATTTTCCGGATGAATCACTTTAAATTTATGTTTTGGAGAAGCTTTGGAGAAAGTTTTAGATAGATGTGCTTTTTTTGAATAGATATTTCTCAATATTCCCTTTAAGATGCCGTGGAATCATATTAATTATAATATTTCTCGATTTAATTCGAATTTAACTATCATAAATATCGGAGTAATTGAAAATCTAATTCTTAACTAAAGTTTCGTAGTTCTCTTAAATGTTGAAAACTAATAAGATATAGAAGAAAAAAGCAACATGATTGTTACGTTAATATACTGTTTTTAAGTATATTAACATTAGTAATTAGACTTTTTTGAGTTGTTGCTAGTTTCATAATTTTTAAAGAATCAGAATACTGATGCAGATCAACAATGCTTTCATATTGTGATAAGTCGATGTCAAATTGATCATATTTTGTTTTATCGCTACAACTAAACTGCTTCTGCAGATTGAACTCATCTGCCGTGATCAGAATGGTCTCCCTGAAATCTGCCTCCGCCTGCTCAATGGATGCATGCACAACTTCCTGCTGCATCTGTGCAAGCTTATATTCCGACTCCGAAAGACTCTAATCAAGAATAGGTATCCGCAAGGAAACAACCACCAGCTCCTGGTCGGACGGATTTCTGTAGGCTGAAGGCAGGTCTGATCCGCGCTGGTTTAACCCGAAACTGGCGTTCAGGTCTGCTTTCATCTTGCTGTTCTTTTTCGCAAGGTCAACAGAGCGTGCCGACTTCAACCGTGGTACTTTTCTGTTAAATACCTCCGGATTGTTTTTCATGGCCAGTTCAAGACATAGTTCCGGAATCTCCTCAAAGCTGGACAAGAAGTTTTTAAACAGTCCTTATATACTGATCTAAAAATGTTTCTAAACTACAAACAATGATATCTTTTCTTAAATAAAACTGTTCCGTTGATGGAATGATAATAAAATTTTTTTCTGTTTTAAGGTCATCAATAGCAATTTTCATGGATTTGGTAACCGAGGGTGATGATGTATATTTAATTTCAACCCCGAAAAGAGGTTTGTTGTTTCTGGTAATCACCAGATCTATTTCTGTGCCTTCGTGGGTACGGTAAAAAAACATTTCATTTCCGGTGCCCAAAACTTGTTTTATCTGTTCAATGATATAGCCTTCCCATGATACGCCAAGCATAAAATGTCCTTGTAATTCATCAAAATTTTGAATGCTTAGCTGGTAATGCAAAATGCCGGAATCGCGTATGTAGATTTTTGGGGATTTTACGAGCCGTTTTTTCAGATTTACATGATATGGCAATAGCTGTGTAATCAAAAAGGCTTCTTCCATAAAATCAAGGTACCTTGAAATGGTCGGATAGGATATCTCCAATGATTTTGAGAGGTTAGATTTATTCAACAAACTGCCATGTACAGTAGCAAGCATCCTCCAAAACCTTGATATTGCATTCGGTGATAAGCCTAACCCAAGAAAGGGCAAATCCCTCTCAACATAAGTCTTAATAAAATTGACAAACCACTCGTTTCGTACCTCATTATCTTCTTGTAGCAAAGCATCCGGGAATCCTCCCCTGTACCAATGATCATTTAATCCAATCTTATTCGATATTTCAAGTATATTAAACGGACTTAGTTGTTTGTAGGAGATACGTCCGGCTAATGATTCAGATGAATCCCTGATTAAATCAGGCGAAGCCGAGCCTAAAACAATATAACGCCCGGGTTCCCTCTTTATATCTATCATTGACCTTAAAATCGGGAATAATTCCGGCTTCATTTGAACCTCGTCAATAACCACACACTTATCGATGTTATTTTCCAGAAATAAAACAGGATCAGATAGTTTTGCCAGATCTCTGGGATGTTCGCAATCGATGTATACAAACTGTCTTGAAGAACTTTTCATTAACTTCTTCACAAGTGTAGTCTTACCGCATTGACGAGGCCCTACTATTCCAACAACCGGGAAATGCGCCAATGATTTTTCTATTTTTGCCTGATAAATTCTTTCAATCATTTTACCCTGAAATTTATAAACCTGCCTTTATGATTTTCAAGCTAAAAATACATCTATTATTTTTTTCAAACAACTTTGCATATCAATAGTTCGTTAAAGTTTTAAGCGGCCATAGTGCCGTAATATATAAGTTCCTTGACATAGTTCTGATTTTTGATAG
>JARGFP010000023.1 GCA_029210585.1 Bacteroidales bacterium
GTGAAATTAAACATCCCGTATATTTTCGGGGAGAGTCCCGCACTCACCCGCGGGAGGTAGGCATGGGCATAATTCAGCCTGTTCTTATAGATCGTGTCCAGCACGATGGGGTCATAATAGATCTGTCCATCCTCTTCGACCTCTTCGTAGCCCACGATGGACTTTTCAGTATACCCTGTATAGATCCTGCCTGTGTAGCTTACATTGGGAGTAATGGTCAGGCTTTGCAGTGCGGCTACCTTGCGGAAAGGTTTGATGTTAAGTGAAAGGGGTATCTCGTGCCTGAAACCGTTGTCCATATCGCTCCACACCTGGTTGGTAAAGATGGTGGAATCGGTGGTCCGGATCCGGTTTTCCAGCAAACTGGTGTACCTGAGCTGGATATCCTCGTACCATTTTTTGGGTCCAACCTTCCTTCTCCTTTCGAACGGGTTGATATTGCTCATATTGAAAGAGACCTTCGGCAGGGTCATATTCACTGCACCGGTATTGCTGTTCTGTGAATGGTTCAGTGAAGCACTCAGGTTGAACGGGCTGCCTTGCCAGGGCTTGGCATAGGAGATACTCGACTGCTTGGTATTGGTCATCACGCTGTTCACACTCCTGGTGTGGTTCCTGTCATACGACGAGCTGGAGAGACTTACGCTGGCCCGGAAACTCGTGTTTGGATTGGCCTCCCTGGCCTGGGCATGGTTCCAGTTGATGGAGTAGTCCATCGTTTTACTGTACAGTCCCTCCACGTTCTTGTAACCGGTCACGTTATTGAAGAACTGCACATTCAGGCTGCCGTTGTATTTGTACCGCACCCTGTAATTACTCCCGGCCCGCAATCCCCAGGTACCGTTTGAATAGATGTCGCCGGTTACCCGCAGGTCAAAATAATCGTTCAGGGCAAAATAGTACCCGCCATCCCGAAGGTAGAATCCCCTGCGTTCCTCTTCCCCGTATTGCGGGATCAGGATCCCGGAAGTTTTTGTCTGGGAATTGGGAAAAAAGCCGAACGGGATACCGATGGGCAGCGGCACGTCCTCCACCACCAGGTAGGCCGGACCTGCAACGATCTTGTTGCCGGGCATGGATATTCCTTTTGTAATGGCCACATAGAAATGCGGATGTTCCGCATCACAGGTGGTATATTTCCCGTCTTTCATATGGATATGGCCGCTTTTTTGTTTTTTCGTCTCGGCGGAATGAAGATAACCTCCCTCCTGCTCTGTGATCACCTCCTCGATAAATCCCCTTTGTGTCTTGAAATTGTATCGTATCTTTTTTGCCTCATAGCTGTCTTCTCCCTCCGTGAAAATGGGATCCTGGGATATCTCCCCCGTGGAATCGGGAATACCGTAGGCAAGCACCTCCGATTTATGCATTTCGTACCTGATGTATCCTGCTTCCAGCTTGATATCACCATAGGTAACCACCGCCTGGTTGTACATTTCAACGGTACCACCATCCATGGAGAAGATCAGGGAATCCACCGCGTCATAATCCACTTCTGCGGTGATGGCACTTCCCAGGGCTGAACGGGCAGTGGTGTCTGCCACTGTGGTGTCCTGTGCCATTGCCAGGGAGTCTTGCAACAAAAGGGTGGTATCTGCAAGCAGGGAATCCTGCGACAATAAACGGGCATTGGTTTGCAACAACGTGTCGCCTGTTGAAAACATTTCCTGTTGCATGAACAGTGAATCCGTCTCAATACTGCCAGGCGCCGGTTGCTCCGGGATGGTGTCAGGAATTACAGAAATATTTTCAACAGTATCACTACCAGACACTTGAAGCGTAGCATCGGGTCCGGGAGCGGCCACAATGGTATCTGGTCCCTGTGCATGCAATATTGTGCCTGCTAAAAGAGTTAGAATTATATTGATAACTATCCTGGGACCTGTATTTCGCAAAGTGAATTATCTATTAATTTTGTACAAAATGAAAGGTGTGCAAATCTAATGAAATTCTTCTGGAAATGATAGCTTCAAATTCTTTGCCACTTTATGATAAACGTGCAGTTGGCATTTTTCTTATCTCGCTCATTTCATATTTTACATGGAATGCAATGGCGTCGGATCCGCCCGGGGGTGATGTAAAGCATACGATCGAAACAGTCGTGATTGATGCCGGACATGGCGGAAAGGATTCGGGAGCCAGGGGCAGGAGGGCAATGGAGAAAGATATTGCACTGGCCATTTCATTGAAGGTAGGCCAGCTCATTGAGGAAAACATTGAGGATGTAAAGGTGATCTACACCCGCAAGGAGGATGTGTTTATTGAACTGTACGAACGTGCCGATATAGCCAACGAGGCTGAGGCAGATTTGTTTATATCGATCCATGTTAACGCCAGCACGAAATCATCCCCATTTGGAACTTCATCCCATGTACTCGGACTGCACCGGACCGGGGAGCATTTTGATGTAGCTGTCAGGGAGAACTCCGTGATCCTGCTGGAGGAGGATTACGAGACCACTTACCAGGGATTTGATCCCACATCACTTGAGTCCTATATTATCTTTTCCGTGATGCAGAACATTTACCTGAAACAAAGTATTGAATTTGCATCCTATGTGCAGGACCAGTTCCGGGACCGTGCCATGCGCAACGACCGCGGGGTGGTGCAGCAGGGACTGCTGGTGCTTGCACGGACTGCGATGCCGGGGGTGCTGATCGAGACAGGATTCATATCAAACCCGGAGGAGGAAAAGTTCCTGATGACAGCATACGGTCAGGACCTTATTGCCTCTGGAATATACCGCGCCTTCAAGCAATACAAGGCCAGGATCGAGGAGAACAGCAAATTCACCGTTGACAAGACACCCCCACCGCTTCCTGAAACGCTCACGGTTCCCCCGGCATCCGTGCAGATGGAGAGTAATCCGGATGCGATCTACTTCCTGGTTCAGATCGCCTCTTCCAGGAATCAGGTCCCCACTGACCCCTCCTCTTTCAAAGGATACGACGATGTGACCATTATTGAGCAGGGAAAGTGGTACAAATATGCAGTGGGCAGGGTGATGTCGTACCACGAAGCACTTGAAAAATGTGCAGCTGTAAAGGAGGATTTCCCCGGAGCATTTGTAATTGCCGTCAGAAATAATCAAATTGTGCCACTAAATGAAGCGATCCTTGAGATCAACCAATGACCATAAACAACTATTCAATCATTCATGAAGTTTACTTCTGAAATAAAGATCGGTATCACAGGCGTGGTCACAGCCGCGGTGATCATCTGGGGGATCAATTATCTCAAGGGACGGAATATCCTGGACAGCACCTACACTATTGTTGCCAAATATGAACGGGTGGATGGGCTGGAACCTTCAGCCAATGTGATGCTCAAGGGGTTCAAGATCGGTACCGTTGAAGAAGTAATCTTTGAAACTGAGGCGGAGGTCCCTTTTACGGTCGTCATGGAGATTGAAAAATCTTATCCTGTAAGGACCACCAGTGTTGCAGAGATCACAAGTGCCAACCTCCTTGGCTCCAAAGAGATAAATATCATTCCTGCAGCCGGTGGTGACTACCTTGAAAACGGCGATATGATCAGCGGCGGACTTTCCGGCGATAGGCTGTCATCGCTTATGGAGGAGGTTACCTCGATGATCGCCCGTATCGATGCTGCGGTTGTCAAGCTGGATTCCGTGGGAGCAGCAGTGAACCGCATCCTGAACGACCCGAATGTTGAAAGGATGGTTGCCAATATGGAGGAGGTATCCGGTTCAGTGCGCAAACAACTTTCTCCAAAGGGCGATATTACGGCAACGCTCTCCGGGTTAAGGGAAATCAGTACGCACCTCGGTGCACAAAATGTCTCCATTGCCACCTCCATCCGTAACCTGGAGAAAATCAGCACCCAGGTCAGCAATTCGGCACTCGACTCGCTTATCAATAACCTGAATGATGTAGCCGGAAACCTGCGTTTCATGACCAGTGAAATGCAACAGGGCACCAGCAGCCTGGGAAAACTGATTTACGATGACAGCCTTTACCAGCAGATCGGAAAGCTGATCACCAACCTGGATTCACTCGTTACTGATGTGAATGAAAACCCAAAAAAATACGTCAGTTTTTCCCTGATCGGAAAGTAGCTTTGTGCTGATCCGGCGATGGTTTTTTTAAAAAACAAGGAAGAACGTCCTGTTTCTTTTTGATGATTTTCACAAATTAAGTGACGAAAGTTTTTTACAGGTGCAGGATCGATCTAAACCATGAATTGAATTGGTCCGGCTAAAGAATTAAATCACAATTTCTTAAGCTTGCATATTTCCATTGCCTTGAATAACAGCAATTTAAGTTTTTTTTTGTTTTTTTTTGAATTCTAAACAACTGACCTTAAATACAATATAGTATTATCCAAAATTTCAAGTCCCTGACAACTTTTTTTATTACTATTTTTTCACAATATTTGTTCTTGCTACATCTAACCCTTATTTTGAATCTGTAAAAATTATGTTTAATGCACGAACGTGTCTGGAACAACTGTCTTAATGTGATCAAGGATAATGTTCCTTCCATCAGTTTTAGAACATGGTTTGAGCCTATTGTACCCCTGAAACTGGAGAATGACATTCTTACCATCCAGGTGCCCAGCCCTTTTTTTTATGAATACCTTGAGGAGCAGTACATTGATATTCTTCGCAAGGTATTGGTAAAAGAACTTGGTGTGGATGCCAAGCTTGAGTATAATGTTGTGATGCAGAACAACTCCTACAACAACAATAAACCATACACGGTCAAATTCCCCGCCAAGAGCAGCAAGGACATCCGGAACCAGCCGGTCAAATTCCCGGTTGACGCATCAGACAATACCATCCGGAATCCTTTTGTTATCCCGGGGATCAAGAAACTGGATATCGATCCCAGGCTGAACCCCGGGAATTCATTTGATAATTTTGTGGAAGGAGAATGTAACCGGCTGGCACGTTCGGCGGGATATGCTGTAGCCAACAATCCCGGAGGCACCGCATTCAATCCTTTATTGATCTACGGGGACAGTGGTCTTGGAAAAACCCACCTTGCACAGGCCATCGGGATCGAGGTGAAAGGGTTGTACCCGGAAAAAACGGTGTTGTATGTCAATGCCAACAAGTTCCAGACCCAGTTTGTGGATGCCATCCGGAACAACAACAAGAACGATTTCCTGCATTTTTACCAGATGATTGATGTACTCATCATCGATGATGTACATGAATTTGCCGGCAAAGAGAAAACGCAGGATACTTTTTTCCACATATTCAACCACTTGCACCAGTCGGGCAAGCAGCTGATTCTGACCTCCGACAAGCCCCCGGTGGAACTGCAGGGATTGGAACAGCGACTGATCAGCCGTTTCAAATGGGGTCTTTCGGCCGACCTGCAGGTGCCAGACTATGAAACGAGGATCGCGATTCTGACGAAGAAGACCTACAACGACGGGATTGAGATGCCGGAAGAAGTATTGGAATACATTGCCACACATATCACCGATAACATCCGGGAGCTGGAAGGCGCTTTGATTTCCCTGCTGGCACAATCCACCCTGAACAGGAAAGAGATTACCCTGGAGCTTACCCGGGAAATGATCGATAAGCTGATCAAGAACACCAAGAAGGAAATTTCCATCGATTACATACAGAAGGTGGTCTGCAGTTATTACAATATTGGCCTGGAGCAGTTGCAGAGCCGGACCAGGAAACGTGAGATTGTGCAGGCCAGGCAGGTGGCCATGTTTTTTTCAAAGAGCATGACCAAATCTTCGCTGGCCACCATCGGCTCACAGATCGGAGGCAAGGACCACGCCACGGTGCTGCATGCCTGTAAAACGGTAAATAATCTGCTCGAGACCGACAAGCGTTTTCGAATACAGCTCGACGAGATCGAAAAGAAACTAAAAATGTAGAACGGGTAACCAAATCTATGACGTACCTGATCCTCTCTATTTTCTCCTCTACCGGAATTTTCCTCGTATTCAAATTCCTGGATCAGAAAAGCCTCTCCTCCTTCCCCGTAATCATCATCAATTATTTGGTGGCTGCCCTGATGGGATTCATTGTTAACGCCGACCAGATGCAACTGGGTGATATATTCACTGCAGGATGGATCCCGGTTTCCATCCTGATTGGCTTCCTTTTTATCGTGATGTTCTTCCTGGTGGCGCGTTCCTCCAACGAAGCCGGGATATCTGTCACCACCGTGGCCAGCAAAATGTCGGTCGTTTTTCCCATCTCATTTTCCATGATGATCGATCCTTCTGATCAGCTCACACTGCTGAAGGCAGCTGCCGTCTTTGCCACGCTCACCGGGGTCATGCTGACAATTTATGAGCCTGGAAAATCAGTGCAGGCACGGAAGCGCACGTTTCTTCCCCTGGTGCTATTCATCGGGATGGGACTGGTAGATTCGCTGGTTAAGTTTGCGCAGCACAGCTACGTCAGTGACAGGGAAACGGCCCTGTTCAGCGCTGTCTTGTTCACCATGGCTTTCCTGACAGGAATGGTCATCCTTCCTTTCAGAAGAGAAGGCATTACAGAATTCAAACAAAAGGCGGTCTGGTGGTGGGGACTCCTCCTGGGCATCGTCAACTTTGGATCCATCTACCTGATGGTCTCTGCCCTGAACCATGTGAATGAATTCGGATCGAGGATCGACAGTTCGATCATCTATGGCGCGAACAATATTGGTATTGTCAGCCTGAGTGTGCTGGCAGGGCTGGTGATCTTCCATGAAAAACTGCGAACAGTCAACTGGATTGGCATTGCCATATCAGCTGGTGCCATCGTGCTATTTTCAATTTCCTGAACATGATTAGTTCCTACAGGACCATAGCAACCACTTCAGACGGACTGTTCAAGGACAGGGGAAGCAAGTTTCTATCGTTTGCATTTCCTGTAAAAAGTGATGAGGAAGTCAAAGAGATCCTGCAGCAACTCAGGAAGGAATACCATGATGCACGTCACCACTGTTATGCATGGAAACTGGGGGTTGACCCGGCTGCTTTCAGGGCCAATGACGACGGAGAGCCCTCCAGCAGTGCGGGAAAACCAATCCTGAACCAGATTGAAAAGCGGGGACTGACCGATACCCTCGTGGTGGTGGTGCGCTATTTCGGGGGGACACTGCTTGGGGTCGGGGGACTCATCAATGCCTATCGTACTGCAGCAGAAGCGGCGCTGAAAAACAACCGCGTCGTGCGAAAAAAAATACAATGCAGCTATCACCTGGAATTCGGTTACCCCGACATGAACACGGTCATGGGCCTTGTGAAGGAAATGGAACTGGATATGGTCTACCAGGCATTCGGGCTAAACTGCAGTATGACCGTCAGGGTGGACATTGAACGGGAAACATTGCTGCTCAGCAGGCTGCAACTCATTGAGACCTGTCGTTACAGCAAGGCAGCGGATGATTTATGAATATGTTATCAACAACAGGGATTTGAAAGTTCCTCCATGTTATATTTGTAATAAATACGCTATAGATGAAACCCTCAAAAAACATCTATTCAAATAAGGACATATAACGAAATCGCCCTGGCGATGTATTCTGAAAAAACCATACAGGATGAGGGTTCCACGGTACATGATATATAGCCACTATCTTAAAGCAAGATAGTTTATCGAATATGATATTCATAAAAAATGAAATTGCAGTGAAACCAAAAAGCTTAGTATCCATCAATGATTTCTCAAAAGAGGAATACATGAAGATTCTTGAACTGGCTGCCGAATTCGAGAAGAACCCCACGCAGGACATCCTGAAAGACTATGTGATCGCATCTTTGTTCTTCGAACCTTCGACCCGCACCCGGTTGAGTTTCGAAACTGCGGTAAGCCGCCTGGGAGGGAAGATCGTCGGGTTCTCGGATTCTTCCTCCACCAGCACCTCCAAGGGAGAAACCCTCCGCGACTCGATCCGGATTGTCAGCAACTACAGCGACCTGATCGTTATGCGTCACCCGCTTGAAGGCACGGCCAGGCTGGCCAGTGAAGTTGCTTCCGTTCCCATCGTCAATGCCGGTGACGGAGCCAACCAGCACCCGACGCAGACGTTGCTCGATATGTATTCGATCTGGAAAACCCAGGGAACCCTTGATAATCTGAATATTTTCCTTGTGGGTGATCTGAAATACGGCCGTACGGTCCATTCACTGTTGATGGCGATGTCGGAATTCAACACCACCTTTTATTTTATTGCTCCCGACGAACTGAAAATGCCCGATGAATACAAGCTCTTCCTGGACAGGAAGGGATTGAAGTACGTGGAATGCAAAGACTTCAACCAGTACCTGAAAGAGGCGGATATCATTTACATGACCCGGGTGCAGCAGGAACGCTTCACCGATCCCATTGAATACGAACGGGTGAAGAATGTATATATTCTTCAGCAGTCGATGCTGAAGGGAACCAGGGAAAACATGAAGGTCCTCCATCCCCTCCCCAGGGTCAATGAGATCGCACTGGACGTTGATGATGCACCGCAGGCATATTATTTCCAGCAGGCCCTGAACGGTGTCTATACCCGCCAGGCGATCATCTCATACATTTTAGGAATAAAATAACATCCATTATGAAAGATAAGCAACTTATCGTTACCGCCATTAAGGAAGGAACCGTGATAGACCATATTCCTTCAGAAAGTCTGTTCAATGTCATTGCGATCCTTGGCCTTGATCAGCTCAATACACTCATCACCTTCGGCAACAGTCTGGAAAGCAAAAAGCTGGGAAAGAAGGGCATCATCAAGGTGTCTGATGTTTTCTTCAGCACCGAGGAGATCAACAAGATTGCACTCATTGCACCTACAGCAAAACTGAATATAATCAGGGAATTTGAAGTGGTAGAGAAAGTAAAGGTGGAAATCCCCGACAGGGTTGAGGGAATCATTAAATGTGTCAATCCCAAGTGCATTACCAACCACGAAGTGGTGTTCACCAAATTTACCGTGGTATCGAAAGAACCGATCAAGCTGAAATGCCACTACTGTGAAAAGATCACCTCACGGCAAAACCTGGATATGATTTAAAAAAAATGCGTTTGGAGATTCCAAACGCATTTTTTATAATTTTCACCTGATCCGGGTTACCTTATCCTGTCGGCAGCCCGCACCATCAGTTCATCCCTTCGGATTCCCCTGAAAGCCATAATCAGGAGTACCAGCATTACAGGCGGGATCACAATCCTCCATTCGAACAGAAACTGTTCACCGTTGAAGTTGTGCATGACATACGCCACATAATAGGCCACAATGGCCACCAGTCCCAGGTTGAAAAACATCAGGAACAGGGTCATGCGCATTTGCCTGGGTCTTTTCATATAGGAAAAAATGGTCAGAAATGAGAGCAGTGTCGAAACGGAGATCATCACTGTCAGTGGCCACGTGGACACATCCAGTCGTTCACCCGACAGGTCCGTCACTCCCGAGTGTTTCAGGAAGCAGACGTCACTGCCTGCAGACACCGATGCCAGTGGCCCGGTATACAGAACAATGGACAGGATAAACACCAGGAAAAGATAGAGTGATTGTCTGCGCTGTAACATGACCTCCGGATTTTAGTTACCACCCAGAATTAGCGGAAGTCCGTCTTCACCGCTGCCCACAACCACGACCTTGGCATTTGGTGAATTGGCCAGTTCCAGTGTGGCATCAATCCCTTTCTGCTTGAGGATATTGTTGGTAAGCGAGGCACTTACGATCCTGTTGGCATCGGCAATACCCTGTGCCTCGATCCTTCTCCGGTCAGCCTCACTGCGTTCACGGTCAAGCCTGAACTGGTAAGCGAGCGCTTCCTGCTGCTGCTGCAGTTTTGATTCGATGGCAGACTTGATCTTTTCCGGCAGGATGATTGAGCGGATCAGCAGGTCCTTCATATCAATATTCTTGGCAGCAAGTGCCTTCCGGGTGGTCTCAATGATGGCGGTTTCCACTTCCGCACGTTTCGTGGAATAGATTTCCTCGGCTGAAAAGCGCCCGGTAACTGCACGCACCGAGGAACGAACATTTGGAATAACCATCACTGAAACATAGTCCATTCCGATGTTCTCATGGAGGTGACCAATGGCGTTGTGGACCGGGTTAAAGATCACGGTGATGTCCACATTAATGGAAAGTCCGCCTTTGTCCAGCACATCCATGGTCTCTTCACTCTTCTGTTCACGTACATCGTACTTGATCATGTCGTTCCAGGGAGCAATGATGTGAAAGCCCGGGGCATAAATATTCTCCTTGTCCAGCCCGCCGCTGAATTTTTTAAAGATTACGCCGCGTTCTCCCGGCCGCAGCACATAGAACATCTGGCTGCCGAAGATCAGTAACAGTACACCGATTACTGCCACGGTTATAATTGATACTTGTGTCCTTTTTTTCATGGTTTATTATTTAATGTTTAATAATTACTGCATTGCTCCAGGGTCAATTGTTTATAACCTCTTTACAGCACCCACAAAATTACATTAATTTTGTTACCAAACCATGTTACGAATGGAAAAGCGGAAGATTGAGAACTCAGAACTGGTGTTGACCGGGGCGGGACAGGTCTATCACCTGCATCTCAAACCCGGGGATATTGCAGATACTGTTTTCCTGGTGGGAGATCCCGGACGGGTGAAATTGATGTCCTCCCTTTTCGACTCCGTGGAACTCCGGGTCGAAAATCGTGAATTTGTTACACATACAGGGACTTACAGGGGAAAGCGTGTATCGGTGCTTTCAACCGGTATTGGTACGGATAATATTGATATCGTGGTAAATGAGCTGGATACACTGGTGAACATTGACCTGGAACAGCGGACTGTCAGGGAAAATCTCCGCAGCCTGAACCTGATCAGGCTGGGAACCAGTGGTGCCCTGCATGCCGATATCGCACCCGGAAGTGTCATTGTTGCAGAAGTCGCCGGCGGACTCGATAACCTGATGCATTTTTATGCCGGACTGGAGCAATTGGCGGATGTCGGACTTGGAGCTGCATTTGCGACACATATGCAGTGGAACCCGGAAAACAGCAGGCCCTATTTTATTCCGGCTTCCGGAAAGTTGGTCAACAGGATCACCAGGGAGGCATATTTCCGCGGGATCACATTGTCGGCCCCGGGATTCTACGCTCCCCAGGGAAGGTCGCTGCGCATGGACATACAGGATAAGCAATACGTGGAAAAGATCAGCAGTTTCAGGTACGGGTCCTACCGGATCAATAATTTCGAAATGGAAGGGTCTGCGTTATATGGTCTTGCCACCAGGCTGGGCCATGAAGCCCTCACGGTATGTATCGCCCTTGCCAACCGGAGTACAGGAGAATTCATTACCGATTACCAGGTCTACGTGAAGCAATTGCTTTCCGAAGTACTGGATAGTGCTTCAGGAGATGACGAATAACATGCATGAAATACAGGCGCTTGTAAAGCTGCTGGACGATCCGGATCACACGGTACAACTTCCGGTAATCGACCGGCTGATTGAACTCGGGCAACCTGCTGTCCGGATCCTGGAGCATACGTGGGAATCCGCCCCGGACCAATATTTCCAGTCCACTATTGAGAATGTCATCATGAAGATTCAGCAGGAAGGGATCAAAAAGGAGCTGAAAGACTGGGCTGACTGCCGGGGTGACCAGTTGATCTTTGGCGCCTACCTCATCGCGCGATCCCAGTACCCGGATCTGGAATTCGATGAGATCGAACGAAAGGTTGCAGCATTGAGAAACGAAATATGGCTGGAACTGAACGACCAGCTCACTGCCATGGAGAAAGTGCGGGTAATCAATCACTTCCTGTTTACTGTACATAAGTTCAACCGGTCCATTCGCGGTGTCCTTTCCCCACAATTGTTTTTTGTCAACCACCTGCTGGATACACACAAGGGGCTGCCTGTCACCCTTTCGGTAATCTATGCTGAAGTCGCTTCTCGGCTTGAACTCCCTGTTTACGGGGTGGACCTGCCGCACAACTTCCTGCTTTGTTACCGTGATCCTGCCTACCTGGATGATCCTGACGGCATCATGTTCTACATCAATCCTTTTACACAGGGCTCGGTTATGGGAAGGAAAGAGGTCGAATATTACCTGTCGCAACAAAAGATCGAGACACGTACAGAATACCTGCGACCTGTCTCCAACATAACGACCATCAGCCGGCTTGCGGAGGGCTTACGGTTTGCCTATTCGGCATCAGGGATGGAGGAGAAAGCGGGATTCATTGAGGAATTGCTGGGCATCCTGAAGCACACCAGGCAGGATCAGATACCGTAGTATTCCCTGAACCATGCAATAAAATTATTCACCCCGAACCGGATGGAAGTGCCTGGCCTGTAATCATAGTCCTCGGCCAGTGCATCCACATCGGCCCAGGTTTTCACTACATCCCCTGGCTGGATCGGCTTCATTTCCTTGATGGCTTCTTTCCCAAGGGCCTGTTCAATAGCTTCAATAAAATCCATCAGTCTCACCGGGCTGTTGTTCCCGATGTTATACAAGCGGTAGGGCGCCGTGGATTTGGAAGGGTCCGGATGTACCGGGTCCCAGTTGCTGTCTCCCCGGGGAGGACGGTCCACCATTTTTGCCATGCCATTCACGATATCGTCGATATAGGTGAAGTCCCGCTCCATTTTACCATGGTTGAACACTTCGATGGGACGGTCACGCAGGATGGCATCAGTGAACAGGAACAGTGCCATATCGGGCCTGCCCCATGGTCCGTATACTGTAAAAAAACGCAGTCCGATGGTGGGAATGCCGAACAGGTGACTGTAGGTGTGTGCCATCAGTTCGTTACTCTTTTTGCTTGCTGCATAAAGACTTACCGGATGATCCACATTGGATCTCACCGAGAAAGGCATATTGGCATTCAGTCCGTATACACTGCTGCTGCTGGCGTAGATAAGGTTTTCCACCGGATGGTGGCGACAGGCTTCCAGGATGTTCAGGAAACCGGTGATATTACTGTCGATATATGCTTCCGGGTTGGTGAGGCTGTAACGCACACCGGCCTGGGCTGCCAGGTTGATCACCACCTTGAACTGCTCTGCTTCGAACAGGTTCATCACCTGCTCCTTGTCCTCGAGTTTCAGCTGTATGAACCGGTATGCGGGAGATGCACTACTCTGCACCATGGAACCGTAACTGACGGATTCCTTTGCTATTCCAGCCCTTTCCAGCCTGGCGTATTTCAGGTTGACATCGTAATAGTCATTGACCATATCAAGCCCCACCACTTCGTAGCCATCGGAGAGGAGCTTTGCTGCCAGGTGTGAACCGATAAATCCGGCTGTTCCTGTAATGAGTACTTTTTTCATTATTTAATTTCCATGTTTTGATTGTGGAAGAAAGATTGAAAATAAAAAAAAGATCTCACAGCATTGCCATGAGATCTCCACAAATTATCTGTCAGCAGTTATTTTGCATAATTCACTGCCCGTGTTTCCCTGATCACCGTGATCTTAACCTGTCCGGGATAGGTCATTTCATCCTGGATTTTTTTGGCAATATCGTATGACAATCTTTCTGCATCCTTATCGCTCACCTTCTCACTGCCCACGATCACCCGCAATTCACGTCCTGCCTGTATGGCATAGGTCTTCATCACCCCAGGGTACGACAGGGCCATGGCCTCCAGTTCCTTCAAACGTTTGATGTAGGATTCAACCACTTCCCTCCTGGCTCCGGGACGAGCACCTGAGATGGCGTCGCATACCTGCACGATGGGTGCGATAAGTGTGGCCATCTCCGTTTCATCGTGGTGCGAACCGATGGCATTGCATACTTCCGGCTTCTCCTTGTATTTTTCCGCCAGTTTCATTCCGAACACTGCGTGCGGCAGTTCCGGCTCATCATCAGGCACCTTGCCGATGTCGTGCAGCAGTCCTGCCCTCCTGGCTATTTTTGCATTGAGTCCCAGTTCCGCGGCCATAATGGCACTAAGATTAGCAACTTCCCTGGAGTGTTGCAACAGGTTTTGTCCGTAAGAGGAACGGTATTTCATTTTTCCCACCATCCGGATCAGTTCCGGATGAAGGCCGTGGATTCCCAGGTCGATTGCTGTACGTTTCCCGGTTTCCACGAGTTCTTCTTCGATCTGCTTTTTGGTTTTTTCAACCACCTCTTCGATCCTGGCCGGGTGGATGCGTCCGTCGGTCACCAACTGGTGCAGGGCAAGCCTGGCAATTTCGCGGCGCACTGGGTCGAAGGCAGAAAGGATAATGGCTTCCGGAGTATCATCAACGATTACCTCCACGCCAGTTGCTGCTTCCAGCGCCCTGATATTCCTTCCTTCCCTTCCGATGATCCGTCCCTTCATTTCATCGGAATCGATGTGGAACACCGTAACGGAATTTTCAATGGCATTTTCTGCTGCCACCCGCTGAATTGTTTCCACAACGATCTTCCGGGCTTCCTGGTTGGCCGTCATTTTCGCCTCGTCCATGATTTCGTTCACAAACGACATGGCATCGGTACGGGCTTCTTCCTTGAGTGATTCCACCAGCTGCATTTTTGCTTCCGTTGCAGAGAATCCGGAGATGGTCTCCAGTTGCTCCACCTGTTGCCGGTGTGTTTTTTCAAGATCTTCCTTGCGACGCTCGACAAGATCCAGTTGAACCGAAAGGTTTTCCCTTATCGCATCCAGCTCTTTTTGTTTATCCTGCAGGTCTTCGGATCGTTGAGAAAGGGACTGCTCTTTTTGCCTGATGTTGTTTTCACGCTGGGAGAGTTTCCCGTCTTTCTCATTGATCATTTTTTCGTGATCGGCTTTCATCTGAAGAAATTTCTCCTTTGCCTGGAGCATCTTCCGCTGCTTGATCATTTCAGCCTCCTGCTCTGCTTCTGTGATGATCCTGTTCCCTTTCTTCCTGATGGAAGACTGGGTGATCAGGTATGCGCTAACGCTCCCGACCGCCAGTCCTCCGGCTGCGATAATAATGCAGCCTACAACAGGAACCTGGAGGATCATTTGTGCTATTAACAGTTCCATAGTTTATCAATTTTTAAACAAAAAAACCCGCATATTCCTTCAAGATTTATAAAAACCCCAGTAAAGTATTAATGGAGCTGCCGACTCGGATCGAACTTCCACTGATTCCCTGGGGGGAATACTCCGGCGAACCGAAGTTGAGGCCTGCTCTGGTCGAATCGAACTTTGCACCAAATTAATAAGTGTTGAGTTTCACAAATGGTTGAAGAAACAATGCGGGCAAAATCTTCAATATATGTAAAGAACGTTATTACTCTTCTTTCAGTAAAACATCGAGCTCATCGCTCAGAACTTTCAAATCTTCCTCCAAAGATAAAAAATTTTGTTTGGATTCACAATCCAAAAGCTGAATAACAAACTGCAAGGCTGCCATTGCCAGGAAATCCTGCGGATCTTTGTCAGTATACCTCTGTTTATACTGCAAAAGCCTGTCATTGATCAACTTGGCTGCCTTTCTTATCCGTTCCTCCTCTCGTCTTTCTATTTTCAGGGGATAGAACCGCTCCGCGATCTGTACCTTTATGGCCAATTTCTCATCCATCTACCCCGTTTTATCTGTTTAAAAGAGCAATACACTTGTCTATTTCCCGCACTATCTTATTAATCTGCAACTTTGCTTCCTGTTGCTCGTCGCCTTCAGCAACAAACGCCCTGGAAAGCTTTAGCGTATTGTTTTGTTTTTTAAGATCGTTTATTTCATTTTCCTGTTCCCTGATCTTGTCCTCCAGGTCTTTGTTTTGTGAATGAAGCGCAGAAGCAGCGGACTTATGCCGCTCCAGTTTTTCAGCAATCATCTGAATTTTTTGCTTTAACTCATCAATAATATAGACCTGACTGACACTCATTAAACAGAGGTATAATAAATACAAATATATAACTGTTTTTGATAATATAAAACACATCCGGCGAACCGTTAGAAATCGTTGGCAGCTATTGTTAGAAAGATTGAGTCGCAGGAAGGTCAGGAATAGGAAGATAGTTTTAATTTTGCAGGTAATTACTCATCTGGCCCGGAAAAATTATTTTTACAGGGCCTGTTTATTTGGGGAGTCAGGAATTTTATTTTTTGCACAAAACGCACCAATGTAGATGATACGCATCTTATTCATAGCAGTTGTCTGTACAGCACCGTTGATTACCTTTAGCCAGCAGAAGGCTGATTTCAGGCCCCCCATGGACATACCACTTGTATTGTCGGGAAACTTTGGGGAACTCAGAACGAACCATTTTCACTCCGGGATCGATTTCAAGACCCGGGGCGTCACCGGGCACAAGGTTTTCGCCATCGAGTCGGGGTATGTTTCACGCATCAAGGTGCAGACCGGCGGATACGGAAAGGCGCTCTATATTGCCCACCCCGGCGGCTACACTTCAGTATATGGTCACCTGGAGGATTACAATCCGGTTATCGGCAAGTATTTACGGGACATCCAGTACCAAAGGCAAACGCATGGCATTGACCTGTACCTGCAGCCCGGGGAGATCGAAGTCAGCAAGGGTGAAGTCATTGCAGCATCAGGCAATACCGGCAGTTCGTCGGGTCCCCACCTGCATTTTGAGATCCGGCGCACCCGCGACCAGGTTCCGTTGAACGGACTGTTTTTTGACTTCCCGGTAACTGATAACATCCCGCCAAAGATCACACTGGCCGGTGTGTATCCGCTTGGCAGGACCGCCCATGTGGTTCATGGTGTGGAACCAATGTTCCTGGATACAAGAGAATTCAGCACGTCCGTCAGAATCGCCGGAAAAAACCCCATTCCTGTGCATGGTCAAATCGGTTTTGGCATCGAAGTTTACGATTATCTGAACGGGGCACCCAACCGCTGCGGGGTTTTTTCCCTGGAGCTGAAGGTAGATGGCAGGCAAATTTTTTATTCCGAGATGAGTGAATTTTCTTTCGCAGAGTCAAGATTCATCAATGCGCACATCGACTATGGATACAAAAATGCAAATAACAGAAAGGTGCAACGACTGCACAGGTTGCCGTATAATCCGCTCAGTATATACAAATACCAGGAGAATGATGGCGTGGTGAACATCGAAGACACGCTGGTACACGACGTCAGCATCACAGCAACGGACAGTTACGGGAACAGCACCTCCCTTGAGTTCCAGGTCAGGGGCACGGGCATGCCGGCGAAACATCCAGTGCCGGAGGCAACAGGCGTTCCCCTGCCCTACAACCGTGAAAGTTCCTTTGCTGCACAGGATATTTTACTGCAGTTTCCGGCATATTGTTTTTACGAGGATGTGGACTTCATGTTTGCCACAACCGACGGAACCGACGATCTCTATTCAGATGTCTA
This sequence comes from Bacteroidales bacterium, assembly GCA_029210585.1. Taxonomy (GTDB): domain Bacteria; phylum Bacteroidota; class Bacteroidia; order Bacteroidales; genus M55B112. The sequence continues at coordinate 17,233 of JARGFP010000023.1, forward strand.
CCACATTCACGACATATCTGTACCGGTTCACCGGCAATTTGAGCTGGCTGTCGTGCCGCACCGCACCCCTCCCGGACTGGCTGACCGGCTCTGCCTGGTGAGCATACAGGAAGATGGTACCCGGACATTCGCCGGCGGCACTTACGGTGGAGGACAAATAACGGGGGAACTCCGCTCCTTCGGGAAATATGCCGTTGGCATTGACACCATTCCACCGGCCATCATCCCCCTCGACCTCAGTAATGGCAAAAACGTCACAGCGCAGCCCGGTATCCGCTTTAGGATCAGCGACGATTTTTCAGGTATAGGCAGTTATAATGGGTATATTAACGGGCAGTGGGTATTGTTTGAGTATGATCCGAAGAACGAATTGCTTTTTCATGAATTTGACGACAGGGTGCTGTATGTGCAAAAAAATAACGAACTTGAAATTGTATTGACCGATGCGAAGGGAAACGTAACGACGTATCGCACCATCTTTTTTAGGTAATTGCAGATGTATGACCTGAAAGAATTTGTTGTACTGGGCCTGATGTCGGGAACTTCACTCGACGGTGTTGACCTGGCGCTCTGCAGGTTCACCGAAGCGGGGGGTGCATTTCAATATCACCTGATCGGTGCTGAAACCATTACCTATCCCCGTTACATGAAGGAAAAGCTGGATGATGCTTTTAACATCAGCGCAGCAGGATTGCAAGACATTGACCAGGAACTGGGTGCTTTTTATGCAGAACAAATCCTTGGCTTCCTGGACAGGCACCATCCCAGGCCCCTGTTGATCGCAAGTCATGGACACACTATACGCCATCAGCCCGACAAGGGGATTACCATGCAGATTGGTGATGGAACAATAATCGCAAAAAAAACAGGGATCACTGTGATCAATGATTTCAGGACACAGGATGTTTCCAAGGGCGGACAGGGTGCTCCGCTTGTGCCTGTTGGCGACCGGGACCTGTTCGGAGATTACCGTTATTGCCTGAACCTCGGCGGTATTGCCAACGTTTCGTTTGATGACAAGGGAATCCGGATCGCCTGTGACATCGCTCCCTGCAACATGGCATTGAACACCATCACCTCCTGGATCGACATGGAATATGACTGGAACGGGGCACTTGCTGCACGGGGCGAGGTGCAGCCGGATTTGCTGGAGCGACTGAATGCCCTTGCATATTACCGGTTGCCGGCGCCAAAATCCCTGGGAAAGGAATGGTTCCTGAGAACGTTCCTGCCGGAGATCAGGCAGACTGAAATCACTATTGAGGACCTGCTCCGGACGGTGAATGAACACATTGCCGACCAGGTGGCATCATTTATCAATATCAATCATCCAGACGGATCGAGCATGCTTATCACCGGGGGCGGCGTACACAACAGGTTCCTGGTCAGCCTTCTCAAAAACAAATGCCAGGCTGATCTGTTTATACCTGGTGAGAAACTAATAGATTTCAAGGAGGCAATCGTGTTTGCATACCTTGGTCTGCTGAGGCAACTTGGAAATACCAACGTGCTGGCTTCGGTGACAGGGGCAGACTCAGATACCTGTGCAGGAATCATTCATCATCCAAACTAATTTTTTTATGGAAAATTTTATTGCGTACAATCCCACAAGACTTCACTTTGGCAAAGGAGTCGTCAATGATCTTGGAATAGCTGCGAAAGCACTCGGAAATAAGGCACTCCTGGTATACGGAAAAGGAAGTGTCCTGCGGAATGGCAGTTATGACGATACCGTCAGGCAGTTGCAGGAAAACAATATCTCGGTCCTTGAATTCAACGGGATCAAGCCCAACCCGGTGGTGACCGATGTGGACGAAGCAGCACGTCTCGGGATAGCCGAAAAGGTTGATATGGTTGTAGCCGTGGGAGGTGGAAGCGTGATCGACTCAGCAAAGATCATTGCATTGTGTATCGCAGATGAGGTCAGCGGTTGGGATGTCATGACCGGCAGGCACACCCCCGTTTCCTCCAAGCCCCTGGTTGCAGTGCTCACCCTTGCAGCAACAGGAACAGAGATGAACCCGGTGGCAGTGCTTCAGAATCATGATACTGAACAGAAAATCGGTTTCAGACATAAACTGATGTTCCCGGTACATTCCTTCCTGGATCCTACCTATACACAAAGTGTCCCGTCCGATTACACGGCATATGGCATTGTCGACCTCGTTGCGCACTCCCTCGAAGCCTGGTTCGGTGCAGGGCAGGCCAGTCTCTCTGACAAATTCGTGATATCGATCATCCGGGAAGCCATGGAAGTGGGTCCTGAGCTGATGAATGACCTGGACAACTACGATCACCGTGCACGCATCATGTGGGCAGCAACCAATGCACTCAACGACACCACCATGCACGGAAGGGTTTCCGGTGACTGGGGTGTGCATGCACTGGGGCATACGCTTTCCTATTTATACGATACGGCACATGGCGCGACCTTATCTGTTTTCTACCCGGCCTGGATGCGCCGGCTTGCAGAAAAGCAGTCTGAACGTATTGTCATGTTGGGAAAAGCACTGTTTAATGCAATGACTGCAGAAGAGACCATCGCCGGATTTGAAGCATTTTTCAATACGCTTGGTGCTCCTGTCAGGGCCCAGGAGTCAGGTATCCCGGATGACAAAAAGAAAGAGATCCTCGCCTTGATGAAGAAGAACCGCGCCAGCGGGATCCATGTGCGCCTGGATGAAGACGACCGCAAAAAAATCGCGGATTTGATCTTTGACTGAGTATTTAACAGTAACGTTCCGCAGGATCCGGCGATGAATACAGCCGTGTCAGGAATCTTACAGAATTTTCGGTGAAAAGGCAGGGCATCTGTGATCATGCCCGGAGCAATGCAGGTATATTCAGGGCCTGAGGTTATTTACGTTGATAAGACCTGGTGCAATGTAACTTCTGCATGTCAGGGAGACAATGACCGGGGTATTCCGGAATTACCGATCTGGCTATAGCACATACCAAGAAAAAGGGTGTTCCTGGCGGAACACCCTTCCCTTTTCAAACTACTAACTAAAACTACCAACTAAACTACTAACTAAAACTACTATCTTAAAATTTTTTCCTGCTACCGTTGTATCAAATTTTATACCACAAAAATAATATGCTTTTTTGAATTGACAAATTAAATTAGTGTTAAGTTATGTTAAATTATATTAATAAATATTTTTAGCATATAAACCCCTCTATTGTATGAAGGTTTAACGCAAAAAGGTAATATTTGTTGCGATACCCCCTAAATTTTAACCCAATAAAAAATATTCTTTTTTTTGTATAATACTTATTATCCTAACTGAAAGGCAAATGATGTTTTTAAATAGAAATGCTTGTTTCTTCATTCTAAAAATGATTTCTTTAAACTTTATATTTTTGAGATATGACATATTGAGTGCAGGAACCGGATGTTTGATCGCTGCGGGTCATCACAAAACCAGCGGGGAATATCTCCGGATTCACAACAACTGGCACTAATTTATTCACATAGCAAATACATATGTACGATGAAAAGAATGATTTTTATTTTTATGGCAGCTGGATTGTTGCAGGTGCACACCGAGATCCGTTCATGTACCAATTTCCTGGTCACCCCGGGTGCATCAGTAAGTGGCACATCCATGATCACCTATGCTGCGGATGCGCATGTATTATATGGTGAACTGTATTTCACTCCTGCCGCAACCTATCCTGAGGGTACGATGCTGAGCATCTATGAATGGGACACCAACAAATTTCTCGGGCAGATCAAGCAGGTAAGGAAGACCTACTCGGTGGTTGGCAACATGAATGAGCACCAGCTGGCCATTGGTGAGACCACCTATGGCGGACGGAGCGAATTGCGTGACACCACGGGGATCATCGACTACGGAAGCCTCATATATATTACCCTGCAGCGGGCCAAAACCGCGCGGGAAGCGATCCATATCATGGCTGAGCTGATGGATACCTATGGATATTACAGTTCGGGAGAATCCTTTTCCATTTCTGATCCGCATGAAGTGTGGATCATGGAACTGATAGGGAAAGGCACGAAGATGGTCACCAAAGGCAGGGGTAAAAATGCCGTGACCTACAATGCCAATAAAGGCGCCGTATGGGTGGCCGTAAAAATACCCGACGGGTATATCTCCGGTCATGCCAACCAGTCCAGGATACAGCAATTCCCGCTGGATGATCCTGAAAACTGCCTTTACGCGGAAGATGTGATTGATTTCGCGCGTGAGATGGGCTATTATGAAGGCAGCGATAAAGATTTTAGTTTTTCCGACACGTATGCACCTGTGGATTTTGGCGGGGCCAGGTTCTGCGACATGCGGGTTTGGTCCTTCTTCAAGGAGGTAAACGACGACATGGACCAGTATTTTTCCTATGTAAAGGGAGAAAACCTCGGCAACCGGATGCCTTTGTATATCAAGCCCAACAGGAAGATATCCAACTACGACCTGATGAACTTCATGCGTGATCACCTGGAAGGCACGGAACTAAACATGCGCAAGGATGCCGGTGCAGGACCGTTTGAACTCCCCTATCGCTGGAGGCCCCTTTACTGGGAGGTGGATGAAAAAACCTATTGCAATGAGCGGGCCACTGCCACGCAGCAGACCGGTTTCTCTTTTGTCGCTGAAAGCCGCGCGGGAATGCCCGATATCATCGGTGGTATCCTATGGTTTGGTGTGGATGATGCAGCTGCCACTGTCTATGTACCTATGTACTGCGGGATGACCGAGGTGCCTTTCAGCTATGCAGTTGGCAACGGCGACCTGCTCACCTATTCAGAAAGTTCGGCCTTCTGGACCTTCAGCTTTGTTTCAAACTTTGCCTACCTCAGGTACAACATCATGATGGAGGATGTGCGCAAAAAACAGGATGCGCTGGAGAAAGGATTCATTGAGAAAGTACAACAGGTGGACAAGAAAGCGATGGCATTGTATGAAGAGGATCCGGCAAAGGCACGCGACTATATCACGAACTTTTCTGTAAATACAGGAGATCATACCGTCGCTGTCTGGAAGGAACTGGGACAATACCTGCTGGTGAAGTACATTGACGGAAATGTGAAGAAAGAGGAAAACGGCAGGTTCCTGCGCAATGACTATGGGTATCCTGTGAGTCCTGATCAGCCCGGCTATTCCGAAGAATGGAAGCGCAATGTTGTGAAAGACACGGGAGACAAGCTGCTGGTGCCCGGTGACGAAGGGCATTAGTGGTTCCCTGGCTTACTGACAAAAATTTGTTAATAAATCCTGTTTTATTATCAAATAATTTCCTAATTTTGCGACCTGTTAAAATAACAGGAACACATTTAAAGATTTGAGCGATGAATTTAATGGATGTAGTAAAAGAGAAATATGCTGCAGAGAACAGCCTGCCGGATTTCAAAGCGGGTGATACAATAACTGTACATTATAAGATCAAGGAAGGTAGCAAGGAACGTATCCAGCAATTCAGGGGTACAGTACTTCAGAGAAGAGGCAACGGAAACACCGAAACATTCACAGTTCGCAAGATGTCCGGAAACGTAGGCGTTGAGCGTATCTTCCCCTCTGCATCTCCTTTCATTGATAAAATTGACATTAACAAAAGAGGTCGTGTACGTCGCGCCAGGATTTTCTACCTGAGGAAACTGACCGGTAAGCGTGCAAGGATCCAGGAAAAGAAATACTAAGATTATTTAACGGATGGACCAGTAGCTCAACTGGATAGAGTACCTGACTACGGATCAGGAGGTTGGGGGTTCGACTCCTCCCTGGTTCACTTTGTAAATCCTGAAAGCCCCGTTATCATTGCGATAGCGGGGCTTTTTGATGTTTAAAAGTACGAATAAAGGTACTGTCTTGACTGTTTTTCGCTGCTAAAGGCTGATTTTGAAGAGACGGTCCTTTACGTCACCGGTAACCGGGCTGTAATGCTACTCCCGTTTCATTTCACCGGCAGCCTGATGGCCTGTACCGATATGGCAGGGACTTCCACCCGGATGCGTTTTCCTCCTTTAATGAACGTGGTGACAGGTACGATATTTTCCGGATGCTCACGGGTATTCTCCGCATCCTTGTCGCCCTGCAGCAAGGTAACCGTGCCTTTTCCGTGTGCTTTTTTTCCTTCCAGGTCGATCTCCAGTGTTGTTGCCTCACCCGCATTGGCAATCTTGATGATCAGTTCCCCAGCAGCAGCGTCATATGTCGGGGAAACCCCCAACTCCTTGCCGGGCCAGTTCTGTTGTTCATTCCTCACATACACATTTCCCTTGTTTGTTGAAAACAGTTGCTGCACATAATAATTAGGTGTGCGCACAACCAGCTCATTGTCGAACCAGATGAGGTTGGCCCTTTTCCACTGGGTATTGCCATACCTGGCCAGCAAGGGTGCATAGCAGGCCATGTCGACGATATCACCGTTCCGCTCTATCCCGGTAAGATAGATGGCTTCTGCCACTGCATTGAACATTTTGTTGCCAAGGGAAGCATATTCGCCCACAAATACCAGCGGCTTCGACCTGTCCCAGTCATCGAACCGGTCCTGGTTGTCGATGTACCATTCAGGAGGAAAATAATAGTGTTCATCGGAGGAATAGACATCCAGTTCCGCCATCAGGCCATACAAGGGCACATCGGGCGACAGTCCGGAAGTCCCGATTATCTTCAGGTCAGGGTATTTTTCCCCGATAGCCTTTACGAACAGGGGAATCCGCTCCCTCACTTCGGGCGTATCGCCTTCCTCGTTGCCAAGACAAATATAGTTTATCCCGAAGGGTTCCGGGTGTCCCATTTCCGCCCTGACGGCTCCCCATTTACTGGTGACCGGGCCGTTGGCAAATTCCACCAGGTCGAGCGCATCCTGAATGACATGGTCCATATGTTCCATCGGAACGCATTCGAATTCAGTAAATGAACAGGCTACTCCCAGCGGCACCACCGGCAGGGGTTCTGCACCCAGGTCCTCACTCAGCAGGAAATACTCATAGTAGCCGAGCCCATAGGTCTGGTGGTATCCCCACCTGTTCCAGTTAGGCTTGCGTTCGGCCACATCACCCGTAGTATGTTTCCAGTTGTATACATTGTCGATTCCCCAGCCATGCAGGATACATCCTCCCGGAAAGCGCAGGAATGTTGGCTGCATTGCCTCCAGCGTTTCCACCAGGTCCCTGCGTAATCCGTTCTTCCTGTTATTGTAAGTGTCTTCCGGAAACAGGGAGACCATATCCAGCTGGACCTTCCCCCTGCCACCGGCAAGGATTACCAGGCGGCCCTCCGGAACGGAAGCTGCGGGGGCAAAGGTGGCCGTATACTTTTTCCAGTCGGCCGACAGGTCACCGAAATCAGTTTCAGCCAGTACATTGCCCTCAGGATCCTCCAGCCGAACCGTCAGGCTGTATGGCGATCTTCTTTCCCAGCCCCGGACCTCCCGGCGCATGTACGCACTGAACAGGTAATTTTCCCCGGCTTTCAGCGGGATCCCGTCGTAACCGGTATTGTACACCCCAACAGCTCCTTCGTCGCTCCATGAGAAAATTTCAAGGTTGTTCCGGTTCACATCATTCAGCGGGATGGCCCGGGTCACCACTACCCTGCCCTCTCCCCCGTCGCGATGCACCACTTCCCAGGCGGTCAGGGCATGCAGATCGTAGCCGCCGTCGTTCATCTCGCCGCGGACAGGAAAGTATTCAAAGGAGCGGTTCTGTAGCAATTCGGCATAGAGCCCTCCGTCAGCCCCAAAATTGATATCCTCGAAAAAAATGCCGTACAGGTGGTCACTCAGCGCTGCCTGTACCTGGTCAGGATAGACTTTCAGTACAGGACCATCGGTGGGTTGTGCCGTAACATGGAGTGCCAGGAGTGAGGCAATGGTGCAAATAGCCAGTAATCTTTTCATCTGTTTGATTTATAATTTAAAGTGGACGGATCAGTCTGCCAAAGTTGTATGGCGGACAGGTGGAATAAAAATAACAGAACAATCAGTTATTGGAAAATATATTCGCAAGATTTGGACAATAATCCACTAAATTGCATGCATGACCTCTTATTTTTGCATTACGAACACTAACTACCGAATGATGAGAAATATTTTAATGATCTGCCTGTTCATGGCAGGCATGAGCAGTTGCAACGACAACGTTAACACAACCAACGGCAGTCAGGGCTATCCTATTTCTGAAGTCCCCTTTACCAGCGTACATGTGGAGGACCAATTCTGGAGCCCCAGGTTCCACACGCATAAGGAAGTCACCATCCCCTCTGCCTTTCAGAAATGCGAGGAGACCGGCAGGATCGACAACTTCAAGGTTGCAGGAGGTTTACAGGAAGGCGTATACAGGGGAGTGTTTCCCTTCGACGACAGCGATGTGTACAAAATCATCGAAGGGGCATCCTACCTCCTGCTGATCGAACCCGACGCCGAACTGGAGAAATATATTGACACCATCATCAGCTATATTGCTGCTGCCCAGGAACCCGATGGGTACCTGCACACCTGGCGGACCATCGATCCAACACAGCCTCCCACCACCTGGTCGGGCACCGCGCAACGCTGGTCTGACATTGGCGGAGGTCATGAATTGTATAACATGGGACATTTCTACGAAGGGGCCGTGGCGCACTACAGGGCTACGGGCAAGCGAACGATGCTGGATGTGGCCACGAAGAATGCAGATTTGATCGCTGAAACTTTCGGACCAGGAAAGATCGAAACTGCCCCGGGGCACCAGGAAATCGAAATCGGGCTCGTCAAGTTATATAATGTAACCGGAGAAAAGAAATACCTGGATCTTGCCAGGTTTTTCCTCGACATGCGGGGACAGGAAGATATCCGGGGAAGCCTTTACGGTCCCTACAGCCAGGACCACCTTCCTGTGACAGAACAGGATGAGGCCGTCGGACATGCGGTCAGGGCCGGCTACATGTATACGGCCATGGCCGATATCGCATCATTGCAGGGGGATACTGCCTACATCGAAGCCCTTGAACGGATATGGAACAATGTGGTCAACAAAAAGATCTATCTCACAGGGGGCATTGGTGCAAGGCATGCAGGGGAAAGTTTTGGTGACAATTACGAACTCCCCAATTTCACGGCCTATAACGAGACCTGTGCGGCAATATCCAATATCCATTGGAATTACAGGATGTTCCTGCTGACAGGTGAAGGAAAATACATGGATGTCCTGGAGCGCACCCTCTACAATGGCATGCTGGCAGGCATTTCACTCACCGGGGACCACTATTTTTATCCGAACCCGCTGGCATCTGACGGCGAGACCCCGTTCAACATGGGATCCTGCACCAGGTCAGAGTGGTTTGACTGCTCCTGTTGTCCATCAAATAACGCCAGGTTCCTTCCTTCGGTACCCGGATATATATACGCCGTTAAGGATGACGCATTGTTCGTGAACCTGTTCATCGGGAATGAAGCAGACCTGGTTATTGACGGGAAGAAGCTTACAGTCAGGCAACAAACAGAATATCCATGGAAGAACATCGTGAATATTACACTGGAACCGCGGAAAAGCAGTTCATTCACGCTCCTGATCCGGATTCCGGGCTGGGCCAGGAATGAAGTGATGCCCGGTGACCTGTACCATTACATGGACCAGGTGGATGGTTCCGTGATGATCAGGGTCAACGGAGAGGAAACAGGTTACGAAACAGACCAGGGATATGCTGTACTGGAACGTGAATGGAAAAAAGGTGACCGGGTGGAAGTACAATTCCCAATGGAAGTCAGACGCGTGGCTGCCAAAGTAAAAGTGGAAGCCGACCGTGGAAAAACGGCTATTGAATTGGGTCCCGTGGTCTATTGTGCAGAGGAAGCCGACCAGTCATTTGATATTTTCAAAGTGACGGGGATTCCAGAAGATGCTGCGTTTACAAGGGATTTCAACGCCCAATTGCTGGGCGGTGTGCCTGTTGTCAAGACAATGGTTCCTTTGCAGGCTGATCCTGGTGCCGCCGCAACAATGGTCGAGCTCAGCCTGGTTCCGTATCACCTCTGGAGCAACAGGGGAGTAGGAAAGATGAGCGTCTGGTTTCCTGCAAAATAATATATATATTTAAATATATATTAATAAAGTCATTAATATATATATATTTGACGACGCATATTTCTCGTGCTATTGCGATGTTGCGGTGAAATCATGCCACGGAAGAAGAATGGACCAGATGGTTATGCGGGTGTTTGAGATTGCGTGCTGGACCTCATTGAAGCTACAGGGCATGCATCAGGCATGTACATTGTATTCTTTGATCACCTGCAGCGCCTCGCTGCAATTGCGCGTATCCATCAGCAATGCGCGCATCTCCCCTGCCCCATCGAAGGAGTGGACGTAGATCTTGAAAAATCTTTTCAGGATGGCAAAATTCTTTTCCCTTCCCCACTGTGTATTAAAACGTTCCAGGTGTTGTTGCAGCAGTTTCAACCGGGCTTGGTGTCCTTGTTGAGGGACAGCTGCAAAAAAGAAGGGATCGTGGAATATCCCCCTGCCCACCATCACCCCATCTGCCTGGTATTTCCGGGCACGCTCCAGTCCATCCGCGTAGCTGGAAACATCGCCGTTTCCGAGGATTTGCGTATCGGATTGAAGTGTATCCCGGAGTTCCACCGCTTTCCGTACCTCGTTCCAGTCGGCAACGCCTTCCGACTGCATTTTCTGCGTCCTGCCATGGAGGATAATCGCAGCGGTACGGACTTCCAGCAGGTGGGTGATCCATTCTTCCGTCACCACATGATTGAAACCGATCCGTGTCTTTACGCTCACCGGGAGTCCGGAACCCTCGCGAGTGGCCTGTACAATCTCCCTTGCTGTTTCCGGGACATTGATCAGTGCACTACAGGCATTGTGCTTCACAATTTTTTTCACCGGGCAACCCATGTTGATATCGAGTCCGTCGAACTGGTCATCCCCGGCAATGATCCTGGCAGCGCGGTAGAATTTTTCAGGATCCGAGCCCCATATCTGCGCCACGATGCGGATCCCGTTTTTTTTCAACACCGTGCGTTCCTGCTCAGAGACCAGCAGGCGGTGTTTCGCCTTGTCCCTTCCCTTTTCGTGCAGGAATCCGTCCACAGACATAAATTCGGTAAACACCACGTGCAGGTTGCCCGGAGCCGAAGTCCCGGCCACAAGTTCCCTGAACACCGTATCCGTGACATCCTCCATGGGTGCCAGCGCAAAATGAGGTGCAGGCAAGGTTTTCCAGAAGTTATTCAATTCCATCACTTTTCAGCAATACGGGGCCATTGCATCATCCCTGCAGGTTTACATTATCATATCTGACCATACTTCGCAGCGTCGGGATGTACAACACTTTTACAATATAAATTGTTGAAATGAAGTTCAATCAACAAATCTCACTGCTGTATGTTACATATCAAAACCATGAAACATGGAACTTGAAAAAAAGAAGTGTATTCCCTGTGAAGGAGGCATACCGCCACTTACGGAAGATGAGATACTTAAGTACATCTCGGTGGTCAGGGGGTGGATCGTCAGGGACAATAAAAAAATCACAAAGACCTTTCAGTTTGTGAATTTCAGGCATACCATGGCTTTCGTGAACGAGGTGGCCCGGATCGCTGAAGAGGAAGGGCACCACCCGGTGATGCACATTGGTTACGGGAATGCAGAGGTCGAATTATGGACCCACGCCATAGACGGACTCTCCGAGAACGATTTCATCCTGGCAGCCCAGATCGACCGGCTCTGATCTGCTGCTTCAGTTCGACAATATTCCCGAAACGCATCTCGCCGACAGGTTTGACAGCAATGATGATTGGTCTTTCAAAAGAGTCGGCGTGGCTGGATTATATAATTCGGGGACAAGGCACGCAAAAATCTTTGAACCTGTTTATTGTTCCTCCGGATCAAGGATCTTTTTCTCGGTAATGATTTCATTGACCAAATACCTGGGGATTTCCTCGAAGTAGAGGTTTTTGGCAGTAATGTTCGGATGCATGGTATCCTTCAGGATTTCCCTGTTGTCCCGCAATCTGTCGCGAAAGGGTGACGCAGAAACGGTTCGGTTGATTTTTCTTGATTCAGTAAGAACAATCACCGGTACATTGAACTGTTGTGCGGCAAGGACCATCTGAAACGACCCCGTTTTATTCAGGATGGTATCCCGTCGTACCTGGTCGGCAGCCAGTAAGAGGTAATCTGTATCTCGCATCATCTCTGCTGTCAGTGCATCAGGCATCAATGTTACCCGGTAGCCCATTTCAGCCAGTTCAACGGCCTGCAACCTTCCCTCCTCGGCCGGAGCTGAAAGTGTCTGAAATACATGAATTCCAGGATGATCTTTTGCCAGCAGGCGAAACACTTCAATGATTGTCCCGCTGTTGCTGTGCAGCATCACGGTTTTGTCTTTCAGCTTCACCGTTCTGAGCAGGTTGTTCATGAGCATTTGCGGGGCACGTTCCCAGAATTCCCTGTATTCGTGCATGAAGTCGAGGTAATTGGCCGGGTAGTGTTTCACGGAGATGTTGTGACTCAGGATCAATTCGTCGCAAAAATGCCTGATCACGGTAAACATCTCCATTTTTTGACGTACCTGTTCAATATAACTGATAAATGTGGCAGGATCCAGTTCCGGATCGAGCAGTTCATTTTCCAGGGCAATAATCAGTCGTTTTAGCAGGGATACAGATCCGCTGACCTTGTCATCCATCACCTGTTGTATTGAATGTGGTAATTTCATTGTTATTCAAATAGTATTTATAAGAAAACGTTCGTGCGTGAAATGTGTTCGCGCATACATGCGGATTCGTGTGTTGTGGCACAATGAGCCATATAAATATATACTTTTAAAACAGAAATCTATACCTGAATTGAGATGTACAACACATGTGCACCCGGCCTGTGGATTTTTCGAAAAAAATAAATACCTTTCATGCTCGTCTTGATGGTCGGTCTCCTTTACGGGGAAATCCGGCTCAGTGACACTTCGAACAGCCGGACCCATGGTCCGGATGCAACCGGTAACAAAAATAAACAATAATATTACCGACCATGAAAACCAGGAATTTCATTATTTTACTGATCCTTATGACAGCCACCACCATTTCGTGTAGCCGGGAGGACCTGGACCATGTTGTGCGCACAGAGATCAGTTCAGGCTGGGAAATGTCTGAGTATGGAAAAAACAACTGGATTCCTGCTGCGGTCCCTGGTTCAGTGCACACCGACCTGCTGGACAACGGGAAGATCGAAGACCCTTTTTTCCGGCTGAACGAACATGACCTGCAGTGGATTGACAAGAAGGACTGGATCTATCGTACCACGATCCATGCAGACCGTTCTTTGCTTGCCAGGGACCATATAGAACTGGCATTTCCCGGGCTGGATACATACGGAGAGGTCTACCTGAATGACTCTTTGGTGCTGTTGACTGATAACATGTTCAGGGAATGGAGCGTGGAATGCAAAGGAATCCTGAAAGCCGGGGCCAACGAACTGAAGATCATCCTGCGGTCACCGGTGATGCGGGGAATTGAAAAATACGATGCCCTGCCCTACCAGATACCCGTCTCAGATAATGATCTCGCAGAAACAGGCAAGGTTCCAGGCAACAAGAAGGTAAGTATCTTCACCCGTAAAGCCGGATATCACTTCGGTTGGGACTGGGGGCCAAGGTTGGTGACCAGTGGCATCTGGAAACCGGTTTTTTTGCAGGGATGGGACGAAGGCAGGATCAATAATATACAGATCATCCAGCAAGAACTTACCGATGCAAAAGCCACCATGAAGGCAGTCATGGAAGTGCAGGCTGGAAAGATCGGGAATGGCGAGCTGGTGATAAAGGTCAATAATGAGGTGGTCGCCAGGAGAATTTTCAGCGCGGATGACATCACCGTTTTTGCTGAAATACCTTTTGAAATTGATTCTCCTGAATGGTGGTGGCCCAATGGAATGGGAGCACAGCCACTTTATCATGTCAAGGCCGAATTGTATGTTGAAGGAGAAAGGCTGCATGTCATTGAAGACAGGATTGGGTTACGTACCATCGAACTGGTTACGGATCCAGATGAACATGGAAATACATTTCATTTCGTAGTGAATGGCAAACCTGTATTCATGAAGGGAGCCAACTATATTCCACAGGACAGCTTCCTTGACAGGGTAACTCCGGAACGTTATGAACATGTGATACAATCTGCTGTGGATGCCAACATGAACATGCTGCGTGTATGGGGGGGCGGGATCTACGAGAAGGATATTTTCTATGAATTATGTGACGAGAAAGGAATACTGGTGTGGCAGGATTTCATGTTTGCCTGCTCTATGTATCCTGGCGATTCATTGTTCCTTGAGAATGTAAGGCAGGAGGCCATCGACAACGTAAAACGGCTGCGAAACCACCCGTCCATTGCTCTCTGGTGCGGGAACAATGAAAACCTGAGCGCCTGGTACCGCTGGGGATGGAGAGAACGGGTAATCGGGGAACAGGGACAGGAAGTTGCCGACCTGCTTTGGAAAGCATACCAGGATGTTTTTCACGAAATCCTCCCGGAAGTGGTCCGCACTGAAGATGGTGACCGCTATTACTGGGCCTCCTCCTCAAGTGCTGCCATGGGTGTGCCGGACAATCTTACACAGGGGGACCTGCACTACTGGGGCGTATGGTGGGGTAAGGAACCCTTCAGCAGCTTCAGGGAAAACACCGGAAGGTTCATGTCAGAATACGGATTTCAGTCTTTCCCGGAAATGAAGACCATCAGGGAATATGCTGTTGAAGAAGACTTTGACATTTACTCTGATGTCATGAAGTCGCACCAGCGGTCCAGCATTGGAAATGAGACCATTGAACTCTATATGAATCGTGACTACAGGGATCCCCGCGATTTTTCCTCATTTATCTATGTGGGCCAGGTCCTGCAGGGAGTAGGCATCAGGCGTGCCATTGAACTGCACAGGGTCCAAATGCCCTATTGCATGGGGAGCCTCTACTGGCAGATCAATGACTGCTGGCCCGTCGCTTCCTGGTCGGGAATGGATTATTCTGGACGCTGGAAGGCACAACATTACATGGCCAGGGAGGCATTCAAGAATGTTATTATCGTGCCTGAAACTTCGAATAGCAGTACCACCATCAGCGTGGTGTCCGACCTGGATAAAACACTAAATGCTTCGCTGAACAGCAGGATCATTGATTTTCATGGGGAAGTACTGTGGGAAAGCAGTCGCGAGGTGTCCGTTCCGGCAACTGCCAGCAGTGCCGTATTCACTTTTGATCACAGTGAAGTGGTTACCCGGCCGGGAGAAGTAGTCCTGGAAATAACACTGGAGCATGATGACAACCTGATCGACCAGGCACTCTGGTATTATGCTCCCCCGAAAGCACTTGTGCTTCCTGTGCCGGAGGTAGAGATCCATACAACGAAGACTGATAAGGCAACGTACCGGCTGACCATTGTAAGTGACGTATTGGTGAAAAACATATTTCTCCAGTCTGAAACAGTAGACGGATTCTTCAGCAACAACTACTTCGATATGGTTCCCGGGAAGACCTACACAGTTGATTTTGAAGTAAGGGAAGGATCAGGAGCACCGGGATTCTTCTTCTCTGAGCTCACTGGAAGCTACATGAAAAAGGAAGGTGACTAAAAATAAATATATCTTTGGCAACAACCAAACACGCTGACAATGACTGTAACCCGCACCTTCGACCTGCTGGAAAGGTATGAGAAAAATTTCGACAAAGATGAGGCCCTGGCGGTAAAACGCCTGGGGAAATGGCATTCATGGTCCACCCGCGAATACATCGACGCATGCTACGAAGTGGCCTGTGGTTTGCTGGAAATGGGATTTCGCAAGGGGGACAAGATCCTGACGGTGACCAACAACCGGCCGGAATGGAATTTCGTTGATCACGGGATGTCCATGTGTGGCATTATTCACGTTCCCGTATATGCATCCCTGGGCGAAGATGAATATGCTTATATTGTCAACCACGCTGAGGTAAACATGGTACTGGTTTCCGACAAGAAACTCTACCAGAAACTGCGCCTGGCAAGCAAGGGATCCCTTGCCGAAAAGCATATCTACACCTTTGATGAGGTGGAAGGTGCTCCCAACTGGCGCACGATCACCGAAGCAGGAAAGAAAAACAGGAAGAAGCGGGAGCAGGAGCTTGAAGAGATCAAGCGGTCCGTTTCTGAAAAGGACTTCACCTCCCTGCTCTACACATCCGGGACCACCGGGGATCCGAAAGGCGTGATGCTATCGCATGAAAACCTGGTCAGAAATTTTATCGCAGCAGCGGGCATCTTCAGACTGCAACCGGAAGAGCGCTATCTGAGCATCCTCCCGCTTTGTCATGTAGGCGGCAGGATGGGCAATTACCAGACCCAGTACAGTGGTACCGGGATCTATTACGCCGAGAGCATGGGTGCCTTTGTAACTGCGATGAAAGAGATCAGGGCCAATGGTTTTGATGCCGTTCCGCGCGTGCTTGAAAAAGTATATGACAACATCATGGCCAAAGGCAGGCAACTGGACGGCATCAAGAAAAAGATTTTCTTATGGGCGGTGCGGCTGGGATCCAGGTACGATGCACACGGAAGGAACAGTTGGTGGTACAACAAGAAACTGGCATTTGCCGACAAGATGATTTTCAGCAAATGGCGCGAAGCCCTCGGTGGAGAAGTGCGGCTGGTGGGATGCGGCGGTGCGAGCCTGCAGCCAGACCTTGAAAAACTCTTCTGGGCAGCAGGAGTTAAAGTCATCAATATGTACGGTCTCACCGAAACCTCCCCGATCGTCACCATCAGCAATCCTGATCATGGAAAATTCAAGCTGGGCACCGTCGGGTCACTGATTGACGGAGTGGAAGTGAAAATCGCAGGGGACGGAGAGATCCTTTGCCGGGGGCATAATGTCATGATCGGTTATTACAAGGATGACGCCCTCACGGCCCAGTTGATGGATGAGGAAGGATGGTTCCATACGGGAGATATCGGCCACCTCCAGGAGAGTAAATTCCTGGCGGTCACTGACCGGAAAAAAGAGATTTTCAAGCTTTCCAACGGGAAGTTCATTGCCCCCCAGGTGATCGAAGGAAAATTCAAACAGTCGGAGCTGATCGACAACATGATGGTGGTTGGAGAGAACAAGAAATTTGCCAGTGCCCTGGTTCTTCCTGAATTTGAATCACTCGGCAAGTGGGCAGACAGCCGGAACGTTGTTTTTTCCAGCAGGGATGAGCTGATATGCATGCCCGAAGTGCAGATGCACATGCAGAACGAAATCGGCCTTTACAATAAAAAAGTGGGTGAACATGAACGGATCCTGCGATTCCGGCTGGTGTCCGACAACTGGTCGCCGGAAAGCGGGGAACTTTCGCCAACCCTGAAGCTGAAAAGAAAGGTGATCAATGAAAAATACCGTCAACTCATTGAAAGCATTTACCTTCAATAGGAAGTGATCATGCAGATTGAAGAGGTCAGAAACAAGCGACAGGCGAAGGAATTCCTGCGGGTACCAAAGATCCTTTACAGGAACGATACCACCTGGGTCTGCCCGCTCGACCGTGAAATAGAAGCAGTTTTCGATCCCGAAAAAAACACCTTCTTCAGGCATGGCACTGCTACCCGGTTCGTGACAAAAAATGATAAAGGAAAGCTGACCGGCAGGATTGCTGCTTTCATTGATGATAAATCTGCCCGTACACACGACCAGCCCACCGGCGGTATCGGTTTTTTTGAATGCATCAACGACCAGGGTGCAACGAACCTGCTGTTCGACACGGCGAAGGAGTGGCTTGCTTCCAGGAGGATGGAAGCCATGGACGGTCCGGTCAACTTCGGGGAGACAGACAAATACTGGGGGTTGCTGGTGGAAGGTTTCTCCCATCCTGCCTATGAAATCGCTTACAATTACCCTTACTACCAGGAACTGTTCGAAAATTATGGTTTTCAGACCTACTACAACCAGGAAGGGTTCCACCTGGACATTACCCGTCCCCTCCCGGAACGGTTTGCCCGCATCGCCACCTGGCTGATGAACAAGGAGGAATATTCGTTTGAACATTTCAGCTGGAAGGAGATCCACCGGTACGTAAATGATTTTGCCGAAGTATACAACCAGGCCTGGGCATCATTTAAGAAAAATTTCGAACCCATGCAGCCAGCGTATATTATCCATACACTGAAGAAAGCACGGATGATCATCGAGGAGGAATTTATCTGGATCGCATACAAAAACGGAAAACCCATCGCCATATACCTGATGTACCCCGACCTGAACCAGATACTGAAGCACCTGGATGGCAGGATGCATCCCTGGAACATGCTGAAATTTCTTTACCTGAAGCATACAAAGACCATAACGCGGGCCCGGGGTGTACTCATGGGTGTGATCCACGAATTCCAGGGCAGGGGCGTCGAAGCCGCCATTATCATGAAACTGCAGGAGATGTTCAGGCGCAAACCGCATTACACGGAGATCGAATTCTCCTGGGTCGGGGATTTCAACCCGAAAATGAAAAACATATTCCTTTCCGTGGGAAGTATCCCGGCAAAAAAATACAAAACCTACAGGTACCTCTTCGACAGGGAAAAGCCGTTCAAAAGGTACCCGATACCAGTAAGCAACAAGTAATATACAACCCTCATGCATCCGGGGTTTAACAAAGAATCTGAACCGAAAATGACAGGGCAATGTACCCGGAAAACAAATAAAAATACAGAACAGTGAACTACGACGTAATCATCATCGGCGGCGGACTCGGAGGCCTCTGTGCCGGCGCAAAACTTGCGAAAGAAGGGAAACAGATCCTGTTGCTGGAGCAACACGACCGTCCAGGGGGGTGTGCCACCACATTCACCAGGAGAGAATTTACCATGGAAGTGGGACTGCACGAAATGGACGGACTGCATCCATCGGATGGCAAGACAAAAATGTTCAACGACCTGGGATTATTTGACGGGGTTGAATATCTTCCCCTGCCAGAATTCTACAGGTTCTTCAATGGCAGGACCGACCTGGTGATGCCGCATGACCAGGAGAAGGCCAGGGCATTGCTGAAAGCGCATTTCCCCGGTGAGAAAGCAGGCATAGATGCCTATTTTCACCGGTTGATGAATGCACGGAGAATCAATGTAATGGAGCGGGACCAGCCCGACATTTCCGTGGGAGAATTCCTCGATGCCACCTTCACCAGTGAGGAGATCAAACTGGTGCTGCTGGGAAACCTCGGGTATTTTCATGACGATCCATACGGTCTTTCGCTCCGATACTTCTCCATGGCAGAAAGTGCCTTTTTTCAGGGGCGGGCCAATTTCATCCAGGGAGGATCCCAGCAACTGTCAGACAAACTGGTCAGTATCATTCGTGCGCACGGCGGCAAAGTACTGCTGAACCACCGGGTCACATCCATCGATGCCGAAGCGGGGAAGATCAATTCCGTAAGATTCATCAACACCCAACCCGGGGACCATTCCCTTGTTGAGGCACGGGCAAAGGATTTTATTGCAAATGCAGCGCTGCCCCTGGTTTCGGACATGATACAGGTCCCGGCAGGTGAAAGGCTTTCGGAAGAGATCTCCGGGCAGCGGCTGGGCGCTTCATTGCTGACGGTTTATTATGGTTTTTCAACGTCCCTGAAAACGCTGGGGCACTTCCATTATTCCACCTTTGTCTTCGACGGCTCTGTTAGAACGCAGAAAGACATCAGGGCCAATAACAGGGATGATTTCTCCCGGCGCGGTTTTACCTTCGTGGATTACAGCCAGGTGGATTCCCGGCTTGCGCCGGAGGGAAAAAGTGTAGGGGCCATTTGCTGCATCGATTACCTGGACGACTGGAAAGACCTTTCGAAAGAAGCATACAGCGCGAAAAAGCAGCTGGTCGGGGAACATCTCACTGAGAGGCTGGAGCAACTGATCCCCGGCTGCCGCGAACATATTGCACACATGGAAGTGGGAACATCGAAAACCGTACACCGCTATACAGGCAATCCGGGCGGTGCAGTTTACGGGTTTGCCCAGGTACCGAACAGACCGAAACTTACATCACTCGAAGGGATTGAAAACCTTCACGTGGCTTCGGCCTGGGGAAAATTCGGTGGCGGCTTCTCAGGAGCCCTCTTCAGCGGGTACATGACTGCGATGGACTTGTTGCGCCGGTCCGGATAACCCACTATTTTTCAATGACCTCCACCCTGAAAGGTTCGAAGAGGCCGTAATCCACCAGGTCATATGCTGTTCCCCCTGGTTGTTCAGCGGGTGCATATTTGAAGCTCCAGGGAGTGACGATACCCTTGTTTTTAACGTTATGGTGTGGACCGAGCAGGTTCTTGAGTGAGCCATAGACTGTAACAGTCAGCTCGTTGCTGCCCTTTTTTACATATTTATCGATACGCAATTGCCAGGGTTGTGTAAAAATGGTTCCTGCATGTTCTCCGTTTACGCTGACAGCTGCCACCGTGCCATGCCAGTCGGGCAGGGTAACCCTGGCCAGGGCCATATTATCAAGTTCGAAGGTTGCTGTATATCCCACCCTGTCGCTGTAAAACGGCATCCCCGTTTCTTTCCATGATCCGATCGAACGGTCGCCTGATGTTGCAAGCAACCACCCTTGACTCAGGGGATGCACATCAAAATCACCAACAAGGCAGACCGGTTCAAGTTCGCAATGTACCGACATAGGATCGGCCTTCAGTTCAATGAAATTGGTTTCCGGGCGAATCCCTTCTTTGACCAGGTAGACACCAAATCCTTTGTCGAGCCACCATTCCCCGGGCTCGGGTTCGAGCAGGACATCATTCACCCGGACTTCGTACAGGTGGGGCCGCTCTACGACCAGCCGCAGATCGCGTGACCTGAAATCACTATCCACGAAGAAAGGATACTGAACCGAAAAACCTGATCCCGGCGGGAAGGTATCCCTGTCGATGATCTCCGTTTTGAACTGGGAAGCAGAAACCCACGGATTCACTTCAAATCCATGATGACGGAAGATATCCGTCTGCACATCGTAAAAATACTTTACTGCAGAGGTGTCTCCATCGAGAATGACCCTGCAATAATCGAGGTTGAGCGCATTTTCGCCGGGAACAGTGGTTTCGATTGCTGACAGTGCAACATCCCGGGCTTCACCGGACCATTTCAGGCGCCGACGTTCATTTCCATCAATTTCGGTTTCACTGATAAAAAGCAGCAGTGACCCGCAGGGGTCCAGTTCAGCATCGAAACTCAGGATATTCCCTGACAGCACTCCGGGATAATGCTCCACTTTTCCCGTGAACAGATCCAAGTGTGCGATATCGCTGCCCTGGCTCAGCATGCTTATGGAGCACGTTGCTTCCTTGCTGGAATTTACCAGGAAAACCAATTGTCCGTCGTCCAGTTCCCTGCGCATATGGAGCAGATCCCCGCCGTGTTGCTCCACAATTACAAATTCATCCCGGTGCAGGTAGTTGATCAGCCTGGGGTCGTTGCATCCCCCGAGCGAATACCACTGGTCGGCATATTCGATCGACCAGTCCACACATTTATCGGTCAGCCTGCCATCGATAAAGGCAGGTGGTTCACACAATGCAATGATGATTCCCCCGCCTGCAAGGTATTGTTCGAGCAGTGCTGCCGTTTCACTGTTCAGGTTGGTCAGAAAACGCGGAATCACAACGAAGTTGTACTTCCTCTGGCCGATCACAAACTGTTCATCTTCAATGGATC
The DNA here is from genome assembly GCA_029210585.1 of Bacteroidales bacterium. Lineage (GTDB taxonomy): Bacteria > Bacteroidota > Bacteroidia > Bacteroidales > M55B112. The sequence continues at coordinate 38,887 of JARGFP010000023.1, forward strand.
CATGGTCCCTGATGATGTTTTCGGAGCCAAGGTCATATTCAATTTGCTCACTTTCAAGAAGTTCAAGCAGTTGGTTGAATTCTTCGTTCATTGCATCCAGGTGGGCGTTTCCGGCTCCCGGCTGGTACATCATCCATGCCGAGGTGGTTGGTTCCAGGATCAATGTTCTGTTCACCTGTTCTCCTGAACTGAGGGCCAGGGATAGTCGTCCGAAATAGTCATTTAACACAGGGTATTCATCCCACCAGGGTGCATGGTAGGAAAAGGACTGGGGAAAATCATGTTTGCGGTCCCCCAGGAGGGTCTGGAAAGATAGGTGCTGGTTCATGAGATTGACACCCAGGACAAATTCCCAGTCGCCGTTGCGTTTCATATCCTCGAATGTAAGTTCCCAACCTGAGGCCCCGTAAGTCTCGCTGAGCTTCCGCACCCTTCCCAGCTGGTTCCCTACACTGTTCAGTTCCCTCACCGCGCGGATATTTCCGAACTGGTCGGGCCTGTCGCGCCAGGCATTGAACAGCATATCGATCCCGGGCACCTGGTGCCAGGCATACATGGCCATGTTGTCGGGACCATGGTGCGGACTGGGCCAGCCGTGTTCCCAGTAATGGCCGGTCCATGCCAGGTCATTTGCTTCTGTATATGCATGCCAGGGCCTGGACCAGCGGTCGATAAACAGTTCCAGCAGCAACTGGTAATAATTATGACGCACCTGTCCCGACATGGGTGTGGTTTCAACCAGGGCATTCAGGTGTGGCTCCAGTCGGTATCCCCAGCGTTCTGTGAACCGTTCGAAAAGATCCGGGGTCCACCGGATCAGGTCACCCCCTCCCTGTGGGGCGATGTTTGGTTCATCTGTAAACACCCCGGGAATCACATTGCCAAAAAAGGAACCTGTCTTTTCCTCGTAGCCGGTCATCGTCACCTCGATGAACTTTTCGGTGACCCCCGGCTTGAGCAGGTCCACATAAGAAAACCCTGCGTACCAGTCCCGCAACGGGAAATACACTTTTTCGTAGAGGATAAATTCGCCTTTAGTTCCAGTCATGGTTCGCCAGGATGCCGTAATATCAACCAGGGAGTCCCGCACTGCGTAGATCAGCAGGTATTCTTTTGCACTGTCGGGCTGCAGGACGGTCTGCCGCTGCATCCTGAGGGCATGCCCTTCGTTATATGAACCAGGCATTTCAGCAGCCACGTGTCCGCCTGCGAATCCACTCGGGAATGAGTTTTCATCATACAGCCACAGGTCCAGTCCAAGTCTGCGGGCCCGCTTCGTGGCATATTCCACGAGGCTGTACCACTCTTCTGATGCATATTCGATGATCAGTCCATACCTGGGATGCACAAAAACACCGCCGAATCCTTTTTTAGCAAAATCTTCCAGTTGTTCATCGATCACAGACATGGTCACCTCCCCGTTCCACACCCAGAAAGGCACTGTTTTATAGGCATTCGGAACCGCTTCGAAATATTTGTTCAGTTGCCTGAAGGAGGTAAAATGTGTATCCATCTGCACTTTATCCTTGCATGAAACGGAAAGGATCAATACTGTAACTACAATAAAAATGTGCCTGGTTTTCATATTACGAAGGTTTAAATTGGTCATTGCCAGCGAGCAGGGTGAGATTGGTTACAGGTTGATCATTTCCCGGACGGTTGCAGGAAAACATGGTGACTGCAAAGAAAATAACAGACCAGGTCCGGGAAAAATATTTCATTGCTGCATGGTTTGGTGATCGATTAGCTTGCATGTAAAAATAGTTTTTTAAGCGGACTTTAAAAAGAATGCCGGCTCCAAATTCTTTTGTATCTTGCTGCCAAAATGAATGAACGATGTACAGATTGAAAATATGGATACTGCTCATTTTTGCTGCTACACTCAGCCTGCAGTCCTGCTTCGAGATTCGTGAAGTTGTTACTTTCCGGAAAGACGGTTCCGGATCATTCAGCCTCAGCATTGACCTGAGCCAGGTAAAGCAGATGATACAGGGATTTGGCCAGCAGGATAATGCAGCGGATGGAAGTCCGTTCAAGAACATGGAAGCCGAATACGATAAAACGCGTCAAAAGCTTGAAAATGTGGACGGTGTAACGAACATGAAATTTATTTCTGAAAACGATGGTTATGTGATTACCACGGGCTTTGATTTCTCCGATGTTGCTGCGCTGAACAGGGGAATGGATGTGGTATATGAAAATGCGTCCGAACCTGGTGATGTGCCGGAATATTATAAGTTCAAAAGGCGAAGCTTTGAGCGTACTGATTCGCACAATTTTCTCGACCTGGTGAAAAATGAATTTGCAGGCAGCGACATGGGTATCGAAGGCATGGACCTTTCCACTCTGTTTTCAAATGTTGCCTACGTCAACGAAATCCATTTCGAAGCCAGGGAGGTCAGGCGGGTACGCTCCGGTAATGTTGAAGTTTCAGAAGACGGCACCACCGTTACCAACCGCTACCTCATTTTCAATGAAACTATTGACCAGGAACTGGAATTCAGGCTCAGGGTGAAATAACACACCAAGCTCAGAATGTTACATTATACGCAGGAGGATCTTTCAGCAGCAATTTCAGTCCTTTACCAGTAATTCTTCCAGTTTCCGGATGCGTTCATCCATTTCACTGATTTTTTCATCACGTTCCGAAATCTGTTGTTGCTGTTCCTTCATTGCTTCCACCAGCAGTGTACTTACTTTCTGGTAATTCACCGACTTGTATCCCCTGCTATCGGTACTGACAAGTTCCGGCATGACGGATTCCACCTCCTGCGCGATGAAGCCAAGGTGTTTCTGGTCATCGAAGTTACGTTCGGGAAACCTGTCACGGTCCCATTTGTAGGTCACGCCTTCCAGGGAAGTGATCACATCGAGTGCCTCCTGAAGGGATTCAATGTTCTTTTTAAACCGGGCATCTGAATTTGTGGCTACTTCGCCAACAGAGATGGTGCCATTCGCTACCAGTGCATATGCCGAGTCGGGCTTCGCATTGACGCCTGTGAAAGCATTGATCCTGAGCATGTCACGGTCAAATTGGCCCACCATCAGGCTGCGCGTCTCATCCTTGTTTCCGTTTTCCAGGACAAACAGGTTGTTTGCCTCCGGGAATGCTTCTGCGGCATTGTTCCCAATAAATACGTTGTTGGACCCCTTGTTGCGGCTGCCTGCATTGCTGCCCAGGTAAACATTTCCCGAACCCATATTGTCGGCTCCGGCATGACTTCCCAGGAACAATGCGAGTAGGGCTTAAAGTTGTTTAAAATACCTGTACATTTTCATATGCAAAAGAATTATTTGAAGTATGATGAGGGTTTCATGATTTACCCGTTAAATGAAAGACCAAATTACAAAGAATTTGGTTGTGCAAAAAGTGGTACACTTTTTAGTGTTTCGATTCAGCTTAAAAAAATCATCTGTACTTACAAAGAAAGTTTTTTTATAATTGATTTGGTGAAACTCTAAGAATAATTTACTTTTGGCCCTTCTTTTGAATAAAAGAATCCTTTTCCGTTTAGTATCAAAAGCTGTCCTTTAAACATGATTAAATGATGAGTGCGCCTGAAACTTGTTTTTTGCAGGATTGCATAATGATGATGCCTGGCATTTATTTCTTTGCAAATATATGTCCCGGGCAAACCGCACCATCATTAAATGAAAATTAACTATCCTACAATCACTGATCTATGGCTAACCAAATGAAAGAAGAGAGCATTATTTACAGGCTGATCACTTCCCCTTTGCAGAGATTTGCAAAAATTGAGGGTTTGGGGGGTATCCTGTTATTAGCAGCAACTGTTCTCGCCATTTTCTGGGCAAATTCGCCCTGGGGAAATGTGTATGAATCAATCTGGCAGTACAAAATTGGAATTGATGCGGACACATTCCATCTGAAAAAACCAGTCATCCTATGGATCAACGACGGACTGATGGCCATCTTCTTCTTTCTGATAGGACTCGAAATCAAGAGGGAGCTGATTATTGGTGAACTGAACACCCCGAAGAAAGCTGCATTACCGATTTTTGCAGCGGTGGGTGGAATGATACTCCCGGTAATGTTTTACACTCTGCTCAATAAAAACCCGGATGCCGCACAAGGGTGGGGAATTCCAATGGCAACAGATATCGCTTTTTCCCTTGCCATAATCAATGCCCTGGGAAAGCGGGTACCCGTGGCTATCAAGGTGTTCCTGACAGCATTCGCGATCATTGACGACCTTGGAGCCGTTCTTATCATTGCGCTGTTTTACAGTGAGGATCTGCATGTCAATCTTTTGCTGATCTCGGTGATCCCCCTACTTATTCTTTTTATCGCAAACCGGTTCGGTTATTATTCAAGATTCGTCTGGATTGTTCTTGGAATCGCCATCTGGGTGCTCTTTTTAAAAGGCGGGATTCACCCAACCATTGCAGGTGTAATTATTGCATTTACCATTCCGATAAAAAGGAAGATTGAGGTAAAGGAGTACAGGAATACACTTACTGAACTGGGCCAAAAGCTGGATAAATCAACAGCAGCTGAGTCAATGATTCTTACACATGAGCAGGCAGAACAGATACACGAGCTGGAACAGGTCATACGGAAGGTCCAGTCGAGGCTCCAGGAGCAGGAGCATAAGCTGCATGGACTGGTAACTTTTTTCATACTGCCCCTGTTTGCGCTGGCAAACGCCGGGGTTGTATTCAATATGGAAGAAGGGCTTGACTGGCATATTGCGATGACGATTGCTGTTTCCTTGTTTGTCGGAAAGTTTATAGGTATCCCGCTCTTTACATGGATCGGGATTAAACTAAAACTTACGGAATTACCCACCGGAATTAAATTTTCAAAGATATTTGGCGTAGGACTGCTGGCAGGTGTAGGGTTTACCATGGCAATATTTATTGCCAACCTGGCTTTTTTGAACCAGCCCATCCTGACAAACTCAGCCAAGATCGGTATCCTGATCGGCTCTTTCTGTGCAGGCGTCATAGGCTATGTTGTTGTGCGGTTTTCCACGAGGGAATATGCTGAAAAACTAAAAGAAAAAGAAGATAGCGATGGTAAAATAACTGGTCCTGACATCAAAGAAGACCTCTAAATCATCAAAAAAGGCGAAATTCTTTCGAAAATCTGGCTTTCGTGTTTCTTTGAATCGTATCTTTGTATAATTTTACGAGTTCATGTTGAACTCTTGTATTAATTTATTTATTTTTTCTTATGAACATTTTTTGCGCAAAATTGAATTATGACACACAGGAAGAGGATCTCAGATCCGCTTTCGAAGCGTATGGAGAAGTCAGCTCTGTAAAAATTATTATGGACAAATTCTCCGGCAGGTCAAAAGGGTATGGTTTCGTTGAAATGACAGATGACTCAGAAGGTCAGGCAGCCATTGACGGACTTAACGACACTGAACTGCAAGGCAGAACCATCGTAGTTAAGAAAGCAAATCCCAGGAACGACGATCGTCGTGGCTCCAGGGATGGTGGTTACAGGTAGGAAAGTTATTAACTGACTTATAGTGTGATGGTCCCCGGTTTTCCGGGGACCTTTTTTTATTTAAAGAGCCTGCTTCGCCTGACAGGGGACTGACCGTAATAAATCTCCTTGCTCACCTTGCGGATGGCCTCCACGGTATAGAGTGCATTAGGATTGTACTGGCGGATCAGTTCGATCACCTGGTCTATATTTTTCCTGTTGATAATCACATACAGTACTGCAACCTCACCGTTGACACCCATGGCCTTGATGGAGGTGATCCCGAAGCCTTTGTCCTTCAGTGTTGCAATAAGTTCATGCGCCTCCATTTTTGTGATTACGCGCACCAGTTCATGACCGATGGCGAGGCGCTCCTCGAGCCACATTCCGACCAGGTTACCCGTGGCAAAACCTCCGGCGCAGGCCACAAAAGCGACCCAGTTGTTGAGATCAGCCATCACCCGGCTTACCACAAAGATCCAGATCAGGATCTCAAAGAAGCCGATGACCGGGGCAACCTTCTTAAGTCCCTTCGAGACGAAAATGATCCGAAGTGTTCCGAGTGAAACATCAATAATGCGCAAAAGAAAGATCATCACCGGAACGGCGATCATTGTAAACTCTTCACTTTCAATAAAATTCATAATTATATAAGTGTTTTTTACCTGTCACAATTTTAATGAATATTATTGGAATTCATCCTGTATCTGACCCGGGATATACAATTTCATCCCTCGGCCGGAACAAAACCCAATTTTTACTGTTTGATAAAAGATACCTTATAATAATCCGCTGCCCCGATACATTGGATCAGCAGCAAATACAAAAGCAGCATGCAGGAAAAAAGTATAAAGTTCGCAAACAAAGAGGAATCCTCTTTTGTGAACACTTTGAGGGGAAGGGTAAAAGCTTACTTTGATGAAAACCAGATCTCCAGGTTTGGAAACCGAAACATGGTGGTGAAAACCGTATTCATGTTCACGTTGTTTTTTGTCCCCTACCTGGTCATGATCACCGGGCTGGTGACACAACCCTGGCTGATCGCATTGTGCTGGGTGGTAATGGGTTTCGGGATTGCGGGGATCGGGCTCTCCGTGATGCATGATGCCAACCACAGGTCCTATTCGAAAAACCAAAAGGTAAACAAGATCCTCGCGTACTCGCTGAACATGCTTGGAGGATTCTATGCCAACTGGCAGCACCAGCACAATACCATGCATCATGGATTTACCAATATTGACGGGCATGATGAAGACATTGATGCCGGCGAAATACTCCGTTTTTCTCCCAACCAACCTTTGAAAAAAATCCATCGCTACCAGCATATTTACGCATGGTTCCTGTATGGACTGATGACCATCACCTGGTCCATCAACAAAGATTTTAAACAACTCTTCGGATACATCAGGGATGGTGTTAAGCTGAGCAGGGAAAAATCCAACGGTCAACTCATTACAGAGATGCTCATTTCGAAGGTGCTTTATTACGGGTACCTGCTGGTACTCCCGATGATACTCCTTCCCATTGCGTGGTGGATGGTCCTGGTCCTCTATTTCGTCATGCATTTCATCAGCGGATTCTCACTGGCAGTTATTTTTCAGACAGCCCATGTGATGCCTTCTTCTGCATATCCGCTTCCTGATGAAGCGGGGCATATCAGGAAAAACTGGGCCATTCACCAGCTCATGACCACCACCAATTACGCCCCGAAAAACAGGGTTTTGTCGTGGCTGATCGGTGCATTGAATTACCAGGTGGAACACCACCTGTTCCCTGCCATTTGCCATGTGCATTACAGAAAGATTTCCGTGATCGTAAGAAATACGGCACAGGAATATGGTGTGCCCTACCACGTTCAGCCCACTTTCCGGTCGGCTATTCACCAGCATTATAAAATGCTGCGGAGCCTCGGAAGCGGTGCCATGCAGACATAAACCGGGGTGTCGGTCCGGTCTTTTTCAGAGAGGACAGAACAGGCCTGGCCCGATCATGAAGGTCAGGCAGCTTTCGATCAGGGACATACGGCCCTGGCCCGATCATGAAGGTCAGGCAGCTTTCGATCAGGGACATACGGCCCTGGTCCGATCATGAAGGTCAGGCAGCTTTCGATCAGGGACATACGGCCCTGGCCCGATCATGAAGGTCAGGCAGCTTTCGATCAGGGACATACGGCCCTGGCATAGGTAAATGACGAAATTCGGGATGCAGCGTGTTGTCCTTTTGTTCAGTAATTGTGATTATCTTTAATCGCAAATCTGACCAAGATGATACGAACCAACCACCTGTTGACCTTCTCGCTTTGTTGTTTCATGTTGCATGGACTCCAGGCACAGCATGTTGCTTTTTCAGACGCCGACATGGAGGATCCTGCCATATTTGAAAAGGGCCAGACTGCACCACACGCACTTCATATCCCGTTTAATTCTCCTGATGAGGCGATCGGCATACCGGCAGCAGAGAGCAACAACTTCCTGTCGCTGAACGGGCCCTGGAAGTTCAGGTGGGTACACCGACCGGAACTTGCACCATGGAATTTCCATATCAGGCGTTTCAAAACAAAAGACTGGGATGAGATCACCGTGCCTTCCAACTGGCAGATGGAAGGTTACGGACACCCCAAGTTCAGGAATGTGGCGCTCTCCTTTGAAAGTGATCCGCCGCACATTCCTGACTACTACAATCCTGCGGGATGCTATAAAAGAACCTTCAGAATTCCTCGCGATTGGCGAGACAAGCAGGTGATGCTCAGGTTCGAAGGTGTAAAATCGGCCTCGTTTGTATGGATCAATGGCCAGGAGGTTGGATACAACCAGGGTGGATTTGAACCGGCCGAATACAATATCACACCTTTTCTTGAACGTGGTCTGAACGACATTTCAGTGAAGGTGATCCGTTTCTGCGACGGCTCCTACCTGGAGAACCAGGACATGTGGAGGCTATCGGGAATCTACCGCGATGTTGTGCTCTATGCCCTGCCCAATGTACATATTGCCGATCACTTTCACTATTCCGATTTCGATGCAGATTACCGCGATGCTGCTTTGTATATTGAAGCGGAACTTGCCAACGCCACCATGGAAGCTGTTTCCGGGGTGCTCCTGGAAGCAGATGTGCTGGATGCCGCACAAATGTCCATCCTGGAGGCCCCACTTGTGGTCAGCAATATCGCCCTGGAAGCTTTTTCCCGGGACAAGGTGCACCTGCACACCCTGGTCAGACAACCGGAACAGTGGTCGGCTGAGTCACCACATCTCTATACCATCGTTTACACACTGAAAGACAGGGACGGAGCAGTGCTGGAGTCTTTTTCAGAAAAAATGGGATTCAGGGAGACAGAAGTCCGGGATGGGGTGTTGATGGTTAATGGTGTCCCCGTTAAGCTGAACGGAGTAAACAGTCACATGCACCACCCTGACCACGGACAGGCTGTGCCGATGGAAACGTTGCGCACGGACCTGCTGCTCATGAAACGGCACAATATCAATTGCGTCAGAACATCCCACTATCCGCCTTCTCCCGGATACCTTGACCTTGCTAATGAACTGGGAATCTATGTTATCGCTGAGGTGGGAGATGAAGCACATGCCAATACATGGCTATCGGGTGATACAACTTTTACGGAAATGTACCGTGACCGGAGCCGGAAGCTGGTGCACCGTGACCGCAACCATCCATCTGTGCTTATGTGGAGTGCCGGAAACGAATCGGGAAGCGGTCCGAATATCCATGAAGTAATCAAAACAGGCAGGGAGGCAGATCCCTCGCGTCCGGACTGGATGTACGGAGGCAACACCTTTTATATTCCATTCGAAGATATCATTGGCCCGCGGTACTGGATTCCCTTCCAGGTGAAAAACCTGGCAGAGGGAAAAATACTGCCCGAGGAAGACCGGCGTCCCTCCTTCATGGATGAATACGTGGCAGCGACCGGGAATGGGCTGGGGGGCCTTGATGAGTACTGGGACCTTATCAGGAGATATCCCCGGCTTTCGGGAGGTGCCATCTGGGACTGGGTGAGTCCGGCAATAACCACGCCACTCTGGTTGACGCCGGATTCCTCGGCACTGGAGAATCACCCTGCGATCATGGGGCGTCCGGAATTTGTCCCCGGCATCCATGGCCATGCACTTTCGTTTTCAGGTCATGATGACTGGCTGGAATTTTACAGGGACCCGGGACTGGACATCACCGGCGACCAGCTGGTGATCAGTTTCTGGGTGCTTCCTTCGAAAATCCCCCAGGCCAATACCTTCATTGCGAAAGGCAGTCACCAGTACGGTATCCATATGCCTGATCCGGAAACCCTCGAATTCTATATTCAGCAAAACAACCTGAACAACATCCTGCAGTCACCCTATTTCCGGAACGATTCCCGTCGTGTTGCTGCGAAAGCCAGGGTTGGGGAAGACTGGTACGGGAAATGGCACCATGTGGCCGGCATCTACGATGGGAAGGCGCTGACGCTCTATATTGACCGGGACAAAGTCGCCTCCGAAAAAGCATCGGGTAATATTGCACACTCGCCCTTTCCGGTATGTATCGGCAGGAGTGCCGATATTCACGACCAGGGAGAATATAGCGGGAGGCTGTCGTCCATGATCATCGACAGGGTGCAGCTCCTGGATATCTTCCTGCCCATTGACTCATTGTACGCAGGCGCAGCGCATGAACAGACACTGTTGTCGCTGGAATTTGAATCCGACCTGAAAGAAGGGTCCTTTTACGCTGTCGGGCTCGGCGGACGCACATACGGGATCATCTGGCCGGACCGAAGCGTGCAGCCGGAGATCCACCAGGTGAAGAAATCGGGACAACCGGTAACAGTGAAAGCCATCGATGCCGCATTCGGATCCTTCCGCATCTTCAACCACCATCATTTTACCAACCTGGACAGCTATGACCTCTGCTGGGAATTGCTGAAGGGCGGCGCACCCGTGGATTCAGGAAAAATGCACATCGGGTGCCCGGCAGGTGCCGCTGTCGAAGTGAAGGTTCCTTTTCCCAGGGTAAAGACCAGCGAGGAAATGATGCTTACCCTCTCTTTCCGGCTGCGTGAGCCAACGAACTGGGCCGGTGCAGAATTCGAAGTGGCGTGGGAACAATTCAGGATACAACCACCGTTGGACGCTGCACCGCTGGCAACCGGGAAAAAGGTTACGGTGAAGGAAGGTGCAGCAGAACTGACCATTTCGGGAGATGACTTTTCATATACACTTTCACGAGCTACCGGAACCTTTACCTCGTTCATGTACGGGGGCAGTGAATACATCACCGACGGACCCGTATTCAACATCTGGCGCGCCCCGCTTGCCAATGACATTGATCCGTGGGGTGCTTACCAGTATGCAGATGGCAAGAAGATGCCCGGCCTGGGACGAAGCATCGATAACCAGTTGCGGACGCTTGGATTCAGGAACCCGGATGTCCAGGTGGATGAGGTAACGGTGCAGCCCGGTGAAAATTCCGTAACCATCGTTTTCCGCAAATATTACAACGCATCCAATCTCAGGGGCAGTTTTGAGTGTTATGAAAGCTTCGCTTTCCAACCTGGTGGTGCAGTGGATGTAACGTTCCACCTGATTCCCCATGGCATCATGCCTGATATGCTTCCCCGCGCGGGGTGGCAATGGGACCTGCCGAAGGAAGCAGGGAAACTGAGGTGGTATGGCAGGGGACCATTTGAGACCTACCCTGACAGGAAGAAAGGGGCTAAGTTCGGGATCCATCACTCCGATGCAGACCGGGAATATGTGCCCTACATTATTCCACAGGATTACGGCAACCATACGGATACCCGGTGGCTGGAAGTTTCGGGCCTCCCGGGACCGGGGATCAGGTTCAGCTCCCCTGCCCCGTTCAATTTCAGTGTACAGAAATACAGCACCGATCAACTTTCCAGGGCCATGTATACATGGCAACTGAAGGAATCATCCTTTCAAACGCTGAATATAGATTTTGAGGTTTCAGGAGTCGGAGGTACTGCCGTTCGGCAGCTCGAAAAATACAGGGTACAACCAAGGGAAGCGGTTTACCGCCTGCGTATCGAGCCGCTCTAGTCCGCCGCTAATGGGAGGATGAAGTCTGCATCAGGAATTCCTGCATTTTTCAGCATAGTATATGAAGCTCTCCTTGTTGTTCCCGATCACAATGGAGCTGATCATCTGTTGCATCTGGTGCAGATGCTCAGTGAAACATTCGTCGGGACACTTGAACCTCAGCACATAAAAGCCATCGCTGTTTTTTACGGCAAACAGGAGTACTTTCACAGGTCGCCTCATTTCTGAACAGCCGGCGATCACACCCATGGCATCGTGGTGATCCACCAGCGCCGGGAATGGCTCATAGCTGGTGCTCAATCCCTCCCTGTTCATTAAATCAGCAAGACATTCACGGACCGACAGGGAGGTACGCTCGTACCACATTTTCAGATGAAGGTTGTGGTTCTGGTTAACCATTTCCATGGTACCGGCGGCATGATTTATCACACTTTGCCAATCGGATCCAGGGGCACAGGCAATGTCCCGCACATCCATCCCTGAGATTACGGGCTGCTGACCGCTGACTGCCAGGCTGCAGCAGATGAGAAAAAGTAATATGGAAATACGTGGTTTCATGGTCATTCAGTGGACTAAATATACGGCATAATTCTTTGATTTACATTATTTTATGCTTATATTAAGCGTACTGCAAAAATGTGCACATGAACGACATCCCATTGTAAGCAAAAACCGTTCAGGAAGGCCCACAGGTAGTATTGAAAAACATAACGCCGGACAAACGATTGAAGGGCTTTTGTTGTTATTACTGCACGAAATTTGCAGTGTTACAATGGAAAAACACCGGAAGCGGTGCCGGGACTGTTACCGGTAAGCATCTGTATAACACTTGGTTTATTGATGTATTGCCGACATCATGAACAGGAAAGGTGCACAGTTCAGGCACAACGATTGAACACTAAAATTTACTGGAACAATGAGAAAAATGATACCCCTGCTGTTACTGCCCGTCATATTCATCTCTGCCACGCAGCTCAACGATACAAGAACCGATGGTGATCCCCAACCATGCAAAAATGAGAAATATGCCACTTCCGAGCCGGGCACATGTCTCGATCCCAGGGCTTACCGCCTGCTGAAAGCCGTCGACCGTGTACACGAAAGTCCCTACAACAATGAATTTGCCAGGAGACTGATTGACATTATTGAGCCACGGGTGCACAAAGTCGTGGACACGACAGTGTCCCATCCGGCATATGATGTACCGATCCGCATCTATTATCCCAGCAGGAAATGCACGAAGAATCCCACACATGCCATCTTCTTTATCCACGGTGGCAGCTTCATGTACGGTAGTATTGAAGAATACGATATGGCTGTGAAGAAACTCGCCAGGATCACTGACAAGATCGTTGTTGCCCTGGACTACCGGCTTGCTCCCGAGCATCCCTACCCTGCAGCCCTCGAAGATGTTGAAGCCGTTATGGACTGGATCATTGACAACAGGAAATATCTGGGGATTGCGGGCGACAAGATCACGCTGCTGGGCGATAGTGCAGGTGCCAATCTTGCCACGGTGCTTGCCATCAAAAAAAGAGACCAACAACAGGACCATATTTACTGCCAGGTACTTTATTATCCACCGACAACTTTCCTGGAAAAGGAATTTCCTTCAAGGGTACATTTTCTGCTTGACAATCAACATACCTATATCCTCACGGAAGAGCTCTTACGCACCACCAAGGAAAGCTACCTGCCAGATTCGATTCCTGAAAATTATCCTTATGTTTCGCCCCTTGAAGCTGATCTTTCAGGCAAGCTACCCCCTGCTTTGATCATCACTGCACAGGTTGATGCCCTGAGGGATGATGGACGCATGTATGCTGAGAAGCTCCGCAAAGCAGGACAGGATGTAACCTATATCGAATATGAAGGGATGATTCATGGTTTTATGAACTTCTACATGGTTCTTCCTGATGGCAGGAAATCAATGACAAAAATCAGGGACTATCTTACCGACAGGATTTCAGGTGTCCAGGGGACCTGAGTGAAGTGGAGTGCATATTAATTGCAGGATTTTATGTGAAAGGGGTGTTCATCTATGACTGATTTTCGTATTTTAGTTGGTCACAACCAAAACAACCATCCTGCTATGAAAAAACTACTGATCCTTTTCACTGGCATCCTGCTGACGCATGCATGCTCGAAGGAAGTGAATGATCCTCCCACAATGTTGCGCACCGAATATGGCAGCAACATCGTTGACACATCCGAGCCAAGATTCTCGTGGATCCTGGCTGATTCATCGCGCGGTGTGCGTCAATCGGCCTGCCAGGTACTCGTGGCCTCCGATAAAGCCTTTCTTACTGATAAAAAGGCAGACATGTGGAACACCGGCAAGGTGGAATCAGATCAATCCGTATTTGTTACTTACAGCGGTGCGCCGTTACAAAGCGGGACCAGGTATTACTGGACTGTTCGCACCTGTGACCAGGATGGACAGGTCACAGGCTGGAGCGAACCGGTATTTTTCGAAACAGCACTGGATGATGATGATTGGGTAGCTGACTGGATTGGCACCTATGCTTCCAAAGCGAAAACAGACGGGGGCAGGCCCAGGTCCATCCTGCTTCGGGATGAGTTCGGCCTGGAAAAGAATATACGACTGGCCAGGGCCTATGTTACCGGCCTGGGCAGCTACCAGTTGTTCCTGAATGGTAAAAAAGTCAGTGATGACCTTCTTACACCCGGGTGGACCGATTATCCCACGCGGATCATGTACCAGGTGTATGATGTAACCAAATACCTGGTAAGGGGAAACAATGCAGCAGGAATGATACTGGGTAATGTCTGGTATTCCTCCGGTCTTGGCTGGCAGGGAGGTCAGACATACAGCACCGGGCCGATGATGGGGCTCCTGCAGATCGAGGTGGAATATACCAACGGAAAAAAAGAACTGATTGTTTCGGACGCATCCTGGGAATGGGCGTTTTCACCCGTAGTGAAAAACAGCCTGTACCACGGGGAAACCTACGATGCACGCCTGGAACAGGAAGGATGGAATGAGGCCGGCACCAACCTGGAGGGATGGGCGCCTGTAGATGTTTTCGACGACAGGAAAGCCACCCTTTCAGCACACACTTCGCCCCCGATACAGGTGACCCGGGAGATTGCCCCGGTAAAGATCAACCCGCTTGATAGTGGCGTGTATGTATTTGATATGGGGCTGAACATGACCGGGGGGATCCGGTTGCAGGTTGAGGGTAAGGCAGGTACCGAAGTGGTGATGAAATTTGCGGAACTGTTGCATGAAGACGGAAGTGTTGCTCAGGAAAATCTGCGGTCGGCTGAAGCCACTGACCGTTATATCCTGAAGGGCGGCGGACCGGAAACATGGGAACCGGCGTTCACTTACCATGGATTCCGGTACGTGGAAATCAGCGGATTGCCCGATCCTCCTGATCCCGGAACCGTAACAGGTCTCAATTTCCATAATGCAGCGGACGAAACCGGATCATTCCGTTGCTCAAATGCGCTGCTCAACACCATCCAGGCCAATATCGGGAACGGATTGCGCAGCAATATGTTCTCTGTCCCCACCGACTGTCCGCAGCGCGATGAACGGCTCGGGTGGATGGGCGATGCCCAGATCTTTGCAGCCACTTCGTGTTACAACATGGATATGTCGGGATTTTACGCAAAATGGGTACGTGACATTGCCGACAGCCAGTCACCCGAGGGCTGGGTGACGGATGTGAATCCTGCCATCGTTGTTACGGATCCTGCCAAACCTGCATGGGGAGATGCATTCCTGGTTGTACCCTGGGAAATGTACCGTTTTTACAATGATACCAGGATCCTGGAAACCTGGTACAAAGATTACAAGGCATGGGTGGAGTATATGCGCAGCAATACCGAGGATGATGGTCTGTATATATACGACCGGGACGGCTGGGGAGGTTATGCCGACTGGATCGCAGTGGTGGAGTCGCCCAAGCAGCCCATCTCAGCTGCCTACTATTATTACAGTACCAGTCTGCTGGCCCGGTTTGCCGAAATCCTGGGATACACTGCAGATCACGCGGAATATACCGGCCTGGCTGACACGATCCGCGAGGCCTTCCAGGACCGCTACTTCGATCCTGAGGAGGCGGTGTATGAGGGAGGTACGCAGACCGCGTTGCTGCTGCCTGTCAACTTCAGTCTGACACCCGCGGAACAGAAGGCCGCGGTTGTTGCCAACCTGGAAGAAGATGTGGTGCAAAGGGGCTACCATCCAAGCACAGGTTTCCTGGGCACGAAGTACCTCCTCCCCACCCTGAGTGATTTTGGATATCACGAGACCGCATGGAAGACGGCCATCAGCGAGGAATACCCTTCCTGGGGCTACATGGCCGTCAATGGTGCCACTTCCATGTGGGAACTCTGGAACAGCGATACCGAACCGCCCGACCGGATGAATTCCAGGAACCACTTCGCCCTGGGATCCATCGGTGAATGGTTTTATTCGCACCTCGCGGGAATCCGCATTGATGAGGAACAACCCGGGTTCAAACACTCCATTATCGCGCCCATGCCTGCTTCGGGACTTGACTGGGCGGAAGGAAAGATCGAAACGCCCTATGGAACGCTGAAAAGCGCGTGGAAAAAAGCAGACGGGCTGTTCACCCTGGAGGTTCGTATTCCTGCAAACACGACGGCAACAGTGCATATTCCTGTGTTGCAGGGTACACGCATGGAACTATATGAAAACGGAGCAGTGCTGGTGAAGGAAGGTGCTGAAGCCGCCCCGGGTGAGGGGGTCACACTGGAGTCGGTATCTGATGAATCGGTGACAGTGGAAGTAAGCAGTGGCAATTACACTTTTGAATTGTTGTACCAGGTGGTGACAACCGAAGAATGATCAACGGTTCTCATGGATTCGGCAGACTTCCAGTACCTTTTGAACAACCGGGAGTTGATAAACATTTCAATGACCGTGGATGATCTTGGTGCCGAAATGTTATCTTTACATTAAGCTTTGGAAAAAACCTATGACCGGAAGGCTTCTATTACTGACTATCAGAAATCTTCGTCGTCACCTGCTGTACACCGTAATTGTTGTAGGCGGACTGGCATTGGGTATTTCCACCTTCCTGGCCATTCTGCAGTGGACGGCCTGGCATTATAGTTTTGACAAGCATTTTGAGGATTCGCAGCAAATCTGCAGGATCTCCCTCAACGAGAAAAATGACAGTTTTGAGCGACATACCGCACGCATTATCCATGGCGATGTGGTCAACCAGCTTTATACGAAATCAAGTATTCCGGAAATCACTTCACTTGCACGCCTGGCGCCCTTCCGTAATGCCATTGTCAAGAAGGAAAACATTGTTTTTTACGAGGACAGGAGCTATTCATGTGACCCTGAATTTCTGAAAATTTTCAGGCCGGAAATGATGTTGGGAGACGCCGAAAATGCACTCGATGATCCTTATAAAGTAATTCTATCCCTGGAAACAGCCAAAAAATATTTCGGAGATCAAAACCCCGTCGGTCAGTCAATTCAAATCGTTCACCAGTTTTCCTATCAGCCGGACTGGTACGAGGTGACAGGCATATTTCGCGACTTTCCGGAAAATTCCCATTTCAGTATTGACCTCCTCACTTCGTTTGATCAGCCCGAAACATACAACGGTACGGCATGGGTATATGTCAGGCTGGTACGTGGAGCAGATAAAGCACAGGTAGAGCAGCAGGTCAAGCAACTTATCCGTGACAACAACAGCGAGGAATACGCCAATGGGGTCGATCCTTTCATCACCCCGTTGGAGGAAATCCATCTCAGATCGCACCTGGCGCGTGAACTGGGCAATAATGTTCATTTCTTCACCCTGTTGATCCTGTTCATTGCCGGCCTGCTTGTCTTTATCCTCGCCTGGTTCAATTTCACCCTGCTGTCTGTCAGTCAGAACCAGCTGAACATAAAAAAAATGATCTGCCAGTGGCAGCTGGGGGCCAGCAAAAAGAACTTTTTTCAACAGTTTTTCATTGAGTTCCTGAACATTGGTACGATCGCATTCCTCTTATCGGTTTTCCTGAGCATGCTGTTAAGTAATCCCATCCGCAACACGCTTGGAGTTGCGCTGGTACAGAACCGGCAACTGTTCTATGTCAGCCTGTTGCTTATTTATGTTATCCTCCTCCTTTCTGCTGCCGCGACATCCCTGTTTGCCTCCGCCAGGCTCTACAGGAAACTCAAGATCAAGTACTTTACAGCTCACAAGAGTTCCAGGCGACCGTTAAATACCAGGACGTGGTACATCAGGGCGGTAATCATTATCGAATTTGTGATCACCTATATCCTGATGACCAACCTGTTAATGATCAGGGAACAGGTCAACTATTCAATCGGGCAGCAGATTGGTGCCAATGATTCCACGACCCTGCAAATCTCCAATCTTCCCAGGCCCGTGATTGATGAATACGAAATCTTTAGGGATGCACTGATCAAATACCCGGTGATTGGCGGCGTAACGGCAATGATGGAAGAACCCGGGGGCATGGCCATGGATGCTTTCAACTACAGCATCGAGGGATTGCCGGAACGGGAAGACCGGCTCTTTGTCTTCCCTGTTGATGAAAATTTCATCCGGTTCTACGATCTCAACATGCTGGCGGGGAAGGATTTTCCGGAAAAATATGATACTGGTGACACGACAGAATATTATATCCTCAATGAGACTGCAGCAAAACTGCAGGGGAGTGATGATTATGAAGCGATCATCGGGAGGAAACTGCACCTTGACTTTTCCATAGAAGGGTTTATCTATCCCGGCGAAATCATAGGGGTGGTGGAGGATTTCCACCTGTCGGACATGACCCGGGAAATCAGCCCGATGGTCCTGTTTCCCGAATATACCTGGCTGTTTTGTTATTCGGTGCGGCTAAACGGCGATACGGAACAGGGGATCAAAGTACTCAGGGAAACATGGGACCGGTTTTATCCCTCCTACCCGTTGCGGTACATGTTTACTGCCGATATATACAGGAAGGTGTATGCCACCGAGCTGACCGAGCTGAAACTGCTGGTAATCTTTACCATTCTATCAGTGCTCATTGCCGGAACGGGCCTGTTTGCCCTCAGCGGATTTTTCCTGCAGCAGAAGATGCATGCTGCCGCCATACGCAAGATCAGCGGCGCACACATGTCCCGGATCATTCTCCCAGAGCTGCTGCAATACCTTGTACTTGCGATGGTTGCAGCCCTGATTGCATTTCCGGCGGCATGGTTTTCCATTGACAGCTGGCAGGATAATTTTGCCTACCAGCCACTCCCCCCCTACTGGATCTACCCGGCAACCGCGGTATTCCTGGTTTTGTTCTCATGGATCTCTGTTATGTACCATATGGTAAGACTTGCACGATTGAATCCGGTGGATTTTATCCGCAACGAATGATAGCGCTGAAGCAGGGATCATGGGCTCCGGATTCCGGGTCCATATGTTCCGGACCCATTGTACGTGTGATCCTTAATAAACCTTAAAACTGCCCGCTTCCGGCAATGCCTTTCCCACATTTACGTTATCTTCACATATTACATGTCTGAATTATGAGAAAGATCCTGTTCACCTGTACATTCGCCTGGGCACTGATCGCCAGTGTGCAGCCCCAACTGATTCCCGGTCCGGAGGTCAACCCCGACCTGGTTAACCAGCACTGGGATGCCTCCTGGGTATCCGTCCCTGGTGCATCTGCCTATGAGTATGGCATTTATTTTTTCAGGGACACCTTTGAACTTGAGGAGGTGCCGGGTACGTTCATCATCCATGTATCTGCCGACAACCGGTACAAATTGTATGTGAACGGGGAATGGATCGGGCTGGGACCGGCGCGCAGTGATGCCGACAACTGGATCTACGAGACGTACGATATTTCGGCATACCTGTCGGAAGGAACCAATGTAGTGGCAGCTGAAGTCTGGAACTTCGGCAAATACAAGCCTTGGGCCCAGATTTCCCTGTTCACGGGATTCATCATGCAGGGGAATGACAGCGCGGCTTCCATTCTGAATACACCGGGAACCTGGCGCTGCTACCAGTCAGAAGCCCATTCACCACTCGAAGTGGACAGCGACGTACTCGGGACATTTATCATTGTCGGACCGGGCGACCGTATTGATGGTATGGCCTATCCCTGGGGATGGAAAGCGGCAGGCTATGATCACTCCGGCTGGGACAGTCCCATTGCAGGTTTCACCGGTGCACCCAGGGGTGTGGGCACCGATATCACGCATGCCCTTATACCCCGCAACATCCCAGCCATGGAACTTACTCCACTGGAAGGTCCTGTGCTCAGGAGAACAAACAACCAGGTCCTTCCGGCAACAGGTAAGAATGCTTTCCGTAACCATACCGTCCCGGCAAATACCCGGCAAACGCTCCTGCTCGACCAGGGCGAACTTGTAACAGCCTACCCTGAACTGATATTGTCGGGGGGAAGGAACGCTGCTGTTACCCTGACCTATGCCGAGGCATTGTTCGATGACCTGGGCAGAAAGCAGCATCGCGATGCAGTGCAGGGACTTTCGATCCGGGGCAACAAGGATGAAGTGATCAGTGACGGTATGGAGAACCGGAAATACACCACACTGTGGTTCAGGACGTTCCGATACATCCAGCTTGAAATACAAACACAGGAAGAACCGCTGACCATTCAATCACTGACCCCGGTATTTACGGCATATCCGTTTGAGGAAAAAGCCTGGTTCGAATCTGACCAGCAGAACCTGGAGCCATTGTGGGAAGCAGGATGGAGAACCTCCAGGCTCTGTGCCAATGAACTTTTTTACGACTGTCCCTATTACGAACAGATGCAATATATTGGCGACACACGCATCCAGGCGCTGATCACGCTCTATGTATCGGGTGATGACCGGCTGATGCGGAAAGCGATCAGCGATTTCCACCATTCGATCATGCCGGAGGGGCTTACCCTTAGCCGGTATCCCTCCGAACCGCGCCAGGTGATTCCCACCTATTCCCTTTTCTGGATATCAATGATCCATGATTACCTCTGGCACCGGAACGATTACCTCTTTGCGGCCCAATACCTGGCAAATATACAGCATGTCCTGCAATGGTTTGAAAACAGGATCGACGATGCCACCGGGATGCTGGGGGGATTGCCCTACTGGCCCTTTGTGGACTGGACTGCAGCGTGGCCGTGGGACAACGAAAAACGGATCGGGGGTGTCCCGCCGGGTGGACAGGAGGGCCATTCAGCCATCATTACACTGCAATATGCCATGACACTTGACCAGGCAGCGGACATCTTCAGTTTTTTCGGTCTTGACGGACTATCGGCAGATTACACGCGGATGGCGGATGCGCTGGTGAAGGCGACGATGCAACACTGCTGGGATGGGGAAAGGGGGCTGCTGGCCGACACACCAGCAAAAAATGAATTCAGCCAGCATGCCAACACCTTGGCGGTGCTTACCAATGCCGTGCCAAAGGCAGACCAGGCATTGCTCATGGAGCAGGTGACCAGGGATACATCGTTGATACAGGCTTCGCTCTATTTCAGGTACTATGTAAACCGGGCGGCCATACATGCAGGACTTGGAAATAAATATATCTCCATGCTCGCACCATGGCACACCATGCTGGACCAGGGGCTCAGCACGCTGGCCGAGATCCCTGATACGGAGCATACCCGCTCCGATTGTCATGCCTGGAGCAGCAGCCCACTATACGAATTACTGGCAACGGTGGCCGGTATACAGCCCGCCGGTCCTGGCTTTGAGTCTGTGATCATCGCACCGCATCCCGGGAGCCTCAAATGGATCAGGGCGGGGATGCCGCATTATTATGGTGAGATCAGCCTCGACCTGGAATTCGGCGTGGACGGCTCAGTCCGGGGCACGGTTGTGGTTCCGCCGGGAATGAAAGGGGTGTTTGTGTGGGACCATCAGACCGTTGACCTGCAGGCTGGAAAGCAGCGGATATCCATCGATTCAATGGGATCAAAATTTAAATTCAATTCGCGATAGGTAGTGTTTTTTTACAATTTTATTACCTTTAGCGCTTCGGATCTGCCGGATCCATTACAAAATTAATTACCAGCATGAATAAAAGATACAGTAATCCACAGCTGTGGATGTTGGTCGTATTGAGGGTTGCCATCGGTTGGCACCTGCTGTACGAAGGGATTGTCAAACTCATGAACCCCAACTGGTCCTCGGTGGGATACCTGATGGACTCCAAGGGATGGTTCGCGGGAATATTCCATGATATCGCCAGCAATCCGGGATTGCTCCAGGCCGTGGATTTCCTGAACATCTGGGGGCTCATCCTGATCGGTCTGGGCCTGGTGATGGGTGTGTTTACACGGGCAGCCACCATTGCAGGCATCGCACTGCTTGGGTTGTATTACCTTTCGCACCCGGCTTTGATCAATGCCAATTACGTGATTCCTTCAGATGGTAGTTATATTTTCGTCAACAAGAACCTGATCGAGATGCTGGCGCTGGGTGTGCTCCTGGTATTCCCTACGGGCCGTATCATTGGTATCGACAGGCTTATTTTCAGGAAAACTGCAGCACGTTAAGAAGACAAGACAATGAAAAACAATCAACAGGACCACAATAACAAGAAAAAAATTGACCGCAGGGATCTGCTGAAAGGAATGGCCACCGTTCCCGTTCTCGGGGCCCTGGCATATGGGGTCTGGAGGAAAAACAAACTGGACCATTACAGGAACCACCAGTTGCGGCAGGAACTGAATATGAGCAGTGTAATGCCCGCTGAAGCAAAGAAGGTTTGGGACGGTGAGCCCCTTCGCCTGGGCATCATCGGCTACGGAATACGCGGGAAGCAGTTACTGAAGGGAGCTGGTTTCGCTATGCCCTCCCTGCTCCAGAACTGGAAAGAACAAGCGGAGCAGAACAGCGATGACAAGCGCTATGCTGAATTCAAGGAACAAGACGACCTCAATGTGGTTGTCAACGGAGTATGCGACCTGTTCAGTGTAAGAGTGGATGAAGCTGCGGAAGCTGCCTCCAACATACACCGCGAAGGCACAGATGGCTCTTACGGGCCACAGCCCAGGAAATATAAAAATTACCAGGACCTGTTACAGGCGCCTGATATTGATGCTGTGATCATCGCATCACCCGACCACTGGCACGCGCGCATAGCCATCGATGCTGCGCGGGCAGGAAAGCATGTGTATGTTGAAAAGGGCCTTGCCAGGCATGTGGAAGAGGTGTTTGCCATCAGGCAGGCAATCAGGGAAACCGGCGTGGTGTTCCAGCTGGGTCACCAGGGAAGGCAGACGGACAGTTATTTAAAAGCTGCCGAAGCGATTGAAAAAGGATTGGTGGGGGACATCAACCTGATTGAAGTATGCACCAACAGGAACTCTCCCAATGGCGCATGGGTGTACCCGATTGACCAGCGGGGAACCCGGGAAACCATTGACTGGAAGATGTTTGAAGAACCTTGCGAGGAAAAGCATCCCTTCAGCCCGGAACGGTTTTTCCGATGGCGGTGCTGGTGGGATTACGGAACAGGGCTCTCAGGCGACCTGCTTACGCACGAATACGATGCCATCAACCAGATTGTGAAGATGGGAATCCCAGCATCTGCAGTATCCTCGGGTGGCGTATATTTTTATGAAAAGCCGGAACACTTTGTGGACGAAGTGCGGGAAGTGCCGGATGTATGGAACACCGTGATGGAGTATCCCGACAGGAATTTCTCGCTGTTATACAGTGCTACCCTGGCCAACAACAGGGATCGTGGCAAAGTGATCATGGGGCATGATGGTCACATGGAACTGGGGAATAACCTGAGCATTTTTGCTTGCCAGGAAAGTACCAGGTACAAAGATAAGATCGAGCGCGGACTCATTGATCCGGCCACCCCGATCTACTCGTATATCCCGGGAAGGAAGGATGTGGATGCTGTGGCAACAGCCACGGAACAATACTTTGCAGGCAGGGGATTGCTCTATACATACCGCGGCGGAAGAAGGATGGATACAACGCACCTGCATATTGCTGAATGGATCCAGGCCATCAGGGAGAACAGGCAACCCAGCTGCGATATCGACCAGGCCTTTGAAGAAGGGATTACTGCCGCAATGGCTACGATATCCTACAGGGAAAACCGCAAAGTCTTCTGGGACCGCGATAAAGAGGAAATTTCCTGAAGCCTGAATGCTGCTTAACGCAGGTGTCAGCTCCCGTATACAATTCATCCATCAGGCGAATGGATTGCCGTGGTCCTGCAGATTGTGTCAGGAAGGCAACAATCCTTTTACAGTTCGCTTATCCAGATGTTCCTGTAGCTGACCGGATTGCCGTGGTCCTGCAGACGTGCCAGGAAGGCAACGAACCTTTTACAGCTCCCGTATCCAGATGTTCCTGTAGCTGACGGGATTGCCGTGATCCTGCAACATTATCGGCAGGCGTTCGGGATGGTGTTTGTATGTGTGTATACCAATAAAACTCGTCGTACCTTTAATCTCCACGTGGTTCTGCACCAATACACCATTATGCAGTACTGTAATTGTTGCCGGTGATTTCAAAGAGCCATCATCGTGAAATGAAGGTGCTTTCCAGATGATGTCATAGGTCTGCCAGACACCAGGTGGCCGGCACGCATTCACCAGCGGAATATGCTGCTTGTAGATCGATGCCGCCTGTCCGTTGGAATAGGTCCGGTTATGATAGCTGTCGAGTACCTGCACTTCGTATCTTTCCATCAGGAAAATACCGCTGTTGCCCCTTCCCTGCCCTTCGCCGCTCACTGTTTCAGGGGTGCGCCATTCTACGTGCAGCTGGCAGTCCCCAAAATAATTCCTGGTGCGGATACCGCCCGTATTTTTCTTCACAGTAAGGGTGCCATTGTCGAAATCCCATTTCACTTTCCCGCCTTTTGTCGATTCCCACATTGAGAGGTCGTTGTCTTTTCCGAGAAGTATGATGGCATCCGAGGGTGGTTGAGTTCCCTCTCCCGGGGTCACCACCACCGGTACCGGGTTCCATTTCTCAGTGGCCAGCGGGTCGGTGATCTCCTGCTGTGCAGTGAGGGCATAAACGCTGACCAGAAGGACAGCAATTGCAATCGTTTTTCTCATTTTTTTATGATGTTAAGTTATTATTAATACCAGGTAATACAACCAGGACTGTTAACCATGCAACTGGAGTTGAAATACCATTGGCACAGAAAGGCTAAAAATAATAAAAAGATGCTCATTCCGGAGTTTCCTGCAGTTCTTTATATTTTTCCCAAATGCTGAGCAGTTCCCTGGTGAGCTGCAATTCGGAACAGTGGTAATCGCAGGAAAGTTCCCGGTTCAGGAAGATCATGAAATCCTCCAGTGCCTGATCTTTCAGACCGGTAACCTGTTGCAGGTTGGTGGGACCCAGCACCCGGTTGAAGCGATCGATCATTTCCTGGTCCCGCTGCAGCCGGAATGCCCGCCTGGCACCTTTTTCCTTTTTCGAGAGGTTGTAATAGATGAATGATACCGGGGAATTGATCAGGAAACCGGTACTTTTCAGTTTTTCCTCATCCATATCGAACGGGATCACCCCCGGATCCTGCTGCTGCAGTCCCAGCTTTTCACCAACCGTTTCCTGCACTCCCTGTCTTTGCACCTCTGCGATAAAATCCTGCTAGGTATTCCCCCATCTGAAGATCATGGCACCCGGGAGCATGTACACCTTCCTTTTCAGTTTCACATGCATGCCCGGCCGGGCTGCATATACATACAGCGTAGTATCATGAAATGAGATATTGTAGAATGAGAGTTGATCAGTCGACCTTACATACAGGCTGAAGATCCCCATGCTGTCGGTCATATCCCCCTGTCCCGTGCCATGTGCCACCACATTGGTATAGGGTACCGGGACGAAGTGTTCATCATATACCGTACCTGAAAACAACCAGGCATACTGGTCATCCTGGGCATGCAGATGATACAACGGAAAGCACATCAGAAAACACATGTAGATTGACTGCCGGGTTTTCACAGATGAAATTTATGGAAAAACTACAGAAACCGTTCGGCCTTTAACCTTTTTTAACCTGAACAAGGCGCTTAAATGCAATTTTTCACAAATAGTACCTTGTGGGAGAGAATTCGAAAGCTTATTTAAAGTTATTCTAAAAAACCTGTAAATCGCCATAAACAGCCATTCTGTTAACAACCGGGCTTTTAATTCACATCAAAATATTTACCTTTGCACGCATATATATAAATTTAAAAACACCATGAAAAAAACACTCTTAATTTTAGCTGCAATCGTTTTTGCGGTAACCGCATGTGAAAAGCAAACGTATGTTGATGGTACCTATACCGCGACTTTTGATGAGCCTCATTATGGCTGGACTGATTTCCTCACCGTCACACTCGAAAATGACGCTGTCACCGAGGTTGATTTTGATGGAGTCAACGATGCCGGTGATCTGAAATCAACTGACTCAGCATACAATGCAAACATGTGGGCAAACAGCGATCCGCAAAACAAGCCGGAACTTTTCACGCCAGCGATTGAAGCTGCATTGTCAAATGCAACAATTATTCCTGAATATGAGGAGATTGATGCAGTAACTGGCGCAACCGGAGCCAGCGAAAATGCTAACTTGCTTATGGAAGCAATACTTGATATTGCTACTGAAGGTGATGTTTCTGAGGTAGTTATTTCTTATCCGGCAGAGTAACAGCTTTCGCAAGTAAAAAAAAGAGGATGGGTTGAAAGCCCATCCTCTTTTTTTTGCACACTTCCATGCCGGGTGGCGGGTCACCATTGATCCTGTAACATAGGCATTGCTGACCACTGCATCAATACCGGCAAAGGAAGCTTGTCAGCTTGCATTCCCAACTGGGTTTATTCCAGTCTGAACACCACGGGCCAGTACATATATACAGGCACCAGCTGCTGGTTCTGCATGGCCGGCCTGAATTTCGGCATCATCTTCAATACCCGGATCACCTCGGCCCCCAGGTCGGGGTGCGGGCTCTGTAAAATCTCTATATCTTTCACTTCGCCGAATTTCGTAATGACAAATTTCGCAGTGACCCTGCCAGTCACACCGTTCTGTACACAAATTTCAGGATACCTGATATTGCTGTAGATCCATTTCATCATGGCCTCCTCTCCGCCCGGGAACTCGGCCATTACCTGCACATTCACAGGCTCATAGGGTTTGACCTCTTCAGGACCGTCGTCAATGTCGTCAATGAGCCAACCCTCAGGTATACCAGTCGGGTTCTCTGCTGTTGTAAACCTGCCCGGATCAATGGATTCCACGTCGATATCATCATCCACCGGAACAGGGATCAGCACTTCCGGTTCCTTCTTTTTTTGTTGCTCTTCCCTGGGTACATGGACGATTAAATTCGGATCAAAAGGTTGTATTTCTGTACGTTCAGACATCCGGTCCGTTGTGTCTTCCGGGGTAGCCCACTCAAGGGATACCAGTACAAGCGCAAGTACCGTCACCAATCCGATCTGGACCCGGATCGCGCCCTTCTTTTCGAGATCTGCTTTAGGATGTTTTTTAGGTTGCATGGTTGTAATGTTTAGGTAAATAATGCGGTTGTCAAATATTCAGACACAACAATCATTCCTTTCAGTCGAAAACCATACTGCTGTACAATACTGGATATCAAACAATAACAAATAGTTGTCGGGCGTTATATATCATTGCATCGGCAAAGTTACAACCTGCACAGAATCGCTGACGCCCAGATCCGTTGAAATTGTTAATAAACACGGGGGTCCGGGCATTGAACCAAATGCTCTCAAAGATGTTACCTGTTTGATATATCAATGATGCTGTGGGCATCTTAACCTGACAACCAAGATGGATGAAATTGTATTCCTTGACGTATCCACCGTCGGAACCGTAGAAAACATCAAACTTTTTAAAAAACTTGGAAAAATTGACCTTTTTGAGCATACCGAACCAAACCAGGTGGTTGAGCGGTGTATGGGAAAAGAGATCGTAATCACCAACAAATTAGCAATCACGGCTGATGTCATGGACCAGTTACCGGACCTGAAGCTGATCTGTATTGCAGCTACCGGCATGAACAATATCGACCTGGACCATGCAACAAAGAAGGGAATCCAGGTAAAGAACGTGGTCAGCTACTCGACGGATTCGGTTGCCCAGGTAACCTTTACGATGCTGCTTCACCTGGTCAACCGGCCTTTCTATTACGACCATTACGTTAAGAGCGGTGCCTATGCCAAGAGCAAATCGTTCACGCACCATGCAGAGCCTTTCTGGGAGCTCCGCGGAAAACGTATGGGCATCATTGGGCTGGGCACCATCGGCCGACAGGTGGCCAGGATTGCGGAGGCTTTTGGTATGGAGGTAGTATTTTATTCCACAACAGGACGGAACAATAATATCAACTACAAGCGTTTCGAGCTTGACGACCTCTTAAAAAAATCTGATGTGGTCACCATCCATGCCCCACTTAATGAAAAGACACGGGGACTGATCACTTACGAAAAGATGAAACTTATGCGTCCCTGCGCAATCCTGCTGAATCTGGGACGCGGGGGCATCGTGGATGAACATGACCTGGCCCGGGCCCTGAACGAGAATATCCTTGGTGGCGTGGGGCTGGATGTGTTTGAAAAGGAACCGATCCAACCCGACAATCCACTGCTGAAACTCTACGACAAGGAGAAGCTGATCATCACACCGCACATGGCATGGGCCTCGAAAGAAGCACGTGAATTGCTCCTCCGCAAGATTGCACAGAACATCGAGAGTTACCAGAAAGGGAGGGAAGAATAGCAGCGCTACAGTTCCCTGATTTTGATGCTGCGGAACCATACATCGTCGCCATGGTCCTGGATGCCAATATATCCTTCCTTGGCCACATCAGCCCAGTCCTCGTTCAGTGACGGGAATTTTGAGTCTGCGACCAGTTCTTCCCATTCGGGGGTCCAGAGGTGGTATTCCAGCACTGTTGCACCATTCTGCTTGTGCACAACCGTTCCTTTGTAGCAGATGATCTCAGCCGAATTCCATTCACCTGCAGGTTTGGCGTTCTGGGGATCTGCAGGGATCAGGTCATACAGTGAACCAGCCTTGCGGTTTCCATTCTCACCAAGCATCGCATCGGGATGCCGCTCATTATCCAGCACCTGCATTTCAGGTGCAGTCCGCCAGATCGTTTCATATTCGGGGGATTCCTGTCCGAGATAAAAAATACCGGAATTACCGCCCTCAGAGATCTTCCATTCCAGTTTCAGGTGGAAATTGGAAAATTTCTTGTCATAAATGATATCTCCGCCATCTTCGGCACCCGCTTCGCCTCTTCCGGAACCTTCGCAGTATAATGTACCGTCAACAACTTCCCAGGCACCAGGTATAACTTCCATGTTGTAACCTCTCCACCCTTCGGTATCCATACCATCGAACAGCAGGTAGAAACCCTGTTCGGCTTCCTCCGTGGAAAGTGTGTTTGGCTCGGGGGCTTCTTTTTTTGTATCATCGGCGGATGCAGATTCATCGGAGGCATCGTTGCCCGATTTTGTTCCTGAATTGCATGCCACCATGGAAACTGTGACCAATAGCATCGCAAAGATCTTTAACGGGTTCATCATTTTTTTCATTTTTAATAGTATTAATAGGTTCAATAGACAATAGTTCTGATTGCGGTCCTAAATTTCTTAAAATAATTGAGAATATTCAAATAAAAAACGAAGTATCAGAAAATCCACTGGTTTTATTATTTCGACTTTTCGGAAACAGCACAAACATAACAGGATCGCCTGACATCCAGGAATGCTTCAATGATTATTGATCATGGCCCTCAGTCTTACGGGATCCCGGATGGTGATCAGGTCCCGGTCGGCACCGATCAATCCCTCGTTGTTCATCAATCGGATTTCCCTGGAAACCGAAGGTCGTGCAACACCGAACAGTTCTGAAAGTTGCTGGTGCGTCATGGGCAGTTTGAAGACCTTGTCATCCCCAGCATGGCGCAGGAACAGAAAGGCCAGTTTTGCCCGTAGTGTCGGGAAGGACAGGATCCTGATCTTTTCGGAGAGGAATTGTGCCCTGTTACTGATTGCATTGAGGTAATTGTTCAGCAGCCGGAGCTCTTTCTGCAGCAATTTCGAAAAATCATCACGGTGCATCTGCCAGATCAAGGTGTCTTCAGATGCAACGACATTTACAGGGTAGTTTCGCCTGCGGCCATAGAGAAACGCCGGTGCGATCATTTTCGAAGGATACAGGTCCTCGATCTTAAGGATTTTTCCGGACAGGTCCATCATTTCCCCTGCCACCTTGCCCTCCAGGACGATCCTGATGTGGTCGCAGGGGGTTCCTGACTGGGCGATCACCTTGCCCCTTTCATAATTACGCAACTGGTAGTGGGCACCCTGAAGCACAGTGCCAATTTCAGGTCCTGGCAGACCGGCAAAGATCGCGCTTTGGGATAATATATGCAGATGTTCCTGTCTCATGTCCCCGGGATACATTATTAGTGACGGTTGTAACAATGGTTACAACCAGTGGACGGTTGCTGAATTACTTTTGCAATATACAATGAAAGCTGGTTTCAGAAAGAAAAAATATATTTAAAAAACATAAACTGATGAAGAGAGAGATCATACACATCGATGAAGAATTATGCGACGGATGCGGGGAATGTATACCGAATTGTCATGAAGGGGCATTACAACTGATAGATGGCAAAGCGCGGCTTATCAGTGACCTGATGTGCGACGGCCTGGGTGCTTGCATCGGGCACTGTCCGCAGGGGGCCATCACCATGGAAACCAGGGAAGCTGAACCTTATAATGAAACTCTGGTGATACAACAGATGGCTGCAAAAGGAAAGAATACAGTGATCGCGCACCTGCGGCACCTGCTGGATCACGATGAATTCGACCTTATCAAGGAGGGTGTGACATGGATGAAACATCATCCGGATGCGCTCGATTTCAAAGTAGAAGAGATCATTTCGGTAATCCATCCTGAGAAAACCAGGAAAGAAGCTATTTCAATTGCGGCCATGGCGCCGGCTGCGCAACCTGCCACGGGCGGTTGTCCCGGTTCCATGACACGTGAGATTAAAAGAGAGGAATTTCCTGTTCAGTCTGAACCGGCACGCATGGACCAATCCAGCCAGTTAAAACAGTGGCCGGTACAGTTCCACCTGGTAAATCCTGCCGCAGGATATTTCCATGGGGCTGATCTGCTGCTGGCTGCCGACTGTTCAGCATACACACTTGGCAATTTTCACTCAACCTACCTGAAAGGCAAATCGCTTGTCATCGCCTGTCCGAAACTCGACAGTAACCAGGAGATATATTTACAAAAACTGGTCCGCCTGATCGACGAGTCGCGGATCAACACCATCCATGTACTGGTGATGGAGGTGCCCTGTTGCGGGGGGCTCCTGCGTCTTGTTCAGCAGGCCTTACAAATGGCCGAGAGGAAAGTTCCCGTGAAAGCCACTGTTGTCAGTATAGGTGGCGAAGTGCTCAGCGAAGACTGGATATAAACCGGCATCGAAATCAGGTTAAGCCGGATCACAAACACTGATCCGGCCCTTGATTTGTATTGCTAATTGTCGTAACTTACCTTCAAATGCAGTGGATCTGGGCAGCGTTTGTTCC
>JARGFP010000024.1 GCA_029210585.1 Bacteroidales bacterium
AGCCTGGATTACACCCCGGTCATCCAGATTTTCCAAATGCTTGATAATCAATGCTCCCAATACAATGCGGGGAGATACACCCGGACGACCAAAACCGTTGTTCATCATCGTCATGTAGGCAGCTGCAAACTCGTCCCAGGGAACAGCCTGACTCAGTTTTACCCATCGGTTCTCCGGGGACAACTTTGCCTGAAAAGGAGTTTTGAACTCCTCGATGGACAACTGCTTATCTGAAATATATCGTATCATAATGCAAGCTTTTTTATTACAATTTATGTTTTAACTTGCATTTTTAACTGTTTATACAACAAAAGTTATTAACTTATTACTCTCATTATCAACATCATGTGAATAAATAAAGACTTTTTCAGCAAACCCTATCTATTGTTTTAAAGATACTTTATTCAAGCAACCACTTCCACACAGGTTTAATCCTGATACTCACGCCATCAAGCTCAAATTCACGTTCCTCTGATTCGGTAAGTATTAATCCTTCTCTTAATCCATAAGCATTTACAGCATCCAGCAGACCGGCTATTTCCCTATTGTAAGTTGATTCATCTTCAATGTTCCATGAGACTTGTATCGCTTCTGCTATTTTTGTTTTCTCCTTAATGACAAAATCACACTCCTTTTTTTGATGATGATAATATACCTCCTTCCCGTTCCTTATAAGTTCAAGAAAAACAAGGTTTTCCAATAAACGACCATTGTCCTCTGTATGATGAAATGCTAGCGTTCGAAGCAAACCCAAGTCTATAAGATATCCCTTTTTTGCATTTTGAATTTGTTTCTTCAGAGACACATCATATTTTTTTACCATAAAAACCAAATAACTATCTTGCAGAAACGCAATATAATTGCTTATTGTGGTTGCATTTTTTACTCCAACCACCTTTGCCATACCATTATAGGACATGCGTTTACCTACATTGCTGGAAATATAATAAACCAGTTCCAGCAGTTCTTTTTCATTTGTCAGATTATTTCGAACCATCACATCGCGATACAAAACACTTTCATAAAGTGACTTGAGATATTCCCTATTACCTGACTTTAAATAGGCTGGAAAGCCTCCCGATTCAAAGTATGAATTGAACTGCCCCTTTAACAAGGCCTTTTCATTTGTCGACAATAATCCTACTTCATGATAATCAACATCTTTAAGCCTTAGAAATTCTTTAAATGAAAAAGGAAATAACTCTTTTCTTACATACCTGCCGGTTAAGTGAGTCCCTAATTCACGACTTAACATCGAAGCATTTGAACCCGTAACAAAAACTTTACTACCATAATCCCTGAGTCGCCTAATGTATCGCTCCCATCCTTCAATATTCTGTATCTCGTTAAAATAGTAGGTGTTTTGTTTACCAAACAGCTCAATGAATAATTCTGTAAGAATTTGAAAATCGTTAACAGTAAATTTCAATACCCGCTCATCATCAAAGTTGAAAAAATAATCCGATTCGTTCTGCTTTGATCTGATTTCCTGTATCAATGTGGATTTCCCACACCTTCGGACTCCTGATAATACAACAACCTCATTGTCTTCTATAATTGATGTATGACGCAATACATCATCTGGTTTCAGACTTAAAGACCGCTGATCTAATATTACATCTTTCAATTTCTGCCTATCCATCATCTTGCAAATATAATAGTTTCTATTTACTTTAGCTACTTTTTATATATAATTTCTATTACAAATAGAAGGTTATTTGTTTAATAATTATGTTACTCTTTACTAATTTTGCACTTACAGAATTTAAATATGAATTTCAACACCCGCATTAGTAACTATAAAACAATCCCAAAATTCTCTTACCGTATGTAAATTGCTGATTTTTAATTAATCCAACTAGTGCTTAAAGCCTGTTAACGGACTACAGCGCCTATCACAGCGTTATTGATGGTGGGGTTTTTTTATAGGCGATTCGCAACTCCTTCCCTCTGCAATAGAGAAAAACATGTTATCTTTGGATAAATTCTTCTATCCTTGGATGATAAAGTTAAATATTGGCTTGAACTCTCAGATTATGACCTGGAAACTGCATTGGCAATGCTAAATAGCAAGAGATATTTATATGTGGGGTTCATGTGTCACCAAGCTATTGAGAAAATATTTAAATCTTTCTACACATCCCTAAAATTAGAAACAGCACCCTATTCTCACAGTTTATCCTATTTGGCAAAAAAAGGAGAATTTTACGAGGATTTCACTGAAGACCAAAAAGACTTTATTGACCAGATAGAACCTCTTAATATTGAAGCAAGATATCCTTCACACAAAGAACGACTATTGAGAAGTCTGACTCATGAAAAATGCCTTGAAATTATTGAACGAACGGAACAATTGCAGCAATGGATAAAAGAGAAGCTATAAAAAAAGTCATGCAATATAAAATGCTGCTTGGAAACCATTTTGACCTTGAATCAGTTTACCTGTTTGGTTCTTTTGCAAATGATACAAACGAAGAAGATAGCGATATTGATGTAGCAGTTGTAGTAAAAAATCTTTCAGGGGACTATTTCGAAGTAACCCCTTTACTTTGGAAACTAAGAAGACAGGTTGATGATAGAATTGAACCTATTTTAATTGAAAAGAATAACGATAAATCTGGTTTCCTGGATGAGATTAAAAAGAATGGAATTGAGGTAGGTTAAACAAATCTAATGAAATCAAAGGAGTAAAACTGCATCAGCAACCTCACAAATACTCCATGATCCCGCCCGATAGTTGCAACAGGGAGATTTCTGCAAGCTTGATCTGGTACTTGACATAGATCAACCGCTCCTCAGCGTCGAGCAGGCTCTTCTGGACCTCCCGGAGTTCCAGTCCGGCCAGGCTGCCGAGCTTGTAGCGTTCGAGTGCGATCTCCAGGTTTTCCTGGGCCACTTTCAGGTTTTGCTCCTCGAGTCGCATGAGTCCGAGGTTGTTCTCATACGCGTAGTAGATGGTCAACAGATCGGCTTTCACCGATTGTTCCACCTCTTCGTACCGGATCCGACTGCTTTCGATCCCGATCCTGGCATTGCTCTGCTCCCTTTTCCTGTTGAACCCGTCGAAAATATCCATCCCGAGCGTTAAGCCGTAGTTCAACCCACGGGTTTGCTGGCTCAGCAGGTCACCGGCTCCATAACCGTTGTAGTTGTACCCGTACCCTGATGTAAATGACAGGTAGGGATAGGCTCCCGATTTGATGACCTTATAATCTATTTCGGAAATGATCCTGTTTTTTGAGGCGATCTGCAGACTGGTATTCTCTTCCAGGGTCAGCGCCAGGAGTGCATCATATTCCAGGGTCGTATCAATGCTGATACTGTCATCCCCGAGAAGGAACACTTCACCCGGATCATCCGTAGCCATCAATTCATTCAGCCTGATCTGCGAAGAGCGGAGGACCTCATTCTGGCGGGCCAACCTGGAGCTGTCGGCATTCAGGTAAACAATCGACTGCAAAAGCTGCATCCTGGATGCCGAACCCAAAAGGTACCGCTGATCATCAATGCGCACACGCTCACGCGACAACATCACAGCATATGCCAGGTTGTCGTAAAGCGTCATCTGCTGCAGGTAATAATTGTATTCGGCGACAATGCCCGCAACCAGGTTTTCAATGGCCATCTGTGTCCTGAGACCTTCAAGCTCCGCCAACTCACCCAGCTTCTGGTACCTGTTTTGCACCTGGAATCCCCTGAAAATAGTCATCCCCATATTCACTTCAGCCGAGCCTGAATTGTTGTGAATGTTCGCGGCATTTACCATGCTGCCATCCTCATACCGCTGACTGGTGGAATTCAGTGTACCACCAAACCTGTTGGCTGCAGTTACAACGGGCAACATACCTGCATTGCCCTTTGTGTAGTTATTGATAGCGATATCCTCGCTGTTTCGAACCACCAGGAGATCAAAATTCCGCTCAAGACCGATCTGGATACAACGTTCCAGGTCATACATCTCCTGTGCAGTTGTTTCGCCCACCAGAAACATGAAAATGATAAGTACAACAATACGTCTACCGGTCTTAGGTGTTTTTATCCTGAATGGAATGATCGGTCTCATCTGAAATAATTTTCGATTCACTTGAAATAAAAAGATAGATCGCCGGCACAACATACAGGGTCAGGAATGTTGATAGTGTGAGTCCGCCAACAACCGCAACCCCCATTGCTACGCGGCTCTGTGCACCTTCGCCCCATCCCAGTGCCAGGGGCAGTACGCCCAGGATCGTGGAAAGACTGGTCATCAGGATCGGCCTGAATCGTGCTGCAGCTGCGAACCGGATCGCATCAGCCTTGTTCATGCCGGCCTCTTTACGCTGATTGGCAAATTCCACGATCAGGATACCGTTCTTGGACACCAGACCGATCAGCATAATGATCCCGATCTGGCTGAAAATATTCATAGTGATATCGAAGTACCACATGAACAGCAGGGCTCCGGTAAGTGCCAGCGGAACAGTCATCATCACGATGATCGGATCCTTGAAACTCTCGAACTGTGCTGAGAGGACGAGGAAGATCAGGATAATGGCCAGCAGGAAAGCGAACATAAGGCTGGAAGAGCTCTCCATATAGTCCTTGGAGTCGCCGGCAAGCGCTGTCCGGAAGGAATCGTCAAGAACCTCTTTTGCGATCTTATCCATCTCCCTGATTCCCTGACTGATGGTCTTCCCTTCTGCCAATCCCGAAGTTACTGTTGCCGCCACAAAACGGTTGTACCTGTATAACTGCGGCGGAGCGGTGGATTCCTTCAGGTTAACGAAATTATCCAGCTGCACCATTTGGCCTGTGTTGTTCCTTACATACAACGATTTCAGATCAAGTGGCTTGTTCCGGTCCTCCCGGTTCAACTCTCCGAGTATCTGGTATTGCTTGCCGTTCATGATAAAATAGCCGAATCGTTGCCCACTGAGGGCCAGCTGGAGGGTCTGACCAATATTCTGTGTGGAGACACCCAGCAAATTCGCTTTGTCACGGTTGATCTCGATCTGAAGTTCAGGTTTGGTGAATTTAAGGTTGACATCTGACATCACAAATGCGGGATTGTTATCCACCTCTTCCATAAATGCCGGCAGGATCTCCCTCAGTTTTTCAATATTGGGCGCCTGAAGCACATATTGTATGGGCAATCCGGCCCTACGGCCACCGAACGTAGATTGCTGGATCACACTGGCCCGGGCCTGGGTCATTTTTCGAAGCTCTGCCGATAACCTTGCAGCAATTTCCTGCTGTGAACGTTCCCTTTCAGAAGGCTCAAACAATTTGATGATCACAAAACCTCCCGAACTCCATACCCTTTGAACGATCTTATCCGCCTCGGGAACAGTCCGGGCAACCATCGCAGCTACTTCTTCAACATAATCCAGGGTATACTCGTAAGTGGATCCCTCCTGCGTGGTGATATAGATATTCAACTGTGAGCGGTCCTCGAGGGGTGCCATCTCAGCGGGGATGCTTTTCCACAAAACAAAAATCAGCAGAAAAGCCGAAAGCAGGATGGCGATCGCAACAAACTTCCTCTCCAGGAACCTGTCCAGGGAGTTTTTATATCGTTGGTTCAGGGAAACAAAGAACTGTTCTGTAAACATATAAGCCCTGCTTCGCTTGTGCCGTGTCTTTAAGAGTTTCGTTGAAAGCATGGGGGTCAGGGAAAGTGCCACGAAAGAAGAAATGATCACCGCCCCTGCGATCACGATACTGAACTCCCTGAACAACCGTCCCGTCATCCCTTCGAGAAATACAATGGGGATAAATACAGCGACAACTGTGATGGTGGTGGAGATGATGGCAAAAAAGATCTCATTGGCGCCCTTCAGCCCTGCTTCCACGGGTGAGAGTCCCTGTTCGATCTTCACATAGATGTTTTCCATCATCACAATGGCATCGTCAACGACCAGTCCGATGGAAAGTACCACCGCCAGCAGGGTCAGTACGTTGATCGTAAAACCGAAAATGTACATAACAAAGAACGATCCTACCAGTGAAACGGGGATCACGAGGATCGGGATGATGGTAGTCCGCCAGTCACGCAGGAAGATAAAAATGATCAGAACCACCAGGAAAAAAGCGAGATAGATGGTCTGCTGCACCTCGGTGATGGAAGACCGGATGTAATCTGTATTGTCAAATCCGACATCGTACTTTATATCGTCAGGCAGGTCTTTCTTGATAAACTCAAGACGTTCGTAAATCTCATCCACGATCTCGATATGATTCGCCCCTGGCTGGGGAATAATCACACAAGCGACAGTTGGAATATCATTCATGCGCAAGAGGCCCCGCAGATCTTCAGGTCCGAGTTCGGCACGACCAATGTCGCTTACCCGCACAATCTGGTCGCCAGTCTGCCTGAGAATAAGACTGTTAAATTCCTGCGGTGTGGTCATCAGTCCGAGGGCACGAATCGTCAGTTCGGTGGTGTTTCCCTCGATACTTCCCGCTGGCAGTTCTACGTTTTCACGCTGTATGGCATTGCGGACATCCAGGGGCGTCATCTGGTAACCTGCCAGTTTTTCCGGATCGAGCCAGATCCGCATGGCATACCGTTTTTCTCCCCAGATCATGACGGCACTGACGCCTGAAATCGTCTGCAGCTGCTCCTTGAAGGTGAGTTCTGCGATCTCGGAAAGCTCCAGCAGCGACCGCTGGGTGCTTTGCACCGCGATCATCATGATCGGGTTTGCATCCGCGTCTGCCTTGGAAACTGTTGGAGGATCACAGTCACGCGGCAGATAGCGCTGCGCCTGTGAAACCTTGTCACGCACATCATTCGCGGCTGTCTCCATATCCACCGACAACTCAAACTCCACGGTGATCCTGCTTCGTCCCTGGCTGCTGCTGCTGGTAAGGGTACGGATCCCGGGGATCCCATTGATCGATTGTTCGAGTGGTTCGGTAATTTGTGTTTCTATTACATCCGAATTTGCCCCGGGATAGGAGGTACTTACAGAGATGATCGGCGGGTCGACGCTCGGAAATTCCCGCACCCCGAGCCGCGTCAGTCCGATGGCACCGAAAAGCAGGATGACAAGGGAGAAAACCGTTGCAAGGACCGGTCGTTTTATGCTGACAGAAGCTAGACTCATGGCATGCTGTTTAACCGGGGTGCATGGGTAATGATCGTGTCGAGCTGTACCGGTAGCTGGTGCCGCAACTGCAGAATGGCAGTGATCAGCAGTGTGTCTCCAAATTCCAGTCCTTCAGTAACCTGTATATGCGATTCCGTACGAAGCCCGATCTCAATCTTTCTCTCCTCCGCTTTCCCGTTCCTCGTGATAAATACTTTCTCACCGCCCATTTCAGGTATGACCGCCTGGGTTGGAATGGCTATTGTATTTTCAATTTGGGACAATAATACCCTGATACTTGCAAATCGTCCCGGTTTCAGCTCTTCATTTTTATTGGGATAAAGCGCCCGGGCCACGATGGTACGTGTGTCCGGATCCACTTTGGGATCCACTGCATACACATCGGCATTGAATGTCTTTGCAATGCCGTCGACCTCGAAGGTGATCGTGAAACCCGGGGTGATCTCTCCCGCATAGCGTTCAGGTACCGAGAACTCAATTTTCAGCGGACTGATCTTGACCAGCCTGACGATCCGGGTCTGCGTTGTTGCAAACGCCCCTTCGCTGATCATCCGCAAGCCAACCACACCGTCGAAGGGCGCCCGCAGTTCTGTCTCTGAAATACGTGCTTCTATTAACTGAATATCGGCATCCAGTGTCTGCAATTCGGTAGCAACCTGGTCATAACTCTCCTGGCTGATGGCATCGCGCTCGAGCAGTTGGCGCTGACGGAACTCCCGTTCTTTTGTCAGTTTCATCTGCGCCTGCAGTTTAAGCAACTGTGCCTGCAAAGGCCGGTCGTTGATCTTGGCCAGCAGAACGCCTTCTTTCACCCTGGTCCCCTCCTTAAAAAATATCCCCACGATCTTTCCGGAGGTTTCGAATGCCAGCTCTACCTCCTCGTCAGGTATCAGCGAGCCCGTACTGTAGATCAACTCATTCATCTGGGAGGGTTCTATGACATAACCTGTGGCAAACAGCGGTGCTCCCCCTCCCCGGGATGCGTTTCTTGCTGCCGGTGCACCTGCGCCAGGGTCATTTTCTGATTGAAACAACGGCTTTACCTTAGGGTACAGGATGAATCCCAATATCACAAGAATGACCAGGGCCGATGTGATTCCTTTAATGCGTTTTTTTGTATTCAATTGATGGTATGTTTAAGATGACCGGGATACAACACAATTTAATTTGACTGCCTATTGAACGATAAGTTTAATGAGCATGGTATAAAAAATCTAAAAAAAACAGACCTGGTATTGCAGCTAACGCCTGATGACTTTCCTGACCATACTCACGTTGCTACCTGTAATTCTGAATAAATAGATGCCGGGAGCACAACTCCCCAAATCCACTATAGCAACCGGCTGGTTAAAATAATCCTCCATCACCACTGTTCCGTTACTGCTGTAAACTTTGATTGAAGCAGGATATGGCAACTCAACCTTAACTGACCCGTTGGCAGGATTCGGATAGATTGAAATGTCAGTTTTGAAAAAATCCGGACCAGAGGAGGTTGTTCCTGCTTTCTGGCAGATAAACATCTGTTCGGTGTTCCCTGCATTCGATACAATATGCACCAGGTTGGTCCTGACTGTATCCGAGGTATTTTCAGAAAACTGAAAATCCAGCATTTTACTGCCGGAACCGCTGGAAGGAGTCACCTGTAACCAGGCTGGGTCCTCAATGGTCAGCTGCCATGATCCATTACTGGTTACCTGCACTGAATCATTGTTGCCGGCTGAATGTTCAAATACGATATTATTTTGTGAAACGGACAAGATCTCCACAAATGGAGAGGCATACCATCTCTGGCAATCATGATTTGTATTCGGGAAAAGCTTGATCTGGTAGTCTGCTACATAAGCAAAGGGAATCTCCATAAGCCCGTTCTTGTTTGAAGGATATACCAGTAATTTTCCATTGGGAGACTGTACCAACCTGAACTTTTGGTGGATCGCATCTGTATAGTTGTTGGTGACCCTGAGAATTTCGTTGTTATCGTTACCAGCGGCTTCAAGGTACATGCTGTGATCAGCATAATTCCTGATGGTATACTCCCCGGTGCCCAGCGGTGTGAATAACCACCTCTGCGTATAATGGGAAATATTTTCATTGTACTGGAACAACACATTCCCGCTGGCGGTATTCTGATTCTTCAGGTCCATCACCTTCCCGCTGTTGACATTTTCCAGGGTATAATACCCTTCCCCGAGAAAATCAAAGGAAATGAACGGCCAGCCATCCTCCCCCCATTCGAGCAGGGCAAGTCCCAGTGTTGGACCGCCCATGAAATTTGCTTCCGCACTGGGATAATACCCCAGGGGATCGTAGTAATGAAACGTAACATAATCGACACCATTTTCCCTGTATAATCCAAAGTGCCCGGGACCAAAATACCGGTCCTCCAGTCCCCGGCTGTCGTCGTGCCTGAAAACAACTGTTCCCCCGCTGGGCGCTGACAGCACACGCATGGCTTTCCCATTCTTGTCGCGGTAAGGACCGAGAATATTTTCCGATCGCCCCATCACCATATAGTAACTGCTTGCGATCCCATTGCAACAACCTCCCTTGTTATAGAACAAATAATAGTATCCATCGCGGTATACCAGCGCACCCCCTTCACCCTCACCGTACCAACCTGACCCGGTATACGAATTGGCAATGGAGGTCCTGCTGCCGGACCTGGGTTTCCCTGTCACAGAATCCAGCTCCGTTACAACGATGCCGTCCTTGTTGAACGACCCGTAGGTCAGCCAGATCTTTCCATCATGACCGCGCATCACGGCCGGATCGATCGCATTGATGTCGCCCCCGCTGGAATAGATCCCGATGTCTCCCTGGTCCACCCATGCATATTCAGGATCGGCCGGATCCAAAGTTTTGTTGACCACCACACCAATGCATGAATTCATGGTACCCCATACAGAGCATGAATAATAGAGATAGTATTGGTTGTTCATATAGATGATATCAGGCGCCCAGAAAAAACCATCGAACTGGTCGGTAGCGGTTTTTGCATACTGAAGAATCCACGATGGAAATTCTCCTGCAGCAAAAGGTGTCGGTCCATTGGTCCACGTAAGCATGTCATTTGAATACATGGCATGAATACCATTGCCTGTGCCAAAGATCCAGTAAGTGTTCTGATGTTTCACGATACCGGAAGGGTCATGGATTCCTGCGGGCCAGGACTGGGCAACACTGATCCCGTGTAACCCCAGGATAACGAACAGCAGCAGTTTGTTTTTAAGCATGGATGCCTCTGAATATTTTCCGAAGGCACAAGATACACAGCTTTTCGATCCATCGGGGTCTATCCCGATGAAAAAAACACCAGTTACCTGCCATCGGAGCGTATTGCATATGTTCCCAATTCAGCATATAATATTTTTTACCACCTGTTGCACAGTTAAAATATAGTTCGTATTTTTGCGAACAACGAAATGCCATGATGGAAGTATACACTGTAATTACGGAGAAACAGAAAAAAACGGCGCGCTATGCGAAAGCAATGGGTCACCCTGTGCGGCTGTACGTGCTTCAGTTACTTTCGGAGCAAAGCTGCTGTTATAGCGGGGATCTTTCAGAAGTGCTGCCCATTGCAAAATCCACCCTGTCACAGCACCTGAAGGAATTGAAAGATGCGGGGCTTATCCAGGGAGAGATCGAAGCCCCAAAGATCAAATATTGCATCAACAAGGAAAACTGGAACGAGGCCCGGCTGCTGCTGGGAGATATCATTAAATAAAATTTTTTGTATGTATTGTTCGGTATTCTGCGAATTACGAACGTGTTTGGTGCAACAAAGTGGAAAAACTTTACAAACAGGATGAAACACTGTAACCGGGATGGAGCATTACCACCGGGATTAAATCTAATAACAGGATAAATCTAAATATCAGGACAAAACCTTAATACAAAAACGACATGGAAATAAAAGTACTGGGTACCGGGTGCCCGAAATGCAAAACGCTTGAAAAATCAACCCGGAACGTGGTTGCTGAAATGGGAATTGAAGCCGATATCTCCAAGGAAGAAGACATCATGAAGATCATGGAATATGGGATCATGCATACGCCCGGACTGGTAATCAACGGGAAGGTAGTTGCATCCGGACGTCTTCCCTCATCAAAGGAAATTGAACAATTCATCACCCAAAACCAATAATACCATGAAACATTTGCATCTCATCATTTTTGTGCTGCTGGCGCTGACCATGAACATTTCCTGTACCGGGCAATCAGGAGAGAAAAAGAACGCGGCCACGATCTCAGATCAGGGTCCGGTAGAGGTTTTCTATTTCCACAACACCCGCAGATGTGCAACCTGCAATGCTGTTGAGGATATCACCAAGGCTGCACTTGCTGAACATTTCGGCAATAAAATACCTTTTACCAGTTTCAACCTGGAAGAGACGGAAGGAAAAGAAAAAGCGGAAGAGATCGGGGTGGCGGGACAGACCCTGGTCATCGTCAAAGGCGAAACAAAAATCAACCTCACCAATGAGGGCTTTATGTATGCACGCAACAACCCGGAGAAACTGGAAACACTGATAAAAGAGAAGATAGATCCGCTTTTGTGATCGCTTCATTTCGAATTGGTTCTATCCGTTTTCTCATGAATGTAAGCGAAATATCCTGACATGGAAGAATTTCTCAGCAATTTGGCCGGCAGCAGTTCTGTTCCGGTGGTGACCGCGTTTGTCCTGGGACTGCTCACTGCGATCAGCCCGTGCCCGATGGCCACCAACATTACTGCCATTGGATTTATCAGCAAGGATGTGGAGGACTGCCGCAGGGTGTTCATCAACGGGCTCGTATATACGGTCTCCGGGGCAGGCACACTCTACAACAGGGTGAAGACCTTCGAAGTATGGTTCCGCAGGGTAATCTCGATTGTATTTATCGGGGTGGGGATCTATTATATCGCTGTGATATGGTTTTGAAAATGAACAGCGTGGTTGGACGAACCGGATTTGATTAAAAATAGCGGTGACTATAAAACAGGAAAAAGCTGGAAGCCAGAAAAGGATCGCAAGCACCTGGGAAGAACATAAAAAACCCGGAAGGAAAAAGAAAGATCAGCAGAACACTGCAAAATTAAACAAGACGCAATGGAGTGGAAGAAGGAAATCAGGATACTGTTTTGGATCACAGTGGTTTTCGTGGCGGCATTTTTCATGCCCCTCGAAAGTGACAGGTTCCGTGAGGCGGTCATGGCGATGCTCGACCTCACCAAATGGTATGCGCAGGAACATGTGATCCTGTGCCTGATCCCGGCATTTTTCATTGCGGGTGTCATCTCGGTATTTGTAAGCCAGGGAGCTGTGATGAAATACTTCGGGGCGAAGGCAAAGAAATGGGTGGCCTATACGGTCGCCTCGGTATCCGGAACGATCCTGGCGGTCTGCAGTTGCACGATCCTTCCGCTGTTTTCAAGTATCCACAAGCGAGGTGCAGGACTGGGACCGGCCATTGCATTTCTCTATTCGGGCCCCGCGATCAATATCCTGGCCATCATTCTAACTGCCCGAATCCTGGGATTTGAAATGGGCGTAGCACGTATCATCGGGGCTGTGGTTTTTGCAGTTGTGATTGGCTCGGTCATGTCACTGATATACAGGAAAGAGGAAAACGCAAAAAAAGAGGAGCAGATCAATTTTCCGGAGATGCCTGAAAAACGACCGATGTGGCAGACGGCCGCACATTTTTTTATACTGGTACTGATCCTGGTCTTTGCCAACTGGGGAAAACCCGATGAAGGAGTATCCTCCGGCGGCTGGTACTGGATATGGGCCAACAAATGGTATATCACTGCTGCACTATCGGTATTGCTTTCTCTTTCCCTGATCTATATTCTGAAGATCAACTGGCTGCACGTTACACTTGCTGTTATTGCAACAGCCGCTTCAGCATTCCTCAGCAACTCCCCCATGATCCCAATGATTGTGGGCATGGCTGCACTATCAATGATTACATTGATCGATAAAAAAGAACCAGAAAACAGGGAGTGGACCCTGGCATCTTGGGATTTTGCCAAACAGATCATGCCCCTGCTGGCCATAGGTGTGCTTATTGCCGGATTCCTGCTCGGATCCACCCACGACGATACGGTCATGGCCGGGATCATTCCCAGTGAATGGATCGCCACGCTGGTGG
This sequence comes from Bacteroidales bacterium, assembly GCA_029210585.1. Lineage (GTDB taxonomy): Bacteria > Bacteroidota > Bacteroidia > Bacteroidales > M55B112. The sequence continues at coordinate 13,229 of JARGFP010000024.1, forward strand.
GAGGAAATTCCCTGTTCTCCAACTTTTTTGCCTCCATTGTCGGGGCATTCATGTATTTTGCCACCCTCACGGAAGTCCCGATACTCCAGGGACTCATCGCTTCCGGGATGGGCAGGGGACCCGCGCTGGCACTGCTGCTGGCCGGACCATCACTTTCCCTTCCGAACATGCTGGTGATCAGGGGTGTGATCGGAACACAAAAAACACTCGTATACGTTGTGCTGGTGGTAATCATGGCCACCCTCAGCGGAATCTTTTATGGTATGCTATAACCCCAAAATCTATCAATTATGAAAACACAACATCTTGGATTCATCGGCGGCGGAAGGGTAACACGCATCCTCCTCCAGGCCTTTCAAAACAAAAAGATTGAATTTGATTCAATTACCGTGTATGAACCCAACGGCGAAACTGCTGCCGGATTGAAAAAACGTTTTCCGGAAATTACATCCTCCGCTACGCCACAAGATTCAGCCGGCCAGGACATTGTTTTTCTCGCGGTCCATCCGCCGGTAATGATGGAAACACTGGGCAATATCAAAAATGCTGTTTCTGAAGATAACGTAATTATTTCCCTGGCTCCAAAAATACCCATCGCAAAGATGGAGGAGATGTTGCCGGCCAGGAGGATCGTTCGCATGATCCCCAACGCCACCTCCTTTATAAATAAGGGCTACAACCCTGTGACCTTTAATAATGCTTTTAGCCAGGAAGAGAAAAAGGTATTGATGAAAATGCTGAAGAAGGCCGGAAAAACCATGGAGGTTGAAGAGAAGATGCTCGAAGGCTATGCCATCGTATCGGCAATGCTTCCCACCTATTTTTGGTTCCAGTGGAAAAAGATGGAGGAGATCGCCGTGAAGACAGGATTTTCGGAAGCGGAAGCAAAAAAGGTGATTGGCGACACCCTCAAACGATCCCTGAAATTGTATTACAAATCTGAACTCTCCCCTGTAGAAGTGATCGACCTGATCCCGGTCAAGCCGATCGGCGAACATGAAGCAGAAATCGAACAAATACTGGAAACGAAACTCCTGGGATTATACGAAAAAATCAAACCATGAAAATTCTCATCCTTTGTACCGGCAACAGTTGCCGCAGCCAGATGGCCCACGGATTCATGCAATCATTTGATTCCCGGCTCACCGTAAGATCCGCCGGCACGGAACCGGCCGGACAGGTCAATCCGAAAGCCGCAAAAGCAATGCTGGAAGAAGGCATCGATATCAGCAGTCACACACCCACCATGGTAAATGAATATATCGGGGAAGACTGGGATTATGTGATTACCGTGTGTGACGATGCCAATGAAAAATGCCCGTTCTTCCCGGGGAAAGTGGAACACCGCCTGCACATGGGATTTGAGGATCCCTCCCATGCCACAGGAACTGAAGACTTTATCTGGAGCGAATTCATCCGGGTAAGGAATGAGATCAAAAAAGCATTCCACCAATTATATTCTGAACAAATAAAACCAGTGCTATGAAACCAGAAGAACTAAAATTAGTCGTGCAGGAGAAATACGGAGAGATCGCCTTGCAAACCAACAACAATAACGCAGCCTCCTGCTGTGGCAGCGGCAGCTGCTGTGGCGACATGGATTATACCGTATTCAGTAACGATTACTCCGGTTTGGAAGGCTATCAGCCTGATGCCGACCTGGGACTGGGATGTGGGTTGCCCACAGAATTTGCCGGCATACAACAGGGTGATCATGTGCTCGACCTGGGTTCCGGTGCGGGAAACGACTGCTTCGTCGCACGCACGATTACAGGAGCGGAGGGGCATGTAACCGGGCTCGACTTCACCGATGCCATGGTAAACAAGGCCCGGGAGAACCTGGCGAAGACCGGCTTCACGAACATTCGGTTTGTACAGGGCGATATCGAACAAATACCCCTGCCCGACAATGCATTCGATGTGGTGATCAGCAATTGTGTTTTGAACCTGGTGCCCGGCAAAGAAGTTGCCTTCAAAGAAATTTTCAGGGTGCTGAAGCCCGGGGGACATTTCTGTATCTCGGATATAGTGCTGCAAGGAAATCTGCCGGATGAAATCCGGGAAGCAGCTGAAATGTACGCCGGTTGCATATCCGGCGCCATCCAGAAGGAAGAATACCTCGATATCATTACCCGACTTGGATTCGTGGATGTGAATGTGCATATTGAAAAACCGATCATGCTGCCGGATGACCTGCTGCAACAGTATATCGGGCCGGAAAATATCTCTGCATACCATTCAGGAAGTTTCGGGATCATCAGCATCACGGTCAATGCATCCAAACCATAAAAATAAGATTTCCGGCGGGGTTTGGATGCTCCATAAAAGAACCTGGCATGAAAAAAGACCCATCGTAAAAGTGCATAAATTAAAATAACGGACCATCTGGAAATTTTATGCGCTGACAGGTGGCAATACCAATGCGATACAATTGTAAAATATCATTATGAATACCAAGAAAAGAGAAATAGGGGCCTTTGAAAAATACCTTACCCTCTGGGTGGCGTTGTGTATTGCCGCAGGGATCGCGATCGGTCATTTTGCCGGTGACAGTATCAGCTTTCTGAGCAGCATGGAGATCTACCACGTGAACATTCCCGTGGCCATTCTCATCTGGCTGATGATCTACCCGATGATGTTGCAAATAGATTTTATGAGTCTGAAGCATGTGGGAAAACGTCCGAAAGGATTGATCCTCACCCTGGTGGTCAACTGGTTGATCAAGCCTTTTACCATGGCGTTTTTCGCATGGATCTTCTTTTCGAAAATTTACCAGGCCTGGATCAGTCCGGAGGAAGCGGGAGAATACATTGCCGGTGCCATCCTGCTCGGTGCTGCACCCTGCACTGCCATGGTATTTGTCTGGAGCTACCTTACCAACGGCGATCCCAACTACACGCTGGTCCAGGTATCTATTAACGACCTGATCATACTGGTAGCCTTTGTTCCCATCGTCGGATTGTTGTTGGGAATCACCGATGTGCAGATTCCATACGATACCCTGGTTGCAAGCGTGGTGGTATTCGTGGTGGTCCCGCTGCTGGCAGGGTACCTCACCAACCGCATCCTTATTAAAAAACATGGGGCAACCTGGTTCAAAACAGCATTCCTGCCAAAATTAAAACCCGTATCCATCCTTGCATTGCTCACCACCCTGGTCCTGTTGTTCGCTTTCCAGGGAACCACCATCATCGACAAGCCGCTGATCATCCTGCTGGTGGCGATCCCCCTGGTCATCCAGACCTATTTTATCTTTTTCATCGCCTGGTTCGGCGGACGGTTCCTGAAACTGCCCCACGCCATCTGCGCCCCTGCCGCCATGATCGGTGCCAGCAACTTCTTTGAACTTGCCGTGGCCGTTGCCATTGCACTATTTGGCCTGCAATCCCCCGCTGCCATGGTAACCGTGGTTGGTGTGCTGGTGGAAGTGCCTGTGATGCTGTCACTGGTTGCGCTCGCCAACCGGTGGAGATATGCCTGAACCGATGGCAGTATGCGCAAACTGAACTCTCTGCCAGTATACGCTACGCATTTGGATGCCAGGCAAACCAAAACAGAATCATTCAATGCCGTTTCAATTGGTAATCAAAATGAATAATAAGTATATTCGCATACAGTAATAAATACGCTAACTACCACTGCTATGCCACGGACGATTACTTCCAATAAGGGAATTGCTTTCTTGTTTATACTCACTTTCAGCCTGAATTTTGCCAGGATGAATGCCCAGTCACCCGGATTCTTTCTCGACGACTGGCAGGAGAAAACTGCGGTGATCCCGGCACATAACCTGGTCGATCAACCGGCTGCAACACCGACCGTAAATGTAACGGTCGACCCGGCAAACGTTATCAATAAAGTACCCCGGTATATTTACGGGAACAATGCCGTTACCTGGGACGATGGCCTGCGCAGGAACGCCACTGCCATGACAGATCTTAAAAACCTCGATCCGCATGTGCTGCGATGGCCGGGAGGATCGCTTTCCAACTCCTATTTCTGGAATGTTCCCTATGGGCAAAGACCTGACGATATTCCATCCGGGGTAAGTCCATGGTATGGGATGAACTGCCCCGACTGGCAACAGTCACTGGATGAATACTATACCGTACTGGAAGCAACCAACAGTACAGGCAGCATAAGTGTGAATTACAGTTATGCCCGCTACGGAACCGGTCCTGATCCAGTAGCCAACGCAGCCCATATGGCAGCTGAATGGGTCCGGTATGACAACGGACGGTCAAAATTCTGGGAAATCGGCAACGAGAATTTCGGAAACTGGGAGCAAGGCAATGAAATCGACGTTGCACTGAACCAGGACGGACAGCCCAGGTTCATTTCCGGTCAGCTCTACGGACAGCATTGCAGGGTGTTCATCGATTCCATGCGGGCGGCCGCGGCTGAAGTCGGGGCAGATATTAAAATCGGTGTCGTGGCCTATGATGCAGAAAACTCCTGGGATCCCATCTCCCAGGTCTGGAACGAAGGGATGATGCCTGAAGTGGGCGACCTGGCAGATTTCCTGGTTGTACACTCCTATTTCACCCCTTACAATGAGAATTCTCCGGTAAGCACGATCCTGAATTCACATGTGGTTCCCGGCGAGATCATGAATGTGCTGGAGGCCGATATGGCAGTGGCAGGGAAAACCATAATTCCCGTGGCCATGACAGAGTGGAACATTTTTGCGGTCGGCTCCATGCAGCAGGTTTCCTATGTCAACGGAATGCTCGCAGCACTCGCGCTCGGGGAATATGTGCAGCACGATTATGGCCTGTCCACCCGGTGGGACCTGGTCAACGGGTGGAGCAATGGAAATGACCATGGTATGTTCTCGGTAGGCGGCGAACCGGGCGTGGATCCGTACAACCCCCGTGCTGTCTTCTTCTACATGTACTACCACCAGCAATTCTTCGGAGACAAAATGGTAGAGGCTTCTGTAACAGGCAACAGCAATGTCATTGCGCATGCTTCAACTTTTACTTCAGGTGAGACAGGCATTATACTTGTCAACAAGAGCATAAATACTGAAACAGTAAAAATCGATATCAACGGGGACCATGGTCTGCAATACTACTGGTACACCCTCACCGGGGGTGATGATAATGGTGATTTTTCCAGGAAGGTGTTGATCAACGGGATCGAAGATCCGAATGAAGATGGCGGCGGTCCGGACAACTATGCCGCTATCAGGGCAAAAGCCTCCCCTGCGTTCGGTGGCATCAAAGTAGATCTTCCCCCGCTTGCCGTGGTCTATCTTCTGACCGACAAGCCGGTACCCCTTTCCTATGTATATTCGAAAACAGATACCAATGCGCGTGTGATCAACATATACCTGTCGGAAGAGATCGCGGAACCTGCTGATGCGGGTGGTTTCGAAGTACACATCAATGGATCGGCATCTGCTTCCATCACCGGGATTGCGCGTGATCCGGGAGATCCCTCCATACTGCATCTTTATCTTGAAAATGATTTGCTCAATAGTGATGTGATCACCCTCAGCTACACAGGCACTCATATTGTTTCCATATCAGATGGCACCCCCCTGGAGACCTTTACAAATGAACAGGTAGATAACCTCCTGCCTGGCGATCCGGCAGACTTTGCCTTCCAGGTGATGGAGCGGTCATCAGAAGCAAATATCCAGGACTGCCAGGTCACTTTCAACGGCGAGACAAAGGCCACGGATGAAAACGGGCTGGCCTATTTCACCGCAATAGCAGGACAATATACTGTTTCGGCAGCTAAGGCACATCTCGATCCGCTTACCGACCATTCGGTGGAGGTCCTTTACGGTACCAGCATCATTCCGTTGTATATGGATTCAACGGCTTACACTTTAACATTCGAGGTCACCGACAGTGAAACAGGGAACATGCTGCCGTCCACGCTTATTACCCTGGGTGCACAGACAGTACAGACCAACCAGCAAGGCAGTGCAGTATTCACTATGCATGCAGGAACCAGGCACGTGTCATTCAGCAAAAATAATTTTGCTCCCCGGGAGGAGGACTATGAGATCACATCCGATGCAACATTCGGTGTGGCCCTTACCAGGACCCATGCCCTGGTGAAACTCAGGGTGAGGAACGGGGAACAACCGGTCACCGGAGCACAGGTGAACCTTGCCGGCGAAATCATGACAACAAGCGCCGTTGGTACTGTTGTTTTTCCATCGGTGGCGGTCAATGCCGAAAAACCCTACACCATTACAAAGGAAAACTACTTTGAGCTGGAAGGCTCGATCAATGTTGCCTCCGATACAACCATCGAATTGCAAATGGAAAAATCAGTGGCCAATATTACGTTCCGGATTTCAGCGGAAAGCGGGACCATCATGAACGCTTTTGCAGTCATATCGGAAGACACTGCCTGGTTCAGTGCAGACAATCAGACCACATTCTACAACATGCAGATCCTGACCGGGCACCAGTATGTGATCGGGAGCAACAATTTCGAAACTGCCTCAGGATCGGTCTTCCTGGAATCTGACACCACCCTGCAGGTAACCCTGGTTCCGGGCACGAGTGTGAAATCCTCCAGGCATAATGGATTCAACATCTATCCAAATCCCACAAGTGCACATGTTTACATCGAACAGAAAGCTGGTCATATCAGAGAAGTAGCGATCTCCGACATCACAGGAAAGAGGGTATTGCACAGCACATTTGGAGGGATGAACCAGGTCGTACGCATCGATTTCGGGCTTCCTCCCGGGCTTTATTTCGTGAAAGTCAGGAATGATGTGACAACCTCCAGCACACGGCTGACTGTTCTTTGAAAAGGAATTCACGAACAGCAGGCGCCTTGCTCCCGTTAAAAAAACCGGCATTCATCAATAAGAGGTACAGCAGCACCACGAAGTCTCTGCCATTTTTTCTACCTTTCGAAAAGCTATGTTGTCCCGCACGGTCATATTGATTGTTACATTATTGTTATCAGTGCCCCTTCTTGCGCAGAAAGCGGGGAACGATACCATTCCCTATGGCACTTCCCCGGTCAAATCATCTGACGATTTTACCTGGAAAACCAGGGTAGATACTGCCATCACTCTGGTGATCAACGAACTGCTTGCCCGGAATTCCGACCTTTTGTATGATAACCACGGAGATGATAACGACTGGTTTGAGATTTACAATTACGGCGACGATCCGGTTCTGCTCAACAAGATATGGTTCACTGATGACCCATCGGTGCCGCTGCAGTGGAAAATAGATACCACAGCACCGGTATATCTGTATCCGGGGGAGTATTTCCTGGTATGGGCAGATGATGAACCCGCGGAAGGATATAATCATACCAATTTCAAAATTTCAGGCGATGGTGAATTCCTGGGGATATTCACGACAGAACTGCAGGTGATCGACCAGGTCGTTTTCCAGGAACAAACGCCGAATGTCTCCTATGGAAGGAGCCAGGATGCCGGGATGAACTGGGTGTTTTTTGATACACCCACACCTGGCAGGGAGAATAGCGGATCCGGTGGCGGGATGGTGCTGCCTGCGCCTGCCAGCAGCAAGCAAGGCGGTATTTTCGATGCTCCATTTAGTGTCCAGCTTTCTTCTCCGGTTGCCGGCGCCATGATCAGGTACACGCTTGACGCAAACGATCCGACAGAACAAAGCCCCCTGTATGAAAATCCGATCGAGATAAACACAACTACCATTTTGAAAGCCAGCCTGTTCAGAGAAGGAGACCTGGCAAGTATTCCACTTACATGCTCTTATTTCATCACCTCCAAAAATTATGAAAATCCCCTGGTTTCCATCGTGGCACCGCCAGATGACCTGTTCGGAGAACGTGGGTTGATCAAACTGAATTCCAGTTCACTGGAAATCGCGGCCCATTTTGAGTACATCGACGACAGGCAAACCAAATATGCTTCGGGAACAGGAATACAGCTGCATTCCGTAGGCAGCGGGAAGCCTGCTTCCATGCGGTTCTACGCCAGGTCGAGGTATGGGAATGACTGGTTCGGTTACCCGTTTTTTGCCGACCATGCTCCCTACTATTTTAAAAGGCTGATTCTCAGGAATAGTGGAAACGACAATGTGAATAAACATCCGCTAAACACACATTTCCGCGACCTGCTGATTCACGAAATTGCCAGGAAGTCTTTCACTGATCCGATGACCGCTGCAGGAAAACCGGTGAATGTATTCCTCAATGGTTCCTATTATGGCATCTTCAATCTCAGGGAGCGCATTGACCAGTTTTATATTGAAACACACAAAGGCGTTACCGACAATTATGACCTGCTTGAGCGTGCATTTGGGTTCCCGGCCAACGAGAATCCTGTCTTCGGCTCTTTCGATAACTGGGATGCACTCATGTCATTTGCAGATACTACTGGTAATCTTGCTGAGCAGGAAGATTTTGAGTACCTGGCATCACAGGTAGACCTGGAAAATTTCACCAATTATTGGATGAGTGAAGTATTTGCAGGTAATTATGACTGGTTGTCGAACAATGTAAAATACTGGAAACCCGCTGAAGGCAAATGGCAATGGATCTTCTGGGATCTTGATCATGGACTCGGTTTAAAATACAACGAATATGGCCTCGTCGACTGGAACACCCTTAAATGGTCACTCACCACGAGCGATCGGGCATGGGCCAATGGATACAACAACAGGCTGATCAGGAACCTGATGAGGAATGACCCGTACCGGGACCAGTTCATCAGGCATTTTGCAACTTTACTCAATACTTCGTTTTCCTTCACTTCTACCGAGCCAGTATTTGATTCATTACGTATAATGTATGCAGCCGATATGGTCCATCATGCCGAACGCTACGAGAACAACATGGAAGACTGGGCATTGGCATGTGATACCGTCAGATCCTACCTTCAGAGAAGACCTGCGGCACTGTTCGCCCACCTGGAGGATTTCTTCGGATTACAGGAGGCCGTCGATGTGCGCCTGAATGTGATTCCGGAGGGCGCAGGCAGCATCTACTGGGCAGGAGAGAAAATGCCCTCACCCACCCTGGAAGGCAAATATTTCCCCGGCCTGCAATACGGAATCAGTGCGGAAGCAATTCCAGGCTTCAGTTTGTCACAGTGGACAATCAACGGCGACAGTGCAATGCCGGACACCGTTACTTTTACCGATCCTGTGGAGATCAATGCCTATTTCCTGCCAAACGGAGAGCAACTGCCGGTCAGGCTAACGGAGCTCTATTCCAATAACCGGCACTACTTTGATTGTGGCGACTGGGTTGAATTCTTCTATTACGGGTTTCGACCACTGGATCTTTCGGGAGCAGAATTACTGAACGGAGACGACCAGGTAATGTTCCGTTTTGCTGAAGGAACGGTCATTCCTTCCTCTACCTGGTTTGTCATTGCCGAAGACAAGCAGTCCTTTGGCGAAGTCTTCCCCGATTCAGTGGTTGTCTTTGGCAATCTCACAGGTAGTTTCAGCCAGCACCCAGAGGTCAAGCTGCGCTTAAGCGTCGGATCTGTTGCCAGCCAGGCCACATTTTTGAATGCACCCGGGTGGCCGGAATTACCTGCTGAAGGGTACAGCCTCGAACTCGGGCAACCAGCGAATGATCCGCAGTATGGGGTTAGCTGGCAACTGAGTCATAACCGGTTCGGTTCCCCGGGATTACCCAACAGTCGTTTTTATAACTTCCAGCGTCCTTCCGGGAAAGACAGTATGCTAACCAACCGGGAACCTGCATGGATCAGGCTGGCAACTTCTGATGACTACTTTTCAGATTCTGACGGTCATGTGCTTGCAGGCATCCGTGTAGTGAGCAAGGAAGGCCCCGGAAAAATTCTATGCGAAGGAACTCCTGTCACCAGCAGCGGGATCCTGTCTCCGGCAGACCTGTATTATGAACCTGCAGCCCCTTATTCCAAAACCACTAAACTGGTGTACAGGATGATCGACCACTCGGGCGAGTCAAGTGATGAATGTACACTTGAATTTATTCCTGAAACAGGTACCTGGGAAAAGATACAATCCGGGTGGAAGGTGTATCCGAACCCGGCCAGGGACCAGATCTTCATTGAGACCGGGATAGCTTTCCTGCAGCCTCATGAATTCATCCTGCTCGACATTACCGGCAAGAAACTGTTGCACAAACAGTTGGTAAATGGATCGCAAAAAATGTCTGTACATCTTTCCGGACTGGAACCAGGCATCTATATCTATGTCCTGCAAGCACATGGTCAGCGCCTGCATGGCAAAATTGAAGTGGTCAGGTAGCCCTGCTTACCTCCCGCTATAGATCACCAGTCGGGAAAGCGCAGGAACATCCGCAAAGGCAGCACCTGTTACCCTCAGGATATATGCACCAGGTTCGGTGAGTCCGTGGATCCACCTGAAGGAAGATGCACCCGGAATATAATTGAAATTTGTTTCCCGCAGTTTTGTACCAGACATGGAATATAGCTGAACAAACACTTCCGAGGCCAGTGAGCCGGATAATTGCAGGTGAAGTTCCTCCCCCATGGGATTGGGATAGACATTCAATGTATAAGAAGCCACCCCGGGCTTCACACCGGCAGCGCCTTCGTTGGCCCTTCCTGGCGTATGGAACTGCTGGATACTCGCATACCAGTTGAAAGGATCTGTATTATCCAGGTCGGGTGATTTCAATTGCAGGCTGGGTCCGTATCCGTCGGCAAACCCAGGCCAGGGCGCATGATCGGAATAAGGGACCACATCCTCGGTTAGTCCATGGCTGTTCCTCAATGTAATGATTTCGCCACTGTTACTAAGATTGAACCCGCTCTCCCCACCATTGAAATCCCCGGTAAGGTTATCAATTGTTCCGAATTCAGCCATGAAACTGTTCATTTTCCCGGCAATCACCAGGTAACCATGCGGATCGATGACCGTACCCTGGGGAATTTGGAAGAGATTATTGATTCCGCCATCCGTAAGTGTAAATCCATCCAGCGAAACACTGAGATCGTTGGGATTATACAACTCCACCCACTCCGAATACGCTTCATCGACAGGATGGTACATCAGTTCATTGATCACCACCGCTTCCCTGCCGGGCAGTGAAGATGTATCAAATACAGCTGTGATCAGCAACCGGCCTGCAGGATCAAGTGAAATGCTGTGGTTGCCGGAAACCCCCTGCCATTCTATAAATGAAGAACCCGGATCCGGTATTGCTTTCAGGTCGACCGGGATGCCCGACATATATGCGCCTTTCCAGGAAGGCCCATCCAGCAACAATGAATTCAGCTGCACCTTTCCATCCCCGATGATCCGGATCTGCAGGTGGGTGGTATCCGCGATAGAAAAATAGGATTTCATCTGCTCATACAGGTACCCGGGTCTCTCCCGAAGAAAGTTCCGAATGCTTTCATTGTTTACGTCCCATCGGTCGGAATTCCCCGGGTTCCACCTGTCAAATTCCGCTTCCATTGCCGGGCGGAGAATGTTTACCAGGGAATCGTATACAGCTATGGCATTGCCTGGAACGAACAGGCTATTGAGCAGATCACAGTTCCGGTTGATCAGTGCATTCCTGAATTGCTCATTATGAAGGAGTTTCCGGGGCATGAAATTGGGCCATTTCTCGGCACTTGTATTGGCGTATTCAGTAAAACCATTCCATGAAACTGTATTATAGGAACGGTCCGTATCCCAGATTGTCCAGCGCCATCTTCCGCCGTCGGGCTTGATCATAAACGCTCCCCAGGTCCAGGACCTGAACTGGGCACAATGCACCAGGGAAAGAAGGTTCAGGAATGAATTCATGTCCATAAAACTGCTGACCTCATCATATGCTTCAGCACGGGCAAAGTCGGTGGTGTCAAAATAATGCTGCAACCGGTTCCATTCGGTCCAGGAACCAACCTTCAGGTCCGGACCATCTTTCTGAAACCTCACAAGATCAAAATTTTTGAATCCAAGGTTGTCCTCAACAAAATATTCATTGATGCTCTCCCTGGTATTGTAGATTCCCCAGTACGCATTGTTCAACAGCAATACATTAAAAGTGCTCTGCGTGGCCAACTCACCAAGTTTACTCCACAATTCAGTGCTGAAGGGATCCCGCAGCAATGTTCCATTGTAACTTGTGATATCATCATCGTATCCTGCCCGCAGGACCAGGTTCCTGAAGGAGGCCGGTCCTTCCCGGAACGGTGTTGCTGCCAGCCTTGATGCACCATATCCTCCCCGGAAATGCAGCCGGAAGGATTTCTTGGGCATAAAAACTGAATTGCCTCCCTGGATCCTGATCCCGGCAATAATTGAAAAATGATCCGTCCCATTATACCAGGTGACCGAAGCGGGTCGTTCCCAGCGCGGACCTGAGCGGTTGTAGTTGGCGTAAATTCCCGTCTCCCCGTAAAGATGCTCCTCGTTCGTGGAAAGGGAAATCACCGGGAGAGGATACGCGTTTTGTTCGAAAAAAGCCAAAGAATGAATAAACCCCGGCACATGGTCCGCCTGCATTGGCTTTACGCGCAGTGTGGCGGGACCGGAAATCTCCACCGGGGAAGTAAAACGATCACCCGGGAAAGGATCACTTCCGTCCAGTGAATAATACAGGCTATCTCCTTCAAGGGAGGAGCGCATGGCTACCGTTACCGGGAAATCCACCGCTCCACCGGTGGAATTAAATTCCGGTGTACCTGACAGTGCTGAATAGAATACGGTATCCTCCACGGCAGGATAGGGATAATACATCCATTCATCTGTTATGCCGACCCTTTTATACACGTGGTTGACAGGAATCAGTGGCAATACAACCTGTTCCATGAGATATCCATCCGGGTTTGATAGAACAAGGAATTCTCCCTCCCCTGAGAGTTTAAATGGCAGGTGGAAAGTCGTTGGTGGCTGCATGCCATCTGCCCAGAAGCATACCGTGTCGCCGGGAGCAAGATAAAGGTCCGTGCTCACCTGGTGCTTCAAAGGTTTTTCAGGATCATCCGACAGGTAATACCCGTTCAGGTTAATCGATGAACTGGAAGTATTCTTCAAACAGAACCAATCCGGCCAACCCTGCAGGTCATCCATTTTCATACTCAGGTTGGACGAAGTAGCCTCAACAAAACGCAGACTGCTGTTGTAATAGGGATACCTGCCTATATCGATCCTGGATCCATCCCGGTCCATACCATCCGGATCATCCGGAAAAAAGATACCGTCCCCGTCAGTGTCAGGGTCCCCTGCATCAATCGCAGGCGATCCTGCCCGCAGGCTGAAATCACCGGCCGTGGTGTCACGGAACATGGGATCCCCGGTAATATTCCCAACTCCTTCCAATGGAACGGAATCGGTCAGACAATAATTGAAACTGACAACAGAGTTTGGTTTCAGGGCAAAGATCTTCGAACCGCCCGAAACAATGGTATTGGAAATATGTGCTGTCCCTCCCGATGTCTCCTCTGAATAATTATGGTAGGCCCGTATGCCCAGCATATTGGAATACAAGGTATTGTTGGTCGCTTCAACAACGGAACCGAAATGACTCTGTATGCCCCCCAGGCAATGGGTGATCAGATTGCGGTGGACCACGGCGGTTGAACTTTCGCCCACGCTTATCCCCATTTCGCAGTGTGAGATTGTGTTCTCCGATATCAGGATGCCAGAGCTTCGGGTGCCAATATCGATCCCGTCATCGGAAAACATGGAGATTGTATTTCCAGAAATGGTATCGTCAGAGATGTTGTCCAGATCAAGCGCATCTGTTTTACCGGCGGCAGGATTGCCTGTCAGCGTATTGTTCCTGATCAGCACCTTCTGTCCATCGTGCGCCCCGATACAATCATCGCCGGCGGTACCGTAAGTGTTCTCAACTTTGCAATGCTCGATAATCACTGTATCGCCGTAGCTGTTCAGGAAACGGACCGCGTTGCTGACATGAAGATGTCGTGCAATAAGCGTTCCGGTACTGTAAATATAGCGCCACCGTTCCCCCTCTTGTGCTGTAGTGAAAAGTACCGGCCTGTTTTCGGTACCGTTCACCAACAGGCGGCCTTCAATCCTCACCGGTATGTTATGGCCGATGATCAGCTGGACGCCTTCCTCAATTTCGAGGGTGGCACCGGCAGTAATGACCAATCGTTCCGCTATATGATAGGGAACATTGTTATCCTGCAATACCAGGTGGGATTTCACGGAATCAGGCAAGGTCTGCTGGGCCGACACAACCTGTGTAAGCAATAATCCTGTCAGAATGGTACAGACAAATCTACGCATACGCTCAACTTCTTAATCTCTTTGCACAAGATAGGTATAATCCCGAAACAGTTGCATGCCACGGACAGTCAGAAAAACCATTCAGGGCCGGGATCTTTCCCTGTCCCCAGGCATGCTTCTCACTGGTGCAGCAAAGCTGCCGAAACATATTACCCCGGCATTTCCGGTAACTTCCAGGGATCGCGATAGGTATGACTGATCATTTCCTTTGCAAATGCACTGGCATTTACGGGTTCCGACCATTTCTTGTCGAACGTGGGATGGCCTTCATGGATACTGAATCCGTCTTCGATGATGGTACGGATGGTTTCAGATTCATTGATATTGGTAAATTCCATTTTCTCCCCGTCCCATTCAAGTTCTTTATTCAGATTCTGCAGCCGCACAGCCAATACACCCATCACAACGATCTCGTTGAACGGTCCCGTCTCTGCAAAATGCGATACTGCCTCGGTCCTGTTTTCCGGGTTCTCCTTGCAGGCGCGCACCCAGTCCATTTCATGGTTTGTCGGCACCCTCCGTCTGAATGTTGGTGCATCCGGAATGCGTCCTGACAGGAGCATCGGGTTTCCTCCGGCTGAATCACACACCAGGGTATCCTTTGAACCATGGAAGATCAGCCCGTTGGAAAGGTTTTTCCCAGGAGGCCATCCTGCCGGCATCATTGGTTTCAGTCCCCCGTCGTACCAGGTAAGTTCAACTTCCGGAAGATTCATTTTCATCCCTTTTGGTTGCTTTCTTTCAGGGAATGTGAATTTTGCTATCTGAGCCACAGGCGCACATTCGGTCAGCAACATGGTAGAACTGCCCTGGGTCCTGACCGGGTGGCCAAGGTGTAAACCGAGGAATGCGGGATGCATGATGTGGCAGGCCATGTCACCCAGCGCGCCGGTACCGAAATCCCACCAGCCTCTCCAGTTCCAGGGCGTGTAAAGCTCATGGTAGGGCCGCATGGGGGCAGGTCCTACGAACAGCTCCCAGTCCAGTGTTTCAGGCACCCACATCCCGGGTTGGGGCCTGCTGAGACCCTGGGGCCAGATGGGGCGATCCGACAGGGAGTCTACTTTGGTTACTTCCCCGATCTCACCATTGTGGAGCCATTCGATGACCAGGTTGGTATCATTACCGGAAGCCCCTTCGTTACCCATCTGTGTGGCTACCCGGTAGGTTTCGGCAAGTTTGGTCATCAGCCTGGATTCGTATACGGTATGTGTCAGGGGCTTCTGCAGGTACACATGTTTTCCCAGGGTCATGGCATGCCCGGCTGTAATGGCATGGGTATGGTCTGCCGTCGCGATTACCACGGCATCAAAAGACGAATGCATTTCATCATACATTTCCCGCCAGTCTTTATACCTTTTGGCTTTGGGCCAGTAATCAAATACCTTCTTGCTGTATTTCCAGTCCACATCGCACAGGGCCACGATGTTTTCTGATTCCATGTTCTTCAGGTTGGTGAATCCTTTTCCTCCCACGCCAATGCCCACAATATTAAGTTTATCGCTGGGAGCCTTATGGCCAAGTCCGGCAATCACATTGCTGGGCAGGATCGTAAAACCTGCTGCAGTTGCAGCCGCGGTACCAATAAATTTTCTTCGGGAAATCTGATTTTTCATAATTCCGGGATTTAATTTGGTAGTTTGTTGTTTGTGCCTCAAGTTAAAAAAATATTCCATCTTCAAATGGTCCTCACTTTTCGCAGCCAGCCATGCTTCAACAATAAATTGTCGGACCGAAATAACATGCCCGTACCGGCAGCGACAGGTCCTGTTCACAGCCATCCAAACTGCATCAGTTCCCCTGCCGGACAATATAATCTGCCTCCGTCTGCAATGTCAGGTCCGGGTCGCTGCAATCAACATTTTTGCATTCCTGGCTGCATCAACGGTATCAGAGGCAATGACCACCACCTTCTCCTGGTCCCGCCTGTTCAATCCCTTTAAATAGAATTTATCGTAATAGTCGAGGGTAATGACCGCTGCATGGAAATAATCATTACGCTCAAGCGCTTCCATTGCCTCGGATGTCCGCTTTCCTCCCAGCCGTTTGGAAATCTTCTGTACCGACGCTGCCAGCATCCCTGCATCAATTCCTGCATATTCCTCAACCAAAAGGCGGGCACGTACTTCCTCGGGGATGTCAAGAAAATAAACCATAGATTCCCGCATGCGCTGAAACAGTGCTTCCGGGATAAATACCCTCCCAATGTGGATACTCTCATCTTCAAGCCATACCGGCCGGGTCAAGTCAAGCGACTTCCACTCCCAGAATAACAAATTTGTAAAATGCTCATTTTTTGGTTGTTCAGATTGTCCAATTGCACCAAAGGCTGAACCTTTATGATGTGCGATCCCCTCCAGGTCAATGACCTGTTCGCCCCGGAGACCAAGTTCCTTCAATACCCTGGTTTTTCCGCTCCCCGTGTATCCACCAAGAACATATATTGTCTCCGGCCGGACAAAAGATTCCAGGGCATGCTGGCGAAAGGCCTTGTATCCGCCCTCGATCACACATACCTCCTGTAACCCGTTCGCCTCGATATATTCGGCAAAGGATTTGCTCCGCATCCCGCCGCGCCAGCAATAGACCGTTACTTTCCCCTTTTCGGCAACTTCTTTTGCACGCCTGACAAAATAATCCAGCTTGGGTTGCACGTATGCGTAACCCAGCTCATAGGCCTTTGCGGGGGATTGCCTTATGTATGCTGTACCAACCCTGGCGCGCTCCTCGTTGGAGAAGAGCGGAATATTGATGGCTCCTGGCATATGGCCTGTTTCATACTCGGCCGGTGTGCGTACATCAATGACAGGCAACAGTGGCAATCCCGAAAGGTATTCTTGTATGGAAATTCTCTTTAGCATAATAATCTCTCCCCATTGCTTCAGCACTTGCTCACCCTGTACAACACCCCTCTTGCTGCAAGGTAGTCCATCAAATGATGAAAATCAGCTTCATTTCCGCCAATCACCTCCGGGGCGAGAACGCCTTTGGCAGTAACCCGGTTTTTGAGTACCAGGTCGGCAGTACCTGCACAGGTAAAGCCCGTAGTCCGCGACATGGACAGGGTGTCAGTGCGTGCATCATACCGGTCATACAGATCATACTGGTACGTTACCGGCAGGCCCGCCTCCTTACCTGTGATCGTCACCCGCATGACAGTAAATTCCGCTTCACCTTGATCCAGTTTCCACAATGGAAATAATAGTTTAGCTGTTAAATCAATAGGCCTTACCAATTCACCTCCTACTTCAATCTTTTCATATGAAAAATAGCCCAGTTCTCTGAGGGCCTTTATATAATTAATTGTTCCCGGGTAGCGCAGGGTTTTCTCCACCATGTCCGGAATGTGTAGCATGGTCACAAGGAGCGACCTGAGTCCGTCAGAGTTCCACTCCTCCAGGGTTCCCGCTTCATCGAATTCCACGAGAGCAGCCTCTGAAAGTGCAGGAAGTGTGATGATCTTTCCATTACGGACCAACCGGGCAGGACGTGTATATTCCTCGATGCAATCGATGGGTGACCAGGAAGATTTATATTCCAGCGGCCAGGTGCGTTTCACAGGCAAACCTCCCACGATACATTTGTAGCTTTCCACCTCCATTTTCCGGTCGTGAAATCCCAATATCGCATTGCACATTCCGGGAGCCACACCCATATCGGCCACTACAGTCACCCCGTTCTCCTTTGCAAGCCTGTCGAGCTGCAAATAGTCTTCCGGACAGAAGGAGATATCCACCATGTTTTTCCCGAGCCTGATTACCTGCTCCATCAACTGATACCCCACTGCCCCGGGAGCGGCTCCAACCACCAGGTCTTTGTCCTCAACAAGTTCACGCAGCACATCAGCCTGCATGAAATCTGCCTTGCGCGTGCGGATGCCTTTCATGGATTCGATCTTTTTCAACGCTGCAGGATCCAGGTCTGCGGACACCACATCATAGCCTGCCAGGTGCAGGTCGGCCGCAATGGCACTCCCGACCAATCCGGCACCAAGTACAATAATTTTCCCGGGCATTTGTTTTTTCTTTGTTATTTGTGTCACTAAGAAAACGTACAGTATACAACTGCAGCTGATAAGAACCAGGGACCAACGATCACGTTTGTATAGAAAAGTCGTGTGACAGCCTCATTTCTTTTTCCGAACCGCCTGAATCATCCTGGTGATATGTTCCGGGGTGGTGCCGCAGCAACCGCCCACAATATCTGCACCTGCATCAATGAGTTCGCCGATCTGTGCCGACATCTGATCTGGTGTTTCAGGGAACACTGATTTTCCCTCTCGCAGGACGGGCATTCCTGCATTGGCATGCACCAGTACCGGTATCTGGCTGTTGGCTTCCCTGATCTGTTTCACGATCTCGATCATTCCTGCGGTCCCGTTCCCGCAATTGGCCCCCAGTACATCTGCGCCTTCCTGCACCAGCATTTCCACCGTCTCAGCAGGAGTGGTACCCATCATGGTCCTGTATTCTCCGGCAGGGGTCAGATTGAAGGTAAACGTACAGAGCACTTCCCTGTCAGTTATGGATTTGGCTGCCCTGATCGCGGTACGGGCCTCATCCATATCAGACATGGTTTCGACCAGTATGGCATTTGCACCGCCATCCACAAGGCCCCTGATCTGTTCCGCAAAACCCTCAAATAATTCCTGCTCGGTTACCTCACCCATCATCAGGATTTTCCCTGTAGGTCCGACCGAACCCAGGACCAGGACATCCTCACCGGCAGCACGTCGTGATATTTCTGCAGCAGCCTTGTTCACTTCGTACGTCTTCCCTTTCAGTCCGTATGGCTCCAGTTTGAAGGGACTGCCGCCGAAGCTGTTGGTCAGGATCATATCTGCACCGGCATTCACATAGCTCAGAGCAACATCATAAATATCATCGGGCCTGGTAAGGTTCCATGATTCCGGGCACTCATCGGATCGCAATCCTTTCTGATGAATAAATGTACCCCATGCTCCGTCGGAAACAAGCGTTCCTTTTTCTTTCAGTTTTTCACTGATGGTTGTCATGTCGGGTGCGTTGATGAAATGAGTGAATTCAAATATTCAGCAGCTTCCTGCGGGCGCAATGAAAAGAAATCAGCGCCGATCTTGTCACAGTACTCCTGGGTAACAGGTGCTCCGCCAATCAATATTTTTTTATCGGGATATTTCTCCCTGATACTTTGTACGATCTGTTCCATGTGCACCATGGTGGTTGTGATCAGCGCAGAAAGTCCTACATGTGCTTTGGGATGTTCCTCGATTGCCTTTATAAAGCCTTCAGCAGATACGTCTGTACCCAGGTCGACAACCTCCCAGCCGGAGCCTTCGATGATTGCTTTCACCAGGTTCTTCCCGATATCGTGCAGGTCACCCTGCACTGTTCCGATAATAAACGTACCCTTACGCTCCACGGCACCCGATTCGAAATAGGGCTTGAGCAGCACGATTGCCTCATTCATCGCGCGGGCTGCCAGCAGCAGGTGGGGTACAAAGGCCTTGCCCTCCCCGTACAAATCCCCAATTCGCTTCATCCCGGGGATCAGGGCACCATTCAGTATCTCCTCCGGGGCCACATCCATCTCAATCAGCTGTGCCGTAATCTCCCGCGCGCCCTCCTGGTCCTTCATTTCAGGAGGCGTTGGAGTAGCCTTATCGGCCTTTCCTTTTTCAACACAAACAGAGAGATGGGCCAGAAGTTCGTTTTTTTGCATGATCCATGTAGTTTTAAGTTGAGTAAAAATAGCAATATATCCGGAAAAGGGAAAAGGGAAAAGGGAAAAGGGAAAAGAGAAAGCTCTGTTGGCAGGGGCAATGAGAAGGGCTTACATCAGGCGCAAGCAGGAAAACTATTGTGGGAGAGCAATTGATCCTGACCAGGTGGTTCTCGGTACAGGAAAAATCGCTGCAAATGAAAGCAGTAACTACATGTATCGAAATTCTTACTAAATTTAAAGGTTCTACTGGTGGAAAAATGGCAGCCCGGGATGGTCACATAACAGAAACGATCCATATCAGGAACATGGTCTGCAACTGTTGCAAGCAGTTTCTGAAAGAGAAGCTTAAGGATACCGGCATCATCGTGCATGAGATATCCCTGGGGAGGGAGAGAATCACCTATGATACGACGGTCTGTTCCCATGAAACGATCGATCGGGTACTGCACAATTATGGATTCGGACTGTTGGAGAATAAAGAGGACCGCCTGGTTTCAGAGATCAAGATTGCCGTGATCGAATTGATCCATCACCTGAACAACGTCAATTCCATCGTCAGGAAATCCGATTACCTGGTGGAAAAGCTGGGGTTCAGCTATCCTTACCTCTCCAGGTTATTCTCCGAACACGAACATACCACGCTGGAAAAATATATCATTCACCAGAAGATTGAACGCATCAAGCACTTAATCGACGAGGAAGAGTACTCGCTGAGTGAGATTGCCTACATGATGGATTATTCCAGCGTACAGTACCTCTCTAACCAGTTCAGGAAAATTACCGGTGTTACAGTTTCCCAGTACAAAGCCGGCGCCGAGATAGAAAAAAAAGGCATTGATGAATTATAACCACCGGGATACCTGCGCCTCCACGCCTCCACCCAACCTGGACAATTGCAGCCGGCAACCCGCGGATTTGCCCTGGCTGATTAAAATTTTATACATCATTACAAAAATTTCGTAACAATTCTTACCAGGAATTTCGGAAGTTTGTATCATTAGCCAAAACTAATTCCTGCATCTATGAAACTACGCGAAAATATTGCAGTCAGCGAGTCCGGGTTCCTCTTCGACCCCAATTCCGGGGAGTCTTTTTCCGTCAACGCATCGGGCAAGGAGATCCTCAGGTTACTGGCGAAAGGAAAGTCCCTCGCCGAGATCGAAACCACCATTCTTTCCGATTATAATATTGATGAAAAGTCCTTCAACAGGTACATGGACGATTTCTTGCACACCCTTCGCAGGTTCAACCTCATTGAAGCAGCAACAGATGAGTAAACGAAAAATCACCATCGCAATCACAGGTCTGAACAACACCGACAATCCGGGACCCGGCATACCGGTGGTACGGGGAATCCGTGAATCGGACAGGTTTGATGTACGGATCATCGGGCTCGCCTATGAAAACATGGAACCGGGCATTTACATGGAAGGCGCGCTGGACAAAACCTACCTGATCCCCTACCCGTCGGTCGGCATCGATCCATTCATGAACCGGATCCTGGAGATTCACGGGAAAGATCCGGTTGACCTGATCATCCCCAACCTGGATGCGGAACTCTTTACCTTCATGAAAGCGGAAGCGTTGCTCAGGAAGCACAACATCAGCACATATCTTCCCACCCTTGAGCAGTTTGAAGAAAGACAGAAGGGAAACCTGAACAGTTTCGGCGAAAAATACTGAATCGATGTACCGCACAGCAAATCGATCACTTCGGTGAACGACATTCCGGAGTTGCGGGAAGAATTTGAATATCCTCTGCTTGTAAAAGGAAAATTCTACGATGCATACATTGCATATAATCCGGATCAGGTCAACAACCATTTCAACAAGATCATTGCAAAATGGGGGCTCCCCGTGATCATCCAGGAATTTATACGCGGGACGGAGGTGAATGTGGTGGCCCTGGGTGACGGGACCGGTGAGACGATTGCTGCCGTTCCCATGCGCAAGCAGTATATCACCGACAAGGGAAAAGCATGGAGCGGCATTACCCTGGGCGACAAGAAATTGCTGCAGATTACGCGTGACCTTTTCAGGCAGAATAAATGGAAGGGTGGAATGGAACTGGAGATGATCAAAACCAACCAGGGAACATATTACCTGATCGAGATCAACCCCCGGATCCCGGCATGGGTCTACCTGGCAGTGGGTGCCGGTCAGAATATCCCTGAGGCACTTGTCCGCCTTGCCATGGGTGAGAAGGTGGAGCCGATGACAGCCTACGAGGTGGGAAAAATGTTCATCAGATACTCGTACGACCTGATAGGGAATATCAGTGATTTTGAAAAACTTTCAATCAGCGGAGAACTATAAACCCAACAAGATGAAGACCACAATTATTGCATTCGTAACCCTGGCGGCCAGCGTGGCGCTGAATGCACAGTTCACACACGAACAACCTATAATTTTTCAGGTACCCTTGCTGAGATCGATTCAGGTGAGTTCAAGTATTTTGTAATGGATGTGCCCATGAAACAATGCCGCATCTTTAATGAAGACCACATACTCTACAAAACCATCAACCTGGCAGTACCGGAAGGATTTTTCCTCTATGACATCAAATTTGTCAGCCGTAAAACATTCAACACCAACGAGGACATTGAACTGCTGTACATTTATTATAAATCCACTCTTGTCAACTCAGAATATGTAAATACATACGGACTAAAGGTGGTAAATGAAAACGGCAATGTTCTGCTCAACCTGCAGGACGGGGGCTTTGCTGAGATCAAGGAGCTCAAAGGTGCACCCAAACTTTTTGCTTACCAGTATATTTACTACGACTACTATTACCTGCTGTACACCAATGTATATGCGATCGGGGGAAGCACTTCAAAAAGTGCCACTCTCAAATCCCCCGGCTCACTTCATATTTATCCCAACCCTGCCGGAGACATGATGCAGGTGGAAATAAGTCCCGAAAACCTCATACAAGGCGGACAGGTCATTGTCAGCGATCTTTCGGGAAAAAAGCTCCTTGAACAGCCCTATGAACCTGGAATAACTGAAATCCCCGTTGCCACCGGACAGCTCGGTTCAGGAACATATATCCTGAATGTTATATCGGCAGACGGAACCAGTGCAGCCGGGAAAATCGCAAAAAACTAATCTGATGATGGATAAACCAAAATTCGACAGACCGGTGATCAACCGGATCAATGCAGGAGTGCCGGACAAATTCGGTATGCGGACCAATATCAGGCCCATCACAACGATAGATAATGTCAGTATCAATAGGTTGCTGAAGGAATATGGCTCCCCCCTGTACGTGCTCTCCGAACAGACCATCAGGGATACCTACCGTGAAGCCGAATCGGCCTTCAAGACCAGGTATCCTAAGGTACAGTTCGCCTGGTCGTACAAAACCAATTATATGAATGCGGTCTGCAGGGTTTTTCACCAGGAGGACGCTTGGGCCGAGGTGGTTTCGGGATTTGAGTACGAAAAAGCGATCGCCAACGGCGTACCAGGCAACAAGATCATTTTCAACGGTCCGGACAAATCCCGCTCCGACCTGGAACTGGGGATCAAAAACGGCTCGCTGATCCATATCGACCATTTTGATGAATTATATGAGATCATTGATATCGTGGACGACAGCGAAGAAATAGCAAAGGTAGCGATCAGGATCAACATGGATACCGGGATTTATCCGCAGTGGGACCGCTTTGGTTTCAATTTCGAAAATGGTGAGGCATGGGCAGCAGTGAACAAGATCATGACACAGGAGCACCTGGAGCTGATGGGATTGCATACCCACATCGGAACCTACATCATGACACCCGTATCATATGGCATTGCCACAAGGAAAATGGCTGAGCTTGCTGTCAGGATCGACCGGAAATTTGATCATGTAATCAAATATATCGATGTGGGTGGTGGTTTTGCTTCCAAAAACACCCTGAAAGGTGCCTATCTGCCGGGATCTGATACCTGTCCGTCCTTTGATGAATATGCAGAAGCCATTACCGATGCACTGAACAACTCCGATATCAGGCACGACCGCATGCCTACACTCTTCCTGGAAACAGGCCGGGCCCTGATCGATGATGCTGGGTACCTTGCAGGAACTGTGCTGGCCAACAAGCGGCTGGCCGACGGCAGGCGGTCCCTGGTGATCGATATCGGCGTCAACATGTTGTTTACCTCCTTCTGGTATGAACACAACATCGTACCGGCACAGGAACACCAGCAGGATACAGAGGATACCACGATCTACAGACCGCTTTGCATGAACATCGACGTGATCAGGAGTGCAGTACAGTTCCCGTAACTTGAAAAAGGCGACCAGGTGGTGATCAACCGGATCGGGGCGTACAATATGACGCAATGGCTGCAGTTTATAACGTACAGACCCAGGGTGGTGATGATCAGTACGGAGGGCGTGCCGCATGTCATCAGGGAGAACGAAAACTACGAAACCATGAACATGCTGGAGCGGCTCCCCGAACACCTGGAGGACCTCAAATTCTGATAACAGATGCTGAAGCAGTCACTGACAATCAAAAAGGAGGATGCAAGGTATTTTGTGCATAGCATCATACACAGCTATTCACAGGTATTTTTCTCCACCCATAAGCCTTTTGCCATCCTGCTGATGCTCGTTACCTTCTACGACATCTATGCAGGACTTGCCGGCTTGATGGCAGTAGTAACCACCTCTGTGGCTGCATTTATTCTCAACCTGCACAAACCCACTACTGCAGAAGGTTATTACGGATTCAACAGCCTGCTTGTGGGGCTCGGACTCGGGATTTATTACAGTTTTGGCTGGCACCTGGTACTGATCATTTTCCTTGCGGCACTGTTCACTTTCTTTATCTCTGTATCACTGCAGGGTGTAATCGGAAAATACAAGCTCCCCTACCTGAGCATCCCTTTTATACTGGCACTCTGGACATTCATCACGGCCACACGAAGCTTCGACGCGCTGGGTATCAGTGAGCGCGGAATCTATACACTCAATGAATTGTACCAGGTAGGCGGAGACCGGCTCATTGCAGTCCACGAATTCTTTAATTCAATCCCTTTACCGAAAGTAATCAGCACCTACTTTATCTCCCTGAGCGCCATACTTTTCCAGTACAGCGTACTCACAGGTATCGCGATTGCGCTGGGGCTGCTGCTGTACAGCCGGATCGCATTTTCATTGTCACTGATCGGTTTTTTCGTTGCCTATCTCTTCTATAACCTGATCGGTGCCAATATCACCCAGATCGATTACAGCTATATCGGCTTCAATTACATCCTCACTTCCATTGCCCTGGGAGGCTTTTTCCTGATCCCTTCCATACGTTCCTACCTCTGGGTAATTGTCCTGATCCCACTGGTGGCAGTACTCACCATTAGCCTGAATACCATTTTCCTTGAACTGAAACTTCCCATCTATGCACTCCCGTTCAACATGGTGGTATTGTTGTTCATCTATGTGCTGAAATTCCGTTCGGAATACTCCTACCGCCTCACCGAAGTATATTACCAGTACAACTCACCGGAAAAAAACCTGTACACCTTCCTGAATAACACGGAACGATTCAGGTTCAAGCAGTTCACACAGGTCAAACTTCCGTTTTTCGGTACCTGGGATATCGCACAGGGACATAATGGCGCCCATACGCACAAAGACCAGTGGAGACATGCCTGGGATTTTGTCATCCTCAACAAGGAAGGAAAACAATACAGGAATGACGGGGATTTCCCTGAAGATTACTTTTGTTTCGGCAAACCGGTCATCACCCCGGAAGAAGGTGTGGTGGAAAAGGTGGTGAATGATATCGACGACAATATCATCGGCGAGGTAAACCTGCAGCAGAACTGGGGAAATACCATCATCATTAAACACGATGACGAGTTGTACTCCAAGTTGAGTCATCTCAAAAAAGGCAGTATCAAGGTGGAAGAGGGTGAGAAAGTCCGGTTCGGACAGGTGATCGCTCAGTGCGGAAATTCAGGACGATCCCCCTATCCGCACCTGCACTTCCAGGTCCAGGAATTTCCGTATATCGGATCAGCAACGAAAGACTATCCCATCAGCAGCTACGTCCTCCACGAGGAAAATAAATTCAGCTTTCACACCCACAAGAAGCCCCGCGAAAATGACAAGGTGTCCAATATCTAAGCAAATGAATTGCTTGTCCAGGCTTTCAGGTTCACCCCCGGGGAGGTGTTGCATTTCAACGTGGAAGGTTTCAGAAACATCCAGGATGTGAAATGGGAAGTGAGGGTGAATCCATACAACGAAACCTATATTGAATGCAACAGGTCGGGGGCCATTGCCTATTTCGACCAGGATGAAAACCAGTTCCATTTTACCTATTTCGAAGGAACCAGGAACTGCCTGCTCTATTATTTCTTCCTTGGTGCATACAAGGTGCAGGAAGGGTTTTACCAGGACCTGGAGCTGGAAGACCACTACCCGCTGTCCCTGGTCTTCCCAAAACCGATACTGTGGTTCCATGATTTCATCAGTCCGTTCGTACGGTTTGCAAGTTCAGATTACAGGATGAAATATGTGAATATTGATGATTACATGTCCCCTTCAGAAATCAGGCTGGAATCTTCCCTTAAAAACAGGCTGGGTAAGAAAGAACTCAACAAGATGGATTTTGACATCATGATCAACCGGTCGGGAATCGCTCATCTATCGATCAACGATCATGGTCAGCAGATACAGATGAAAAGATGCGAAGAATAGTTTTTATATGGATGCTGGCGGGTGCTGTGATGATGACCAGGCATGTGCCGGTTTTCGGGCAGGAACCGGACTTAAAGCAGGATCCGGCTTCGCGGCAGGAACAGATCTTCGGACAGGAACCAGCCCCAGGACAGAAACCTACATTCAGACAGGTGGATTCGATCACCTATCAGCTGTATCTTGAAGAAGCATGGCAGGACCTGGTCCGGGAGGGAAAGGCTGCCCTTGAAAACGGATTCGACTATTATTATTTGCAAATGCGGATTGCCTATGCATATTACGCGTTGGGCAAATACCGCCGCGCCGCGCAATACTACAAAAATGCGCTCGGTCACAACAGCCGTGATCTGATCGCCAACGAATACCTTTATTATGCCTACAAATTCGGCGGGCGCAGTCATGATGCCCTCCGGCAGACCAGGGCCCTTTCTGCAACCCAGAAATCAGCTATGAATATCAACGATTCCATCAGCTTTATTGCATTCGGTCTGAATTACGCATGGGCCGGGGCAAACACGGCTGCCATTCAGGATAACATTGTAAGCAATACGGACCTGCTGAACCCCGGCACGCAAAAGGCAACCCGCGCCATGCATTATGCCGGGGCAACTTTTTCACACCGCCTGGGTACCGCCCTGGTCCTTTCTCACCAGGGCAGCTATTTATACAAGAATGAATTATCCTATGTAATCACGAATAACAGGGCATTCCTTTCCGAAGAACAGCCGGTGCAGCAATACGAATACAGCCTGGATGCAGATATTCTGGTTGCTGAAGGACTGGTGATCCGCCCGGGCATCCATTACCTGAATACCGCGATCCCGCTCTATGCTGAAACATCCTATGGACAGGGTTCCGGCATCAATAGCACCGCAGTCAGTAAACTCACAATCATTGACTGGGTGCAGAAACTCCAGGTAGCATACCAGTCATGTTATGCAGATGTGGGCTTGTCATGGGTACACCATAATTTCAACGACATCAATACACACCAGGCAGGATTCCATGGTACCTTCTATCCCATGGCCAATCTTAACCTGTACCTGGGTTTGGATGCGTACATGCAGTTGGCCACTTTCAATAATGAACAATCGGTAAATCTACTCTTCAGACCTTTGCTGGGAGGTAAGATATTCAACAACCTTTGGCTCGAAGTCGCCGGGGCACCCATGGAACAGTTCAACTTTTATGATATACGGAACAAATTTGCCTTCAACAACCTCGAAAAGATCGCGTGGAGTATGGAGGCCAATGCAATCGTTCCCGTTTACCGGGCGGGGATGCAATTGTTCTTCGGTTACAGGTTCAGGTCGGTCAACAGCATGTTCTTCCCCACACAGGACCTGCTGCACCCGTTCAATCAACAGAATTATCAGAGTCACATAATAACAGGAGGAATCATATGGAAATGTTAAAAAAATTCATTTTCGGAATGGTACTTATGGCAATAGCAATGGCCGCTTTTACACAGAGTGCGGCGTACAGCAAAACCGTCAAAGCCTTCCAGGACAGTTACCTGAACGAGGCCACGGGTGACCTGCAAGCTGCCACCCAGGTCCTGAAGGAGGTATATGATGAGGATGGGTATGAAGTCAACCTTCGTCTTGGATGGCTTACCTATTCCGCCGGTCAGTTTACAGAATCATACAGTTATTATAACCGGGCGGTTGAACTCAAGCCCTTCGCCATTGAACCGCGGTTCGGGCTGATCTACCCCACTGCTGCAATGGGCAACTGGGACATGGTGATCTGGCAATACGAGAAGATCATAGAGATCGCCCCGGGCAACACCATCGCCATCCACAGGCTGGGACTGGTATACTACGGACAGAAAGATTACCCGGCAGCTGAAAAATTATTTGACAAGGTGGTGAACCTGTACCCCTTCGATTATGATGCACTGCTGATGCTGGCATGGACCAAGCTGCAACTGAAAAAATTCCGTGAGGCCAAGGTATTGTTCAACAAGGCACTGATGCACACGCCCGGTGGTCAGTCGGCCCTCGAAGGACTCGAACTCCTCGAATAACCCTGTGGTAAGGCAACCCTGTAAACCAAACTTCCGGCAACACTTTGAAATTGATCAGCGTATGACCCGGGTAGTTCGGGGAAACAGCGATCACAGACACGCACAGGAAAAAAACGCCCGGGCAGTATCGTCCGGGCGTCCTGATTTGTAATTTAAAGGCTCTCTCCAAAATCCAGCCTGAACTTTGCCATCAGCTTTTCAGGCCAGTCAGATACAGCATCCAGCCGTCCCATGAAAAACCTTAACACTTCTGGTTCATCCACGAATTTAAGTCCGCCCACAAGTTCCCTGTTCTGGTAGAGCCAGTGCAGCCTGTCAATGACAAACATGGTCTGTGAAAGCGTGAAAACCCTTCGCGGAAATGCAAGCCTCAGCAATTCCACATCTGCAAGAATATCGTTGCCGTCTTCGTCGCGAACACTGGAGATGGTTCCGCGCTCCATTCCCCGGCAGCCCGAAATGATGAACAGGGCTGCAGCAAGGGCTCCCGCCGGATATTCTTCCTGCGGCACATGTGGCAGGAAGCCCATAGCATCAATATGACACCCCAGCGCCCCGGCCGGAGTTACCACCGGAATGCCGATCTTTTCCAGTTCCCGTACAGCATATTCGATAAAAGAAGGTGACTGGCTGATCACGGTTTCATCCAATGTCTCGATCATTCCTACAGCCATGGCTTCTATCTCCCGTACCGACATCCCTCCATAGGTGGTGAATCCTTCATAGAGGGGAACCAGGTCACGCATTTTCAGGTACAACTCCTCGCTGTTGGTGCAAATTCCCCCTCCACGGGTCGAGCTGACCTTCCTGCTGGAGAAATAGACGATTTCAGCCATCCCACACATTTCGTGCAGGATCTCCTTGATGGATGCATCCTTGTATTCCGGCTCCCTTTTCTTGATAAAATAGGCATTTTCACCTATCAGGCTCGCGTCCAGAACAATCATGATCCCATGCTGATCGGCAATGGAACGGACTTCCCTCATATTGGCCATTGAAAACGGCTGTCCGCCGATAAGATTCGTGGAAGCCTCAAACCGAATGAACGGAATATGACCGGGTCCATATTTATCGATCACCTCCACCAGCTGCCTGGTATCAATATTGCCCTTGAAGGGATGGTCACTTTTGATCTTTAATCCTTCGTCCGTATAGATTTCAAGAATTGTTCCCCCGTTCAGCTCCATGTGTGCCTTTGTAGTGGTAAAATGATAGTTCATCGGGATAACATCTCCCTCGCTGATGAAAGTCATGGAAATCACATTTTCTGCTGCTCGTCCCTGGTGTACCGGGAGCACATAATGCTTCCCAAATACCTCTCGCAGGGCACGCTCCATACGATAGTAACTCTGTGAACCGGCATAGGCATCATCGGCCTGCAGCATGGAAGCTACCTGGTTATCGCTCATGGCATTTGTTCCGCTGTCCGTCAGCATATCCAGGAAAATATCGTTTGTGTTGAGCAGAAACGTATTGAATCCTCCTTCCCTGACGGCCTTCAGCCGCTCTTCCACAGGCTTCAGGTGTAGTTTTTGTACGATTCTGACCTTGTGCAATTCGATGGGAATCTGCTCCCCGTTGATGAATTTGATGATAGGTGTCGTAGTGGCACTCATGGTTTTTGTTTTTAGTAAAATAATCGCCTAAAAAACACAATTGCTTACATTTTGCAAAAATATTGACGTTATATATAATGATTCTAACTAAACTATCCTGTCATGGTTAGAATGTAACAACCGAATCGGGCTTCATGCAAGGGAAGGGGATCAGAATATCTGCTGATCAATCACTGCAACGACCCGGGAGAAATAATAAAAAAACTATCTTTGCCCTGCGGTCATGGTGGGTTGCATCTGACCTGCATCAACCAATGCAAAAAACGATGAAAAAATTTATTTTACTTGTCATCACAGCGCTGATGATTTCCCCTGCGGCATTTACCCAAAAGACGGTGATCGGAACGGTGGACTATACCTATAAAATTGTAGGTGAAGGTGCGCAGCAGATGGCCGGGATGATGCCCGAAAAGATGGTTATCAAATATGGGAAAAACGGTATCGCTGTTGAAATGCACGGAGGCATGATGGGTGCGGCAATGGGGAAAACAGTGGTGAACGGCAAGACCGGCGAGGCATATATCATCAATGATGCGCAAAAAACGGTTTACCTGATGAGCGAGGAAACCATCAAGACCGAGGCAGCAAAAGCGGAACAGGCCACAGTGGAAAAATTTGATGACACCAGGGAGATCATGGGATATACCTGTCAGAAACATGTACAAACCGCTACGGTTCAGAGTATGACCATGACACAGGTATTCTGGGTGGCAAAGGACCTGAAGGCTCCTGATTACGATGGGGAAGCATTCAAGGGAATGGCGGGACAGGGAGCCATGAGTTTTAATATCGACGGTTTCCCGCTGCTGATCGAGGTGGATATACCCGGCATGGCCGCTAAATTGCATCTCGAAGTGAGCAATATCAACTTTGAAGATATTCCCGAAAACACATTCGAGCGACCGGAAGACTATACGGTCAGGGACTTTACTGAAATGAACAGGTACTAAGCAAGTAAATGCAAGCATACCTGGGTGAATTTTCCGCACTGCTCGTGGCCGTCTTCTGGACCGTCACTGCCATTGCTTTTGAACGGGCCAGCGTCAGGATTGGTTCCTTGTCCCTGAACGTGATCCGGCTCTTTATGGGTTTGTTTTTCCTCACCCTCTATGTATGGATTCGCCGGGGTATGCCCTTTCCCACAGATGCCAGCGGTTTTAACTGGATCTGGCTTTCGGTATCGGGGCTGGTGGGATTTGTATTCGGCGACCTGTTCCTGTTCAAATCCTATCGGCTCATCGGGTCAAGGTTTGCCATGCTGATCATGACCCTGGCGCCGCCGATGGCTGCCATTGCAGGCTGGATCGGGCTGGGAGAAAAGTTGCTGCCATTACAAATCCTGGGAATGTTTCTTACGATGCTGGGAATCTCCATGGCAATTTTTGTGAGAAATGTCAATAAAAAAGGATTTTCCATGAACCTCTCCCTCAAGGGCGCCCTTTTTGCATTTTTAGGTGCAGCCGGACAGGGGATTGGACTGGTACTCAGCAAATACGGAATGCAGGAATATGATCCCTTCGCAGCTACCCAGGTCAGGCTTATTGCTGCGATTGTCGGATTCGCTGTACTTACCACGGTACTGGGCAGGTGGAGAAAGGTGCTTGGGGCCACGCGCGACAGGAAGGGCATGTCTGCCACTGCACTGGGTTCTTTTTTCGGGCCTTTCCTGGGTGTCTCATTTTCGCTCCTCGCCATCCGCTATACTGAGACGGGCATTGCAGCCACGATCATGGCCATCGTCCCCATCCTGATCATTCCCCCGGCAGTGCTGCTCTACAAGGAAAAAGTCAGACCACTGGAGATCATCGGTTCGGTAATCAGTATCGCTGGTGTGGCATTGCTGTTCCTGGTATAGCAATGGGTCAGCCCGAACAGTTGGCTACCCGTATCTTTTTCCACATCTACAATAATCTGTTACATCATACGCTAGTATACAAAAACTTAACCTCACTTTCATTACTGGAAACCCCATTATTCTTTATCTTAGCCCTGCATTTCAACAAATAAATATTTCAACCATGAGAAACATATCACTTCTGAGTATAATTCTCGCGACGGTCATTGTTGCCTCCTGTTCCAGGAAGGCTCCCGAGACCGTACACAACATCCCTGACCACGCCTTCCTGGTTGCTTCGATGCATCCGAAGCAGATCTATGAAAAAGGACAGATCGGCACCATGGAGGGCCTGATCGGAAAACTGGACCACCCGGTTATGCGGCAAATTGCAAAGGATCCTGCCGCATCAGGCCTTGATATAGGTGAATATTTGTTTATGTTCGTCTATTTCATGGATGATGAGCCCATGTTCGGCACCACGGCAGTCATGAAAGACGCTTCGAAATTTACCGCCATGGTGCAACAGCTGGCAAATGAAGAAAACCTGGAAATCATAGAACACAAAGGATATTCCATGATCACCCCGCCAGGTGAGAATGCCGCAATGGCATGGAATGAAAAACAACTGATCTTCCTTGCATCCCCGACCCTTGTTTTTTCCGCGGAGAAGTGGCAGTCAGAATTGATCAGCCTCTACGACCTTCCCCGCGAGGAAGCTGTTACCAGCATCGTTGATTTCAATGACTTTACAAAAAACATGGAGGACATGAATGTCTGGTTCACGGGTGATGAATTGCAAAAGATACTTGGAAAGTCAGGTATGGCAAAAGGATTGGACATGCAACTTCCCATGGATCTGAAGAACAATTATGGCCGTTTCTTCGTGGAATTCGCCGACGGAGCCATGTACGTACATTCTGATACACATTTCAGTGACGAGGTAACCAAGGCTACCGAAACCTTCCTGGTGGCAAAAGATGAATTGAACGAGGACCTGGTGGAGCTGGCTCCGGGAAACGACCTGCTCATGGCCATGGCGTTTTCGGTGGATCTGGATAAACTGACCCGCCTGATGAAAAATTTCTCCCCTCCTGAAATAGATTCACTCTCGGGCCAGGTGGAAAAAATGACAGGTATTCCCGGCAACGAAATCCTGGAAGCACTTAACGGGGATTTCGTGATCGCAGTGAATGGCGCTTCTGAAGGGAATCCCATCCCGGTTGAAATAATGATCGGAATCGGCCTGGATGACAAAACGCTCCAGGATAAGATGATGGGCACAGTAGGAAACATGGCCGCAGTGGAACAGGAAGGTGACTTTTTCATGATCAATGCCAACGGCATGGAACTGTATAGCGGGATCGTCAACGACATATGGGTCATCACGAACACCCCTGGTTACAAGGATGCGGTCACCGGCAAAGGACTGGACAAGACACTCGGTGATTCAAAATTCAACGATTTTGCCGATGGCTCCATGGGCATGTACATGAACCTGGATCTGTCCTCCTATCCTGATGCACTGAAGGGAATGGCCAGCCAGGGAGGATCGCTGGGTCCGGTTAAAATGATCACTGAATCCTTTTCCTATGTGGGCGTGGAAGCCTCCAACAAGGAGAGCGATATGACCCTGGTCACCATGCATGAAAACGAAAACAGCTTGTATACCTTGCTGCAGATGCTCGAGAGAACCGGCAGCCTGCACCGTTGATCCAATGTATGACCTACCGATTTGAATACCTTATCCCGCTTCCCATGAAGGAGGTTCCCACCAAAGGATCCTCGATCTGGGAAGCGGCATCATTCAGCTTCAGCCAGGAAAACAGCTACCTCGTTGAAGCTCCTTCGGGAAAGGGAAAAACATCCCTCCTTTCCATCATGTACGGTCTGAGAAAGGATTATTCAGGGAAACTGTTCATCGATAACCGGGACAGCCGGAACATCGGTTCTGCCGAATGGTCTGCCATGCGTAAGAAGCAACTGGCCTATATCTTCCAGGGACTGGAACTGTTTGATGACATGAGTGCATGGGACAATATCATGCTGAAGAACCATATCACCAGGCACAAAACACAACAACAGGTCCGCAACATGGCCGCTCAGCTGAACATTGAACCATTCCTGCAGAAGCACTGCGGAATCCTCTCTTTCGGTCAGCGGCAGCGCGTGGCAATCATCCGCGCTTTGTGCCAGCCCTTCAATTTCCTCTTTGCCGATGAATGCTTCAGTCACATCGACAAGCAGAACAGTGCTGTTGCGATGGAACTGATCAGGGAAGAATGCCGGGCAGGGGGAGCAGGGCTGATCCTGACCTCGCTGGGCAACAACGGTCATGATGTGGATATTACCCTGCGCCTGTGAACCCCTCATTTATACACGCACAAAGAAGTAGATGAAATACCTTTTTCAGATATTGTGGAAAGATCAGAGCAGGTGGCACCTGCTATGGGCGGTGCTCGGAACCATTGCCGGGTTCGTACTGTTGCTCACCGGTATCCATTTCTATGAAAACATGAACAAGGTGCTGAGAGAAAACGAGGACCTGCTGGATCCGGAATATATTATTGTCAACAAGGAGGTGGGTATCGGCCAGACCCTGGGCCTTGGCAATGGCGGATTTTCTGAAGAAGAAATCGCCGAGATCAGACAGCAGCCATTTGCGGAACAGGTGGCGCCCTTTATCTCCAACGAATTCCCGATCAGCGCCTACACCAGGAGCCGGCAATTCCCGAATTTTTCCACGGAACTCTTCTTTGAGGCAGTACCTGATGCCTTTGTCGATGTCAGGTCCGACGACTGGGGATGGGAAGCCGGCAAAGACCACATCCCGGTGATCCTGCCACAGGATTACCTCAACCTGTACAATTTTGGTTTCTCGCAGAGCCAGGGACTCCCCCAGATTCCCAAGGAAATGATCGGAATGCTGCAATTCAGCGTGGTACTGAAAGGGGCAACCGAAAAAGCCACCTACCCCGGCAGGATCAGCGGTTTCAGCAACCGGATCAACTCCATCCTTGTGCCCTATGACTTTCTTACCTGGGCCAATGAAAAATTCGGATACCTTGAACAACCCAGGCCATCCCGGATCATCCTCGTTTCACCGGACCCGACCGATCCGGAAATCATCCGGTTCATTGATGAAAAGGGATACGACACGATCAGGGAAAAGCTGAAAAGCAGCCGGCTGAATATTATCCTTAAATTCGTGCTCAGTTTCCTGGTACTGATCGCCGGTATCATCATCGGACTCGCATTCCTGATCTTCCTGCTCAGTCTTCAGCTCATGATCAGCCGGTCCTCTGAGAAAATCCGAAGGCTCAATAAACTCGGATATCACCATACCGAAATCAGCAGGCCCTATATCATCGTCCTGTTCACCCTGCTGTTCATTGTCACCGCCATGGCCCTGGCGATCAGTGCCATTATTTCCGGCAAAATGGCGGCGATGGCTGCGGAATGGAATATGGAGGTGGGCGCTTCATTATCGGGGACCATCTACCTGGTATCCATCGGCCTGGTTGTCGTGTTATTCGTGCTGAATACATTCTCCATCTATCTGGGCACAAAAAAGCTGTGTAAGGAATAGAGTATTAAGGCGATAATTATGGTCTTTTTTTTTTTAATATTCGAAATATTGATTATTTTTGCAAGCCCAAAACAAGAACAGGAAATAGTAAAAGACATAATATAAGATCAAAATGGCAAACCATTTATCAGCAAAAAAGAGGATCAGGCAGGCGGAATCACGCAAGTTACGTAACAAATACCAGGCCCGGACAATGCGTAATGCAGTAAAAAACCTGAAAAATACTACCGCCAAGGCCGAGGCGGCAGAATTGTATCCGAAGATTGTTTCCATGCTGGATAAACTCGCAAAGACCAACGTGATTCACAAAAACAAGGCTTCCAACCTCAAATCGAAGCTTGCAAAGCACGTGGAAAGCCTTTCATAAGCTTATCATATCCTACTATATATTCAAGCCTTCCGGTTCATTCCGGGAGGCTTTTTTATTTTCGTGCGATTTTTCACCGGCTCATCATATTAACCAAGAAAACAGCGATGAGCACATATCAAAATACTACAATCAAAGACTGGTCGGTGGAGGACCGTCCCCGCGAAAAACTACTCAAATCGGGGGTGCAATCCCTGTCGAATGCTGAGCTGCTGGCATTGATAATTGGCAGTGGAACGCGGGAAAACAATGCAGTGGACCTTGCCAGGAACATACTGGCATCGGTCAGGAATAACCTGTACGAACTGGGAAAACTGAAGACAGAAGAACTCATTGAAATCAGGGGAATCGGGCTGGCCCGGGCCATCACATTGCAGGCTGCACTCGAACTGGGGACCCGGAGGAACGGCAGCTATGGGGAAGAAAAAATACTGATCAGCAACTCCGGGTCTGCCTATGAGCTCTTGTATCCCATCATCGGGGAACTGGACCACGAAGAGTTCTGGATCATCATCCTCAACCGGGCGCACAGGGTGCTGAAAACTGAAAAGATCAGCCAGGGCGGCCTGACCGGCACGGTGATCGACACACGCATGATCCTCAAACACGCGCTGGACAAACGTGCCACTTCCATCATCATCTCCCACAACCACCCCTCCGGGAACAAAACCCCCAGTGAAGCAGATATCAGCATTACAAAGAAAATAAAGAGTGCTGCCGAAATCATGGATATCATGGTGCTGGATCACATTATCGTTGCCGGAAAAACATATTTCAGCTTTGCCGATGAGGGCATCATGACCTGATAATCAGGAGATGATCTTTTCGATCCTGGAGGTGTCTGTGCATCTTTCCAACATCTCATCGACGGTAAGGCCGGTGACCGGGTGTTCCTTGCCGGCTGCAATCTCTTGTAATGGCAGCAAGACAAATTTGCGCGTCTCCATCCGGGGATGCGGAACCTGGAGGTGTTCAGATTGAATGACCAGGTCATCATAGAACAGGATATCCAGGTCGATGACCCGGTCGGTATATCCCCTGCCATTCCGATTCCTGCCCATCTTTCTTTCGATCCCCAGGATCAACTGCAAAAGTGAACCGGGCGGTAAAGTGGTTTCCATGTGGAGGCACTGGTTGAAAAACATATGGTCACTCTCGAATCCCCAGGCACTACTTTCATAAATCCCGGAAACACGGAGTATTTTTCCGCAGGTGTCGGCCATGTGCGTGCGTGCCAGCGCCAGTTGCGCCGCCCTGTCACCGAGGTTCGATCCCAGGCTGATCCAGATCTGATGAACAAGTTTATCGGTCATTTTGTTGTTGCAAAAGTAATTACAAACATCGAAATGTACCGGAAATCAGCAAATTTTTCAGCAAGGTTTCATTTCAGCCCGATTTTTACTAATTTAGTGCTTCCGTTTTTTTACGTAAAGTTTTCTATTACAAATAATTAATTCAATAAAAATGAAAAGCTTCCTGAAGTATATGCTGGCAACCATCGCCGGTATCCTGATCCTCAACTTCCTGGGATTCATTATCTTATTTGCTATTATCGGTGCGATGACCAAAGACACGGAACCCACCGTGCTTGAAAACTCTGTCCTGGTGGCAAAATTCAATACCCCCATCCTCGACCGGGCCAATGATTACCCGTTCAGTCAGTTCGACATGGGAATGCTGAACATGGAAGCAATAATGGGTCTTGACCAGATACTGGAAGATATCGGGAAAGCCGCCATCGACGATGACATTTCAGGAATCTTCCTGAGGTTGTCTGCCATACCTGCCAGCATGGCAACAGTGGAGGAGATCAGGGATGCACTGGTGGATTTCAGGGAAAGCGGAAAATATGTGATTGCTCATGCTGACATGTATACACAGAAGTCCTATTACCTGGCCACAGCTGCGGACAAGATTTACCTGACCCCAACGGGTGACCTGGATTTCAAGGGGCTGCAGGCTAAAGTGCTGTTGTTTAAAAGGGCGCTTGACAAGGCTGGTGTGGATATGCAGGTGATCAGGCATGGTGCCTTCAAGAGTGCCGTTGAACCTTTCCTGACCGATGAGATCAGTGATGCCAACCGCGAACAACTGGATGCCATGATCAGTTCGGTATGGAATAAAATGATCACCGAGATCTCCCTGGCAAGGGGTATTTCAGAGGAGGACCTTAACACTTACGCAAACCAAATGACTGTAACGTTCGATCACCAGGCCCTGGAGAAAAAGATGATCGACGGTTTAAAGTATTATGATGAAGTTCTGGATGAGATGAGAGAACTTACGGATACCGATGAAGATGATGATATCCCTACCATCACACTTTCAAAATACAAGGATGTTACAGTGGATAAAGACAAAGAGGCAACGAGCAACAAGGTGGCAGTGGTCTATGCCATGGGAAATATTGTGACCGGAGATGCTGGTGAAGGCACCATCGGATCCGACCGGATTGCCAAAGCGATCAGAAAGGCCCGTGAAGACGACAAAGTAAAGGCCATCGTCCTTCGGGTGAACTCCGGCGGAGGCAGTGCACTCGCTTCCGAGGTGATCTACAGGGAGGTAAAACTGGCTGCAGAAGTTAAGCCTGTCGTCGCTTCACTGGGAGATGTGGCGGCATCCGGAGGGTATTATATTGTTTGCCCGGCCGACACCATCGTTGCAAGTGAAACCACCATTACAGGTTCCATTGGCGTGTTTGGACTGATTCCCAACTTCAAGGAACTGATGAACGAAAAAATCGGGATCACCACCGGGGTCGTGAAAACAAATAAATATGCCGATATCATGTCTGTCTCCCGTCCCCTGACCGAAGACGAAAGGGCGATGATCCAGGACTACGTGGATGATACCTATACAACTTTTGTCAACCATGTTGCAGAAGGCAGGGCCATGACCTTCGAAGAAGTGGATGACATTGGAAGCGGTCGCGTATGGTCGGGTGTAAATGCCATGGAAATCGGGCTGATCGATGTGTATGGCGGACTGGAGAAATCCATTGAGATCGCAGCAGAGATGGCCGGCCTGGAAAATTACAGGGTTACTTCACTGCCGTATCTTGAAGATCCTTTCACCATGCTGATGAAACAATTTTACGGGGAAGCAAAAACGCGGATCATCAGGGGTGAACTGGGAAATTCCTACGAACTCTACAAAAAAGCGGAAGAGATCAGTAACATGCAGGGACTGCAGGCAATCATGCCTTATTCAATTGACATATACTGATCAGCGCTGATTAACCAGGGTAACCAGACAGGAATCAAATGCCTGCATTTGCATTCCTCATAAAAACCAATGCGCAGAAGAAAGACAACATTTGCGAACATCCTCCTGTTCCCGTTCAGCTTGCTGTACGGGGCAGGTGTTGGTATCAGGAACCAGTTTTTTGAATGGGGATTCCTGCCTGTAGCTGAATTCCGGCTGCCTGTGATCTCTGTGGGAAATATTACGGTGGGCGGAACCGGGAAGACACCGCACATTGAATACCTGGCGGAATTGTTGAAGGAGGAGTTCAGCCTGGCCACATTGAGCCGGGGATATAAGCGAAAAACACGCCACTTCATGATCGCAGGTGCATCCTCTCCTGCCAGCCAGGTCGGCGACGAACCGCGCCAGCTGAAACAAAAATTT
Source organism: Bacteroidales bacterium (assembly GCA_029210585.1). Taxonomy (GTDB): domain Bacteria; phylum Bacteroidota; class Bacteroidia; order Bacteroidales; genus M55B112. The sequence goes on from JARGFP010000024.1 coordinate 52,880, forward strand.
CCCGATATTACCGTAGCCGTGGACCGCAAAAGGGCCAGCGGGATCCGAAAGCTGCTGCAACTGGAAGAACAGATCGATGTGGTCCTGCTCGATGATGCCTTTCAGCACCGTTATGTCAAGCCTGGAAAATCCATTTTACTGATCGACTACCACAGGCCCGTTACAGAAGATTTCCTGTTACCGGCAGGACGACTCCGTGAACCTGCCGCTGCCCGGCACCGTGCCGACATTATACTGATCACCAAATCACCGGGACGGCTGAAACCGATCGAGATGCGGAACATGGTTAAAAGGCTTGGACTGGGTTTTCACCAGAACCTCTATTTCACTTCCATTGCGTACGACGGGATCAAGCCTGTATTTGAGATCAGCGAGGTGAGAAACGAACAATTTTTTAAGGAGAAAAAGGCCCCTGTGTTGCTCCTCACCGGAATTGCCAACCCGAGGCCGTTGCGAACCTTTGCAAGGCGGATCTCCACCAGGCTGCACGAGATCAGGTTTCCCGACCATCACAGGTACAATGCACGTGATATTGATAAGATCAGTGCAAGGCTCGACGAGATCAATGATCCGGACACCCTTGTGCTTACCACTGAGAAAGATGCCATGCGCCTGCAGGAAACCGATCTGCCGGAGCGTTTAAAAAACAACATCTATTATGTTCCCATCCGGGTTGTATTTCTGAACAATGACCAGGATGAATTCAATCAAATCATACGAAATTATGTTAGAAGCAATAAACGAAACAACATCCTTCATCAGGAGCCAGACAAACCTGCAACCTGAGATCGCCATCATACTGGGCACCGGCCTGGGAAAGATCGCAGATGAGATCAGGGCCGAAAAGGTCATCCCATATGAAAAAATACCCAATTTCCCGGTATCAACTGTAGAAGGGCACGACGGAAAACTGATCATCGGCACATACGCCGGCAAGGATGTAATCGTACTGAAAGGCCGGTTCCACTTTTATGAAGGATATACCATGGAGGAAGTCACCTTTCCCATACGGGTGCTGAAATTCCTGGGTATTAAAAACCTCTTCATTTCCAATGCCGCGGGAGGCATGAACCCTGACTTTGAAGTGGGAGATGTGATGTTCATCAATGACCACATCAACCTGATGCCCAACCCGCTGATCGGAAAACATTTCCCGGAATTTGGCGACCGCTTCCCCGACATGAGTGAGGTATACAACAGGAAACTGGTCAGGAAGGCACTCGAATCATCCACCCGCCAACAGTTACGGGCACATAAGGGATGCTATGTGGGTGTTACAGGACCAACACTGGAGACCCCGAAGGAGTATGAGTATTTCAGGATCATTGGTGGTGATGCAGTGGGAATGTCAACGGTACCCGAAGCGATCATTGCCCACCAGATGGGGATGACCATTTTTGCAGTATCGGTCATCACCGACCTGGGTGTACCCGGAAGAATAGAAAAAATCTCCCATGAAATCGTTCAGCAGGCTGCAGAGAAAGTAGCACCCAAACTTGTAAAGGTCATATCAGAGATCGTTGCAGGACTATAATACCGGCAGGTGGGGAAAAAACGAAACGACGGATTCCAGGGCAGCAGGGTGGCCGCACTGTCAGTGGTGCACCTGGTTCATGATATCTATACCTCTTATCTCGCTCCTGCCCTGCCAAAAATCATAGAAAAACTGGGCATGAGTTACGGCATGGCAGGTCTCCTGGCCGTGATCCAGCGCATCCCGTCGCTGTTCAACCCGCTGATGGGGATCATTGCCGAGCGACCCTCCATGAAATACCTGGTCATTGTATCACCAGCCATCACTGCCGTGGCCATGAGCCTCATCGGGATCGCTCCAAGCTACATATTCCTGGCGATCCTGCTGTTCGTATCAGGAATCAGTTCCATGATGTGGCACATCCCGAGCCCTGTAATGATCAAATTTCTCTCCGGTAGCCGCACCGGGAAAGGAATGAGTTTCTACATGGTTGGAGGTGAGCTTGCACGTACCCTCGGACCCCTGGTGATCCTGGGGGTGATTGCATTGTGGGGACTGGAGGGAACGTGGAAAATGATGCCGCTCGGATTCGTGGCCTCCTTTGTGCTCTACCTGAATTTCAGGAACGTCGATATAAAACCTTCGGAACAGAGTCGCAACGAAGGAAACTACTGGAGAATTTTCAGGCGGTATTCAGCAGCTTTTCTCCTTACAGGCGGGTTCACCTTTTTCCAGGCCGGGGTGAAAGCTTCACTTACCTATTACCTTCCCACTTTTCTTACCGACAGTGAGGGACACAGCCTGGCATTTGCCGACATCTCACTGACCATCCTGCAACTGGCAGGTGCTGCCGGTGCCCTTTTTGCCGGAACCATCAGCGACCGGTTGGGCCGCACGCAAACCCTGTTGGTCATCAGCATAGTTACCCCACTGTTGATGCTCATTTTTTTAAATGTTGAAGGAGGGTGGATCATCCCGGTCCTGATCCCGCTCGGATTTTTCCTCTTTGCCCCCACTGCAGTGATGATGGCCATGGTCCAGGATCTGAATACGGAAAAGAAAGCATTCGTCAACGCGATCTACATGACCATCAATTTTTTCATCAGCTCCATGGTCATCCCCATGGTGGGCGTACTCACCGACCATTATGGTTTCCAGACCAGTTACATGGCGTTCAATATCCTTGCTTTTGGTGCTGTTGGCATCGTACTGTATACAAGGAAAAAGATCGGCAGGATCTCTTCCGGCTGACGATGGCTGCCAATTCTCTCTGAATTTTGCTTTCTTTGCAATATCAATTACAGTCAAATCAAATTGTTGCAGAAGCATACATATCAATGGCCCGGGTCTTGCACCAGATTGCTGCTCTTTTTGGTATTGCCGCTCTTTTCCTCCTGCTACGAAGAGGTGGTCCTTACCGAGCCCGATGCAGATCTTTTTGAACTGGTGGTAACCGATGATATGGAACGTTTTATATATGAAAGCAGGGATACCAGCTACAGTGTGAACAGTGAACAGCGTCTTCTCTTTTTGAATGGAAATTCAGTTCAGCTGGACGAGATCCGTGTCCGTGGAAAAAGCGCCCTTGATTTCAGGAGAAAAAGCTACGCCGTATTCCTTCATGAGCCTGTTTTAATTGAAAGCAGGGATGGGGCCTATACAAAACAACTCACCAGGTTCAAGCTGATCGCCCTGGCACAGGACCATACCTATATCGAGAACAGGATCTCTTTTGGAATCCTGGAGGAGGCAGGCCTGATGCCACTGTTTTACAAGTTCGTTGAGTTCAGGATCAATGGTGCCACCCAGGGGGTGTATATGCTGATCGAAGACCCGGAACAATATTACCGGGAGAACGACAGCGAATACATCATCAGGCGGGGATACAATCACGGAATCGAAGATGCCGATTATTTTCCCTCTTTCCGGTTCATTGCTGAAGAGGAATACCGGAAAAGATTCCAGGAGATCTACCAGGCCCTTCCCCGGCTGGAAGGAAATGAACTGTTTGGCTATATTTCCGAACGGCTGGATGCCGAACAGTATTTCTTCAAAATGGGAATCGATTATTTACTCATGAACGGCGATTACACCGACGAGGTCTACCTGTATGCGCAACTGGAGGAAGATACCATCCGGTACAAACTCATTCCATGGGACTACGACGATATTTTCAGTGAACAACCGCATGAGGTTGGTGTGAGCTGGGGAATAGGGACCATCTACGGAAAACGCACCTATGCATCCATGCAGGACATCATTGACGAAATCGGGGAAAAACTGGTCTTTTCCATCGAAGATGATCTTGATTATACAATTGCCCTTGATCCGGTGCTTTACCAGGCGTATAACAATGCGCTGGAAAGACTGACTGTCATCCTTGACAATGACCTTATTGACAAGGTCTTTGATGAGACTGAAAAAGAACTGGCAACATTTTACGATGCACCAGCCGTCATCGATCAGTCCATGTACGACAGGGATCCTGCAACCAGGAAAATGTGGCTGGAGAATATGACTGAAAAGAAACTTCTTTTAAAAGAACGGCTGGCTTTCATCAATCAAACAACTGGGAAATGATCCGACGAATTATACCATACTTCCTGTTCCTGTTGTTGACGGCAAGTTCCTGTGAAAAAATGCCTGCAGACATACAGCTTGACGAATTAAACGACAAAGGGGAATATACCGGGGGTATCTCCGTCAGCGTGGAGGAATATGAAGGGTACCCGGTCAGTGAACTGCTTGTTAACGGGGAAAGACTCAATACCGATACGCCCCTGGAACTTCACGATGCCGGTTTTTATACGTTGCAAGTGGGATACACGACCGAAAACTCCCGGGTTCAGAAAACGATCAGGATTGTGATCCTCGACCAGGACCGGGGAATAGCAGAATGGGGACTGAAAAAATGGACACCGAAAAATGCAGTCTACCAAAAACAACCCGGTAAAATCACACTCGTCCAGCCAGCAGAATACCCCGAAGGAGTGGCGATCCCTGTAATTTTCATCGCAGGTGACAGCATCACCCAAACCCTTGCCAACCTCCATGTTGAGGTCGGGGGTTCTACTTTCAATATCAAAAACGGCATTGGGTCCTGGCTGTTCTCCCATGAAGAGCTGAATGAAAACCTGCGGATCGGCGACCAGGAAGGTTTTGCCATTTCCTCCGTGCGCTCCGGACAAAGTCCGGAAATACTCCGTGGTGATCTTTCAGGCGATGTGATCACCCTGGAGCAGTCGATGTTCAGGATTACAGGCGACCTGAACATTCCATCGCATGCTACCCTGGTCATTGAACAGGGTGTGTTTATTACGGTTAACCCGGGAGTGAATATCTACAACCAGGGAAACATTATCATCAATGGAACCCCCGAAGCACCCGTAACAATCACCTGTTCCGAACCCGGTCAGTTCTGGGGAGGATTCATCAGTACAGGCGAAGGAAACGCGATCCGCGCTGAAAACACGATTTTTTGTCAGAGCGGATACCATACAGGCGACAATTACTCCTATGGCCATGCCAAAAGACAGGCCCTCTTTTACATGCAAAACGGCAACCTGGAATTACACCATTGTTATATGACCGATCATGCAGGACAGGTATTCTATCCTGTAAGCAGCTCGGTTGAGATTACCGGGTGCCTGGTGCAACGGGCCAAAACCGGTGGCCAGGTCAACCAGTCGGAACTGGTGATCCGTAATTCCGTCTTCACTGATTTTCCGGATGACCACCCCACGTACCAGGATGAGGACAATGACGGGCTCTATATCATGGGCAGCAACGCCATCATCGATCATTCGTTTTTTATGTACGCAAAAGACGACGGAATCGACAGTGGAGGTAGCGAAGGGGGGACCATTCGGGTGACAAACAGTCATTTTGAAGCTGCATTTCACGAGGGTGCTGCACTGTCAAGTGGCGGTACGGTTATAAAAAACCATACATTTTTTAAGTGTACTTTTGTGAATTGCGGACAAGGAATTGAGCTGGGCTACAGCAGTCCGAACCACCAGGTATCTGTCGACTCGTGCACCTTTACCGGGAATGGTATCGGAATCAGGTATGGAGATAATTATACAAGCCAGCATGAAGGAACCATGTCCGTTACAAACAGTTTCAGCATCAATAATTTCGACAGGGATGTGTGGAACATGGTACGCAACTCCTGGGAGGCTGACACGGCAAAAATGCAATTCAACAATGTAACCGTCTCAGAACCTTATGACATCTACCCCGAACTGAATATCAATGAGTAACCAACAATCCATATTGTCCGGTAAGAATGGCATCGGACTGCTCCTGTTCATGTTGCTGTTTTCCAGCCAGGCGACCGGCCAGGAAACCAAGGTAATCAGGGACCTGAAAGTCTGGACCGGGGCAGGTATTGAAAAATCGTTTGGCAAAGACTGGAAAATTTCCCTCGAAGAGGAATTCCGGTTCCAGGAAAATGCCACGCAGGTCGGTGAATATTTTACGGAACTTGGCGTGGAGTACAGGGTGGACAGGAACATCTCGCTTGAAGCCGGGTACAGGTATGCCCGCAACAGGAAGAAAAATGACTCATTTGAAGTCAGGAGCAGGTACAATATTGACCTCAACTATGAAGGAAATACATATTATTTTTCACTCAGGGCACGCGTCAGGTACACAAAAGAGATTGAAGGATTGCAAATGCTCAACCCGATAATTCCCTATGAAAAGTATTTCCGGACCAGGCTGGAAGTAAGATACAACAGGTTGGGGAGAGTGGAACCATACCTGATCGGTGAGATTTTTCAGTTGTATGAGATGTTCGAATACCCGGAATATGATAAATTCAGGTTGATGGGTGGAGTACGTTTGGATGCCGGGAAACCCGGGGACATCAACATAGAGTATGGTGTGATCAGGGAACTGAATATAGCCATTCCCTTTACTTACTATCTCCTGAAAATAAATTATACTTTTGAATTCTAAATGCATCCACCAGGTTACATAAAACTGACTTTTGTACTGATGAGCTTCCTGTTGATCGGCACTTCCTGCTATGAGGAGATTCTGCTGGAAGATGACGCGGTGGAAAGCCGGCAGAACCTGCTTACGATCAATCACATCGATGGAATTACCGACCTTTTACATAACCGTATATTTTTTGCCCTGGGAACAACTGAAATCGATCCATTCCGGGTGGAAATCCGTTTTGAAACATATACACAGCTATCATTCAATGGTATTGATTTGAGGAACGACACAATCAATGATCTCGGCAAGGTGCAGACCAGTCAAGTATACAGCTGCATTGGCAAAGAAGGAAACCATACAGATACATTTGAAGTTGTGTTCACTTCAATCCCCCTGGTTCACATTGTTACAGATGAAAAAATTGTCGACGAGCCCAAATCATTCTGTAAAATGTACATGCAGTATGACGATCCACATGATGGCAGCGAGCAAATCTACCAGTTCAGCACCAGCGCCGGCATTGAAATCCGTGGGGCATCATCCATGCGCTACAGTAAGCTATCCTATGGAATTGAATTGTGGAAGAACAGGTCAGAAGAAGAATATAAATCCGGGTTGTTGGATATGCGATCCTCCGAAGACTGGATTCTGGATGCCATGTACATCGACGACCTGAGAATGAGAAACAAATTGTCCTTCGATATCTGGAAGAGCATCAACCAGGCAGATGCTTCCGGTGAGAATAAACTTTTTCCGGGCATCAACTGCAGGTTTGTTGAGCTGCTGATCAACAACGAATACCTGGGCCTGTACTGTCTGAATGAAAAGCTCCACCCGGAACTTATGGGTTTTACCCATGACCAGTTCCTTAAAGGAGGCCTTATGTACAAAGCTGTCTATTGGTCATATGGCTCCACCAGGTTCGAGGCGATCTATGATCCTCCACAAAACAGTTTCTTCTGGGATGGCTGGGAACAGATCTACCCGGCACATGATACGTGCTGGAATCCATTGTCAGAACTGAGGAATTTTATAGTCAACAGCACAGACGATCAATTTGCAGAGGAAATTTCAGGCTACATGAACATGCAGAATCTCATCGATTACTACCTGTTTGTCAACCTGGTCCAGGGGTATGATAATACCGGGAAAAACACCTACCTGGTAAGGTGGGACCATGTATCCGGATTTCATGTGCTGCCCTGGGATGTTGAGGCAACCTGGGGACTGGCATGGAACAGGGAGAGAAACCGTCCTGCCGGTACAGTCACAAATCATTTGTTCGAACGGCTGATCGATACTGACAGTGAAGGATATACTGAACAGCTGGTCACCCAATGGCAGCAGCACAGAACCGACCAGCTGTCTGATGCCACAATTACCGGTATGGTAGATGCGTATTACCAGTTGCTGACTGAAAGCGGTGCCTATGCAAGGGAAAGGGAGAGGTGGCAGGAATTTCCCATGGACCATGCAGCGGAATATCAATATATCACCGAATGGATTCATGCTCATCTTGAATTCCTGGATGAACATTTTGAACAATTTGCCGGAAACGATCACCGGTAAATCACAGCACAAGCCTCCCGTTGCATCCTGCTTCCCGTGTTGCTGACTGAGCGCTGATGAATTACATACATACCGGGAAGGACCATCCTTTCCTGCTGATCCTCCCCATCCCAATAGAAATGATCCCCCGTGCCGGCAATTCCCCTGGTGGCAATTTGCCGGATGAAATTCCCTGAAAGATCGGTCACATACAGTTCCATTATTCCTCCTGCTACCCGGCTGCCGGAAGATATGAGCAGTATATCATCCACGCCATCTCCATCGGGACTGAATACCTTCGGTGTAAGCTCCAGGTTTGGCCCGGTCTCCTCTGCAGCCGTGGCTTGCGAATTCATGCTGCCGGGAGTACCATGGTTTTCCGAAGCAGCAGCGGATGCCCAGCATTGCGTTCCTGCCGTGCAGTCCGGATCAATCCGTTCCAGCGAAACACCAGCGGTGACCTGCAGCTGGTCATGGTGCATGGAATCATGATAGCACACCTGGTCGATGGAATTCCCGGACCTGTCGGTCAGGCGGATACACGCCCCGCCTGCCGGCAGTTTCCTCCAGCCATCAAGCCCGATCACCGTTGCCTCATCACCCGGTATCCATTCATCTCTCAACACCCATTCATGCCTGCACAATACCACATACTGTCCTGGAAACAACAACCTCGAATCCTCCATAAGTGGCACCGTGCTCCCGGTTACTGAGCCGGGTTCACGGATTTCCAGTTGAAGGTCATACAAATCAAAATACCTGTCTCCCTGGTTATACAGTTCAATGTAATCGCTTCCGCCAGGGAGGGGATCGTACATGATCTCGTTAATGACCGGCATACCTGGTGCAGGGAAGGAAGGCCATTTCAGTGGGATCGCCTGGTCCCGGGCCACATTCCCTGCGCAATCGGAAATATTTTCCAGCGTAAGCGTAAACCGGGTTGAGCTGTCGGGCGAATGTTCCATATTGAGCAAAACTTCCCTGCCGGCATATGTTGTGTTGCCGGCATCCTGTATGACAGGATTTTCATCCAGCAGGAAACGGGGCGGATCACCCTGCAATATCAATACGTGTTCGTCAAATACCACGCTGATACGGTCGTTGGAGGGAATGCCCACACCCTCCAGGCACGGAGGACTGAAATCCCGAACACTGAATCGGTGACTGTTCACCTCACCCGGTGTTCCTCCTTTTGTATCCGCGGAGATATACCAGTTTTCAGCTCCGCCGCACAGGTTGTCCGGATCAGCTCTTTCAAGCGACCATCCCCCTTCCGTCTTCGCCTCCCCGTAACGTTTCATCTCTTCATAATCCAGGCAGTGGATCAGCCTGCCATACTGGTCCAGCAAGCGGATTGATGCCCCTCCGTTGACCAGCGCTGTTGCCGAGGTCAATGCGCTTTGTTGTGCAACGCTCCCATACATTCCATGGCAGCCGGTGTGTGTAAGCACAACAAAACCACCAGGCTGTAATGAAGTGCCCAGGAGTTCATATGCCCGGCCGTTTACCTCGAGCTGCCACGCATTGAGGTCGATGGGCGCAACATACCTGTTGTATAGTTCCAGGAATTCGCAGTGGGGAAGGTACACCGCCGGATCCGGATCGGTCATGATTTCATTGATTACAACATCACCGAATGCTGCCAGGTCCTGCCTGAAGTGCACAAGTGTGTCACCCATGGCATTGCCTTCCGGATCACTCATCCCGGTAATATGCAGTTCCTGTGTGATGCGGTTTGGGAAAGGCGCGTTGAAAAACAACCGGTGCAACCCGGGCGACAGGTACAGCGAATCGGGCGCCATCCCGTTCCACCTGTACCTGCCCGATGCCTCCCGTGAAACAGGCTCATTGTATTGTATTTCCAAACCGTCCAGTCCAAGGATACGCAAACGGGTGACCCGTGGCGAAATTGTATCACGGTAGAATCTGCACCTGACAGAGATATCGTCCAGCCACAATTTTCTATCCTGTGCCGAAGAATAGGAATAACGGAATCCCATGTACTTCCCTGTTTGTTTCTCGATCTCAACACCTTCGCCCAGGATCTGAAGCGCATCCGGGTCGCCGTGCAGTTGCCATGCCACCTCCCATTGACCTGTTGGCAACCGGGTGATCCTGAACAGTGGTTCCCCGGCTGTCCCGATCTGTTCCTGGTAATCCAGTCCGGTATCGATTATCACCAGCGCATTTCCGTCTGATAACTGCCATAGTTTCAAATGGTCATCATGCCCGGTATAATTCACCCCGAAAATGATGGCCGAATTGTGGTTCGTTTTTTCATCGAATCCTTTGTGGTCGCTGGCCAGAAAAAAAAAACTGCCAGTTGTTGCCGCTGCTCGGGGGATACCCATGGCGCACCCTGAACGAAACCGACAAAGTGTCTGAAAGATCAGGATATTGCAGGTCCGTGGCGATCAGATCCACACCGGAAGCGGGATTGTCCCAAGCATGGTGCAGCGATCCCGCTCCACTGATCGCATTCGCTGCGGAACGTTCCCATCGTCCCTCCGGTACCTGCAGCCAGCCGGAAAGAGAATCCTTTTCAAAGTCGAATACAGACTGGCCTGACAGCGAAAAGGTGATTCCTGCAAATAAGTAGACCAGATGTTTCCTATTTCCCATAATATTTACGATTTTTGCAGCTTAAGGAGTGCAAGAGTTAAGAACTGTAAGGGATTTTTCATTCAGAGCTTCCTTTTATAAGTTTTACTTGTCTGTCTGTTTAGTGCTGTGGCTGGTACCAGGCACTGGTTAATGTGTTGAGAACCTGTAAAATCGTAAGAAAATGAAAGTTGCAATTGTAGGCATCAGTGGCGCAGTAGGCCAGGAGTTGCTTAAAGTTCTGGAAGAGAGAGATTTCTCATTGGATGAACTGGTATTGTTCGGTTCAGTAAGAAGTGCGGGAAACGTCTATACATTCAAGGGAAAACAGATCACTGTGAAGGAGTTGAAGGAAAATGATGATTTCAGGGGAGTGGATATTGCCCTGACATCTGCGGGTGGTGACACATCGAAAAAGTTTGCTGCCACCATTACGAAGCATGGAGCGGTCATGATCGACAACTCTTCTGCATTCAGGATGGACGATGAAGTTCCTTTGGTGGTGCCCGAGCTGAATGCTGCGGAACTGCAACACATTCCCAAAAATATAGTTGCCAATCCGAATTGTACAACGATCCAGATGGTAATGTGCCTGAAACCCATCGAAGCGCTTTCTCACATCAGGCGTGTCCATGCAGCCACTTACCAATCGGCGAGTGGTGCAGGTGCTGCCGCCATGGAAGAGCTGGTGCAGCAGATCAGGCAGCTTGCAAACAACGAGGAAGTGACTGTCGATAAGTTTCCTTACCAGCTGGCATTGAATCTCATTCCCCAGGTGGATGCGTTCACTGATAACCTCTACACCAAGGAAGAGATGAAAATGTACAACGAATCCCGCAAAATCATGCATTCGGATATCGAAGTCAGCACCACTTGCGTACGCGTACCCGTCATGCGGAACCATTCAGAGGCACTATGGATCGAGACCGAAGATGAACTCACGGTAGAACAGGTCAGGGAGGCCATGGTCAATGCCCAGGGCGTCACCCTGGTGGATGATCCGGCCAACCAGAAGTACCCGATGCCGATCGAGGGAGCCGGGAAAGATGATATTTTCGTTGGAAGGATCAGGAAGGACCTGACCAATCCGAAAGGAATCGCATTGTGGTGCGTGGGTGACCAGATCAAGAAAGGGGCTGCCCTGAATGCCGTGCAGATTGCTGAGCACCTGGTAAAACAAAAATGAACCTTTAGCTGGGATTTCCGTGTAGAACCTTCGCTGACTTTCTATGGACAGTGAATTTCTTCCTGTATTTTAGCAGGCCAACTCAGATCGTTCAGTACAGCAGGTCGTTGTAGGGATACCGCTTCACGTGTATTTCCTTCACCGTCTGGTAAAGCACGTCCTTGAGGTGGTCGATATTCTCCTTTTTGAGGGCTGAGATGAATACCACATTTCTCCGGTCATTGCTCCACTGCCTGCGCAGGTCGTCGAGGCTCAGATTCTCCCTCAGTCCGGGAGTCAGGTCATCCTCATCTTTTTTCACGTAGCTGAAATTGTCGATCTTGTTAAAGACCATGATCACCGGCTTGTCACCGGCCCCGATCTCCTCCAGGGTATGCTCCACCACCTTGATCTGCTCCTCGTAATTAGAATGCGAGATATCGACCACGTGCACCAGCACATCAGATTCCCGGGTCTCATCGAGCGTGGATTTAAATGATTCTACCAGGTGGGTGGGAAGCTTCCTGATGAATCCCACTGTGTCGGACACGAGGAAAGGCAGGTTTCCGATCACTACCTTTCGTACCGTTGTATCCAGGGTAGCAAACAATTTATTTTCAGCAAAGACCTCCGATTTGCTCAACTGGTTCATCAGCGTGGATTTTCCCACGTTGGTATAACCCACCAGGGCGACCTGGACCATTTTTCCACGATTTTTCCGCTGGTTGCTCATCTGCTGGTCGATTTTCACCAGTTGTTCCTTGAGCCTGCTGATCTTATCGCGTATGATTCGCCGGTCGGTCTCGATCTCCGTTTCTCCCGGTCCTCTCAGGCCGATTCCCCCGCGTTGTCGTTCCAGGTGGGTCCACATGCGTGTAAGTCGTGGCAGCAGGTACTGGTACTGGGCAAGTTCGACCTGCACCTTGGCATGGGAAGTCTTGGCGCGCTGCGCAAAAATATCCAGGATCAGGGTGGTACGGTCCAGGATACGGATTTTCAGTTCCCGCTCAATATTCCTGAGCTGGGTAGGCTGCAACTCGTCGTCAAAGATCGCCAGGTCGATCTCATTCTCTTCCACATAAGCGCTGATCTCCTGAAGTTTTCCCGTACCTATGAAAGTGCGGGGATTGGGTGTGTCGATCTTCTGGGTAAAAAAACCGGAAGGGGCCACCCCTGCTGTTTCAGCAAGGAATGCCAGTTCATCCAGGTATTCATTGGTTTCCTCTTCCGTCTGGTCCTTTCCGATAACACCAATCAGCACTGCCGTTTCTGCCTGTGGTCTGTGATCCCAGTAATCTCCCATTCAATCGTTTTATTGCGGCACAAAAGTAATAAAAATATTGCAGGCATTTCTTCCGGACACACTTTACGGCCGGGGAAATAAAAACCGGGGCGATCCTGTACAGAGGGCCCCGGTCGATGTATATACTTTTGTAATCTCCCTGTTAACTCTGAAGAAAACTAGTTAATGTACCGGCGACTGGAATCCAGGATGATCCCCTGGACGATCGGTTTGGCATTTTCGACTGCCTGTTTAACAAGCGCTGTCTCCGTGGGAAACTGCTGCTCCTCCACTTCCGTCAGCTTCAGTATTTTCGGCTCAACAGCTTCGGGATCTCCGATCAGGTCGTACGATACATTCTTAAACTGGCTTGACGCGCTAAAGGGCACCTTGGCAAGGGAACCCACCGGTTGACCTGTCAGTGAAATGATCTCCACCTCACCCCTGATTGCGCAGTCTTTCAGCTTTTCCTTCTTTACCATGGTGGCCATCACATCTTTATAGATCTTGATGTCATTCCCGGCTGTATCTTTCATCACGTTGCCTGCACCATCCAGTGCGTAATCGAATTTCGTGGTGCTTTTGGCCTTGTAGTCCTGTTTGGAGGATTTTTCGATATTGTCGGAAATATTGATTGAAAGTACCCTTACGAACATTTCATAGTCATAATCATTGTTCGGGCCAGCATGGGCAAAATGGTATTCGATCCATTCGGATTTCTCCAGTGCCCGGGCATCCATCGCCACCAGGAATTCGAGATCGATCTGCGGAATACCGATGTTCGGATCCGTGTTCATGGGGACAACGATCACCCTGCTGATCCCAGCCATGCGTGCATCATGGATCATCAATTCGATATTGGGAAAATTATGTCCGCCGTATTCATCGGCTCTTCTCAGCTGGTAATATGCTTCCCGGAAATCCTGTTTCGAGAGGGCATTGTTCATGAGTTTTTTACCATTCTGGTAAAACTCCTCGGCAGCCTTGTTTTTTGATTCCACGATCTTTGCATCGTAGTCCACATATTCATAGCTGTACGTCTTCCCATCAACGGTAAGGGGGGTTACCGTGCGGACTTTACTCTGACGTCCTTTCAATGATGCGTAACGGGCAAACAATTCATCGTAATAATCCGGATTATCCTCTTTTTCAAGGAAAAATACCCGCTCGAGGTCGCGTTCATTTGCAAGCTTATAGGCCCTGTCCATGGCTTCAGCATACTTTGCGCTTGGTTTGCGCATCAGCTTTTTGGCAGATTTCTGGATGACCTGGTCATAATTGCCTCGTTGCATCTGTTTGGTTACCGATCCGCAGGAGGAGAGTATGACAGCTGACAAGACAATGGGTAGAATTCTTTTCATCTGTTTATTTTTGGTTTTTATAGGTCAGATTATAGCTCGCTATGACAGTTAATCATGGAATGACCATTGCCTCAGATGAAATGATCATACGCATGTGTGTCCATAATGTTTCATGGTTCGGTTGATAGATTTTTATATCCTAAACTAATTTAAAAAATAAATTGTTCGGAACTCCAGAGGTTATTAACATAAAAAAAGGCCGGGATAAGCCGGCCTTTTTTTTACAGATTTTTTTTCCTATTGCAGAACAAAGTTGATGGGGAAGGTGAACAATACCTTCACTGCTTTTCCCCTTTGTTTCCCTGGTGACCAGGGAGGAGAGGTCATCACCACCCGGATGGCTTCCTTGTCAAGCGCCGGGTCGACACTTCTGACCACAACTGCATCAACAACTTTTCCGCGTGCGTTCACGGCAAACTGTACAATTACACGTCCGCTGATACCATTCTCAGCTGCGATCTCGGGATATTCGAGGTTGGCGGCAATATACTTCCTGAACTCGATGGCCGGCTCACCACCATTAAAGGTAGGCATGTCCTCAACAATATAGAAGATCTCTTCTTCATCGATCTGTTCCTCATCATCGTCCACCATTGTGAAGTCATACTCGGTATCATCATCCACCTCCATGTCAAAATCAAAATCATCGATTTCCACATCATCCTCAACAATATCAAGTACCTCTGCTACCTTGGGTGTTTCCGGTTTCGGCTGTTCCTTGGGTGGCTCCTGCCTCCTGGTAACGATCATCTCGTTTTCCATCTCAATCTGCTGAACCATTTCAGTATCATCGCCACTGTCCGGCTTGGAGGTCCATTCAAATCCGATCAGGATGATCGAAAGTGCAACAACCAACCCTACCTGAATAAAAATTCCCTTCTTATTCTCAAGGTCTGCATTCTTTGATTTTTTTACTTCCATTGTCATTTGTTTTTTAGCGCCGTTAAAATTAACACTATTTTCATTGAAATTCAAACGACCGGCTGATCAATTCTAAAATATTCTCATTCTAAACAGCTCAATATCATCCGAACTTCTGTAAGTACATATTTATTATCCCCTTTCATACATAAGATGCAAATCCCATGAAAAATCCACAAAAAATTTGCCAGAAGGCATTTTTTAGCTGAAAAAATGATAATTTTGTGGGCGAAATGTTAAAAAAGGGGCATTAGCTCAGTTGGCTAGAGTGCTTGACTGGCAGTCAAGAGGTCACCGGTTCGACTCCGGTATGCTCCACCCACATAATCAAGACCTTGCAGATTTGCAGGGTCTTTTTTATTTGAAACAGTGTCCTCAGCCAGTGTCCTTTGTTTCTCTTTGAGAGGACACTTAGGGAACACTCGAAAACCATTTTTTACCATGTCTTTGGCTATCTCCTTACGGTCAATGTAGTGTTTAGCTGTAGTCCTATAATCCGAATGTTGCATCGAAGCACCCCTTCTGAGGAATATATCCTCAGCAGTCACATAGGTTTGTCTCAGATGTTTG
>JARGFP010000025.1 GCA_029210585.1 Bacteroidales bacterium
CCCCTCTGCTCCACGTCCACGTTTCCCCGGAGTTTTACCACCAACAAAAACTTCATCTACTTCAACAACACCTTCCAACTTGCTTCTACCGCTAAACACCATTAATCGTCTAAACTTATGCAGCCATGTCCATGCAGTCTGATAGCTTCCTAATCCAAGTACCTTTTGCAAGCCCTTTGCACTAACTCCATTCTTTTGAGCGACCATCCACCAAATGGCATGAAACCATATCAGCAAGGGCTTAGTACTTTTATGGAACATTGTATTATTTGTAACTGTAGTTTCTTTATGGCAATCAGAACATTCATACCGTCCTTTGTTCTTTTTCCAGAATCGAATTGAGCCACATTGTGGGCATTCAAAACCATTGGGCCATCTCAATGACACCAAGTAATCAATGCACGCTTGCTCCGATTTAAACATTTCTTCAAATTCCATTTGGTCTGCCGGATATTTCATTCCATAAAGATAAAACTTTACGGGAGATGATTAGATACCCCATTTATATTTATTAACTTTAAAAAAACAAATATTTCCTTTATTTTTGTTTGAATGTTCAGACAAATTGTCGTGTTTTGTTACTCGTTAATGATAGTATAATTAAATATGGAGTTGTTTATTGACCATAGCAGTGCGGTTCCCTTACATTTTCAGATTGAGGAACTACTGCGGGAACTGATCAGGGAGGAAGATTACAAGAAAGGCAAACTATTACCGACGGAGGTACTGCTGGCCGAACAATTCGGTACTTCACGTAATACAGTGAGACAGGCCATCAATAAACTCGTATCAGAGGGTCTGTTGATTCGAAAAAAGGGTGTTGGAACAGTTGTTGCGCCGACACGTGTTTACACAAAGGTGACGAATTGGTTCAGTTTCACTTATGAGATGAAATCCAGGGGGTTGAAAGTGAAAACCTATGAAATGAAATCCGACTGGGTCACTCCACCTATTGAGGTAGCAAGTTTCTTTAAGATCTCTCAGAAGATAAAAGTTATGAAACTTGAAAGGCTTCGCGGTAGTGAAGATTATCCTTTTGTCTATTTTGTTTCCTATTTTAATCCCAAGATTCAATTTGATATCGATGAGGATTTCTCCTCTCCGTTATACGAGATACTTGATACAAAATACGGTTTTAAAGCCAGGTTATCACAAGAAGAATTAAGCGCAGCTTCAGCAGGTGCTTTCTTTGCAGAAAAACTAAAGATTAAGAATGAAAGTCCCATTCTGATCAGGAAGAGATTCGTTTACGACACTAACAATCAGCCACTGGAATATAACAATGGTTTTTATCGTGGAGATAGCTTTGTCTATACACTTGAAAGTGAGCGAAAATTTAATGAGGATTCGGTTCAATAAGGTTTGACAACCATTAATCAGTATTAGTCATTAATTGTTGAATGATATCCCCATATCCCTATTCCCTTTAGTTTTCAAATGGTAGATAAATCCTGTTAATTGCCGGTGTCATTTACCTCTTTGATAGCCTCGTCATCCTCCTGTTTCTCCTCATTCTCTCTTGCTTTATCCTGATCTTCTTCCGGCGCTGCATCCTCATTTTTCGTTTTTTCTTCCTTTTTCTTCTTCGAGAACAGCCTGATCAGTCCGCTGCGCTGGATCGCATCGGCGGCATTGGTGGCTTCCACAACCCCTGAGTTGAGGCGGTCGAGCAGGATCTTCAGCGAATCGGCAAAAGCGGGATCGGCGATCAGCAGGTTCAGTGCACTGCTGTCATTGTTCATTCTTTCGGCCAGCAGCATCATGCTCCTGGAAGTCTCCTGGAGGTTTCGGCTCGACACATACAGGTTATTGGTAAGTGCTGTATCTGTGAACATCCTTCCGAAGATGCCTTCCCCCTTGTTGATTTTCTCGGTGATCTCCCGGAGGTTGTTGGTGATCTCATCTATATTCTGACCGGCGGCCCCGATCTCACTGGTCAGGGAGGTGTCGGCAAACAATTTCCCTACGATCCCTTGTCCGGAGCTGACTTTTTGCGACAGGCTATAGAGGTTTTCCGTGATGTAGGAGATGTTTCTGGTCGCATCATCCAGGTTCTGTGTGAGCGTGGTGTCGGTAAATATCTTTCCGAAGATTCCGTCGCCGCGGTTGATTTTCCTGGTAATGGAGATAAGTTCATTGGATACGATGGCAATATTTTCACTCGATTTGTTTACCTCGAAGAGGATGTCATCGATGTTGACCTGCTCCACGGTTGCTAATGTATCATATTCAGAAACAGGCGAAGAAGTAGCCGTGCCGGGAATAATCATCACCACTTTACTTCCCATCAATCCCTCGGTTCCGATGGTGACTTTTGAGTCTTCCTTGACGAACATCACCTGGTCCGCTTTCAGGTTCATCTCGGTATATACCCGGTTGTCTTCCATGAAAGAGAGGCTCCTCACCGTACCTATGTCGATGCCGGACATCCGTACGTTGTCGCCCTCGCGCAATCCCTGGACATCCTCAAATATGGCGGCAATGGTAACGGGAGAACCGAACAGGTTCTCCTTTTCGCCCACAAGGTATATGGCCAGGATGAAGATGGTGAGTCCGAGTGTGACAAAAATACCTACGATCAGACTTTTACGTTGTTTTCTTCTCATGTCGGTAAATGCTGTTTATTCTGTTTTACTTCCTCTTATGTTTATGCACCGGTGAAATTTCCGGGTTCAATGATGGTAATTTCAAATAAAAAACAGTTTTACCTGCTCATCAGGAGCTGCCCTGAGTTCCTCGAATTTACCATTGGCGATGATCTTTCCATCGTTCAGGATGACCATCCGGTCGCTGGTTCTGCGCGCACATTTTATGTCATGTGTGATGATGACCGCAGCGGTTTTATACTCCTCCCTGATCTTGATTATCAGATCATTGATTGCGTCAGATGTGTAAGGATCCAGCCCGGTGGTGGGTTCGTCGTAAATGATCATTTCCGGCGAAAGCATCAGCGACCTGGCCAGTCCGGCCCGTTTTTTCATGCCCCCCGACAGTTCCGAGGGCCATTTGTCGATTGCATCGATCAGTCCCACACTCTCCAGGTTGCGTTCAATGATCTCGTCGAGTTCCTTGTTACTGAGCCTCCTGAGGTGTGCATTTCTTTTGGCCGGAAATTTCAAATTTTCCCGCACGGACATTGAGTCGTACAGGGCCCCCTCCTGGAAGAGGTAGCCGATGCGGGTCCGGATCCTGTTGAGTTCCTTCTCCCCGGCTTTCAGTACATCCGTTCCGAATACATGAATAGTGCCGGCATCCGGCTGCATCAGCCTTACGATGCATTTCATGATCACTGATTTCCCCGTTCCTGATTTACCCAGGACAACCAGGTTCTCCCCGGCGAACAATTCGAGATCAACCCCGTTGATCACTGTCTTGTCGCCAAATGACTTGTGCAGGTTCGATACTTGTATGATCCTGTTGTTCTCCATTGTCAAAAGGTCAGAATATCGGTTAACTGAACAGCAACCAGGTCAATCAGGAATATCACCAGCGAGGATGCCACCACTGCTGCATTGGCAGCTTTACCCACACCTTCGGTTCCCCGGCCGGAATAGTACCCCATGTAGGAGGCGATGATCCCTATAAAAAAACCAAAGAAGATGGTTTTGATGGTGGCCGGGAACATGTCACTGAAGTAAAACTCACTGAATGCCCGGCTGTAAAAAAGTTTGAACGATATCTCGCTGTATGCCCTCAGTCCGATAAAGGATCCGAAGAACGCCAGCATATCGCCGAAAAAAACGAGGATGGGCAGCATGATGGTGGTGGCCGAAACCCGGGTGACCACTAAATAGTTGAAGGGATTGGTTGCAGATACTTCCATGGCATCGATCTGTTCGGTTACGCGCATGGAACTCAGTTCGGCCCCGATGCCCGAACCAACCTTCCCGGCAAACAGAAGTGCAAAGATCACCGGTCCCATTTCGGTGACCACGGAGATAAAGATCATGTTGGGCAACCATGCCTCGGCTCCCAGGCCGGCAAGGATAGGACGGATCTGTATGGTCAGCACCAGACCAAGGATGATGGCTGTGATTCCTATCAGGAGCAGGGACTGGTAACCGGTGCGGTAACACTGGCTGATGAATTCCCTGCCTTCGAACCTGTTGCGGAACAAACTTCCGATATACCGGAAAGTAAATGTTGCGATGCCGGCAATATCGAAGAAAAACTGTTCAAGATTCAAATCGAGGGGCGATTTACGCTCCATAGTCAGGATCTGTTTGGGTTTCTTTGGTTGTTTCTGTTGTTAATAAAACGGTATTTTACCCTTTAGGTTTAAAAGCAGGGCTGGTTTTACAGCATACCGGCACTGGTTGATGCATCCCGGAGCCTTGTCAGCTGTTGTAATATTCCCTGTATTTTATTTGCGGACCGGTGACCCTGTTCCTGTATCCATGAATGGAAATGGCAATAAATAATACGATCGCTGCAACAAGCGCCGTCCACTGGATGGCAGGGATCTCTCCCCAATGTTTTACAGCGATGGCCACAAGGGCCCAGACTCCTACTGCCGCAAATTCCCGCATGTTCCGGGTGAGGATCATCAGCAGATTCACCACAGCCGCAACGATGATCATGATCACGGTCCAGGTCACTTCGCTGAACAGCGCCAGCCACTGAACCTGCACCAGGTAGGCTGAATAATTGGCGATGGTGGCCACGGTGATCCATCCGCTGTACAGGCAGATTGGCCACCAGACAAAAGCAATGATGGGGAAGGGGGCATCCCACCGTTCCATGTTCAGCCTGATAATGATGATCAGCAGTGAAAAAAGTATTGCCAGCATCAGGATCACCGACAAGGAGAGGTTTTCGCTCAGCCAGGTCCAGAGCCAGATAATGTTGGCCAGGTTGGCGATGGTCAGCCACGGGCCGATGGAAAGTACAAAGTCATCGTCCTTGCTGCTGAAAAAGACCCGCCGGAACTGGAAAACCCCGAAAGCAAGCAGTCCCAGGTAGATTATTCCCCAGATGGAAAATGCATACCCGGCCGGTGCAAACAGGGTCTCGTATTTATCGCTGATACTGCCCACGGTATTGCCGTCCAGTCCCCTGGAACTGACCAGTCCGTTTACAACAATAACAGCAAGGATTGCGATGATGTTGAGGATCGCATAAAATTTTTTCATGGTGTAATTATTCGTCTATATTTACAATAATCACAGAAAGTTCAATATGTGCCTGATGCGTACATAAAAATTCTTTCTGTCGGATTTCTCAGTTTCTCGATACAATATAAATCATATATCCGAGAAATGAAACTGCAGGGATTACAACAACAGGTAGTTCAGTATTAAATGATTCTGGATTACCAGCAGTGGCCAGGAGCCTGCTGGAAGCAACAGTATTTGCAGAAGCATCGTACACCGGGTTATGTAATATCTTCAATCTTTTCCCAGCCGGCCACCCCGGCAGAAACGATAAATTTCATCGCCTCGGCAGGGTTGACATCCACGTGACGTATGCTCTCACGCGGAACGATGAACAGCTCCCCGGAAAAATTGTACGAGTGCGGGAAATAGACCGCCACTTTTTCCAGTTCGCCCAGCTCACTTAAGTCTGTTTCGGTGAGAAATCCCAGTTTTTCGATATTGGATTCCCTGTTTACCATGACCATCACCGGCTGGTTGAACTTTTTTCCCTTGCCGACGAAAGCTGAAAAGAGGTCGTTGAATGCCGAATAGATCACTTTGATGATCGGCACCCGTTTCATCAGCCGGTTGAAAAGCACTTTGAACGGCCTGGCCAGGATGGTTTGTCCCAGAAAGCCGATGAAGACCAGCAGCACAATAAGAATGATGATTCCCAGTCCCGGGATATGAATGCCGAGCCACATTTCGATGTATTCCTTCAGTATCCCGTCCACGAAATTGAACAACAGGTACACGATGTAGACGGTGATGCCGATCGGCGCGATGAACAGGAGTCCCTGCAGGAAGTAATTAACAATTCGTTTCATTCGTATATATCTTAGTTAAAGTAATATGTCTTTAATGGCTTTAATCAGTTGGAAAATTTCATTTTTTTCTGTATACAAGCAAAATTAGACTATTCCAGTCACATGTCATACAAGGTAAACATGTTTTCGGCATCAATATTCCGGTGGTCGGGAGCGTTAATGGAGGAAGTTGCTTAGAAGGTTCATTCCGTATTCCGGTCCGGAAGTGTGTTCGGCGATCCCGAATGTATTTCCCCCGGTAATCCTATGAATTCTTCTCCAATTTTATTACTTTTGCGCGGTCATGTGAAACCCACGACATACCAGGATCCCGTGCATCACACTCAAAAGTGGCGATCACGGGAATTTTTTATGCAGGCAGTTATGAAGCTGGGGAGCGATAACAACCAGTGATCTGCATGATGAGAAAAAAATGGATCTGAGGTAAGATTAAAACTGCCATATTTTTAGAGTAAAATACACAGATGGATCTGAACAACGAAATAAAACGAAGAAGGACCTTTGCAATCATCAGTCACCCCGATGCGGGGAAGACGACTTTAACAGAAAAGCTGCTGCTGTTCGGGAATGCCATCCAGACGGCAGGAGCTGTGAAGAGCAACAAGATCCGTAAAACCTCCCAGTCGGATTTCATGGAGATTGAGAAGCAGCGGGGGATATCTGTATCCACCTCGGTCATGGCTTTTGAATACGACGGGATCCAGGTGAACATCCTGGACACACCCGGACACAAGGATTTTGCCGAAGATACCTACCGTACCCTTTCGGCTGTCGACAGCGTGATCCTGGTGGTGGATACGGCCAAGGGCGTGGAGGAGCAGACCCGCAAGCTGATGCAGGTGTGCCGCATGCGCCATACTCCGGTGATGATCTTTGTCAACAAGATGGACCGCGAGGGGATCCCGCAGTTAGAGATTCTGGAGGAGCTGGAAGAAGAGCTGAAGATCGAAGTTTGTCCCTATACCTGGCCGGTTGGGAGCGGCAGACTTTTCCAGGGGGTGTACAACCTGTACGACAAAGCGGTAAGTATCCACGCATCCGAGGACACTACCCGGGCAAATGAGGGGGTCCGGTTCAACGATATCAATGATCCCGGTCTGAAAAAACGGATCAGGGAAGAGACCATGGACACATTTCGCGAGGAGGTGGAATTTGTACAGGGCGTGTTTGAGCCATTTAACAGGGGATTGTACCTCGACGGGTACCTGGCCCCCGTGTTCTTCGGGAGCGCCCTGAACAATAACGGGGTCCTGGAACTCCTGGAAACCTTCCTGCAGATCGCTCCCTCACCCGGTCCGGTGGAGGCAACGGAGCGGACGATTGTGCCGGAAGAGGAGGAGCTGACCGGTTTTATTTTCAAGATACACGCCAACCTGGATCCCAATCACCGCGACCGGATCGCCTTTATGCGGATTTGCTCGGGAAAATTTGAACGAAATAAGTTTTATTACCATACCCGGCTGAAGAAGAAGCTCCGGTTTTCGTCGCCCACCAGTTTCATGGCGAACAGCAAGACCGTGGTGGATGAAGCATTCCCGGGAGATGTGGTGGGGTTGTACGACAGCGGGAATTTCAAGATCGGGGATACACTCACCGAAGGGGAGCAGTTGCAGTTCAAGGGCATACCCAGCTTTTCACCGGAAATCCTGCGCGAGGTGAATAACCTGGACAATTTCAAGACCAAGCAGCTGGACAAAGGCGTGCGTCAGCTCACCGACGAGGGGGTGGCGCAACTGTTCATCAAGCAGCCGGGAAACCGCAAGATCATCGGTACCGTGGGGGAACTGCAGTACGAAGTGATCAGGTACCGCCTGGAACATGAATATGGTGCCAAATGTAATTTCTCCCCGTTGTCCTATAACAGGGCGTACTGGATCACAACCGGCAATAAAAAGCAGTTGGAAGAACTGCTCCTGCACAAATCAAACAACATTGCGTACGACAAGGAAGATACCCCGGTCTATTTTGCAGAGTCCGACTGGGCACTCAAAACGGTGAAGGAGATGTACCCGGAACTGGAGTTTCACAGTACATCCAATTTTAAATCTGATTGAAGAAAAGTAGAATATTTCGCCGTTCCATGTATCACGGACCGGCGCAAACACTTCACTTCACTCTTCGAGCTTCACACTCCACACTTCGCTCTTCACTGATCACACTTCACTCTTCACTGATCACACTTCACTCTTCACTGATCACACTTCATAATACAACCAAACTACAAACAAACTATTACTAAAAACCAATCCAAATCTAAAACTAAACCCTTGTATTATCAGCCCCTGCCGCGGCCCCTGGCAGGACGTTCCCCTCCAGCAGGTCTGTCTCCCGGTGCACCATCGCGCTGACGCTGCATCCGTTCCCGGCGGTCTTCCTGGTTTTTCTTGTACTGTTTGAACTGTTCCTCTGTGAGTACCTCCTCGTATTTTTTGTCGCGCAATTCACGCTGACTCTGCATGTAAGTACGCATGGCCTCCCAGTCGTCCTGGTGTTTCTGCCGTTCCACCTGGTTCTTCTTGTACATTTCGAGTTCGAAGTCCATGATCTTTTTCTCCTGCTCCTGGTTCATGCCAAGTAGCTCTGACTGTCTCTTTACACGCTGTTTTACATCATCCTCAGTGAACTGGCGGCCCATTCCGCCCCCCGGGCGCTGTCCTGCTTCCGGGCGTTGTCCGCCGCCTGGTCTGTTCCCGCCCTGGGCAAAGGTGGGAAAGGTAAAAAGAGCCATGATCGCAAGGAATGCGAACGACCTGAATACAACTGCTTTTTTCATCTTTTGTGGAATTAATTTGTAATGGTGTACTGATTCTCAGACTGATGAAACTGAAAAAGGTTTAATCAGCAGCCTCACAATTTTCCGGTAACAGCAACCTTGTTATTTTTCACGCACAATCCCTGTATGCGCTCTTATTTTGTTAAATTTATTCCCTGCATCGTTAAACTTTTGGAAAAATTTCCAGTCAAAGCAAAAACAACCCGCAACACTACTAATACGATTCACCTTGGAGATCAGGATCAGCAACCTTGAAAAAACATACCCCGGAGGATTCAAGGCGTTGAACAATATCAACCTTACCATCGGCAACGGTATGTTCGGTCTGCTGGGACCCAACGGTGCCGGGAAGTCCACCCTCATGCGGATCCTGGTAACCCTGATGCAACACACCTCCGGGGAGGTGACAATCGACGGGATGGATATCAACACCCACCGCAGGGAGGTACGCCGCATGGTGGGGTACCTTCCGCAGGATTTTCGTTTTTTCACACGCCTCAGGTCATGGGAATTCCTCGACTACACCGCACGCCTGGGCGGAATGAACAACAAAAAGGAGCGGCATGCACGGATCGACGAGATGCTGACCAGCGTGGGGTTGTACGAGTTCCGCAACCGCATGGCCAATAAGCTTTCCGGGGGAATGAAACGCAGGCTCGGGATCGCACAGGCACTGATCGCTTCGCCCAGGATCATTATCGTTGACGAACCTACCACCGGACTGGATCCCGAGGAGCGGATCCGTTTCAGGAACCTTCTGTCCGACCTGGGAAGGTCAGATACGATCATTATCCTGTCCACCCACATCGTGGGGGATATTTCCAGCACCTGCAACCAGATGGCACTGCTCAACGAGGGCGAGCTGGTCTACCGTGGCACCCCCGATGAACTGGTTGAACGCACCCGCGGATGTGTCTGGTCCGCCGAAGTCACCCAGGAGCAATATGACCAGTTGAAAGATGTGTATCCCGTGATCTCCACCATCCCCTCCGGGGCCGGGTGGGAGATCCAGTTCGTGGGGGAGAAACCGGCCCATATCGATGCCAGGGAGGTGCCGCCCAACCTGGAGCATGCATATGTACACTACATGGAAAACAATTTCAAGCACTGGGACCTGTGATCAACCTCAACAACATATGGACGGTGGCTGTCTATGAGCGCAAAACCCTGTTCCGCAGCTGGTTCTTCCGCATATTTTCCATCCTTACCCTCCTGATCCTGTTCAGCATGAACATGGGGGTGTTTGCTGAACCGGGCGCCCGTTGGACCCCGCGTGCAATACCAGCCAATATTCCCTACCTGAACGTGTTGTTCGTGAATGTTGCCCAGGCGGTCATCGCCGTTTTCCTGGCATCTGATTTCCTGCGCCGCGACAAAAAACTGGATACCACGGAGGTGATCTATGCCCGTCCGATCAGCAATGGCGAATATGTGACAGGCAAAACCCTGGGCATCATGATCCTCTTTACCGGGCTGGTTGTTGCCATTCTGCTCATGGCACTGGTATTCAATCTTATCCTGAAGGATACGCCGGTGGAATGGATGGCCTACTTGTTGTACCCGCTGCTTATCTCCATCCCTACACTGACCTTTATTCTCGGGCTCTCTTTCTTCCTGATGATCCTGCTGCGCAGCCAGGCGGTGACGTTTATCGTGCTGCTGGGATATATCGGGCTGACGCTCTTCTATTTCAAGGACAAGCTGAACGGTCTGCTCGATTACATGGGATTCTATTACCCGATGGTCTATTCCGACCTGATCGGTTTTGCTGATCAGAACAGCATCCTGCTCCAGCGGGGCGTCTATTTCCTGCTGGGCATCGCATGTATCTTCGCCACCATCAGGTTTTTGTCAAGGCTGCCCCAGACAGGCAGGTGGAACATGGTCAACCTGTTCGCTTTCCTGCTGTTCGCCGCAGCCGGAGGTTCCCTGGGCTACATGTTCCACAACCAGCACAGGACCCACGACCAGGACCGCAGGGAATTCGTGCAGATCAACAACGCCTGGGCACATTTTCCACTGGCAGATGTCCTTTCCAACGACCTGGCGGTGGAGCAGAAGGGGAGACGGATCCTTGTGACATCCACGGTGATGCTGGCCAACCGGAACGAAGAACAACTGGATACCCTGGTGTTCTCCCTGAATCCCGGGTTCCGGGTCGACAGTATCACGGGCAGACAGGGAGCAGTGGAATTTGAAAAGCACCGCCAGTTGCTGCTGGTACAGCCTGAAGGAGGACTGGCTCCCGGTGGACGTATGGTGCTGACGTTATATTCCCGGGGCATTCCCGATCCGGACATTGCCTACCTTGATGTGCCGGAGAAAAAACGCAGCAGCCTGAAACGGATCATCCTGGCCACCGTCGACAAGCTGCCCGGGATCATGGATCCCGAATACATACTGCTTACCAGGGAGATGCTTTGGTACCCTTTGGCCGGCGTGGGATTCAATAAAGTTACCTACCAGCCCGCAGTGCAAGATTTCTCACGGTTCACCCTGTCGGTGACACCCGGGAGGGGATTGATACCCGTAGCGCCCGGACAGGTGGAGGAAGACGGGGAAGGGACCTACCGCTTCCGACCGGAGCAACCGCTGAGCGCACTTCCCCTGGTGATCGGACCGTTTGTGAAAATGAGCCGTACCGTGGACGAGGTGGAGTATCATATTTACCTGAAAGAGAAGCATGATTTCTTTTCCGGGTTTTTCCCCAACCTCTCTGACACCCTTGATGTTTTGCTGAAAGAAGCAAAGGATGATTATGAATACGATGAGCTTGACCTGTATTACCCCTTCCGGCGGATGAACCTGGTGGAGACCCCGGTGCAGTTCCATCCATACGAACGTCCTTACTCACAATACGTGGAGATGGTGCAGCCGGAGATGATCTTTATGCCCGAGCGGGGTGCCGGACTCAGTACCCTGGATTTCAACCGGCTGAAGCGCGGTGAAGCGCGCCGCAACAGGGAGCGGAACAACAGCAGGAGCGAAGAGGAGATGGAGACAGACCTGTTCAGGCATTTTATCACGAATACCTTTTTTGATACCGGAACCCGGGTGGGAGGAGGCTTCCGCAGCAGGGGCGAGGACCTGATCAATTACAGCGTGGGGAACCTGTACAGCACCAATCCTTATAGTGCTTTCCCGCTTTACTATAACCTGGTTGCGGGCATCAGGTCAGATGAATACCCCGCTTTCAATGCCATGATCGAAACCTACCTGAAGGAAGGGTACGAGATTTCACCGCGCGAAAGTTTCCGGGGAGGTATTTCCGACAGCGAGCGGGCCAACCTGGCACTCCGGGATGAAGGGCTGCTGGAGATTTTTGCCCGGAAGAACCAGGACCTGATCGCCAATGCCATTTACCAGTCGGGCAGCTTCATTATCAACGCCCTGCACAACCGGGTGGGGAGAAGTGAATTCGACAGTTTCCTTTACTACTATCTCGAGGACCATGCCTTTACTGATATTACTTTCAGCCAGTTTGAAAATGATTTCAGGGATGCCTTTGATGTAGAGATCTCACCCTACATGGATTTTCTTACATCGGGCACCGAACTGCCGGAATTCCTGGTTTCCGCACCGGAGTATATCCAGACCCGTGACGAATACGGGGATGTGTACGTTGTGCGCATGAAGATCAGCAACACAGGCGGCAGCAGCGGCCTGATCGACCTCACGTTCAGGATGCCCGGACAGGGAGGATTCGGACCCGGCGGAATGGATACCGAACAGCGGCTGTATGAAATTGGTGCCGGCCGGACCAAGGATGCGCAACTGGTCTTCTACAGCGCGCCCAGGGTGCTGACCGTGAATACCCTTTTATCGGGGAACATCCCTTCCAGCTTCAGCATTTTTCTCCGGTCCGCCACGGAGAAGTCTGTCGCGAACCTGGAAGAATATGCCCGTGATGCTGAGACAGCGGTGAATATGTACACGGAGGGAGAGATCGTGGTGGATAACGAGGATCGGGGCTTCTCCTTCGTGTCGGTTTCCAACGAAAGCAAGGTCAAGAAATTCATCGATTCCCGCAAGGAGGAAAATGACAGGATCAATTACCACACCATGAATCCCTGGTGGACCCCTGCCACGTGGACCCCGGTGGCCCATTCGGCGATGTTCGGTCAGACCATCCGATCGGCCCTGGTGGTGCGGAGCGGTGACGGCAGCAATACAGCCAGGTGGCACACCATGATGGAGCAGGCTGGCTTTTATGAAGTGCATGTATATATCCCCGTATCGGCCATGCTTGGAGGTTCTTCGGGACGAGGGCGGGGTGAAGGACGCGGCATGGGGGGAGGTGGCAGACCAGGCGGACCTGAATTTGCCGACCGGGGGACCGTGTACCATTATACGGTTGCCTCCAACGAAGGAACGGAAGAGGTTGAATTCGCACTGGACCGTCCTGAAGACGGATGGAACCTGCTGGGTACCTTTCATTTTCCGGCAGATACCGCTGAGGTGACACTCACCAACAATACCAATGGATCAAGGGTAGTAGCGGATGCGGTGAAATGGGTGCCGAAAGAATAACCGTAATTGCACAGGGAACGTAAAAAATAAATAATGATCAAACCTGATATGATGACAGGCAGGAAAAAGAAAAGCATAGCGCTGGCAGGAATAATTCTACTGGTCAGCAACGTAATGTCCGCCCAGGAACTCCTGAATATGGACAAGGCCATGGAGATTGCCATGGCCAACAGTCCGAACATGCGACAGACCGAGCTGGCACTGGTGCGGAGCCAGGAACGGCTGAATGCACAGCGCGCCAGGCTCAAATCGCAGTTCGGGGTAACGCTCAACCCGTTCGAATACCAGAAAACCAACCGGTTCGACCAGCAGACCAGCGAATGGTTCCTGAACGAGTCGGCCTCTTCGGCGGGAACCTTTACCGTGAGCCAGCGGTTCCTTCCCACCGACGGGACCATCACCCTGCGGAACCAGTTTTCCTATGATTACAGCTTTACCGAATCAGCCCTCGCTTTGGATCCGGTGTCCAGGACATTCAATAACCGGCTGAACCTGTCTGTTTCCCAGCCTATCTTTACCTACAACCGTACGAAGATGGAACTGCAGACCATGGAATTGGAGTATGAGTCGGCGCTGCTCAGGTACCTGCTGATCCGCCTTTCGCTGGAGCGTGACGTGGCACAGGAGTTCTATTCCGTATACTCCGGCCAGATGCGGCTCTCCATTGCCGAAGAGGAGCTGAAGAACAACATGGAGAGTTACGACATCATACGCAACAAAGTGGAGGGTGGCCTGCTGGCCCTGGAAGAACTCTACCAGGCGGAAGTGAACCTGGCCACCAGCCGGTCTTCGGTGTACAATGCAGATCTGAACCTGCAGAACCGGAAGGACCAGTTCAAGGTGCTGACCGGCATGCCGCTGGAAGAAGAATTCCTGATCATCACCGATGTGCGGGCGGACACCGTGGCCGTGGACCAGCAAATGGCCATCAGTCATGCGCTGTCCAACCGCATGGAACTGAGGCAGCGGGAGATCGATATTGAAAATGCCACATTCAGCCTGGTCCAGTCCAGGTCGGTCAACGAATTTACCGGTTCCGTGACGGCCTCCCTCGGGGTGCAGTCCAACGAGGAACGCCTGGAGAACCTGTTCGATAAACCGACGAGTACCCCGAGTGTCGGACTCACACTGAATATCCCGATTTTCGACTGGGGGGAGCGCAAGTCGGAGATCAAAGCTGCCGAGGCCAGTCTGAAGAGTGCTGAGATCGAATACGAAACGGAACAGATCGATATCAAGGTAAATATACGCTCAGTTGTAAGGAGCCTGAAAAACCTGGAGAACCAGATCGGGATTCAGCGGATGACCGTGGAGAATGCCCAGCTGACCTACGACATCAACCTGGAGCGGTACCGGAACGGCGATCTTACCAGCCTCGACCTGGGGATGTACCAGAACCAGTTGTCGGAAGCGAAAATGTCGCTTACCAATGCCATCATCGATTACAAAGTGGAACTGCTCAACCTGAAAATACAGTCCTTATTTGACTTTGAAACACAGCAGCCCATCATTCCTGAAGCGCTGAACCGGACGGATGCATTGAAATGAGCGCGCAACCATTACTAATTTACATGTAGAGAACCAGTATACAATATCAAAAGAACTCATAAAGAATACCAGCTACAAATATGAACGATATGAAGAATCTGAAAGTTTTTACCGTTTCCACATGGCTCATCATGATCCTGTTTCCGTCCTGCAAGCAGTCGCAGATGGAGGTGACCACCGACATTGAAGTGCCTGTGGGTGTAACCGAGGTTTCCACTGCGGATATCGAGGAATTTATCAATACCACCGGTACGGTAAATGCCATGAAAGAGGCGACGCTCAATTCGGAGATCTCCGGGGAGTACAGGCTCCAGGTCAACCCGGCAACCGGAAGGAAATATGCCATTGGTGACCGCGTGAAAGCCGGGGCCACCATCATCAGGCTGGAGGATGAGGAGTATTACAACGGACTCCGGCTCAAGTCGAAGGAAGTGGATTACGAGATCTCGAAACAGGAGTACGAGAAGCAGCAATCGCTCTATGAAAAAGGGGGCGCAACGCTGCGTGAACTGAAGAATGCGGAGATCAACCTGATCAATACCGAATACGACATCGAGGCCGGCAAGATCAACCTGGCAAAGATGTCGGTCAACGCGCCTTTTACCGGTGTGATATCCGACCTGACCTATTTCACAGAAGGGTCGCAGATCCCCAATGGAACGGAACTGGTGAAGGTGATCGATTACGACGCGCTCTACCTGGAGACCAATCTTCCGGAAAAGTACTACGGGAACATTGAACAGGGCTTCAAGGTGTATATAACGAGTTACACCAATCCCGGGGATACCCTCATCGGGCAGATCACCCAGATCTCACCCCAGATCGACCCCGAGTCGAGGACATTCAAATGCTTTGTTGAGGTGAATAACAGCAAGCGGATCCTGTTGCCCGGGATGTTTGTCAGGGCCGACATGGTAGTGAACAGTTCCGAGCAGACCATCGTGATCCCCAGGGATATTATCATCACATTCAACCGGCAGCAGATGGTGTACGTGGTGGACAAGGGTGTGGCAAAGGCCCGGTTCATCACCACGGGACTGGAAAACGATGCGCAGATCGAGGTGACGACCGGCCTGGAAGTCGGGGAAAGCATCGTCAGTAAAGGATTTGAGACACTCAGGAACGATTCGAAGGTCCGGATCATCAGGTAGCCATCTAAACTGCAGACCATGTTACAATCCATTACCCGTTTTTCTGTCAGATACCCTGTCACGGTCAGCATGATCATCCTTGCCACGCTGCTGCTGGGGTACATCTCCTTCGGCAAGCTGGGGATCGACCTGTTCCCCAACCTGCACAGTCCGCGGCTATTCGTGGAGATACGTTCCGGTGAACGTCCCCCGGAGGAGATGGAGGACCGGTTCGTCGACAGGATCGAGGCCCTGGCCATCCGCCAGAGCGGTGTGGTCAATGTTGCTTCTGTTTCCAGGGTGGGAGTGGCGCAGATCGAGGTGGAGTATGCATGGGAGAAGGATATGAACGAGGCCTTCCTGGACCTGTCCAAGGCGCTTGCGGTCTTTAACCAGGACGAGGAGCTGGATGAAATGAACATCACGCAGTTCGATCCGAATGCCGACCCGGTGATGCTTGTGGCATTCAGGCACCGGGAGCACAGCAACCTTGATGAACTCAGGAGTGTGGCCGGGAATTATGTGCGCAATGAATTGATCAGGCTGGAAGGGATTGCGGATGTATCGGTGGATGGTGCCGGGGAGATGGAGGTCCTCATTGAGACCAGTGACTACCTCCTGGAATCCTACAATATTGACCTGGCTACCATTACAGCAAGGATCAACAGCTATAACCAGAATATTTCCGGGGGTTCCATCGTTGAGATGGGGCGGCGGTACATTGTCAGGGGCCTGAGTGAACTGGAGCAAATCAGCGACCTCAAGGATGTGATCATCCGCATGGCTCCTTCGGGGGAGGAGGGAGAACGTGTCCCGGTCCTGCTCCGTGATGTGGCCAGCGTATCCTACAGTCCCAAGGAGCAGGAAAACGCGGTCACCCTGAACGGAGCGGCCTGCATCGGGCTCAGTATCTACAAGGAGATGCGGTACAACACGGTGAAGGCGGTGGATGATCTGCGGGAGGCCCTGGAAGAGATGGAAAAGGCACTGCCGGGATACACATTCACGGTTGTTGAGGACCAGGGAAACTTTATTTCCGGGGCCATCGGCGAGGTGCGTGACAGCCTGATCGGGGGGATCCTCCTGGCGGTATTCGTCCTGATGCTGTTCCTCCGGCGCATCGGTCCCACGGCCATTGTCAGCATCGCCATTCCCATATCGATCATTGCCACTTTTGTATTAATGTATTTCACCGGTCTTACCCTGAATATCATGACGCTGGGAGGACTGGCGCTGGGTGCGGGGATGCTGGTGGACAATGCCATCGTGGTGCTGGAAAATATTTTCAGGAACCACGAAGCCGGGAAATCAACCGACGATGCGGCGGTGTCCGGCACCTCACAGGTGGGAGGTGCGATCATTGCATCTACGCTCACCACCATCGTGGTATTTATTCCCATCGTGTACCTGCATGGTGCTTCAGGTGAACTGTTCAGGGAACAGGCGATCACAGTGGCGTTCTCGCTGCTGTGTTCGCTGTTCGTTGCCATCCTGATCATCCCCATGCTCTACTTCCGCCTTTACCGGAAAAGGCACCCCTTTGCCGGGAAAGCCAGGAGCTCGGTAAAATTTACAGGTTACGGAAGGTTGCTGGGGCGGATCCTTGATCGGAATGTCTGGGTACTGCTCGGTGCTGCGCTGCTGATGGCAGGTGGCTGGTTCATGCTGAAACAGACCGGCAGTGAGTTCATGCCCCGCACGGATGCAAGGGAGTTTTATGTCGACCCGCGGATGCCGGAGGGAACCAGGCTGGAACGGACCATGGGAGCGGTACAGTCCATGGAAGAAATCATCCGCGGCGTCGCCGGCGATGCTGTGGAGATGATCTACAGTGAGATCGGCCCTGCTTCCGGACTGGCTTCCGGGGGTGAAAATGTATTCGATGACCAGAACATGGCCACGATCAAGGTGCTGCTGAAGGATGAAGGCGCCGCGAATACTGCTGCGGTCATCACCACACTTTCGTCCTATTACGACGGTGCGCTGAATTATATGGTCCGGTTCAGGCAGGAGGAGACGGCACTGCAGACCATTCTCGGTACCGCGGGAGCACCCCTGGTTGTTGAACTCCGGGGGAAGGATATGGAGGTGCTGGAACAGCTAACCCTGCCTGTCATGGAAAAGCTGCACGGCATCGAAGGTGTTTACAATATTGCATCTTCCATTGAAGGCGGAGCCCCCGAAGTCGAAATTCTCATCGACCGCTACCAGGCGGGGTTGATGAATGTGGATGTGAACACGCTGATTACCAGGGTGAGTGAAAAGCTCCAGGGCGTTGATGCCGGTGAAATGAATGTGAAGGGGGAGCTGACGGACATTACCGTGAAGCTCGGCGAACTCTCGCTGCGGGAGCTGGAAATGCTTACCATCGAGGTGAACAATGCCACGGTGCTGTTGCGGGAACTGGCGGATATCAGAATCGGCACCGCGCCCAGGGAGATCCTTCACAACAACCAGAACAGGATTGTCGAGATTACCGCCGACCTGGCGGAGGATGTTCCGCTTGACCGGATGGCAGTGTTGATCGAAGTTGCACTGTCGGAGATGGATTTCCCCCCCGATTACACCTACAGGATATCCGGTGAGGAGGCCATGCGCAAGGATTCGGTCGGCAATCTGTTGTTTGCCCTGCTGCTCTCCCTGGTGCTGGTGTACATGGTGCTGGCAGCACAATTTGAGAGCCTGTTGCATCCGTTCACGATCCTGCTCACTGTCCCGCTGGCCGTGGTGGGTGCCGTGGCGGTCTTCTTCATCATGGGAAAGGCACTGAATATCATGGCCATCATCGGTATCATCATGCTGGTGGGTATCGCAGTCAACGATTCCATCATCCTTGTGGATGCCATCAACCAGTTCAGGAGAGAAGGGATGGCCCTGAAGGATAGCATTATTGCGGCTGGACAACGGCGGATCCGCCCGATCATCATGACCACACTCACCACCATCCTGGCGCTGCTTCCGCTGACCTTCGGGTTCGGTGAAAGTGCTTCACTGCGTTCACCCATGGCCTTGGCGGTGATTGGCGGACTGGTCACTTCCACGCTGCTGACCCTGGTGGTGATCCCGAGTATATACATGTTGCTGGCACGACTGGAACCCAAACGCGCACAAATGAACACGGAGGAAAGTGAATAAACATTTTATCATACAGCGGAAAGTACTTATTTCCATGGTGTTCGTGGCCACCACGATGCTGGGATATATATCGTACCAGCAGCTGAACATGGAAATCATTCCCAATGCAGATCTTCCCGTATTGTTTGTCCAGGTGAACGCGCGGAACGATATGACCCCTGAATACATGGAGCAGGAGGCAGTCATCCCGGTGGAAGCCGCAGTGGCAGCCCTCGATAATATCGAGCGGATCGAGTCCACCGCAGGACGAAGAAGGGGGATCGTGGTGATCTATTATGAAAAGCGCACGGACCTGAAATATGCCTACCTGAAGCTGGATGAGCGTATCGCTGCCCTCCGCCACACCCTTCCGGAAGAATTTACACTCCAGGTGGAGAAGGTAGATACCGAGACCAGGACCAGTATCCTGATGAACCTCCAGGCCCTGGGAGAGGGAGGGGTCGACCGGGTACGGAATTTCGTGGACCAGCATATCACGCCCGAACTGCTGAATATCGAAGGCGTGGCGACGGTGAACGTTTACGGGGGCAGGCAGAAATCGGTGGACATCATCCTCAACAGGGAAATGTGCGATGCCTACCGCATCTCCCCTTCACGGGTGCGGAATGTCCTTTCACGCAATATGAACCTGCGGCAGTACGGGGGAATGATCCGGGAGAAGGGGCTCCGCTATTTCGTGTACCTCAATGCTGAATATGACGAGATCTCCCAGATCGAGGAACTGGTGGTCGGACAGGGCAGGAACGCGGTGCAGCTGAAAGATATCGCGACGGTTTTCTATGGAGAAAAGGAGGAGGAGAGCATCAGCCGCATCAACGGGATGGATGCCGTATCGATCCAGGTGGTGCACGATGCCCAGGCCAATATCATTGACCTGTCGCATGAAGTGCGGGACAGGATCAGTCAGCTGAACAGGGCCAATGCACTGTTCGGGATTGAGATCATTATCCAGGACGACACGGCGGAGACCATGGAAAGCAATATCGACCAGATCATCAACCTGGCGCTCCTTGGCGGACTGCTGGCGGTTTTCGTGTTGTGGGTGTTCCTCCGGAATATCCGCCTCGTGGTGGTCGTCGCACTGGCCATGCCGGTTTCGGTCTTCACAGCGTTTAATTTCTTTTTTGCCGCCGACATCTCCATCAACTCGCTTACCCTTATGGGTATCGCCCTGGCTGTTGGGATGTTGCTGGACACCTCGATCGTGGTACTGGAAAATATTTACCGGCTCAGGTCCGCCGGCATGGGAAACACTGCTTCCGTGGTTCAGGGCACCAGGGAGGTATGGCGTGCCATCGTGGCCGCAACGCTCACCACCATCGCGGTTTTTGTCCCGTTCCTGTTCTCTTCCGATTTCCTGATCAGGTTGTTCGGAAAACACATCGGGGTGTCGATCATCTCCACCCTCATTGTATCGCTGCTGGTCTCCCTGCTGCTGATCCCCATGGTGGTGCATGTAATCATTACACGCAGCAGGCGGACAGAGAAAGCGGTGTACAAGGAAGTGTCGATGGATAACCGTGGCATCAGTTTCTACCTCTCTTTGCTGAAGACCGCCATGCGCAATCCCGGGCCGGTGATCATCGGGGTGGTGGTGCTTTTCTTTGCCACCATTTTGATTTCCTTGTCGGTCTCCGTCAACCAGCTGAGTGAACTGGAAACCGACCAGATCGACCTGTATGTAACCATGCGCACGGGGGCAACGCTGGAAGCCACCGATGAAGTGGTGGTACGGATCGAGCAGGTGCTCATGGCAGTGGAGGAAGGGAAGGAGGTCATCTCCAGCATCGAGGAAGAGGAGGCGATGGTTTCCCTGCTGCTGAAGGAGGATTACCGGTCGGTGAACAAACGGTCCTTCAGCGAGATACAATCTGACATCATGAAAAAGCTGGAAGATATTGAGGTTGCCGACATTGCCACCTCGGCATCGGAGAGCTCCGGGGGGTCGAGGGGCGGCGGGGGTGGCAATGCCGGCGGGACATCGGGGTTCCAGCGTTTGATGGGGATCGGGGAAGACGAAGAATACCTTGTGATGAAAGGCCAGGATTTTGAGCTGATGGTGGAAGTGGCAGAGGATATCGAGTCCTACCTGGAGGAGCTGGATAATATCCGGTCGGTCAGGATCTCGGTGCGGGAAAACCAGCCCGAGGTGCACCTGGACCTGAACAGCCTGCTGATGTCGGACTACGGGATCACGGTCAGTGAAGTGCGTGAGGAACTGGGCGTGTTCCAGAATCAGATCGGTTCGGGTGTGACTTTCCGCCAGGACGACGAGGAATACGAGATCGTGATCAGCTACGATGATGCTGACGAACAGGAGCGCACGGACAAGACCATCACGGAGCTGCGGGAACTGGATATTCCGGATGCCGAACAGGAAAGCAGCTATGAGCTGCAAAGCATTTCCGATGTTTATTTTGCCCGCGGGATGCGGGAGATATCGCGGATCAACCAGGAAAAGCGGGTGGAACTGCGTTACCGTTTCGAGGAGGATGTCTACGAATCCAATGAGCTGCTGGAATATGCACGCACTGAAATCGCTGATGTCATTGAAAACGCAAACATCCCCTCCGGAGTAGCACTGGAAATGGTGCAGGAGGATTCCGGGCTGGATGCGTTCCGGTCGCTGTTCATCATAGCCCTGTTGCTGGTGTATATGATTCTCGCAGCGATCTTCGAGTCGTTCGTGACCCCATTCGTGTTGCTGCTTTCGATCCCGTTTGCGGCCATCGGGTCCTTCTTCCTGCTCACCGTTACCGGCAACTCCCTGTTCAATGCCAACACCCTCATGGGGTTCATGATCCTGCTGGGAGTGGTGGTCAACAATGCCATTATCCTGATCGATTTTATCAATATTTTGCGCAGTCGTGGGTACAGGAAGCACCGGGCGATCATGCTCGGGGGAATGTCGCGCGTGCGTCCCATCCTGATCACCACCATCACCACCTGTGTGGCCATGGTCCCGCTGGCCATGGGGCAGGCCGAATACGTGAAAGCAATTGGTCCCCCGTTTGCCATCACGGTGATTGGCGGACTGAGTGTAAGTACCGTGCTGACACTGGTATTCATCCCGATGCTGTACAACGGACTGGAGCAGACGATGGCCTGGTTCCGCAGTCTCAGGCTGTTGACGCGGATCAGCCTGGTGGTGCTGGAGGTGGCCGGGATCGTGCTGGTACAGTATTTCGTGGATCCGTTCATGTGGCGGGTTGCTGCCTGGCTGCTCGTTGTGGTGGGAATCCCGCTTGGGTACTGGTTTGTGGCAAGCAGCCTGCGGAAGGCCACGGAGCGGATCATTCCGGATGAAGAGGAGCTGCGGATCGAGATCGCCAACCTGGTGAAGATCTACGGCAGGGAAAGCAAGGTTGTTCGGGAGTTCAGATCCGGCAGGCGCAGGCAGTTGGTGCGCCGAGGCACCCGGACCGGTGGCGTTTCCGATGGCCTGTCCGATGATATGGCGTCCGGCAATTTCCCCGGAGACAGTCGTTCCGGCGGCATCACTGAAGGAGAGGGGTCCGGAAGCTTGTCCGGTGGTGGTCGTGCTGATGGCGGTCGCTCCGACGGCAGTAGTGCTGATAGTGGTCGCTCTGATGGTCGCCGGTCTTTTGTCCGGCCGAATGTTGATGCCCTGGTGTGGCAGGTCCCGCTGCTGGCTTTCCTGGTCTACTTTTCGTGGTTTTACCTGGTGAGCAGTTTCTGGCAGTGGGTCACATCGGTCATTGTTTACGGGTATGTACTTATTATTATTGATAGTTTCCGGAAATATTACACCCAACGATGGCTCTCCTGGCTGAAGCGCGTCATTCAGTATGCAGGGCCCATCGTTGTGCTCCTTATGTTCTTTGGTACATGGGACAATACTTTTTTGTCTGTTTTTACCGGAACCGTTTGGTACCTGGTGCTTGCCACGGATCATGTGGCACGGCGTGTCAGGGAGTCCGGTTTTGATGCAAAGTGTGTCAGGAAAATATTCCGCTGGTTTTTCCTTTTGGTGCAGCTGATCCCCGGTATCGGGAGCCGCCGGGATACCTTCAAGGCGTTGAAAGGGGTGTCCCTGGAGATCGGAACGGGGATGTTCGGATTGCTCGGTCCCAACGGTGCCGGGAAATCCACTATGATACGCATTATCTGCGGGATCCTGGACCAGAGCTACGGGAAGATATGGATCAACGGGATCGATACCCAGGAGCGCAGGGAAGAGTTGCAGGGGCTGATCGGCTATTTGCCGCAGGAATTCGGCATGTACGAGAACATGTCGGCATGGGCGTACCTGGATTACCAGGCGATGCTGAAGGGGATCACAGATGTGGAGACCCGGGAGCAGCGGATCCGCGAGGTGCTGGAGGCGGTCCATATGTGGGAGCACCGGAAAAAGAAGATCGGCACCTATTCTGGCGGGATGAAGCAGCGGATCGGGATTGCCCAGGTATTGCTGCACCTGCCGCGGATCCTGGTGGTAGATGAGCCCACTGCCGGACTGGATCCCAGGGAGCGGATCCGGTTCAGGAACCTGCTGGTGGAGCTGAGCCGCAGCCGGATCGTTATTTTCTCCACCCACATCATCGAGGACATTTCCAGTTCCTGTACCACCATGGCGGTGATCAACAGGGGAGAGGTGCTGTTCAGCGGGACACCTGCTGAGATGACGGACCTGGCCCGGGGCAGGGTGTGGAAAGTTTCCCTCGACGCAGGCACATTTGAAGAAGAAACGCGTGACAAAGTGATCATTCACCACATGCGGGACGGCAGCAGGGTGCGGGCGCGCTGTCTTTCAGGGAAGCAACCCTTTGAAGGGGCATCGCCGGAGGTGCCGATGCTTGAGGATGCCTATTTGTGGTTGCTGCAGAAAAACAAAGAAAATTAAAGGAATATGCTGGGATACAAATCTTTCATCATCAACCTGTTTCGCCTGGCAAAGTACAACATGCGGATCATTTTCGGCGGAAAATTCGGTTATTTCATACTGGCCGCATTGATTTTTTTCCTGTTGTTCGGAACGA
The DNA here is from genome assembly GCA_029210585.1 of Bacteroidales bacterium. GTDB lineage: Bacteria > Bacteroidota > Bacteroidia > Bacteroidales > M55B112. The sequence goes on from JARGFP010000025.1 coordinate 24,079, forward strand.
TCATGGCCTTCGAGGACAGCGAGATGGACCTGGGCGATATCTACGGCATCCTCCTCTTTCCGGCTATCCTGCTGGTCTTTTACCCGACGGCCTTTGGTATTCAGAATGATGCGGACCAGCGGACCCTGGAAATCATCTTCGGTATACCCGATTACCGCTACAAGGTTTGGTTATTGCGGTTTTTCATGGTGCTGGTACTGGTGTTCATCCTGCTGATCCCGTTTGCATCGATCGCGTATTATGCGTTAATGAGTTTCCCGCTGTTCAGGATGGTTTTCCAGCTGATGGTGCTCGTGCTGTTCACCTCCTCGCTTGGGTTCATGATCTCCACGCTGGTGAAGAGCGGCAACGCTGCCGCAGTGATCATGGTTGTCATCGGGCTGGCTTTTTTGATCCTGGGCGAACCCCTGGAGGGGTCGAAGTGGAACATCTTCCTGAACCCGTTCAACATTCCCCGGGATGTCAATGACCTGGTATGGCAGGAAACCATTCGTCAGAACAGGCTTTTCATGGGGCTGACCAGTGTGGGGTTCATCCTGTCCGGACTGCTGAACCTCCAGAAAAGGGAGCGGTTCCTGTAAATGGAAGTCATTTCGCGGCAATGCCCTTGACAGGCAGATTTATTCAATTGATCCGTTCAGGATACGCAGATTCCATCCAAAGATCCGTTCCTCTTGCAAATTTCCTTTCAATTGATCGGTTCCGGCCGCAAAGACGCCTTCTGCCTGTTGTTTGCAGTTCTGCCAAATCCTGCGGATGCAAAATGCAGGGAGGGAGGTTGGTTGTTCCCTTCACCTGCCGCGCTCCAGGGGAAGGAGGGGTTTGTCCGGATTACTTTTTTCCGGCACTTTCACTATTGTTTTGTGCGGCTGCTTCTGCTGCTTCTTCACGCCGCGAGGTATTGTCCCAGGCGGTGTCAAAGGCATGGATGGACTGTTGCATTTCTGATTTCAGGAGGTCTTCGAGTTCGTTGGCGAACCGCATGGATTCACTGAGGTATTTCTTTTCGTCCTCCTCATAGTGTTTGAAGAGTTCCTTTTCGATGGCGTTGTTATGGTGCCTGAAAATTTTTGCCGCCCGGTGCGCCTGGTAGGGATTGAAACCAAGCTTCACCAGTGTTTTGATCCCCACGTGCAGGGAGGCACTGAACGTTTCGTGTTCGTAATTGGTGATGCCTCTTTTCAGGTACTCATAGGCATGCTGCTTGCTCACGGCCCTCCCGATGAGTTCAAGGTGGGGGTAATCCCGCTGGGCAAGGTCGGCAATCTTCAGTGCCTTCGATATGTCATCCACTGCGATCACCAGTGCTTTTGCGGTATCACATCCTGCGGCATGCAGCAACCCGGGACGCGTGGCGTCCCCGTAATATACCTTGAATCCAAATTTTCTAAGTACCTGTATATTGTCAGGATTATCGTCCAGCACCGTGGCGGTGAAGCCATTGGCAATGAGCAACCTGCCAACGACCACGCCAAACCTGCCGAAGCCTGCGATGATCACGGGCGTTTCCCCGTCGTCGATCACGTCTGCCACCTGTTCATTGGTGCTATCCTCCATCATAGGCAGGATCAACTTTTCATTCAGGAGCAACAGCAGCGGTGTGGAAGCCATGGAGAGCGCCACGACGATCAGCAGGATTCCTGAGGCTTCCAGACTGAGGACCTGGTTTTGCATGGAATAGGAGATCAATACAAAGGCAAATTCCCCGCCCTGTGCCAGGACAAGGGAAAACAGCATACCCTGTCCGCCGCGCAGTCTGAACGCACGGCCCAGCAGGAAAAGTACGATGAATTTTACCACGATCAGGATGACCAGCAAAGCAATTATCAGTCCGGGCTGGTTGAGCAGCAGGTTGAAGTCAATGCTTGCCCCGACAGCGAGGAAGAACAGTCCCAGCAGAAGTCCCTTGAAGGGTTCAATATTCGCCTCCAGTTCGTGCCGGTATTCATTGTCTGCCAGCACCACACCCGCCAGGAACGCCCCGAGGGCAGGAGAGAGTCCCACCAGGTCCATCACCACTGCGATGGCCACGATGAGCAGCAGTGCGGTAGCGGTAAATATTTCCCTCAGACCCGTCTGGGCAATGAACCGGAAGATGTAGCGTGACAGGAATCTTCCTACCAGGACGATCCCGGTGATTACGACGAGGATGAGTCCCACCTTGAACCATCCCTCGATGGCTATTCCTGCAAAAGTCCTCACAGCTTCGTCGTGTTGACCGGCGGCCCCTGCGCCATGTATTTCAGAAGCCAGCAGCGGCAGCAGTGCCAGGATCGGTATCACCGCAATGTCCTGCATGAGCAGTACCGAGAAAGAAGCCTGTCCGGCCGATGTTTTTATTTGTCCGCGTTCCACCAGGGTTTGCAGGATCATGGCGGTAGATGAAAGTGCCAGGATCAGCCCGATGGCAAGTGCTTCATTGATGGTTTGACGGAACGCCAGTGCAATTGCCCCGATGAGTGTCGTGGTGACCAACAGTTGAAGTCCACCGAGTCCGAATATGGACCTGCGCATTTGCCAGAGCAGGCTTGGGCGCAGTTCCAGCCCGATCAGGAACAGCATCATCACCACGCCAAATTCGGCGAAGTGCATGACATCCTCTCCCTCTTCCCCGATGAGTCCGAGCACAAACGGTCCGATGATGATTCCGGCCACGAGGTAGCCCAGTACGGAGCCAAATCCCAGTCGCTTTGCGATCGGGACCGAGATGACGGCTGCGGTCAGGTATACCAGCGCCTGGAAAAAGAAACTCTGATCGTGCATGTTGTTATGTTTTTGTCCAAAAGGTTATATGGATGCGTTCAGTATGTTATTTCGTATAGTCAAGCAGGTTTTATGATTCAGTCCTGCAGGTTATATGGTTCAGTACAACAGGTTATATTGGTAAGTCCAGCAGGTTGTTTATATAGGTTGTTTTCTGCAATTCATTGTTGCTGAATATTTTATCCCGCAATAAAACAATGATCTTCCTGTAATCCGTTGCAGCCTTGCGGATGTGTTCCTCGTCGATGAGCAGGGATCCGTGCACGATGAAAGGGGGCAGGTAGGTCATTTTACACTGGTTAACAGTCTGCTCGAACGGTGCAAGCAACTGCCTCATGGTGAAATTGTTTCTCCCGTCTTCCCTGTATGCATCCTGTCTTCCGCCGGTAGTGGTGACAGTGAGGACCTTTTTGCCCTTCAACACGTTTCCCTCGTGACCGAAGGCAAAGCCGTGTTCCAGCACCAGGTCGATCCATTCCTTGAGCAATGGCGGGGCGCTGTACCAGTAAAACGGGTGTTGCCAGACGATCACATGGTGTTCCATAAGCAGCTGTTGCTCCAGCTTGATATCGATATGAAAGTCGGGATAGAGGTCGTACAGTTTCCTGACAGTCACATCCTTAAGTTCTTCCACTGATTGAAGCATCGCACTGTTGAGCCTTGATTTGTGCGGGGTGGGATGTACGAAATATACAAGTACCCTGTTCCTGTTTTCTTTTGTTTTATCCGTTTCCATTATTCGTAAGATTCCATACGATATGTCGTTAAAATGACTGATCCGGTTGCTGTGTCGTATGTTGTGGCCAGCATACTATGTGTCGTTAAAATGACTGATCCGGTTGCTGTGCCGTATGTTGTGACCAACATACCAGGTGTTGCTGATCATAGCAACCAGGCTGCCAACGATACCTGCGGCAAACCCAAATTTAATTGAAAATGATTAATAATCTGTTTGCTTAGTAACAATACAGTGGAAGTAAAAGTTTTCATGCAGCGCCTTCCTAAGAATGAATTTTGATACATGAACTATTATATATATATTTATTTACTTATTAATCTAACTATTAATATAATTATTTAAATATATATAATATGGCACGCAGAATTTTTGAAGAAGAGCACATTCGCAGTTTGTCGAAGGGGGCCGGAGGCTCCAGTTATTCCATCATCCTACCCAAGCACCTGATACGTGAGCTGGGCTGGAAACAGAAGCAGAAGCTCGAAGTGCGAAAGCACGGGGAAGGTATTCTGATCACTGACTGGAAGGAGGAGGAGTAGTTCTGTTGGAAAGGAGCAATCTGAAGGTAAGGGAAGAACATCATGTTCAGCAACAGGAACAGAGAAGAGTAGTTCTGTTAAATGGGCGCAACTGAAGGAAAGAGACAGCATGGTGTTCGGCAACAGGAAGCACTGTGCAGTCAGGGTGGACAACGGAAACTGGCGGGGTAGCATGTGATGAAGCCCGGGAAATTCCGGGTGCCCGGAGTGAACGATTATGTTTCCCGGTTGTTTTTTATTATACAGGTTGGATGGATCGCCATGACCAGGAATCCTGGTCTGGAATGCCGGAAGCCTGGACGCGTAAACCCAAAAAACTACGTTTTATGAACCACCTGAAGAGTATTGATCCTTTCACTTTACAAGAGATATCGAGTCTGACCGAGCTATCGGATGTGGAGATTGGCCAGAAGATCGTTTATTCCGGAGAGCAATTCAATGTTTACCGGAAGAAATCTTTTGCACTGCGGAAAGAGCGTATGATGAATGTCGCTGCCATCCTGAAAGATCGCAAGAAAGCGCTTGCCCGGACCATCACTTCCGAAATGGGAAAGCTGATCGTTGAGGCGGAAGCCGAAGTGGAAAAATGTGCCTGGGTGTGTGAATATTATGCGGACCATGCGGAGGTGTTTTTATCAGAGCGCATGATCGGATCGGATGCGAAGCGCAGCAGCGTGGTCTACCAGCCCATTGGTCCCGTGCTGGCTGTGATGCCCTGGAATTTCCCGTTCTGGCAGGTGTTCAGGTTTGCGGCTCCCGCATTGATGGCAGGAAATACAGCATTGCTGAAGCATGCCTCCAACGTGCAGGGATGCGCTGCAGTGATCGAAGAAGTCTTTTATGATGCCGGCTTCGAGTTCCATGTTTTCCAAAACCTGGCGATAAGCTCATCCAAAGTGCAGCAGGTGATTGAGCATCCCGGGGTGAAGGCTGTGACCCTCACTGGCAGTGCCTCTGCAGGGGCAGCGGTGGCAGCAGCTGCAGGCAGGCATATCAAGAAATCGGTTTTGGAGCTGGGCGGCAGCAACGCATTCGTGGTGCTGAAAGATGCAGACCTTGAAAAAGCTGCAGATACGGCCATGACAGCCAGGCTGATCAATGCCGGGCAGAGTTGCATCGCGGCAAAGCGGTTTATCCTGGAAAAGGATATTCACGACACATTCGTCGAAATGTTAAAGGAACGTGTGGCGCAGCTGAAACAAGGAGATCCGTCTGACAGGAACACAACGCTGGCGCCCCTCGTTTCAGAAGTACAGGCAGATGAGATCGCAGGGCAGGTAGATGATTCCATTCAGGCAGGGGCGACGCTGCTGACAGGTGGCAGGAAGAAGAAAACTTTCTATGAGGCGACCATCCTTACCGGTGTGCAACCCGGGATGCCGGTATTCGATGAAGAAACCTTTGGCCCGGTATTCGCTGTAACAGCAGCCGATGACAGGGAACATGCCCTGGCACTTTCCAACCAGTCGGAATTCGGGCTGGGGGTGCAGGTCTTTACACAGTCTGAGGCATCAGCCGAACTGTTTATCCATGAGGCCAATGAAGGCGCTGTTTTTGTGAACGGACTTGTTAAATCCGATCCGCGGCTCCCCTTCGGCGGTGTGAAAACTTCAGGCTATGGACGTGAATTGTCGGAAGAAGGCATCCGGGAGTTTGTGAATGTCAAGACGATCTGGAAGGGCTGACAGGTTGTCCCGGGGATTGCTGCGGGCAGGTCCCAGAACAAGGGTCCATATCACAGTTCTAATGGCCCAGACCAAGATTCCATGGCCCAGTTCTCAGCTCCCTGAAAAAGATTTCAGGGAACAGGTCGCAGGACCCTTAAGTCTGGTCGAAGTATCGCGGAATTGACAGATACGCTGGATATTTCTTCAATTACCGGGATAAATTTGTACTTTTATGCAATATTGGGCTGGCCGGACAACAACAGGATATACTGAGTGGTAACTGAAAAGCACAAATTTGTGGACGAAGAAAATATATCACAGGATGCAAAGTACCAGATCAAACTGATTTCGCTGATCAGCCTGGCGATTTTTCTTTTTGTACTGTTCTTTCAGCCGTTTGACTTCCAGATGGTCGATTTCAATGACCGGATGATCTTTACCCTGGGTTTCGCGGTGATCACTTTCCTGATCCTGGTTGTCTTCCGCATTATCCTCCCGGTATCAGTCACGAGCAGGATCCGTGCAGAATCCCTTAAGATCAGCAACGAAGTGGGATTGATTATCCTGATATGGATCTTCATTGCCTGCGGAAATATTTTCTACATCCACTATGTGGGTAAAGTAGACATGGATCTGTCCAGTGCTGTTGTGATCTCCCTTTTCTCGGCATTTCCTTCCATTATCCTGAAGCTTGCTGATGTGAATATGTCTCTCAGGAAGCAACTTCTCAATTTCGTCCGTCGCAACATCAAGCTTGAACATGATCTCGCCAATGCTGAGCAGCAGCAGAGTGAACCGGTAATATTAATGTCAGACACGCAAACAGACAAGATTGAATTGTTGCCCGATGATATCATGCTGATTAAATCGGCCGATAATTATGTTGAAATTTACTATAAGACTGGCGACGAGGTGGAGCATAAGTTATTGCGTAATACACTGAAGAATATGCAGCAGGCATTGCGCGACCAGCCTGATTTCCGTCGCTGTCACCGTACCTGTATTGTCAATACCGCGTGTATTGTAAGTCTTACCAACAGTTACAAAGGGCACCGCATCAAGATGCTCGACATTGACGAGGAGATTCCAGTCTCACGCCAGTATATTCTTGGCATCAAGGATGTACTTGATGCTGAATAAACACCTCTTTATCAGCAAGAATCGCGCATAGGGCGAATGTCATTCACCCCAAATACCGGTGAGTCATCACTTTTCAGCGCCTGTATGTCCCAAAAAAATGCATTCCATGTTTTATTCAGCTATGTTTGGGCTGAGTGTAAAACAGGTATGTAGAATTAAATTGAACAAACATGTCACGAATTGTTGAAAAGTATGCAGAATTGCCCAAACCTCTTAGAAAACCATTGTGGCAATGGTGGCACAGGACAATGAACAAGTATGACAGTGAGAATGCCGCCAACTTTATGAACTACGGGTATGAGAGTCTGAACGGAGATCCAAGACTGAAACTGGTGAACGGCGACGAAACAGACCGTTATTGCATCCAGTTGTACGATCATGTTGTGAACCGTGCCGACCTCAAGGGGAAGAAGGTACTGGAAGTCGGATCAGGACGAGGCGGCGGAGCTTCCTATATTTCCCGTTATTTTAAGCCTGAAAGCTATATCGGTATGGATATTTCGGAGAGCAGTATTGCTTTTTGCAACAACCATTATAAGGTCGATGGGTTGTCTTTCAAACACGGTATCGCAGAAAAACTTCCTTTTGAAGACAATACATTTGATTTCGTTGTGAATGTGGAATCGGCACGTTGTTACAGCGACATGCAGGCCTTTTTCAACGAAGTGTACCGTGTGCTGAAGGATGATGGAAAGTTGTTGATTGCAGATATGATTTATCCGAAAGAGCTTGAAGAGTTCAATGCCCGCATTGCGCGCAGCAAATTCAGGAAGCAGCGCGAGACCAATATTTCAAAGAATGTGGTGACGGCCCTGGAGAAGGATTCAGAGCGCAGGGAGCACCTGATCGACACCAAGGCGCCGAAGATCCTGCGTAAATCATTCAAGACCTTTGCCGGTACACTGGGTACCTCGCGGTACAATAATTTCGCGGACGGTACTTTCCAGTACTGGAGTTTTGAATTGGCGAAGTAGCCAGCTCCGCACAGTCCGTTTGGATTGAAATGAATAAAAAGTATACAAATGCGGCCCGGAATAGTTTCGGGCCGCATTTTTTCCTTACGCCGTTATGGGGCTCGGGTAATTAATTGTATGGTATGGTGTTGTGGTGGTACCTGGCCGGGATGGCTTCGTTGCTGCGTTCGATGAACCTGTTGGGTTTTCCATCCGGGGATTTCTCGAGGTCAAAGGCGTCATATAGTTCCCCGGTAGCGGTGTAGGAGGCATACGATAACCGGTCACCGTCGATGCTGATTACCTGGAACAACTGCGTGTTCTCTGCGTTGCGATCCTGTTCAACATCGTCGAATGCATCCCATCCTGTGGGTTCGAGGATGTACATTTTTCCCCCGCTGACAGATACTACATAAACAGTACCTGTGTTGCTGCGCCTGTTGACTCCATCAACAATATTTTCTGAATTGGGTCGTGCATGTCCGCGCGCATAGGTATGATCGTGTCCCTGCAGTACGAGATCGACCCGGTACTTGTCGAAAAGTGGTTTCCAGGCTTCCCGCAAATCCGGATTATCCCTCCGTGCCGAAGCGGAATAGAGCGGATGGTGGTAGGTGACAACAGACCACTTATTGGGATTATTCTTCAGCACCTCCTCCAGCCACGCAGTCTGAATGTTTGGGTCCTCGTTGCTATTCAGGCTGATGATCCTGGTGTTCTGATAGTCGACATAGTACACTGTTTCCTCAAGGCCCTTAACGCCGTTCAGAGGGAGGGTAAACTGTGGTCTCCACTGAACAGACAGGAATCTTTTTCCCTGCGCCTCTTCTGCTTCTGTCCGGGATCGCATCTCATGGTTGCCCGGTGTCGGGATGGAGGGGAGGGAACTGTGAATAAATCCGCCAGCCTTGAACCACTCGTGCCATTCCTGTTCATTATGGGCATGGTTGACCAGGTCACCTGCGTGTACAATGAATCTGGCATCCGGCGCTTTGCGGTATCCTTCCCGGATCAGCCGTGCCCAGAGGTCCAGAATATTGTTCTGGGCATCCCCCACGTAAAGAAAGGAAAAGGGTTTTTCCTGGTCTGCCGCGGTCCTGAAATGGAACCATTCGCTCAAGTGGGTTCCGTCACCCACCCGGTAGGCATAGGTAGTGTCGGGCAACAGGCCGGAAAATGTAACGGAATGGTAATGGTTGACTGCCCCTGCCTGGAGTACATTCCTGGTGTCGAGTTTTTCCGTCCGGGCTGTATATACTGTTGCATATCTCCAGAATTTGGGGGCCGGTGTGGCAATGGCAATTTCTGCCATTGCCTGGAGCACCGTGGTATCTGTCCGCCAGGTCACACTCATGCTGGTGGCGGGATCTTCTGCCAGGTTCAATACAATATGATCGGGATGAGAGGTTGAACTGCTCCAACCGGATTCGTATTTTGGTGCATGGTAGTGCTGGTGCTGGGCAAGGGATTCCGTATGATGAATGGTGATGAAAAAAACTGAGATGAGCAAAGTGAATGATAATTTCATGATGCTGACTTGTTGATTTATAATGATCAACAAGTGACAGGGAAAAGGGTTGATGGTCCTATGTGAATTATGCGTTAAATTTCAAGAAATTTGAAAGAAGAGATTCACCTGGAACAAATCTAGAGCGCCTGCCGCAGCTCCTGGTCAATTCTTTCCTTTAAAAAGATCTTTATCAACGATTGATAAGGCACATCTTGTTTGTGTGCGAGCACCTTCAGTTCATCAATAATATATTCGGGCAGACGCAGGGAGATGGTTTTCGTTGTAGGTTTCAGGTTACTGAAAGCTACTTTTTCCGCGACATCCCAGTCAATATATTCCGAGGCATCATTTTTGCTCCAGAAAGCGCGTTCCTCATCTTCGTTTTTAAAAACTGGTATTTTATTTGCTTTTTTCATTATATATCCTCTTCTCCTTTTTACTCATGTCCCTGGCAGAAATGATACGAATCAGTCTGTCCCTGATCGTAAATACAATGAACAACCTACACTGGTTATGGGTCTTACCCAGAAGAAACCATCTTTTATCAGATTGTGAATGAAGTAGATCATCACCAACGATGACGGGAGCATTAAAAAATACCTGCTCACACTCATTTCTGCTCACCTGATGAAGCACCCAGTTCTTTTCTGAATTTCCTTCATCCCAATCGAAGCCAATACAATCTGCAAAGACGTTTTTCATAATTGTATATTGCAAAGATATACATTCAGAATAAGAATAGCAAGCCAGAAACGTGGAAGTTTTTTTTTCGAAATGAAATCTGCGACAGCATTTTCAATCCTTAAATATGGCATTTAATACAAAGTGAATCAGCTCGTTCAGCTTCCTTTGAAGGCTTAACTGTTGAAGAGCTTGAGAATGAATTTCAATATACAGTGGATCAGGTTTTTTTCAGACAGCGATTGCCGGGCTGCAGCCTTGTTAACGTACAATTAAAAACTCATTCGAATTCTTTGGGAACGCCGCAGATCATCTTGAACGGTTTGTCGTCCTTGTTGCGGTACTGGTGTTTCTCATCAGGATTCACCAGGGCAAAGTCGCCCGCTTTCAAAGGTGTTTCTTCCCCTTTTTCATTTACAAGTGCACCATGACCTTCGATCACATAGTTCATGTGCTCATAGGGATGGTGGTGGAAAGGGGTATGTCCGCCCGGTTCAACGGTGAACACGCGATAAGCGTACACCGGTGCTCCATCGGCATTTCCCAGTGGCTGCTGCTTCCAGGCACCTTCGGCGCCCTCCATGTTTACTTTTTTCTTTTCTACGTCGGACAACGATATGATCTTCATGGTAATTTTGTTTGGTTTATTTATGGAAAAACAAGTAAAAGGCAAACGTGTTCAAACCAGGACACATTTGGTGTGCCTGTTTGCGTTGTAAAATTAATATTCTTCCGGTTGCCTGCATATTTTTATGCAGACTTTCCGCTGCGGGGCATGCACAGTTCCCTGCTGCATTTTCAGATCTCCATCATCCGGGAATATCCGGAATTTGTTTCAGAAAGAGAATTGTTTTTTTAATGCAGTTTTTTTAACTGATTTTTTATACTTTTGTCGAGCTTTAAGAACAATCCCGGTGAGGTGGGAGAGTGGCTTAATCCACCAGTTTGCTAAACTGGCGTACTCGATTAGGGTACCGGGGGTTCGAATCCCCCCCTCACCGCAACCATTGCACAGACCCGGTCACCGACCGGGTTTTTTATTTGGACGAAGGCCATCCTCAAGCTCTGCCTGAGGATGGCCGAGAACAAATAAAAAAAGGCCTGTGAACGCAGTGAGCAGGTCTGTGCAATGGTTGCAAGGCCTCCCCCAATGGGGATCACGCCAGTAATCCCCGGAAATGCCCGATGGCATTTGCAATGGGGATCACGCCAGTAATCCCCGGAAATGCCCGATGGCATTTGCAATGGGGATCACGCCAGTAATCCCCCCTCACCCTACTCCTCCATCCCGAGCTTGTACGCGACCACCCGGTTGTCGAAGAAAGTGGGGACATAGACGATCTTCTTCTCCATGTTGTAGCCGATGTCGGCCGTATTCTTTTTCTGCGCCTCGGTATCGAGCAGTTTCTGAATGGTGTCGTTGCCGATCATGTGGATCACGCCCTTCCATTCCGAGACAATATAATAGTCGTCGATACCGGTATACTCAATGCCATCCACGCCGACACCGGTGGCAACTACTTCGTATTCACCGGTAGACTTGTCAACGAGCCGCACTTCGCTGTCGCCTGATGCAGCCACGAGGATTTCTTCTCCTTCATCGAAGAGTCCGTTCGGACTGTTGATCTCCGGGATCCAGTCGGCAATCTCCCCGTCTTTGTAGGTCTGCACTTTCCCCGCCCGGCTGTCGGAGAAATAGACCGTGCCGTCTTCACCGACAGACAAGTCATTCAGAAAGACGGAGCCTTCAACCGGCACCATTTTCTGTACTTCACCTTTTTCTATGTCGATGACCAGCAGCCGGTCCATATCCGTGGCAAACAGGAGGTCGCCATGGATGCCCATGCCGCGGGGTTCATTCAGTCCGTCGATCCAGTACATGTCGATCACTGTTCCGTCGGTATCCAGTTTGGAAATGAAGCCTGTATCATCTCCTTCCTCGGTGCGGTTCATATTGGCCACGTACAGGACGCCCCTTTTTGCATCATACAGCACGGATTCCGGGGTTTTCATAATGGTGTCCGTGGCCCACAATTCGCTGAGCGAAAAGGTAATGGGATCGGACTCCAACTGGCTGTCAGCCGAAGTTTTGGTCTGGCATGACCAGAGAAAAATCAGGATCACAATAAGCGGAATGAATTTTTTCATTTTTTTTGGTTTTTTGGTTTGTGGAACAAGTTATGAAATTCGTTTCAGGCTATCTGCATCCCATGCTGAAAAAAACAGTATAATACAAAGTTGACACAAGGGTTACAGTTTGTTGAGAAACAACCCAGGCGGAAAAAAGTTTGCCGGGGATTCAGTTCGCGGTATTGGTTGGCAACAGTTTAGCTTATAAAAGAATTATTACAGGAATCATTTCGGATATTTTGAAGTGCAAAGAATGGCATCAGTTCAGCAAACCCATCCAGGGTTTCATTCTTATAAAAAGGAAGTGAAATCATTTTTTATCGCGAAGCATTATTTTAATGTTGTGTTAAGGAATTGTTAAGTAACCTATTGTATTTTTATTATTTTTACGGATTCTTAAAACTACTATAAAATATGATTACTATGAAGTTAAGGCATTTTGGGAATTATACTGCTATTCTGATCATCGCGGCACTCATGGTTGTTGCCGGATGTGACCAGGGTGAGGGCTTCGGGGGAACTTCCAGTATCACCGGGACGGTGGTCACCAGGTACTACAACGATGATTATTCCGCGGTAATACGTGAAGCACCTGCGATAGACGAGCAGGTGTTCCTGTTGTTCGGTGACAGTGAAACTATAGGGGACAGGGTGGAGTCTGGTCCAACAGGTTCATTCGAATTTCTTTACCTGCAACCAGGTAATTATACTGTTTATTTCACATCAAGGGATACGGCCTATACCAGCGAAGTCGAAACAGTTGTAAGCGCAAAGGTGGAGCTGAATGCCGGTACAGACATGAATGTCGGCACTTTGTACAAGACCGAAACACTGGATTTCGATGACGGATCGTCGAGGATCTTCGGCGTGATCAGGCTGATCAACTATAAAAACACTTCAGAATATCCTTTTCTCGAAGTGAAGGATACTTCCTTTGCCCAGGAACACGAGGTGTACCTGAGATACGGCAACCACGAATTCTATGATGAGCGTATCCGTACAGATTACAAGGGATATTTTGAGTTCAGGAACCTGATTCCCGGAGATTATGAAATCTTCACATACTCTGAAGATGTTACCGGTGCAACCGAGGATATTCCTGAAATAAGAAATGTATCGTTAAGCGATGACGGGGAAGAGATTGACCTGGGAACAATTACCATTGAACAACTTTAAATTCGTATTGAAATGAATCGCAACTCAACTATCATTGCGTTTGTTCTTGCAATACTGCCGGCATTTGGTTATGCCCAGAGCGAAGAGATCATTAGCAAAAATAAAATTACCAGCCAGACCGTTTATGAATACTTCATTGAGGAAGGAATGAAGAAACCGGTCATTGAAAGGATCGAGAAATATGACAGAAGCGGCAATATGACCGAGGAAAAGGAAATGAACAAATTGGGAGAAGTGAGGTTGTGGGTCAGGTACAAATATGATGCAGAAGGGAACAAGGTGGAGGAAACCATCCTGAATATCAGGGGCGGACAGGAAGAACGATTCGAATGGATCTATAAGGGTGGCCTCGTGGTTGAGAAAAAATATTATGACCACAAAGACAGGTTGGTGAAACGCAAGGAATACAAGTACGAATACCGGAGTGAATAATTTTTAAGGATGAGTATTATTTTAACCAGCCGTATGAAGCCCGGTGTTTTAATAATTTTTATGTTGCTGCTGATGCTGATCGCACCCAAAGCGGAGGGGCAGGAGCAGGATTTCCGCACCTGGTGGGAAGTTGATATCAGCAAAGATCTCACCAACGACCTCCAGGCAAGCCTGGATTTCAGTCAGCGGTTCCGTGCAAATTCACTGCGATACGACAGGACCCTGCTCACAGCAGGACTCGAATACGAATTGTTTAAAAATTTCGAGATCGATGCCGGATACCGTTTCTACATCCTCCGTGACGACTGGATGAACCTGGCTACAAAATACCGTATTCATGGCGATCTCTCCTATTCCGTGGATATTGCAGCTTTCGAGATCCAGTTCAGGGAACGTGTTCAATACGGATTCAACGATTTCAGCACGATCGAGGATTTTGCCGACAATAAGCTCACCAACAGGAACAAGCTCTCGCTGGAATATGATTTATTCGCCTCCCCGTTTACTCTGTTCGGTTCTTATGAGCTCTTTACCGATATCAGCAATATCTCAGCCTTAGAGATTTCCGATCACCGCGTGGAACTGGGAGTCGAATATGCACTGACTTTCAAGAGCAAGTTGGGTCTGAGCTATATGTTTGACAGAGAGGTGAATAAGTCCAATCCGCTGACAGCCCATGTGATCGTCATCGGTTTCGGATACGACCTCTGAGTATTCCCCTGACCATTTCCCGGCCGGGATACTATGACCAGTGGTTTTATGTGCATTTTTTTTGTCTTTCAAAACTACTTATCCTTACATTTGCCTTTATAAAATTCCCGAATCATGCAAAAGCGTACTCCCCGGAGAGTTATCCTAATCTTCATCCTGGGCCTCCTTGTCCCGCTGTTATCCTTTTCCCAGTCACTGCTGCAACCATTGCAGGGAGGTGGCAACAAGGCAGCGGAGGATACGACAAAAGCGCTGGTTCAGGCCATTCCACTGGCAGAGATCAACAGTGCATCTACCGAAGCTTTTCAGCTTTTTGCCCGCGTCCGCAATGCGAGGATGCAGCCGGCAGAAAAGGTCGGAATTGCCCGGGAAGTGGATAGTGTATATGCCCGCGTGCGTGATTTTCTCCAGGACACATCCTACTATCAGCTGGAACTCCTGACCTTCAGGGAACAGGAGAATCTGAACACCAGTCTGCAACTGCTGGACCAGGAGATTGCCGATGTACTTGCCACGATCCGGAGCAACCTGTCAGAAACGCAGGAGGCCGCAGGATTGATCAACAGGTCGAAGAAGCGCTGGCAGCTGACAAGTGAAAAGGTGACCAGGCAGAATTCGCCTGAAGCGATCCAGCGCCGGGTACAGAATATTCTCCGCAGAAGCGATTCCATCAATCTGTTGCTGCAATCTGATATCGACTTTTTGCTTACCCAGGCAGACCGCATTACCGATCAGCAGATCGGTCTGGAACAGTTCGAAATGGACCTGGAGGCATTCAAAAGCCTCTCGGGCAGCCAGATACTCAGGCGGGATGCAGCACCAATCTGGGTGCGGCTGGGTACCGGGGAACGGGACGTGTTTTCACAATATCTCGACCAGGTCATCGCGGATTTCAGGCAGGATACCCAGCTGGTGTTGTCGAAATACACAGGAAACCTGTTCGGAGCGTTTGTTCTTTTTGTGGTCCTGCTCATCCTGGTCTTCTGGATCCGGGGTCACCTGACTGAAAAGAACCTGAAGGCCCGGGCGGCCAGGTTCAATCTGTACCTGCGGGAGATTTTCCTGATGCCTGTTGAAGTAGCACTGATACTGACGCTTTATCTTACAAGGCTGATGATCCCCGACCTGCCCAATTCGTACCGGGCCATTCTATCCATTCTATCCATCTATCCCATTATCAGGATCTCCATCGACATTCTTCCCTCAAAATTCAATCGCTACCTGCTCGAATTTACTGCGGCATACCTGTTGATGCGGGTGTTGAATGTTGTGTATGACCAGACACTTCTTTCACGGTTGATGCTGTTGCTCACACAGGCGCTCGCCGGGTTCTTCCTGGTCCGGTTCCTTGTTGAGAACAGGAAGCTGCTGCGGAGAAGCGATACTTTTGGCGGATCGCTGATCAAGTTTGCGGGTATTGCAGCCGGGGTGATGCTAGGTTTGTCGCTGATTGGCAACCTGGTAGGGATTTACGGACTTTCAGAATATATTACAAGCGGGATCATTCAGAGTTCCTTCCTGGTTCTGACTACCTATGTTGGGTTCCATGTGTCAGCGGCACTGGTTTACCTGTTGCTGTCGAGTGCATTGCTGAAAAAATCCAACCTCATACGTGACCAGTTCCGTTATATTTTCCGCCGGCTGTATCATCTTCTGAAAGTGCTCTTTGTTTTTTCATGGTTCTATATCACCCTCTATTATTTTAATGCACGGGAGGCCTTCACGGAGGGCATCATTACATTCCTGAACCGCCCGCTCCAGATTGGCAAAGTGGAGGATCTCACGCTGATGAGCATCGTGTTGTTCATCTTCGTTATCTGGCTTGCTATGTTCATATCGAGGATTGCCAGGTATGTGCTGCAGGACGAAGTGTTCACACGGGTTGAAGTGAAGAAGGGCATGCCCGGAACGATCATCATGCTGGTGCGGATCGCCATCGTGAGTATCGGCTTTATGCTGGCAGCGGCTGCCGCCGGAATGGAACTTTCCAACCTTACGATTATCCTCGGTGCCTTCTCGGTAGGTATCGGTTTCGGATTGCAGAACATATTCAATAACCTCGTATCCGGACTGATCCTGGTATTCGAACGCCCCATCAAGGAGGGAGATACCGTTGAGGTGAATACCCTGCTGGGTGAGGTGAAGCGGATCGGTATCCGCTCCAGTATCGTGCGAACCTATGATGGTGCCGAAGTGATCGTACCCAATGGTACATTAATTTCCAATGAGCTGATTAACTGGACCTTGTCGGACGCACATCGGCGTTTGGATATCCGGGCAGGTGTTGCCTACGGTACCGATCCGGAACGGGTGCTTAAGATCCTGCTTGATGCTGCAAACGAAAATGACAGGGCGATGAAGGATCCTGAACCCCGCGCTTTTTTCATTGGTTTTGGCGACAGCTCGCTGAATTTCAGGTTATTGGTCTGGTCGGATCTTGAACACCGGCTCCAGTTGGAGAGCGAACTCAAGGTGGCCATCAACAGGAAACTGAAAGAGGCTGCCATTGAGATCCCGTTCCCGCAACGCGACCTCCATATCAGGTCTGTCGACCCTAAGGCAGGTACTGATTTCAGGGGACAGTAGCCTTTACCCGGTCGTCAGGGGGCTGGTTTTGCCAATGTCGTGGGCGGAGACATGACCGGGATCCAGGGAGCAGGCTTTATGAATGTCGCCGGGAACAGGACCAGCGGGTTGCAGGCAGCAGGCTTTATGAACATGGCCGGAGCTTTTGCGGACGGGGTACAGGCAGCAGGTTTTGGGAACATCAGCGGATCGGGAAGTGTAAACCTCCAGGCATCCGGATTCTTTAATGTGGCCGATGAGGTCGAAGGTGTCCAGGCAGCCGGGTTCATCAACCGCGCCAGGTATGTAAAAGGATTACAGGCAGCCGGGTTCATCAACGTGGTGGATTCCATCGACGGGATCCCAATCGCTCCCTTCAGCATTGTACGTTACAACGGGTACCAGAGGTTTGAAATCAGCACCAGTGAAACGCAATATGTACGCACTGCATTCAGACTGGGCGTGGAGAAATTTTATACGATCTACAGCCTGGGCAAGGCCTATGGGTTTGCCAGCAGGTATATGTATGGTGCCGGTGCCGGCACGCAATGGTCACTTGGTGGGCGTTCGTTCATCAACCTCGAAGTGATGACGGAACAGGAGTTCTGGATGGGGGATGAACGCAGTCCGCGTTTCTGGCACCATTCCAGGCTGAACATGGTCAACCAGCTTGGTCTGACCTATGGCATGTCATTGGTAGACAAAGTGGAATGGTTTGTTGGTCCCACACTCAATCTTTCTATTGCACATACGGAAGCTTTTGAGGATACCAACATTCCCTGGGAACCCATCGCCCCGGAATGGACCTTCACGGACCAGACTTACCAGGTCGGCGGCCGCCAGACGAACAATGCTTTCTGGCTTGGATTCAGGGGCGGCTTAAGGTTTTAATATTGCAGGAACCCGGCCGGGTAGCTTCTACCCGAGCCGGTCCAGCAGTTCCTGCCTGTATGCCGGGCTTACCGGTATCGATGTTTTCCCAATGTGTACCATGTTCCCTTCAATAAATTCGATCCTGGACACATTAATCACCCAGGACCTGTGGATGCGCATCAAGGTGCCATTTGGCAGGTTGCCCAGGAATCGCTTGATGGTGTCGTGCACAACAAGCATCTTACCGTCGCAGATATGCACTTTGATGTAATCTCCGCATCCCTCAATATGCGATAGCGTCGACAAACGAATGGAATAAACTTTTTCCGGGATCTATTTGGTTCGGGGGACCTGTTTGGCGTGTGGTCCTTATTTCGTTTCCGGGACCGGGCCATCATAGGGGAACAATTTCAGGAACACGTGTGCATCCGTTTCCTCGCCGGATGCAAAGGCATTTTCAATTTCACCTGTGGTTTTTTCATCGTTCATGTATTTCAGTATGAATTTTTGCAGGTCGCCTGTTTCTGCTGTAAGTATGTGCCGCTCATAATCAGCGCTGGCGTTCACCGTTTCATGGTTGATGCGGATCCTGTTGTTTTCAAACAGGTCGTTCAGCCACTCTTCGCCGAACCAGAAAAACATCGCCGTGTCTTGTTTGAATTGCATTCTTGCTAAAGTATGCACGGGCACATGGTGAAAAGCGGTCATATCGGAGGAGCAGTGGTCCGCATCCGGCGACGGGAAAAAATCTACATAGCGCTGTCCATTCAGGATAAACAGCGTACCCTGGAGATAGGTTACGGCATCCTTGCTTTCATAATAGGTGATGGAATAGGTGCTGTCGGGACGATCGGGCTTGTTGCTCATGAACCCTTCAGACATGGTATTGGCACGGATCACCCAGAGCGAGGAATCCGTGTCGATCCAATTGCCGACCAGGGCCTTGTCGAAAATCTTGTCTTTCATTTTGTAAAAGGGATGGAGGGAGCTTGCCAGGCAGCCGCTCAGGGTCAGTCCGGCGATGGTCACCAGGAGTATGGCATACCGTTTCATGGATGCAGGATTTTTAGGTGGCAAGATTTTACGGTTACAACAATTTACGGTTACAACATTTCAGGATTACAGAATTTTAAGTTGCTCCAAATTTACCACAATGATGGGTGCCGGTCAAATTTTTTTGACGAAACGGGCTGGTATGTCGGTAAAACCGGGATTGTCAGCAAATTCATGGACGCTTCCAAACCAATCTTTACCAAGTGTGATTGTGGGTGTGATATATAAAAAATCAGGTTACTATTACAATCCCGGCAGGTCCACCTCCAGGATGAAAGGTTCGAAAACCTGGCTGATGTAGAGTTTTCCGTTCAGTAACAGTGCCGTGGATCCTGCACTGATCGTGCTGCCATCGGTGTAATACAGCGAAGTGATCTTCTCCCGGGCCGGGTCGTATTCCCATACCTCCACGGGCGACTTTTTATCCGGTGATTGGGTATGGGCGACAAATTTCAGGGGTTTAACATGTCCAGTGGTATACAATTTCTGATCGATGACCCTGATGTTGTCGTTGCCGCGCAGTCCCTCAACAGGAGCTTGGGCGACCAGTTCTGTGCCGACGATTTCATAGACATGCAGGAGGTGGTTCACTGCATCACCGGCATACAGTGTGGTGCCGATCCTGTTGATCCCCGCGGGCAACCCAAGTCCTTCGGCTGCAACTGCCGCCTTCCATTCCCCGTTTTCGTTCCTCTCCAGGCGAACGATATTGGCGCGGTTCAGCCTGAAAATCTTCTCCATCATGTTGTTGCGGTCTTCGGCATCGTTGACCACGTACAGTTCGCCGTTTGTTCCGAGGGTGAGTGCGTTGGGCGAATGCAGCAGTTCAGATGTGATCAGTTCGCGAAACACCAGTGCTGTGTCGCCGACCTCCCAGCTGTATACCGGGTGAAAGCCCTCGTCATGTTCATGACTGATGGCATAGAGCAGCGGGGGATTGCTTTCGTTGTCGAGGAAAATTCCGTGCGGCTGAAAAAAGAGGGTGTCGGGCATCCCTGTCCTGATTAACGTATCGATTGCCCCCGTGGAGGGCGTATAGGTCACGATCTCCCCGAAGGGCTCCTGCGACTCCCGCCTGGCAGTGCAGGAGATCAGAAGCCGGGGTGTTCCCTGTGAAAAGTCCATGACCATGTCCTCAGGTCCGGCGCCCACAGTGACCTGCCGGTCCGGGAGGGTGGAAATTTCTCTTACGCTGCAGCTGTTAAGCAGGAGGAGCGTTGCAGCGGAGAGCCATATAACTCTTTTGCATACTGTAAATGTTCTTTTCATCTTTTTTTCTTCTTGGTGACCCGTTTTCTGACCCCGGGACAGTTTTTCGAAACCCAAATTACGAATATTAAGGCGAATCGCTAAATTTTTCTTTTCTTTGGGAGTATGACTGAAGCTGTATATTAACGGCTCATTGCCGTGTGGATCATTTTTGGCCTGGTCATATTCATTGTGCTTCAGTTTATCTCTGCGCCTTATGGCAGGCACACCCGCAAGGGCTGGGGCCCGCAGATTCCCAACCGGATTGGATTTCAGTCATCCACGGGTTCGCTGTCATCGTTCCCTTGCTTCCACCCATTTCCTGGCATTGACAAATGCTTCCACCCACGGGGTTACTTCGTCGCTCATGCGTTCGTCGGGATAGTACCCGCATTGCCATGGGAAGAATGCCCTTTCCAGGTGCGGCATCATGGCCAGGTGCCGACCGTCAGGTGAGCAAATGGCAGCCACATCATCATCGGATCCGTTCGGGTTGGCAGGGTAGGAGGAATGTGCATACTTCCCGACCACTTCGCAGCCTTTGTCCGAAGGAAGACTGAAACGTCCTTCACCATGTGCGACCCATGCGCCGATCTGCATGCCGGAGAGGCGCTGGAACATGACCGCATTGTTTTCGGGGATCGAAACTGAAAGGAAGTTGGATTCGAATTTCCCGGAGGCGTTGTGCAGCATCATAGGTGCATGGGCGACATTGCCCGTAATGAGGTTCAGCTCCACCATGAGCTGGCAGCCATTGCAGATGCCGAGGCTCAGGGTATCCTTTCGTGCGTAGAATTTTTCCAGGGTGATACGTGCCTTTTCATTGTATCTGAATGCACCGGCCCATCCCCTGGCAGAGCCCAGCACATCGGAGTTGGAGAAGCCGCCTACGAATACAATGAAGCTGATGTCTTCCAGGGTCTCCCTTCCCGCGATCAGGTCGGTCATGTGCACATCCTTTACATCAAAGCCTGCCAGGTACATCAGGTAGGCCATTTCACGGTCACCGTTCACACCCTTCTCCCTGATGATCGCTGCTTTGACGCCGGATTCTTTGCGGCGATCCGGATCGATCCCCAAAGAGGCAAAGGTCCCTTTGAAATCATTGAACCTGAAGTCCAGCACATGTTTGCTGTAGGAGGTGTATCTTTCCTTTGCGAGATGTTCTGTCGACTGCTTCCTGTCGAGGAGATAGGAGCTGTGGAACCATTTGTCGCGCAGCTGATCAATGTCCAGCGCCCAGGTTTTTTCTTTCGTTATGAGCGACAATATTCTTTTTTCCGCTGAAGGGGTTCCCGTAGATTTGTCGTCTGCGGGTCCTCCTTCCGTGGTGCTGCTTCCGTCGGATTCTCCTGCTGCCGATCTTGCTTCTTCGGTCATGCCTTTCACCGCTCCGCTTTCCGAGGTCCTGCCCTCCTTTGTAATGCTTCCTGTCGGCCTGCCGATTACCTGGAACCGGATCCCTTCTTTTTCGAACAGTGCGGCAACCTGGTCGTACTCCTTTACCTGGATGACCAGCCCGGGATTTTCACTGAACAGCACAGCCGGTGTGGCTGCCGCATAACGCGTGATATCTATTTCAGCACCACCGGAACCATTGGCAAAGCACATCTCCAGCAGGGCGGTGATCATTCCGCCGGCGCTGATATCATGACCGGCGAGTATTTTTCCCTCTTCGATGAGTGCCTGCACCAGGTTGAAGGTTGTTTTGAAATACGCCGGATCCTTTACCGTTGGTGCTTCGTTGAACAGGTGGTTCACGGTCTGACCGAAGGAGCTGCCGCCCAGTTTGAAGTCGTCTGAAGAAAGGTCGATGTGGATCAGCCGGGTGTCGGGATCGTTTTTCATCACCGGCTCAACGATCCTGCGAATATCGGTTACTTCCCCGGCTGCCGAGATGATTACGGTACCCGGTGCCTTCACCACGTCGTCCTTGTATTTCTGGGTCATGGAGAGGCTGTCCTTCCCGGTGGGGATGTTGATGCCCAGGGCAATGGCGAAATTGCTGGCTGCTTCTGCTGCCTGGTAGAGCCGGGCGTCTTCGCCTTCGTTCCTGCAGGGCCACATCCAGTTGGCGGAGAGCGAGATGCTTTTCAGCCGGTCGGGCATGGGTGCCCAGATGATGTTGGTCAGCGCCTCGGCGATGGAGAGCACACTGCCGGCGGCCGGGTCCACCAGTCCGGCGACGGGTGCATGTCCGATCGCGGTGGCATATCCCTTTTTCCCGCGGTAATCCAGTGCCACGGCGCCCAGGTTGTTGAGGGGGAGTTGCAGTTCGCCTGCACATTGTTGTTTGGCCACCTTGCCGGTAACCGAGCGGTCCACCTTGTTGGTGAGCCAGTCCTTGCAGGCCACGGCCTCGATCTGCAACAGCTGCTCAATGTAGCTGTCGGTCTTCAGCGGATCGGGATCAAGCGCCTTGTACTGTTCTTGTAAGGTCCGGTCATGCATGACAGTCTTCGGCGGTTTACCGAACATATCGACCAGTTCCAGGTCCATAGGTTTTTCGCCGGTGGAGCGGCTTTCGAAGACAAATTTATGGTTGCCAGTGACCTCGCCGATCACGTACAACGGGGCGCGTTCCCGTTCCGCGATGCGCCGGAGTTCATCGATATCATTCACTTTCAGTACCAGTCCCATGCGTTCCTGCGATTCGTTCCCGATGATTTCCTTGGCCGACAGGGTGGGATCACCCACGGGCAGCTGGTCCAGGTCGATCTTTCCTCCGGTGGCTTCCACCAGTTCCGACAGGCAGTTCAGGTGTCCGCCCGCGCCGTGATCGTGGATGCTGACGATGGTATTCTGTTCCGATTCGGCGAGTGCGCGGATGGCATTGTAGACCCTTTTCTGCATTTCCGGGTTGGCGCGCTGGACAGCATTCAGTTCAATGGCATTGTCGAACTGGCCTGTGTCAACTGAAGAGACGGCCCCGCCGCCCATGCCGATGCGGTAGTTATCACCCCCCAGCAATACCACCAGGTCGCCTTTTTCGGGTGTATCCTTCTGTGCATCTTCCTTTTTGCCAAAGCCGATACCTCCAGCCAGCATGATCACCTTGTCAAATCCCTGTTTTTTAAGGTTTTCCTGGTGCTCGAAGGTGAGCAGGCTTCCGCAGATCAGCGGCTGGCCGAACTTGTTCCCGAAGTCGCTGGCCCCGTTGGAGGCTTTGATCAGAATCTCCTCCGGTGTCTGGTAGAGCCAGGGCCGTTCCTCCACGTTCTTCTCCCAGCTCCGTGGTCCGCCCGGCCTGGGGTAGGAAGTCATGTACACCGCCGTCCCGGCCATGGGGATGGCCGCCTTGCCGCCTGCGATCCGGTCACGAATCTCACCGCCGGTCCCCGTGGCAGCGCCGTTAAAGGGCTCCACCGTGGTGGGGAAATTGTGTGTTTCGGCTTTGAGCGACAATACGGTTTCAATGTCTTTTATTCTGAAGAACCCTGACGTGTCCTGTCGTTCCGGGGCAAACTGTTCGATCACCGGTCCCTGTACAAAGGAGCAGTTGTCCTTGTAGGCAGAAACAACATAATTGGGGTGCGTCCGGGTGGTTTTCTTGATCAGTGCAAAGAGTGACGATTCCTTTTCTTCGCCATCGATCACGAACGTCCCGTTGAAGATCTTGTGCCGGCAATGTTCAGAATTCACCTGTGCAAACCCGTATACCTCGCTGTCGGTAAGCTTCCTGCCGATCCGTTCACTGACAGATTCCAGGTAGGTGATCTCATCTGCGCTGAGCGCCAGTCCTTCCTGCTGGTTGTAAGCAGAGATATCGTCGATATGCAACACCGGGTCCGGCTGTTTCCGAATGGTGAAGATCTCCTGGTTGAGGTCTTCGTACATGCGCTGCAGCATTGGGTCATAGCTGCTGCCGGGTCCGGGGACACGGAAATATTCCTCGATCCTGCTGATCCCGGTGATACCCATGTTCTGCATGATCTCCACCGCGTTGGTGCTCCAGGGTGTGATCATCTCCTTGCGGGGGCCCACGTAGTAACCGTCGAGGGTTTCATCGCCAAGCGCCCTGGCGTTGCCGAACGCCCAGGAGAGTTTTGAAATGTTTTCCGTTGAAAGTTTTTCGGGGTGACCGGCTGCGATGACGCGGTCGCCGTTGAGTGAAAAAAAGGTTATCATGCTACCCATGTTGTTGTTCGCTGCAAAGATAGTGTTTCGTGCTAAAAATCGGGCAGATTCCGGCAGTGCAGGTTATCATGGGTTATTAACAGGAGGGTGATCTCTTTTTCTGAAGATGCGTTCCAGGAGCGACGGTCGTTTGTCGTTTTTACCGGTATCCCCGGGATTCTCCCGGCCAGGTTGGTCGGTCGCATCATTTGAGTCTGCTTCCTGCGCTGTATTGCCTTCCGTTTCCGAACCGAAGATCCGTTGAAAAAATCCCCTGAGCCCTTTCTGTCGGAACGGTTCACAATCGATGGATGCATATGCTTTTTCCGGCAGGCCGAAAGGCAGCAGGTAGTTCTGTGCCAGGTTGTCGTTTTGTTCCATTTCCCTGAGGATTCCTGCGACGATGGGAAGCGCGAGGGAGGATCCCGAGCCCAGGCTGCTGTGGAAATGGATCGACGGGCTGCGGGCACCCACCCAGGTGGATAGTACCAGTTCAGGGGTATATCCGATAAACCAGGAATCGGAGTAGTTTTGTGCCGTCCCGGTCTTCCCGGCAAGATCGGACGTGATCCCGTAGCCGGTTCGAATGCGTATTCCTGTGCCTTCATCCACCGCCTTTTCCAGCATGGCCGTGATCGTCTGGCTGGTTTTTTCAGAAAACACCGTTGTTGCAGGTTCCGGTTTCCTGCGGTAGAGGATATTGTCATCAGCATCCGTGATCATTTCGATTATCACCGGCTCCTGCATTTGTCCATTGTTGGCGAAGCTGCTGTAGGCCCTGGTGATTTCGAAAAGGGAGAGGTCCAGTGTACCCAGGGCCACCGAAGGGGCATCGCCGGGGGGAGCCGGGAACCCAAGTTTTTTACAGGTTTCCTGCAGGTCGGAAGTATCCATCCTGAAATAGAGGTCGAGCGTGGGCAGGTTCATGGAGTGTGCCAGCGCATACCAGGCAGCAACGGTGCTGTCGGGGGTTTCGGTGTGGTCTGCATTCCCGGGTTCCCAGTCAGGTTGCCCGTCACGTCCTTCGTACACCACAGCTTTGTTTTCCAGGTAGGTGCAGGGGGAGGTGCCGTATTCCAGCGCAGTGGCATATACGAAAGGCTTGAATACCGAGGCGCTCTGGCGGTGTGACAGGACCATGTCGAAGGGAAGGAAGCGGTAATTGTTGCCTCCGATCCAGGCCTTCACGGCCCCGGTGGATGGTTCGGTGATGAGCACCGAGGCATTCAGCATGCTTTCGTAATACCAGGCGCTGTCGATGCTGCTGAGTTCCCGTGTGACAATACCTTCCCATGAAAACAGGTTAACCGGGTGCGTTTCGGTGGTAAATTTACCCGTACTTTCAGCAGGCGAACCTTCGGCGGCCAGCTGTCCGGATTCATCTGCAAATGCAGAAGCATCATGCTCACGGGGTTGCAGCCCGATTTCATCTGTCGACCCGGAAGCATCGCGTTCACCGGAGCGCTGCCCGGATTCATTGGTGCCCGTCATATTCTTTGAGTAGCTTTTCTGCCAGCGTTCCTTCTCCCCGTGTTGTTCCAGTTCCCGGTCGAGCAAGGTCTGCATACCGGGAAGGTGGTTTCGGACAGACGCCAGGCTGATTTCCTGCAGGCGCATATTGAGCGTGGTGAAGATCCGCAGTCCGTCTGTCTCGAGGTTATAGGCTGAATCGTCCGGCAGGTCCAGCTGCTGCAGGATCTCCTCTGTCTGTTTTTTCACCTGGTAAACAAAATAACCCGCCGGGTTGGCGAGATCGAGGTTTTCATATGCGAGATCCATGGGCATTTCCATCAGACTGTCAGCGACAGCTTCGTCAAGATACCCCTCACCGGCCATGAGGCGCAGCACAACATTCCTTCGCTCTAGCGCATTTTCTGGATAGATCCTCGGGTTGTAGCGCGTGTTGGCCTTCAGCATACCCACCAATACTGCTGACTCAGCCGGTCCCAACTGTGCAGCGGGTTTACTGAAGAAACGGCGTGCTGCCGATTCCACGCCGTACACCTCTTCGCCGAAGGGCACAGAGTTGAGGTAGAGTGTGAGGAGTTCATCCTTCGTGTAGAGATTCTCCATTCGTTTTGCGATGATGAGCTCCCTGAGCTTGTTCACAGGCAAACTAAGCCGGCCATGGTCTTCCCGGCCGTAAAGGTTTTTGACCAGTTGCTGGGTGATGGTGCTACCACCCCCGCTGCTGCGGTCGCCGAGCACGATGGTGCGCAGGAACACCCGCAGGTAACTCCTTGAGTCGTACCCGTTGTGGGAATAGAACCGGCGATCCTCCGTTGCAATCAGCGCATCAACCAGGTGTCCGGGCATCTCCTCCCGGCTGATGTTGGTGCGGTTTTCGGCGAAATATTTCCCGATCAGCACATTGTCGGAGGAATAGACCAGCGAGGCTTCTTCGTTCCGGATTTCTGAGAGTTCCTTTTTGCCGGGAATTTTTCCAAAGCCACCCGCAACTACCAGCAGGCAGAACATTGCGGAAAACAGCACGATGCCTGCCAGGGCAATGCCGCCGGTTTTCCAGACGGACCGCCACAGTTGGTGTTTATTCTGTATGTTAAATTGCATCTTTCAATTTGTTGCACGGGTACACTTGTGCGAATGTTCTGCAAAGGTAACGTAAAAGGGAGGGAACTATTGGGCAGCGCCTGAAAGGATTTTCAATGGTCCAATTCATGGGGTATGTCCAAAAAACGGCATGTTCTTGACCTTCTCCTTCAAATGTCGTATATTCTACCCATCATCAAAAATCAACGATTATGTCATTTGAATTACCATCTTTACCTTACGAAATGAATGCGTTGGATCCAGTGATCAGTAAAAAAACACTGGAATTCCACCATGGGAAACACCACCAGGCTTATGTGAACAACCTGAACAAACTGCTGCCGGGATCTGATTATGTGAATGCCGACCTGGAAACGATTATCCGAAAGGCGAAAGGGGGCTTGTTCAACAACGGGGCACAGGTCTGGAACCACACTTTCTATTTTGCTTCCTTCTCACCCGACCCGAAGAAGGAGCCGGAAGGCAAGCTCCGGGCGCTGATCGACCGGGATTTCAGTTCGTTCGACCAGTTCAAGGGTGCTTTTGAAAAGGAAGCAGCCACGCTGTTCGGCTCAGGCTGGGCCTGGCTGGTGATGTCGGAGCATGAAAAACTGTCGATTGTGCAGACATCCAACGCCGACAATCCACTGCGCGATGGTCTGAAGCCGCTGCTCACGGCTGATGTGTGGGAGCATGCCTATTATCTTGATTACCAGAACAAACGTCCTGAATACCTGGGGAATTTCTGGAAGATTGTGGACTGGAGCGTCATCGAAGGTAGAATTTAATTCCTTATATTTAGCCAAACCAAAATACCTTAACATGATCCAACAGAACTTTATCAAGCTCTATGAGACCAGCTTCAGGGACAATTGGGACCTTCCGGCATTGTCTGACTACCAGGGGCCGGAGATTACCTATGGTGAATTGTCAGCAAGAATTGCAAAGACCCACCTCCTCTTCCGGGAACTTAACATCGAAAAGGGAGACAAGATTGCATTGTTCGGCAAAAACTCGGCCAACTGGTGTGTCTGCTTCATGGCATCGATCTCATATGGAGCCGTTGCGGTGCCCATCCTGGCTGATTTCAAGCCAAGTGAGGCCACCAATATCATCAACCATTCCGATGCAGTGATGCTGTTTGCAGACAAATCCATGTTCGAAGACCTGGATGAATCGGAGATGGAAAAGGTGCATGGCTCCATTTGCATTGAGGATTTTACCATGCTTTCGCCCAAGCCAAAAAAGCAGTTCAGGGAGGCCACTGATAAGCTTGATGCGCTCTTTGAAAAGCAATATCCCGAAGGATTTACAAGGGACCACCTGAAGTTCCCGGAGATCGACAACAAGGACCTGGTGGAGATCAACTATACCTCGGGAACCACAGGTTTCAGCAAGGGAGTTATGCTTTCCGCAAACAGCCTGGCCGGCAACATGGTATTTGCACGTGCAAACATGGAACTCAATCCTGGTGAAAGGATGCTTGCTGTATTGCCACTGGCGCATTGTTATGGTGGCGCATTCGATTTCCTGTTTCCACTGACCAAGGGTGTGCATGTGACCGTGCTGGGAAAAATTCCGGCTACACCATTGTTGCTAAAGGCTTTCAGCGAAATTGCCCCGCACCTGATCCTGTTCATCCCGCTGTTCTTCGAGAAATTGTATAAGAAACGGTTGCTGCCCACGATTTCCAAGCCCACCATGAAAGTACTGCTGGCAATCCCGGGCGTCAACAATATCCTGTATGGCACCATCAGGAAGAAGCTGATGGCTTCATTCGGAGGCCGGTTCCGGGAGGTGGTCCTGGGGGGTGCCGCACTGAGCGCCGATGTGGAAAAGTTCTTCAAGAAGATCAAATTCCCGTTCACCATCGGGTATGGAATGACAGAATGCGGTCCGCTGATCTCCTATGACGGATGGAAAACGGTCAGGCCAGCGTCTTCCGGTAAGATCCTTGAGGGTATCATGGAGCTGAAGATCGATTCCTCAGATCCCTTCAACGAAGTCGGGGAGATTATGGTACGGGGTGAGAACCTGATGGAAGGCTACTACAAGAATGAAGAGGCTACCAAAGCCACCATTGACAAGGAAGGGTGGCTGCACACCGGCGACCTGGGAGTGACTGACAAGGACGGTTACGTGTACATCAAGGGCAGAAGCAAGAGCATGCTGCTCGGCTCGTCGGGTCAGAACATCTATCCTGAAGAGATTGAAGCCAAGGTGAATAACCTGCCTTATGTTGCCGAATCAGTGGTGCTCATGAACGACGACCACAGACTGGAAGCATTGGTGTTCCCCGACATGGAGTCGGCCAGGGCTGACGGGGTGCAGGATCAGCTGGCCGAGAAAATGGAGGAAAACCGGAAAGCCATCAACAAGGAGTTGAAAGGGTACGAAGGAATCCTGAAGATGCACATTCACGAGGAGGAGTTTGTGAAAACCCCCAAGCGCAGCATCAAACGGTTCCTCTATTCACTCGACGATGTTAAAAAGAAAGCTTAGTGCGCACGGTGTCTCTGACAGCGCACAGCCTGTTTTATAGCGCACTTCCCTTGAAGACGCGGCTTTCGGCCGGATGAACCAGCCGGCCCGAGTACCTGAGGGAACTGCCGGAAAGGTTCCCGCTCACTCGTGCATCAGCCCTGCCGTTGGCTTGCACGGTCATGTGGATATCGTAGGATCCCACGGGACTTCTCAGGACATAGCTGACGGAATAGACGTCACTTTTTTCTTTGATGGAATATTCATAGGAGGATATTGATCCGTCGATGGTCACGCCACCCACGCCGTTTCGCCCGAGGTAAGTATTGCTGCCAACCTGCAATACGCCGCGGGTGGAGTCAGCACTGATGAAATTGATGGTGTATTGAACCATATTGCTGTTCCCGTAGCGGTCATAGAGCATGTCGGCTTCCAGCACGAAGGTGGCGGATTTTACCATGTGGTCCACCAGTTTTGCATAGCGTTCAGCCTCTTGGTCAGCCTGCCGCTGCATCTCTTCCTTGAGTAGTTTTCTTTGCTCTCTTTTGCTCAATGAACTGGTATCCTGTGCATGGACACCCATTCCGAGCATCAATATGGTTACTGCAAATGCTAAATTCTTCATTCGTATATATCTTATTTAAAGTCTTATGATCTAATTAGTTATAAATAACGTTTAAACTCCATGTGATTGGTTGCTTCGCAGAATATTTATATTTAAAAGGTGCTCGGCGAACCCTCATCATATTGCTTTGTACTCTGTTCTATATATACATCAACTTTTGTCATTGCTCCGCTGAAATATCTATTCTCTATGATGAGGGTTTCATAATGAATCCATTTTTTTTGACATAAAAATGCAAATCCTATGCCAACAGGAAGGTTATGTTATGACGGATCAGGCAAGCAAGTCCCTGCGCCTGCAGCACGACTGATCTTCCGGTACAATGAAAGCATGGAACAGGTGCCAGTAATGGAGCAGGATCAGATGTCGGCTTCCACGAAGAAGGCAACAAACTTTTCTTTCCTGTTGTAAAAATGGTTGCTCCAGCTTCTTCCGTTGTAATAATTCAGCCCGATACGGAGTCTTTTTTTATTCCATTCCTGTGGAAAAATATACCCAATCATTGCCGAGATATTGGGTGACCAGGCGTTCAGTTGATATGCACTGACATTCAAGGCGGTAAAGACACCACCCATGTACCGGTTGGGCAGACGGTATTCCACCTCCATTCCGCCTTGCAGACTGAGATATGCATCCCGGTTGGACTTGTTCTGGCGGCCGCCCATGAAGTCTTTCCCCGGCATAAAAAATCCAAAATCGCCATACACCTGGAGGATGTTCCATTGTTCATTGCCCAGGAAATAAAGCGGTTTTGCTGCTGCTGAAAGTATGAAGTCGTCCCTTACCGGAAGCTGCAGGATGAGGAAATCAAAATCGGTGGGCGAAATGACCCTGTCGGTAAATTCATCCCCCACGTGGGTACAGATATGGTGTTTTGAAAAGCGCAGGGCCAGCCATTCAGCAGGACGGGCACCGATGGCAAAGTAGTAGATGCCGTCGAGTCCGATCACATCATGGTTCCCGGCCCGCATGAACGTTGGGATGGTCACCCCGAGGTCCACTTCCACCCCGAGGTTGGGATTACGCTGGGGGGAAAACTTAAACAGGCTGAACCGTACGCCGGGGTTGATTACCAGTTTCCCCAGGTAAGTGCCGTCGGTATTGATCTTGTCGGAGTGATCGAAGTCACTGTAGATCATGCTCTGACTTGATACCCCGAAACGGATACCCAATGGATCGGCCAGGTAGGTGGGGTAAAAATTTTCTCTTGCTACGATCTGCAGGTCCCAGTTGTTAATGGGGATGGTGAACCTGCCTGTTGAATCTTGCGCCTGCAGGACCATGCCATTCAGCAGGAGAAGAAGTATGATTTCGTTTTTCACAATAAATGTATTTTTTTCGTTTTGGTCTTTATTGTCAGTTGATTTTACCTTTGGTTGGGTAGCCCGTTCCTTATCTGCTTCTGATGACTTTATGCCCTCATTCAGCATGATTCTGACGGTTATTGTTCTGCAGTCCACACATCATTGTTCTGGCCGCGAAAGCTGGTGAATCCACCCAGGAACCAGATCTTGTCATCGAAGCGTGCGATCCCGTAGCTGTGTCGTCCCTTCAGGTCCGAACCCCTGGAATCGATACTCCAGAGCTTTCCGCCATCCACAC
Organism: Bacteroidales bacterium; assembly: GCA_029210585.1. Lineage (GTDB taxonomy): Bacteria > Bacteroidota > Bacteroidia > Bacteroidales > M55B112. The sequence continues at coordinate 55,633 of JARGFP010000025.1, forward strand.
GCCAGGTGGGATAGTGGTAGGGTTCTCCAAACATATAGTGCATCGTTGAGGTGGTGGAACCGGGGAAAACCCACAGGGTATTGTCGTAGAAAATCATCTGGTGTTCCGACCGGCTCAGGAAGGATGAGTCCACGGCAGGATCATAATCGGCTGTCCAGTTCCGGCCATCCGGCGAACTCCACAACCAGTTCCATTTTTCGATGGGGTAGGAAGCGTTGCCATCGGCTTCGAAAATGACACCATGCCTGCCTCCCTGAATGTAAATGGTTCCTGTGGCAGGATCCACTGCGGCGGCATGACTCGCACGGCGGCCAAAATTGTTGTTGTCCAGTTGTTCCCAGGTAATGCCATCTTCCGACCGCCACACATCGTTGAAATACTCCTGCGCATAGGTACCGTTGTGGTCCTCCAGCTGTGTTCTGCCGCCGATAATATATATGTAGTCCGTTCCACCGTGGTTGGCAACCACCATGGCGTGGTCGGATCGCGGGAACCAGGTGTCGAGCGAATCCAGCTCTGCGTAGGTCCGTTCCTTGATTTGTGTCCAGGTAATGCCATCGTCCGACCGCCACACATCATTGCAATACTGCCTGTACCCCGTGGATTCGTCGACAGAATAGCCGCCGGCAAGATACATTGCCTCACCATTTCCATCATCGAATGCCACCACGGCATGCCCCCTTCTGCCCAGCCAGGGTGCATTGTCATTCACAAGTTCCCACTGCACACCGTCAACAGAGGACCACACGTCTTCATAATAGGTGTCATTTCTGACCTCCCCGGGATTGTAACCGCCCAGGATCCATAATTTGTTATCGAAGGTCACGGCGGCATGGTCGAACCTGTTGTGCCATTCTGCTTTTTTCTCCACTCGCGTAAATTGAAGCGCACCGTCATACGGGTCGATGCCATATTCTTCATAGGATTGGAACTCACAACCTGCCAGCAGCATTGCTGCCAGTAGAATAATGAAAATGTTACGTTGCATGGTTTTTAAATTAACGCTTGTTTTAATAATTTGTCCCGCTGGTAGTGTAACATGTGCATTTCATGAGATTCATGGAAACACTGGTTTCTTACAATTATTGTACCAATTAGGGGGTGTATCTCCGGAAAAAGTAACGGTCCGGATTTTTTGCCAGGGTCCGGATCATATTTCAGGGTCCGTTACAGTTATTATGGGCGGTTACAGTCGGAGTGCAGGGATCAGCTGCCTCTGACCACAGCGCCCAGTTCTTTTTCGCAGGCTGCTGCAATGCGCCGCATCACCTTGTCGATCTGCTTGTCGGTGAGCGTTTTCTCTTCGTCGAGGAGGATAAAGCTGAGGGCATAGGATTTTTTGCCCTTTTCAATTTTATCACCTTCGTAGACGTCGAAAAGATCGACCGCTTTCAGGATCCTGCGTTCAGTCTGGTAGGCAAGTGCTTCCAACTGACCGAACTTCACATTTTTATCGAGCATCAGTGACAGGTCCCTTTTTACTTCCGGGAAGCGTGGCAGCGGTTGGAACACCGTTGTTGCCTTTTTGTGCATCCGCATCACCAGGTCCCAGTTGAACTCGGCGGCGTATACATCCTGTTTGATATCAAACTGTTTGAGCAGTGTGCTGTTCACCTTTCCGAACCTGGCCACGCTGCCTTTCTCAATGCTGTATTCCATGGCCTGCGCGTATTGGTCATTGCTGATTTCTTCCATCTTCATCTTGCTGCTGTCGATCCCCAGCTTTCCCAGTACCTGCATCACGACCGATTTAAGATGGTAGAAAGAGACCTGCTCACCGGTTGTGGTCCAGTTCTCCGTTGTATAATGTCCTGTAAGAAAGATCCCCATGTGGTGTTCCTCGCTGTATTTCTTCAGCGGGTGCGCATATCCTTGCTGCGACCTCTGATCATTTTTAGCAGGATCCACAAAATAACAATTCCCGAATTCATAGAGCTTCAGATCCGGCCGTTTCCGGTTGATATTATAGATCACAGCCTCGAGTCCCCCGGGCAGCAGGCTCTTGCGCATCCTAGAGAGGTCCTGGCTCAGCGCGTTCTGGATCTTCACCACTCCCAGGTCCTCCTGGTCGAAATAGGATTCACTGGTGAGTGAATTGGATTTGATCTCCAGGAAGCCATTGGCAGAGAGCAGGTCGGATATGGTATTCACCAGCTTCTCTTTGTCTGGCTTTTCCACGTATGCAAGTGTGGAATTCACATGCTCGTCGAACGGGATGTTGTTGTACCCGTATATCCGCAGGATCTCCTCCACGATATCGGCCTCCCGTTTCACATCCACGCGGTAGGGCGGAACCCTGAGGGTCATTCCTTTTTCATCCCTTTTTTCAGTGCGGATATCCAGCGATGCAAGGATCCTGGCGATGACATCGGGATCGATTGTTTTGCCGATGAGCCTCGCGATGTTGCGGAAGGTGACTTCCACGGTAAAATCTTCCACCGGTTCGGGATAGATGTCGGTGATCTCCGAAGATATCTTTCCGCCGGCCAGCTCCTTCATCAGCAGTGCGGCCCGTTTGAGTGCGTACACAGTCATGTTGGGATCCGTACCGCGTTCAAACCTGAACGAGGCGTCGGTATTCAGCTGGTGGTGCTTTGCGGTTTTCCTGATGAACACCGGGTCGAAGCAGGCTGATTCGAGGAAGATGCTTGTGGTGTCTTCTGTGACGCCGCTGCCAGCCCCGCCAAACACACCGCCGATACACATGCCGTCCCTGGCATCACAGATCATCAGATCCCCGGCCGTGAGTTTCCGTTCTTTTTCATCCAGCGTGATGAAGGGGGTTCCTTCCGGCATGGTTTTTACGACCACCTGGTTGCCGCTGATCTTCGCAGCATCGAAGGCGTGCAGTGGTTGTCCCAGTTCGTGCAGCACGAAATTGGTGATATCCACCACGTTATTGATAGGCTCCTGTCCGATGGACCGCAGTTTGTTCTGCAGCCAGGCCGGGCTTTCCTTTACATGCAGACCGGTAAGCGTAACCCCGGAATACCGCGGACAGGCTTCCGGGTTTTCCACGCTCACTTCGATAGGGAGTGCGTGGTTGTCCTGCTGAAAAGCCGCCACGGAAGGTTTTTTCAGTTGGGCAGGTTGTCCCTGGTGCAGCATCCATGCGACGATGTCGCGGGCCACACCGATGTGAGATGCCCCGTCGATCCTGTTGGGTGTAAGACCGATCTCGAAGACCACGTCCTTCTCGATTTTGAAATAGTCGGCTGCCCTGCTTCCGACCTGCGCATGCTCATCCAGCACCATGATGCCGTCATGACTGCTTCCGAGGCCGAGTTCATCTTCGGCACAGATCATCCCGAAGGAGGCTTCGCCCCTGATTTTTGCCTTTTTAATGGTGAATCCCTCTTCGCTGCCATGGGGATACAGGGTTGCCCCCACGGTTGCCACCGGGACGATTTGTCCTTCGGCAACATTCGGTGCCCCGCACACGATCTGCACAGGTTCATCTTCACCGATATCCACGGTGGTAACGCTCAGTTTGTCTGCATTGGGATGCCCGGTGCATGTCAGCACTTTCCCGATCACCACACCCTCCAGTCCGCCTTTCACGGTCTCCACCTCTTCGATCCCTTCCACCTCCAGGCCGGTATTGGTAAGTATTCTTCCAAGTTCAACAGGATCCATGTCGAAATCTGCGTACTCCCTGAGCCAGTTATAGGAAACTTTCACGCTTTATAATCTTTAAATATTTGTAAATACACACATTGCGGTTGGTATCTGACCAAAAGGCCACGTCCGGAACCGCATCCGTAAAATTCAGCATACAAAAATAGGAAAATTGAAGCAGAATCCCTGTTAATCCTTCAGCCAATTGATAAGGGGCATCATAAGAGTTGATCTCGCCTGTAACTACTACCTTCCTTTATTATTCAATGGTAATCAAATTGATAGAAGCTTTGCGGGAGTATCTCCTACAAATTTGGTCTAATACTGAAGCCAGGACAACTTTACCACAGTCTTATGTGCCATAGATAATATCCTTTTCGGGTTACTCTAAACATTTGCTAAACCCAATACTTTGAGCTATAAGCATCAAAACGCTTAAAAAGAAGAGCTTACAGATGGAAATATAGAAAAATATTGTTGTCAGGTAACAATGGTTCGTTAAACTTTAACATAAAAATCTGATTTTCAATGAAATAAGTGTCGAAATAATTTGGTTAAGTCCCTGATAATCAGTAACTTAATAGATTAACCAAATCTGTTATAAGTTATGATCACCAGGGAACAAAAACCTTACAAAGCGCTAATTACCAGCATGTTAGACAAATTATCAAATATTAATCTATGGAGAAGAGAGTTTCTGATTGAAACTTTCATCCTGTTTTTGTCTATTCCTGGTCGTATTAACTTCCTTCAGCTTGCAAGATATGGAAAACATAAAGAACAACGATACCGGCAACAATTTGAAAAGCACTTTGACTTCTTATCTTTCAACAAGGAGCTTACACTATCACAGGGTAGCGGCCCGTTTGCCATTGCCTTTGATCCAAGTTATATCAGCAAATCCGGCAAGAAAACACCCGGTGTTGGCTAT
>JARGFP010000026.1 GCA_029210585.1 Bacteroidales bacterium
CTGTTACCCGCCGTGACTGAGATGATATACATCCCCGGTGAAAGTCCTGACAGGTCAAGCACCGGCTTGTCCGAAAAAGTCTGCAATGCATCCACACTTCTTCCATGCATATCAAACAGCCTGACACCAGGTTCACCGGGAGTGCCATCCAGTTCAATTCGCACTTGTTCCTGCGCGGGGTTGGGGTAGAGCCCGAAATGCATTGGCAAGGGGCCGGAAGTTCCTCCCGGCGAACCAAACACAGCGCTGCGGGCAACGAAAGTAAAAATACTGCGATCGTAATAGGTGCCAGACACGTGCTGGAAAACAGACAGTTCGGCGTTGTTTATGATATCATTTCCCTCTACGGTCATACTGTAACTTTCAAAAATCCCGCTGTAATAGAGGTCGCCGTTTCCGGACAGCCAGACACCGGTGGAAATATCTTCCAGGCTGCCGCTGATGCTTTTCGCCTGCCTGAGGTTCCCTGATTTATCCGTTTCCAGGTAGAATATGTCCTGGTATATGGGGCATACGGAAGAAGAATCGGCATTCCGGTGCAGCTGGAATGCGCCCAGGTCCAGGTGGTGCAGCTGGAATGCGCCCAGGTCCAGGTGGTCCAGCAGCAGCCCGCCCACGACAATGAAGCTGCCTCCCTGCGCAAAGGCATCGTAGGCAAGCGCGCCCACATGCTTGTGTCCCCAGAGGTTGTTGCCGACGAGATCATAGGCCCCGTAATAGAATGCGCTGGTAGTATCGATGGTACCCCCGTTGAATATAATGCGGTATTCTTCCCTGCTACCGGCCACGAAGAGTGAATCGTTGTTACGAAGAATACGATCGGCCTGGTAGAGGGCAGTGTCTTCAATGACCCAGTCTGTTTTTCCATCCGAACCGATCCGGCACAGGTACATCACATCACGGTAATCACTCCAGGTGATCGGATCCGGTTCGGTATGAATGGACTTGCTGCCGGCAATGTACAGGTTGCCTTCCGTGTCGGATGTGATGTCGTTGAAACTATACTGACTGCCTGTTTCACCTTCTTCCCCGACCAGGTCCGCATGAAGAAAATTGCCGTCTTTGTCGATCACCCCGTAATACCCCTTGCTATACCCTGAATTCACGGAAAAGTCAATATTGCCAAAAGTAATGCTGCTGGCATTGGTCGATCCCGTAAATAAGATACCCCGGCTTCCACTAAAACGCACTGCCGTTGGCCATGCATAATAGCTGATCCCGGTAGAATGACTGAGCCATTCCAATACCCCATCCGGGGTGAATTTCGCCACGTAGATATTGTCTGGCCATGCGCTTGACACCGTTCTGTCACCGATCTTAAACGAACTACTGCGGAAATTCCCGGTAATGTATATATTGTCCTGTTCATCCAGGCAGATCCCGCTGACATATTCCTCTTTCTCCCCGCCAAAGGAAAGCTTCCACACCATGTTGCCCGCCGTATCATATTTCACAAGAAAAACGTCGGTTATACCATTATTATTCAGTGTGTTGAAAGCATCAATCTCAAGTTTCCCCGATGAGAAGGAACCCGCAATGATGGGATGGTTTTCAGTATCTGTAACCACACCCGTGATTTCCGTGTTTCCCTTTGTGCTGCCAAAGCTTCTTACCCAGTTTTGGGCATATAGACTGTTGGATGCCATGGCCATCAGGACAATGAAGTGTAACGCTTTTTTCATAGGTGCACTCCCTTCCTCTTTAACCCATTGTGTATAAAATTACTAAAAAAACCGCCTGGCCAGCATTGCAGTCAACCGGTGATATCATTCATTGCCGGGCGCTGTTCCATACCATGCGGTATATCTAAGGGATGAAAAAAGAGGATGCAGGGTTGCCTCCACCATGAAAATGTATTGCACCTGTCACAATGATGCAACAGGTGCCGGCACATATGGGGTCTCAGCAGGTGGTCAGGGCAGGCTCTGATGCGATACGCAGCTGATCAAGGGATACTTCCCTGATCGAAGCAGAGGGGGATTACATCATGTGTGAGATACCTGACCGAAGGGTTTCCAGCAACTGGTTCATGAACCTGGCTGCGGGTGCTCCATCCATAATATTGTGATCAAAGGAACCGGTGATGCAGAGATATTCCCGCTCCTCCTGGATACCGTCACGGGTCACCATGCGTTTTTCAATGCTGCCTACGGTGATCAGCACCGTGGCACTTCCGTGGGGAATAAACCATACCGGTTCGCGGCTGAACATCCCCACTGCCGTCACCGCTACCTTGCCATATTTCTTCGCCATCCTGATGTTGCGATCGGCCATGCGCACGAAAGACTTCAGGAGGAATGCAGGAATGAACCTGATCCTGCCCATCCCCTGCAGGCCGCCAAGTCTGACCGCATTGCCGGAATCCTTCGACACGGACTCCCTGATTTCGGCACTGATTTCCCGGTAGCTTTTCTGATCTGCATTCCGGATACACACCGGCTCCGGTACCTTTTCCCCTTCAAATTCGCGTTCCACCAGCACACTGACATTCACATCTTCCAACACGATAAGTCGGTTGTAGCGAATAAAGGAATTCAGCTTTTTATGATCGGCAATGACTTCGGCCAGGCACTTCACTACATAGGCGGTAAAGGACAGCTTTTCACCAGTACTGTTATCATGCGCACGGATCATCCTGCGGGCTTCCGTCACATCAGCCTGGGCAAGACTGTGAATGATGTTCTTTCTGTGGGAGACGGATGCCGAAGCTGCCACCATTTTTCGGTTAAAACTCAGGAGTTCGGTGCTGAAACCACGGTTCGCAGTAAAAGTATTTTGATTTCGATTCATTTTCATGACCCTTCCTGTTTTTTTACTGCGACCCAGGTTTCAAAATCCTGTTCAGGTATTCCAACAAGCTTTTTCTGGAAGAACAATAGTGTTGCCGGCAGAGGTTCAGTCCGAACCGGGAGATGGTCTCCTCCCAGTCGGACTCTGAAAAGTTGAAATACTTTATAAGGCTCTCCCTGAAGTCCATATGACGACCAAGATACTACATTTGTTCCAAAGATAATTAGGAATGAATGATGTTCAATCAATGAGATTTCATTAAGTCTGTTCTACGGACTGTTCGGCGCATTCAAACTGGGCGTAACCCTGGATGCCCGATTGATTATCGGTTCGCTGACACTGCTGGTAAAATACCTTACATCAATGAAAGGGTAGTCTTCCTGGAGCGTTTCAGGGAGTTTATTCAACTTGTAAACTGCTTCCGCAGGAAAATAAATTCCTTTCTTCCTCGTTAGGTAGGTACAGAAAATCATTTTATTTCTTTTCACTGCAAAACCCTCAACAGATGAAAAAACTATTCTTGTTTCCCGGTATCTTCCTGCTTGTTATTTCATGCAACAAATATAAAAACGGGGATTTCTCAGGTGTTCTCGTAAATGATATAAATGGAAATATAGTGATGATGCTTGGTAAAGATGACGGTGACTGGCAATTTGGTGATGTTTTCTCAGGGGAGGTAGAAGCCCTGTTTGAAGAAGATTTCACAGAAGTTCATCCCCTGGTAAATAATCTTGAATTTGAAGCTGATACTGTCGAAAACGGTATAATAGTGATGAGCGACAGTTTTATGGCTTACCCCACTGTGACCAGCGATGTTCTCAACTTTTATTGCAAACAGTCACAGGACCAAAGAACAATGCAGATTGTAATCGTAGATGACGATTATACACCGCTGCTCCGGTATGCATATACTTTTGAGACAAGAGGGTTCATTTCATTTAGTACGAGTCTGCTGTACCTGGGACTTAGTCTCGATCATGTTCACCGGGTATATTACAAATTGATCGATACAGCAAGCAATTCCATTTGCGGACATGGGGATATTGTTGTTTCCGATGATCCCGACCGCTTTCTTGGAATCGATTAATTCACCGGCAGTAGTTTCACGATGAAGCCCGGGGTCTCCATGGCGACATAGATGAATCCGTCCGGGCTCATCTCCACGTTCCGTACGCGGCCGATGCCTTCGAGGAGCTTCTCCTGGTCCGTCACTTCATTCCTATCCAGCGCTACCCGCTCCAGGTACTTGAACCGCAGGGAGCCAATCAGGATATTGTTCTTCCAGCCCGGGTACCGGTCGCTGTCCACGAAGGTCATGCCACAGGGCGCAATGGATGGATCCCAGTAGACCACCGGCTGCTCCATGCCCTCCTTATGCGTAATGTCGGTGAATTTCGTGCCGTTGTAATTGATCCCGTAAGAGATCACCGGCCAGCCATAATTTTTACCTTTCTCGATCAGGTTCAGCTCATCTCCACCCCTGGGACCGTGTTCTGATTCCCATATCTCGCCGGTCTCCGGGTGCATCGTGGTACCCTGCGGGTTCCGGTGACCATATGAATAGATGGAAGGCATGGCGCCGGGTGTATCCAAGAACGGATTGTCTTCCGGGATGGAACCATCGTCATGAATCCGGTGTATTTTCCCGGCATGGTTTTCCAGGCTCTGCGGATTCTCGTCCCTGTTGCCACGGTCCCCGATGCCGAACCACAAATACCCTTCCATGTCAAACTGCAGTTTGCAGCCCCAGTGCTGTCCCTTGTTGGAATCCGGGGTGCCATCAAAGATCACTTCCTGGTCCACCAGCATGTTGCCCGACAACCGTGCGCGCATCACTGCGGTACATCCTTCGCGTGGATCGTCTTTAGAAGGCTGGGAATAGGAAAAGTACAACCATCCGTTCTTCTCATACTCCGGATGCAGACGCAAATCCAGCAATCCGCCCTGACCTTTTGCCAGGATGGTAGGCAGCCCCGTTACCACAGTTTTTCTTCCATTGGAGAACCTGTACAAAATGCCGGCCCGCTCCGCGATCAGCATGTCACCGCCGGGAAGAAACTCCATTCCCCATGGAACATCCAGACCAGTCACGACCGTATCGATAATAAAATTTTGCTTTTTTGATTTTACCACCCTTTCCGCGGCTAGTGAAGCACCCCCGGAGACCGTCTCCTCGGGAACTGCCGAACGAACATATTCCGCCAGTGCCCTGATCTCCTTGTCGGTAAAAGTGGCTTCAAATCCGGGCATCCCGATATCCTCACGACCGAACTTGATACTGTTGAATGCCGCCTGGTCATTATCCCCGTACATCCAGTCACTTTTGTCGAATTTTTCCAGGTTTTCTCCATGACAACCGGCACAATAGTTCAGGTAGTTTTCACGTACATCCTGCGCATTCCCTGCCAGGCCGGAAGCTTTTCCATTGGTGCATCCCGCAAGCATTGCGTAACCGATAAAAAGGATGAATACCAATAAACTCAGAGTACTTTTTCCAGGTGTCTTCATGGTTAACAAAATTAAATGTAGTAAATGTATGAAACGCATGTGACAGTTTTTAGTTCATGCAGCGCAGGTCATGGCAGATTCGCTTCGCTGAGCATCCAGTCTTCCCGTATTTGCATGCTCATGAAGAAGCCCGCCGGAGCTCCAACGCATCAAGCAGGATCTTCATGTGATCAAATGCAAGATCTTCATCCTGCCAGTGCTCCACAAGCTCCGCCGCTGCGGCATCATCTCCCGCCTGCAGGTCCGCAAGATCCGCCTCTGCAAGGAAAGCACACGATACGGTGCGTCCCCTGGGATCGCGATCCGGTTCAGCATACACCCCCACGAACCGGAGGTGCCGCACGTCAAGTCCCGTCTCTTCCTTCGCTTCTCTTGCACAGGCCGCTTCCACAGTCTCACCTTCTTCCACGAATCCTCCCGGCAACGCATACATGCCCTGGAATGGCGGATATTTCCGGCGGATCAGTACTGCGACATCCCCTTTAAAAATGACACAATCGGTTGTTAAGGCACAGTTATAACGCATGACATAACGTTTTTTTTCCGTAATTATCACAAGTTACAAATTCTTCTTTTAATACGGCGCTTTGAACAGCCGATGTGTCTGGTAATCGCCCGGGCATCTTTTTTGAATAAAATAAAACAACAGGCAAATCATCTTGTTATTATCCATGGTTTTTTGCAGGTTTATCATAATATTGTCAGAAATTAACACCGCCCCGCCAGGGATGACAAATTCGCCCCGCCAGAGATAATTTAAAAAAGTGCTGCCATGAAAATAAAATCATACATTCTTATCTGCATCCTTTCAGTCATGCTGATCGTGCCCTGTTCTGCCCAGACAGCCGGACTGGAAGTTGGTGACAAAGTGAAACCCTTTTCTGCAAAGGCAGACAATGGAAAAACCTGGAAGTCAACACGTGTCATTGGCAACAAGAACCTCGTGGTCTATTTCTATCCTGCGGCCATGACCGGTGGCTGCACGAAACAGGCCTGTGCCTACAGGGATTCGAAAGACGACCTGGCTGCACTCGATGCAGTGGTGGTGGGCGTTAGCGGTGATGAAGTGCAGAACCTGGAACTGTTCAAGCGCGCCCATGCGCTTAATTTCACCCTGCTCTCGGATCCCGACGGAGCAATTGCAGAAATGTTCGGAGTGCCGGTGAAAAGGGAGGAAAGATCGATCGAAAGAGAGGTGGATAACAACCTGTATACACTCAAAAGAGAGGTCACCACTGCCCGCTGGACCTTCGTGATCAACAAAGACGGCAAGGTCGTGTACAAGACTGCAGATGTAAATGCTGAGCAAGACAGCAAAAATGTAGTTGAAGTGCTGCAACAACTGGAGTAATTACTAAATTTACAGTATGGTAAAAATCCTGGTGGTCGGACTGATCGTATATATTGTAAATATCCCATTCGGATACTGGCGTGCCAACGTGAAAAAACTGTCCTTGCAATGGTTCCTGGCCATCCACATCGCGGTGGCACTCGTTATCGGATTGCGCCTGCTTTCACATATTGGCTTCGCATGGTATACCTATGTGGTGCTGGTAACCGCCTTCGCACTCGGTCAACAGTCTGGTGCAATGGTCATTAAAAAGCTCCGGCGGATCTGCGACCATGCTACCTCATGTATGATAATGGATGTGTACCGATGTGCAAGACACTGAAACAACCTGTCGTCAACCCGCGATCTGTATTTAATTCGGGAAACAGTTATCCCTGCTGAAACACGCAAAACATAACCCGGCCGATCAGTAGCTCCTTACCTCAACTACAGCCGGTTTGAGACCTTCTGCACTTACGGTTACCCCGAGGGTTCCTTTCTCGCGGTCCAGCGACCGCACAATGCCCAGTACCAGGCCGCTGAAGGCCTTACGCTCAGGTGACACAAAGGAGGTCATGTCACACGGACTGCCATTGTCGGTGGCAATCAGCTCCCCCGGACCCCCGATGCTGAATTTCACCAGGTTGGCTGCATCGGGAACCAGGTTCCCGTTTGCATCCAGGATCTTCACAGTAATGAATGAAAGGTCCTTGCCGTCAGCAGAAATCCTGTTGCGATCGGCCGATGCAAAAAGTGTATCTGGCTGCCCGGTGGTCAGCACCGTGCGCTCAGCCCACGCCAGGCCGTTTTTGTATGTCTTTACACTCAGTTTCCCCGGGACATACACCACGTCGTCCCATCTCAGCCGGCATTCATACGGACCTTTCTTCTTCCTTCCCTGCGATACGCCGTTCAGGAACAGCTCTGCCTCGTCTCCCGAAGTAAACACATGCGCGGGAGTCACCCTGCCCATCCGCTCCGGCCAGTTCCAGTGGGGAAGGATATGGGCCATGGGAAGATCGGGACGCCACCTCGACTGGTAAAGCCAGAAGCGGTCCTTTTTGAATCCGGGAAGATCGATGATCCCGCAATAGGAACTCCGGCAAAGGTAATAGGGGGTGGGTTCACCCAGGTAATCCCAGCCCGACCACACAAATTCGCCCGCAACATACGGGTGCCGGTCCTGCGATGCAAATACCTTGTCGGGTGAAGCCCCGAATTGCGCGGTGTACAACTCATATGCACTTACAAAATGGGTGGCAACAATCGCGCGGAGGGTTGCACCGATGGCTGCGCCTTCCTCCCCTGTATATTGCTCTCCCACCTCGTTGCCAACACTCCAGGCAATCACCGAAGGACAATTCCTGTCGCGCCGCACAAAAGTCCTGGTGTCCTGCTCATACCAGTCGGGAAACACCAGGTGAAAATCCAGCGGTGTTTTCTTCCTGGCCCACACATCAAAAATCCCATCTATCACCAGGAATCCCATCCTGTCGGTCAGCTCCAGGAATTCAGGGGCTGGTGGATTGTGGGCCGTGCGGATGGCATTGCAACCCATCTCCCTGAGAATTTCCAGCTGTCTTTCAGCAGCCCTGGTGTTGAACGCCGCCCCGAGAGCTCCCAGGTCGTGGTGCTGGTTCACGCCCTGGAACCTGATTTGTTCGCCGTTCACCAGCAATCCGCGGTCCGGATCAAACTCCAGGTCGCGGATACCGAATCTGGTTGTAGTTCTGTCCACTGCCTTGCCATTGACCAGCACCGTGGTGACCGCCATGTAGAGATGCGGGTGTTGTGTGGGAGGAGGACCCCACAGCAGGGGATCACTGATGCCTGCTGAAGCGCTTACGGATGCACTCCCACCGGCCGGGTCCACCAGCTTCAACGTCGGGAAAACTGCTGCTTCATTCGAACCCGGTTCCGTGGACACATTCTTCCCTTGTTCAATTGAAGCATCATAGCCCTGTACAGGTGAAGCGACCTCTGCCATACCAGCTGAAGCATCCCTGGTGTGTGCGAAGGAAGCATACGCACCTTTGCCCGGTGCAGCAGCACTACCATGCGCTGCTGAAGCTGTCACTGCATGTGCTTTTGGAGTACCTCCGCCCCGGACGACATCATTGTACAAAGGGTATACCTTCGTGACCAGTTCCACTTCCTGGTCAGCAGCCAGGTCATTATCAACAGTTACTTCCATCTCCAGCGTTGCTGAAGAAGCGCTGATCTCCCTTGCCGTGATATACGTTCCCCACTGTGCCACATGCACCGGGTGAGTTTTCACGAGCCACACGTTTCGGTAAATGCCGCCCCCCGGGTACCCCCTGGAGGATTGTGGCGGATTATCAAGACGAATGGCCAGCTGGTTTTCCTCTCCTGCCACCACGTAAGGTGTCAGGTCCATCCTGAAAGAATTGTAACCGTAGGGCCAACCGCCAACCAGGTGACCGGTCAGCCATACCATGGCATATGACATGGCACCGTCGATATCGGGGAAAATGGATTTCCCCTGGTCCGATGCCGGAAGTTCCAGTTTTTTTGCGGTACCAGGCAACGCCATGACTCGCAAGTCGGCCCATACCACCCCCCACTTCGGCATCCCGGCCCGTGAGGAAAGGGCCCGCAATGGCCCAGTCGTGGGGCAGATCAACCCGCTCCCACGAACGGTCGTCAAACTCGTACTGCACGAAAGGAAAATCTTTGCCCGGGTTTCCATCCGGACGCCCATACCATTTGTCAGCATCCTCTATAAATGCATTGCCCGTGGGAAGAATCCAGGGTTTGAGGACTTCCTGGCTGGCTGCCACCTTCACCGCTTCAGTAGGTTGTGCGTCTGCTGCTTTGGCGTCGTTACGATCAGTAAGTTCCGGACGAACATCATAGATCAGCGGATCGGCTGCTTCTCCGGAGCCATAACGCATGAATGCCCACCCGTCATTGAGTGAATTGCGCTCCCGTAAAACCTTCCGATAGTCAGGTTGGGGCGAAAAGGATCCTGCAAGGAAAAGGATCACAATAAGAAAACTGTTTACTTTTACCATAGATCAGCAGTTTTTCAGATTTATTCCCCAAATCATGGCACCTTCTGTCGCCTCGGATAAGTATAATTCAGGTATACAATTACCGGTAAACCCATTGCATCTGCAATATAAGGAATTTGAATTTCTGCGATTTGAATTTATTCCCCTTATCTTTAGCACCTGGTTATGCCAACGGAAAAAGATCATAAGGTAGTCATCCTGGCCAACGGAGGTTTCCCGGTGACTTCGCGCTGTCTGGAGATACTCGACAATGCAGAAACAATTATATGCTGTGATGAGGCAGCCGAACACCTGCTTCGATACGGCAGGGAACCGGATCTGATCATCGGTGACATGGATTCCATATCCCGTGCAACAAGGCAACGCTTTTCAGACCGGGTCATTGCCATCGAAGAACAGGAAACCAATGATCTGACCAAAGCGGTAAATCATTGTATTCAGAACGAAATAAATGAAGTAACGATCCTGGGAGCTACAGGTCTCCGGGAAGATCATACGCTGGGGAATATTTCACTCATGCTTGAATACAGCCGGAAGATCACCGTCCGCATGGTCACGGATTACGGCGTTTTCACTGTCGTGCAATCCGGGGAAAAGGTGCATTCATTCCCCGGAGAAAAAATCTCCTTCTTTTCAGTTGATAACCGGGTGAAGGTCACTTCCGAAGGGCTGAAATACCCCTTGAAGAATATGCAGCTCCACAATTGGTGGAGGGCTTCCCTGAACGAAGTGACATCCGACTGTTTTACCCTGTACTATGAATCGGAATGGCCATTGTTGCTGTTCCGGCAGACATGAAAACAGGAAAAGTACGGTTCGTCGAACAACCCGTTCCGGGAGTAACTACCATAAATGGTGCACCTGGTCACGAATGTATTTTTCATAGATCCGGTTCATCTCGCTGACCTGGTCCTCACTGAAGCTTTCCAGGTCGTACACCGAAAGGTTGGACAACAGCTGCTCCGGTTTGGATGCACCGGGAATGATGCAGCTCACTTCGCTGAACTGCAGGATCCACTGCAAAGCAACCGGTGCCAGGTTCTCCTTCCCCGGGAACAGCTGCTTCAGCTCTTCCACCGCTTTCAGACCCAGCGCATAATCGATTCCCGAAAAAGTTTCTCCCTTGTCAAAGGCCTCGCCATGCCTGTTGAAGTTCCGGTGATCACCCTCGTCAAACGTGCTTTCAGAAGAGAATTTTCCTGTGAGCAGTCCGCTGGCCAGGGGAACCCTGACAATGATCCCGACATCCCTGCGGGAAGCCTCCCCGAAAAACAATTCAGCCGGTCGCTGCCGGAACAGGTTGAAAATGATCTGCACCGTGGTCACATTGTCATACGCAATTGCCTTCAACGCTTCTTCAACCTTTTCCACGCTCACACCCAGGTGCAGGATCTTGCCGGCATCCTTCATCCTTTCAAACCGCTCAAAGATCTCCGGCCGGTAATATACTTCCGTGGGCGGACAATGCAACTGGACCAGGTCCAGGGTTTCCAGCCCGGTCCGGCGCAGGGAATCCTCCACATATTGCTGAAGCACATCAGGGGTATACCCCTCATTCACATGCGGCTGAATCTGCCTGCCACACTTGGTCGCCACATAAATACGCTCAGACCGTGACCTGACCACACGGCCTACGGCTTTTTCACTCATCCCCGCTTCGTAGACATCTGCGGTATCAATAAAATTGATGCCATTGTCAATGGCCGTATGCAGGATCCTGTCTGCATGATCATTGTCAAAGCCAGATCCCCATTTGCCTCCGACCTGCCACGTTCCCAATGAGACCTCTGATACCTTAAACCCGGTTTTTCCCAGTTTCCTGAATTTCATATGCGTAGTTTGTTATTTGGTTTTCCAATCGAATCCTAAAGGTACCAAATTGGGACGAAGTTCTCAAACCAATAATCATATACAGCTGTAAAGCATATTTCCATTTTCAGGAAAAAGACTTACTTTGGTTTTCTTTATTCTGAATACCCCGGAAAACCATAAATTTGCACCGCAATGATACTGAACAGACGCAGTTTTATTAAAACCGGAGGAGCTGCAGCGGCAGGAACCATGATCCTGCCTGCCTGTCTGAATTCCTGCCAGAACCTACATATCTCCATGGAAATGCAAGAATATCTAGACCATTTTGAAGTGACACCCCGGATTCTGCAAAAAGTAATTGCTGAAGCCATGTCAAAGGGCGGCGATTATGCAGACCTGTTTTTTGAACATAAGATCTCCAATACACTATCCCTTGAAGACGGGAAAGTGAACCAGTCCTTCGCCAATGTGGACTATGGTGTTGGGATCAGGGTGCTCAAGGGAGACCAGACCGGTTTTGCATACACTGAAAACATCAGCCTGGCTGATATGCTCAAAGGAGCGCGGACCGCCGCAAGTATCGCCAACGATCCGCTTACCTTCAAACAGGGTGACCTGCTCGAGAAAAGCACACCGGGTTATTACAGGATCGCCGCCAAATGGGAACATACATCCGTGGAACAGAAGATCCCGTTCGTGCAGAAAGTAAATGACAGGGTGAAGGAACTGGACGAAAAAGTAACCAAAGTAAGGGCCTTCCTCAACGATGAAACAGGGTACATGCTCTTCTACAACTCGGAAGGGTTGCTGACCCACGACTACCGACCCATGGCAAGTCTTGCCGCTGTTTGCGTAATGGAAAAGGACGGGGAGTTCGAAAATGCCTACAGCGCCAGGTCCTACCGCAAGGGATTCGAGTTTTTAAATGATGCACTGATCGAAGAGATTGCCTCTGAAGCCGTGGACAGGACCAATTTTCTTTTTGGTGCAGGGAAGCCTAAAGCAGGAGAAATGCCCGTGGTGCTGGGTGCCGGCGGATCCGGAATCCTGCTGCACGAAGCCATGGGACATTCATTCGAAGCCGACTTCAACCGAAAAGGAACTTCCATTTTTTCCGATAAAATGGGCAAGAGCGTCGCAGGGAATTTCATTAACATCATTGAAGACGGCACCATGGAAAACAACCGGGGTGCGATCAACATCGATGATGAAGGAAACGATGTGAAAAAAACCTACCTGGTGAAAGACGGCATCCTGGAAAGCTATATCCATGACAGGATCAGCTCCCGGCATTATGGTGTTGATCCCACGGGGAACGGACGGCGGCAGTCGTTCCGCCACATCCCGCTGCCCCGGATGCGGATCACCTATATGGAGCCCGGTCCACACTCCACGGACGATATCATTGCCAGTGTCGGTTATGGGGTATATGTGGATAATTTCACCAACGGACAGGTGGACATCGGGGGAGGAGATTTTACCTTTTTCGTTAAATCAGGATACCTGATCGAAAACGGAAAGCTTACCCGGCCCATCAAAGACATCAACATCATTGGGAATGGGCCCCAGGCACTTGCCGATATCACCATGGTAGCCGCTGATTACAAAACGGATAACGGTACCTGGACTTGCGGAAAGGCCGGACAATCGGTACCGGTTTCCATGGGACTCCCTACCGTGCTTGTAAATAAACTCACCGTGGGAGGAACCAATGTATAATCCATTAAACAACTGATCATGACCAGAGAGGAAAAATACAGTATCGCCAGGTGGGCCATGGAACATGCACTCGGAAACGGTGCTCAACAGGCCCGGGTAACCATTTCCACCAGCAACGCAAGCCAGGTCGAGGTGCGGGAACAGAAAATCGATAAGCTCGAGGCGGCCAATCAGCTCAATATGCAGATCAACCTGTTCGTCGATAACCGGTATACCAATATCTCCACCAACCGGATGAACGATAAGGAAGAACTTGCCCGTTTTATCAGTGAAGCCATCGCAGGGGCAAAACACCTTGCCCCGGATACCTTCAGGGGACTGCCAGAACCGGAACTATACTACAAGGGGGACGGGGAAGATTTGCGTACCGTCGACAATGCATTCAGTGCACTGAAGCCGCAACAGAAGATCGACCATGCCACTTCCGCGGAGAAAGAACTCCTGGGGAAAGACGACCGGATCGTCTCTGTAACCACTTCCTACAACGACAGGCTGAGCGGTACCTTGATGGTGGCAAGCAACGGGTTTGAAGGCGACCGGGAAAGCTCCTATTTTTCATTGTCTGCAAGTGTTTCGGTTAAAGACGGCGATGCCCGTCCGCGCGGTTCCTGGAATGAATCTTCCATCGATCACAACGACCTCGTCACGGAAGGCATCGGAACACAGGCCCTTAAAAGGGCACTGGATAAACTCGGACAACAAAAGATCAAATCGGGCACCATGCCCATGATCGTTGAAAACCGCCTGTCGGGAAGAATCCTGCAACCACTTATCGGAGCACTGAACGGAGCTGCCATTCAGCAAAAAAATTCCTTCCTGATTAATATGGTGGGCGAACAGATCGGATCCGGCCTGATGAGCATTACCGATGATCCCTTTATCATTGGCGGACGCGGTTCAAGGCATTTCGACAGTGAAGGACTGGCCACCCGCAAAAGGAACATCGTGAAGGATGGGGTGCTCAACAACTATTATATCGACACCTATTACGGGAAGAAGCTGGAAACGGAACCGACTTCGGGCGAAACCACCAACCTGGTTTTCCAGCCGGGAACGCTGGTCCTGGAGGAACTGATCGCTTCCATGGAACGCGGAATCCTGGTTACCGGCTTCAATGGCGGGAACAGCAACGGATCCACTGGCGATTTTTCCTATGGAATCGAAGGATTCCTGGTGGAAAACGGGAAACTTGCAATGCCTGTGGCCGAAATGAACATTACCGGTAATTTCAAAGAGGTATGGAACAACCTGGTGGCTGCAGGCAATGATGTCCGCCTGGACAGTTCATGGAGGCTCCCGTCGCTCGTATTTGACAATATCAGCTTCAGCGGAATCTGAGTATAACCGCTCCAGTCCTGGGCGCAATACTTCAGGACAATTCCGTAAACCGGGCGCAACGCGACAGGAACATTCCCGGGCATGGCCCTGCGCTGCAGAACCGGGTCAGGAAGGAAAGATCAATATCGGTAAACTGGCCTCCTGCAGGATCCTTTTGAACAAGTTGGGCATAAAGAGCATCTCGAAAATACCCCGCTTATGGATCGTGAACGATAGCAGGTTAGCGCCGGTGGACTCTGCAAAGTCCCTGATCCCTTCGCTGACATCCACGTAATCGATCAGCCGGCACCTGATCTCCTGCTGACCATACTCGTGTTTCAGGAATTCGTTGAGCTCATCCATACGCTCCTCGTTGGCAGGATTGTGCGCCGTATCGATGTGCACACAGGTAATCTGCTTTTTGAATGCCTCCGTGATCACCAGTAACCGGTTCAGGGAGGAGTGGTCATTCTCATTGAAATCAGTGGCATACAGGATCTTCACCATCTCAAAATCCTGCGGACGCCGCGGTCCCGGAATCGCAAATACCGGTATCTCAAGGTCGTTAACCAGCTCTCTCGCCACGCTGCCGAAGAAACTGGTTTTCTCCTCTTCCCTGCCCTGTGTGCCCAGCACGATCAGGTCGGGCTTATAACTCCTGCAAATATCTTTCAGGGTCCGTACCACACTGCCCATGGCAATGACAGAATGCACAAATACCTCATCGATATCATGCTCCTTCATGTAATTCCTTATCCTGCCCGAAAACTCGATCATCCGCTGTTTGGCCTTGCGCTCTTCTTCCTTTGTAAGGTCAAACATGTAGTTCTCAAAGGTCTCGTTGCTTTGCATCTTCAGGTCGCTGACCGGGTTCCTGTATACATGCAGCAGTTTGATCTCTGCCTGTAACTTCTCAGCAAGATGCACTGCGTAGAAACAGGCATTTTCCGAGCCCCTTGAAAAATCTGTGGGCACAATGATCTTGCGAACGAAACGCTCAGACCTGATCTCTTCCAGTTCCTTGCCATATTCCTCTCGCAGGTCCATCATCACCCTGATGGCTGTCTCCACATCCTCCGCATCCACCTGCACCTTGATGAAGTCGGTCTTATCCGCCACCTTGCCCAGGTGAACGAAATAGCAGTCGATGGCTTCTTCCTCAAGTTTTTCCTTGAGAAAACAGGCGGATTCGAGCCGCCTTACTGTCGTAATGGTAACAAGTGTTTTCATATCCCCGGAATTTTAGTTGTAGCTCTCTACAACAAAGAGGAATGAACCACCGGTTTTGTTTTGCCGGAACAGCTGATGTAGAACAGGAAACAGCACTTAATACACACTTTTTCTCCCGTGTTGATCTGAAACCTCCCGCCAGGGAAAAATGTTCCGAATGAGTTCAGTATTTCTAGGGTCGAACAGGCGTGCCATCTGCCTTGCGGACCTGTGTCCAGTTATAGTTGTAAGGCTTCACCGGGTACCTGGCTGCCAGCTCCTCGTTGATGTCGACCCCGAGTCCCGGAGCTTCATTGACAAAAAGATATCCGTCTTTCACGTAAGGCGTTCCGGGGAAGACCTCATACGTGAGATCTGAAAACAATTTGCACTCCTGTATCCCGAAGTTCCATACCGCCAGGTCGATGTGTGCATTGGCGGCATGCCCTACCGGGGAGGTATCTCCCGGTCCGTGCCAGGCGGTCCGTACATTGAACCATTCTCCCAGTCTTGCCACTTTCATGGCCGGGGTGATCCCGCCGATCTGCGAGATGTGAATACGGATAAAATCATACCAGCGCTTCGACATGGGTTCCACCCGTTCGTGCATATCGTGTAACAGCTCTATTTCATCCCCGAAGCGTTTCCTGGCAAGACGGAACATTTCAATCACCCCCCCGCTTGTAGGCCTGGGCATCCATGGTGTGATCACGGGCATACCCGAACCCATGCTGCTTGTAAGCCGGGTTTTGTGTCAGGTGCGTGGAACCATAACCGCCCAGCTGCATCCTGATGTTCCTGAATCCGTCTTCACGCAGTCGCTCCACGTGATCCATGACATCCTTCGGTA
This sequence comes from Bacteroidales bacterium, assembly GCA_029210585.1. Lineage (GTDB taxonomy): Bacteria > Bacteroidota > Bacteroidia > Bacteroidales > M55B112. Next base: position 16,571 of record JARGFP010000026.1, read on the forward strand.
TCGCCCCGGAAGCATGGCTGTATGTATCCACCGCGAAACGCACCTTCCCGCCCAGCAACTGGTATACCGGCATTCCCGCCAGCTTTCCCTTGATGTCCCACAGGGCCTGGTCCAGCCCGCTGAGGGCATTGTTCAGTACCGGTCCGTTCCGCCAGTAGGAACTCACGTAGGCAGTCTGCCAGATGTCTTCGATCCGGCTGGCATCCTTGTCCCTGCAGAAATCATCCAGGTAGTCGTTTACAGCGGAAACTACGGGTTTGACCCGCTGGGTAAAGGTGGCACACCCCACGCCATATAACCCGGGCTGATCAGTCTCGACCTTCACGATCACCAGGCCGGTACCGTATGGTGCCGTGGTAATCGCACGCACCTTTTTGATCTTCACTTTTTGCAGGTTCATTGCTTCCCCGGGAGGGGTCCAACCCAGGGGTGACGGCCTTTCTGCGCTGTCCGGGCTTTCTTCGTTCTGCCTGAATCCCGGCGCGCATGCCGCTGCAAGCGGAAGCAATGCGGCTGTTTTCAGAATGTCTCTGCGTTTCATCTGCATTCCGGTTTAGGTGAGTACACGCTTGTAATTTTCCACGATCCCCCCGGCATAAGGTTTGGCCAGTTCAATGAGCCGGTTCATGTCTTGTTCCGACAGGTGCTTCAACTGGCTGAGTACTGCCACATTTTCATCCAGCTCGTAGGTGAACCTGCAACCACTGCAAAGGGAGGAGACAGGAAGTGAATACACATACTGGTGCAGGTTGGCCAGGGTAAGGTCGCTCATTCCCACCACATCCGGGATATCCTTGGTGGCGATATCAGCAGGTGTGGTATCGATCCTGCCACCCATCATGCTTCCCCCGGCCATGGTTTTCATGGCGATCACCCCGTATTCCCGCTTCAATAACACGGGAAGTACATGCTTTTCAAAGGATTCATAGCTGGGATCGCACACATTCAGCGGCATCTGGCAGGTGTCCAGTTCCAGTCCGCGCTTCTCAAGGAATTCGAGGAACCACAGGTGGGTGGCCGGGTTCACATGCCCGGTAAACCCGATATAACGGGTCAGCTTCTTCTCTTTGGCCTCGAGGAAGACATCCAGTACGCCGGCATTGATCCTGTTTTCTACATCCTCGGGCGTACCTACGGCATGGATCTGCCACAGATCCAGGTAATCTGTATTCAGCGCTTTCAGGGATTCTTCCAGCTGCTGGCGTACTCCCTCCCCCGTTTTTGCAGGAGCTTTTGTCATCAAAAACACCTGGTCACGGTATTTCGGTGTCAGGAAACGGCCCATGTACTCTTCTGAACGCCCGCCGTTGTACCTCCGTGCATTGTCGAAAAACCGTACGCCCAGCGCCATGGATCGCTCAATCATACGCTCAGCATCACCCGGATGTTCCGCCAGCCCCAGGTGGTAACCTCCCAGGCAGAACGCCGTTACCTTTTCACCGTTCCTGGTCAGCTGACGCTGCGGCAGGAGATCACCGAGCTGATCCCTGGCCGGCACAGCGCTGGCCCATTCAAGCATTAAACCCATCCCTGCAGCGGCTGCTCCGGCCTTCCTTAAAAATTGTCTCCGAGTTTCCATATATGAATAGTATTACGAAATTGTTTAATTCTGTATGTAATCACTTTTACAAGTATAAGGTATCCCGGGAGCATTAAAAAAAGCTTAACAACGAATTAACAGTCTAAAAATGAACGGAAGAGAGAACAATGAAAAACAGACCAACCGGCTTTAATATTTTACTATATTTATCCTGACTAATGGTTAAAACCCCAACATTATGAAAATCATAAAACACCTTCTGTTGGTCCTTCCTTTTGCATTCGTGGCAGGTACCCTTAACGCACAAACTATTAAAGTGAAGCGTGAAAGCCTTTACGGCAGTAAGATCAATGTCCCTGTCAAGATTGAAGTTGAAGAAAGAAACGGATATGTTTTCTATGCCCACAACGATTCCTATTATGACTACACAGTTCATCTCGAAATCACCGACATTGTCAATTTAACACCTACCAAGGTGGATCAATCCTTCCGGGTCAGACCCGGAAAGAACAGGCTTGTTCAGCTTAAAATTCAGGATGGGTCACGCCGACCGTCTTACCGTTTCAATTACACCTATTCCATCGGCGTAAAAAGAGGCAAACCTGACATTGATTTTCCATATCTTATCCCCGTAAAAGCTCCCTTTGAGATAAAGACAAGTAATACAGAAGAAAAGGACATCCTGCCCAACCAGTTCAGTATGCAGCAGGGTGATACCGTTTATGCCGCCAGAAGAGGAAAAATCGTTGCCACCCCGGGTATGTTTGATGGAATGGACAGGATTTCACAGAATAATGCGATCGAAATCCAGCATCCCGACGGGACCCTGATGATTTACGAAAACATCGATCCCGAATCCGGTTTAGTCAAGGCAGGAGATGAAGTACTCCCGGGTCAGGCCATCGGGCTGCTGGATGAGCTGGGGTTGCTCAACATCATCCTGTACAAAAGTACGGGTGATGGCTACCTGGAGGCAATGTACATCCACTACTATACAGACGATCAGCACGTTGAAACCTTTTCTGAAAAGTTACAGAATACCCCGGTGAAACACCCGCAGGATATTGTCACGAAAGAATTCTCCAGGAAGGAACTAAAACAGCTCAAAAAGTAGGTTTGATGCCATCAGAGGTTCACTGGGAAACCAGGAAACCCTGTAACTGATCCGTTCTTTGGCGTACATCGCTTGTGATGGCGTGGACAGATATGGTGGCACCTGAGATACCATCAATGGTTTTGCCTACCTCGGGTTTTTCCGAGCCATTGTATCCGGAAAACTGCCTCAGCCAGCCACGTGAACATATTTCATATCCGTGTGTTGCCCTGTAATTAAAGACATGGACCCTTACGATCCCTCCACGCTTATCGAACAATATGAAATAGTCAAAATATTCTGAGGACATATCGGTACCGGCGTTGCCAGGAACGGAACAGCCACCTGCCCGGCAACTATTCACGCGTCCGACATACATATAATGGTACTGGCTTACATTCGCTGAATTGACCGCAAAAAATTTACCTGCTGTTTCCGCGGCATACCCACCATTCTGCCGAAAATGAAGCTCCTGCAGTTGTTGCATGCCGATCCCTTCCTTTTCAAGAATTTTCACCAATGACTTATGCGCATATTCCACCTCCGGTTGCGCCGCGAGAAAGAAAGGCAGCATGATAAAGAAAAGGAAACAGGTCCGTGCAGCAATCATAATACTGGATTCTAAAACATTACACCAATCCCGGCATTGAAAGTGGTTGAAAAGGTGCCCGTAGCCCCCGGACGGATCAACTGCACATCTGCCTTGACCACAGACCCGGAAGTAAGGGCAAAGGTCAGCCCGGTGGTGACCACCGTTTTCTTATAGGCGGGATTTACCGTGACCATTTCTTCCGTATTCGCCTGTGTATTCAATTGCTCATAACGCACAAAAGGTACCAGCTGTTTTTCAGTTTCCATGGAACGCAGCATATTGTAACCCGCTTCAATATAATAGCCTGAAAGCGCACTGCCCAGGTCATTCGACCCGCCACCGGGTGATGCCGCAAATACATTGTACTGGTCTGTATTGGACAATCCTGCGTAATACAACTGTCCGCGCAACTGAACACCTCCCAGGCTGTAACGGCTGTCCAGCCCGACCATGGCAATGCCCACTACAGATGAATCCGCCCTGGCCATTGCCGCAGCATCAGATTTATCAACACCATCGTACAGCGTACTGGAAGTGTTGCCGAGATATGCGGAAAGTCCCACATTCAGGCCCCTGACACCAAAAAATTCAACCTTACCTGTGAAATTGGGTGCGCTGATAAACGATTCCGCACCTTTCTGCCGACCGCTCCGCAGACCATTTTTACCATTCAGGTTGGCACTACCATCATACCCGTTAAAACCATTCATCACATAAGCCTGGTACTTCAAGTATACCGGGAGGATCACCCCCGTAACGCCGAACCCGATCTCGCGCCATGTGGTGGGTGTGATATACTTGTCAATTACCGGGCGTTCAACACCATTAAACGTGGTGGGTTCGTGGTACTCATTCACAATACCCATCGGAACCAGCATGAGCCCTCCCCGGAAATTTAGGTACCTGTTCAGCTTGTATTGCAGGAAGGCCTGTTCAACATATACCTCGCTGACATGTTCAAACTCCAGCTCACTGACAAACTGCGTTTTTTCGTTAAAATGATACCCCAGCAGCATAATGACCCTGTGAACATCCATCATGCCAATATTTTTCTGCCCCGCATCAAGGGGCTGATTATAGTGAACCTCACCGTAGCCCCCGATCACCAACCGGCTGTCTTGCAACAAAAGATTGTCAGCAGAATTATTGTAAAGGTTCGACAGGCTGTCATTGTCCTGTCCCGCCACCCAGACCGACATCAGTAGTCCCATCAAAATCAAGATACTTCTCATTACATTTTTATTAAACAGTTATAATTCCTGCGAGATTTTCCGGCTACAGGAATCTGTGTCTCGCCACCGGCGGATTCATGAACATAGTCGCTTCCTTTGGTCGCACGCTGAACAGTGACTGCACCAGGCCCGCCGTATCATGTTCAACGTATCATGTTCGTTGTATCCGGTGACAAAGATGGAATGAATCTGTGTTGAAGACAATCCCAAAAAATTGGGATATTAGATCAGATCACCGATGTCCAGGTTGGATGTATCGATGTAATTATTCAGTACTGCATATACCGTCAACCCTGAGGCCGACCGGATGGAGAGCTTTTCTGAAATGTTCTTCCTGTGTGATATGACCGTATGTGTGCTGATGAACAGCTTTGCAGCGATCTCCTTGTTGCTGTTTCCCATGGCCAGGAGTTTGAGCACTTCGATTTCCCGGCTGGTAAGTTCTGAAGCCTGTTTTTCTTCCCCTGGGTTGCTGAATACGCGGTCGATCCTGCTACATATCTCTGAAGGTGAATGATCCATGGAAATGAAATGTTCCGGGGTTTCCGGCTCCCCGGGAGTTGCCTGGTCGAAGAGTACAAACGCGTGCAGCCCGGGATGTTCAGTCAGGAAATTTTTAAAGTCAGGACGCAATGAAAGTTCACGCCCGGTAATGACCACTGATGTGCCATGGATGGTTTCCCCGGAAGAAAAGAGATTCTGAAATGCATCAAATGTCCTCACCGGGCAATTGAAATGCCGCTGCAGAATGGCAGCGAGCCCCAGCTGCACAATTGATGAATCATGTATGATATACACACACTCAGCCATGTATTTCCCTTTCCAATTGAAGCACCTGGGGAATGAGGATTTTATCTTCAATGCGCGCGTGATCCACCAGGTCCCGTTCAAAACGCAGCAGGGTAATCAGGAATTCATTACAAATGTTGTTGTCGTAAACAGGCTCAATATATTTTATGACCATGTTTTTCAGGTCGTGCAACTTGATATCGATATTTGAGTGTTCCTTTTCAAAGGTGTGGATGGTATAGGTTGCATTGCCTGATCCTTCCTGCAAAAGTGAGCTGATATAGGGAAAAACAACTTCTTCCTCTTCCCGTATATGCTGCAGTAATTCCTTTTTATATTGCAGGTAGAATTTCTCGATCAGCTCGAGTTGGTGCTTTCCCGAAGTATCGCTTTTCATGAGCAGGTCCAGCAGTTGTTCAATCTTTGGTAGCACATATTCAAGGTAATAAACATGGGTCTTCTGAAGATAATCAAGGATCAGCGTTGGTGAAAAGGCCTGCAACTCCTTTTCGGGAAAGTAATCCTCGTTGTGATACGTGTTGATGATGGCCAGCAGGAAATGAATATCAACATGAATGGAAGCACAGATCTCACCCAATGGCATTTCCCTGTTTCCAAGGGAAATGCCAAACCGGTTCAGCACCGGCAAAAGGTGGTAATTGGTTTCCACCAGGTCAATCACCTGCGTGTTCTTTGTGAATATCTGCATACCATTTTTATTTTAAGCATTAGGTGACTATTCATTTCATGAACGGTAGTAAAACCCATGAATATGTGAATTGTTTGAAAACGAAATAGTATGCTTCCTGGCTGAAAACAAGAAATTAGACGATCAAAGGGAAAGCAACAGAATCCTCCTCATAAGTAAAACCCGGGATGATCCAATTGGATCCCCGGGTTTTATTAAAAAAACAGCAATATGGACCTGACAGATCCGGTACATTAATGAATACCTCAGTCGAGGTCGAATCGATCCAGGTTCATCACCTTGTACCAGGCAGCGACAAAGTCCTTTACGAATTTCTCCCCGGAATCTTCACTTCCATAAACTTCGGCAATGGCCCGCAGCTCAGAATTTGAACCAAAGATAAGATCCACACGTGTGCCCATCCATTTTTTGGCACCGGTTGCACGATCACTGCCCTCAAACACCTGTTCTTCATCCGAAACTGCTTTCCAGGTGGTCCCCAGGTCAAGCAAATTAAGGAAGAAATCGTTGTTGAGGGTTCCCGGACTTTTTGTAAAGACACCATGTTGTGACTGATCATAATTCGTATCCAGTACACGCATGCCTCCAAGGAGTACGGTCATTTCCGGCGGAGTTAAAGTCAGCAACTGTGCTTTGTCAATCAACAGTTCCTCCGCTGATGCAGTTATCCTGCTGTCGTCCATGATGTAATTGCGGAACCCGTCAGACCTGGGCTTAAGCAATTCAAATGACTCCACATCGGTTTGCTCTTCTGATGCATCCGTCCGTCCGGGTGTAAAGGGAACAGCCACATCATGACCGGCCTTTTTTGCCGCCTGTTCGATGCCTGCACAACCTCCCAGTACGATCAGGTCTGCGAGTGAGACTTTCTTATTTCCTGACTGGGCGTCATTGAACGATTTCTGAATGTCTTCAAGCTTTTTAAGCACTTTAGACAACTGCTCAGGGTTATTCACTTCCCATGAATTCTGAGGGGCAAGTCGTACCCGTGCCCCATTGGCACCACCACGGTAATCTGAACCGCGGAATGTGGAAGCTGATGCCCAGGCAGTGGCTACAAGTTCAGAAACGGAAAGTCCGGAATCCAGGATCTTTTTCTTCAATTCACTGATATCTGCAGCATCAACCAGAGCATGGTCCACTTCCGGAATAGGATCCTGCCAGAGAAATTCTTCTTCCGGCACTTCAGGTCCCAGGTAGCGGGATTTTGGACCCATATCGCGGTGCACCAGCTTGTACCATGCCTTGGCAAATGCATCCGCAAACGCATCCGGGTTTTCATAGAAACGCCTGGAAATCTTTTCGTACTCAGGATCCACTTTCAGGGCGAGGTCCGTGGTAAGCATCATGGGAGCATGCCGTTTGTTGGGATCATGAGCATCCGGAACAGTGCCTTTTGCTTCCTCTTCCTTTGGTGTCCACTGGTGCTTGCCGGCAGGACTTTTGGTCAGCACCCATTCATATTTGAACAGGTTCTCAAAGAAACCCATGTCCCATTTGATGGGCTCATTGGTCCAGGCTCCTTCAAGTCCGCTCGTAATCGTATGCGCTCCCTTACCGGTTCCGTAACTGCTTTTCCAACCCTGTCCCTGCTGTTCAATAGGTGCCGACTCGGGATCGGGGCCAAGGTGTTTTTCGGGCGCAGCACCGTGTACTTTACCAAAAGTATGTCCACCGGCAATGAGCGCCACGGTTTCTTCATCGTTCATTGCCATGCGCTTGAACGACTGACGAATATATTTTGCAGACTTGAGCGGGTCAGGTTCCGCGTTGGGTCCCTCCGGGTTGACATAGATCAAACCCATATGGTCTGCGGCAAGACGTCCCTTGAGGTTTCCGTCCGCATCGTGCCGCTCATCTGCCAGCCACTCCTGCTCAGGGCCCCAGTTAATGTCCTTTTCCGGTTCCCAGAGGTCTTCACGTCCGCCTCCAAAACCAAAGGTCTTGAAACCCATGGATTCCAGTGCCACATTCCCGGCCAGGATCATCAGGTCGGCCCACGATATTTTCCTGCCATACTTTTGCTTCACAGGCCACAACAACAGCCGTGCTTTATCCAGGTTGACATTGTCAGGCCAGCTGTTCAGCGGTGCAAAGCGCTGGTTGCCTGTGCCACCACCCCCGCGTCCGTCAGCGACACGGTAAGTACCTGCACTGTGCCAGGCCATCCGGATAAAAAGTGGTCCGTAATGACCAAAGTCTGCAGGCCACCATTCCTGTGACTGCGTCATCAGGTCCGAGATGTCTTTTTTCACTGCCTTAAGGTTGAGGGACTTAAATTCCTTTGCATAGTTGAAGGATGCATCCATCGGATTTGCCAATGCGGAATGCTGGCGAAGAATGTCCAGGTTCAATCGATTGGGCCACCAATCGCGGTTCGAAGTGCCTGAAAAATGTTTGTGTTCCATACTTTTGAAATTTAATTATTTATATTGATCAGATTCAGTTGTTTAGTCGCTGCCGATAGTCCCTTTTCGAGCTATCTTAAAATATATAATGTCATCCTGAACGTATACTTTGGATATTCATGATTTCTATTAACTCCTGCTTTTCCCGTTTTTCCTGTTGTTCAGGAATCGCCCGTTGATCTGAAGCCTGATTCTCTGTATTTCAAAATCTTCGATTGCATTTTGCTGAAAATAATTCTTTAATATTTCGTCCAGTTCTTCATTTAAATAATCTTTGATCTCTGCTGATTCAGAAGCATACAGGTGGTGGTGGTCTTCCAGTATCCCGTCATACCGCATAATGTCCTTGTCCGTTTTCACCCTGTCAATCAACTGGTGCTCAATTAAAACGTCGAGTACCTTGTACACAGTTCCTGAAGCAATACCTGGATAGGTCTCCCTGATATACTCCATGATCATCTCAGCAGACGGATGGTTGTTCAGGGAGTAAATTGCCTCCAGGATAGCAATGCGCTGCGGAGTGACTTTCAGCCCCTTTTCCATCAATCTGTCTTTGATCTTATTTATAGTAGCAGCCATATAGAATCATTTTCTGATGAGAATTGTTCTCCCTTAACAGTCAACAAACATACAATATGTTCACGAACTTGTCAAGTAGTTTGTTAAAAATTAAGTAATGATGTTTACCTTGCAGAAAATGAACCTGAACAACAACGTGTATGGAACGATTAAAAATGTTGACCCTTGCCCTGGCATTCGCAGCCATCTTCTCCGGTTGCGGCAATGAAAAATCCAACCAAGGAACGAAAGATGACACATCGGCAATGCAGGAAGACATCGTTTCAGATCAGCAGCTGGAAGGCGTGGACAAGGCTTCGGGTGTCCTGAAAAACACTGCCGGACAGGCAACAGCCATCCAACCTGAAGCCATGATGCAGGCGGCACTCAATGGCAACGTCAATGTCATCCGGGATGCAATTGAAAAAGGATATGATGTCGATGCAACAGACGCCGGGCAACACACCGTGTTGATGATGGCAGCTTACAATGGCCACACAGAAATTATAAGCTTGCTGCTGGACCATGGGGCCGGCACAGATGCACGCGACAACCAGCAGCGCACTGCCCTGATGTACGCATCCACCGGTCCGTTCAATGAAACTGTTGAACTGTTGCTTGAGGCTGGTGCTGATCCAAACCTGGTGGACAACGATGAACACTTCACTGCTATCATGTTTGCTGCTGCTGAGGGACAGAAAGAAGTGGTTTCCACGCTGCTAAAATACGGTGCTGACAAAACCATGCAGGATGAAGATGGAGAATCGGCATATGATTTTGCCATCGCCAACGGCCATAGCGAGATTGCTGCCATGCTGAAATAATAGCATGTTACGCCGCGGCGCAAACAGACAGATCTCCCTGAAATTACTGTTTCATATCTATAAGATAATGCTTCTCTGCCTGATAAAGAAACAGTCACATCGGTAAAAGGGCAGGATTGAACAAATGTTTCCTGCCAGGTTTCATTAAAAAGAGGAAAATACTTGATTTGTATCCGTTTACATTGTAAATTTATACTTCTTTTCAATCCTCTAACTACTTCTGTCGACTGGGCAGATTGGTGCATCCCTCTTCCCCGGGATCACAAATGATCAGAAACCACCCATAACCTGTACAACTTTTTGGAACATCCGGCAGAAACGGATCACCTATCCCGGCAAATCTCCGCTCATGAAATCATCACCAACAACCAGAATATCCAATAATTACTACCATGAAAAGAACGATCATTTTCCTCAGCATCATCCTGGTTTCCTCCTTAACCATTGCACAATCAGGCTTTTCATACCAGGCTGTGTTACGCAACGATGACGGATCACTCAGGGTCAATGAGCACCTCAACCTGATTGCAGAATTGATCCAGGATAATGTTGCCGTGTACACCGAAACCCACGCTGTGACCACGAACGACTTTGGTGCATTCACCATTGTTATCGGCCAGGGTGCCAGCGGGCAAACCTACGCTCCATCGCTGCTCCTGAAAAACGATTCCACGGAATTGAACGAGACCATTCTCCGGGTTTCCGAAGACGGGGGGAAGGTTTTAAGTGAATCTGCCATTCTGGGCGTTCCTGTGGCCGAAGTGGCAAAAGTGGCGCTGAGCGCTCACATTGAATTTCCTGCCGGGGCGATCATCCCCTTTGCCGGACCAATAGAAAAAATACCGGTTGGCTGGCTGCTCTGCGACGGATCTGCCTACAACCAGGTGGATTATCCGCGCCTGTTTGAGGCAATCGGTACCTTCTGGGGAGGTCCTTCTCCCGAGATGTTCAATGTTCCCGACCTGAGGGGGGTATCCCTCCGGGGAGTCAGCGGTGCCAGCAACGACGGGTTCTCGGATTCTGACAGTGCACTGCGGGTCAGCCGCCATGCAGGCGGCGCATTCGGAAACAGCGTCGGGTCCTACCAGCAGGATGCGATGCAAAATGTGACAGGAGTGGTGGGCGACTTCAATACCTATGCAGCCATTCATGGTAATACAACCGGCCCCTTTCGACAAACCTGGGTATATTCCAGTACCGGAATTGGCTCTGGATCGTCGGACAGTTACAACAGGGTTGACTTCGATCTGTCCAGGGTGGCAAGAACTTCCACAGAAACCCGTCCAAGAAATGCCTATGTGAATTTCATTGTGAAGTACTAGGCTGTATACAGTGGAGTACATTAATCTGAAACATCCCTGAAATGAAACAGTTGCAATACATACTGATCCTGGCCGGATGCATGCTGATCTCCACCGTTCACAGTCAGTCCTGGACCCCTTCCGCAATGGGATCCATGGGTCAGACCGATTCGGTGACCCTCAGTTATATTGCCGGACAGCCCTATGTGTCCTCCGGCAATGATGCCACAGGCCTGGCCAACCTGCTCCTGCTTCCCGAAGACACCCTGTTTTCCTATAAACTGGGGGAGATCCCTGAAAAGGTGGTGTACCATAACAGTACCTGCCGGTTCCGGTTTTACTGGGACAACCACCCCGATGCAAGCTATGCATACAACGTCTGGAACAGGTACGACACTACCCTTATTCTCGATGCTGAAAAGCAATCGGCGGTGTTCGATTACACCCCACTGGTTAAAGATGTATCCGAATTCGAAGTCGAATTCCTGGGAATCGACGGCACCGATACACTCCGCCAGGTCGTGATGTTCAGCCCCGTTCCCGACATGAATCCCGAACAGGATATCATTGCCTACCTGCACAATATGGAATTCGCGGATACCATCCTGGTCAGGAAGACATGGACCACGGGCGGACCGATGAATTTCAACGGCGAAGACACCGTGGTCAGTATTGACATCATTGGGAAGCAGGTCATCTTCGACGCGGGAACCGTCCCCTTCACCTACCAGGGACTTTCCCGTTTGAAAGAACTGAACATCTATACGTCACGGCTCATTATACGTGACAGTGTTCCTCTTCCGCAGACGAAGGTGACCATCTATTGTGAGGAGCTGGTATTCGAGGACCATGACGATGTGATCTCGTGTATCAACACCACCCCGAGGACTCCGGAGCTGGCAGGCCACAACGGCCTGGATGCGTCCGATATGCACTGCTACAGCCGGACCATCGAGGCTCCCGGCAACCACCTGCGGTTGTACGTCAACGGAGGCCAGGGCAGCCCCTCCGTCATGGTACAGGGGACGGATGAATTCTCAGCACCAGGGGGCGGCGGTGACGGTGGAAATCTGTACGCCAATCTGAATATCCGGTCCATTGCAAACCTGGATGGCGGATGGCACGGAACGCCGACCGACTGGAAAAAGATGCCGCTCGGACCCCGGGGAGAGACCGGGAAGCAGTTCTTTGAAGACAACTGGTACAGCTGGCTGCATCCCCATGCGGTGCGGTTCATGCTGCAATATGCCCGTGAGTTGTATATCTACGGCCAGGAGTCGCTGGTCGATGAAACCTGCAAAAAGTATATCGGCCTGATCAGGTCCTACAAGCAAACCGATGACTGGGACAACGATACTGTGTCGGCACTGGACCTCGACCAGCTGTATTATTCGTTCAGTGCCCTCGAGGAACAGCTGAATGAAAACCTCGATTACTTCGGTAACCCGAAAGGATGGGCCCCGCTGCTCTCCTTCGAGGCCAATCTTCAGAATTACCAGAACGAGATCGAGTTTGCCATACGGGTGCTGTACCTTGACTACTGGATGGCGTCAAAAGCACAAACACTTGAGCAGAAGCAGCAAACCGCCGAACTGGTGAAGAATCAAGCCATCGACCAGATCACTTCCCTTCAGCAGGCTTACACCGAGGCATACGAGAAGTACATACCGTCGCTTCTCGAATTCAAGCAGATCTGCGCAAAACAGGATTCGCTGACCGTGTTGTACAATCAGCAGATCGACTGGCTTATCCAGGAAGCCAGGGACAATGTGGCCAACAGCTTCGAGGGCATCATGCGCAGGGTCGGGATGATCGTGGGACAGGTATGCAAATGCATTCCCGGTCCGGGCACACAGGTACTGGGATCCGCACTTCAGACGGCGGCGCAATTCGATTACGAGGATCCGCTGAGTATGGATAACTGGAGCCTTATTCATGAAACCCTCTCCGTGGCTGTGGATGAGTACAGCACGGTGGCTGAGAATGCTTCCGGCCTGGCAGGCGGGATCAATCCCGCATCACTTGCAGCAGCAGGTGCCAAGCAGGGAGCGCATAACGCACAGGTGGTGCTGAATAACCTTTCACCCGAAAACCTGAAGAAATTCGGGTCAACGCTGAAGAAGGTGACCATCCCCGATGACAAGGTCAAGGCTGAATTCAACCGCCTGAAAAAGGGATATCCCATACTTGAGGTTTGGACCGATTCCGTTGAGTCCTATACGCTTAAAAAAGGAGAAGTGGCCCAGGTGATGGCGTTCAGCCAGCAAAAACTGAACAACATCCCGATGGAACTGACCAAGATGCTGCTGGTGTGCGATGCCATGGATGATATCCTGCTCAGCAGCGATAACATTTTGGATCCAAGAGCCATGACATACCTTCACGAGATGAAGAAGACGGCCTGGGAACGCATGGTGCGTTATCACTACTACATGGCCAGGGCGTACCAGTACCGGTTCCTTGAACCCTACCCGCATCCCCTGAATATGCAGCCCCTTTTCGAAAGTTTCGACACGCTGGCGACCTATGATGCCGATATTTCCCCTGCGCAGTATACTGCGTTGCTGCCTGTTTTCGAAAACCAGATCAGGGAGATCTCGGATGAGATCTATGCGCGCTTTAACAACGGTACATACAGCGAATTCAATGAGCCAATCACGTATACCCTGACCAAAAACCAGCTGAAGGAGTTAAATACAGAAGGGGAACTGAAGATCAACATCTGGAACGCCGGGAAGATCCCGAGGCAGTACGTGGATTGTCGTATTACAGATATATCCATTGTGCCGGAAAAGCTGAGGATAAGTCAGGATACAATTCTCAACGACGCTGCGCTGACCTTTATCATGGCGCACTCAGGGAACTCGGCCCTGATCCATCCCACAACAGGGAAGCACTTCATGTTCAGTCAGTACAACGATGATGCGGCGCATTATTACCAGACGAGCAACATGAGCCCGCTGGGATGGGCAGAGAAGTACTTCTTCTACAACGGAGACCTGAGCACGATCCAGCGCAGCCTGGCCAGTGAATCACTGATCAGGAAAATCCTGGATGTGGCCAATGATGTGGACCTGATGATCTTTACCCGTCCGGCCGGATGGGCCGAGATCAAGCTGATCACGGATCTCAATCCCGGGGAACAGACCAACATGACGGCCAGCATCGACAGCTTGTCCCTGCTGATCAATATTGATTACAGGGCGACTACCCAGTTTTCAAACGTACTGGTGAACAGCTCAGATGATCTGCTTCCGCTGATCAAATGCAGCAAACCCGATCTGAACGGGAAGTCCTACGGATGGGGGAACTTCACACGAAGTTTCAGCAAAACGGCAGGACTGGTGATCTTTTCGGCCCCTGAAACATATGGAATCTATGTGTTCGACAAGTGGAAAGTTACGAACTCTTCAGGGACTGAAGATGTGTACCAGAACGATGTGGTTGTGAATACGGGAACCCATACCTGGATATCCGCCAATTATAGGCTGAATGTTCCCGACATGCAGGTCACGGACACGATTTTTGTTGCCTGGGACCAGTCGTCGGCATCGATCACGGTTGAGAATAACAACCTTTGTGATCACCTGCCCATGAAATGGTTCAGTACCTCCGAATGCGCATGGTTCACTATAAAAGAGGGGACGGACAAAGGTACCGAAGAGGGTACAATCTCGCTTACGATGACGCAGAACCAGGAGGAGCAGAGGGAAGGAATCGTCCATGTCTTTGCCATGGACGCAGCAACGCCTCAACAGGATGTTGTGGTGATCCAGGAAAGCCGTCCTGTCGAGACCGATGAACGAAACATTGAAGATGAACTGAAGATCTACCCGAATCCGGCTGGTGATAAGTTGTACGTGGTACTACCCCCCCCACTGATACATGAGGCGAAGACCATTACCATCAGCAGCCTGGATGGCCGTCTGCTCATGAGCCGGGACTTCAGCCATACCACGCAGCAACCTGTTGAACTGTCCCTGGAAACATTGCTCCCGGGAGCATATATCCTGGAGCTGCATGTCAACGGAGCCAACTGGCACAAAACATTTATCAGGAACCGATAATGCCGTAAGCCGTCAGATGGACCCGCATCAATCAGGATTTATGATAATTAACATAGCACGAGCATCCTGTCACACCAGTTACTCAAATTACCCTGTGCTTCCTGAAGGTAACAGACATAAAGCCCAGGGCGATAATGGCACCCAGCAAATCTGCCATAATCCCATGCACAGGGAAGGATCGATGGTGTCGATAATATTGTACAGTGCATTGGCAAACAGGGCCAGCATGGAAGGCATGGATAACTTAAGCAGCAATCCATTGATGTTTGCTGTTCCGAATTCCTCGTGTTTTGTAAACATGAAAACGGTTTAGGAAAGCAAAGCTAAAATAAAGCGGAAATTAATCGGTTCCTTTTAATCTTTGAATTATCATATCATTGAAAGCTTCCAAATCTCCCGGATTCCTCGAGGTAATTAAATTTCCGTCCTCCACAACCGTTTCGTCCACCCAGGTTGCACCTGCATTCTGCAAATCTTTCCTGATCGAAAAAAACGATGTCATTGTTCTGTCTTCTGCCACCTCGGCTTCGATCAGCATTTGAGGTCCGTGACAAATCGCAGCAACGGGTTTGTTTTTTTCAAAAAAGGAACGTACAAACGCCACGGCTTTTTGATCCCTTCTCAGCTTGTCAGGATTGATCACTCCGCCTGGCAATACAAGTAACCCGTAATTGTTATCATCTGCCTCATCCAATGTGTGATCAACTGCAATCTTTTTGCTCCAGTTACCGTGATTCCACGCCGTGATTTCACCCTTTTCTGTTGAAATCACGTCCACCTGGATGCCTTCTTCTTTTAAGGCCTTCAATGGCTCAAATAATTCTGACTCCTCAAAACCGTTGGTAGCCAGTATGGCTACATTTTTACTGTTCAAAATCTGCATAATGTTGTTCTTTTATTGATGTGGGGCCTGAGCATTCTAATGACATTCCGGACAGCTTACAGATTGAAAAGATTACTTTAGATGTAAGTTTTTCATGCATTCTGCTGCTGATCAACTTCATGCATTCTGCTGCTCTACTTTATTCATAAAGTCCGAGGTTACTTCTGAACCGTCTGCCCCGTTAGAATCAATTACA
This sequence comes from Bacteroidales bacterium, assembly GCA_029210585.1. Taxonomy (GTDB): domain Bacteria; phylum Bacteroidota; class Bacteroidia; order Bacteroidales; genus M55B112. The sequence goes on from JARGFP010000026.1 coordinate 32,763, forward strand.
ATCCCCTTTTCCCCCGACCTGGTCTGCACTGCATACAGGATCGAACTGTCTGCGGGGTTTGTCATGCCTTCAAACCGGTGGACCTCCTTCAGTATTACTTCGGCTGGTTCAAATTCCAGGTCTTTATTGTCAGATAATTTGCCCGCGCTATTGACCTGGAAATTGATATTGTATCCTTTTTTCAGAAGCTGTTCGGTTGCGTCAGATAAAGTATCATACTTATTGTTGCTGTCCATTATATCTTTTTTTAATAATCCGCTTATACCTGCTTTTGCAGATCAAGCCCCCAGGCCTAAGTCCTGCACAAGCATCAAATACCCTTTCTTGGATATGCGTACAAAACCCTGCCAAAAATCATCTTATACGTTGTTGCAGGCTCTATCTGCCTGGCGTCCAGTCAGATTCCAGTTAATGCTGCCAGGCAGGACGGTCAAATACATGTGCATTAATTTCCTCAGCATGCCTGTTAAATCCACAATACCCGGATCATTCCTTCTGTATCAATTCGGGGATTAAATGGCACTCCTCTCCTCAAAAAATTGTAACTTACCCTTTCCAACAGCAGCCCCGATGCAAACCATAAAAATAATTTTCTTCCTTTTGTGCCTGTCAGGTGGCATCCGGGCGCAGGACTATCAAATGTTCTCCGGCGACCGGATCAGCTTTTTTGAATACCCGGATGGAGAGATCATCAGTGTACGCTTCGATTCGGTACATGACAATGATGCGGTTGAACTCTATCCACCTCCAAATATCCAGATCGCCTTTGAAACGGGCTGTGCCACGCCTTATGGAACCTCCTGGCTTGGCGAGAAGATCATCATCAGACCGGATGGTACACACCTGTTCATTTCCGAATCATCCGATACGACCCGTATTCGTTCGCAGGCCTTGCCAGGCGTACCGTGGATCGCTTTCCGGAATTCAGCTTATGTAATCTCGGCAACCGTGCTTTCAATGGAAGAAGCGTCTTTTCTTGGAATCACTGACACTGTAAAAAACATCGGGTTCCAGGCTTATGATCCTGAAATGAACGAACTGGAGCATTTCATCAACGACCGGGTCATCTCCATCAGCAAGAATCACGGTGCAACCCGACTGGTTGGATTCAGTAACTTTCCGGAGCAAAGTGGCTTCCATCCGCTTAATTTCTATTATGCTGCCAATCCGGAACTCTCCCTTGTTGGGATCACGGCTGAAGATCTGTCTGCCGGTATTCAGAATTTAACCTGGTTTGAGGTCTTTGATTTCTCCCCGGGGGATGAGATCCATATTATGAATGACCAGGTTGATATTGATGTTTCCTACAACTATAGCAAGATCAGGAAAACCATAAAAAAGTACCTGGACAGGAAAAAATTTCAAGATTCCATCGTTTACCGGGTTGAGGTCACCTGGAAGGAAAAAAGGGAGGCTTCCGGTGAGATCACCTATTTTCACGATACCATCACGGAGGTGATTTACAGAAACGATGCCTTTGACCGTCTTCCCGGGGAACCCGTGATTGAATCATACAGGGCATACACGCATCTGATGTACAAAGCGGAGCCGCTTGCAAAGGTAGATCCCGGGGGAGGTCTTGATATCTGGCCGACAGGCACTGATACCTGCTGGTCGTTTTGTTGCGTGGACGGATGTCTGATGGAAAGAAGATATGTAAAAGGCCTGGGTGGGCCCTATGGAAGTTGCTCCAACGCGTTTAGCTTTGGGGGCACAGACCTGTACTACGTATATTACAGGAAAGGAGCGACCACCTGGGGGGCGCCCATTGATTTTACAGCCATTGAGGAACAGTCATATGAGGATGAAATAAATGTATTTCCTAACCCGTCAGATGGATTTGTACAAATATTTGCCCCAGGCAGAGAAATAAGCGCAGTTACAGTATTGAATCTCTGCGGGGAGATAATGATGGAAAAGCAGGTTCGTGCAAATGAAGGAAGCCTGGACCTCACTGCATTCCCCCCCGGGATCTATCTGCTGAATATACATTCAGGGGACCAGCGATACTTTACCCGGATCATTAAACAATGAGACCCTCCCCTCTGGGCCTGGCTATTCCAACCCCAGGCTCTTGATGTACGCCTCATTGTTCGACGGTCTTCCAAGGAATTCTTCAACCGCTTCCTCAATATCCCACTGCGTACCGTTGGCCAGGATCAGCTCCCTGTAACGTACCCCGGTTTCGGTATCGGTGAGTCCGTTTAGCCTGAAAACCGTAAACATGTCCTGCGCATATACCTCGGCCCATAAATATCCATAATAATAGGTAGGATGGGTATTGATGTGGATCCAACTGCCCTGGGGATGGGTTCCCTCAACATACATGGGCAACGGCATCTCTTTGTCAATCTCCCTCCACAACGCATCGGTATCAACCGGATTTTCAGGATCATATTTATCATACAGCGTCATGTCGTAAACACTGTTGCGAAGGGATCCCAGTGCATCCAGGCCTGATGTGACATTTTTCGCTTCCAGCATATTATCAAAGAGTTCACGGGGAAGCACCTCGCCAGTTTCGTAATGCTTCGCAAATGAACTCAGCATATCATAATCCCATAACCAATTTTCAAACAGCTGCGACATGGCCTCGCCAAAATCCTCCTTGGAATGTGACTGGGAGGCAAATTCTCCGGTATAGGACATGTTGTCCATAATATGTCCGAACTCATGGAACAGGGTGTTTAATTCGCTATGGCTGATCAATGAAGGACGGGATTCTGTCGGCGCAGTGAAATTTCCCAGGAGCATGCACACCGGCACCTCGTAGCCTTCCGTCATCATCCTTCCCGGATTGATGCCCACCCCATAAAACCATGATTCCTTGCTGGGTCTTGGGTAGAGGTCGAGGTAAAACCTTCCGGTGATTTCTCCCTCCGTATACACCTCGTACAATAATACATCCTCGTGCCAGGCAGCGGGTTGCTCCACCTGGCGATAGGTGACGCCGAGTAATTCAGAAAAAATGTTCATCATACCATCCAGACATGCATCCATGGGGAGATACTCCCTGACCACTTCCGGGTCGACATTGTATTCTGAAAGCAGGATCTGGTTCCTGAGGTAGCTCACGTCCCAGGGGTTCACAGGTGCATCACTTTGAATACCGCTCAGACTGTTGCGTTTTTGCTTCAAGCGCTCATGGTCCAGCACTGCTTTTTCCCTTGCTCGGGCAATCAGATCCTCCAGGAAGGTCCAGACAGCTTCCGGGTTTTTCGACATTTTCATAGAGGTTGTGTAACCGGCAAAGGTCGCATAATCCATCAGGTCAGCCAATTGATCACGCTTACTGACCAGCGCATCGAGGATCTCCAGGTTCTTCTTATATCCCCTGTTCTGGTACTTAACAAGAAATGCCTTTCTGGTAGCCTCTGCATCAGCATTATTCATAACGGGTTGGCGTGTAGCCGGCATCACCGGTATTTCGTAGGTGCCGTTTTCCTGCTTGTAACGCTCCTTGAAATTTTCCGGTAAACCTGCAGCACCTGCTTCATCCAGGACCAGTTTTTCATCGGCCGTATTCATATTGATGGAATACTGCGAAGAGAGATCGTTGATCCCGGCTTTCAGCTTTTTGAAGGTAGCGAGACGTTCAGTCGCCAGGTTGACACCTGCATGTTCGAAGTATTGCATCACATCGTCAACCAGGCGCTTCCTGTGCCCGGTTAATTCCGCACAGGCATCCGAATCTGAAAAAGCAAGCATTTGGCTGTAGATACGACCATCCGAAGTAAGGCTGGTCATCATAGAATCAATCTGCAGATACGCTTCAAGACCCTTCGCCCTGGAAAGTGAATCGGGAGACACCCAGTACAACATAAAACAATTGTTGCTTGCCTTGGTTAGGGCATGCACCACTTTATCGTATGGGACAAACACATTGTTGAATTCCGGGGAAGATGTTGTCCGGATACCTTCAAGCGTTGCCTCTGCCTCCTCCATCGTGATCTGTGCATATTCACTGATGTGCGCACCGGTCACATCTGCATACTGAACGGGTTCATTCAGCCCGGTAAAAAACGGATTGGAATCCTTCCTGGTTGCAGGATCCTGGTTACAAGCTGCCATAATCACTATAATTAAACTTAAAATTGGAAAAATCGTTTTCATCTGTACTGTCAGTTTGGGTTTTAAATGCCAAATATAATCATACAATGAATTGCATGTGCCACTTCTGCTCTATGGCATTATTTAAAAATTCTCGTGCCGAAAACGAATTTTTCTTCCCACCATGAATTGTTCAGTGAAGTGATGGTGACGCCCTTTGAAGAAGAAGCATGGATAAATTGATTGTTACCGATATAAATCCCCGAATGCGTAATGAAGCGGTTTGTTTGGTAGGACCTGACAAAAAAGACCAGGTCCCCCTTTCTGAGCTCATCCATTCCGGCGATAATGTTGCCATACCTGGCCTGTTCTTCCGAACTGTGTGGCAGTTGAATGCCATGAGTGGAAAAAACAGTCGCCAGCAACCCGGAGCAGTCCATACATTTTATCGTTGTCCCGCCCATACAATGGGGAACTCCCAGGTATTTCCGGGCAGTCTGTATAATATCATCAGGGCGCGTATTTCCGGTATCCGGCATTTTTTCAATGCCTGCGTCTATAAAATCCTGCAGCATCTTCTTTTCAGCCAGGTTCTGGATATTCGGAAACGAAGGTTCTGGATAAAGCTGTGTGGTACAAAAAGTGTTAACTAATTGGCATACAGCAAATATGATAATAAATCTCCTTTGCGTGTTAAAGATAGCTTTCATAATTACAACCCATGATATAAAAACGGAAAATATCCCTGCATTATTAGTGGTGAAATTTCATCATCCATATAAAAAACATATACGCCCGGCGGGTGGTGTGGGTTTCATTTCTTACATTTACTTGTTCTCAATCTACTTATTTACCAATGAATTTGATCATTAAAATAATTGTCGAACCCTAACAAATCTTCCTCATGAATACAAAAAACCATACAATAAGCAGGGCAAAGCATGTGTTTGCAATACTATTACTCTTGCTGGGACTCGCTGGTTCTCCCACAATATGGTCGCAGACCAGCCAGGGGTTCAATTTCCAGGCGGTGGCCAGGGAAGATGCCGGCACCCTGATGACCAGCTCGGATATTACTGTGATAGCAGGAATCCGAATGGGCTCAGAAGAAGGCGAACTGGTCTGGCAGGAAACACAGATTGTCCGGACAAACAAATTCGGGCTTTTTGACCTGGTACTCTGTGGAGATCCCGCGCTGAAGACCGGGGGATCATTAACCGATCCTGCTGATATCGACTGGAGTGCCGCAGCACATTTCCTTGCACTTTCCATCGATGCTGGTAACGGGCCCATTGAAATGGGAGTGCAGCCGCTGAGACCGGTACCTTATTCCCTGGCTTCCATCGGGGTTTCCCAGAAATTCCCTTCCCTGTCGGTTGGCGGTAAAGCATCGGTTCCTGACGAAGAGGCCCTGTTCATGGTGAGAAGGTCCGATGGATACCCGGTGTTTGCCGTCTATGAGGATGGGGTATGGGCGTTTACCGATTCAGTGGTATCGACGAAAGGAAAGAAGGGAGGCTTTGCCGTGGGCGGATACAAGACAGCAAACAAATCCAATCATGCGAATACGTATCTGAGGGTCACTCCCGACAGCGTCAGGATCAATGTCGACTACACTCCAGCAAAGGGAATCAAGGGGGGATTTGCAGTAGGGGGATATCATAAGGAGGCCAAATCAGCAGCTGTAAACTTCATGCAACTCACCCCTGAAAACTATTTCATCGGACACAATGCAGGGATAAGTAATACAACCGGACGCTACAATGCATTCCTGGGGTACAAAGCCGGGAGTGAAAATATGTATGGGAGTGAAAATATTTTTATCGGTTACGGGGCGGGACGCAATCACGTGGGAGTAAATCCGGATAACATGCCGGTGCCGGGATCATTGGACATAGGAAACAGGAATACCTACGTAGGCTATGAGTCGGGCTACTCCAGCATAAAATCAGGCATGAACACAATGATAGGTTGTCATGCCGGGTACTATAACCTGGCCTCCTCCAATACATTTGTCGGCGACGCATCGGGCTATAACAATACTACTGGCACAAAAAATGTATTCCTTGGCACTTCGTCGGGTATGCTGAATGAAACGGGGGCAAACAATATCTTTTTGGGTGTCCATGCGGGTTTTGGAAACAGCAAGGGTTCTGACAATGTGGCGATCGGAAACGGGGCAGGAAGCTCTTTTAAATCGGGAATCAACAATGTGTTCATCGGTTCGGGAACCGGTGGCGCAGGTTACTATGGATCAGATGGTGCCGGATCATACAACGTGGTCCTGGGATTTCAGGCCGGTTACGAATTGATCAATGGATCCAACAATATTTTTATTGGTAACCAGGCTGGAAAAAACGAGGATGGATCGAACCTGCTGTATATCGCCAATTCGGAAACCAATCAGCCCCTGGTATGGGGAAGCTTCGAACAAAAGAACCTGGTGATCAACGGAAATGGTACAGACAATACAGCTAAGCTTACTTTCTATGTAAACGGGGATGCCGGGGGCAACCTGGCATGGTCGACCGAAAGCGATGCCCGCATGAAAAAGGATGTCGAACCGATCAGCCAGGCACTCGCCAAGGTGCTGTCACTGCAAGGTGTGAATTTCACCTGGAAAGATGAAACACGGGGGATCTTGGGAAAACAAATGGGATTTATTGCCCAACAGGCCGAGCCCATTGTTCCTGAAGTGGTGATCAATAAGGAGGACCACTATTCCATGCAATATGCGCCCATCACCGCGTTACTTGTGGAAGCCGTGAAAGAACAGCAAAAAATACTCAATGGCAAGGAAAAAGAGATACAGGAACTGAGAAACCGTGTTGAAAAACTGGAGGAGATCCTTCTGTCCACCAGGTAAATACTTCTCTCTAAACTGCCGGCAGGAAAGGCCCTCTCCGGATGCCGTCTGCCCGGTAATGGAGGTTTTCGGTTCTGGCCTCAGGAGAGCCGAAAAAAACGTATGCTTTATCACAGACTGATGGCTCAGTTTTTATTCCCCATTCTGCACCTTTTTCAGAATTAGTGAAAAGATAACACAGATTCATTGCCAAGCCATGTTATTCGTTGTAAATTAACAGATTATTAAAATATAAACAATACAATATGGAGAATCAGGAATTTAATGTAGATGAGATACAACAAATCATTAAAAAGTATTACAAAACAGCAATTCTTATAGTAGTGCTTTTAATTGTTGGAGTTGGGTCTTTCTTCCAGGTAGGTACGGAAGAAGAGGGTGTAGTAACTCGTTTCGGAAAACATGTCCGGACGGTTGTGCCCGGGTTGAAAATGAAAATACCCTTTATGGAAAAGGTCAACAAAGTACCTGTGGAAAGGCAAAAAAAGCAGGAATTTGGTTTTCGCACAGAGCAGGCCGGGATCAGGACCCAATACAGTCGTACGGGTTCTGTTACAGAAGATGAAGCTATTATGCTGACGGGCGATTTAAACCTTGCAAATGTACAGTGGGTGGTACAATACCGCGTAAGCGATCCTTACAATTACCTGTTCAAGGTGCGCGATCCCGACAATACCCTGCGCGATCTTTCTGAAGCTGTTACACGGCAGATTGTCGGCGACCGGACCGTTAACGAAGTATTAACCGTTGGAAGGGCGGAAATTGCCAGCGAAGTAAAAGTCCTGTTACAGGAAATGACCAGGGAATATTCACTGGGAATTGAAATCGCCCAGGTAGTCCTTCAGGACATCAATCCCCCGGAGTCGGTAAAACAGGCCTTTAATGCCGTAAACGAAGCCCAGCAGGAAAGGGAAACCCTGATAAATAAGGCCAAATCGGAATACAACAAAGTAATTCCAAGGGCCAGGGGGCAGGCGCAGGAAACCATCCAGAAAGCCGAGGGATACGCTACCCAGCGCGTAAACAATGCACAGGGAGAAGTGGCAAGATTTAATGCCCTTTACGAAGAGTACATCAGGGCCCCTGAAGTAACAAAAAGAAGAATCTATCTTGAAACGCTGCAGGAGGTGCTGCCCAAACTTGGAGACAAAATCATCACTTCAGAAAGTGGCAACAACATGATTCCTTTGCTTAAAAAGGAATTGAATTAAACAACACACATGCAACTTTAAAAGAATTACAATGAATAGAATGAATAAAATATTACTTACTGCAGCAATTATTATTGGTGGCATTATTGTTTTATCACAAAGTATTTACGTAGTAGATGAAACGCAACAGGTTGTGATCACGCAGTTCGGCAGACCAATCGGGGATGCCGTGACCGAACCCGGCCTGAAAATCAAAACTCCTTTTGTTCAGAAAGCCAATTTTTTCGAAAAACGTTATATGGAATGGGACGGTGATCCCAACCAGATCCCGACTAAAGAGAAAAAATTTATTTTTGTTGACAGCTATGCCCGCTGGCATATTACCGACCCGCTGCAGTTTTATAAACGCCTCACCAACGAGCGGGGTGCGCAAAGCAGGCTCGACGATATCATTGATGGGGAAACGCGCGACCAGGTAGCCAGGCACAGCCTGGAAGAAGTTGTAAGGAATACCAACCGGGAGGCCGACACAACCTCCAACATAAGCGTAATAATCGAAGATTCGCTTGCCCGGATCGATGTGGGCAGAAGTAGAATTCAGAATATTATCCAGGAAAAAGCGAATGAAGAGACCAAAGAACTGGGCATCGAAATACTTGATTTCCGGTTTAAACGCATCAATTACGTTGAGGATGTCAGGCAACGGGTTTACGACCGCATGAAGAGCGAGCGCATCCGCATTGCCGACAAATTCAGGTCCGAAGGTGAAGGAGAAGCTTCAAGGATTAACGGAGAGAAAGAACGCGAATTGAGCCAGATACAGTCGGAAGCTTATAAAGAAGCTGAGACAATCAAGGGAAAAGCGGATGCAGAAGCTGCCCGTATCTATGCAGGCGCCTACAACAGGTCTGGCAGATCAATTGAACTATACAGCTTTATAAAAAGTATGGAAACGTTTCAGAATACATTCGACACCAGTACTACGGTGATCCTTTCAACCGATAGCGATCTGTACAAATACCTGAAAAGCATGGAATAATGTACTAACCAACAAAATAGTTTATAAATCCTGTGTAAAATTAATTTCGCACAGGTCTTCACTATATGTATTTGATGCCGGATATTTACCCTTTTCCATAGAAGCGTATTTGGGGAAAATTCGGATAATATTGCCAAGAAATCTAGAGTATTTAGACAGTTTTAAGTTCAAAGTAGGATATTTTGCAGTATGCAAAATGTGCTCATTTTCATAAAGCGTTCTGTTTCTAAAAGTCGAAGGAAATTTTTGCTGAAGTTGATGATGACCGTCCCGCACAATAACATTCACTCCATTCCACCAACCATGTTTTGCTTGTTCCAGTTCAACCTTTGACATATTATCAGGATGGCTGGGTGTATATGCTTCGAAAAACAGTTTGTAATCATTATTGGTTTGTAAAAAATCTCTGTTTGCCTGCCGAACATGCCTGTAATTTGAATCATCGATAATGATTACGGCATCATCAGACAGATAAGGTTTGATTAATAAAAGACACATCAACTGGCTTCTGTAATCGTGGGGGCCATCAATAAAAAATACCCCTACTTTTTTATCCCCAATATATTCGCCTAAGTTTTCTAATGCATCTTCATAATCCTGATTAATTAACCTGACGTTTTTAAGATTTAATTTATCGATCCGTGAATGAACGATGGATTCGTTTTTACCGTCTTTGTCAAAAAAGGCAAAATTGTCAATTCCAAAAGCCACATTATTCCCGATACTATTTGCGACTGATAATAATGATAATCCCTGGAAAACCCCTACTTCAAGATATACTTTATCATCATCCAGATTGTAACGGGATAAATTCATTAATGTGGCAAGGAGTTTTTCTCCGGAATAACCACTTAATATTTCATGCGTTTCAAGTGGCTTTTCACTTGCGTTTTTAATGGCATTATAAATATTTGTAAAGTGCATCATAATAATAGATTAGCATTGATACGTTAACACATAAAACCAATCTCCCAATGCAATCGTACCGGAGACCCGTAATACGATCGTACGGTTTCCGGAACTCACTGCATGGTTTTCTTTTTCATTGCCTGCTCCTCATATGTTATCAATGCAGGAAAGTGATCTTCCACACACCGCGGAAATCGTTCAATGCATAGCCGGTAGCCCGGTCATTGGGATACAGCTTCCTGATCACATTCATGGTCTCCGTGGCGATCTGTTCCGACGGATCCCCGTGGCACAACAGGCAGGTACCTGATCCGATCATAATGGGCTGGTAATATTCCACCTCATTGCCCACGATGTGCACTGTTGGAGCAAGACTTTCCCCTTCACTGTGCAGCATTTCATAGGATGTAAGCTGTTCCGCTTCCGTTTTTGTAACCGGTTGATCGGCCGGGTTCCGGTATTTCGTGGATAGGCGTTGAATCGTGCAGTTATTCAGGTTGGACAGGCTGTCCTTCAGCTCCAGCGCTTCTATGTTACAATAGTCAACTGCATAGGCAGGCCCCCCCCTGGCCATTGCGCCCTGAACCGCGTTCAACAGCGCTGCCTGGGTAAGGGTGGCAATCTCGCTGCCCTTTTTCAGATACTTTTCCTTAATTGCCTGTTCCTGTTGTGCTGCCAGTTGCTCCGGAGTGGTTCCTTTGCCTGAGTTCGCAGCATCCTGATCTCCCTGTTTATCAGAATTTCCCCCGCATGAGGCGATCAACATTGCCGCGATGAGACAGATGGTAAGTGTTTGCATAAGTATGCGTTTTTAGTTCTCACAAAAACATGGATCGGCTGCAATAATATCAATAGAACTGATAACAACCTTTAAAGAATAAAAATAGTTTATTTTACTGAATATAGCGTAATAAACCCTTGATTATAAGCAGGGAAGTATTTATCCAAGGAAGTCGCTGAGAGAAATCACAATGAAGTGGAATTTGGGAAAGACAATAATGGGTATAATTTCAATATGATCCGGGCATGGTATCTTACCTCACGCTATCGGCAAACAACAAATGTCTGGATTTCAGTGCTCCTTTGGTTACGCCTTTATACTCATAAACGTGAACGTAATACAAAGGCACGTTTCCGGTCAACGTCACCTTTTTTCCACGCTCCATCGATTCCTTCAAATGAGCAATAGATTCAATTTGCAGCCATCCATCATAAACCCCGCCTCTTACCAGTTTGTCATCTGCATAAGTCATCAGTAAATCTGTAGATACAACCTTTCCTGGCCAGGCATGGTATTCAACACCGTACCCGGTGGGTGAAGGACTCCATGTGGTGATTCTGTGATCTCCTTTGAAAAAGGCATTCGTTCCGGGTAATTTTTTCACAACATAGTCCTTGGTCAGTTCTACCTCAAGTGCATGCTCGCCATACTCCACCCCAATAACTGTTTTGGCAGGCAACTGGTACATCATGAAGTTTTTGCCGGCATTGGTTTTGATAGTGGTAAGTATATCAAAGTCAAAAGAACCAACAGTGCTAAGGAAATCTGCACTGGCATTTTCAAGTGCCATGGCTTTTGATGCGGCTGCTTCTGCTGCTTCTGCAGCTGTGGCAGCTGCTTCTTTTGCCTTGTTATTGCACGCACTTAGTGCGATCAAAGCAAAAGTTGTCAGAATTAAGAATATGTGTTTCATAATTTGTCTATATATCCTAAAACTTTAATATAAAATTATCGCTCCCGCAAGTTAAGTTCATTCATTCTGATTAGTGTTACATAAATATGAATATATGTTGTATCATTCACCCCCTATTCAGGGGTGTTCAAAATTGCCATTATGCCAATCTTTTCAAGTGCTCAATGTTGAATTTAAAGGAAAAATATCGATTTTACCGCTTGAATACTTTATGTTGATTTAAGATAAGGGAAATGTCAATAAAAAATAACCGGATCAATCGCCGTGAATGGATAAAAGCAACAGGAGCATTTGATGAATGCGACCTGTTAATCCACGGATCGGGGCCATTACTTGTTGCTGCAGACCATATTGCTGCATGGATCCAACACACCGGTAAGCCCTTTGGGGTTTTTGGTGTGACGCTGCAGAATCCTTCAGAATACCACCAGGAAATTCTGAGACAAGCATCATTTATCTACGCGCGTGAAACGCTTTCCATTCAGCACCTTAAACAGGTTGGAATTGAAGGCCCGCATATACAGTTTGTGCCTGATGCCACATTCTTTTGTAACATAAAAGACGAAAAAAAGGCGACACGTTACCTGGAAGCAAATCATCTGGAAAACAGAAAATTTATCTGTGTTATTCCACGGTTGCGCTATACTCCTTATCATCTTATTTATTCTGACAACGATTGGAGCGATGAAAAAATAAAAATGGTGGAGGAAACAAATGAAAAATACAAGGAAGCAGACCATGCCAAGTTGAGAGAAGCCATGATAAGGTGGGTTCGGGAAACAAAGAACAAGATTTTAGTGTGTCCTGAAATGACCTACCAGGTGGATATCATGGACGAGCTATTAATTGATCCACTACCTGATGATGTAAAGCCCTTTGTAGTCAAGCGCGGGTACTGGTTGACCGGTGAAGCGGCGTCCGTTTATTCAAAAGCACATGCGCTGTTAAGTTTTGAATGTCATTCACCCATACTGTCGTTATACAATGGCACCCCCGCATTCTACCTGAGGCAGCCGGAAGACAGCATCAAGGGGCAAATGTATTATGATTTAGGATACAATGACTGGGTTTTTGAGATCATGGAAACGGAAGGGCATCAAATTGCAGACAGATTAATGGAGGTGCATAACAACTATGATGCCGCAAAGGCAATTGTAATGAATACCAATAAAAAAATCCGGAACATCTATGATCAATCGGTACAAACTATTAGGTGATGAAACTATAGAAGATTGTAAAATAACATTGGCGGAAAAAGTAAAAAAACATTTTCCAAATAATTGATCCAAACAAACACAAATTTCTCCTGGCTCAAATCCTGAAAGATATCTACTTTGATATTTAGCTCTCGAATAGTCTAAGATTCAAAGGTGGTACAGTTACATGTATAAATATCAAATTAACAGTAATAAGTAGGGAATTATATCTACTTTTGCACTCTTTTTAATATACGGTGTAAGAGCAACCTTTTTGACTTATGATTTCAGTAGAGAATTTACGCATACAATTTGGTAAGAGAGTTTTGTTTCAGGATGTGAATATGAAATTTACTTCAGGGAACTGTTATGGGATTATTGGAGCGAACGGCGCTGGTAAATCAACCTTCCTGAAAGCAATTTCAGGGGAGATAGATGCAACAGCAGGGAGTATTGCACAAGGATCAGGGGAGCGGATGTCGATACTGAGTCAGGACCACTTTGCCTTTGATGATTATACGGTGCTTGATGCTGTAATGAAAGGGCACGCTAAGCTTTGGGAAATCATGAAGGAGAAAGAGACCATCTATGCCAAAAGCGATTTCACAGAGGAAGATGGTATTAAATCGGGCGAGCTGGAAGAGGAGTTTGCAAATATGAACGGCTGGAATGCTGAAAGCGACGCAGCAACCCTGTTAAGCAACCTGAATATTGCAGAAGAATTTCATAACATGCTAATGAAGGACATGGGTGGTCGGCAAAAGGTGCGTGTGCTTTTGGCCCAGGCGCTCTTTGGGAATCCCGATAACCTGCTGCTCGACGAACCTACAAACGACCTCGACCTTGCTTCGGTGCGATGGTTGGAAAACTATCTGGCCAACTATGAGAATACTGTACTGGTTGTATCACACGACAGGCACTTTCTGGATGCAATCAGTACACATACCGTTGATATTGATTTTGGAAAGATTCAAATGTTTGCAGGCAATTACAGCTTCTGGTATTACAGCAGTCAGCTGGCATTACGCCAACAACAAATGCAAAACAAAAAGGCGGAAGAGAAGAAGAAAGAGCTACAGGAATTTATCAGGCGCTTCAGTGCCAATGTGGCGAAATCGAAGCAAACCACCAGCCGCAAAAAAATGATTGAAAAGCTGAATATAGAAGACATCAGGCCTTCCACCCGAAAATATCCGGGGATCATTTTTTCTCCGGAACGCATAGCCGGTGATCAAATCCTTGAAGTGAAAAACCTTTCAGCCAGTATAGAAGGTAAAGTCCTCTTCAAAAATGTTAGTTTCCAGGCCGCAAGAGGGGATAAGATCATCTTTCTTTCTGACGACCCAAGGGCAATGACCGCCTTCTTCGAAATCCTTAATGGAACCAGGAACGCAGATTCAGGTTCATATAAATGGGGACAAACAATTACAACAGCATATCTGCCATTAGATAATTCTGACTATTTCAACAGTAATCTTAGCCTGTTCGATTGGCTTTGTCAGTTTACCACTGATACAACTGAATCCTACATTCGTGGATACCTGGGTAAGATGCTTTTCTCAGGTGACGAGATATATAAAAAAGTGAGCGTCCTCTCCGGTGGTGAGAAAGTTCGCTGCATGATATCTAAAATGATGCTGGCGAATGCAAATGCACTTATCCTTGATACTCCCACTAACCACCTTGACCTTGAGTCGATACAGGCCTTCAACAATAACCTGATAAAGTATCCCGGGAATATCTTTATGGCATCACATGACCATGAATTTATCCAGTCGGTCTGTAACCGGATTATTGAGTTTAAGTCCAAAGGCATTACTGATAGTTTGATGAACTATGAGGATTACATTGCGAAATCCGATCTGTGAGTTACACTGGTTTAAGGAACTTGCAGGAATACTGGCAAAAAAACCGGCGTCTCCTTCATAGTAGTCAAAAAGTGATTTACTGGTTATTCTGGAAAAAACGGAGGTTCGGACCACCCGGCGCCGGAAACGTGATCCTAATGCAAGTATCAATTAATCAATCTGATAAGATGGTCAACAACAATCGGCCTGTCATGGTCAATTGGTCCGCTTTTTCCAATCCAACCCTTAAATCTCTCGAATTCATGCAGCTTTCATTGCGGTCTGTTCTCCGGTCATTTCAACGATAGAAACCACAGAAAACTGTCAGTAACTACATAGCTCTTGACCCGGCGGGTGTAGTTCAACATGTACTCATCACTGGGCCTTGCAGACCGCCGTTAGAGTATTTATTAGGTTCTGGAAATTATGCGTTTAGTTCAATTAACGAGAAATTTTTTAGAATAAATGCCTTGATTTGAAATTAAAACAAATATATAGAATCCTTCTGGTAACATGTCTTTTTGGAATTCTAATGAGTTAGTGTTCTGTAAGTTCATAATTGTAGTTTCCTTTCCTAAGATATCAGAAATGAAGCATTTTGATGGACCAATGATTTCTTGAAATTGAATTAAGATTGAACCAGGTTTATATAAAACTCTTATTGGATCCTTTATGAATTGATTCTTATCTGTCGACGAATGGATACCAGTCGGAAAGCAATTCTCATAATAGGCATGATGATATTTAAGTGAATCATTCTCGTAAAAGCAGACAAGATTATTCACTTCTCCAACCATCATTAATTCCGCAGGATTATAGAGAAATCCAAACAAACAGCCTACTCCTTCGATCCAGAATGGATAATTTGAATGCATTTCCTTGATATAAACATGTTTCCTGGGTTCATTATAAATCCCAAATGGAAGTATTCTTACAGAATCTACATGAATATATGGTTGATAACTGTCATTTAATGCAATACTATCACCGTCTAATACACCAATATCTATAATCAAGAATTCAGTTATTTTATTCTCTCCAAGAAAATAAACTGTTCCCGTGTCTGTTTCTCTGATCCCTCCATGATAATTCCAGTACTGCATAAGAGAATCGGTAGAACGGAAAACTTTACTGTATCGAATATCGGAGATGATAGTATCTCCAGATATTTTTACATAAGAGGAGTTAAATGGAGCGCCATATTCGGTCCCATAGGAAACATTACTCCATAATTTGTTCTCACTAATGAAATTTTGACCAAGAACGCAATTTGTAAGTCCTATAGCAAATGAAAAAAAAAATGATTATTTGTTTCATTAATTGGGTTTTAGTCACCAATTTCTTGAACTTAACTCGTTTATGTATCCTATAAATTTAAACATATTTAGGCAAACACAGATTCCAAAAAGCTTTTATTTGTGAGGAAGTAAAATGTTCTGATAACAATCATTTGGGTTAGATTTTGATTTTTCAGAATGTCCAAAAGGTGGCATTTCCAACCAACCCTTTTCACCAAGATCCTGGCACCAAAGAAAAACCACGTACAAAAAAGTGTGAGTTTGAGAGTGAGAGTGAAGAAAAAACAGAGCTTCTGTT
This sequence comes from Bacteroidales bacterium, assembly GCA_029210585.1. GTDB lineage: Bacteria > Bacteroidota > Bacteroidia > Bacteroidales > M55B112. The sequence goes on from JARGFP010000026.1 coordinate 49,111, forward strand.
CATCGCTCTCGCTCTCACACTCACTCTGTTTTTGTGGGCCCAGCTGGGCTCGAACCAACGACCCCCTGATTATGCGTAAGATTTTTTGTTTTATTTCCAATATTATATATTTTTGTATATAAACAGAAATGTATGTGGATTGAATTTCAGGATAAAATGAGACCTTTTCGGGTGTTTTCAGTGCAGGATGTAAGAAAGCAATTTACATCCATGAATCTAATGAACCTGGTTCGCTGGCAGGAAAAAGGGTACATTATGAAATTGCGCAATCGCTGGTATGCATTTAACGATTCGGAAAGCAGTGAAAATATGGAATGGCTGGCCGCCAACCTGATCTATTCTCCTTCCTACATTAGTTTACACACTGCGCTATCCTGGTATAACTTGATACCGGAAATGATAGCAACAACCACCTCTGTTACTACCCGGAAGACTAACAAATTTTCAACCCCTTTGGGCTCCTTCGATTATCACAGAATAAAACCAGAATTATTTGGTTTTGGATATGTGTTTGAAAATATGGATTCCACGGGCAACAGTACAAGCAGACAGATCATGGTGGCAAATCCTCAGAAATCACTCCTGGATTTCTTCTATATCAATAGCTTTTACAACACTGAGAGAGACATTCGGGATTTGAGATTGAATGAAACAGAACTGGGAAAGATCATTGTTCCCGAATTTTATCAATATCTTGAAAGGTATCAAAGCAAAGCGCTTGAAAACAGAATACGGAAATTAACGAGACTTTATAGTCTATGAAAAATTTTGATGAGATAAAATCCTTTTTCGCAGAAGGACTGCGAAGAAATCCAGCCTACTACGAATACATGTTGAAGGAGTATTTCCATTACCGGATGCTTGATATAATCTTTTCCGGGGAATACGCTTCAAAGATGAGTTTTATTGGAGGAACTAACCTGCGGATACTTCATCAAATTCAACGCTTCAGCGAGGATCTTGATTTTGATTGTTTCAGTTTGTCCAGGGAAGACTTTATTAGTCTAACCAATAGGGTTATAGACAGGCTAAAGCTTGAAGGAATTGAAGTTGAAGCCGATGACAAAAAAAAGGATCAAAAGCTGGTTGCATTCAGGAGAAACATCATTTTCCCAGGTTTGTTATTTGATTTGGGTTTATCAGGGCATCGGGAAAAGAAACTCCTCATAAAAATCGAATGCGAACCACATAATTATGAGTACGAACCCGCAAAACCCATCATACAAAAGTTCAATATTTTCACCCAGATCTTCGCTCCTTCACCTTCTATTCTTCTTTCTATGAAAACCGGAGCAGTTCTTGAGAGAGGTAAGGGCCGGGATTTCTATGACTTCATCTTCCTGTCTGGAAAAACAGATCCGGATTTCGGCTACCTGGAAGCTAAATTCGGCATTACCAATTTCACTAACCTTTACAACAGGATTCTGGAATCCTGTGAGGAAACAGATTTCAATCTAAAGTCACGTGACTTTGAAAAACTGGTATTTGACCAGGCAGAAAGCCGAAAAGTGCGGTTCTTCAAAGAGTACATTCAGCAAAAACGTAATAGTACTCCCAAACAGTAAAATCCTTACCCATGTATGGAAGAATCGGAGCTTCTGACCACCCGGTGCCTAAATCATGACCCTAATGCAAGAACCGATTAATCAATATGATAAGATGGTCAATAAAAATCGGCCTGAGATGGTCAATTAGTCCGTTTTTTCCAACAGAAGCAGAATATCTGAATTCGGGAAATTACGATGAATTTTCAGCATTATCAAACTGGGAAAGTTTTAGTAGTGACAAAAATTAATGGAAATCTCTTAAATGTTTCCTTAGCTTTATATGAGAAATAAATACCATAGTGCACATATATTTAAGTTAGGGAGCATAGTTTCCAAGCATCGTAAGAACATTGTTTAGATTGATGACTCAAGATTTGAGAAAATATCTATTTTTTGGCTTTAAGAAGAAATAATCATTTTAAAATATAGTTCATTGAGATTAGTATTTCAGCGAAATAAATATTTGGCCCAAAATAATCCACAATAGTAACGAAATCTTCTTTATAATCTTTTTTTATTATTGAGAGAAGTGATGAATTTATTGTGAACTTTGTAATAATCAATGACGTGAATTTGAAACCATATCCAAGTGAACCAATGAGATTATAATCACGAAAATAATTGTCATTAATTGATACACTATAATTTGTAAATATTTTTGGCTTGAAAGGTATAATTGAAGGTCTAAATGCAAAATAAAAAAAAGATTCGGGCTTAATTTTCGAATTATTATTTCGGTATATAGCAATTGGGATATCTATTGAATAGATATTAATATTATAACCGTATGTTATTAATGATCCAGGATTTTTTTCCGTGTAGTTGTAACTTGAGCCTCTATGAGAAAAGACTATTCCTGTTTCAAAACTTACTTGTCTATTCAATTTTTTAATTGATGTCAACCCCAATTGATAGCATAGGATATTTCCATTTTTTGCTTCATTAAAATCAATTGTTGTGCTTATCCCGCTTCCTACTGTTATTGACCCAGTAAATGGATAATAATAACTTTGTGCTGAAGAGCTTACACCTGCTAAAAGCATGCAGAATACAATATAATTCTTTTCCCATTTCATATAAGGTTAGGGGTCAGTTGTTGCTGACCCCTTTAGCAATCCTTAATAATCTAATTCACTAGTATGACAACCCATATAAACCCATTCTGTGACAACAACACTTGGTGTTTGATATTCATCCCAAGAAGTAAATCTTGCATAACAAGAATACGCTGTCAATTTGTTATCATCGATTGATACAGTAGCCGATATTCCTCCATCAGGTTCTTCATCAACACCTCCATTAAACTCTTTAGTATAGCCATCGCTAAGCCAGGCATAGTAAGTTGGATATGAACTGCCTAGTTCATTTCTTCCTACTTCTACAAGAATATCAACACCCGGACGCCAACGAGTTTTAGTTATTTTTGCCTTTAGCTCATAAAAGAGAGGAATATTATTGTAGTCTATAAATGCCTCAATATCAGTGTTTGTAGCTGACCATGCCTCAGATATTCTATTACTTGGGCAAGCTGAAGCAACATTTTTCTTCACACCGTTATGGAATAAAATATCATCTACATCATCATCCCAACTGAACAGTTGATCAGCACTTTTTAAATAAAGATTTTTAACTGCAATTTCTTCAGATTCTATTGAATATGTCAGTTTATAGCCTCCGACGATTATAGAATATTCTGGATTCAGTAGGGTTAACATATACTCGGATTCAATTTGAGAATTATCTTTTGTTTGATTCAGATGGGTTCTCAATGAATTAAATCCAATCTGCTCTTCAAAATCTGGAAATCTATGATAACCCAAATTATAGAGATACTCAAGCATATTACTATAATCATCCAGAGTCTCAAAGTTTAAAACATTATCATCTATACTGAAGTTAATTGCATCAAATTGAGGTAGAGGTTTTTGTATTTGTTCAGTTGATTCAAGAATCTCTTTTTCACACGAAGAAAGTATTATTAAAACTAATCCTATTAGAAATAAGTCTTTTAATCTCATAGAAATTAATGTTAAGGTAAAACAATAAAACACAAACTAAAGATCAAAGATCAAAGTAGCGCCAGAGAGAAATTATTAGCTAATAATATTGAATTCCTTAATATCAATATTAAATAGAAATAAAGACAATTACAAATATTTCAAACAAACCGGGTGAATCCAACAGTAAATACGGTATTAAAAGAAGTATTGCAGGAAAAGAATCTAAGATATATAAACAATAGAAACTACGCTGGACCTGATAGTAAACATTTCCCCGGAGAATTAATAATAAAAGGATTAAGAAAAGGAGATTCTTTTATATTTGAATTAACCAATCGATGGAGAGGAGGTCAGAAATGGTACTCGAAAGGGACGCTGCGTAACTTTGTTTCTGTAAAATTGGATATTTAGTGCCAGAAAGAAAACTCCCTCTTTTTCAAAATTTATAGGTTATTTTTCTATTTTTCCAAAATCCCTTTGTTTGTTGATTTATAATGAATTACAACGGGTGTTTTCAGTTTGCTGCATTTTCTGAATTTTATAACAACCTCATTATCAGTAACACTTTTTTTAATCTGTCTTTCATTCTGTCATAATATATGTTCTCCTGTTTTCAATCAACCACATCTTATACTCAGGTAAATATATGAAAATCAGAGATAAAACAAAATATCGATTGTTTTTGAATATGTCGTAATATATGTTTATATTTACTGCATAACATATATTACGACAAACATCATGGATACATTAGAATGCATTGAAAATCAATTTATTGAAAAAATTGCTTTAACCCTCCGGGAACTATCGCAGTTTTTAAATGTTTCCA
>JARGFP010000027.1 GCA_029210585.1 Bacteroidales bacterium
AAGTTATATTAGCTATATAATTATATATATATTTGATTTACTATATGATCCAATATGATTTCATTGAACTATTATAGCATTCTTAATAAAAATAAATTTATTATAAATCTATAATGAAAATCCCGCATATACTGGTCTGAATGTTGACAGCAGCGCGCTGATTCTTGTCGTTGCTGCCAGCAATGGTTGCAGGCAAGGTATTTTTTCTATTTCCCAGAAACTGTGTTTTCAATCGTATGCCTGATTTTGTCAATGGAATACGGCTTCGTGATCAGTTCATCGAACCCGGCATCCGAGAAATCATCGAAGAACAATTCCGGGTTATGTGCAGTGAGGGCAATGATTGGAATGGCATTCAGCGGGTAGGGCATCTCATTCCTGATATAGTTCGTTGTCTCAATACCGTTCATCACCGGCATCTCAATATCCATAAATATCAGCTGAAAATCATTTGACCTGAGGGCCTTAATGGCTTCCGCACCATTTTCCACAAGGGTAACCCGGTTTTCTGTAAGCCTGATCAGCTCTGACAATAACAGCCTGTTGGCAAAAATGTCATCCACAACGAGAATATGTATAGAATCCATGGGCAGTAATTCTTATGTAAAAATATGAATTTTGAATGGCTGGCATCTGATTATCACGCTAACTTATCAACAGATGGAGCCGGATGAATCATCTGACACGGCTGAAATAGCCGGAAAACCTGTAATTTCTGTCGTTCAAAACAAATGGTTGGCAGCCTCCGAAAAATGTGTATTTTTAAATTCATATAGCAATTTTTATGCGACATGCCAGGAGAAGCGAATTAACGTCTTTACACCTCATTGCTGGTGGAATGGCCGGACTTGTGGTTTTACTGTTCACATACGCTTTAATTCTTGAGGCTTCCCGGATTACCTTCACTTTTTCAGGGATTGCTGTATTGCACCGAAGCATGCCGTTGTTGTATCTCCTCGACCTCTTTCCTTTCATTGGTACAGCCAGCGGATTTTTCCTGGCACGCCATCAATCCGGGTTATATAAAAAGATGGATTCCATCAATCAACGAAGGAAGGAGAACAACATGTCGGTTGCTTCAATGATCCGCGACCTCGCTGCAGACCAGGTGAATACCAATTTCCAGAATGAACTGATTGATGATGAAATCATCTCCAGCCTGCAGTTATTGCAGCAACAGATGAAGGAAAACCGTGAGTCGGCAATAGAGGCCAAGGTCGCAGACAGGGAGCGGACCTGGACTTCAGAAGGACTGGCCGCATTCGGGGATCTCCTCAGGGCCAACGCGGCTGACGAGGAAAAACTCGGGTATGGGGTGATATCCATGTTGGTAAAATACCTCGGCATCAACCAGGGGGGCTTCTTCGTAACAAGAGACGAACAAAGCGACAGGTACCTTGAGATGATTGCCTGTCATGCATACGACCGGAAAAAATTCCCCGACAGGAAGATGTCCTGGGGAGAAGGATTGATCGGCGCTGTGGCCATTGAAAAGCAGTATTTCTATACCGACAGGATTCCGGACAATTACCTTACCATTACCTCCGGACTGGGTCGGGCAAATCCGCGGTACCTGCTGATCGTTCCCATTTTACTGGATGATGAAGTTTTTGGTATACTGGAGCTGGCTTCATTCCACGAGTTTCCAGATCACCAGATCCGCTTCGTGGAACGGGTGGCGGAAAATACGGCCACCACACTGAATACGATGTATAATAATCTTAGGACGGAAGCCTTGCTCAGGGAGACACAGGAACAGGCAGCTGCCCTCAGGATCAAAGAAGAACAGGTCAGGAAAAATATCGAAGAACTCCGGAATACACAGGCCGAAGCTGCCAGGCAATCAGAACAATTTATCAGCTTTACGAATACGGTGAATCATACCATGATCAGGGCAGAATATGCACCTGGCGGCACGCTGGAATATGCCAACACCAGGTTCCTCAGGCAGCTTGGCTATTCCGGGAACCGCGAAGTGGAAGGAAAACCTATCGAAATGTTCATCCACACTTCGGACCATGCATGGTTCAGGGAAATGTGGGAGAGACTTTCCACTGGAGGACCACATTTCGAAGGGTATATGCGCCATGTCACCAAGTTGGGAAAAGAACTGTGGACCATGGCCACGTATACTTCCGTCAGAAAAGAGGATGGATCGGTTGAGAAAATTCTGTTCCTGGCCATCGACGCTACCAGTCAGAAAGAAGAAAGCCTGAATTTTGAAAGCAAGGTCAATGCACTCAATGCATTGCTGCCACAGGCTGAATTCAGTACAGATGGTAAAATATTGTACGCGAACCAATTATTTGAAAAAGTCCTGTACGGTGCAGGTGACAGAATCCTCAATTCCAGCATCTTTGATGCAGTACCGCTGTCAGACCAGGAAAGGTTTAACGAGATATGGGAACAACTGGTTGCCGGTAAATCATTTGTTGGGCAGGTGCGCATGATTGAACAGTCTGGTGAGGAAAAATGGATCCTTGTCAACCTCTCGCCAGTGAAAGACACCTATGGCGAGGTGCAAAAGATTGTTTTCATGGGAGTTGACAACACCAGGGAAAAGGAACTGGAGCTTTCTTTACGGGATCAGAATGATCAATTGAGGGATGCGGAGCAGTTATTGAATGTGCAGGCGCTTGATTTGAACAACCAGGTCGGGGAGCTGCAGCGCAAGCGGGCCGCGGATAAAATGGAGATGCAGCAGGAGGTTGACCGGTATTCAGACATCCTGGAGCACACACCCATCCCGGTGATTGCTGTCAATAACCAGGGGTTTGTCGTCATGTTCAACCGGGCCTCAGAAAAATATTTCAAACTGAAAAAACACTCGGTAATGAACCAGCCGGGTGACCGGATCTTCGGGAAAGCACAACCGGAACCGCTCCTGGCCGCCTTCTACCTTCCTGGCAAACAGGCCATCGAAGCGGATCACCGGGAAGTTACCCTGCTCCTCCCCGATCGCCAGAGCAGGAAGGCAATTGTGTCGGTGATTCAAACATCTTCAGGAAAGGAGCGGATCTTCACATTGCTTATTCATACATAAAAACAAGAGTTTGTCCCCGGCAACCGGGAGCAACCCCCCATTAAATATGTTTGTAATGATCAGTTGGTGATCCAGCTGACTACATCGTTGTGGTCAGGCTTGACACGCGGCTGAAAATGACCTACCAGTTGTCCTTCCTCGTTGATCATGTATTTCTGAAAATTCCATGAAACATTGCTGTCCTCCAAACCATTCTCACTTTTGGTTGTCAGCCACTTGTATAACGGATGCTGGTCATCCCCTTTGACAGAGATCTTGCTCATCATCGGGAACGTTACACCATAGTTCACACTGCAGAACTCAGCAATCTCGTCATTGGATCCGGGTTCCTGTTTGGCAAAGTTGTTTGCCGGAAACCCGATGATCTCAAATTCTTCTCCGCCGTATTTTTCATACAGATCCTGTAATCCCTCGTATTGTGGGGTCAGTCCGCATTTGGATGCAGTATTTACAACAAGGACTTTTTTTCCTTTCAGGTTAGAAAGTGGAAATTCGTTGCCATTGATATCCTTCACGGTAAAATCATAAAATGATCTCTGTGCATTTAGTGTACCCGTCATAAGTAAAACAAGTGTTACCAGTATAATATTTCTTTTCATTTTTGTAAGTTTAGACATTATATCTGCATTAACAAGCATTCAATTTAAAAGTTCGGTTACATATGCATGATCCGGAAATAATTCGGTACACCGTAAGGGTGTCGGGAAGGGTGCAGGGTGTGGGATTCAGGTACAGTGCAGTGAACAAGGCTGAGCGCCTGCAGGTCAGCGGGTATGTTAAAAACATGCCCGATGGATCGGTAACACTGGAAATTGAAGGCGTTCGTGAAAATGTTCAGCAGATGCTTGCCTGGTGTTACCATGGTCCGGGAACTGCCTGGGTTGATCATGTGCAGGAATACCAGGAACCACCCAAAGGGTACAAAGGTTTCAGTGTAAAATACTGAATGTAACGTTGCAATTCGGAAGTTCATTTTACGTTCTCTGCATCACACTGAAATCCTGAAGCTCATTCTGCATATTGCAGGTCACATGACCATTATGAAGTTCATTCTGCTTACTGAACTAATAAACACTATTTTGTAAGTTTATCGATGGTCCAGGCGGCGTGCCATTCAGCAAAAATCACTTCCGGGCAAGAGCAGTGATGCTGCCGAGTGTAAGCCAGCCTGTCAGCAGGATAATCAGCACCGAGATCCCGGACAACAGAAAATCCCTTTCCGCGAAAAAGTCCAGCCCGTTCTCCACCATTGCCCAGAGTGTGACCACCAGGACAAACACCATGGGTATCGCGGTATAGTAAACGGGTATCTTTTTTGTATGCAGGTAGACGCTTACCACGCCAAGTGCCAGGGCTGCCATAAGCTGGTTCAGGGAACCGAACAATGGCCAGAGCATCATGGCCCCTTGTCCCCCGGGTTTCAGGAAGGTCATCACCACGGCCAGTATAACAATGATGGCTGTTGCAACATACCTGTTATTCAATGGTTTGCGCACCACGCCTTCGCTGTTCCTAAAGATCTCCTGCAATGAGAGTCGCTGGATGCGTGCCGCGGAGTCGAGCGTGGTATTGGCAAATGAAACGATGAAAACGGAGATCATTGCTGCGCCGAATCCGTGCGGGATACCCAGGGCACCCAGCAGGTTGGCGCCGCCGGTAATGAATGCGCCCAGTTTCGCCCCGAGTCCGTTGGCGCTGCTCCAACTGGCATAATGGTGCCTGAAAGCGTCTGAGCCGGTCAGCAATTCACCGTCAACAACCAGTCCCATACCGAGTCCACCCCCTATCGCCATCAATACCAGTACTGCAAAAAAACTTTCCGTGATCATTCCCCCGTAACCGATGATCCGCGTATCTGTTTCCCGGTCCACCTGTTTCACCGTAGTTCCGGAACTGGCCAGGGAATGAAAGCCGGAGATCGCACCACAGGCAATGATAATAAACATGATGGGGGTCATATTGGGCACATCATTTCCTTCGGCAAAGGCCTGTTGGTTGATTGCTGGAGCCGAAATCGGGGGGTGCGCAATGGCAAGCCCGAGGATAATCAGCAACATGGCCACCAGCAGTTGCTGTGCATTGATGTAATCGCGTGGCTGCAGCAATACCTGGACCGGGGTGGTGGATGCAAAAAAGACATACACAAACAACAGTATACACCAGGTAACGATTACGGTCTGCTGGTCACCCGGCAGCATTACCGGCACGTTTACCCCAAGGAAAATGGATCCGTACATCATCAGCAAGGCGAACGCCGAGTATAGCAGTTCATTCTTTCCGTGTCGCAGCCGGTTGCCCAGCCAGATGGCAATCGGGATCTGCAGCCAGACAGGAATCACGGCTTCGGGATACATGTAAAACAGGGTGCCGACAATCAGCGCAAAAACTGCCAGCACGATGAACAGCAATAACTGCATAATAAATTGCAGTGCGTAGCGGGTCGACGGGCCAATGATCTTTCCGGTGAGTTCACCCATGGTCAGACCCTTGTTACGGGCAGATACCACCAGTGTTGAAAAATCGTGCACCGCACCCATAAAGATGCTTCCGAAAAACACCCACAGAAATGCAGGGAGCCAGCCCCAGATGATCCCGATGGCCGGACCTACGATGGGCCCCAGTCCTGCGATGGTGGTAAAGTGGTGCCCGAATACGATGGTTCTTTTTGCCGGAACAAAATCCACATCATCGCGCAGCTCATGTGCCGGCATGACATGCTTGTCCGAGATCCCGAGTATCCGTTTACCGATGTACCTTCCGTAGGTAAAGTAAGCGATCACGTATCCCACCAGCGCGATCAATGCAAGTATTGCAGAATTCATGTGAGCAGCTATCTACAGCAGACAAATATAGAAAATTTATTCAGGCTGCTATATGACCTCGAAAGTTCCGGAGGGTACCCAGCCGATACGGCCATCGCTGATGCGGACCTCGGTCCATTCTCCCACCTGGTCCGTCACGGTGATTTCGGTTCCCTCGTGCAGGACAAAAAGGTCGGTGCCCGACAGGCTTGGAGAACTTTTCACCACCACAGAGGGTGATACGATCACCGCCTGGTCAGGTGCCACGATCTCATTGTTCCGCTCCAGTGCAGCCGTAAATGAAATGAGAAACAGAAGCAAAGTGACCAGCCCGGTGAAAAACCCGGCTTTCTTAACCGCCAGGCGGGAAGCAAAAATATAGAACAGCAGCGCAACCAGCAAGATGCCGAACATGAAAATCGCCACGTAGGCCCAGGTTTGCACAGAAAACAATCCCACCAGTGACCTGACCCAGGTCCGGATAAAAAGTTCAGGCACCTGTTCCAGTTGATCCTCCTTGTACCTTGAAACATATGCCAGGTTTTTTTCTGCCTCTTCATGGGAGGGATCAAGTTTGAGCGCCTTGTTGTAATAGAGTACGGCATAGCCCAGCCTGTTGGACCTGAATGCCGCATTGCCCATGTTATAATACAGATCGGGGGCAGCGTAGCCCTGGTCTGCGATCTGTTCATACTTCTCAAGCGCCAGTTCATAATTGCCATCGGAGTAGGCTGAACTTGCGGAAAGGTAGAGCGAATCCCTGCTTTCTGCACCATGCACAAGCATCGCAATTGCAAGTAACATTATGACCAAATAGTATCTCATTTCGTTCGTATGTTTTGGTCCAGGTTGTGTAACAGTCGTATCGCTTCACCATATAGTGTATCCATGTCGGATTTTTCTGATGAAGGAGCGTATCTCGAAAATTCGCAGTCGTCGATGATCCTGACCATCTCTTCCTGGAGTGTTTCGCTAATGCCGGCTCCCTGCAGCACTTCGGAAACCCGGTCGCGAGAAAGCGATGAGACTTCGATGGAAAGTTTATCGGCCAGGTATCCCCAGATTGCTTTTTCCACTTCTTCGAAGAAGGTTTCACCGTCGCCGGCTTTCCTTGCCTTATCAGCGAGCCGAAGCCGGTTCCTGGCCATCTTGCTTGCCTTCCTGTTTCGCATCAGCCGCACATCAGCGCGCTGTCTGAACCAGGTACGCAGCACGATAATGGAACCAATAAAGAGGAAAATCAAGACTACATAAATGATCCAGTAACCTGTATGGGAAAGCGGAGTAATCCCGACGGGTCTGAAAAGCGGTATTCCCCGGTTGATGTCAAGGATATCCGTACCGATGTTTTCCACATTCTCCCCACGGGCACCGGGCATGAAAATCTGCGCACCTGTGTCTGTTCCTTCACCCTTAAGTACATTAAAAGTATATTCCTTTGTTGTGACGGTCCGGTAGGTTTCAGCTGCCGGATCAAACCAGGAGAAGCGTAGCGGTGCGATCCGGAAATTCCCCGCATGTCTTGCAACGATCGGGTATTCAAAGGTTACAGTACCAGAAACCCTGTTGCCACTTGTGCTGATGTTGGTTGACCTGGTGGTTTCGTACACATCATGATCGGGCGGAAAGTCGATCTTTGGAGCGCCCAGCAAGGCAATGTTGCCGGTTCCCCTGACGGTCACCACCAGGCTCAGTGCATCATTCACTGTTACCTGGTCGGCAGAAAGCCTGGCAGAGAACTCCAGGTCACCGACGCCCCCGGTGAAACCCTCAGGGACACCTTGTGGCAATGGTTTTACATTGATGGTCACCGGTTCCGTTGAAATGGTCACCGGCACATCCTGGTACTGGTCGAAGAACGGGTCGTTAAAGGGATCATCGAAAAATTCGTCGAAGATGCTGCCCGACCGCTGCCTGTTCACTCTCCTCGGAATGGTCCACTCCGAATCAAAAGGATCGATAACGATCTTTCCTGATTTCTGGGGGATAAGCACATGCCGCTGCAGCACCTGTGTCACGTGCATTTTACCGTCAATATTCTCGCGCGATGATACCTGGTCGGCTTCCAGGGCCTGCTTGTAAAAGCCCTCATAGGGAACCTCCTTCAGTCCACCTGTCGGACGTGTATTTACACTGGTATATACTTTCAGTTCGGAAACAAATTGTTCCCCAACGTATACGGATCTTTTCGAAGGCAGCACGCGAAGAAATACAGGTTGTCCGGCATTTCCGGTTTGTGACCCTGCATCAGCCTGTCCCCGGATCGTCTGTCCGCCCTGTCCGCCCTGGCTTGCGGAGGAAGCGGCGTTTCCTGTGCCTGTTACATTTACCTGCACAGCATTCGTGGAGTAGGTCTGCTTTTTCACTGATATTTTTGCAGGTGGAATGGTAAATTCGCCCGGCGTGTTTCCGCGCAGAATATAGGTATAAGAGGCAGTGTTCCTGGCTGTCATCTTGCCGTTCACCCACTGGGTGGAAGAGGAGAAACTGGTAAACGGACCTGCCAGCAGGTCAAAATGCTCCAAGGCCGGCAACTGGATATTCCCCTGTTCATTGCCTTCGATCGTGTACTGAAACTGCTGTCCTGCCTGTACCGTGGCTGGTGCCGATGCAGAAAAAGAAGGATCCTGTCCCTGCAGGATGGTTACTGTCAGGAGGATTGCCAGTGTCAGTATGTATTTTAGCGCAGACATGTCTTTTACCAATCTTTATCTGTTTTTATTTTTGCTGCTGTTGCCTTTTTCTTGTCAACTTCTTCCTTTACATCCTTTTCTTTCTGCAGGATTGCATTCAGCAGCCGTTCCGCCTCTTCCTGGGTCAGTTGCTGCGGTTGTTGCTGCTCCTGTTCCTGCTGCTGTTGCTGATCTTTCTGCTCCTGGTCCTGCTGCTGTTGCTGATCTTTCTGTTCCTGTTCCTGGTCCTGCTGCTGCTGTTCCTCATTTTGCTCCTGGTTGTTCTGCTGGTCCTGGTTCTGTTCTTGCTGCTGTTGTTCCTCCAGTTTCTCGAGCGCATAGGCCAGGTTGTACCGCGTATCATCGTCCTGCGGATTCAACTTCAGGCTTCTTTTGTAGGCTTCAACCGCTTCCTTGTATTGTTGTCCTTCCACCATCACGTTGCCAATATTGTGCAATAACCTGGCCTGTTCTGCCGGGTCGCTGGTTTCCTGCAACAATTCCGTGAAGCGTTTTCCCGATTCTTCCAGTTTGTTCTGCTGGTACAGTGCAGTCGAGGTATTGTAACGCGCAATATATGAATCACTTTTCTCCTCTTCGGCTTTCCTGAAACTTACTTCGGCCTCACTGTAATTCTCATCCAGGTAAGCCTTGTAGCCATCCCTGATGTACTTCCGCTCTTCCTGTCCCCAGGCAATAAGCGGGATTATCAGCATGATATATATGAGCTTTGTTCGCATGGTTTTAAACGTTAAAAAGGTTCAATTTCCTGATCAAAGGGTTGCGGCGCAGCCTGATCAGTGCCTCCAGCACGAGAAAGAACAGGCCAAAGCCTGCAAAATACTGGTATCGTTCTGTATAATCGGCATACACCTTCATTTTAAACTCCGTTTTCTGCAACTGGTTCAGTTCGTCCATCAGGCTGTTGATCCTGCCCACCGGGATGTAGGCCCCCTCTCCCACCCGTGCAATGTCTGTCAGCAGCTTTTCATTGAGTTTACTGACCACAACGGTACCATCCTTATTTCTTCGTTTGGTACTACTGCCTGGCGCCACCGGGATGGGCACACCTGCCGGATCACCCAGACCGACGGTAAAAATCCTGATTCCCTGTTCATTTGCTTCTTCTGCAGCGGCAATGGCATCATCTTCATGATTCTCTCCGTCTGTTATGATGATGATTGCTTTGTTCTTTGCAGCGCCCTCTTCCTCCAGGGTTGATTCCACCGAGGGAAAGGATTTTGTAGCCAGCTCGATGGCCGATCCGATGGCAGTACCTTGTTTACTCACCATGTCCGGTCCTGTCGTTGAAAGGAACATTTTCACGCTCGGGTAATCGTCGGTGATGGGAATCTGGGTGTAGGCATCCCCTGCGAAGACGATCAGCCCGATCTTGTCATTATCCATTTCATCCACCATCCTGCTTATCAACTGCTTCGCCCGCTCAATACGAGAAGGCCGGATGTCTTCCGCAAGCATGCTGTTGGAAACATCAAGGGCAATGATCACCTCCCTGCCTTTTTGTTCCACTTCCTGCAGTCGCGAACCGATCCTGGGCCCGGCAGCACCGATAATCAGCAATGCAAGCCCGGTTACCGTAAGTACAGCCTTCCAGCGGTGTGCGGAAACCGATGCTTCAGGCATCAGGTAGCTGGTGAGTTCCCTGTCGCCAAAGGCTTCAAGTGCCTTTTTCCTTCTCCTGAGCGTAAGCATGAACAGGATGATGACCAGGGGAATGAACAGCAGTCCCCACAGCATCAACTCATGTCCGAATTGCATCAACCCTTCTCTCATTACGGTATGGTTCTGAATAGTGTATATCTTAATAATATTTCTACACCCAGCAGAATGAGCGCAGCAAACAGCAGCGGAAAGTACTCGTCCTTGCGCTTGCTGAACTGTTTCACATCCAGCTTGGTTTTCTCCATGGTGTCGATTTCCGTATATATTTCCCTGAGCTTGGTGTTGTCGGTCGCCCTGAAATATTGTCCGCCGGTGAGGACCGCAATTTTTTGCAGCACCTCTTCATCGATCTCCACCTGCATGTTCTGTACGATGGTACGACCGAACATATCCTGTACCGGGAACGGTGCGTTTCCACGGGATCCCACGCCGATGGTATAGACACGGATTCCATAGGTGGCCGCCAGCTCGGCAGCGGTAACGGGACCGATCTCCCCCTGGTTGTTCACGCCATCGGTCAGCAGGATAATCACCTTGCTTTCCGTGTTACTGTCCTTGATCCGGTTTACTGCTGTAGCCAGTCCCATCCCGATGGCGGTTCCGTCCTCCACCATGCCGAATTGCAGTTCGTTCATGAAATTAGTTACCACTGCCTGGTTGGTGGTGAGCGGACACTGCGTAAAACTCTCCCCAGCGAATACCACCAGTCCAAACCTGTCATCGGGCCTGGAAGTGACAAATTCGATCCCAACATCTTTGGCTGCTTCGAGCCTGTTTGGTTTGAAGTCCATGGCCCGCATGGATCCGGAAATATCCATTGCCATCACGATGTCGATTCCTTCCGTGGAAATACGTTCCCAGCGGTTGGTGGATTGCGGACGTGCCAGTGCAACGATGACCAGGCCGAGTGCCAGTATCCTGAAGGCAAACAGGAGGTGCCTGAGCGCAGCACGGATTCCTGCGGACCTGTCTGCAAAACCCTCGAATCCCGAAACCGACAGGGAAGCATTGGATTTCCGTCCCCTGATCACGTACCAGGTGATCATCAGTGCGAGGATGATGAACAGGTAGAAGAATTCCGGGTTTGCAAAAACAATATTATCCATGCCGCTCCTCCCTGTTTTTCGGTTCCACAACTATTTCATCTCTGTCCGGATGCTTTGTATTCATTTCCGGCACCCTCCCTTCACCACTTTCCCCAGTAACCGTATCTTCTGCATCAGCTTCGCCATCCCCGAACATCCGGTAGGTTTTTTCCACAAAATCTTCTGCATGCTGCAGGTGCCGTTCATTTTCCTCCTGTGAAGGTGCTTCTTTGGCAAATTTTACCAGGTCGGCGAGCATCAGCAGCTGCTCAAGGGAGTCCATGAGCCCGTTTCTCTCCTTATACCGCACTGAAAACGCCTCGATGATTTCCCTGGTTGTGCTTTCGAGTGCATGGATATCGAACTGGCGTGCCATATATCCCCGGATGATCCAGGTGAGTCTTGTATAATACTCCTTGATTGCGCCTTTTCCGGTAAGATTTTCCTTTCTGAGCTTTTCCAGTTCGCGGAATGCGATCACATGGGCAGGTTCCAAAGGTTTAACGATGAATTGTTCCGGGGCCCTTTCCCGTTGCCGCCTGATCCAGATCAATGCGGCCACCAGTGTGAACAGCAGCAGCGCACCATATCCGGCCAGTGCCCAGGGCAATACTTCGGCCAGGGAGACCGGGGTGTTTACAGGTGGTTTGATCGGCATGATGGCCTGGGCTGTATCGACCCGGGGTGACAGGACCGTCAGCAGTTGTGCCGTGGTGTAGACGGTATCGGCCAGTTCCCCGGTATTGAATGCCACAGGCTGTGGCGGTACCGTGTTCCAACCCGGTGAAAAACTTGCCACCAGGTAATCCCTGCTGAGGGTTCTTTGTCCTGCGACGAAGACCGTATCGATCGGACCGGCTTCAATAATCTCGATTTCGGAAGTAATGGTATCAGAATATTCGGGCAGCCCGATCCAGACATCTTCACCGGCACAGGCGGATATGGTATATTTCAGATGTTCTCCCAGCATCACCGAATCGCTTCCGAACGATGATTTTACTGTCACCACCTGGGCTTCTGCCCTCGGGCCCAGGATCAGCAGCAAGGTTAATATTGCAATTACTGAACGCATCAGTGTCCTCTTCTTTTAAACAATTTGATCAATGGTTTCACATAGTCGCTGCCGGTCTCCAGTTCCACCAGGTCAACGCCCGCTTTCCTGAAGATCTCGTTCATCATTTCCTGGTGGCTTCTCCATTTCAGTGCATAGGCCTCGCGTACCCGCTGCAGACCAGTATCCACCCAGCGCTCTGCACCGGTTTCATTGTCCCTGACCCTTAGCAGTCCGATGTTGGGGAGTTCCCGTTCCCGTCGGTCATGCACATGCAGTGCCACAATATCATGTTTGTTGTTGGCAATCTGCAGGGAGCGCGCATATCCCGTATCCCTGAAATCAGAGATCAGGAAAGCGGTACACCGCTTTTTGATGGCATTGGTGAGGTACCGCAGACTTTCGGAGATATCTGTACCGTAGTTTTCCGGCTTGAATTCCAGCAGTTCCATGATGATGCGCAGGATGTGTTTTCTTCCCTTTTGCGGCGTAATAAATTTTTCCACTTTGTCGGAAAACAGGATCACACCGATCTTGTCGTTGTTATCGATGGCTGAGAAGGAAAGTACCGCGGCCACTTCCGTGATCAAATCCTTTTTAAGTTGCGCCCGGGTCCCGAAATCTCCGGAGCCGCTCACATCGATCAGGAGCATCACTGTAAGTTCCCTTTCTTCCTCGTGGATCTTGATATAGGGATGGTTGAAGCGGGCCGTGACGTTCCAGTCGATGGCCCGCACATCGTCGCCGTACTGGTATTCGCGTACCTCGGAAAACGTCATCCCCTTCCCCTTGAAGGCACTGTGGTACTGACCGGCAAACACCTGCCGTGTCAGTCCGCGTGACCTGATCTCAATCTTTCGTACTTTTTTAAGAAGTTCCGTATGATCCTTTACCATGGCGTGAAATTCAAATCCTTTACTGCTTGCGCTGTTCCCTGACTGTGAAATACCAGTCTTCCTCCTTCAGCAACACCGCGAAAGTTTCTCCTTCGGAGGAGTATTCCCATTGCATGTCGCCGGTACGTTCATACTGCGCATCAAGTGCCTTCAGCACGTCGTCATATTCCATATAATCGCAAACCTTCTTGGTGGATCTGCAGACATCCTCATCTGTAAAATAGATGATCCAGGTAATGGTCTGACTTGCATTGACATATTTAAGATAGTTGAATTGCTGACTTACGACAGTATTGTCCTGTCCGAATTCCCTGTACGCAGTTTTCACTTTTTCCTGTACCTCTTCCTTTGTTTTCCCGATGAACGAATCATGCTGTGCCTGCAACAGTGTCGATGCGGCAATGATAATGAGCAGTATGACCGTTCTCAATAACATATTATGGTACTTCGACGTTGTTCATAATTTCAGAGATGATGTGCTCGGTGGTAATGTTCTCCGCCTCCGCTTCATAGGTCAGACCGATGCGGTGCCTGAGTACATCATGACACACTGCACGTACATCTTCCGGTACGACATATCCCCTTCGCCTGATGAATGCATATGCCTTGGCCGCCTTGGCCAGGTTGATGCTTGCCCTTGGGGAACCGCCGTATTGGATCATGGACACATATTGTGCCAGACCTGCTTCTTCCGGGTTCCTGGTGGCAAATACAATGTCCAGGATGTAGTTCTCGATCTTTTCATCGATATACACATCCTTCACCACATCCCTGGCCTTCATAATATCTGCAGGTTTCAGGATGGTGTTGGGTGCAGGGAATATTTTTCCCAGGTTTTCGCGGATGATCAGCCGCTCGTCTTCCTTGGAGGGATAGCCCACGATCACCTTGAGCATGAACCTGTCGACCTGTGCTTCGGGCAGCGGGTAGGTTCCTTCCTGTTCAATCGGGTTTTGTGTGGCCAGCACCAGGAACGGACGCTCCAGCGGGTAGGTATGTTCCCCGATGGTCACCTGTTTTTCCTGCATGGACTCAAGCAGTGCGCTCTGCACCTTGGCAGGCGACCTGTTGATCTCGTCTGCCAGGATCAGGTTGGCGAAAATCGGACCTTTCTTTACTATGAATTCTTCCTTCTTCTGCGAGTAGATCATGGTTCCCAGCAGGTCGGCCGGCAGCAGGTCGGGCGTGAACTGGATCCTGCTGAATTTTGCATCGATGATGTTGGACAGTGTGCTGATTGCCAGTGTCTTTGCCAGTCCAGGCACGCCCTCCAACAGGATGTGTCCGTCAGATAGTAACCCGATAAGCAATCGCTCCACCAGGTTTTTCTGTCCCACGATCACCTTTTTCATTTCCATGGTGACCAGATCCACGAATTCACTTTCCTGCTTGATCCGCTCGTTCAATTCTTTTATATTCACTGAATCGCTCATACAATTCGCATTGTTTAATGATTTATCCTATTTTTTCGGAATACAAAAATAGTCTTGCAGACTGCATTTCCCCCGAAATTGTTGTTAAATAATGTTAAGGAGGCTATCTTCAGTCGATTATTGGAAATATCCTGCTTTTTTGCAGGGGTTTGCCAATCAATATAGGATTACAAAGTGGTGAAAATATATCAGGTCAGGAAAGGTTGCCCGACCAGGAAGTGTTCTCAGCCAAGGATTATTTACCGGGCCAGCAAAAGTTGCAATTTATGAATAGCATGCGCGCAAGTGAAGTTACTATGGCAGGAAAATCAAATTAGAAAATTGTACTCAGAATGATGAAAAGGTATTTTGTGGAATTATCGTATGACGGCACCAATTACCACGGGTGGCAGTTGCAACCGAATGCCCCGACGGTACAGGCGACCCTTGAAAAGGCGTTTTCAACTTTGCTGAAAGATGAGATATCACTCACGGGGGCCGGGCGTACCGATACGGGTGTGCATGCCTCCTATTTCGTGGCACATTTCGATCATGAACGTGAGGATATCGACCAGCAGGAAAAGCTGGTATTCAAGCTGAACGGGATCCTGCCGGAGGACATTGCCATTCACGCGGTATCGAAGGTGGACAGCGAGCTACATGCACGGTTCTCGGCGACCTACCGGCACTATATATACTCCATTCGCAGGACCAAGCCGTTGTTCAATCGTCCTTTCTGCTACTATTATTATGGTGTGCTGGATATTGAACGGATGAATGAAGCGTGCGAAGTGCTGAAGGAGTACACCGATTTCACCAGCTTCAGCAAGCTGCACACCGATGTGAAGACCAATGACTGCAGCATCATGGAGGCCTTCTGGACGGAGCATGAGGATGGGTGGGATTTTGAGATCAAAGCAGACCGGTTTTTACGGAACATGGTGCGGTCGATTGCAGGTACGATGATGGAGATCGGGGCGGGGAAAATGGACCTAAATGGCTTTCGTGCGGTGATCGAGGCGAAGGACCGGGGAATGGCCGGGACGAGTGTTCCGGCGAAGGGGTTGTTTTTGGTGGATATCGGGTATTGACCAGGGCGAGGTTCAATTTCCAGTTTTTTCCCCTTTCAAATCCGATAATTCCACCACCGGTCATATTAACAAGAAGTTGTATAATAATACATAGCGAATGCAGAACTTCAAATTTTGAAGTTCTGCATTCCATATTCAATCAGCTCCACAGTCCTCACCATTACATCAATGATGTAACGCAATGATGGGGCGCAAGGTCAATTGCTGCGCCGATTGTACTGCTGGCGTAATTGAAGGCGCTAATCAGCGCGTAATGCTTACGATGAGGGAGGAAAAGTGAGGACCGCCTGGAAGCATTCGCGGCCGGCATCAAGATTGTAGCCACTGATATACATTTTCTGAACTGGCGGTTGCGCTGATTTTTGCAATGATGAGCATCGGATCTCCACCTGCTCACCCAGGCGGGCTTCGCTGATGAAATTGATACTGAAACCGCATATCCCCTGCCCAATAACCAGGTCAGGATCGGCAGCATCGGTACACCATTCGATATACTTGACATTGTTCACATGTCCCACTACATCGAGGTCTGCGTATTTCACCCTGCGGGTATCGCAGACTTCCAACTCCCCAGGCAACGCTATGATGCCAGGAGACTGGTCAAAGACACTGTCGGTGCGGGTTTCAATTTTAATAAAATCAGGCGGAATGCGCATGGGTCGGCGTTTTTTTACGTCGACCATCAGCCAGGAGGTGGAAGCTTCAGTAACCACCTTTCCATCGCTGTTCCTGATCAGGAAATCCCGCAGGGCAAACAACTTCTCAATGCCACGCGGCCAGCTTTCCACGGTTACTTCATCGTCCCAGTCAGGGTATTCAAGGACCCTGATCCGCAACCTGGAAAGGATCCATGCACTATTGTTATCAGCCAGGTGCCGGTAGCCGAGCTGTAATGAATCGGCGTGCCTGTATGCAGTTTCCTGCAGGAAGCTGGCCAGTGCGGTGAGCCGAGCCTTACCCTTTGGATCGACCTGGAAGGAACTGACGGTATAAGCTTGCTGGAGCGTATTCTTCACAAGTATATCTTTTGGTAATGGTAGCTATCTATTTTGGTGATAGTATTACTTTTTCAATTTGGTATAATTTTTTTCCCGAGGAAGGTTGATCATTCTCCTTGTCGGACGCATGCGCACCACTTCGTTCCGCCTCTTGCCCCACTTAAAATGAATATACATTACCTTTTGTCACTGCACCGCTGAAATATCACTTTTCGATGATGAGGAATGCATCCTACCTGTTCCATATTTCCCAGGCTTCTTCGGCCTGGTAGACCAGCATCTGGTAGCCGTTCACGGCACTGGCACCACGGTTGCGGCCTTCCTGCATGAATTTGGTTACCACGGGATTATAGACCAGGTCGAACAACAGGTGGTTGGTGGTCAGTGCATCGTAAGGAATATCCGGACAGGCATCGGTGTTGGGATGCATTCCGAGGGGTGTGGTGTTGACGATCAGTTCTGCTTTGCGCACCAGCTTATCGGTGAGGTCACTGTAAGCGATGGCTCCCTCCTTCCCAGAGCTGGAAACGCGGGTGACTTTTATATCCATATCCTCGAGCACGTACACAACTGCTTTGGACGATCCGCCTGTTCCCAGGACCAGCGCTTCAGCGGGCATCTCAGTAAGGTTTTCCTCCAGCGATTTCCGGAAGCCAGATGTATCGGTATTGTGTCCCACTTTCACCATCCTGCCGGTTTTCGTGCAGAGGCAGATGGTATTCACCGCACCGATATTGCGGGCATCCTCGCTGAGTACATCCAGGAAAGGGATGATCGCCTCCTTGTGGGGGATGGTGACATTCAGTCCCATCAGTTCCGGGTCGCCCTTGTAAAGCGGTTCGAAGCCGTTGATATCTTCCAACGGGTAATTTTCATATACCGCATCGTCGATGCCTTCCCTTTCAAATTTTTCCGTGAAGTATTTCTTTGAGAACGAGTGTCCCAGCGGAAATCCAATCAGTCCGTATTTTCTCATTAAAGCGTTATTAGGCAGTTGCGTGTGTAAATAGTTGCATTCAATAAGTGGCAACGCAGAACCAGGTGCAACGGGCCCGGCAGCATTGCTGACAACATTTGAAATTATGGGTTCACTTGTCTTGATGGACAGTTACTAAATAAGCAATCTTTTGCGAAGAAAACAAATCATCCACCCGGCTTAAGGCAGTAACTTTCTTATAACGAGCAGTTCACAGACGAGAACCTGGACTATCCTTTCTTCAAGCCTCCTCTTTCTTTTTAAACAGCAATTCAAAAATGAGGATCAGGGCCACCCCGGCGATCATCATCAGAATTGCCGGAAACAGCTGGTCAGCAGGATTCCCGGCAGCCGGCAACACGTTTTTTTCCACCAGGGGCTTTATCACGCCATCAATCACCACCGTTTCCACGGTCTCTTTCCAGGGCCAGATCTTGTTCAGCGACCCGATCATGAATCCCGCCAAAACAGCAACTGTAACATCGTGGTATTTCGTGAACAGCCAGGAGAGCAACCTGGAGAGACTGAGCAGCCCGATTACCGCGCCACCACCCAGTAACAGGAGCGATCCGATCTCCACCTCGTTCACAGCATTCAGTGCAAACGCATATTTGCCCAGCAGCAGCAGGATGAAACTCCCGGAAATACCGGGCAGGATCATGGCACAACTGGCCAGGATGCCTGCGAGCACAATGAACCATGCTGCATCCGTTGTTTCTGCCGGCGTAACGCTGGTAATGTAGAATGCAGCGCCAATTCCGACAACAAGAGCCACGACCTTGCCATAGTTCCAGTCCCTGATCCTCCTTGCCACCACCCAGGATGAGACCAGGATCAGGCCAAAGAAAAAGGACCAGATGAGTACCGGCTGGGTTTCGAGCAGGTGCTCCAGCAGCCTGGCCAGGGATACAACAGCGATAAAGATCCCGGCGAAGACCGACAGCAGAAAATTCCCGTTGATATGTTTCCAAAAAGCGCCCCACCTTCCTTTAAAAAAGAGCTGTACAGCCCCGATATCGATGGATTTGATGGAATGGATCATCTCTTCATAGATCCCGGTGATAAATGCGATGGTCCCGCCGGATACCCCGGGTACCACATCAGCGGCGCCCATCCCTATCCCCTTGATGAGGACCACGAAGTGATCTTTCAGTGTTCGTTTGTTTACAGACATTTTTTTTCAATATGAACTTCGGGCTTCCGGCCGGACCCGGTGATCAACCGGAAGATACTGACGTTACTATGGTTGTTGGTTTCTTTCTTTGCACTATCAGGAGCCCGATACGCTAATGATATCGTAAACTTCTCCTACAGTCTCTTGTCCTGGTATTCTTCAGGAAGATAATCAAAGAAGGTATCGCCGCGCATGCCCAACCTCAGGGCCTCCATGGCCACCACTTCGTTGGGTGCGATATTGCCCAGGTTCACGTTTGCCCCAACCATCTGGATGAACATCATCTGCTGGGCCTTGACCGGTGCTTCCCATAACACATCATCAACGGAGATCTCTTTCATAATGTCATCGATCAGCTCCCGGTTGGCCGATCCGTCGGCGTTATAGATGCCAATGGTTCCGGATTCCCGTGCCTCGGCAATCACCTTCCATGCGCCGGCATCCAGTTCTGCCTTCATATGCAGTACCCAGTCTGCATTGGGGATCACCAAACCCTTGACCTTGGTTCCGACTTCAGACAGTACCTTTTTATTTTTCGCAAACCGTTCGATCATTTTCACCTTTTCTTCCGGATCAATCTTCATGGAGCCATCAGAGACTTCGACCGTGCGGATATCGAATTTGTCGGTAAAACGTTCATAGTCATCCAGCAGGTTGCGGACCGCGAACATTTCAAACAGGGTTCCGCCAAAGTATGGGTCCAGGCCGGCTTCCCTGTACAATTTAATTTTCTGACCCAGTTCTTTGGTAATCAGGGCGGTTCCGAACCCAAACTTTACGAGATCGGTGAATTCGGCGCTGGAATTGCAAAAATTCTCTGCTTCCTGCAGGCTCAGTCCCTTATCCATCATCATGGTAAGTCCTGATTCCCTGGGCTTTCTGGCACGCTCAGGGATGAATGGAATCTCAAAATTCATAACAGTAATTTATTTGGTATATTTTTCAATGATTTCCCGGATGGCTTTGTCCCACTTACTTTCGGTATAGGCACGTCTGAATTCGCGTGCCATTCCCGGATCCTTGCGCAATGCAATCTCCAGGAACTTCAGTCCCGGTTTCTTGTTGCCGAGTTTGAAATGGCATTCGGCTATTCTGAGGGCCAGTTTTTTATCGTCGGGGAACCTGGTGATGGCTACCCGCAGCCATGTCAGCGCCTCTTTCAGTTCACCCATACTCATCAGCAGTCCGCTGAAGGCATTCCATGCTTCCAGGTCGGTGGGATCGATCCGGACCACCTGCCGGAAGCATTTGATCGCCTCTTCCTGTTTTCCGGCTTCTTCATACACATATCCGAGGTTGATCCAGTAATCGGTATTCTGACCGTCAAATTCCAGGGCCTTCAACAGGTATATGGTGGCTTCGTCATACTTGTTCATCTGGTAGTTGACCATGCCGGCACCGAACCATGCTTCTGCATCGGTATTGTCAAGCTCGATCACCCGTTTATAGATTTCCAGCGCCTTTTTGAACCGTCCGGTCTGCTCGTAGCAATCGGCCAAAAAATTAAGTGCCTGGCTGTTTTCCGGCTCGATTTCCAGGAATTCCAGAATGGTTTCAATCGCACTGTAAAAATCAGCCATACCACCATAGGTATTGGCCTTGTTAAAATATGCCGAAGCGTAATCGGGATTCAGCGCAATGGAATAGTCGTAGGCAGCAATGGCTTTTAAAGGCTGGTCCAGCTTGTGGTAGGCCACGCCAAGGTTGTACCATACATTCTCTGAGAACGGGTCCAGGTCGAGGTACGCCTGGTAATATTCTATGCTCTTGTTAAAATTATCGAGCCGCTCGTTGAAATACCCGAGATCGTAGATTACGGAAAGATATTCAGGGCTGATTTCATATGCCTGCTCCAGGTATTTGATTGCATGCCTGTACTGGCGGGCATTCTCGAATGCGATAGCAATATTCAGCAATGCTTCGAAATGATCTTCGGTGGAGATGGAAAGTCCCTTATCGAAATTTTTTTCTGCCTCATGGATCTTGCCTGTAACACAGAGTGCCGTTCCCTTCAGGTAATAGAACTCGGCATTGGAATGTTCCCAGGTAGGGATCTGTTCCAGCATATCGAGT
This sequence comes from Bacteroidales bacterium, assembly GCA_029210585.1. Classification (GTDB taxonomy): domain Bacteria; phylum Bacteroidota; class Bacteroidia; order Bacteroidales; genus M55B112. The sequence goes on from JARGFP010000027.1 coordinate 20,956, forward strand.
GCCTGCCGGCCCATCCCCTGCTCCAGGTAGATGTGCACCACCTTGTACATGATCTCGACCGAGGCCGGATGCTGCAATTTGCCGAGTTCGGCAGCTTCGGCAGCATTTTCGTATTCAAATTCGTCCAGGTAATAGTCGATGATCTGTTCGAATTCCTCGACATCGAAGAATGTGGAACCCTCGCTGTTCTTCATCTTCTCATACTTCCGGAGAAGCACCATGAACTCTTCGTTCTCAAAGATCTGCTCGTTTTTCTCACTCATCTATCAACAGCATTTGCGTTTGCAAAGATAAAAATAAAGCATGGAAATACGTGGAGCAGTCTCTTTTTTCGCTCCGTATGATCAAAATTAGCTGAATAGCGGTGCTGTACAAGCAAGAGGCGATGAAATTTTCAGAAAGAAATAAACAATTGCCTTACCTGGGAAGCTTCCTGAACACACCACTTCAGCATATTGGAATGAAGTGGAATCCAGGCGTAGACAGCAGGGAAACCAAACGTGGTCCATGGGGAAGACGGGTTCAGCGGTTCAGCACATCGAGGTAAAAGCCGATGCGGATCTCCAGCCGGTTGTAGACATCCTTGTAGGTCCGGGGAAAGGACTGCCATTCATTCTCTTCGGTATAGTTGATCTGCATGTAGCGATAGAGCAAGCTGACATCCCATGCGAAACTTTCCCGCGTGCGGATCTTCAGTCCCATGCCGACCGCCCCGGTGAAACCACCACTGTAAGTGAAGTCAGTTTCGTAATATTCCCGGTGCGTTTTTGATGGAATCGCGTACCCGCCACGGGCAATGAGCACCGGCATTACATCGCTGTTGCGCAGGGCATACTGCACATCCAGCATTACCGGGATGTGGTTGATATTCAAAAATTCAAGTCCTGCCAGGAATCCACCATATAACCCGGTGCCGGAGAAATACCCGAAGGAGGTCTGCATGCTGAATGGTGCGATATAGTCGCTGCTCTGGGAGCCGGCCAGGAACCCAATGGTGGTCATGTTCACAAAACCGGGATCAAAGCCCGGCGCCTGTGTTTCGTATTGATATGTTTCCTGTCCGGAACTCCTGTCCGGCTGCGAGTAAGTCGCCACCCCACCCCGGGCAGTGGCGGGACTGTCGGTTTTCAATATCTCTTTTACATCCGACATGGCATATACCCATGTGTTCCCGGCCAGGTCGTTAATCGTGACATTGCCTTCGGGCTGAATGCTTACAATATTTCCCCTGATGGTCGTACCGTTTTTGAGTATTACCTGGTCGGTTGTCTGGCCGATGGCTGGCGCAATGACCAATGCGGTCACGACAAAGGATAGCAAAATTCTTTTCAACATGTGATTGGGTTTAAGTGGTTTTCAGGTAAGATGAAAACAAATGCCGCATGGTTGCGTCACCACGCAACCTGCAGGCGGTTTCCTGCATCTATAGACTACAATGCCCCGGGAGAGGCCGGGTTGCATTGTACAAAGATCACACAACCTAAAAAACCGAACAGATGAGACGCATTGTAACCTTACCCGTATGGATCCTGGCTGTCACCTTAATGCTTGCTTCCTGCGAAGACAAGCGGTACCAGACCTACACGGCGAATGTTCCCGAATATTTGTCATACGAGGACCTCAGGAAGACTGTTGCCCCGGAGAGCCCGAAGGAGATTACCCGTCCGGGGAAGATATACTTCAAGGACCAGTATATTTTTATCAACGAATTCATGGAAGGTGTTCATGTGGTGGACATCTCAGATCCCTCCGACCCACAGATCATTTCCTATATCCCGGTGCCCGGAAACGTCGATATGGCCATCAAGGATGATATTCTGTACCTCGACAGTTACACCGACCTGGTGCTGATCGACATATCTGATCCCGAAGCGCCCGTGGAGCAAAGCCGGATCGGGGATATACTGGAATATACACTCCCCCCCTATGACACTGATTACCCGCTTGCCCGCATTGATAAAGAGAAAGGCGTGGTTACCGGGTGGGAAGTGAAGGAACATACAGAGGAAATATACACCAATCCATATCCCGGGCCCATCTTCTGGGAATACAGTATGGATATGGCAATGAGCAGCAGCATGCCGCGAGGAGGCGGCGGTTCAGCTGCAGGTTCCACTTATGGCGTCGGGGGATCCATGGCACGGTTCCTGACCTACGATGATTATCTATACATGCTGCAATCCACCTACCAGTTGAAGGTTGCGGATATCAGCAGTCCGGATACCGTGGAGATCACCTATGATAAATATGTAGGCTGGGGACTGGAAACGATGTTTATCTATGAAGGATTCATGTACCTGGGGGCGCAGGAAGGCATGTACATTCTGAGTCTCCAGGATCCCGACAGTCCGTTTACCACCGCCATTTACAGGCACATCACCAGCTGTGATCCTGTGGTAGTGAGTGGTAACCTGGCGTATGTTACACTGCGTTCAGGAAATATGTGCGGGGGCACAGCCGATCTGCTGGAAGTGATCGATATTTCTGACAAATACGCCCCGGAGCTCATTGCCTCCTACGGGATGGATGAGCCCTATGGCCTGGGTATCTCCGGTCACACCCTGTTTATCTGCCAGGGAAACAATGGAATGGTGGTATATGATGCTACCAATCCGTATGCGATCACAGACAATAAAGTAGCGGAGTTCAACAATATAAAAGCAACGGATGTCATTCCATTCAACGACATCCTGTTTACGATTGGTGATGGTGGGTTTCTTATTTACGATTATTCCGATCCCGGCAATATCATACAGATCGGAACCATTCCTGTGGATAGCGGGGATTAACTACTACTGACTACTACTATCCGAGGGTCCCGGGAGTTTCTTCCGGGACCCGTTTTTTATTTCCGCATTCCGCTTATTTTCTATACTTTTGTGGCTGAAAATTGAGAAGCTATGTTTGAAAGTTTATCAGATAGATTAGAGCAGTCGTTCAGGATACTGAAGGGACAGGGCCGGATCACCGAGGTGAATGTTGCCGAGACCCTGAAAGATGTGCGCCGTGCGTTGCTTGATGCGGATGTGAATTTCAAGATCGCGAAACAGTTCACCGACGAAGTGAAGGAGGAGGCACTGGGTCAGAAGATTCTTACCTCGGTGAAGCCCAACCAGATGATGGTGAAGATCGTGCACGACCGGCTGGCAGAGCTGATGGGTTCGGAAAGCGCGGAGATTGAAACCAACGGGAGTCCGAACGTGATCCTCATTGCAGGTCTCCAGGGGTCGGGTAAAACCACCTTCTCGGCAAAACTGGCCCATTACCTGAAAACGAAAAAAGGACGCACTCCCATGCTGGTGGCGGGTGACGTGTACCGTCCTGCTGCCATCGAGCAGTTGAAAATTCTGGGTGAGCAGACCGGCGTTGAAGTATATACGGAAGAAGACAATAAAAATCCCGTGAAGATCGCGAAGGAAGCGATCAAATCGGCAAGGAACTCGGGAAAAAATACCGTGATCATCGATACCGCGGGCCGGCTTGCCGTGGACGAGGAGATGATGAAGGAGATCAAGGCGATCAAGGATGCGGTGAACCCGCATGAGATCCTGTTCGTGGTGGACTCCATGACAGGTCAGGACGCAGTGAATACGGCCAAGGAGTTCAACGACAGGCTGGATTTCGACGGCGTGGTCCTCACCAAGCTCGATGGCGATACCCGCGGCGGTGCAGCCCTCTCCATCAAATCGGTGGTGAACAAACCGATTAAGTTTATCGGTACAGGTGAAAAGATGGATGCCCTGGATGTGTTCCATCCCAGCAGGATGGCCGACAGGATCCTGGGAATGGGTGATATCGTTTCGCTTGTGGAGAAGGCACAGGAGCAGTATGATGTGGATGAGGCGCGAAAACTTCAGAAAAAACTGGCCAAAAACACATTTGATTTCAACGATTTCATGTCGCAGATCCAGCAGATCAAGAAGATGGGTAACGTGAAGGACCTGATGTCGATGGTGCCGGGCATGGGAAAGGCCATGAAGAACCTGGACCTTGATGACGATGCGTTCAAGGGAATCGAGGCGATCATCAATTCCATGACCCCGGAGGAGCGTTCCGAACCCAAACTGCTGAATGGAAGCAGGCGGGCACGTATCGCCAACGGAAGCGGCACCTCGGTGGCCGAGATCAACAGGCTGGTGAAGCAGTTTGGTGAGACCAGGAAAATGATGCGCATGATGAGTTCAGGCAAGGGAAAGGCCATGGGACGTGCTATGCAGAATATGTCCAGGAAGTAACCCGGGAAGTACACCTGGAATGAGTCAGGGAAAAGAGAAACGCAACACTGCGCACAGACCGGAAGCCATTCAGACCAAAACCCCTTCAATAATAAGATATGCAGCTAATAGACGGAAAATCCACAGCACAGGCGATCAAGGAAGAGATCGCAGCGGAAGTATCCACCCTGGTCGGCCAGGGCAAAAAGCGCCCGCATCTTGCCGCGGTCCTCGTAGGACATGATGGCGGAAGCGAGACCTATGTAGCTTACAAGATCAAGGACTGCGAGCAGGTAGGCTTCAAATCCTCGCTGGTCCGCTATGAAGATGATGTTACGGAAGAAGAGCTCCTGGACCGTATCGCGGCACTCAATGCCGACAGCGACCTGGATGGTTTTATCGTTCAGCTTCCCCTGCCGGCACATATTTCCGAGCAGAAGATCATCGAAGCGATCGATCCTGCGAAAGATGTGGATGGTTTTCATCCCGTGAATGTAGGCAAAACCGTGATCGGACTGCCCTCCTTTGTAAGCGCGACACCCTACGGGATCGTGGAGCTGATCAAACGCTACAGCATTGAGACTTCAGGTAAAAACTGTGTGATCGTGGGCCGCAGCAACATCGTGGGGCGCCCCCTGAGCGTGCTGATGTCGCAGAAAGCAATCAATGCCACTGTCACCGTGGCGCACAGCCGCACGAAGAACCTAAAGGAAGTGTGTGCCTCGGCCGACATACTGATCGCTGCACTCGGGTTTCCGGAATTCATCAAAGAAGATATGGTAAAAGAGGGCGCCGTGGTCATCGATGTGGGCACCACCCGCGTGGAGAGCAGCGAAACAAAGAGCGGGTTCCGGCTGAAGGGTGATGTGGACTTCGAAAAAGTGGCCCCGAAATGTTCCTTTATCACCCCAGTTCCCGGCGGTGTTGGTCCGATGACACGCGTATCGCTGTTGCTGAATACGCTGAAAGCAGCAAAAAACAGGTAGTACGGCATTTCCTCCGTAACTCATTTTCTTCCTAACAGTTCGGTACTTATACAACAACAGTGATTGTAAGTCTGTACTGTGACATGGTCATATGTCTCCGGTGCAATCCATTGTTACCGGAATTACTGGCATTCAAATCTTCCGGCGTCTCGCTGACATGGTCATATGTCTCCGATGCAATCCATTGTTACCGGACAAAGATTACTACATCCTTTCCGGCACCTCGATGCCCAATAGCCCCATTCCCCGTTCAATGATATCCCCGATGATCCGTGAAAGATGAATGCGGAATAATCGTATGTCGGGATCCTCTGCGCTCAGGATGCTGTGGTCGTGGTAGAACTGGTTGAACTCCTTCGCCAGGTCGTACATGAAATTTGCAATCACCGAAGGATTGTGTTCCCTGGCGGCCGTACCGACCGTTACAGGAAAATCATGTACCAGCCGTATAACATCCGTTTCCTTTTCGTTCAGGTCCACCCGGGGGATCACGCTGTCGTATTCCCCTGCACTGCGCAATACGCTGCGGATTCTTGCATAGGTATACTGAATGAACGGCCCGGTGTTCCCGTTAAAATCAATGGATTCTTTCGGATCGAACAGCATGTTCTTCTTCGGATCCACCTTCAGGATAAAATATTTCAGTGCACCCATTCCGATCTGCCGGTAGATCACCTGTTTCTCCTCCTCGCCATACCCTTCCAGTTTGCCCAGTTCATCCGACATCTGCCTGGCTGTGCGGATCATCTCATCCATCAGGTCGTCGGCATCCACGACCGTGCCTTCCCTCGATTTCATTTTTCCCTCGGGCAGTTCCACCATGCCGTAGGATAAATGGTACAGCTTGTCGTACCATTCGAAACCCAATTTGTCCAGCACATGTGCGAGCACCTGGAAGTGGTAGTTCTGTTCATTCCCCACCACGTAAATATGTTCTTCGATGGGGTATTCGGAAAAACGCTGGTGTGCCGTTCCGATGTCCTGGGTCATATATACCGAAGTACCATCAGAGCGAAGCAACAGCTTGCGGTCCAGTTTACGGTCGGTCAGGTCGGCCCACACAGAGCCATCCTCTTCCTGTTCCAGCACTCCTTTTTTCAGTCCCTCGCGGACCAGTTCACGGCCCAGCTTATAGGTTTCCGACTCGTAATACATTTTATCGAATGAAACACCCATCCGCTGGTAGGTAGTATCAAATCCGTCGTACACCCAGCCATTCATCGTTTCCCACAGGTGGCGCACTTCGGGGTCGTCGGCCTCCCATTTGAGCAGCATTTCGCGCGCCTCACGGATCAGCGGGGCAGTTTCTTCGGCTTTTTTCCTGTCCATGCCTCCTTCGGTCAACTCCCTGACCTGCTTCTTGTATTCCTGGTCGAATTTCACATAGTAATCACCTACCAGTTTGTCGCCTTTTTTTCGTGAACTTTCGGGGGTTTCCCCGTTGCCGTATTTCTGCCAGGCAAGCATGGATTTGCAGATATGAATCCCCCTGTCGTTGACCAGGTTGACCTTGATTACCTTGTTTCCATTGGCCTCCAGTATCCTGGAAATGGAATAACCAAGCAGGTTGTTGCGGATATGTCCCAGGTGAAGCGGCTTATTGGTATTGGGACTCGAGTACTCCACCATCATCAACGGAGCGCCGGGTCCGGGTTCAGTGAGACCGTAATTCTTTTCTTCTGCCACATGGGCAATCACCTGCTGCCAGTATGCAGTGGATATGACGATATTCAGAAATCCTTTGATAACGTTGAAGGAGCTGACTTCTGACAGTTCAGACTCCAGCCAGGTGCCCAGTTCACGGGCGGTTTCCTCCGGAGATTTCCTTGCGTGTCGCATCAGTGGGAATACCACCAGTGTGAGGTCTCCCTCAAAATCCTTTTTTGTTTTTTGCAGTTGCACCTGTTCCCTGCTGATATCGGCCTGCCAGCGTTGCGCAGCTCCTTTGATGACGGTACCAGTGAGAAGTTCTTCTATTCTTTGCATTTGTTCCTGAATTGGTGTGCAAAGATAAAAAAAAACCGCCTCGGAGTGAGACGGTTTCATAACTAAACTAACCCTAAACTAAATCTATGAAAAGTAAGATATAAGATTGAATCTCATATCCAAAAAAAGAACGTTTGGTAGTTAAACGTGCAAATGCACCTGTTTGTTACGTGAAATCTTCAAAAAAATCTTAAAAAATGTTAAACGCAATCAGGTACTTACAGTCGTTTGATTTTTCACAATCTTTGGTCTTTCGAAAAGAACTTTGTTACATTTGTACATTGGACACTATAAATTTCAGATAGTTTAATGGACCCGCAGAAGTATTTGCATGTTGTTGCTTTTAATGTCCCCTACCCGCCCGATTACGGGGAAATCATCGATATCTACTATAAACTCAGGGCCCTCAGTGAAGACGGGACCAGGATCATCCTTCATACCTTTTTGTATGAGCGACCGGCAGCACCGGAACTGGAACAGCTCTGTCATGAAGTACATTATTACAAACGGTTGCGCGGACTGAAGTATTTGCTGCAACCCTTGCCCTATATTGTGCTCACGCGAAAATCGAAACCGCTTGTGGAGCGGTTGCTGAATGATGACCACCCGGTATTGTTCGAAGGATTGCACACCACCTTCCATATGCAACAATGTATAGATGCCGGGAAACCGGTTTTTGTGCGCACACACAATATCGAACACAATTTTTACAGGATGCTTGCCAACAGTGAGCGACGGATATTCAAAAAACTATTTCTCAGCGCCGAATCCCGGAAACTGAAGCGCTACGAACCGATCCTGGAGCTGGCCAACAGGCTGATAGCGATCTCTATAACGGATGCCACCTATTTCAGCGACCAGTATGGCAACAGTACCTATGTTTCCGCCTTCCATCACCATGATGAGATCACTGCTGTTCCGGGTAAAGGAGATTATATCCTGTTCCACGGGAATCTTTCTGTTCCTGAAAATGAAAAAGCCTTGCTGTTCCTGGTGAAAAAAGTATTGTCACAACTTTCATACAGGGTGATCATCGCGGGAAAGAATCCCGGCAGGGTGATCCGCAGGACCTGTGACCGCTATCCACATATCGAGCTGATCTCTAATCCTTCCGGCGGACAGATGGACCAGCTGGTTTTAGAAGCACACATCAACCTGTTGTATACCTACCAGCCCACCGGGCTGAAGCTGAAGCTTCTGTACAGTCTCTATTCAGGCAGGCATTGCATGGCCAATCCACTGATGTTGAGCGGAAGTGTGCTGGAACCATTGTGCAGGGTATACCGGTCACCGGGAGAAGCCATCAAAATGATCGAACAGCTGATGCAGGAACCGCTCAGCGAAGAAGCGATCGTGGAGCGAACGAAGATACTATCTGAATACCACAATTCCCACAACATCAAGAAGATCAACGAGCTGTTGTGGCCTTCCTGAGCCGGGTATTTTGATAAAGATTATCGGTCATTTGGAACTCCATATGGTTCGTCATTGAAGGAATTCTGCAGGATTTCCCGGCCCTTGCATCTTGAACCAGGTTGCCGTTCACAGATGGACCTCTGCCGGACTTCCTTAGCCGGGCTAATTAATGTTCATTCTTCGACCAGGCAGAACTGTTGTTCAGCGGCTTTATTCCCTCGGTTCCTCCCTGTCGGATGAACGGTCGAGGATCGCAAAAATCAGTACGATCACGGCCGAGGCAGCGAGTACCACCATGAGGGACTGGAACATCCGGGCCACGAGATTGCGGTATTCAATGATGTCCCATATGGCGAGGATCGCTACAACTGAAAATATAAGTATCAGTCCTGCAAGTATATACGCAATTACTTTTCTCACGCTTGTAGTTGTTGGTTCAGACATGGTTCAACATTATTGGTGGTGCAAATTAGGCAATTAAACAATGTGAGTCAAGAACGCCATTAAATCATATAGCGTATGAAAGGTTCGGACGGTACCGGCTGTCAGCACATTCCATGCGGAAGTATCTTTTCCTGCATCTATGTCCACGCGGATCGCTGCCACGTCATCCTGTTTGTTTTCGCCGGTTTTCTTCTTTGACGTTTCACCCGTATCCTTCTGCATTTTTTCAACGGATTCCTCCTGTGGTAGCCCTCTGGTTTCCTGTTGGTCACTGACGCGGAACCCTCCTCTCTCCAGTGCCCGACGTGTCCAGTATCGCAATATGCCGTCACCTGTCAGCTCCACGCTTCTGTGGTAGTGTCCTTCCCTTAAAAACCTCAGGTTATCCGTGTCGAAGGCAACTCCTGAATCGCTGAACATGGCTTCGTAGGTTCCTATCAGTCCCAGGTCCTCCGGTGCGCCGGTCACCAGCTTTTGTTCGTGGATCACCCACACCTTGTCGGCATAGGAGAAAATATTATCGAATTCATGGGTGGAAAAGATGACGGTACGGCCGTGCGACTTCAGCTTATGGAGTACCTCCAGGATTCCGATCCTGTTGGGAATATCCAGGAAGGCAGTGGGTTCATCCAGGATCATGATCCGGGTATCCTGGGCAAGGGACATGGCAATCATCACGCGCTGTCTTTCCCCGTCACTCAGTCTGTGGACACGCGCATGGGTAAAATCCTCCATGCCGACGAAGTGAATCGACTCATGGATCTTGCGACGGTCTTTATCGCGGATGTTCCCCCACCAGTTCGTGTAGGGATGCCTGCCCAGGGAGACCATCTCAAATACTGTGAGATTCTCCACCAGGTTGGTTCCCGTTGCCACGAACGAAATATTTCTCGACAGTTCGTATGGCGGGGAAGAAAACAGGGAGCGTTGTTGAAGCATCACATTTCCCCTGGCCGGTTTCCGGATCCCTGCGATGGTTCGCAGCAACGTACTTTTGCCGGTACCATTCCGCCCGGCGAGCGCGATCATCTCACCAGTGCGTACTTCATCTGATGCCTGTTTCAGCAGGTATTCCCCCGGCAGATATCCCAGCCAGAGATCTTCAAATGTCAGTATACTGAATGATTCGTCGCCCATGTGCCCTAGTTGAAAAGTTTTTTACTGCTGATCACCACCCATACCACCACCGGTATACCGATCAGTGAAGTGATGGCGTTGATCGGCAGGATCCTGTCGGAACCCGGCACCTGCGAGATGATATCGCTGAATACCAGCACGATCATTCCCACCAGGAGTGTGGCGGGTACCAGGAACCGCATATCCGATCTTCCCGTGAGGAACCGCGTGATATGTGGTACAGCGATGCCAATAAATCCAATCGGACCGCAAAAGGCCGTAACCGTACCGGCCAGGATACTGGTGCTTGCGAAGACCAGGACCCTGGTGGTGCGTACACTGACCCCCAGGCTTCCGGCATATTCTTCACCGAGCATCATGGCATTCAGGCCTTTCACCGACAGCAGTGCGATCAGCAAGCCCGGTACAATGGCAATGAGCATCACCGACAATGCGCTCCCTGAAACAGCACCCAGGCTCCCCATGCTCCAGATGACAAACGACTTCAGTGCTGCAGCATTTCCGAAATACTGCATCAGGCTGATCACGGCCGATAATCCGCTGCTGAACATGATGCCCAGGATCAGGATCGTCATGATATTGCGTATCCGTATGGTCACCAGCAGCAGTATGAACATCACGCTTGCGGCCCCGATCCAGGCTGCTGCGACGATCCCCCAACGTGCAAAGATCCCGGTGGCCATGGCACCTGTTCCCAACAGTACCAGGGCCGCTCCCAGGCTGGCTCCTGAGCTGATCCCGAGGATATAGGGACCTGCCAGCGGATTCCGGAAGATCGTCTGCATCTGCAGTCCGCTCACCGACAATGCAGCTCCCGCAAGGAGTGCGGTAACCACCCTTGGGATTCTGAAATCGAGCAGGATCAGTTCCTGCTGACGGGATAGCACACTGTCGCTGAACAGGAAACCGACAATGGACCTGAAGGGAATCTTTACCGTTCCCAATGAGATATCAAGGCCCACCAACACCACCAGCAACACGGCCAGGAGAATGATCTGGAACAGGAATTTTGATTTTGACAGTCTGGTCAATCCTTGCCGTTTTTCAATTCTTCGATGACACCCATCAACACATACAGTTCTTCCTTAACCTTCCTGTAATGCTTCTTAAGTGTTTTACTCTCCGCATCGGTTTCCGGATGATTGGTCCTGAGGATCAGGTCGTTTCTCAGGTATGCGATTTTCCTGATCACCTCATCAAACGCTTCGTCCTGAATTTCAGGATCGTCGTTTTTCAGCACGTAGCACTTTGTAAGCATATTGAAGGTAAGTGCGTTGATGTCTTTTTTCAGTTTTCGGATACTTGCCATGGAATGGATTCTTGGTGTGGATCAAATTTAGGAATTATTTGCAGTATTCGGAAAGAAAGGAGCCGGTTCAGTTTCCGGTAACAGAACCGATCGTTATCTGCAAGCGGAAGGACAGGAATGATCCAAAACGGACAAGCGGTATTTACTGTAGTTTCCGGTAATAGAACTGATCATTGTCAGCATGCGAAAGGACACGGATGAGACAGGACGGACAACCAATATTTACTTAAGTTTCCGGTAATAGAACAGGTTGTTGTTGTCCACCGGGCGGTGGTTGAATATATGTACCAGGTCCTGCAGGACGAGGTCGGGACGGATCACACCGGATTCCCAGTAATCGTTGCCCCCGCCCGCACCCATGCACCTGTTATTGTTGTATATCGCCCCTTCGCTGAACACATCGAGTTTCCCGAACCGTCGATCGTGCTCCAGGATTTCATCCAGGCTGGAAGCGACCCCGGGGTTGATCCACACTTCTGCCTCCATGGCACGGGAAAACACTGTTTCGATGTCATAAGGCTTCGCCTCTGCATGATCGTGGTCACTGAACAGGTAGGCGCCCCCGGCATCACTGATCAGCCTGGCCGCGAACGACGCTCCTCCGGCTACATACCAGGTGTCCTTCCAGGGCAACCCGAGCATTACATCAGGGGCTATTGCAGGGGTCCCCCTGACTTCCTGTGGCCGTGCTGCCGGGACGTCCCCCTGAAGGGTCCTCGTGGCGACCATGGTTGCAATGGAATCGTAGCGATACGCTACCTCCCGGAATATGTCCGCTGCAAGTTCCTGCTTGTCATAAAAAGCAGCAAAGAATTTTATCCATTCGGCCCTTCCCAGCGGGTGTGGCTCCAGGTAGTCGGCACAGATCACCACCGGGATTCCTGCATCCTGCAGTTTGTTCACTGTCTGTACGATCCCCGACTGCACCCCGAACAGGAACACCACATCGGGATCGAGTTCCAGGAGCAGTTCATAGTTCATTTGCTGGTCGTATCCCACTTCCCGGATGGCCCCGGAACGATAGCGCTGCAGCAGTTGTTCATCGTAAATATAGTCACCTCCCGATACCCCGGTTATGGTTGGAGCCACACCGAGTGTATCCAGGAAGCCGATGAAGGTGGTGGACATGATCACCGTTTTTTCCACCGGGGTGGCAATGAAAGGAATGTTGGACAGTGAATCCGGAACCAGGGCTGGATCATTACCCAGCAGGTAATTGAAGCGGGTCCCGGAAGCGTTCTGCCAGGGCGCCAGGACAGCCAGATGCACCAGGTCACCCACGGAATCTAATTCAAATTTTTCGGCATACTGTACATTACGGATCAAATCAGAATCCGGGGAATTCTCCTGCAAAGCGGTGCTTAACTGCGAAGTTTCGGGGAAAGCGGTGCTCGACTGCGAGGTTTCCTGTGTGGAAGGTTTCAGCCTGCCATTGGATTGGGAATCCGTTGCCTGGTCCCTGGTTCCCTGTTGCGGACCGCAGCCGGTTATCAGTATGACTGTCAGTAAGATGCCTGGCAGAGCAGGCACTGCGATATGCAACAGGATTTGTCTCATCATTCAATCACAACAACTCTCATTCTATCACAACGCGTCCTTTCAGCAACTGGCTGCCATCCTTCACACGGACAAGGTAGATTCCGGATGGAAGTTCTGGAGGGGATACCTGTACCGGGTGGACCGACAAGGGTGTGCATGCATAGACCTGTTTTCCGGTGACATCAAAGATTTCAACATGCAAGGGTTTTCCTGAATAGGATGGCAGTTCCAGCATGAAAGCACCACGGGTCGGGTTGGGGTAGACTTTCAGTGCAGCGGTTTCGGCCAGCCTGACTTTTGTGTCGAGGGTCATCTGTGCCAGTCCGCCGATGGACAATTGCCCGGTCCCTGCAGGATCCAGCCACCGTTTCAGTTGTTTTTTACTGTCACTGTAATATTCCCAGGCAAAGCTGATTTTTGAAAAATAATCGTTGGTATTTCCGCGCAGCGAGTAGATCACCCGATTGGTCGCCGCATTGTACCCGATGGAATCACCGCACGATGCAAGTCCGCCGGAGAGTACCCCGATGATCCGTTTGGAGGAGTTAAAAAAAGGCGCGCCTGATGAGCCTCCCTCGGTAGATCCGATATCCCATTCAAGCACCCGGTAGTTGGATGCGACAATATAATCGTTCAGATCGCCGGGCAATGAAGTCGGATTGTTCGTTGCATCCAGGTCAAACGAGATTTTCATGGCATCTGCATTGGGGTGGTGCATGGTGACCGTACTGATGTGTGTCACATCCCGGGCATCCCATCCGGCGTAATATACATTGTATTCCCTTGGCGGCCTGTCAGACAGCCTGACCAGTGTAAAGTCGAGTGAATCCCCGGTGGCGATGAGGGTGGAGCCGCTTATGGACTGGTTTTTCCTTCCATCCAGCGTTTCGCAGTTGCTGTTTTCATAGTTAAAATAAAAAACGCTGTTCTCAGCATAGAAATCTTTATTGATACAGTGCTCGGCAGTCAGCACATAGGGTTTGCCATCGTAGGCTGTGTTATTGATCAGCGCACCGGTACAGAGCAGGCTGGTTGTGCTGATGTGGCAGACGGAGTGCTTGACGGTCTGCCATTCGTCCCCTTCGGCACAATTGATGTCAAGCTCACAATCCTGCGAGGTACCCAGTCCGTTCTCATCGATACTTTTTTCAGCATACACCGGCAAAAACGCATGCGAAAGGGATCCGACGCGCAGTGTACCATAGTCCCGCTGATTTCCACGTACCTGTAATTCGAGGATCACTTCTTCCCCGGGGATGTGTCCGACGTAGAACGTGCCAAATGGTTTGTTGTTTTCGTGGGTAAATGCTCCTTTGATGCTTTTTCCACCGGGATCATACAGGAAAAGGCATGCATTTTCGTTGAGCGAATATTCAGAAAACAGGACACCCAGTGAATAGGCTTCCGGAGAGACCAGGTGTGCCCGCCAGACATGCATCCCGTCCTGCTCCACCCATTGTCCGTTTACATCGGGCGAAAGATCCACGGGGCGTTCGGTGGCATAATGAATGGCCTTTTTCAGGCTGTTGTACTTTGCACTTTTCAGTCCGCTTACCATGAGCTGATCCTCGGGTTCCAACAGGTACATCACCTGCGAGGCGTTGAAATCAGACGTATTCATGAGCGGATACCCACCATGGCTCACCTGGCCTGCAAGACTGGTTCCCAGGGTGAAAAGGAAGATAGCGAAAACATATATGAGACGGGTCCCTGGCATTGTGCTTTATTTCCTTGTTTTAACAGCTGCGCCGGGTTAGCAGGCGCTATTCAGACTACAAATTTAGCAAAAAGAATGCCAATCGTACAGGTAAAGGGCAAGACTGCAATCCTTTTTATTATTTTTACGCAAAAGAGCATACATGCACCACGCATCAGCACTCACTATATATTTCCTGTGCAAGGAATTGTTCTGTACCGGGAAAGACTGAACATTTGAATGGTTGAATGGTAAGACTTTAAAAAGATATTGTTTATGGACAGATCTTCGGCAAAAGAACGTATTGAGCAGCTTCGCAGGGAGTTGCACCGTCACAATCACCTGTATTATGTGGAGGCAGCACCGGAGATCAGCGATTTCGAGTTTGATCTCATGCTGCAGGAGCTGGAGGGACTGGAAAAAAAATACCCTGAATTCAGTGATGACAATTCGCCTACAAAGCGTGTGGGCAGCGACATCGTGGAGGGCTTTGAGCAGCATCCGCACGAGATTCCGATGTTGTCGCTGGGAAACACATACAGCCGCGAGGAACTTGCCGATTTTGAAGCCCGCATCAGGAAGACCATTGATGAAGGGGTTGAATATGTATGTGAGTTGAAGTACGACGGTGTGGCCATCAGTCTTACGTACGAAAACGGCAGTCTTGTGCGGGCACTTACCCGCGGCGACGGTGTTGTGGGTGACGATGTCACCACGAATGTACGCACCATCAGGAGTATACCGCTCAAGCTGACCGGTCATGATTACCCGCCCCGTTTCGAGATTCGCGGGGAAGTGCTGATGCCGCTGGAGGGATTCAGGAAGATGAACGAAGCGCGCAGCAAGCGGGGTGAACAGGTATTTGCCAATCCGCGAAATGCCACAGCGGGGACCTTGAAAATGCAAAATTCGGCAGTCGTTGCACAGCGACCGCTCGACTGTTACCTGTATGCTGCCGCCCTCAAAGAACAGGTGTTTGAAACGCATTTTGAGAGCCTGAATGCCTGCAAGGCATGGGGATTCAAGATTCCTCCCTACAGCAATCTGGTGGGCAGCCTGGAGGAAGTGTATGCCTACATCGATCATTGGGCCGGAAAGCGGGGCGAGCTGCCTTTCGAGATCGATGGTGTGGTGGTGAAGGTCAACAGCCTCGATCAGCAACGCATCCTGGGATTCACTGCCAAGACTCCGAGGTGGGCCATCGCATACAAATTCAAGGCCCAGCAGGCATCAACGAAACTGTTGGGTGTCGATTTCCAGGTAGGAAGAACGGGTGCCGTGACACCTGTTGCCAACCTGGCACCGGTGCCGCTGGCAGGAACAACTGTCAAGCGTGCCTCCCTGCACAATGCAGACCAAATGCGCATGCTCGACCTGCGGGAAGAGGATGTGGTTTTTGTTGAAAAGGGTGGTGACATCATCCCGAAGATCGTTGGTGTGGACAAGGCACAGCGAACCGGTGATCCCCCGGCAATACGATTTATCCGGCATTGTCCCGAATGCGGCACGGAGCTGGTGCGGCTGCCCGGTGAAGCAGCCCATTATTGTCCCAATGCCTATGGTTGTCCGCCGCAGATCAGGGAACGCATTGAACATTTTATCAGCAGGAAGGCCATGAACATCAATGCTGCCGGTGCGACCATCGCGCTTCTATACAAAGAGGGACTGGTCAGCAATCCTGCCGACCTGTACCAGTTGCAATATGAGGACATCATCGGGCTCGAGCGTTTTGCAGAAAAATCCTCGCAGAACCTGGTTGCCAGCATACAGGAATCGCGCGAAGTCCCTTTCCCAAGGGTATTGTATGCATTGGGCATACGGTATGTAGGTGAGACAGTTGCGAAAAAGCTGGCGCAGTATTTCGGATCCATCCATCGTTTGCGGGAGGCTTCCATGGAAGAACTGGTGGAGGTGGAAGAGATAGGTGAACGCATCGCGGGCTCCGTGATCAGCTTTTTCGATGATCCGAAAAACAATGAGATCATCGGTGCGCTGGAACAGGCCGGACTGCAGCTGGAGTCGGAACAAACTGCCGACGAAGGCCTTGCTTCCGAAAAGCTCAAAGACATGACATTCGTCATTTCAGGAAAATTTTCAGATTACTCCAGGGACGAACTGAAAGAACTGGTGGAAAAACACGGTGGGAAGAATGTGGGTTCGGTCAGTTCAAAAACCTCCTATATCCTTGCAGGTAAGAACATGGGGCCGGAGAAACTAAAGAAGGCCGAAGCATTGGGAATCCCGGTCATTTCGGTCGAGGATTTTATGGAATTGATTAAAGACTGAAATTGTCCTGCAAATATTGTATTTTTGATCCTCGAATGAACCAGTTGAGCAATTATATCGGCAAAAGTCTTCTAAAAAGACGCAGCAAGAAAGTGGACAGGGACAAATCTGTCCAGAATTTTGAAACCGCAAAACAAGCTGTGATCCTGTTCGACACGGCATTACCAGACTGTTTTCCACCGATCAAGGAGTTTACGAAATTCCTGAAAAAGCAGGGGATTAAAACTTCGGTATTCGGGTATGTGGGTGAAAAGGAGACACCGCAGGAAATGTTGCTGTGGGCCGATTTTGAGTTCATTACCCGGAAAGACATCAGCTGGTATGGGGGTCCCAAAGGTGAAAAGGCCGAATTGTATTTCAGCAAAGAGCCCGACATGCTGTTTGTAATCAGTTTTGAACAGAACCTGACGGTAGAATACCTTTCACGGTTATCCACGGCAAAGTTCAAGATTGGTTGTTATGCGAAGGATGACCTTTGTGATCTCGACCTGATGATCAACCCTTCCAGCAAACACTTCGAAGTCAGCTATTTCATCGAACAAGTCAAACATTATTTAACATTGTTACAACCATCAAAGTAATTTTTCTATGGCAAACCGTGCAGATTTCAGAGGCACTGGTGTGGCTATGATCACGCCTTTTAAGAACGACGGATCACTGAATATTGAACAACTGGAGGTACATACCGACAGGTTGATTGAGAAGGGGGTCGAATACCTTGTGGTCCTGGGAACCACGGCAGAGACCCCTACCCTTTCAAAGGAAGAAAAGCTGAAGATCATAGAAGTGACCAGGAAGGTGAACAGCGGCAGGGTGCCCATGGTGGTGGGAGCCGGCGGGAACAGCACTGAGGAAGTGGTTGGGTGGATCAGGGAGATCGGTACCGAAGGAATCGATGCCTACCTGAGTGTGGCTCCCTATTACAACAAACCGTCGCAGCAAGGCATGAAAGCGCATTTTTCCGCGATTGCTGCCAGTTCTGAACTGCCATTGATGTTGTACAATGTACCCGGAAGGACCGGATCGAATATTGCCGCTGACACAACCCTTGAACTGGCGCATGAACTCGGCAGCAAGATTGCCGCGATCAAGGAGGCTTCGGGCGACCTCTCACAGATCATGCGGATCATCAGGGACAAGCCCGAAGGATTCCAGGTGGTATCGGGCGATGACGCCATCACCCTGGCCATGATCTCCCTGGGCGGATCGGGCGTAATTTCCGTGATCGGAAATGCCCTTCCGGACCAGTTTTCTTCCATGGTACATGATGCACTTGCAGGAGACCTGGATGCGGCAAGGGAGAAGCATTACAGGGTATTGCCCCTGATCGACCTGATTTTCCGTGAAGGGAATCCATGCGGTATAAAAGCACTGATGGAGGTGCTGGGTTACGGTGCCAGCAACCTGCGGCTTCCATTGATACCTGCCACGAGCGCACTGGTGCGGGACCTCAGGTCAGCAGCACAACAACTGTAACCTTTCAGGGCTGTAGTCCGGGCGGTGGATCAAACACCCCCGTACCGATCCAGGGTTGATGCAACATGCAGCTGTGGGGGCCGGAGCAACAGCTGTACCCTCGCACGGTGCCAGGGTCGGGGTCAAGATACAACTGCTATATTCACGGTACCCAGGCCCTTACTCGCTTCCGGGGCGACCATGACAATTTTTGTATTTCTTGCCACTGCCGCAGGGGCAAGGATCATTCCGGCCTACTTTCTTCTCCACGCGGACCGGCTGCACACGTTGTTGTCTCGGACCGTCTCCTCCGCCACCTGAAGGATTGTTGTAACCGGGTGTTTCCTGTTTGTTTGCCGCAAATTTACTGAGGTCCATTTTCTTCGGGGCCTCGGCTTTCTGTACAGCTTTGGGATCGCGCACTGGTATATGGACTTTCATCAGCGTGGAGACCACGTCCCTGTTTACCTTGTCGATCATCTGGGTGAACAGCTCAAAAGCTTCGAACTTATAGATCAGCAGGGGGTCCTTCTGTTCATAGGCGGCATTTCTTACCGACTGGCGGAGCTGGTCAAGTTCCCGCAGGTGTTCCTGCCAGGCCTGATCGATGGTGGCAAGCACGATGGCCTTCTCATAGGACCTTACCAGTTCCGAACCTTCACTGTTGTAGCATTTTTCAAGGTTCGCCAGAACCTGGAAGACACGCATCCCGTCAGAAACAGGAACCACGATGTTTTCATATACCTGTGATTGTTTTTCGTACACATCCCTGATTACCGGCATGGCCTGTGCCGAGATGGTCTCACGCTTCCGTTTCATCGTCTCCAGCATCACCGCGTAGATCTTTTCAATGAGTTCCCTGCTGTCGATCTTTTTGAATTCATCTTCCTTCACCGGCGATTCGATGGAGAAGATACGGATCAGTTCCATTTTAAAATTCTCGAATTCGTCTGAGCCATGGTATGTATTCACGATACTTTCCGTAACATCATACAGCATATTGGCGATATCCAGGCCGAGACGTTCTCCGAAGAGGGCATGTTTTCTCCGTGTATAGATCACTTCGCGCTGTGAGTTCATGACATCGTCATATTCCAGGAGGTTCTTCCTGATACCGAAGTTGTTCTCCTCCACTTTTTTCTGCGCCCGTTCAATGGATTTGGTGATCATGGAATGCTGGATCACTTCTCCCTCTTTGAGTCCCAGCCGGTCCATCAATCCTGCGATCCGGTCCGAGCTGAAGAGCCGCATCAGGTCATCTTCCAAAGAAACGTAGAACTGGGAACTTCCCGGGTCTCCCTGGCGTCCTGCCCTACCACGCAACTGGCGGTCGACGCGCCGGGATTCGTGTCTTTCCGTACCAATGATCGCGAGTCCGCCGGCCTTTTTTACCTCCGGGGAAAGTTTGATGTCTGTTCCCCTACCGGCCATGTTGGTGGCGATGGTAACGGTGCCGGGTTTACCCGCCTGCGCAACGATCTCTGCCTCACGCTGGTGTAATTTGGCATTCAACACGTTGTGCGGAATTTTTTTCATCTTCAGCATCCTGGAAAGCAATTCCGACACTTCCACGGAGGTTGTTCCCACGAGGCTCGGTCTGCCCTCCTTCACCAGCCGTTCGATTTCGTCGATCGCTGCGTTGTATTTTTCACGCTTGGTTTTGTAGATCAGGTCCTCCCTGTCGTCGCGGACGATGGGACGGTTGGTGGGGATCACCATCACATCCAGTTTATAGATATCCCACAGCTCACCTGCCTCTGTCTCGGCGGTACCTGTCATCCCTGCAAGTTTGTGGTACATCCTGAAGTAGTTCTGCAGGGTAATGGTTGCCCATGTTTGCGTGGCGGCCTCCACCTTTACATTTTCCTTGGCTTCGATGGCCTGGTGGAGTCCGTCGGAATAGCGGCGCCCTTCCATGATCCGGCCGGTCTGCTCGTCCACGATCTTCACTTTATTATCCATCACCACGTATTCGATGTCCTTTTCGAACATGGCGTAGGCCTTGAGCAGCTGGTTAACCGTATGGATTCTTTCGGATTTCACGGCGTAATCGCGGAGCATCTGGTCCTTGGTTTCCAGCTTCTTTTTGTCATCCATGTCGGATTTTTCGATTTCAGCAATCTCGTTGCCGATATCGGGCATGATGAAGAAGTCGGGATCGTCGGAACTGCCTGTAAGCACATCGATGCCCTTATCGGTGAGCTCCACTGAATTCATTTTTTCCTCGATGATAAAGAACAGGTCATCGGTCACCAGGTGCATATTCTTGGAGTTTTCCTGCATGTAGTGGTTCTCCGTTTTGTGCATCAGGGCCTTGTTTCCCTCTTCACTAAGCAGTTTGATCAGCGACTTATTCTTTGGCAGTGCTTTATGTGCCTGCAGCAGTTTGAATCCTGCCTTTTCCGAATTCCCTTCACTGAGAAATTTGCGCGCTTCGGTAATGATATTGTTGAACAGGGCCCGTTGGGTCTGCATGAGGCGCTCCACCTTGGGCTTGTATTCCATGAATTCGTGGTTCTCCCCCTTGGGTACCGGTCCTGAGATAATCAGCGGGGTCCGGGCATCATCGATCAGCACGGAGTCCACCTCGTCCACGATCGCGTAATTGTGTTTGCGCTGCACCAGTTCCTGGGGCGAATGGGTCATATTGTCACGCAGGTAATCAAATCCAAACTCGTTGTTGGTACCGAAGGTTATATCGCAGTTATAGGCATTTCTCCGCGCATCGCTGTTGGGTTGATGCTTGTCGATACAATCGACTGTAAGCCCGTGAAACTGGTAGATGGGTCCCATCCACTCCGAGTCACGTTTGGCCAGGTAATCGTTCACCGTCACCAGGTGGACGCCCTTTCCGGTAAGGGCATTGAGGAAAACAGGCAGTGTGGCGACCAGTGTTTTACCTTCCCCTGTTGCCATTTCTGCGATCCTTCCCTGGTGCAGGGCCACTCCGCCAATCAGCTGTACGTCGTAATGCACCATGTCCCAGGTAATCTCATTCCCTCCTGCCATCCACCGGTTCTTCCAATATGCCTTATCGCCCTTGATCTCAATGTGGTCGAAACCGGCTGCCAGGTCTTTGTCATAATCCAGTGCTGCAACCTCGATCACTTCATTTTCCTTGAATCTCCTGGCGGTCTCCCTGACGATCGAGAAGGCTTCCGGCAGGCACTCCTGCAGTATCTCCTCGTATTTTGCATCAATGGTCTCTTCAATCTTGTCGATTTGGTTGTAGATGTCCTCCTTCAGGTTGACATTCACTTCCGGATCATCGCCCTGCGCCTTGAGTTCGGCCATCTGGTTCTCCTCTGCCTTTACATGGTCCCTGATCCGTTGTTTCAGGGCAAAGGTGCGTTGGCGCAATTCATCGTTCGAGAGCGTATTGAATGATTCGTAAACTTCCAGGACCGTTTCAACCATAGGCTTGACCTCTTTCATGTCCCGGTCAACCTTGTTTCCAAAGAAGTTTGCAAGTAATTTTGTAATGTCCATATGTTAAATGAATAGTTGCTGTTTAAGAAAGTGCAAATTTACTGATATTATTTTTCTTATTTCCGGTTGCACAGTATTTATGTGTATTCAGTTGGCAAAGATCATACCATGTAGGATTATCTGCAGTTTTGTCATGGAACAAAAAATCCGCTGCAGCCTGGACGGCCGGCAGCGGATTCTGCATCACAAAGTCTGTCAGCATATCAACAATTGACAAAAACTTTCAATTATTGCAATATGCGGTCACAATTTGAATTTACGCACCTGAACTTTCATTACCGCGCATACCGAGGATATCCCGGTCGAACATATAGAGGTTTTTGTCACCGACCAGTCTCAGCTTATCAATGATGTCCTTCACTGAGGCTTCCTCTTCGATCTGCTCCTGAACGAACCACTGGATCCAGTTGTGCGTGGTATAGTCCTTTTCATCCATGCACACTGCAACGATTTCGTTGATGGAACCTGAAATGTAGCGTTCATGTTTCAGCACGGCGTCGAACAGGGACGGCAGGTTTTCGAATTCCTTCGGGGGTTGTTCCAGTCCCGGGATTTCAGCATTCCCGTCACGTTCATTGATGTACCTGACGATTTTCAGCATGTGCATGCGTTCCTCTTCTGCCTGGGCATAAAGCCACTCGGCCACACCGCTGAATCCCTGGTTTTCGGCCCAGGATGCCATGGCAAGGTAGAGTTGCGAAGAATAATCTTCTTTCTGTACCTGCACATTGAGTATTGCTTCTACTTTGTTGTTTAACATATTGATACGTTTTTAAGTGATCGTTTTACATATTACTGATAATTGCAGTTCCGAATTCTGAACATTTCAGTTCGGTTGCCCCTTCCATCAGGCGCGCGAAATCGTAAGTCACCTGCTTTTTTAAGATGGTTTTCTGCAACCCTGAAATGATCAGGTCGGCGGCTTCGTCCCAACCCATGTACTGCAGCATCATCACGCCGGAAAGGATCACCGAACCGGGATTAACCTTATCCAGTCCAGCATACTTGGGTGCTGTTCCGTGGGTTGCCTCGAAGACAGCATGTCCTGTTATATAGTTGATGTTTGCACCCGGGGCGATCCCGATACCTCCAACAATTGCAGCCAGTGCATCGGAGATATAGTCACCGTTCAGGTTCATGGTTGCGATGACGCTGTATTCTGCCGGCCGGGTAAGGATCTGTTGCAGGAATGCGTCAGCAATCACGTCCTTGACAATGATTTTGCCTGCTTTTACAGCTTCATCCTGCGCCTTGTTGGCAGCTTCCTTACCTTTACTTTCAGCGATTTTGTCATATTGGTTCCATGTAAATACCATGTCGCCAAAATCGCGTTCGGCAAGTTCATAGCCCCACTGTTTGAACTGACCCTCGGTATATTTCATGATATTTCCTTTGTGTACGAGGGTCACAGAAGGCTGTTTCTCGCGGACGGCATACTGGATGGCTGCCCGCACCAGTCGCTGTGTTCCTTCTTTGGATATCGGCTTGATGCCCAGCGACACTGTTTCCGGGAACCGGATGGAGGCCACATTCATCTCTTCCAGGAGGAATTTCTTCAGTTTGTCGTTTTCCGGGGTGCCGTGCAACCATTCGATTCCTGCGTAGATATCTTCCGAATTTTCCCTGAAAATAACCATGTCGGTGGTGGTGGGGTCCTTTACCGGTGAAGGCACGCCGGCATAATACCGCACGGGGCGCAGGCATACATAAAGATCGAGGATCTGGCGCAAGGCAACATTCAACGAGCGTATCCCGCCGCCAACAGGCGTAGTGAGCGGGCCTTTGATGGCCACGAGGTGGTTATTGATCACATCGAGGGTTTCTTCCGGCAGCCATTTGCCTGTCTTGTTGAATGCTTTTTCGCCGGCATACACTTCTTTCCATGCGATTTTGCGTTTACCGCCGTAGGCTTTTTCAACTGCTGCATCGAACACCCTTACTGAGGATGCCCAGATGTCGGGACCTGTCCCGTCACCTTCAATAAAGGGAATGATGGGTTCGTCGGGAACCTGTAGTTTGCCATAGTGGTTGATGATCGTTTCTGCTGCCATAAGGTTTGTTGTTTTATAAATGAATTAACATGATTATACAAATCCGCGGTCAATTTGTTCAATTGTCAAAATCAAGGTTGAACCTTGATTTCAATTTATCCAGGTCCGGATTCTTCTTGATCAGGTAATCAAGCTTGTCCTGGTCGGTATATACTTTTTTTACAGTGGTTTCATTATCAAGAAGATCTGTCTCAAATACATACGTCACTTCTGCGATTGTCTTCTGAAAATAGCGGGTCAGATCCGGTTTGATCCGGTGAATAAAATTTTCACGTTGTGCCTCGGTGGCCAGGCTGATACGGATGATTCCCTCCTCCGTCAGCCGCGGCACCTGCTGACTCAGTGTTGTATAGATCCTCGGGTGTGATTTTTCGATTGATGCTGCATATGCTTTCCATGCTTTCTGAATCATTTCCTCGGTCACTTCCACCTTCTCCGGAGGTGCGGGGACTGCCTTATCTACCTGGTCATTCTCGGTGATCTCCTCATCCGCCACGGGCACCGTCCTTGGCTTTCCTTTCAGCACGCCTTTGATGGAGACGGACCTGGTATGTACCACCTGGTTTTCCTTGCCATTGGAGGCCGGTTCAGCTTCATCCCGGCCGCCGGGGGCAGCTGTTTCTCCAGCTGTTCCCGGGGAATCAGGGGGCTCCTCTCCCCTCCTTCCGGAAGCTGAAGTTGCTCCTGCACCAGCGTTCCCGGATGCAGCGGAGCCTCCTGCCGGTGGCGGTGTTTTCACGGCAACATACTCCTTGTGGGGTGTTTCAGTTCGTCCGGCAGTCTGGCCGGAAGTTGACTCGTGCGTTTGTGCTGGATCTGGTGTTCCTGGTCCGGACGAAGGTGGCGATTCATTTTCCTGTTGCGGGCCAGCGGCTTCGTCAGCTATTTTTTTTTTTGAACCATTGTGAGGTTCGTCAGCCTGACCAGTGCCAGCTCGATGGTTAGTCGCTGGTTCCTGCTTCCCCGGAATTGCAGGTCGGCTTCGTTGCAGATTTCCAGTGCTTCGTAGAGAAATTCCACCGGCATTGCACGTGCCTGTTCCAGGTATTGGTCCCTGATATTTGCACCCACATCCAGCAGCACAGCCGTGGCTGCATCTTTGGATACCAGCAGGTCGCGCAGGTGGGACGCCAGTCCGCCCATGAAATTCCTCGGATCAAAACCCTTTTCAAGTATCTCGTTAAATGTCAGTAGCACGGCAGCAACATTGTTCTCCAAAAAATTTGCCGAAAGCCTGAAGTAGTATTCCACATCCAGGATATTCAGGTTCCCGATCACTGCCGCATAGGTGATGTTCTTTTCGGAGAAACTGACCACCTGGTCGAAGATGGACAATGCATCGCGCATGGCACCCTCGGCTTTTTGCGCGATGATATGCAGGGCATCCTCCTCGAAGGTGATACCCTCCTCACCGGCAATGTATTTCAGGTAATCCACGGCGTCGTTTGTTTTGATCCTGTTGAAATCGTAGATCTGGCACCGGGAAAGGATCGTGGGGATGATCTTATGTTTTTCTGTCGTTGCCAGAATAAAGATGGCATGAGCGGGCGGTTCTTCAAGCGTCTTCAGGAACGCATTGAACGCCTGCTGTGACAGCATGTGGACCTCATCAATGATATATACGCTGTATTTTCCTACCTGCGGGGGGATCCGCACCTGTTCCGTGAGTGACCTGATATCATCGACCGAATTGTTGGAAGCGGCATCGAGTTCGTGGATGTTGTAGGCGCGGTTCTCATTGAAGGACTTGCAGGATTCACATTCATTGCATGCTTCGATCGTGTCCGACAGGTTCTTGCAGTTAATGGTCTTGGCAAAGATCCTTGCGCAGGTGGTCTTTCCCACTCCCCGTGGCCCGCTGAACAGGTAGGCATGCCCGAGGTGGTTGTTCTTGATGGCGTTTTTGAGCGTGGCCGTGATTGACCCTTGTCCGACAACGCTGCGAAAGCTGTCGGGCCGGTATTTACGGGCAGATACAATAAAATTCTCCATAGTGATCGCTCAAAAAAGTGCATGTAAAGATAATGGAAAAGGAAAAAGGAAAAAGGAAAAACCGGAAGAAAAATTCAGTTGCCATTGGACACGGGTCTCCATCATGGAATCACGAAAGAATCCGTTGTGTAATGACACTTCGTTTCAGAAAGGAAGAATTCCTGCGTTTTCGTACTTGTTAATTAAGAACGAAAGAATTACCGGTCTTTCGCACCTCGTTTCCGAACGGAAGATTCCCTGCGCTTTCGCACCTCGTTTCATCTATGCAGGACAGGAATGTTGTTTGGTGCTGAAAAACAACCAGATAAATCTTTTAAAACTCCACTCTTTTTCCTTTGTTGTTTTCCGAAAAGTCACTACATTTGCGGTCGATTTTTTAACACATAAAAACAATTAAACGTATGTTGAATCAGTATGAAACCGTTTTCATTGCAACTCCCGTTTTGTCTGAAGCCCAGATGAAGGAAACGGTTGACAAATTCAGGGGACTGATCGAGTCGGCAAAAGGCGAGATCGTCCATGAGGAAAGCTGGGGCCTGAAAAAACTGGCCTATCCCATCCAGAAAAAATCCACTGGATTTTACCACCTCCTTGAGTACAAGGTTGAGGGTGAATTTATTGACAAACTTGAAACTGAGATTCGCCGTGACGAGCGGATCATTCGTTTTCTCACCATGAAAATGGACAAATATGCGGTTGCATATGCAGAGAAGAAGAGGGCCCGCAAAGCATCAGAAACCGAAAAAGCAAAGGAGGAATAAGACATGGCACAAGCAAATTCAGAAATCAGGTATCTCACACCACCAACGGTTGAGATTAAGAAAAAGAAGTATTGTCGTTTTCGCAAGAACCGGATCAAGTATATTGATTACAAAGATCCCGAGTTCCTGAAGAAGTTCCTGAACGAACAGGGAAAAATCCTTCCCAGGAGACTGACCGGTACCTCTTTAAAGTTTCAGAGAAAAGTATCCGTAGCAGTTAAACGTGCACGTCACCTCGCACTGCTGCCTTATGTAACAGATATGATGAAATAATCCGGAGGACAGATCATGGAAATTATATTAAAACAAGATATGCCCAACCTTGGTCACAAGGATGACATAGTAACCGTGAAAGATGGTTATGCGAGAAATTACCTGATTCCTAACGGATTGGCAATCAACGCAACGAAAACTGCAAGGAAGGTTCACGAAGAGAACCTGCGTCAGCGCGCACACAAAGAGGCGCAACTGAAAGCCGCTGCGGAGGAATTTGCCAAAAAGCTGAAAGATGTATCCATTACCATTGGAGCCAAGACCAGCACAAAAGGAAAGATCTTCGGTTCGGTGAACACCATTCAGATTGCAGAAGAGCTTGCCAAGCAAGGTTTTGAAGTAGACCGCAGGAATGTAACGATCAAGGAGGAACTCATCAAGGAAGTGGGTAAATATACAGCCAATGTGAAGCTTCACAAGGATGTCCAGGTGGAGATTCCCTTTGAGATCATTTCAGAATAAGCATACAATTCAATTTGCAATATGGGGCTTCCGGCAACGGGGGTCCCTTTTTTTTGTATTGTAATCCTCCTCCTGTATGTTCCTCCTTCAATCGCCACGTTAAGCCTGCCGCACATGTTCCCGGACCAGCAGGCGGGAGGACCGCAGGCAAGGCATCGTTAATGCCTATTCCAGTGGTACTGGCGATGCATTATTTCACCGCGATCGCTTCGATCTCCACCAGCACGCCCAGCGGCAGTTCCTTCACGGCAAACGCAGCACGGGCTGGTTGTTTTTCAGAAAAATACCTGGCATACACTTTGTTCATCGCCGTGAAGTTGGCCATATCCGAGAGCAGGCAGGTACATTTTACAACATTGCTATACGCGTAGCCTGCTTCTGCGAGGATTGCACCGATGTTTTCAAGGGACCGTGCCGTCTGTTCTTCAATCCCTCCTATAACAACCTTGCCGGTTGCCGGGTATAGGGGCACCTGACCGGAGACATACAACGTTCCGTTCGCTTCCACTGCCTGTGAATAGGGACCCACTGCTGCGGGAGCTTTTTCTGTACTGATGATATTTTTCATTGAGTGGTGGTTTAAATGTATCACTGTTGTTAATTGGGGATAACTTATGCCCTTTTGTACATGGATGAGGATCGTTTTTTGGTGGAAAGATCGATTTTGATCATCCAGTAACAAAGTTAGCAGAAGCGTTTGGATAAGCCATCAGATCGGAGCGATTATTGAATAAATTCTGTTCCCCGGCACCGTGACTCGAGGGTACCGGCGCGAACCGGGAAATGTGCTCTTTACCAGAAGAACAATGCGGTAGCGGAACAATGATCGCTGTCCCGGGCAGGGTATACCAGGTAAAGTACAGCAAGGTAGTCCATATGACCGATCTGTCACGCGCAAGGGACCAATGCCAAAAATGATCCCTGCTAAAAGCAGACACTCCCGGCAACGGGTTAACTGCTCACAGTGCATCAGAAATTATCCTGCCAGCTCTTCTGCTTGTTGTATTTCAGGTCGGAAAGGATAGAGGACCTGGCCCGGATGGTGAAGTTGTATGATTTAAAGTTCCCGAAAGGTACCACGGAGATCCGCATTTCCCAGCAGTGCAGGTCGCGGTGCAGGTTGAGATTCGTAGTGGTGAACTGGCGGTTGAAAATATCATATCCCGAATTGAACCCGATCTTCCATTTGGGGGTCAGCTTCAGGTCTCCTGAAAGCCTGATCGTCTGCACGATATTGGAAACATCCTTTGGTTTCCTGTAGCTGAAAGAATAATCCACCTTCAGGGACCAGGGTACATCAAAATCCACATAATCACCATAACTTGTCATGGTGGGGTCATATACATTGGAAGGATCGTTCGGATTTTGCTTATCGAATGCAGTATTAAGCAGCGGATCCATGTTTTCGTCAGGAGCAGTTTCTTCTTCCCCTGATGTGCTTTGCGAACTGAACGACATGCCCATGGAAATACTGGCGCTGGTGAGTCGTGCCAGGCGACCCGATTGTACAAAATAAGATTCCCTTGTCCGGCTGCGGGCATCATCGTACCCGAACGGATCCATTACACCCCTGAAGGAGACCGACAGCTTGTTGTTGAACAGCCGGGTGTTCCCGTTCATGCTGATGGGTGACCAGGAGGGTGACAGGGTGTCCTTGTTGAAAATATTATAATTGGTGGAAAAGTTGAAATTATCGAGCAACTTCACCTTGTTCAATTCGTCGATGGTATCGTTTCGTGACCTGATCTTGGCTTCAATGTTGTTTCGCAGCGACAGGCTCACCG
>JARGFP010000028.1:0-38861 GCA_029210585.1 Bacteroidales bacterium
GTTACTGCCCGCAACAATGCGGTTATCTCCCTCGACTATGGGGTACTTTGCGGTACGCTGCGGTTAAATACCTCTGCACCCCCTGCGTTTACCTTGCGGCTGCTTAGCGGCTACTTAGCGGACACCCTCGACGCTGCGGTTACTTTCCACGGCTCCGCGGTGATTCCTCCGGCCGCATGCCCGTGATCACCACGTAATCCCTCCGTTTTTTCAGTAACCTGATATTCAGTTCCACGTTGATGGTATAGAAGAGTTTCAGGAACTGGTCCTGAAGGAACCCGCCCTTGTTCATGTTTTTCAGCCAGAACCGGTAGTTCTGAAACCCGCGGATTACTTCCGCTGTGATATCATCCAGCTTCTCCACATGCAGCACCGCACGGTCCAGCTCCTCCTCGTACATCTTCAGCGGCCAGTGGTTCAGGTGCATCCCTTTTTTCCAGCGCTTTTTCGTTGCATTTCCACGAATGGGGGCAGAAAGTATATCGGCAATCAGGAAATGACCACCCGGCCTGAGGACCCTTTTTACTTCCCGCAGGAAAGCCGGTTTATCGGGATAATGGAACGCGCTTTCAATATTGATCACCACGTCAAATTCCTGGTCGGCGATCCCCTTCAGATCCTGTGCATCCCCGACCTCGTAATCCACCCCGATCACGCCAAGACGAGCGGCTTCACTGCGCGCAATCTCCACGTTGGCTGCGTTCAGGTCAATGGCCTTCATGTATGCCGGCCGGAACTTGTCCTTGATATACGCCGCCTGTATCCCGTTCCCGCAGCCAATCTCCAGCACTTTCTTCCCCTCCAGGGATGGCAAGGCGTTGATGCAATAATCGGTCAGGTTCTTCTGCGCCGCAAAAAAACTTTCTCCCTCCGAAACATGATACGGATAATGCAGCATGGTGTACTCATTATTCAGCCGCATCAGCGCCTGGTTCATCGATTTGTAATACCCGTCGGTCGTGAAACCCGACCTGATCATCGTTAGTAAATTAGCCATCTTCCCTCCGCACGTTTTAATTCTTGATTCGGATGCAAAATAAGCACAAAATCAATTAAATAACGAATCCACGCATCATTAATGTTACTTTATAATTAAATATCGCTTTTCACTTCAGTTTTTAAACGTAATGAAATATATTTGCAGCAAATTTATAAGCTGATGACAGATCTATTTAAAATACTTGATGAGAAGGAAATCAGGGTTCCGAAGAATATTACGGACCTGTTGAATGAATGCAAATCCTACACGGTATATAATACCACCCGTGAGCTGACAGATGCTGCCACCGGTGGCCCTGAAAACAAGGAATTCGAGGTGGTGTATGATGTTCCCGGCAAGGGAAAATACACCGAAGCCGTCATGCAACGCGTAAAAAACGGCATTTCGGCCAATTATACCGAAATGTACATGCGCAGGCGGGATCCCAGCACCATGTCGCTGGCAGATAACAGGCCCACTGACAAGAAACGGTTTGCCGATAAATACGGGTATGAATTTTCTGAATTGCAGAAAGCGACCTTCGACTGGCTGAAGGAGCAGGACCTGGCGGTGTTCTTCTATTTTGCAGGCCGCATGGGAATTGGTTCACTTGGAATCGCCATCGCCCCGGCAAACGCCGCATTCTTTGCCATGGGACTCTCCATGCTGCAGGAGATCGTCGCAGTGGACACACTCAAGGAAGGAGCTGAACTACAGTCGGTGATCTACGTGGCACCTGTGTTCAGGCATACCCACTTCGACGGAAAACAGGCCGTTGTGCATAACCGTACGGAGAACATCCACGAAGTTTACTCGTACAACCTCTACCCGGGTCCGAGCGCCAAGAAAGGATTGTATGCCGTGTTGCTCGACCAGGGAGAGAAAGAGGAATGGGTCACCGCCCACTGTTCTGCCGTGCAATCTGTCAGTCCATACGACAACATCACCACGTTCATGCACGAAGGTGCCAGCGGTGGCGGAAAAAGTGAGCTTCACCAGCACATCCTCCGTGAAACCGATGGCCGTGTGACACTCGGCAGGAATACCCATACTGATGAAGAACGCTTCATCACCATCCCCCGGTTCTGTACTTTCAACCCGGTGGCCGACGACATGGCTTTCTGTCATCCCTCGTTGCAGCGCAATGACGGAAAACTCAGGATCCTCGATGCCGAAAACGCCTGGTTCATCAGGGTCGACAGCGTTAAACAATACGGCGATGATCCGTTCCTGGAAAAAATCACGATCAGTCCGGAAAAACCACTGATTTTTTTCAACCTGGAAACAAAGCCGGAAGCCACCGCGCTGATCTGGGAACACATCGAAGACGAACCGGGCAAGAGATGTCCCAACCCCAGGGTCATACTGCCGCGGAACTGTGTCCCCAATGTGATCGACAAGCCGGTGTCGGTGGACATCCGCAGTTTCGGGATCCGTACCCCCGTCGCATCCAGGGAAAACCCGACCTACGGGATCGTCGGACTGTTCCACATCCTGCCCCCGGCCCTGGCCTGGCTGTGGCGCCTGGTATCCCCACGCGGACACAACAACCCGAGCATCGTCGGAACAGGCAACATGCAGAGCGAAGGCGTGGGCTCCTACTGGCCCTTTTCCACGGGAAAACGCATCACCCATGCCAACCTGTTGCTGAAGCAGATCATCGAAACCCCACGTACCACCTTTACCCTGGTGCCGAACCAGCATATCGGGGTGTGGGAAGTGGGATTCAAGCCCCAGCTGCTCATGCGGGAATACCTCACACGCCGCGGTGTGGCCAAGCTGCGCAGCGACCAGCACCAGCCGGCACGTTGTCCGCTGCTGGGCTATGAACTGAATTACCTTACCATCGAAGGATCCAAGATCCCTTCCAGGTTCCTGAAGACCTATAACCAGATCGAACTCGGGGAAGACGGCTATGATGCCGGCGCCGAGATACTGACCAAGTTCTTCAAGGAGGAATTGCAGAAATACCTCGACAAGGACCTGCTGAATACCGGCCGGCGGATCATCGATGCATGCCTTTCCAATGCTTCACTGGATGAATACAACGAGATCGTTCCCATGAACTACCGTTATTCATTCAACAACATGGACGATTACGAACAAAGCAACGGAAAATAATGTAATCCTTCTCTTAATCGCCTGCTGGCAGGATCCACATGCCCTTCATCACACAACATGACAAAGGTCGTGGTGGACAAATTCTGGCATTTATCATCATATGTGTTATATTTGCAACCACACACATGATGAAGAAAAGAGAAAAACGACTGATCGGTCGTTCAGACAAGGCAGATTTTCCGCAACTGGAATTGAACAATATCGATGTGAAGATCGACACCGGGGCCTACTCCGGTGCCATCCACTGTGAGCACATCGAGGAAATCGAAGCCTGCGGAAAGAGAAAAATCAGGTTCAGACTGCTGGACAAGACGCATCCGGAATACAATCACATGGTATTTGAATACTCAAACTACCGGCAAAAACGGGTAAAAAACTCCTTCGGGGTCACCGAGAAAAGATTCGTGATCGAAACCCTGATCGTCCTGTTCGGTGAAGCCTACCTGACGGAATTCACGTTGAGTGAACGCGGTGAAATGAAATTCCCGGTGCTCATCGGCAGGAAGCTCCTCAACAGGAGCTTCATCGTTGATACCGCAAAAACAAACATCTCATTTAAACAAAAGACCAAGCAACAACAACTTAATGAAAATAGTAATCCTGTCCCGCAACTCTGAATTGTACTCCACCCGGAGGCTTGTTGAAGCAGCAGAAAAAAAGGGACATGAAGCACTGGTAGTCGACCACCTCAAGTGCAATATCGTCATCGAAAAGAAAAAACCCAGCATTTTTTACCAGGGTGAGCAACTGCTCAATGTGGATGCCGTGATCCCGCGGATCGGTGCATCCGTTACCTTCTACGGGACTGCCGTGGTGCGGCAGTTCGAGATGATGAAAGTGTTTACAGCGGTGGAATCCCAGGCGCTGATCCGCTCGCGCGACAAGCTGCGGAGCCTGCAGATCATGGCCAGGGCCGGCGTGGGACTTCCCAAAACAGTGTTTACCAATTATTCCAAGGACGTGGAGCAGGTGGTAACATCGGTGGGGGGTGCACCCCTGGTGATCAAACTGCTGGAAGGCACACAGGGACTTGGCGTGGTACTGGCCGAGACGGAAAATGCCGCCAAATCTATCATCGAGGCCTTCAACGGGCTCAAGGCCAGGGTAATTGCACAGGAATTCATCCGGGAGGCCGGGGGAGCCGATATCCGGGCCTTCGTGGTGGAAGGAAACATCGTGGGTGCCATGAAGCGCCAGGGCAAGAAAGGAGAGTTCCGCTCCAACCTGCACAGGGGCGGCACTGCGTCGATCATAGAACTCACCGAGGAAGAGAGAAATACGGCACTGAAAGCCGCACGGGTACTCGGACTGGGGATTGCAGGAGTGGACATGCTCCAGTCGAAACACGGACCCCTGGTGATCGAGGTCAATTCATCACCCGGACTGGAAGGCATCGAAGGTGCCACGGGAAAAGATATCGCAAGGGAAATCATCAGTTACATCGAACGCAATGTCTGACCGGTACCTCAATATACTGGGCAAGGACATTCCCCGCGGGGAAAGCACCCGGCTGGAACTCGAAGTAGCCAGGCTGCATACCCGCAACCGGATCCAGATTCCCATCAATATTGAAAGGGCGCACGAAGACGGCCCCGTCCTCCTGCTGCTGGCAGGGATACACGGTGACGAGACCAACGGGGTGGCCATCGTTCGCGAGATCATCAGCTCAGGCAACCACCGTCCGGCACGCGGCACCATCATCAGTATCCCGGTCTTCAATGTGTTCGGGTTCCTCAACCAGACCCGGGAACTGCCCGACGGCAAGGACCTGAACCGCGTTTTTCCGGGTTCTGCGGAAGGTTCGCTGGCCAGCCAGTTCGCCTATCATTTCCGCACCAAAATCGCACCGATCGTCGACTATGCCATCGATTTCCATACAGGATCCGCCGACAGGCACAATATCACGCAGATACGCTGCAACCTGGATGGTGAAGGCATGCACGACCTTGCCATGGCCTTCGGTGCCCCTTACGTGATTCATTCCAAACCCATCCCGAAGTCGGTCCGCGAAACCCTCATCAGGATGGGCAGGAAAGCCCTCCTGTTCGAGGGTGGAAAAACACGCAGCCTCGATCCTGAAGTGGTGCGCTGCGGAGTGAAAGGTGCCGTGAATATCATGCGCTACCTGGGCATGGAAGAAGGTGCTCCGGATATTGAAACGCCATCGGTGGTGATACAGAAGACCAAGTGGCTCAGGGCCCCCACCTCGGGCCTGTTCGAACCGGAAGAGATCAACGGCAAATTTGTCAGAAAAAAAACCCTGCTCGGAACCATCAAGGACCCCTATGGCGACTATGAAAAAGCCGTCCGCGCCCCCCATCCCGGACATGTCGTCTGCACCAACACCGCCCCTATCGTCAACCGCGGCGATGCCCTGTTCCACATCAGTACCGATCTTCCCGGCGACAACTGAGCCCTGCCCCACCGTCCGGAGATCATGGCCCGGTATCCATACTTTTCACCTGCTGCAAGCCCGCTGCCATTATTTTGAATGTTTCTAAATAAGAGTCGGGTGCGCTGTATATATTTGATTAAATAGACATTACCATATTAATCCCCAGGTGCACAACGCTTCTCCTGCACGGAAATATGTTCTTCAACATGTTATTATAATAACAGCCATGCAAATGCACCGATTATATTTGTCCTATCATTTTTATAGGATTAATAGTTTTAGTAAATTTGCACCATGAGATAAAAATATCCCCATTCCGGCAAGCACCCTGTCAATCCCGGCAATGCAAAAGTTAAAACCAGAAATAAATACACATTAATAAAACACACATTAATAAATTAAATATTTTACACGAAATGAAAAGAAGTATTTTACTTGCAACTGCGATCATGGTATCAGTGTTCGCATTTGGTCAGACCTACGAAGCACCTCAGATCGACGGTGAGGAATTTGAGAAAGTGAAAGTAAAGGTAGGTGCAGATTTTGCCCTGCAACTCCAGATGCTGGATCATGAAGCACTGAATTCAACCAATCCCCTGAGAGATCTGAAAAACAATTTCAACCTGCCCACAGCCAACCTGAGTGTTACGGCCGACCTGGCACCTGGCATACAATTGTATATCAACAACTTTATGTCTTCACGCCACCACAACGAAGCATGGGTCGAGGGCGGATACCTGGTCATCGACCAGCTGCCGTTCCTGCCGGGGACAGATGACCTGATGGAATATTTCACCATCAAGGCAGGAGTGTACAGCCCGAACTACGGCGATGCGCATTTCTACCGAAGCAACAATGCGGCAGTATTGAACAATCCGTTTGTTGGGAACTGGGTGATGGACAATTACACCACCAATCCCGGAATGGAGATCATGTACCGCAACAACGGCATTCTCGCTATGGTGGGTACAAATAACGGACGCTTGAACTATGGCCGCGGAAACGATATTGGCAAGGACCTGGTATTCAACTGGAAAGTAGGATACGACACGGAACTGAATGAGGACCTTCGCCTCAGGGGAACCGTTTCAGGATTCCATGTACCGGAAGGACACAGTGGCGCCTACCTTTGGGGTGGTGACCGCGCAGGTGCGCGCTACTACAGCGTCATGGACACCATTGGCGGTGACAATTTCAGGTCAGGACGCTGGGATCCATCAAGCGGACAGTCACAGATGACCACCATCCAGGGTGCGCTTACAGTTGGATTCAAAGGACTTGAGGTTTTCGGTTTCTATGAAAACATGACCGGAATGCGCAGGGGTGCCGAACAGCATTTCAACCAGCTGGGGGTGCAGGCCAAGTACAGCTACAAATCGTTTTTCGTGGCAACCCGGTACAATACCGTTGATGACAACCAAGGGTCAACCGTCAACCGTCTGAATGTCGGCGGTGGCTGGTTCATGACCGAGAATGTTGTGATGAAGCTGGACTATGTCAACCAGCAATATGAAGGTCCGGCCCACGGACACCTCGACGGGGGCATGTTCAGCGGCCTGGTATTTGAAGCAGGCATCAGCTTCTGACCAATACAGGAAAACCTGGTTTTCCTGACGGCAAAAAATTAGCGACAGAGTGTTGAGATCACCTGCGGGCTGCAACCACAATGAATTGTACCCGCAGGTGATTTTCAGTTTAGCCTCTACAAGATTTCACCAAACCGATAAACTATGAAAAATTCTAAAACTACACGGATTATCAGCATTGTGCTGGGCGCTTTCCTGGTCCTCTATGCTGCCAACCAGTTCCTGCACTTCCTGCCTTCGGGCTACGGAAAAATGCCGGATTTCACCAGGGATTACCTCGATGCAATGCTTCCATTCCTGCCTGCGTTGTATATCTTTGAGATCATCCTGGGACTCGCTTTCATTACCAATAAATGGGTGCCCTTCCTGGTGATCATTCTTGCTCCGCTTTCGGTCAATTTTCTGATTTTTAACCTGGCCAACGGGGGTTGGAACATCCTTTCTGCAGCCTTCGTGGCACTGCTCAACCTGGTGCTGATCTACCAGTACAGGGACCGGTACAAACCACTGTTCAGGTAGGAGTTTGGTACAAGGCAATGTTCATGTAAGCGCTTGTATACTGCCAATGTCACTGTACAGATAAAGCTTATGTGCAGACTGAAATGCTGTGAATTTGATCGAAACCACTGATGACGATGGGATTGATCTGCCAACCAGGTGAGACCTGTACCAAGCCGAAAATTGCCCCGTACCAGACCGAGCATTGTCCTGATCAAGGCATTAAATCCAATGTGCTTAAAAAAAGCAGCGGCCTCCATTGCAATCATATGGAGGCCGCCGTCAACCGGACAGGCAAGTGTCAGAAGCAATCATAGATTTAGTTGACCGGTTGTATTTTTTTCATATGTAGTTCTCCAACAATCGTGCAGTTGGTCTCCAGCGCTCCATCACCATCCAGGTCAAGCACCTCGAAACCGCTGGGCATGACCAGGATCATCGTTTGCTGTGTGAGCTCTTTCACTGTATATTTCTCAGGAACCTCGGCTCCGCTGCGGGTCAGCCGCAACGCATCTTTCTGTGCATCAAACTCCCACGTGCCTGCTTCATCATTGTCTCCTTCCCCGTCGATCAGGTACGTGTGGTCCGCGTTCAAAACCAGTGTTTCGCCTGTCTCCTCCAGGAAATCATCCACCAGGGAATCCATCTTCACCTCAGCCTCCTCCTGCGATAATCCATAGGTTACAACCAATAGCCGCGTGATATTTACATTGCCTACATACACCTGTGCCGTGGCATCTTCGAAGCTCCATGTCCCAACCACATCGCCTTCACGGATCACCTCCTCGGTGAGCAGCTCACATGAAGCCGTGAACAGGATGGAAAATCCCATGATAATGAGCATCCCCGTCCGCTTTCTGCTTTCTTTCATGATTACGAGATTTTAAGTTGAACTTCATTTTCGCTTCGCAATTTTAATTCCTTGCTTCCTGGGTTATTTTCACACGTGCTTTTTTTGTTGACCTGGTTCCCTGCAGTACAGATCTTCGAATCTGCGCTTTTTGTTGACCTGGTTCCCTGCAGTACTGATCTTCGAATCTGCTCTTTTTGTTGACCTGGTTCCCTGCAGTACTGATCTTCGAATCTGCTCTTTTTGTTGACCTGGTTCCCTGCAGTACAGATCTTCGCCACGCTGTTTTACTTATGTGCCGCTTTCCTTCTCTGCTTTTTTCCGTTCCTGCTTTTTTCATTCTACTGCGTCCCACTGTTGTAAGAGTACGCAGTATTCCAACAAATGGTTGCATTCGTCATGCTTTTTTAATGTTTGAAGTACTTTTTTTAGCATTTCATCCTATTTTCATCCTGGTTTCATACCACACCCCTCCATTTTACCAGACCACCGGATCCGGGTGTTAATACTACCCAAACGGCCTGTTCGATTCCGTACACCACCGTTGCAACACCGTTCACTTTTAACCTTTAAATATTTGCGCACCAATCTCTGTATATTCTTGTTTTATAATTACTTATAATTTTTGGCACACCGTATGTTATACTACTGTCAAACGACAAAATAAAAATTCAGAATGATGAAAGCAATGATTGAGAACAACAGGAGCAGCAGGGTACTGACAACAGGATTGATCCTCACCATGGCAACAGCCATTGGATACGGACAGGGACTCCTTGCTGAGGGCGCCGCAAAACTCTTCAATGCACTTACCAATAATAATACCAATGAGCAGTCCATGATTCACCGGATAACTTATGCCGGACAGGCCAGCAGGAATGCCGAGAGGGAATTCAGCCCGAAGGTGGTAAGAAGTTTCAACGTGGAAGCAGTGAATATCACTTTTGAACAGGAGGTAAAATCAGAAGACTGGATGACCGAATCATTCGCCGGCAATGTTGAAGCAGGTGTAGAAGTTGAAACCTGGATGACTACCCCCATTTCCGAATCAATTGAAACACCGGTCAGCGTGGAGACATGGATGACCACACCAATGAACCAGGACCTGGAAGAAGCAGTCACAGTTGAGGAATGGATGACCGTACCAATGAATGAAAACCTGGAAGCAGCACCGGTCACCGAAGAATGGATGACCACCCCACTCTATACCAGCGTTGAAACTGCACCGGAAGTCGAAAACTGGATGACCACTCCCCTGGTCGGTAATGAAGCATCAGAAGAACCTGTCCAGCTGGAAGCATGGATGACAGAATCTTTCAGGTAGACAGGAAACAGCCGGGTTCCTCGGGACAGGAGATCAACCAGGCACCCGGATCAAACACACAGCACCATCATCACCTCCATATAAACGCACAGCCGGTTCCATCACGGGACCGGCTGTTTATTTACCAGACTACCTGGTTTTCAGATCACAGCGAGGCGGAAAGTCAGGAGCTGTATGGAAAATATGCAATGCTGTGCAACAATTTCTCTTTGAACACCGTAAAAGATACAGTTTAAAAGTTACTGGATATAACCCAACCCTCAACTCAAACAATATGTTTCAGACTGATACCGGCGGCAATATTAAACGGCTGCCTTCAGAAACACGCGTCTTTCTCACCACCCTCATGAAACAAGGTGGTCCGGCACCCGACGATTACCTGGAGTTCACACACCTGGTGAATAACCTCGGATCCGAATCACTGGATGATTTCAGGGCCATTATCGCTGATGCGCTTACGGAAAACACCCTGATCGGTCATGCTTACGTCAAACCCTTCGGCTACCCGGGCGATTTCACAATCATTCGTAACATTTACCAGGAACACGTCAACCCCGATAAAAGGTTCCATAACTGGGACCGGTTCTTCCAGGACCAGGCCGGGGCCAATGCAGTAAGAAACAGGAAACAATATTTCCTCGAGCATTGTGAACTACTGGAAAAAAAGAATCCGGAAAACCCATCAGTCCTGATCCTCGGAAGCGGACCGGCAACCGATGTGCATGAATACCTGGCCACACATCCCGACAGCAGGATACATTTCTGCCTGATTGATTTCGACCAGCATGCAATCGATTTCGCCGAACAGCAAAACAGTGAATTTGGCGATTCAGTGAAGTATTTCAGAATCAATGTATTACGATACAAGCCCACGAAGATGTTCGACCTGATATGGAGTGCCGGGCTGTTCGACTATTTCAAAGAGAAGCATTTTGCCTATATGATCAATAAATATTATAAATTTCTGAACAAGGACGGAGAGTTTATTATTGGGAATTTTTCGCTGAACAACCCCACCAAAAGACTCATGGAAGTACTCTCCGACTGGTATCTTAACCACCGTTCAAAACACGACCTCATCAACGTCGCCATGGAGGCTGGGATCGCCGAAGAAAACATTTCGGTCGATATGGAAGCATTGGGGGTCAACCTTTTCCTTCATATCAGGCAACCTGGTTAAAAATAATTGCATATGCCTCAGGCCAGCGCAAAGAAACGAAAGTTAAATTTATTGGGAATGCCCACTTCGGCATTCCAGGGCTGGAACCTGAATAAATTTACACTGCAGTATGCGGGCAGCCTGGCATCCTACGAAAAGCCCTACAGGGAGGATTATATCAGGCGCTCACTGAATCCTTTCAGGTTCTCAATCATCCTGGCAATCTTCTTTTATGACATATTCGCCTTCCTGGATGCCATCCTGCTGCCGGAACTGAAAACCACTTTCTGGATCATCCGGTTCGGGTTTGTAACCCCGGTACTGCTGGCGGTTCTTGCATTCTCCTTCACCCCGTCATTTAAGAGACATATGCAACCCGTTATCAGCGGGATCATGTACATCACCGGGCTCGGCATCATCATTATGATTATTCTTGCCGCACGCGTGGCCAATCATTATACCTATTATGCCGGGCTGATGCTCATCTTCATCTTTGGCTATACCTTCATCAGGGCCCGCTTTATTTACGCATCCATTGCCGGCTGGTCCATCGTGATCACATACGAAATAGCGGCATTCCTGCTACTGGAAACCCCCGCTGAAACGCTGATCAACAACAATTATTTCTTTATCAGCGCCAACGTTATCGGGATGTTTATTAGTTATTTCATGGAAGCATCGGAGCGCAGGGACTTCTATATGCGGGTACTGCTTGAGGAAGAACAACAGAAGGTACAACAGGCAAACAATGCCCTTGAAAAACGTGTACAGGAACGCACCCGTCAGCTTACTTTTGCCAACAAGGATCTCAAGAAAGAGATCGAGATCAGGAAACAACAGGAAAAGGAGAAGACCAAGCTGGAATCACAACTCCTGCAATTGCAAAAGATGGAGACCATTGGCACGCTGGCAGGAGGTGTTGCACACGATTTCAACAATATTCTTACCCCGATACTGGGGTATACGGAAATGGCCCTCGAGGAACTTTCCCAGGAATCCACACTGCGCTACGACATTGAACAGATCAATAATGCGGCCCTCAGGGGCAAAGACCTCGTGCAGCAGATTCTCACTTTCAGCAGACAGGTGGATATTGACAAAAAAGCCATTCATTTAAATGATATCGTTGTGGAAGCACTGAACCTTTCCCGTGCTTCCTTCCCCTCACGATTCACAATCAGGCAGGAACTTGACCCCGACTGCGGCACAGTGCTGGCCGATGCTTCCCAGATGCACCAGATTGTAATGAACCTGCTGACCAATTCCTATCACGCGATGGCAAAGGCGGGCAATGGACAGCTGACAGTCAGGCTGTACGCAACCGAACTTCAACCGAAAGTGCTTAAAGGTAAGCGCACAATGAAAACCGCTAACGGTACATTTGTATGTCTTTCCGTAGCCGATACCGGGCACGGAATGGATAAGAAAACACAGGAACGGATTTTCGAACCCTTCTTCACCTCAAAGGAAGTGGGGTCAGGCTCAGGCTTAGGGCTTTCAGTTGTACATGGTATCGTCACCAATAACGGGGGATATATTGAAGTAGAAAGTCAGGTGGGTAAAGGGACCACTTTCCGCATCTACCTGCCGCAACATTCAAAAGGTCCGCTCATTGCCCGGCAGGGAGAGAAGGAAATTAAACCCGGCCAGGAACACATCATGTTCGTGGATGATGAAAAAGAGATCACCTACATGGGCAAGAAAATGCTGGAATCCCTCGGCTACAAGGTTGACATTCATTCCGATGCATCCGTGGCACTGGAAGATATTAAAAAGAATCCCGTAAAGTACGACCTGCTGGTGACCGACCAGTCGATGCCCAAAATGCTGGGGACAGAACTTGTGGCAGAGGCAAAAAAATATAACACCGGACTGAAATGCATCATTATTACCGGGTACAACGACGCCGTTCCTTCCGATGCTATACAGGATCCGGACATCGATGAAATCCTGCTCAAACCACTTATTCTAAGCGAGTTCAGCAAACTGATACGCGATGTGCTATCGAAAAAACCAAACGTTCCCACCTGATGCGCAACACCACCGGGAATAAATAACAGGCGCGCTGATGATGGTATTTCCTGCGTAAGAAAATGGTTATTATTCTGAATTGAAAAACGCCACCGGACCCATTAAAAAAAAGAAAATGAACCAGACAAAAAAAATACTGATCATTGATGATGAACCGGATATCCTGGTCATGCTCAAAAAAATGATGGAACGTGCCGGGTTCGATGTCAGGCTGGCTGTCAACGGTGACGAGGGATTATTGAGCTTCTATGAAGAAACGCCTGACCTGGTGATCACCGATATCATCATGCCGGAAAAAGAAGGATTGGAGATCATCAGGGAAATGAAAAAACAGCACCCCGCTCTGAAAATCATCGCGATTTCCGGGGGTGGACGGATCTCGGCAGAGAGTTACCTCGAAACAGCCGGCCATTTCGGTGCCAACCGCATCTTCCAGAAACCCTTCACCCAGTCAGAGATCGTATCTGCCG
The DNA here is from genome assembly GCA_029210585.1 of Bacteroidales bacterium. GTDB lineage: Bacteria > Bacteroidota > Bacteroidia > Bacteroidales > M55B112. The sequence goes on from JARGFP010000028.1 coordinate 13,414, forward strand.
TAAAATCATTGCTGGAAACTGATTAGAACAAATCAGCACTCCTTTCTGCTACAGCATACCGGATGTGGCGCAGAACTCCTGCTAAACATAGCCACTGCCTCCCGCAACCAGGGAAGCGAAACCGCACCTTAAAGATCCCGCACATCCTGGAAACTGCCGGACGGAAATTTTTTGAGCCGTGAGATGGCATCGGCAATGCCCGGGGCGGCTTTCTCCGGGGACGGCATCTTGTCGGTCCCCTTCAGACTTTTCAGTTTCTGCACCACGGGAAACTTCTCCTCTTCCTCGATCGAGTAAATATAATCCTGCATGCCGGTGTCGATAATCCCCGGTGCAAGCGCAGTAAAATGCGTCTCCGGATGCTCTTTGGCATAAAGATCGATCAGCATGTTGAGTGTGGCCTTGGAAAGTGAATAGGCATTCCATCCCCTGGAACCACTCACTGCCGCACCCGAGGAGATCGCAACCACCTGCCCGATCTCAGGAACGGTATCAAACAACGCATCAATCAACACCTTGTTCGACCAGACATTGATATCCATCACCCGCCTGATTTCCTCCAGCGACGTATCCTTCATGTCGTTGATCCTGCTCACCACGCCTGCATTCAGAATCACCAGGCCGAGACTTCCGACACCACCAAGAAAACCCTCCAGGCTTCCGGCAATCTCATCAAATGCTGCCAGGTCCTGCGAAAGAAAATGGAAATTGGAAAATGCATCCAGCGCTTCGTTGTGGCTCCTGCTGATGCCATACACCTCGTGCCCCTTCTGCAGGTAAGATTGTGCCAGTCCGTACCCGACTCCCGAACTCGTTCCTGTAATCAGTATATTCATAGTACTTTCTGATTTTTTTTCCTGCAAATTTGAATTCATCCGGACCGGTATTCACCCGCATATTTCTCTCCGTTCCCGGTCCTCCGGATCCAGCAGTCACCCACGCTCTACGCTCTGTTCCCGGTTCACCTCATCTATCGCTCTCCTGGTCCCGGAGTCACCTGCTCTCCTGATTTTCTTTGTTCTCCTCACGCTTATTCTGCAGTTCTTCCTCTCGCTCCTTCCGTTTCTTCTTCAACCACCAGATATAAAAAATGAACAGCAATACCGGGGCAACGATAAAAATGAGAATATTGGGAAGTGTAATCGGCACCGGCTCCGGCTCACCGGTAGGTATACTCGTTGGTCCCTGCGCCGCGACCTGTTGCAGGCTGTACAACAGGAAAACTGACAAGGCTGAAATGCTGCGGATGATCTTTCTTACTTGCATATCTCTTAATATATTTTAGGATGTCTCCCCGAAACTATTCAATAGATATAGCAAATTTAAGAGAGAATTGTTTAAGAAGGTCAAAAATCTCCGTGCATTCTGGGGTCCTGCGTCTCAAACTCCTATCTTTGAATAACAAACCTTACAGAAACCGAAAAACCGATACACCATGATTGCAACCATTGTACATGTAAAAGTCAAAAAAGAACACATCGAAGCATTCATCCGTGCCACGGTGCAGAACCATGAAGAATCTGTAAAAGAGAATGGCAACATGCGGTTCGACATCCTGCAAAAAGGCGATGACCCCACACAGTTTGCACTCTATGAAGCCTATGTAACGGAGGAGTTCGCCGCGGCCCACAAACATACCCCCCACTACCTGGAATGGAAAGAAACCGTGCAGGAGTGGATGACCGAACCCAGGGAAGGCGTAAGGTACAATGCCATCAAACCCTGAACAACACGCCCCGGGTCCCTCAATACTTTTGTGCCATAGCCAAAAGTTCATGGCTCCCTGTTCACCTGATCCCATTGCGCAACAGCAGCGCATCGTATCTGTTTTCATTCTAAATTAGCACTGCGCCAGACTGTTGGCCGACAACCGTTTCTGTTTTTCCCTATTTTTAGCGGAACAAACTACTACCAAACAGTACCAACACGATGAAAAACTTCGCTGCTGACTGGAAAAAACTGGCGATCACCCTGGTCAGGGCCGCCATCGGATGGCACTTCCTCTACGAGGGATTCTCCAAACTGTTCATGGAAAACTGGTCCGCGCAGGGATACCTTGCCAATGCCTACGGGTTCCTGTCAGGATTCTACCACTGGATGGCAGAAAGTGATGCGCTGCTCACTTTCATCGACTTTATCAATGTATGGGGAATCATCCTCATCGGGACCGCCCTGTTCATCGGGGCATTTACACGCATCAGTGCCGCAGGCGGCATCCTCTTCCTGCTGCTCTATTATTTTGCCTATCCCCCGTTCGGTACGTCACTGTTCGGATCTCCCGAAGGACATTTCTATATCATCAACCGCAACCTGATCGAAGCCCTGGTGCTCACCTGGTTCGTCATCGGCAACCGGCCGGGATGGAGTGTGGATGCGCTGTGGAAGCAGCGGAAGCGTGCAGGTGAAGGTGCTGGATTCGTTGCCCCAGGTGCTGCCGGTACCGAAAGTACCGCCGGGGATACAGGCAGAGCTAACGCTGCAGAAACTACCGGAACTTCCTCCGGAGATGCAGCCGGATCTGCGACTGGAGTTTCCGCCGGAGCTCCCTCCCGCCGGGAGGCATTGAAGAACCTCGCCACCCTGCCGTTCCTCGGAGCCCTCGGATGGGGTGCCTTCCGCAGAACTGGCAACGAGGTGGATGTGCTCTCGGGTGCCACCATTCAACTCAACTTCTCGTCACTCAGCGAACTGAAGGGTCCGCTCCCCAAAGGCAGGATCATGGACCAGGTACTGAGTAAGCTCATCCTGGGCGGTAACCTGGTGGGCGGCTGGGCGCACTCCCGCGACCTGCGCTATGTGCCTTCCCTGTTCAGGGCGTACAATACCGAAAAGAAGATCTATGAAACCCTGATGCTGGCAGAACAGGCCGGTATCAACGCCATCAACATCAGCTTTCCCACCAAAGACCTGATGGCCAAATACAAGAAATCCACCGGCAGCAAGATCAAGGTGATCACCCAGGTGGCGCCGGACATGGACAACAACGATATCTACGTCAATATCAATAAGGCCATCGACACCGGGGTGGACATCATCCAGGTGCAGGGCAACTGGTGCGACTGGCTGGTGCGTGACGGCAAACTGGAGGTGATCGACAAGATGCTGGACCATATCCGCAGCGAAGGATACGTGGCCGGACTGGGATCCCATACGGTGGATTCACTGATTGTCTGCGAAGAAAACGGGATCATCCCCGATTACTACATGAAGACCATGCACCACGACAACTACTGGTCGGCACACCCGCGCGAGAACCGCGTTCCCTTCGAAGTGGACGGTGAACGGTCGATGGACCACAACAAGTTCCACGACAACTGCTTCTGCCTGTTCCCCGACAAGACCACCGAATTCGTCAACAACACCACGGTACCGGTAATGGGCTTCAAGGTCCTCGCCGCAGGTGCCATCGAACCAAGAGACGGCTTCGACTGGGCGTTCCGGAACGGGGCAGACTTTATCTGTGTGGGCATGTTCGACTTCCAGCTGGTGGATGATGTGAACATCACCATCGATGTCCTCAACAATCTGCAGGGCCGCACCCGGGAATGGTATGGATGATTAATCATGCACCTGTTCCCTTGTATGCAGTAGCAAAAAGGAATTTCTTAACGATCATTATTTCCGGCCAGCAATCCTGCTACAGAAATGTCTTCATCCAATTCTTCCCAATGAATTCCAATTCCATTGCCAATAAACCGGAAATTATTTAATTGAGATGGCGTAGCCTTACGGAGTTTTGGAAACCAAAGAATCGGAACACCCAATTCCCTTCCATCAGACAGCAGGGCATACATCATGTCCTCCGTAAACCAGAGCTTACTGACAAAAGGGGAAATGCTATTATTGGCTAAAGTGCTCATTCCTAAAAAATAACCTGTAACCTTTTATCGTAAAGACAGTTGGCATATACAGGCAAATATAAGAAAAATCTCACAGAAGTATTGACCCCATCGTACCATCGGTGAGCTACAAGGTGGAATTTTAACGCATTGGATTGTTATTATTTTTTCAGTATAATGAAAATTAATGGTAATCAGACAAAAACATTTCACTATAAAATATTCAGGTGTTGCTTAATGCGGTCCCTTAAATCCCTTCTGACTTCGGCACAGTCAGCATACACATTCCAGGATTTGACAACCAGGTTAATATGTTCAATTATTTTGCCGCCCTTTTTTATATTATTGTCACTCGCAATCTTCATCAGATCCTCCTGGGTAATGTTCGTTCTTTTGCCATTTACACTCAGGGATTGTTGACTTACCCAATGATTGGCCGGGTCATAGGAAAAGCACAGATCGTATGCAGGTGCGAGCCTCCACTGCGCATCCTTTTTCAATATAAAGGAAAAATTCTTGGTGTGGTCATCGTAATTTGTTGTTAGCACATTGAACACCATTCGCCTGAACATCTGTTCTGCCTCGGGATACGTCAGACGCAACATGCGCATCGTTTGAAATACCTGCTCGTAACTATATCCGTACATATCGTTGAAATCATAATGCTGTAGCCCGCACAATGTCTGGACATGATGCTTTTCATTGTTTTCCCTGTCAAATCGCCTGGTCATAAAATGGGCCCTTCCGTTTTCCTCCAGCAATTGACTTTCGCTCATTTCAATCTCACAGTCTTTTGCCATCAGGTAATATGCGTATTCTACCCGTCCCCAACCAAAGCTCTCTCCAAATTGTTCGCCGCTCACACCATCCAGTTTGATCAGCCAGTGCGCAAAACCCCGAGGCACATTTCCCTGTCCTGATCTTACCTCTTTTGTTTTTGAATTATAGGCAATAACTGCTTTCGGTCGCGCCCCGCCAGCAGATGTTCCTATTTTCAGAATGTCCGTCATTGCCTTCTCCTCATCTTTATCCAGGTGGGCCAGAAAGGCTTCCCGTTCATTCAACATTTTCCCTGCAATTTCTACCAGGTGATCAAATTCGACAGAAAAACTTCGGACTCCTGATTTGATTTGTGCCGGCTCAAATTCCAGGGCGCCCATACCCCTTGCGCCGATAAAACACAATGTTTCGACCGGATTCATACTGTTCTCCGGCCTCCCCTGTTGCGCCAGCCAGATGTTGATCAGCTTATTCCCATACCTGTCAGGCAGTGCATCAGCTAACAGTCCTGGCAACCCTTTGAATGCGTCCAGTATATCGTTACGCCCTTTGCGTAGCTCTGGAAAGCTGTAAATTTGTGCACCCCTTTCAACAGGCATTTTTATTGGCGAAAGGTCCCAACCCTTTTGTGTAAATGATGGATCGTACTGAAAATATCCCAACTGCTGCCTCTCATCCCAACGAACGGCCCCGGCCAATTCACCCCATATCTTTATCTCCGCTGCATCTACCATTCCAATTGGCTTTTACCGGCATTTCCACTGTTCTTGGGCGATGCCTTTTTCCGCTGCTGCCGCTTTTGTTTTGCATATTCAAGCGGACTGATTTCATCCTGCACCTTGAATACGTCCATGACATAGAGCAATTCAAGTACACGTAGTACCTGGATCAAACTATCGATCCTGAATTTCTCACCCCGCTCCAGTAAACTTAATGTAGAACGACTAATCCCCGCAGCCTCCGCCACCTGGTCCTGTGTTTTGTTTTGCTTCAGACGATGCGACCGGATAAATTTTCCAATGACTTCCATGAGGGATTTATCGGACATCATATTCCAATTAATGTATGTTTTATCATTCATATTGCCTTATATTACGTCATGATGATGTTTATCTCATTCAAATATATATAGAATATTTCATTTACTCAAATACATGTATGATTTTTCATGCAATGTTGCAAATAATAAGATATAATGAATGATATCTAATACGTTAAAGTGAATTCGAAGTCAGATCCTTCAAGAATTTTCACCATATACATTTGGGTGGAGTGCGCTTCGGATTTCTGAAACTGTACCAGTTCAGCTTCCTGCCCATCGTACCATCGGTGTGTTACAAGGTGGATTTTTAAAAAACAGCCTTGGTTTGCTTAACCAACTTTTAGTTTTACCATTGTATTTCTTAACCCGCATATAGAAATACCGGGACCATCGCCAGCCCCGGTATCTCCAGGATGATCAACAAATCAACCCATCAAACACTAACAATCTGTCTGTTACACGTACAACATAGTATCAAACCCTGATCTTCAATTTATCTGATACTTGCAATTTCACATCAAATGCTGATCACTTGGAACCCATCACCAACAAAATCGCAGCAGGCACTATAACTTAATGATCTTGTCCATCCAGGTTCCCGCCCCGCTGCGGATCCGAACAAAGTACATCCCTTCCGAATAGCCGCTCATATCAACCTCAACAGTGCCGGCACCCGCTTCAATCTCCTGCAGGTACAACAGCTTGCCGTTGCTGTCAATAAGCTCCAGGCGGACATCACCATTCAATAGTCCTTCCGCAGGCGCAATATAAAGCACCTGCTCCACGGGATTCGGGTACATCCGCAAGCCAGACCGTGCCCCATACGCTTCCACATTGATCGTGCAGTCCGACTGCTTCAGGTAGAAGGTAAATGCATGCCCCTGTTCATCATACACCAGTATCTCCGCAACACGCGGCCCATCCAGCAAATTCTGCGAAAAGGCCAGGCTCACCGAGGAATCCTGATCAATACCCACAACGAGCCAGGTGGGTTCCCCAACCAGGTCAAATCCCCATTCCACGCTCGAGATCACCTCAACAAATACTGCTCCGGCAGGATTGCACACATCAACAGTATCCTTGTTCTGCATCCGCCTGCCCTCATACCTCAACAGCAACAACACTTCCTCAACTACGGTAATATTGAAGGTATCCACGGCACTGAGCGCTGTATCTGAGGCTGTCAGGATCACTTCCACCACACCCACGTCAAGTGCATTGAAGGTCAGTACACTATCTGACATTATATACCCCACCAGGTCCGTGTCACTCACCACGATACTATAAATAAGCGTGTCCATGTCCTTGTCCCTGAACAGTGTATCCAGGCCGAAAGCGATCGAACCAATATTGTTCACCAGCTCAAAATCCGGAACAGCCTCAACAAGCTCAGGGGCGTCGTTCACGTTCCAGACAATAAACCCAAAGTCAACCGACGCAGTCAGACCTCCTTCATCCTCAATGGTAACGGTGATATCGGAGGTGCCCAGGCCTGTTTCCGTGAACACCACTGTCGTGTCAACAATCTCCGCCTCCACTACAGAGGTATCACTGCTGAACACGGACAGCGTAAGGATATCCCCGACATCCGGATCACTGAACACTCCATGGAGATCGACAACCAGCATTTCAAAATACTCATACTGCTCCTGGTCCGGGATAAGCCTGCGGACAAGCGGATTGTCGTTCACATTGTCAACCGACACTTCAAAGATATCCTCTCCGCTCAGCGAACCGTCGGAAGCGGTCAGCGTGATGGTAGTGGTGCCCAGCCCTGCTTCCTTCAATATCAGCATGTCACCCTCCATGGAAACAGTCAGCACACTGGTGTTGCTGCTGACAGCTTTGTAGGTAAGCGGATCCCCGTCTTTGTCAAAGAACACATCCGATATGTCAATGTCCTCGGTTTCAAAATACTCTTTCAGACTCAAAAACCCGACCGTGTTGGCCACTTCCGGCGCATCATTCACATTGTTCAGGGTAAATACAAACCTGTCCTGCGCAAAAAGTGCTCCGGGATCAGTGGCGGTAACCGTGATTTCCGCGATTCCGGGCGCAACCTCGCTGATGCTGAGCGTTGTCCCTGTTACCGATACCCTGAGCACCGTGGTATCACTGCTGGAGCCTGTCAGGGTAAGCGGATCCCCGTCCTTATCAGTAAATACCGCGGAAAGATCGACGGTAAACGGACCTTCATATTCATCACCCGACAGGTCGGCAAGTGGATTGGCGACCACCGGGGCATCGTTCACATTGTTGACCCTTACCACAAATGATGCATCCTCGGTAAGTCTCCCGTCACTGGCCGTAAGGGTGATCGTCGACAACCCCAGGCCCTGCTCCGTGATCGTAAGAATGAAACCATCCACGGAAGCAGTGACCACCGCGGGATTGCTGCTCACTGCCGAAAGCGTCAGCACATCCCCGTCTTTGTCACTGAACACATTCGTCAGGCTCAGCTTGGAGATATGGAAATATTCATTGTAGTCCTGGTCCTGTATCGGGCTCACCACCACGGGCGGATCGTTCACATTGTTCACGGTAATATTCAACCGGTCTGAAATCTCAAGCGATCCGTCGGAAGCGGTAACGGTGACTTCCACCACCCCGAGCCCCTGCTCGGTGATGATCAGTTCCGTACCCGAAACGGCTACAGACACAATCGACGGGTCACTGCTCACAGCCGACAGGATAAGCACATCCCTGTCCTTGTCCGCAAACACGCCGGAAATATCCAGGGTATCGGTGGCAAAGTATTCGTTGTACTGACGGTCAGACAATGGATTGGCGACACGCGGACGGTCATTGACGTTGTTGACGGTAACATTGATCACGTCACTCACCTGGTACTCGCCATCGCTCGCCGTTATCGTAACTACAGCTGTTCCCAGTCCCACCTCGCGGATGGCCACAATGGTCGAGGTTACTTCCACGGTCACAACAGCCGGATCGCTGCTGGTCACTGTATAGGTCAGCACATCCCCATCCTTGTCACTGAAAAGATTAGAGATACTGAGCGTGGAAACATTGAAATATTCGTTGTAGACCTGGTCAGCAATCGGATTGGCCACCACGGGTGCATCGTTCACATTGTTCACCAGCACGATGAACTGCTCATCTACGCTCAGGCTTCCATCAGATGCGGTTACCGTGATCGTGGCGGTGCCCAGGCCTGTCTCAAGAATGGTTACCGTGCTGCCGTCAACCTCCACCCCGACAATTCCCGGATGGCTGCTCGTCGCGGTAAGTACGAGAGGATCTGCATCAGGATCGGTAAATGTGCCTGAAAGATCCAGCTCGTAAGAACCAAAATATTCATCAAATACCTGGTCGGCGATTTCCACAGCCACTTCGGGCGCATCGTTCACATTGTTCACCGTTACACTGAATACATCGTCCGTACTCAGGTTGCCGTCACCATCATCCGTGGCCGTCACCGTCACAATGGTGCTTCCCAGTCCTGCTTCCAGGAGGGTCAGGGTCGTTCCTGAAACCGAAACACCAACAACCGATGTATTTCCGCTCACAGCACTGAAGGTGAGCTGGTCGATCACATCCGGATCGGAGAACACGCTCCCCAGCGGAATGGCAACCGAACCGAAATGTTCATCAAGCTGCCTGTCAGGTATCGGGTTGACCACCACCGGTGCATCATTCACGTTGTTGACCACCACATCGAAATTATCGGTCACATGCAGGCTGCCGTCACTGGCCGTCACGGTGATGGCAGCAGTTCCCAGTCCGCGCTCCCTGATAGTCAGGATGGTCCCGGTAATGGAAACCGTTACCACGCCGGTGTTGCTGCTCACCGCCGAAAGGGACAACACATCCCCATCCTTATCGGTGAAGGTGGCGGCAAGACTGATCCCCGATGAGGCAAAGCCTTCGTCGTACTCCCTGTCGGGCAATGGATTCTGTACCACGGGGTTGTCATTTACATTGTTCACTACCACGTTGAACTGGTCCACCGCCGAAAGTTCACCATCGGTTGCAGTCAGGTTAATGGTGGAGGTGCCCAACCCTCTTTCAGTGATGGTCAGCGTGGTGCCACTCACCGACACCGTCACCACGTTGGTGTTGCTGCTGATCGCAGAGATGGTCAGCGCATCGCCATCCGGATCACTGAACACGGCCGACAAATCGACCGTCTCGGTACCGAAATATTCATTGTAGGACTGGTCCGGTGCCGGGACCTGTATCTCCGGGGGATCGTTCACATTTCCCACCGAGGCCGTAAAGACATCAGAATTGGTCAGACTGCCATCTGAAGCGGTAACGGTTACGTCGGAACTGCCCAGCCCAACCTCCGTGATGGTCAGGGTGCTTCCGCTCACCGATACAGTCACTACGCCCGTATTGCTGCTCACAGCACTGAAACTGAGCACATCCCCGTCAGGATCACTGAAGAAATTGGTCAGGTTAACCGAGGTGGAGAGGAATCCTTCGTCGTAGCTGCGGTTCCCCAGCGGCACCAGCACTTCCGGTGAATCATTCACGTTGTCAATGGTAAACGCAAACTGGTCCTCCGTCGAAAACTCCCCGTCACTGGCGGTCACCGTAATCGTTGAGGCGCCCAACCCGACTTCCGAAATGGTTAGGGTGGTTCCTGAAATGGATACCGTTACTACCGTATTATTCGATGAAAATGCTGTATAGGTCATGGCGTCACCATCCGGATCACTGAATACCGGTGCCAGGTCAATATTTTGAAAACCAAACCCTTCGCTCCGGCTGGCACTGCTGATCGGTGCAACCACTTCCGGTGCATCGTTCACATTGTTCACCGTCACAAGGAAAAGCTCCTCCGTGGCCAGGCTGCCGTCGCTGCCCGTTACCGTCACTGTGGCAGTACCCAGGCCCGCTTCCCTGATGATCAGCAAGGTACCTGACAATGAAACGGTCACGATACCGGGATTGCTGCTGCGAACAGACAACAAAATGGCATCTCCGTCGGGATCCGTGAATACTCCGGCGAGGTTCAGGGAGGTGGAATTGAAATGTTCATTCAGCACGAGGTCCGCAATCGGATTGGAAACCAAAGGCGCATCATTCACATTGTTCACCGTCACGGTAAACTGCTCATCGGCACTGAGTGACCCGTCCGAAGCGGTCACCGTCACCTGCGCACTGCCGAGTCCTGCCTCGGTAATCACCAGGTTGTTTCCGGAAACAGCAACAGTCACCACGGAAGGATTGCTGCTCAGGGCAGACAAGGTCAGTGCATCGCCGTCTTTGTCGTCGAATACCGTGGAAAGCCCCAGTGAAGTCGACCCGAAATACTCATCCAGCACCTGGTCGGCGATCGCATTCACTACTTCAGGCGCATCGTTCACATTCGAAATGGTCACATCAAAGGCATAGTCCACGAAAAATTCCCCGTCGGTGGCCCTGATCTCCACGGTGGTGGAACCCAGCCCCTCTTCATTAATGGTAACGGTCGTGCCACTCACGGATACCGTGGCAACACTTTCATCGCTGCTCCCAACGGTGTAGCTCAGCACATCCCCGTCAGGATCACTGAACAGGTTGGAGATGCTCAGCAACGACTGGTTGAAATATTCAACATAATGCTGATCGGCAATCGGGCTGGAAAGCACCGGCGGATCGTTCACGTTGTTCACCGTCACATTGAAGGTGTGGACCTGCGAAAGGAACCCGTCAGAAGCAGTCACTGACACCGTGGCATCTCCCAGTCCCGCCTCCGAAATGGTAAGCGTGGTTCCCGAAAGCACTACTGTGACAATACCCGGGTTGTTGCTGACAGCCGAAAGCGTCAGCGCATTCCCGTCAGGATCACTGAAAACGGAGGCCACGCTGATCGTGGCAGAGCCGAACCGCTCATTGTATACCTGGCCCTGCACCGGCTGCACCACCACGGGTGCATCATTCACATTGTTGACAATAATAACAAACTGGTCACTCACCCCAAGGGCCCCGTCTGTGGCATTCACGGTAATGGTGGCCGAACCCAGCCCCGCTTCCGTAATGGTAAGGGTGGTTCCTGAAAGCGCGACGGTCACCACCGACACGGCAGAATTATCCACCGAAAGTGTCAGCGGATCGCCATCCTTGTCGGAAAAGACGTTCGAAAGATCCAGTGTCGTCACTCCGAAATGCTCATCGAGCGGGAGATCAGCAATACTGTTCTGCACAACGGGGGCATCGTTTACATTGTTGACCGTCACCAAAAATTCATCCTGAACGGTCAACAGGTCATCGTCGGCGGTCAGTGTAATGGTCGCCGTTCCCAGGCCCCGCTCGGTAATGGTCAGGATATTTCCTGAAATACCGGTGGTGACCACCGACGCGTCACTGCTGCCGGCAGTAATGGTAAGCAAATCTCCGTCTTCATCGAAAAATACCCTTGATATATCAATCGCAATGGAACCAAAGTATTCGTTCTCTTCCTGGTCCGCCACGGGATTGATAACCACGGGCGCATCATTCAGGTTAACCACGCGCACAATAAATGCATCTGAAACACTCAGCAACCCGTCGGAGGCGGTAACAGTGAGGGTGGCGGTCCCGTTCCCGCGCTCGGTAATGTTCAGGGTGGTCCCGTTCATGGTCACGCTCACCACGGCGGTGTTGCTGCTCTCCACGGTGTAGGTAAGCACGTCGCCGTCTTCGTCGTTGAACACCGGGCTTACACTGATCGAAGCGGACACGAATCCTTCGTTGAAGTTGCGGTCCAGAATGGGAGCCACCACTTTAGGTGCATCATTCACATTGTTGATGGTAATGGAAAACTGGTCACTTACACTCAGGCTGCCGTCGCTGGCTGTTACAGTGATCGTAGCGGTGCCCAGGCCCTCCTCGTGAATCGTTAGCGTGCTGCCCGAGACGGACGTGGTCACCACGCCTGCATTGCTGCTCAGCGCTGTATAACTCAACGGATCACTGTCCTTGTCGGTAAAGACACCCGCAAGCGCAACCGGCAGGGTAACAAAATTTTCATCGGTGACGATATCATCAAGCGGATCGGCAACCACCGGCGGATCGTTCACGTTGTTGACATTGATCAGGAAGGAATGGTCGGTGCTCAGCGGTCCGTCACCATTGTCCGTTGCCGTAACAGTGATTGTCGCGGAACCCAGTCCCCGTTCGGTGATGTACAGGATGCTTCCCGACATGGAAACCGTTACCACGTTGGTATTCCCGCTCCTGGCGGTAAGTGTCAGCGCATCCCCGTCCTTGTCGGTGAAAACACCCGCCAGGTTGCGCGTCCGGCTTCCGAAATATTCGTCCAGCTGCAGGTCCGCCAGCGGGTTCGCCACTGCAGGAGCATCGTTCACGTTGTTCACGGTGAAACTGAATGCCGTGGAAACACTTTCCAGCCCGTCACTGGCGTTCACGGTGATCGTGGCTGTGCCCAGACCCTGCTCTGTGATCACCAGGTCGGCGCCGTTCACTGCCACTGTTACGATCGTTGTATTGTTGCTGGATGCCGTGTAGGTGAGACCATCTCCGTCTTTGTCGGTAAACACGGGGTCCAGGACGATGGTCCGCGAACCAAAATATTCATCTGCCTGCTGGTCGGGGATCGCCGCGACCACTTCAGGAGCATCGTTCACATTATAGATGGTAACAACAAAACTGGTATTTACCGATCCGCCGTTACCGTCGCTGGCCGTTACCTCAACGGTCGACTGCCCCAGGGTGCCCGCCTCTGTAATGGTCAGTACGGCACTGGCAACGCTCACGGTCACAACATCCGTGTCGGAACTGGTGGCTGAATAGGTCAGCGGATCCCCGTCGGGGTCACTGAACACGCCCGACAGGTTGATCGGGGTGGTATTAAATCCTTCCGGGTACTCCTTGGGACCCACCGGGCTCAGGACAATGGGTGGATCATTCACATTACTCACGGCAACGGTGAAGATGTCGCTGACCGAGGTCGAGGCGTCACTGGCCGTTACGGTGATGGTGGAGGTTCCCAGCCCCACCTCGGTGATGGTGAGGGTATTGCCACTGACCCCCACGGTCACTACGCCGGTATTGCTGCTGACCGGCACATAGGTGAGGACGTCCTGGTCTTCATCGAAAAACACGGTGGAAAGGTCGATGGTATGGGTCCCGAAATTCTCATTCAGGACAAGATTATCGATGGCATCGGCCACCACGGGGGCATCATTGATGTTGTTGGTGGTAAAAGTGAATGTCGTGCTTACCGATGCTGAAGCATCCCCGGCGGTGACCATGATAACGGCCGACCCGGGATACACTTCCGTGATGGTCAGGGTGGCGCCGCTTACAGAAACGGTTACGCTGCCGGGATTTCCGCTGGATGCACTGTAACTGAGCACGTCGTTGTCCTTGTCGGTAAAGGTGGCTGACAGATCCACCAAAGCCGTCACGAATCCTTCGTCCCGCGTCATGTCAGGCAGCGCATTGGCCACCTCCGGGGCATCGTTCACGTTGTTCACCGTTACGGTAAATAGTTCCTGAACGGTCGCCAGGCCATCGTCCGCAGTCACTGTTACAGTTGCATTGCCCAGTCCCGCCTCGGTGATGGTGAGGACATCGCCCGCAACCGAAACAGAGACCACACCCGGATCGTCACTGACCGCGGTATAGGTCAGCGTATTCAGATCCGGATCGCTGAATACGGCAGACAGGTCAATGTCGTCGAATTCAAAATACTCATTGTACGTCCTGGAAACCACCGGCGAGGAAACCACCGGCGGATCGTTGGTCACTGCGTTGAACACCAGTGGATCGCGCGCATCTCCAAGGATCATGTTCTGACTGAATTCGAGGGTCTCCACCACATCATATTCCAGTCCGTCACCCAGGTTATAAAATCTGAAGGAAAGCTGCTCACCATCTGTATTGCTGTAAACCCTGATCTGAAAAACCGGCAAACCCGAGGGACCATCGTCTTCAGGAAAATCGTCAAATCCCCTGCATGAGTCATTTGCAAACGCACCCAATGCACCTTCTGTCATCAATACGCCATCCAGGTATACGATCCCTGAAATTTCGCCATCCATGCTATAATCATTCGGATTCACCGACCATCCGTGCTGGGCCGACAATTGCACGGAGGTCAGCAACAATGAAACGATGAACAGGAGGAACGTGCTGCTGACAGCTTTCCCAGTGATGTGGTTCTTGCGATATAATTGTTTCCTGAATATGGATTCCATTTTCACTTGCTTATATGTTAACTCAATTGCCCACAGGCATATGGCCTGCCCTACATCTCTCCACCATGTCCGGGATGCGCAAATATAACGCATTTACGTGCTTTTCATATGCGCACCCCGGTTCAGGGTTACCCCCGGTTCAGGGTTATTGAACTTTTCCGACAGCTTCGGAATACTACCTTATCATTTAACCATATATACACCGCTTTGTTAACGCTGGCTACTTGTTCTGATTAAACCTGTATACTATATATTAATTTTCACTTCTCTCCCTCTGCTTGTTCTGTTTAATCTGTCAGTGTCACTCTCTTAATAATCTGCGCTGTATCCATCACAGCTTTCAGGATATAGGTCCCGCCCGACAAGCCGCCGGCGTTCCATTCCATACTGAAGGTTCCCGGCACAAGCGCTTGCTCTCCCAGCACCATCATCAGCTTGCCCGTCAGGTCGTAAACCGACAGCTCCAGTTGGGTGGCCTCCTGAACGGTTATATCGATCCGCAGCTTGTCCCTGAACGGATTCGGATAAACATTCAGGCTTATCCCCTCCTGCACCGGCGATCCGTCAATCCCAACAGCGTTGTCAAGGTTCACCGCAAAGGCCTGGTGTGCATCGGCAACGATCATGTCGCTCCTGAATTCCAGTGTTTCTGCACAGTCATAGGTCCGGCCCGTTGCGGCATGGTAATACCTGAAGGTTACCTGCTCACCTTCGGCCAGGTTGCTGTAAATCAGCATCTGGTAGGCGTAGGCACTGGCCGGATCGAAATACATTCCATACATCACCCCGCGGCACTCATCATCCACGTAGGCCATCAGCAGGTCATCTTCCGACCCGGTCGCTTCTCCGTTCAGGAATACCCGCGCGGTAACTGTTCCGCTGTACTCAAACTGGCTCGGATCAAAACCATCTGTCAACGTTCCCACCGGCAGTCCACCGTTCCCTTCAGCAACCACCGCTTTCTTGGCGGAGGATTCCGGGTATACCAGGGTCGATGGTGCGGCGACTTTGATCATGAACCCCTCGCCGGGATGCATGGTCTTCATGCTGCCGTACCAGCCAAACCCGTCGTAGTAGGTCGCTGAGGATACCTGGTTCTTGATGTAGTCCAGGTCGGTGACCGCGAAGGATGCCAGTGCCTCGTCGATCGGCAGGCTCAGATCCGGCAGGTACCCGACCCAGTTCCAGCCACGTACCAGGCTGATGGGGGTGTTCTGAATATCTACGGAGTTCCCCAGCGTGGAAATCCCGCACACTGCATTGAGCCTGGTCTTGTAAAGCATGGTCGGATCGATCTCCTCCAGCTGACCAAACCATCCGAAGCCGTCGTAATAGGTGGCAGAGACGGTCTGGTTCTTGATGTAATCGCCTTCCACGACACAATCAGGCATCACGGCGCCCAGGCTCCTGTCAATGGCATCCAGGTTCATGGAGAACCAGCTCCAGCCTGTCACGAATGATTTTTCGAAGGAGAGGTAGTAATGCAGCCTGACCGGGCTGAAGGCATCCCCCTGGATCATGTCCGCGGTAAATGCCACGGAATCATGCAGTGTGTACTCCGTGCCGGTTTCATAGTCAAAGTACTTGAATTTTAAATATGTACCCGTGCTGACATCATTGTAGACGATCATGTTGAACACATAATAATCCTCCACTGCAAAGTAGATGGGATCCACGAGGCCCCTGCACGCGCCGTTGACAAACGCACCCAGGAATCCTGAACGCACGGTGTCCCGGTCGATATACACCTGGGCCGTCAGCTGACCGTCGTAGTCGTAATCAGCCGGCTCAAAGGT
The DNA here is from genome assembly GCA_029210585.1 of Bacteroidales bacterium. Lineage (GTDB taxonomy): Bacteria > Bacteroidota > Bacteroidia > Bacteroidales > M55B112. The sequence continues at coordinate 30,020 of JARGFP010000028.1, forward strand.
CCAGTCGGGCGGCAATACCACGTTCACGGTCACAGTAAACTGCTCCACGGTGGACAGTTGCCCGTCATTGGCTGTTACACTGATGATCGCTGTTCCATAGGTTTCCTCGGTGATGGTGACCACGGTGCCGTTCAGCACGGCTGTCACGGCTGACGGGTTGCTGTTGGCAATCGAATAGGTCATCGCATCCCCTTCCGGATCGGTAAAGACGCCTGAAATATCAACGGTAGTGCTGCCAAACCCGTTCTCCAGGACAATGTCGGCAAGCGGACCGGTTACATCGGGGGCTCCGTTCACAGCTACAGCAAAACCGGTGCTGGCTGAAAGACCCGAGCCGTCGCCGGCTGTGACGGTTATGGTGGTGGTACCGGGATTCACTTCGGTGATGGTGAGGGTGCTCCCGCTCACATTCACTGTAACGACAGCAGTATTGCCACTCACGGCGGTGTAGGTCAGCGGATCCGACTCGGGATCGCTGAAGGCACCTGCAAGGTTCACAGCATAGGTGCCGAAATTTTCATTCAGGGCCACATCGCCCAGTCCGGCTGCCACTTGCGGACTGCCGTTCACATCCACCTGGAAGCTGGTTGCCACGGTCAGTGATGAGCCGTCTCCTGCTGTCACCGTAATGGAAGTAATGCCTGTACCCACCTCATTCAGCGTAAGGGTACTCCCGGTAACTGTAACAGTCGCCACCGCTTCGTCGGCACTGACTGCAGTATAGGTCAGCTGATCTCCTTCGGGATCGCTGAAGGCGCCTGCAAGACTGATATCAGCTGTACCAAACCCTTCGTTATACGCCCGGTCGGTGATGCCGGATGCCACAACGGGTCCGGCGTTCACATCCACCACAAACATATCCTGTACGGAAAGGGTGGATCCGTCACGCGCGGTAACTGTGATGTTGGCGATACCTGCTGCCACTTCGGTGATGGTAAGGGTGTTTCCTGAAACACCTGCAATCACAATACCCACGTTGCTGCTCGAAACGGTGTAGGTGAGGTCGTCATCTTCCGGATCCGAGAATGCCCCGGTGAGGTCGATCACATGGGTGCCGAATCCTTCATCCAGGGCCACATCGCTGATCCCCGCTGCCACCACAGGTGCTCCGTTCACATCCACGACGAAAGCATCGGTTGCCTCCAGGGAGGAACCGTCACTGGCCGTCACGGTGATGGTGGCTACACCAGGTCCCGCTTCGCTGATCTGCAGGATATTATTGGTTACATTAACGGTCACAACCCCGACATCGCTGCTGCCGGCATCGTAGGTCAGCGGATCACTCTCAGGATCGCTGAAATGGTTGTCCAGGTCGATAAATATGGTTCCGAAGCCCTGGTTAACGGCGCGGTCACTGATAGCGGCCGATACAACAGGTCCGCCGTTGATATCCACGATAAACAGATCCTGCACAGACAACGCTCCGTCACTGGCCGTCACGGTGACATTGGCCAGGCCAATGCCCACTTCGGTCAGGGTAAGCGTGCTCCCCGAGATCTGCACCTGGACCACGCCGGGGTTGTTGCTGGTGGCTGTGAAGGTCAGCGGATCACCATCCGGATCGGAGAATGCAGGGCTGAGATTGATGGTGGTTGTTCCAAAAGTTTCATCAAGGGATACGTCGGGAAGCGGCGCTGCCACTACCGGTGCGCCGTTCACATCCACGGTGAATAAATCCGTTGCTTCAAGCGACGATCCGTCACCGGCAGTTACGGTGATCTGCGCGATGCCATAGCTTACTTCGATAATGCGCAGGATGCTGCCGCTGACCGATGTGGTTACCACAGTGATGTCGTTGCTTATGGCACTGTATGTCAACGGATCACCCTCCGGGTCCCCGAAATAATTATTCAGGTCGATATAAATATTTGCGAATCCCGCATTGCGGTCATAATCAGGGATCGCAGCACTTACAAAGGGTGCACCGTTGACATCCACCTCGAACACATCGGTCGCTGCCAGCCCCGATCCGTCTTCGGCAGTCACGCTGACATTGGTGATACCGGGTACCCCTTCGGTAATGGTCAGCAGCGTTCCGTTCATTTCCACCTGGGCCACAGCCGGATTACCGGCGGTTACACTGTAGGTGAGCGGATCTGCTTCAGGATCGGTAAAGGTTCCTGTAACATTGATCGCGTAGTTGCCGAACCCTTCATTCAGGGCCACATCTGCCAAAGGGGATGCGACCTGCGGCGAGCCGTTTACATCCACGGTGAATCCGGTTCCGGCGGTTGTTGTCGTGCCATCACCGGCGGTGACGGTTACCGTGGTGATCCCGGGATTCACTTCGGTGATGGTGAGAATGCTCCCGACCACATTCACCGTAACAACCGTGGTGTTGGCACTGACGGCCGTGTAGGTCAGGTCGTCCCCGTCTTTGTCGGTAAATACGCCCGCCAGGTTCACATCGTGCGTTCCGAAAAATTCATTCAGGAACTGGTCCGGGACCGGCACAACTTCTTCCGGCGCATCGTTCACATTGTTGACCAGCACGCTGAAGGCGTCGGTGACTTCCAGGGTACCATCACTTGCTGTAATGGTAACCGTGGAAGTACCGAGTCCTGTCTCTGTCAGGGTAAGGGTATTGTCTGTAATGGCCGCCGTAACCGCGCCGGTGTTGCTGCTCACCACCGAAAGGGTCAGACCATCGCCGTCAGGATCCGAATACCTGCCTGCAAGGGAGATATCCAGCGTCCCGAAATATTCATCGAGCACCTGGTCCGGTACCGGGGTGACCACCACCGGGGTCTCGTTCACGTTGATCATGGTGAAGGTGAACGTTGCGGGCGTGGTTGCTGTTCCGTCAAACGCGTTGACGGTAATCAGGGATGTGCCGGGCTCCACTTCCGTGATGGTGAGGGTGGTGCCGTCCACCGAAACGGTCACAACGCCGGTGTTGCTGCTCGTGGCGGTGTAACTGAGTACATCATTGTCTTTGTCGGTAAAGGTATTGGTAAGATCGACGGTTTCCGTTCCGAAAAACTCGTCCCGCGTGATGTCCGACAGCGGATTGGCTATTACCGGCGCATCATTTACGTTGTTGACTGTTATACTGAATATATATTGCGCTGTTTCCAGTCCGTCGTCTGCAGTCACCGTTAGAACGGATGTTCCCAGTCCTGCCTCGGTAATGGTCAGCAGGGATCCCGAAACACTTACCGTGACCACGCCCGGGTCGCTGCTGACAGCGGTATAGGTGAGTGGGTTCAGGTCCGGGTCGCTGAAGATCGTGTTCAGGTCGATCCCGTCGGAGCCAAAGTATTCATTATATTCCTGGTCACCGATCGGACTGGATACGAAAGGCGGATCGTTGGTGACGGCGTTGAATACAAATGGTGTTATTAAATTTCCCCATCTGTCGTTGTTGACAAATTCCACGGTCTCGATCACGTCGTAGACCTGGCCGTCTGATTCGTTATAGTACCTGAAGGTGATCGTCTCTCCGAATGATGCATTGCTATAAACCATGAACTCAAACAGGTAATCCCCGGTTGGTGCCAGATTTGCCAAATCATCAAACCCCCTGCATGTGTCATTCACAAAAGCCCCGAGAGCGCCATCAGTCTTCAGCACACCATCAAAATACACGATCGCCGTAACATCGCCGCTGAATTCATAGTCAGGCGGATTGATCGTCCATCCGTGCTGGGCCGACAAGCTGGTCGCTGACAACAACAGTGAAACGAAAACGAGTAGGGTTGTACGTATTGTACGTGTTCTCTTAAAAGATTCCATGGGTAAAACTATTTGTTTAAAAACTTATTTCCTGGTAATTATCTTATTATTCAGTTATTTCATCATTTTTCAGCTTCTATCTCACTGCAACGATCCTCTCTCGTTCCTCCCTCATGTGACGATCACCTCCCCTCACTATTCAATGACCTGTTCACTTTTCACTGCAGCTACCTGGTTCCTCCAGCCCGCAACACACACCGCTAATCAATAAGCGTCACCCGCTTAACAATCTGCTCCCTGTCCATCACGGCTTTCAGCACGTAGGTACCGCTGGGCAGACCGCCGGCGTTCCATTCCATACTGAAGGTCCCCGGTGCCAGGTCCTGTTCTCCCAGCACAAACATCATCTTGCCCATCAGGTCGTACACAGCCAGCTGCATATGGGTGGACTCCTGAACGGTTATATCGATCCGCAGGTTGTTCCTGAACGGATTCGGATAAGCATTCATCCTGATCCCCTGCTCCATCGGCGATCCGTCGATGCCGACAGCGTTGTCGAGGTTCAGTGCAAAGGCCTGGTGTGCATCGGCAACGATCATGTCACTCCTGAATTCCAGTGTTTCTGCACATTCATAGGTCCGGCCCGTTGCGGCCTGGTAATACCTGAAGGTTACCTGCTCACCTTCGGCCAGGTTGCTGTATACCAGCATCTGGTAGGCGTAGGCACTGGCCGGATCAAAATACATTCCATGCATCACCCCGCGGCATTCATCCCCCACGTAGGCCATCAGCAGGTCGTCTTCCGAGCCGATCGCTTCACCGTTCAGGAATACCCGCGCGGTAACCGTACCGCTGAATTCATACTGGCTCGGATCAATGCCCGCAGGCAGCGGATCGTTCCCTTCCACCCATATCGCTTTCTTGGCGGAGGGTTCGGGGTAGACCAGGGTCGACGGTGCGGCGACTTTGATCATGAAGCCTTCACCCGGGTGCATGGTCTTCATGCTGCCGTACCAGCCGAAGCCGTCGTAATAGGTCGCAGATGCTACCTGGCTCTTGATGTAATCCAGGTCGGTGACTGCATAGGACGACAACGCCTCATCGATCGGCAGGGATTCATTTGGCAGGAAACCGATCCAGTTCCAGCCGCGCACCAGGCTGATGGGGGTGGTCTGAATATCTACCGAATTCCCCAGTGTTGAAATAGTGCACGGTGTATTGATCCTGGTCTTGTAGAGCATGGTCGGATCGATCTCCTCCAGCTGACCAAACCATCCGAAGCCATCGTAATAGGTGGCCGAAACGGTCTGGTTCTTGATGTAATCCCCTTCCACAACACACTCCGGCATCACTGACCCGACACTCCGGTCAAGGGCATCCAGGTTCAGGGAGAACCAGTTCCAGCCTGTAACCAGTGACTTTTCAAACCCCGGGTAATAATGCAACCGCACCGGGCTGAATGCATCACCAAGGATCATATCGGCATTGAACGCTACGGAATCGTACAATTCGTACTCCAAATCGTTTTCATAGTCATAGTATTTGAATTTCAGGTAGGTACCTGTGCTGACATCACTGTAGACGATCATATTGAAGACATAGGTTTCCTCCACTGTGAAATAGATGGGATCCACGATGCCCCGGCACTCGCCATTGACAAAGGCTCCCAGGAATCCTGAACGCACGGTGTCGCGGTCGATATACACCTGGGCCGTCAGCTGACCATCGTAGTCATAGTTGGCCGGCACATAGGTCCAGTCGGGCGGCAACACCACGTTCACGGTCACATCAAACTGATCCGTGGCGGACAACTGTCCGTCGTTCGCGATCACACTGATGGTCGCTGTACCGTAGGTTTCCTCGGTGATGGTGACCAGGGTGCCGTTCAGCACGGCTGTCACTGCTGACGGATTGCTGTTGGCGATCGAATAGGTCATCGCATCTCCTTCCGGATCGGTAAAGACGCCTGAAATATCAACGGTAGTGCTGCCAAACCCGTTCTCCAGGGTGATGGCGGCAAGCGGACCGGTTACATCGGGGGCTCCGTTCACATCCACGGTGAATGCCGTGCTCGGAGTGATGGTCGATCCATCGCTGGCGGTGACGGTTACCGTGGTGCTTCCATGGTTCACTTCGGTGATGGTGAGGGTGTTTCCGCTCACGCTCACTGTTACTATCGCGCTGTTCGCACTCACGGCCGTGTAGGTCAGCGGATCCGACTCGGGATCGCTGAATGCACCCGTGAGGTTCACTGCGTAGGTTCCGAAACCTTCGTTCAGGGCCACATCGCTGATGCCTGCCGCCACTTGCGGTGCTGCATTCACGTTCACCTGGAAGGTGGTGGCCCCGGTCAGCGATGAGTTGTCACTGGCCGTTACGGTAACAGTCGTTGTGCCGGGACCGGCTTCCGTGATGGTGAGGATATCACCGGTCACATCCACGGTAACAACGCTTTCATCTGCACTTACAGCTGTGTAGCTGAGCGGGTCTCCTTCCGGATCGCTGAATGCACCTGTAAGACTGAAAGCTGCCGTGCCAAATCCTTCGCGGTAGTCCCGGTTACTGATGCCGGACGCCACAACGGGTCCGCCGTTCACATCCACGGTAAACACATCCTGGACAGACAATGCACCGTCAGTTGCTGTCACGGTGACATTGGCCGTACCAATTGCCACTTCGGTGATGGTGATGGTGGTTCCTGCCACACTCACCTGCACCACGCCCGGGTTGTTGCTGCTGACCGTGTAGGACAGTGCATCACCTTCCGGATCAGAGAATACCCCGGTGAGGTCGACGGTTTCAGTTCCAAAACCTTCATCAAGGGATACATCTGCCAGGGGAGCCGCGACAACCGGCGCACCGTTCACATCCACGGTGAAGATATCCTGGACTTCAAGGTTCGGGCCGTCGCTGGCGGTCACGGTGACCTGGGCGCTGCCGGAACTTACTTCGATGATGCGCAGGATACTCCCGTTGACGGATGTGGTTACCACGCCCGTATTGCTGCTCGATGCGGTATAGGTCAGCGGATCACTTTCCGGGTCCTCGAAATAATTGTTCAGATCGATATAAATGTTGCCAAACCCGGCATTGCGGTTGTAATCAGGAATCTCTGCCGTTACAACCGGTCCACCGTTGATATCCAGTGCAAATACATCGTTGGCCCGCAATGTGGAACCATCGCTGGCCCGTACTGTAATGTTCGTGATACCCGGAGCCACTTCCGTGATGGACAGCAGGCTGCCGTTCATACTGGCAATGGCCACAGCAGCATTCCCTGTAAATGCGGTATAGGTAAGCGCATCGCCGTCCGGGTCTGAGAAGGTGCCTGCTATATCCACCTGGTAGAGGCCGAATCCTTCATCCAGCGCCACATCCGGAAGCGGTGTTACCAGTTGGGGCGGACCGTTTACATTGATGGTAAATGCATCTGTGGCGGATAGTGTCGAGCCATCACTCGCCGTTATGGTAATATCTGTGGTACCATAATTCACATACGTAAGTGTGAGTATGCTTCCGTTGATGCTGGCATTCACGATGGCCGGATTGGCGCTGATGGCCTCGTAGCTCAGCGGATCCCCGTCCCTGTCATCGAAATAGGCATTCAGGTCGATAAGGATATTGCTGAACCCTGCATCGGCGGAGATATCATTCAGCGGTGTGGCCACGAAAGGTGTTCCGTTCACATCAACGGCAAATACATCATCCACAGACAATGGCGGTGCTCCGTTATCCGTCGCGGTAAGCGTGATATTGGCCAGGCCGATACCGATTTCAGTAATCCGTAACGTGGTATTGTTGATCACCTGCACCGTGAGCACGCTCGGGTTGTTGGTCGCGGCCGCATAGGTAAAGGAATCCCATGTATCCGTGTCGGTAAACACATCGGTGATCGGCAGATCCAGCGTACCGAATCCTTCATCAACCGTGAAGTCAGCAATCGGGTTCGCAACAGTCGGTGCACGATTAATCAAATTCACGGTGACCGTAAATGTACAGATGGCCGGCGTATTGGAAGCCGCATCCGTATACTGGTAGGTTACGGTGGTGGTTCCGAGCGGGAACACCTCGCCGCTTGCAAATCCGGCTGTCATTACACCAGTCAAACCGGTTCCGTCACAATTGTCCTCGAACGTCGGCTGGGCATAGGTAATCACCGCACCAAGCAATCCCACATCGTTGTTCACTATGATGTTGGTCGGACAGGTGGAGACGGTTGGATCTTCGTTATCAATTACGGTTACGGTGAAGCTGCAGGTGGCAGGTCCGTTCCCGGCTGCATCTGTGTAAGTGTAAGTGACATTGGTCGTACCCACGGGGAAGGTGGCACCACTGGCCAGTCCTTCGGTGAGGATGCCTGTAAGACCCGTTCCGTCGCAGTTGTCGTCAAATGTCGGTCCGGTATATGTTACCGCTGCACCGCAAATACCGGCATCATTGTTGACCGTGATGTCGGACTGACAGGCTGCAACTGTCGGCGCTTCATTGTCCACCACGGTCACCACCTGGGTCGCCTGGGCACTCAACCCATGGATATCTGTTACGGTCCATGTAACGGTTGTGTTTCCTGAATGGAACACGGCGGGTGCATCGTTAACAACGGATAGCACCCCGCAGTTATCTGCAGTGATCGTGCTACCCAGTGTAACATTCAACGCATCCGTCTCACATGCTCCCGGATCTGTATTCACGGTAACATCCGCAGGTGCTGTGATGGTAGGTGGTTCATTGTCATTCACAGTTACCGTGAATGTACAGACCACCGGACCGTTTCCGACTGCGTCTGTATATGCATAAGTCACAGTTGTGGTACCTACCGGGAAGGTTGATCCACTTGCCAGCCCTTCGAAAAGCGTACCAGATAGTCCGGTACCATCACAATTATCCGCAAAAACCGGCACTTCATATGTTACAACTGCACCACAGATTCCTGGGTCGTTATTCACCTCAATATCAACCTGACAATCAGTAACAACTGGTGGAGTAACATCATCAACAATCACCGTCTGTGGCTGGATAACCACGTTCCCGTTACCATCATCATAGGTCCAGTTCACCGTGTACGTGCCCTGCGTTGTATAGGTCAACGGATCGGTCGTGGTTCCGGTAATCGAGCCCGCACAGTTATCCTGCGCGGTAGGTGTTGCAACAACCGTCGCTGAACACT
>JARGFP010000028.1:38959-49605 GCA_029210585.1 Bacteroidales bacterium
ACCACGTTCCCGTTACCATCATCATAGGTCCAGTTCACCGTGTACGTGCCCTGCGTTGTATAGGTCAACGGATCAGTGGTTGTAGCCGTAACTGTACCAACACAGTTATCGGTTGCTGTCGGAGCAGTGAGTTCTGTCACTTCGCATTGTGCGATGACGTCCGGCAGTGGTATAACATCAGGTACAGGAGCTGCCGTATCATCCAATACCACATTCTGGTTCTGCGTAACCGTATTACCGTTCCCGTCGTCATAGGTCCAGGTAACCACCGTGGTCCCCTGGGCTGTGATCGGCAGGGTGGCATTGTGTGTCACGGTTACCGTCCCGGCACAGTTATCCGAAGCTGTTGGGGCAGTCAGTTCTGAAACCGCACACTGTGCAGTAACATCAGGCAATGGGTCCACAGCAGGAACCGGATCCGTCAAATCATCAAGCACCACGTTCTGCGTCTGGGTGGAAGTATTCCCGGTAAGATCCGTGAACGTCCATGTAACCACCGTGGTGCCCTGCGTGGTAATGGGCAGCGTGGCGTTATGCGTACCGGTCACCTGACCGTCACATACGTCCGTAGCTGTAGGTGCTGTAAGCGATGTAACCGAACACTCTGCGATAATGTCCGACAGGGAGACAGCATCCGGAACAGGCACCGCCGTATCATTCACTGTAACGTCGAAAGAACATGTCGCAGCAGGATTCCCCGCCTCATCGGTATAGGAATAGGTTACAGTGGTGGTCCCCAGCGGAAATTCCGAACCACTGGCCAATCCGGCAACCAGCTCCCCTGAGATCCCACCCCCAAGGGCATTGTCAGCAAAAACAGGTTCCGTGTAAGTCACAACAGCCCCGCAGATCCCGGGGTCAGTGCCGACACTGATATCAGCCGGACAGGAAGTGACGGTGGGTGACTCCGTGTCCTGGTAGGTGGTAAAACTCAAAGGATTTGAAAAAAGGCCTTGTGGATTCTGCTGGTCGGAGATAATCGTTTCGTTGATCGCATAGGTAATGCCCGATTCCGCATCATAAAACATGAAATGAATGGTCTCCCCGGAAGCCACTAAACTGTATACGTATATATTAAAATTAGTCGTATCAGCCATCGGCCAATAGGTGGTGGATGGCTCGACACCCCGGCACTCACCGTTGATAAAGGCGCCCAGTATCCCGGTTGTATCTGGGGTACCCCCGACGAAAACAGTGGCAAACACTTCCGTGTAATCAGGATAGTCATTCGTATTCACACTCCAGTCCGGCTGCCCCAATGCTGCAACCGATGCCAATACCATTCCGGTGACCAACAATGATTTCATCACGGCCTTCTTAGAATACCTGAAAATTTTCATAGCAATTTTTTTATCGTAAACGTACGGGGTATGACGCATAACTTGTCTCAACATGCTGAATATTTTTATCTCCCGGCATCTCACCGGACATTGAAAAAATTTCTTTTTCCATGCCCGGAAAAATTCAGGGAGCGGAATTATAAAAATACGGAGAACACACCGATTTATAAAGGTTTCTCCACCTGTAATACCGTGCCGATTTATGAATGGTTAATTCTTTTTGACAAATAGAAAATCAGGACGATTTTTATTGATCATGCAGAAAGCAGACCTTACAGCTGTTAAAACATTTATATACTGATACTTAAGACAATAAACCATGAAAAAGCACAGGACTCGGACCCTACGCAATAAAAACACTTATACCATTGATTATATGAGATTTAATAAGAAAACACCACAACTACAGAAAAACCCTCGTTTTCTTTGGTAAGCAATCCCGGAAACAATGCAAAATTTCACTTCACCCGTTCGCCGGAAAAACACACTTTAATGACCAGATAAAACAGTTTTATCTAACCATGAAAAACATTCATCATTAATTTCAACTGATTCATCCCAATTCAACACGATTCAGATCATCAAGACCTGGCCAGAGTCATTTGTAACACCAGACAAAAATGACCACTTATACAGACATTTTTGCTCCAGCTAATTTCTCCAACCAGTGGTTGGAGTTTTTCATTATCCATGTTTTCCAGATAAAACTATCGCATATACCAGAGGTTTTGTACAGAGTATCACATTTAATAATAACATGTTGCAGGGCGCAAATAGCGATACTATTTGTGCAATGGATTTACGACGATATCAATCTTTTGATTATTGCTTTGGACAAGGGAATTCGATGTCCATTTTCCAATTATCAAAACTCCAGATTTCTGCAACCGGTGGTTGCAGTTTTCCCGGAGGTTATTCTTTTGAGAGCTTTTTTTCCTGTTCAATCTGCTCTTTCTCTCGCTGGATCTCTTCCTCTAACTGTTTATCAGTTGGTAAGTACATCTGATACTTTGAAGCAAAGATCTGTCTGCTTTCACTGAGCAGACTGTACTTAACGATTGTTTTATTCTTTTCAGTACAGAGAATAAGCCCTATTGTTGGATTATCTCCGGGCTGTTTTAAGTTTTCCTCGAAGTAGCGAACATAAAAATCCATCTGGCCTATGTCCTGGTGACTGAGCTTATCGATTTTCAGATCGATTAATAAAAAGAACTTCAGAATGTAATTGTAAAACACCAGGTCTACATAAAAATGATCCGTATCTGCTGAAATTCTGTATTGACGTTTGACAAAAGAAAACCCGGTGCCCAATTCGAGTAAAAAGTGCTGCAGTTTTTCAATGAGAGCAGATTCCAACGCACGTTCTGCCAGTTTTTCATTCTCTTTTACATCCAAAAATTCTAATACATATGGATCCTTGATAATATCTTTTGGCTGCATCTTATCCTGCAGCGCCCGGCCATCCATGATCATCCCCTTCTTATCCCGGCTCATTAAAGTACGATCATAGTACAATGAGTTGATCTGCCTTTCCAGTTGCCTGGTACTCCAGTTTCCTTTAACTGCTTCATCCAAATAGAACTCCCTTGCACTGTCATTTTCAACACGCATTAAATGCCTGTAATGAGTCCAGGATAATTCAGGACGCAGTGCGTCACGTTTTTGAAAAACAATGTAAAACTTTCTGATATTTCTCAGATTGCTTTCGTCAAAACCTTTTCCATATTCCTTGTTAAGCCTTTCTGATAATCCTTTAAGCAAAGAGGTCCCGTATTCTGCACGAGATTTCCCTTTCTGCTCTTCTTCAATGATTTCCTTGCCGATGTTCCAATAAGCCTGGACCATCTCAAAATTGACAGTCTGATATACTCTGGATCTTGCCGTATCCAGGATCTCTTTTATCCTTTTGTAGAAGCCTTCAAATGAAGGAGTAATTGCTTTACTCATTTTTAGTGCTCTTACTACAAATCTAATAATTTTATCCTTGTATCACATTTAATAATAACATGTTGGAGGTCATAAATGGCAACACCATTTGTGCAATGCAGGTATGAGGATATCAAACTTCGAAACGGCAATTTTTATCAAATACACTGTCGCAATTATAGCATACTTTTGCGACAACACACCCCTCACCCGTTCCCCAGCAAATACGCCTCGGCCTCCACGCTCCACAACCCATTGTGCCGCGCACAGATCTCGTGCAACCTGGCAAACAACGGCTCCGACTTCCCCTTCTCCTCAAAATCCGATATAGCAGTCAGCGGAAAATCAAAATGCGTGTAGATCAGCTTCTTCCCACCGGGAATGTCCGGCAGGTGCAGGGTGGCCTCCGGAACGGCCGACAAGCCACCGATGTGGGTGATCAGACCGGCGGGATCCAGACCGGCAGACATGACCTCCAACGCCTCACGCATGTCGTCGATGTTCCCCCCGGATGTCCCCACAATATGGGTATAGGCATAGTGCACGTTGTAGAAATTCATCTTTGCTGAAAAGCCGGGATCCGACGGACCGGCAAAGAAATTCAGGCAACCATCAAACCCGAGGATCGCATCCCCCTGCTCCACCACCGGCGCCACGGGTGCAAAAACGAAGACATCATCAAAACCCGCACCCCCGGCCATCGCCTTCAGATCCTTCACCTGGTTCACCAGCAGCCTGGTATTCACGTACCGCAGGTCGATGCCCCGGGAACGCGCGAATTCCACTGTATACAGACTCGCAGCCCGGTCGAGCCGCGACTGGTCAATGTCGGTCACCACCAGCAACGATGGCCTCCGGTCCTCCCGGTTCAACACGTAATTAATCGCCGCCAATCCCATGGGACCCACGCCCGCCAGTATCGCCATCTTGCCGCCATCCACGATCTCCATCTCGTGCACGTAACTCCCCGCCTTCGTGTGGTAGTTGGCATGCATCGCGCCGATCACACAACTCAGGGGCTCCGACAAGGAAGCGGGATAGTAGCCCGGACCCTCATAAACGAGCAGACAATCCTGTACCAGCACGTCCTTCGGGATGATCACGTAGGTGGCATCCCCGCCAATGTACCGGTACGAATACCCGGGCGCACTCAGCACCCCCACCGGTCCGTCCTCGTAATAAATGGCCGGCTGGATGCTGTATTTCTGCCCCGCACTGAACTTGTGACGCCAGTTGGCACCCACTTCCACGATCTCGCCGGCGAACTCATGACCGATCATCACCGGGTTTTCAGCAATATCATCCGGCACCCGCTTGTGGTCACTCGCCTGCGTCGAAGCCTTGTAACTCGACATGCACAGACTGTCAGTCACCACCTTCGCCAGGATCTCATCGTCCCCGATCTGCGGCAATTCAAACTCCTCAACCCGGAGATCCTTCTTTCCATACAAACGCACTGCTCTTGTCTTCATATCTTTTCGTATTTTGTTATATCCTGAATATCAACCGGCCAGTCCGCTCCGTAAACAGGGTCCGGACCCCTGACAAACCGCCACTTCACAAAAGTAATCATTTTACTTGTATTTACAAGTGAGCGCTTCAGGCTTAAAAAAACAGGAATACGGTTTCCAGTTTGCGAAGCGCTGCATTGAAATCAAATACGCATAATATCCTTATATTGCTGTGTATTTCTGAATTGAAGAATCAGACCTCTATGCACAACAAACAGCATCCTACACCAATGAAACCCAAAATGCGGATCACCACCAGGCTCATCCTGATCTTTCTTCTCAGCACGGTCTTCCTGGCACTCTCCTGGCAATCCGACGCCACCGCGTTTTTCATCTTCGTTACATTTGTTCCGGTCTTTTTTCTGCTGAATAACCCCAGGCTGACGACCCACGATAAACCCCTGCTGTGGATCCTCACGTTCCTGTCGGTGTTCCTCACCGCATATGTCGGGGTCTACTGGATCCGGAATGTCAATCCGACCACCCACTTTGTCATCGCCCTGCTCCGCGCATTCACCATGTTGCTACCCTACGCTGCAGCATATCTTTATCTTTTCTCCGGAAAATCCGCCAGGACTTCCCGCTTCGGAAATACCGCCACCAATACAGGCGTGACCAACGGCAACTCTACTGACAGAATTTCTGATCACACTGATCCGGCAAGCGAAAGCACCGGCAGGTCCACCACCTCCCCCATCATGGTTTTCATGGCTGCCTGGATGATCATGGAGGTGCTCCACGATCTCAACATCCTGGGGATGTCTTACGGGAACCTCGGACACGTCCTCGCAGCCTACCCCGGCATCATTCAATGGTATTCGGTCACCGGAAACCTCGGCGGAACCCTCTGGATCCTCCTGGTCAACTTCGCCCTGTTCCTGCTCCTGCGACCCTGGCTGACAAAAACGCAGCGTACTTCAGGTAACTTCGTATATGAGGGACGATCAGGTGTAGACCCTGATGCCGGCATGGTGCCTGAAGCGGATCCGGCATCCTTAACCGGCAAACTGACAGGAAGACATGAACCTGGAAACGATCCTGTCCATGATACCGGCAGACCTGGTCCTACACTACAGATCCGGAAGATGAACCGGGCGGCCCTTTTCGCCCTTGCAGCCACGCTTCCACTCATCATCTCACTCATCATGTTCCGATCACCCGCCGACACCACCAAAACCGGCATCAATGTCATCGCCCTGCACACCAGCATGGATGTCTATGATTATAAATACGAGGTGAATCCCGACGAACTGTTGGAGGCCTCCATTTCCTCGACAAAGAATTATCTGGATTCTTCCACCACGAACATTGTCTTCTGGCCCGAAAATGCAATCATGGGTGACCTGTTCCTCGACAGCCTCAACAGCAGCCATGTCGTGCAAAGGATCCGGAACGAACTGTTAAATGAAAAGGTGCCGCTGGATTTTTCGGAAATGTTGGAAGTGGAGGAAAAGGGAATGGAGGAAAAGGGAATGGAGGAAAAGGGAATGGAGGAAAAGGGAATGGAGGAAAAGGGAATGGAGGAAATGATGGAATTGAAGGGAAAACGAGCAGAGAAATTGGAGACAACAGGGCCGGAGGAAAAGGAGGCCCCGGGAACCAAACCAAATGTCATCTTGGTCACCGGTGCCATCGTGGATCAAATCACGCCTCCCCCACCCCCCGATTCCTACCAACCACAGATCCTTTACAACGCGGAAAAAAACTACCATTTCAAAAGGTACAACACCGCGCTGTTGATTATAAGCGATGCCACACCCCGGGTGAAGTTCAAGAAACGACTGGTTCCCATGAGCGAACAGGTGCCAAAACAAAAGCTCTTTGCACCCCTCGTCAGACTGGTCCCCAACCTTGAGGACCTCAACTTCTCCCCTGCAGGGGAAGGCTACCCGGTCTTTGATTTCGGTACTATAGAGATCACATCTGCCTCAAATAGCCCGATCAAAAAAAATAGCCATATCTCCCAGGATACCAATACCACCCAAAGTGACCTAACCCATCCTGATTCCCGGAATACTTTGGATATCCAAACCTCCCCCATCATCTGTTACGGCTCGGCATTCAGCACGTTCACGGCCAAAGAGGTGCTGCAGACAAATTCCAGCTTCCTGGCGATCCTCCTCAACGAAGGATGGATGAAAAGCAATACTGCCTACCGGCATTTCAACTGGTTTGCCACCTGCCGCGCCATCGAAAACAGGCGCTTCGTGGTGAAATCCTCCAATGAGGGCATCACGACACTCATCGACAGTAAAGGAACTTCAAAAGAGCAACTGTCGGGTACCACCAGTGGAGCAGTTACCGGAGATTTGGAGGTGAATGAGACGCTGACTTTCTACACGAAATACCATCCTTACATTGCCTGGGGAATACTCATCTCCGGTATCCTGACGATCCTTGTTATCCTTTTACGAATTTCCAAAAACCGGAAAGCCAATCACTTATATGCCTGATAAAAATAACACCGCAGGTTGCCGGGCCTGGCATCCTGCGGTGTTCGTTGAATGTTTATGTTTGAATTTCAGACAGGTTTCCCTGTCCATTAAAAAAGCAATTAACCCTATTGCTGATTTTTCTTTTTCTTCCTGGCGATAAAATAAGCACCTCCTGCTGCTGCAAGAATTGCTAGTAATCCTCCGTCCAGGGGTGCACCTACTGTGCCGGGAACCTCTTGTGCTTGATGCCTGTGCTGATGCGTACGTGAAAACCCCCAGCAGGCCATTGCTTCCTGTGAAGTGATGAGCATCATACCTGCGGCGAGTATCACTACATATAATTTTTTCATGATTGAGAGTTTTAATGAACAAGTCTGTATGCTTATTCAACGTAAAATTATACTATAGGTTTACCGATTCAAAATATTCTATCAACACAATATTATGCTTTATCAACATTCGTTTGTACCCTTCCTGACCTCTTATTCATTCACATATAAAAAAACCGCGTTCACCATAAAATTCTCAACCCCGGGCACTTTTGATTGCGTTTTTTGCCTGTTCCGCACCATCTACAGGTTGTGAATAAAAAATCCGGAAATCTCACCTTTTTTTCCGTTTTCACTGGAAGACATCCCATATTTTCCATGTCTGCCAATCCAAAGTGTTCCCCAGAATGATTCAAACTTTCTATCGAACCAGGGGAACTCTCACCCGCTTACCACCAGCTTCCTCAATCACCAGGTAGTAAATCCCTGGACGATAATCCTGCATGTCAAAGGTCAGCAGCATGCCGGGACCCACAACATCGGTCACGGACCGCAACATCCTGCCATCTGCCGCATACAAACGCAATACCACCTCACCGGAACCGGGAACGGAGGCCGGCAATACAATATTAACCATATCCTGAACGGGGTTCGGATACACCCGGTACCCTTGCAAGGCATCCGTACCGATACCATCGGGGATGCAGGTCGCTGATTGGTAAACAACCAGGTTGATCACATGGTCCTGGGTGTCGCGTACTGCAATACTGCCGCTGCGCTCCGACCCGGTTGTGTTTTCTGAAAAAACAATCTCTGCATGCGAAGCATCAACCAGCTCCGCGGTGAACCAGTCCGCGCTGGCCGTTATGCTCCAGGGGATCGATGAATTCACCGTCAGTGTAACAGTCACTGTCTCTGAACAATGCTGAACAGAGTCGCCCTCAACCAATTCCTCTGTACCCAGAAAGACGGTCAGCACATTCTCCGCCACGATCGCCACGGTAAAGGAACAACATACTTCAAACTCCCCGTCTGATGCACAGACTGTAACAGTCGCGGTACCCGGCCCTGCTTCCGTAACTGTCACTTCACATCCTTCGCCGGATACCGAAACAACACCCGGATCACTGCTGGTTACCGTATAGGTAAGTGCATCACCATCAGGATCGCTGAAGGCTGCACAAAGCCCGGCAGGTACATAGCTTCCGAATCCTTCAATAAATATTGCATTTAATCCGTCCGGACAATCGGCTTCGGGTGAATGATTGCCCGCTTGCAAAACCACGTTGAACTGGTCGCACACTTCCAGTGCACCGTCACTGGCGCATACAATAATCGTTGCGGTGCCGTTGCCTGCCTCGGTGATCACAAGGTCAATACCGTCAATGGATACGGTCACGACCTGTTCATTGCCGCTGCTGACCCGGTAGGTCAGCGCATCACCATCCGGATCCGAAAAGGTCCCGGAAAACGAAATCCGGTGGGTGCCAAATCCTGCCTGCAACAACTGGTCCGACAACGCAACAGCTAACACCGGCGATTCATTCAGTGCTTCAACGGTCACGGAGAACTGGTCGCAGACCTGGAATTCACCGTCATTGACACAGACGGAGACCTGGGCTGTCCCGGTTCCGGTCTCAGTGAGCACGAGGTTGCCGCCAGATAAACTGACGGTCACAACTGCTTCATCACCGCTCGAAGCACTGTAGGAAAGCACACCCCCTTCAGGATCGGTAAATGTACCGGAGATGGCAATATGTTGAGTTCCGAATCCTTCCTGCAGCGACTGGTCCGGAATGGAAACAGCAACTACCGGCGGATCATTCACTTCATTTACCTTCAGAACAAACCGGTCCACGGTACTGAATTCTCCGTCACTGGCATACACTTCCACGGTAGTGGTCCCGGTACCCGCCTCCGTAATAGTTAGCGTGGAGCCGGAAAGCTGCACGGTGGCAACGGATGTGTTGGCCACTGAAGCCGTATAGTTAAGCACATCGCTGTCCGGATCAGAAAAGACCGCCCCCGCTTCGAGCACCAGTGTGCCGAAATGCTCATTCACTTCCTGGTCCGAAAGGGCATTCACGAGCAGGGGAAGGTTGTTCACTGATGTGATGTGCAGCGACGTCGGCAACCCTGCACTCCCCATCGTCATATTCGAAGTGAATGGGATCACTTCATCGATCACCTGCACTTCCTGGTTCACCGGATCATAGTACCTGAAGGTCAGCATATCCCCTGAAGTACTGTTGCTGAAGACCTGCAGGGAGAAGATCGTCTTGCCGTTAAATGCAAAATAGGACCCCACTGCAACGCCCCGGCATTCATCCCCGACGAAAGCTGCCAGGGTGCCTGTATTCACTTCAACATCGTTTACCAGCACGACAGCCTCAATCTGACCACTGTATGAGAAATCGGATGCAGTAACGCTCCATGGCGGAGCAGGCACCGACGCCACAACCACGATGGTAATAATATCCTGAACACTGAATTCTCCATCGGAGGCAGTCACCGTGACTGTGGTATTTCCTGCTGCCACTTCCGTAATGGTAAGGGTGGCACTGCTGACCGTAGCAGTTACAATTCCTGTATTCCCGGGAACAGCGGAATAGGTCAGCGCATCCCCGTCGGGGTCACTGAAAACACTTCCGAGGTCAATCTGCAGACTGCCAAAACCTTCATCCTCCAGGCGCATTCCAAGGGGCGCATCCACCAAGGGTGCATTGTTTGCTGTTACCGTGAAACTGTATTCGCATGTTGCGGTGAATTCCCCGTCGGTTGCCGACAGGGTCAGGGTGGTGGTGCCGCTGGCGGCTGTGGTGACTTCCAGTTCGCATGCCGAGGTCCTGTTAAGGACCGCACCATCACTGGCCACGGCATCATAGGTGAGTGCATCGCCGTCAGGATCCGAAAATATGGCGCACAAGTCAAAGGTGATCGGACCGGGTGCCGGGGCGAGGGTGGACTTGTCCGGACAAGCTGCCACCGGTGCGGAATTTGTCCCGGCATGCAATATTTCAGGATATATGGCATTTCCTCTCATTTCAGCTACAAATTCAATAGTCTCCTGAATTGAGTATTCTGTGTCAGTGCCAGGATCATAATACTTGAAGGAAAGCATCTCACCTGAGGGCTGATTACTAAAACACATTAGGCTGAAGCCTT
>JARGFP010000029.1 GCA_029210585.1 Bacteroidales bacterium
TGTCAACTCAAATGGCTCAGGGAGCAGGTATTTATGCCGATTGTGATTTAGGGGTAGTCATAGTTGAAAACAATACTATATTTAACAATTCAGCAATTTGCACGGGAGTTTATAAAGCGAACGCAGGAGGTATAATGATGGCAACCGTTCGACCCTGGAAGGCAACAATGATTGTAAGGAATAATTATATTGCTGAAAACTCGATCCATTGTGTCGCCAGCCAGGGCGGAGGAATATTTCTTACATTTCCACCGGGGGGGAATTATAATGAATGGTCAGGGAGGGCCTCTATCGAGATCTATAACAACCTGATCGTGGATAACTATTCTCAGGATCGTGGAGGAGGGATCGCCATCTGGGATCAAACATATAAAGCCCATAGTATTGATAACCCGAACCCGCTGATCTATAACAATACCATTGTGGGTAATATCGCGAATGAAGGCGCAGGAATTTTTAATTTCAGCATGAATGCGCTACTATTTAACAATATCTTTTGGAATGAAGGCCCTCAGAATCCGAATGGTGAAATTAGTCTCGAAGCGATCAACTATATTAGTTATTACAGTAATCCGGGAAGGTTCAAAGCTTTCTTTAACAACATAAAAGGCGGCTACCCCGGTATAGGCAACATCGACAGGGATCCACTCATCGACCACGAGACATTTATCCTTGCGGAGGGCAGTCCTTCAGTCGGTCGGGGTACCGACTCATTAAAAGTTGCAGGAAATTGGCACCATGCCCCGGTGGCCGACTTTGCCGGTACCAACCGGCACCAGGCCTCTGCCGACGGTGAGACCGACCAGGGGGCGCTGGAGTCGCCCTACGACCGGCAGGTAGTGCACTACGACTCCGACCGGGTGATCAATGTGCCTTCAGAGCAACCAGCCATCCAGGCGGCCATCAATGCAGCTTCGGAGGGCGATACAGTACTGGTGGAGGAGGGCATCTACTACGAGAATATCAACTTTCGCGGCAAGGCCATCACGGTGGGGAGTAAGTTCATCATCAACGGGGATGAGGCACATATTGCCCAGACCGTGATCGACGGGAGCCAGCCATTGCAAGCCGATTCCGCTTCGGTGGTGACTTTCAATTCCGGGGAGGATACAACCTCGGTGCTGAAAGGGCTGACACTGACCGGTGGTGGCGGGACAAAGGCCATTGTCAACCTGGGCGAAAATGTCGATTTCTGTGGCGGTGGCGGGATCTACATGGGCGAAGCGGGAGGAAAGATCGAAGACAATATCATCATTGGCAATCGCCTTGAGAGGCCCAATCACAGGCTTACTGCCGGGGGAATCTGGGCTGACGGAGGAGAGGCAGACCGTATCATCCGCAATAACAGCATATACTTCAACGAGCTCCATTCCACGATACACGCCATGGGAGCAGGGATGCTCCTCTTTTCCAGGAATGGTAATACAATTATTGAAGGCAACAACGTAATAAGGAACATTGCCAATGCGGGTGCAGGATACTGGTCCGGAGGAGGAGGGATCATGATTCCTTCCGACAAGCCCTGGGGCGGTTCTTTTATCATGCGGAATAACATGATCACAGAGAACCAGGCACATGGCACAGGTACGACCGGCGGCGGACTCTATTTCGAATACCTTCCGTTCTCAGAATCCTACCAGGCAGAAAGAAGCTCTGTAGAGATCTACAACAACGTGATTGCAGAGAATGTCTCGGATCATTTCGGTGGCGGGATCGGCATAGATGATGATAACAATCTTATGGAAAACTGGGTCCATGCGAGTCCGGTGATCTATAACAATACCATTGTGAATAACCGGTCGTTTCGCGAAGCCGGTTTCTACAACAGGGGTGCGAAACCTTTGCTGTATAACAACATTTTCTGGAATGAATGTTCCTTTGTTCCTAAGGGTGAAGAGTTTCTGAAAAACACCCTCTTTGAAACCTACAACAACAGCATCCGGTCGGGCTGGAATCCCCATTGGGACATGTGCGCGGAGCCTGAATTCTATGAAGGCACCTACCAGCTAACAGACGGGAACATCTGTCTTGGACGCGGGACCGCATCGGTGGAGGTGAACGGGGAAACCTATTATGCTCCGTTGTCAGATATGTTTGGACAGCAGAGAATCACAGAAGAAAAGACCCGGATTGATCCGGGAGCCGTATGGTCGCAGAGTGCCATGACGGATGCGTTCAAATTTGTAGAAACGTTCAAGGGAGGGGAAGGCAATTGCAAATATACCCTGGACATGAAACTGGCCGGGGGTGTGCCTCCCTACACTATCTACCTGGATGGTGAGGAGCAGGCAAGTGTTCCAATCGAGAATGTCTGCCAGGGACCCCATATCGTTGAAGTAAAGGATGCTGAAGACAATGCGATAACATGGGAAGTTAAGCTCGGTGTCGGGCTGAATGAGACATTGGCTGAAGAGACAATATCAGTTCTCTATCCCAACCCCACCCATGGTATCGCACACATGGCATTCACACTCGAAAAACCTGCTCCGGTTTGCATTACCCTGTTCAACATGCTCGGGCAGCAGGAACGGGTGGTGCATCAGGAAAAGATGTTGCCCGGACGTCACGTGGCGGAATTCGATGTCTCGGACCTGGAACCTGGGCTTTATTTCATAAGGCTTGAAGGCGCAGCGGTCAGCACGCACAAGCTTATCGTGGAGTAATTGGGTGAAGTGCAAGGTCGCTGCTATTTTTCAGCAAGGTCGATGCGCTCCGGCACATCAACCCTTTCAAACCACATGTCCAGGAAATCCGGAACCACCCTTGATCCCACTTTTCCGGGGGAGTTGGTCAGGAAGGCGATGCCGATCCCTTCATCGCGGCATACAGCCAGTTCGGCGCGGTACCCGCTCACATAGCCGCCGTGATAGGCCACCTGCCGCCCTTTGTAACCGATGATCCTCCATCCCAGTCCGTAATGCTTCGAATCTACCCGGTCCCATTGCCGCAAGTAAATCCAGCGCAGCGGCGAAATGACTTGCGGTGCGAAAACGGAATCCACCAGGAAAGGTCCAAGCGCATGGGGATCCGGTCCGGTGAGTGCTGAAAGAAATCTCCCCATATCAGAAATACTGGCATTGATCCCGGCAGCAGGATTGGTGATGTAGTACCTGTCGTTGATCCTGATACTGCGAAAACCGCTGCCTGTCCGTGCATGAGGGAGCGCCTTGTTCTCGTTCTCCAGGAACGGTTCATACCCGGCGGAGGCATTGTACATTCCCAACGGCCCGAACATCTTGTCCTGCAATAACTGGTTAAAATTCTTACCGGTTTTCAGATGGGCAATGGTATCGTAGAGGCTGTACATTACATTCTGGTAACCATAGAGCATTCCCGGCGGGGCACTTATATTGACCCGGAAAAGGCTGTCCATGATCTCGCTGAACGGCACGTGCGCCTCCACCAGGTTGTCATAGGCATGCGGCACCAGTCCGGAGGTATGGCTCAGCAGGTGCCTGATGGTCAGGTTGTTGGTATTGACAGGATCTTTGAGGCTGAACCCCGGCAGGTAATCGATCACCCTGTCGTCGAGTCTGATGGTTCCCTCGTTATCGAGTATGCGTGCCAGTGTTCCTGTGACCGGTTTCGACACGGAGGCGAGCCTGAAAATGGTATGTTCATCTACCGCATCAACGGTACCTGCCTCCTTTACACCATAGGCCTTCATGTAGGCAATTTCCCCGTTGATGGTGATCACTGCCGCGGCCCCTACCGTTCCCGCATCTTCGAGAAGACTGGTCAGCAGGGTGTTGTAGGCCATCACAATCGAGTCGGCCCGTGTAAAGCTCTTTTCAACCCCGGGGGTAAATGTTGCATCCGCCAAACCAGTGACAGCCGGTGCAGGTTCAGTGGCACCGGTATTGGCCTGGTGCAGGAAAATGATAAGTATGATGCTGATGGGCAGTATTGCCAGAATATATGTTGTCTTCTTCATGAAAATTCTTCTCCTCTCGCCTGTAAAACGATTCTGTTGCAAACCTAAAACTTATTTCTTTTATCTGTGTATGATATAAACGACAATTTACCAACAATCATATGTTGAACTTCATGTTTAGTCCGGTTATTATTTCTGTATGAGGAAAATCCCGTACCGTTCATACAATGTGCTCCTTCGCCTAATCTGCCAGCGTAAACCGGGCTGTGAGCAGGTCGGAACTGTTGGGACCGACCATGACCTCGAATTCACCCGGTTCGGCCACGAATTCCATGTCGATGTCATAGAATTTAAGGTGGTCGCTATGCAGACTGAAGGTGACGGTTTTTTGCTCTCCGGGAGCGATCGGCACTTTTTGGAAATTTTTCAATTCCTTCACCGGCCTGGTGACCGATCCCACGAGGTCGCGGGTGTAGAGTTGCACGATCTCTTCAGCAACATATTCCCCCCTGTTTTCAATGGTAACGGAAACCTGCAGGCTGTCGCCGAAACTGATTTCGTTCCTGTCCAGGTTAAGATTGCTGTACGCAATCTCTGAATATCCGATCCCGTAGCCGAACGGGTAGAGGGGTTCATTGGGCACATCCAGGTACTTGCTGGTGTACTTGTCATGAGGATTGAACGGTCTGCCCGAGTTCCTGGGAGAATAGTAAATGGGAATTTGTCCCACGTTCCGCGGAAAGGTGACGGTCAGTTTTCCCGAGGGATTGTATTCCCCGGAGAGCACGTCTGCCAGGGCATCGCCACCCCTGCTGCCGGGTTGCCAGGCCCAGAGTACAGCAGGTACATTTTCGCTGATCCAGTTGATCGTCAGGGGCCTGCCTGCAAATATCACCGCCACCACAGGCTTGCCTGTTTTCATAATGGCCTCAGTAAGTTCCTGCTGTACACCCGGCAGCCCCAGTTCGCTCCTGCTGGCCGCTTCCCCGCTTTGTACATAATTTTCACCGATGGCGAGGATTACCACGTCGGAAAAGGCCGCCAGGGCCAAAGCTTCGGCAAACCCGCTCTTGTCACCGGTATAGAAATCACACCCCTCGGCGGTCCGTATATCGGTGTCCGGGAACTGTTTTCTGAGTCCTTCGGAAACGGTCACCACCATTTCCGGGTCACCAGCGGCATGCCAGCTGCCCAGGATGTCGATCCTGTTGTCGGCCATGGGACCGATGACGGCGATCCTGGCCGGACCCTCTTTTATGGGGAGCAAGGGTGACCCGTTCACTACATCGTTCTTCAGCAACACCATGGAACGGCGGCCCGCTTCCACGGAGTGGTCGATGAGCTCCTGTGAGTGGACCACTGTTTTTTCCCACTCGGGATCCAGGTAGCGGTAGGGATCCTCGAAGAGACCCAGGTCATATTTCAGGCGCAGGACACGTTTCACGGCCTTGTCGATGACCTGCTCATCCACTTTTTCTTCTTTTACCAGGTCGGACAGGTGCTTCATATATATTCCTGACTGCATGTCCATGTCCACACCTGCTTCCAGGGCCAGTTCGCCTGCATGTGCCGAATCTGTTGCAACGCCGTGGGGGATCAGCTCAGCGATGGCACCGTAGTCTGTTACCAGCACACCGTCAAATCCCCATTCCTGGCGGAGTATTTCTTCCACATACCTGCTGCTGGTGGCCGGCTGGCCGTTGATTTCGTTGAATGAGGACATTACGGTAGCAATTCCTGCATCCACCGCGGCCTTGTATGGGGGCAGGTAGACCTCCCTGATGGTCCGCATGGAGAGGTCCACTGTATTGTAATCCCGTCCGGCCTCGGGGGCTCCATACACGGCAAAATGTTTCAGACAGGCGGCAAGCGTGTTTTTGTCAGACAAGTCCGATCCCTGGTAGCCCCTGACGCGTGCAGCGGTGAACCTGGCTCCGAGAAGCGGATCCTCGCCCGATCCTTCTGCAATACGTCCCCAGCGCGGATCCCGGCTCAGATCGGCTACGGGACTGAACGTCCAGTTGAGGCCTGAGGCAGCAGCCTCTTTGGCTGACAAAGCGGCGGATCTTCTTGCAAGTTCCGGTTCCCAGGAGCAGGCTTCTCCGAGCGGGATGGGAAAGATGATCCGGTGACCGTGGATCACGTCGTAACCGAAGAGCAACGGGATGCCCAGCCGGGACTCCTCCACTGCGAGCCGCTGCAGTTCAAGGTTGTAGGCAACGGTATGCGCATTGAAGATATTCCCGCACCTACCATCGATGATGTACTGCCTGTAATTGCTGTCAAGCGCCGGTCCCGTGATGGTCCAGCCACTGGTATACAGGGTTATCTGGCCGACTTTCTCTTCCAGGGTCATTTCGGAAAGCAGGGAATCCACGAACTGTTCCCGTTTGTCTTCCTGGCCTTGCGGACCTCCACAGCCCTTGAGCCCAAGCAGCAACGCGATGATCATTGGAAAAAAGATGCCGGCTTTGGTGTATGTTCTGCTTATTGTCCTGCGGCGAATCACAGGATACGGGATTGTTTGATGTTGCCTGGTAGTGTGCATGGCTTCTGTTTTATTATGTCGTGTGAACTGTTTCTTGGGTAGTTGCTGCATTGTACTCTACCTTCAATGTGATACTTTTTCTGAAATACTTTGCATTATGGTTTTATTTGGTGGTAGAAAAACCCAGTTTATCCAGCCCGGCCATTGCTTCCGGAGCCGACATGAACAGGTCCCACAGGAGTCCTGTCCGGTGGTTCTCGATCATCACCACCTCGGGACCCTGGTCAATGGCAATATAGGAACTGGCATACCATCCTTCGGTGATATTGAAGGCATCGTAAAATCCATATTCTCCCCAGAGCCGGTCGCCCAGCAGGTAGTAGAAGTGCCGGATGGCCTGCATGGAAGCTTCCGGGGTATATGGCAGGGAGGAAATGGCTGCTGTAGGGGTGACCACGCCGCGATCGTTGGTAGGGGAGTGGGCGCTGTAGCCCTGGTTCCCGTCGCTGGCGGTAAAACCCCAGCAGTCGGCACTGTACCCTATGTAACCATTCGGATTGCGGATGGCATGCTGCTGGTTGATGAGGGTATGGCTCACATTCTGGTCCCAGTAGTTGCCGTACTGGTCGGACAGGTTCCTGGGATCCAGTCCGAGAAATGAATAATGCGCGAAGAAAAGCGGTCCGCCATAATCGTACCCCAGTGGCAGGGTGATCCCATAGTATTCCCTGCCGTTCACGATCCCGCCCTGTCGTGCCCATCCATCATGGTATACGATTGCATCAATGCCATGGGTGGGGGAGGAGGCTGCCAGTACATAGATGATCAGCGCCTCGTTGTAGCCCCTGATGGGCATGTTCATTTCCCATCCGTAATCGGGTGACCAGTGCCAGTAGAGTACTGCCTCGCCACCCCGGGTAAACCAGTCCCATTCCACCTCTTCCCATAAAGTGGTAATCCGCTCCATGAGTGCCTGCTCCGTTGCATTTCCCGGATCAAGGTACTGCCGTACAGTAAGCAAGCCCTGTACGAGAAAAGCTGTTTCCACCAGGTCGGCGCCGTTGTCTTTCTGACTGAAGGGGTAGACCTCACCGGTACTGCCATTCAGCCAATGGGACCAGGCACCGTGGAAGCGGTCTGCCGTTTCGAGAAACCCGATTACTTTAGTGAAATGAGCGATACCTTCCTGCCGGGTAATGAATCCGCGTTCTATCCCGGCGACGATGGCCATGAGGCCAAAACCGGATCCTCCTGTTGTGACTACTTCACCTGAAGTGTTCCGCTCCCGTGCCAGTCCTGAAACGGGATGTGCAAAATCATAGAAGTATTTGAACGTTTGTTGCTGCACCAGGTCGAGCAGGACCTCGTCGGTGATTTCCGGGAACTTGTAGGTGGAATCCAGCATGGTGTGGAACGCAGCCGAAAACCCATTAAATGCAAACCCGCTGGCAGCAGTGAGATTCCCTGAAATATTGAAGAAATATTTTTTGTAGTAATCCACGGGGGCAGTGCTCCTGATGGAGACACCGGTATGGTCTTCCGACAGTTCGTAGTTGAGCGGCACGGCTCCCGAAAGATTCATAAATCCTGCATAATTGACCGGATCCAGTGGTTCGGAGAAGGTAATTTCGATGTCGATCTCTTCAAAGCTGATCCCTTCCAGGGTGGATCCTGCAGGGAAGGGCAGGTCGTTCAGTGTAATGGCATTGATCTCCAACACGCCGTTCCTGGTGGTAAAATGATAGGTGATGCCTGGGAACACTTCTCCGGCCGCTCCGGTGAGTCCGACTGTGATGATAAGTACATAGGAAGTTACCGGTTCAAGTCCATTTTCAGGGGCAATGACGATCGTTCGTTGTTCGTCGGTATAGGAGAAGGACATTGCCACCTGGTTCCCGTCATTCTCTGACAGAGTGATGCTTCCAGGTACCGAAAGGGTATCCAGGATGGTATTGAATTCCATGGTGATCCCGGCATTGAACGGTACATTTGTATTGTCTTCATCCTGGTAGAGCATATTTTCACCCACGCGGGTGCGGACCAGCTGGACATATTGTTCCGGCTCCTTCCTGCACGAGGAGGCGGAGAGGATAATTCCTGCGAACAGCAGTAAGATGGCATGTATGGATCTTGTCATAATATAGTTGGGAAAGGTCGCGTAAATATATTTTTTGTCAAAATTGTTTGATGTGAAAAAGGAGGGTCAGCTTGTACACTGACCCTCCATGAACTGAGCGTTCAACTATTCTGTATCTATTCATCATTTCATGTAGACAGGCGCCACCTCGCGTCAGTCCGCAGCATATACTGAACAGACACTACCTGAACTTTTACTTCTCCGAATCGTACATCAGCTGGATCTCTGTGGCTGTAAGTGCCTTGTGGAAGATCCTGACATCGTCGAGCTGACCTTTGAAATGGTTGGCATCGGGGAAATCATATCCTCCCCACGGTTCGCTGTCCCACATCGTTCCGGCCCTGGAGTGTACAAATCCGAATGCCAGTTCGTTGACCACGTCGGGTTCGGATCCCATGTATTTCAAGCCGGTGACGTTCCTCTTCTGGTCTTCTTCGGGCCATAGGTCGAAGTCGAAACTTTTCATCTTCTCCCCGTTGAAATAGAGCGTGCCTGCCTTCTCTGTGCTGTTGTACGTGTAGGTAACATGCAACCAGCTGTCTTTCAGCAGTGCAATCATCTCGTCGGCTGTCAGGCTCTTGGCAAAGTCCCAACCCTGCCATCCGCCGGTGGTGTTGTCTGTGGCCAGGGCAGGGAACCACATGTCTTCCGACACATTGCCTTCTTGTCCGGGTACTTCATAGGAGATGGCGAACTTACTGCCGTCATATCCACCGAAGATCTCGTACTGAATGCCGTAGAAGGCACCGAGACCCATCACGAAATGGCCGCCCGTATGTCCTTCCGAATTGGTTTTCACCCAGAAGCTTAGAGTGAAATCATCGGTATTGATCAGGTCATCGCCATTCGGGACCTCGATGATGCTCGCATCCCCGTCGAATGTTGCAGCTTTACCTGCATCCGCATTGCGTGAGTCGGTATATGTAATGGCCACCACCTGGTTGGAAGCGGGATCGAAATCACCCACAACGTCGTCGGCAGTTTCTTCAAAGCTCCAGTGTGCGATCACTCCTGTGGGTACGAAAGTGCCTACGGTGGTGAACGACCTGGTCAGTGCGGTCAGCGCCAGTCCTTCCGGGGTTGTGATACCCGAGGTCATCTGCAACTGGTACAGCGCACCGTTTCCAAGTATAACCTGCGGTGTGATGGTCACGATATTGCCGGCTACACTCAGGTCGAGCGGAATATCCGCGTTGTCGTAATCCTGGGTCAGTGTCACGGTTGAAGTGGTAACCGTTGCTGCATCCAGGTCTGTATTGAACGTGGCGGTGATCACAGCCTCTGTCGGAACATTTGCAGGCGCTGTGGCCGCGTTCAGGTCGATGTCCCCGGTAGCTACCATGCTGTCCAGCAGCAGCTCATCCGGTTCTTTATCACAGCTGTACATCACGGTGAGTGATAAGGCTGCGATCATCAGCATTCCAAAATAAAATAGTCTCTTTTTCATAATCATAGTGTTTTAGAAATTAATATACATGTAACATTTTTTATTCATAATTAAGATTTTGTGTCAGTGAACCCTGCGATATATCCAGTTCTGTCTGTGGCACCGGGAAAAGTTCATTTTTGCCTGCTGTGAATCCCAGGGGACCAAGTACTTCAGCTGCTTTGCCGGTGCGGACCAGGTCCCAGAAGCGGTGCCCTTCCATGGCCAGTTCATGCCTGCGCTCTTCGATGATCATGTCACGCAACAGGTCTTTATCAGTTTCAGTGATATCGGGTAATATGCCTGCATTGCCTTCCCGTGCACGTTCACGTACCCTGTTCAGGTATTGCCGTGCCGGTCCAGGTTTGTCATTCTCATTCAGTGCTTCGGCAGCCATGAGCAACACATCGGCGTACCTGATGATCCTCCGGTTGTGGCCGAACTGCGTGTCGGTGGATAGCCCGGGGATCCACACCTTCTGGTTGTAGCATTCGATCTCGATCACGTTTCCCTGGTCATCCTCGATCTCATCGGGTGTGGTGCCGTCGCCCAGGATCTCGATCCCGTCGATCACTTCCCCCAGGAAGATGACGGTGGCATCCAGCCGCGGATCACCTGCTTCAAATGAGTTCTGCAGGTCAAGCGAAGGGCGGTTAAAGCCCCAGCCCCGGTTCGGAGTACCACGCACCCCCTGGGTGTTGGCGTACTGGTTGCCGCCACTGCCGCCCCCTGCCACGGCGATGGCACCGACCTCGAAGACCGATTCGGTTCCTTGCTCGCCATCCGGACCATTGGCATTGGCGAACACCGGCTCCAGACCATATTCCTCTGAATCAATTACCTCAAGGGCATAGAATTCAGCATTTTCAAAATCTTCCATAAACAGGTACACCTTTGCCAGCAAGGCCTGTGCTGCACCTTTGGTAGCCCTTCCCAGGTTGTTGTCGTTGTATTCGCTCTTCAGGGGGAGGACATCAATGGCATCCAGCAGGTCATCAACGATGAACTGGTATATTGAGTCTGCTGGTGTACGCTGCAGTTTCAGCGGCGGTTCGGTGGTGGTCACCAGCGGAACGGCACTCCAGGCCCTGACAAGGTCGAAATATAACAGGGCACGTACGAACTGTGCCTCACCGACCAGCCTGTCGCGCAGTGAGGCGGTCATGTCGATCTGCGGTACTTTCTCTATTACCGTGTTAGAGCGCTTGATTCCCTCGTACAAGGTGCTCCACCAGCGGTCCAGTCCGTCCTGTGTGGCAGTATAATCAAAGGTTTCGTAGGGTCCGAGTGTCGGCAACTGGTCATTCGGATTGCTGCCTTTGTGTGCATCGTCCGACATGATATCGAGAATAGGGTAGCCTCCTGAATGGTAATGCCACTGCCGCAGGGTGGTATACACTGCGTTGGTAGCCAGGATGGCATCTGCCTCGGTAGTTGGAAAAACTTCCTGGGTCAGCTGTCCCTGCGGTTTGATATCGAGGAAATCCTCGCATGCCGCAACGGGCAGCACCAATATGATCAATATGATATGTCTTGTTATTCTATTCATGACTTCAGAATGTTACGTTCAATCCGACTGAATACACTGCGGTAACCGGGTAAATCCCGTTGTCGATTCCGTTTGAAAGGACATCCCCGCTGCCAATTTCCGGGGTATAACCGGTGAATTTTGTCAGTGTGTAGATATTGGAACCTTTGACATAGACCCGGGCCCGCACTGCAGAGATCCTGTTTGCAAACGATTCCGGCAGGCTGTAGCCCAGCGAAACGTTCCTCAGGCGCAGGAAGGACCCGCTTTGTATGAACCTGTCGGAGGGCAGGTAGTTGTATCCTCCGAACGACGGACGCGGTTCCGTGGTGCTTGTGCCCTGACCGGTCCAGCGGTCCATTACATGTTGCTCAAAATTGTAGGGATCGGGCCGCACGACCTCCTTCCCGTTGAAAATCTCGTTACCGACCACGCCCTGCAGGTCAATGGCCAGGTCGAAGCCGCGCGATTGGATCCCGAAGCTGAACCCGTAAATAAAATCAGGTACCGGTGAACCGATGTAGGTGCGGTCGTTTCCGTTCAGCTCGCCATCTTCATTTGTATCCACAAACCTGAGGTCGCCTACACCGGCCTGGGACAGGTGGGGATAACTGTTTAATTCGTCTTCGGTCTGGAAGATCCCGTCGGTCACATACCCGTAGAACGCCCCGATGGGAAGTCCCACGCGGCTGAGGGTGACTGGCTGACCGTTGCCGAGGTAGCCGCCCACAAGCGTGGAGTCGATACCACTGTTTCCACCGATGGTGAGCACTTCGTTGTAGACCGTTGAACCCAATACTTTTACATCGTAGCTGAAATTATCCTTTACTTCACGGTAGTTCAGCATGAATTCAACCCCCCTGTTCAGGACCGATGCAGCATTGTAGCGGATACGCTGACCGAGCCCGTTGCCAAGGTGTCCCGGTGTGGAGAGTTCCACAAGGATATCATCGGTAACCCTGCGGTAATAGTCGACCTCGCCTGTGAGCTTGTTGTTGAAGAATCCGAATTCCAGTCCGACATCGGTCTGTGCGGTGGATTCCCACTTCAGGTTGGGATTTCCGCTTTTGCCATACGAGGCTGCGGGGAAGGACATGTCGGGTGTTCCCAACACAGCGATGATGTCCGATTGTACCCTGGCATACCGGTCATAGTAGGTGATCTTGTCGTTGCCGATCATCCCCCAGCTGGCGCGCAATTTCATGTTCGACAGGTAGGGAACATCCTGCATAAAGGATTCCCGGCCGATGTTCCACCCTGCAGCGAAAGCAGGGAAATTGGAAAACCGGTTCTCCTTGCTGAACTTGGAGGAACCATCCCTCCTGAATGTCATGGTAACGATATACTTTTCCTGGAAAGTATAGTTGGTCCGGAACAGGAAGGACATCATGGAATAGTACTGACCGGCATCCACACCGTTGAATATGTTCTGTATCTTGTCGATATTGTTGGTAGGATCAACAATATAGGAGGGGTTGATATACCAGAATGCCGGGTCATCGCGCGGGATGTTCTCGCCCGAAAGTGAAAAGATTTCGGAAGACTGGCTCTGTAAGGTATATCCTGCAACTGCATTCAACCGGTGTGCCCCGAAGCTCCGGTCGTAATTGATTGTATTCTCCAGGAGCCACATCAGGTTTTCGGAAGTACCCTTGTTGAGGTCGCTGTAGGTGTTGTCCTGCTGCGAAGCAGTGCCATCAGGATTGTACACCGTGTAGGCAGGAGTGAAGCTTTTCCGCTTGTGGTATCCACCATCAATACCGAAACTGGATTTCAGCGTAAATGCTTCGCCAAGGGTCGCCTGGGCGTAAAGGTTTCCGACAGCGCGAACGCCCTTATTGAAGTTATTGGAATTTTCAAGGTCCGCCAGCGGATTCCCCACGTTGTATACCACGGCGTAGCTCCCGTCGTCGTAATAGGGTTCCAGTACCGGCTGGGCCCTGTACACTGCATAGGTGACATTGGGAGCATTCTGCCGTGAATAAGGGGCGATGGTGATGTTGTTGCCTACTTCGAACCAATCTCCGAAGTTGTATATGTTGTTCAATTTCAGACTGATTCTCTGGTAATTGGATTTATCGATGATCCCATCCTGGTTGAAATACCCGATCCCCATGTAGAAGCGCGATATGTCCCCTTCTCCGGAGACAGAGAGTTGGTGGTTCTGCAAAGGTGCGGGACTGAATACCAGGTCCTGCCAGTCGGTGTTCGGCACCGCATCGATATTATTATAAGACCCGGCCCTGATCTCGTTGGAGATGATGGCAAACTCCCTGCCATCCAGCAGGTCAATTTTATTCGACAGTACCTGCATGCCATATTCGGTGCTGAAGCTGATCTGCGGTTTGTCGCCACCGGCGAGTCCCGATTTGGTGGTGATGATGATCACCCCGTTGGCCCCGCGTGAACCATAGATGGCGGTGGCGGATGCATCCTTCAGCACCTCCAGGGATTCAATGTCGGCCGAATTCAGGAAAGAAATATCATCCAGGATCACCCCGTCCACCACGAATATAGGCGAGGAGTTACCAAAGGTTCCCACACCCCTGACCCTGACGATGGGGACGGCACCCGGTGCTCCCGAGGTGCTGGTGATCTGCACACCGGCCACTTTGCCCTGCAGACCCTGTTCAGGACTGGAGGCGGTGATCCGGTTGAGGTCCTCGGTCTTCACGGTGCTGACAGAGCCGGTAAGGTCGCTTTTCCGCACTTTACCGTATCCCACCACGACCAGCTCTTCCAGTCCCATGGTTTCGAGTTCGAGTTCCACATCAATCTCGGTCCGGTCGCCCACACGGATCTCCTTGTCCTGGTATCCCATGAACCCGAACACCAGAACATCATCGGGTGCGCCCACTTCAATGCTGTAGTTACCGTCGAAATCGGAGATCACCCCTGTGGTGGTCCCCTTGATGACCACGTTCACGCTGGGAAGGGATTCGCCGGTATCCCCGGCCGTTACCTTACCGGTGACGGTTCGCTGCTGCCCGCTGACTGCCTGTCCGGGAAGCAAGAGCCCCGTGACCAGCAGTAAGGAGCAGATCAAAGATTTGGTAATTTTCATATCCTTCGTTTAGTTAAGTCAGTTCGTTGCCTCCGTCAGTATTCTTTTGTCAGTTCGTTGTTTCTGTCTGTGCTTTTTTATCAGTTCATTCGTTTCGATCGTACAATAGATCATTCAATATGCTTTTTTAGCTACAGCCAGGTATTCATTTTCAGTCAGCTCCCGGTCTCGTGTGTCTGCTGTCCGGCCTGGTTGAGCCAGCCCCCTGTAAATCCTGCCTTTTGCAGACCGTTGATGATGTACTTGTTCTTTTTCATCAGGTCCCATACCAGCTCGGACTGGTAGTTTTCCACCTGGAGGAGGATTGCCCCCTGGTCGATACCTATGTAATCCAGGTCGAACCAGCCCCTGGTACCATCCTCTTTCATGAAAGCCATGTTGTAGGCATCCTTGAATCCGTATTCCTGGTAGAGTTTGTCGCCATAGGTATCCTTCATGTGCATCAGTGCCCTGATGCATTGTTCAGGTGCAAACGGGATGGAACCGCCTGCGGCAGTGGGCGCGATGGTGCCATCGTCGATGATGTGCCGGGAACTTGCTCCCCTGGCCGCATAGGCTCTGAAAACTACCGTGTCGCCCTGGTACACCTGCTCTGCATACCCCGGTCCGTCGCATGCAGTGAGGCCCCATTCGTCGGGTCCGTAATTCGGAAATCCCCGCGGGTTGTCTTTGCAATACGCCCTGTTGGCAAGGGTGGCCCTGCGGGAATTCTCGAAATAGTCCATTTTCTTTCCCTTCATGTAGTCGTCCTGCATCTCCCTGAAATCTATATACATATGCGAATACTGGTGACCGAAGAGGGGAGAGAAATTCACATGTTCATAGCCATAAAAATCATCCCACTCATATCCCTTGGACCAGGAAACCCAGGAACTGTCGTGGATTGGATGTGTGGGGGATCCCAGGCCAAGAACCACGAGGATCATTGCCTCGTTGTATCCTTCCCATTTTGCTTCGATGAACCCACTTTCCGGGTGCCAGCCCATGCTCATCCACTCCTGTCCGTTCATGGCCCAGTCCCATTCCACCCTGAGGTAGAGACTGTCGGCAAGTTCACGGATCCTGGCTTCAGCCTCATTTTCCCTGTCAAAATAGGATTGGCAACTGAGGATACCGGCCATCAGGAGTCCGGTGTCCACGGTGGACAGTTCCACGTTCTTATAGCGCTCACCGGTTCCATATTCCAGGAAATGATAGTAGAGCCCGTGGTACCCGGTGACACCGTCAGCGGCATCGCCCTGCTCTGATGACCATAGCCAGGAGAGCGTGGAGAGGACGCGTGATGCCCCCTCTTCCCGGTTGATATACCCATTCTCAATACCTATTATATAAGCGGTAAGTCCAAAACCGGTGGAAGCGATGCTTGTGAATCGGGGGGTGGGATAGCGGTCGTCGGTCTGAAAGGTGACCTTGTCTGCACGGTCCCAGAAAAACATGAAGGTCCGCTCCTTGAGATCATCCAGGAATGCCGCCTGTTCCTTGCTTTCCCTGCGGACAGAAACAGTATTGCATGACGAAAGGATGAGGAGGATGGCCCCCGCCATGAACAGACTCGTTAAGATAACATACCGTTTTTTGATCATAATAATTCGATCATCATCATTTGGTTGCATGTGCAACATCAATTGGTTGCTTCTGCAAAAGAAGACTTAAAGATACGAAGACAACATAAACAATTGAAATTCTTTTCCTTATGAAAAATACTACATCAAAATGATTGTTGTAGGACCACCTTAATATTTCCTTAACAAGACGAATTGAGAATGGGACAAGTGCTTAATAATCAATGAACAGTATTGATATGAATTATAGAATATCCATGAAGTGATGATTGCACAACATTCCCTGTTCTGATGATTCTGCTCAGATAAAGCAAAGGCAAAAGTGCAGAACAGGTGTTGCAATTGTGTTGTACTGCTTTTCCGAAGGGTTGTTTTCCCGGTGGCTGATCAGAATTCCAGGAGGAACTCCACCAGGTTGTCTTCGCCGGACAGCCTGAGTTTCTTCCTGAGTCTTGAGCGGTGGACCTCGACGCTTTTGTGGTTGATGTTCAGCAGGGGAGCCAGTTCCTTTGAAGAGAGGTTCATCCGGAGGTAGGCGCACAATTTCAGATCACCGGGGGTGAGTTCCGGGTATTGTTTTTTCAGTCGCCTGAAGAAATTTTCATGTGTCTGGTCGAAATGATATTCGAACACTTTCCATTCATCTTCAGAGGAGATGCTCGTATCGAGCAAATTCATGATTCTTTCGTACAGGTAGTTGGGGTAGCGGTCGCCCAGTTCCTTCTTCTGGTGTTCGAGTACCTCTCTGACCTTCATCAGCACCTCGTTTTTACGGATCACGTTCATGGTGTAATCGGCCAGCTGGTTGTTTTTGTTGTCCAGGTCCTTTTGAAGCAGTTCGTTCTTCACCCTGATATATTCCTGTTCTGTCCTGGACTGCTTTTCCCTGGCTTCGTACAATTCCTTTTGTTCGATCCTTCGGGCATGCAGGCTGAGTCTGCGGAGAAAAGAGAGCCGTATGACAATAATGAGTGCAGTGAAGAGGATGCCATATATAACCAGGGCCAGGGCGGAAAAATACCATGGCGGGTGGATCATCAACGGATAACTGGTCACCGGTCCGGGTTGCATGTGGATATTGCATGCCTGCACACTGAACGTATATTTTCCGGCGGGCAACCGGTCGTATTCCACGCTCGACTGAACGGTCCACTCAGTCCAGTTCCTGTCGAGACCTTTCAGCATGTACCTGTAGAGAGGTGTTTTGTAGTGGGGAAGGGTGGAAAATGAAAACGAGAGATCCCTTCCGGCATAAGGGATGTTCACAGGATTTGTGCCCGGAACAAGCGGCAGCTTCTCCGGTGGCCGGGATCCTTCCGAGAGGACCTCCCGGAGGAATGTTTTTTCCGGGAGGGTATTGCCTTTGCCGGGAGGTTCGGTATAGATCGCAAATCCCTTGTCGAGACAAATCAGCGCTTTCTCCTCGTCGATATTGACGATCCTGGGGAAGGTCCGGCCAAGCTGTATTCCCTGCATGGCCAGGTTATATGCAAAAATACTGTCGATATCACTGCCACTGATCCTGTAGGATCCGATCTGCTGGTCCCTGATGAACCAGTATTTGCTGTTGTGTCCCGGAATGATATGTGCTGCCTTGCTGAAGGGACCAAGGGCGTTGTTCAGGCGTTCGTAGGGAATGATGGTGTCGATCAGGTCGTCGTATGTATAGATTGCTTCCCGCGTGGGGAAAACGACCCGGTTTTCAATTTTAGATACGGAGATGTTTTTTTCTGAAGGAAATCCCTGCGCTGTGCCGTAGGTGCGGATCGAGATGATGGAGTCCAGGGCTTCATTCAGCTTAATCCGGAATATATTACGGTGGAGATGCGCGGCCCATATATTGCCATAGGGATCAATCTCGAATTTGGAAAAGGGTTCGAGGATTCCCTTCACAGACCCGGAGAACTGCCAGCCTTCCGGACCCCTCCGGTAAATATTGATGCTGCTGTAGCTACTCTGTATGATCACCTGCTCATTGCCGTTGTCGTAGAGCTGCATGTCGAAGCCGCCATTTACCGGGGAGAGTTCCTTCAGCCGGTCTCCTTCGACCCTGTATGTTCCTGAATTGTGACCCACCAGCAGTTCATCGTCCACAATGAGGAGGTCCCACACCTGTCCCTGTGATCCTTCGATCAGCTCGGGGTTTTTGAACGATCGCTGGTCGTCACTCTGCATGCGGATGAGTCCCAGGTTGGTGCCCAGCCAGAGGTAGCCACGGTACCAGGCGGCATCGAATACTGTTCCCAGTTCACCGGAGAGATCGAGGTAGTAGCCCAGTACGTCGTTCCTGATCACATGCCCGATGCCCCGGTCGAGTCCCAGCCATATGTTCCGGCTGGAATCGGCAGCCATGGAGAGGACCGTGTTGTTCTGCAGTACATTGCCTGCATGCAGGTGGTACAGCAGCTTTCCTTCGGTATTCAGTGCATAGAGCCCTTCCACGATGGTCCCGATGAAATAGTTGCCGTCGAGGAACACCCCGTTGTTGATCTCTGCATTCCTGATTTCACCGGCGATGCTGATCTCCCAGGGTACCGCCCGGGTTCCGTCGTAGAGGAAAAGTCCCTTCTTTGCGGCGCCGATCAGCAGCTGCTCCTCCCCGAAAGGAAGCACGAGTTTCACTTCATCTCCCTGCAGCGGATCCATCCCCGGAAGCAGCACCAGGGAATCATTCCGCAGTTCGTGCAGACCCAGGTCGATTACATCGATGAAGAGCCGTTCCCGCACCTTTTGCAGCAGTACTACCGATCCCGGCAGTTCCAGCGGGATGGTTTCATGGCCGTCGTAACAGAATATGGAGGAGAAGGACTGGAAGTACACCTTGTTGTCAAGCGGAAGGATACGCCAGAACTCGTCATTGTGCAGTTGCTGGTTGTCGAACAGGTTGCTCAGCGAGAAATAGGTCAGTTCTCCGGTTTCATCTGCCTTGAAATACCCGAATTCCTGGAATCCCCCCGCGTAGATCCGCTGGTCGGGGGTGACGGCCACCGATCTTACCGTAATGCTCCCCGGCAGGGCCTTCAGTTTCCAGTGCAATCCATCGGTGTACAGGAGTCCGCTGTTGTTGCCAAAAAATACCAGGCCGTCTTCCCGTGTCTCCACCGACCAGTTCTGGTTCTCGGCGCGGTACTGGTGCATATCAAAGTTCAGCACCAGGGGGGTGCCCACCGGTTGTGCCGTGAGCAGGTTGTAACCTGTCAGCAGCAATAGTCCCAGCAGGATGGCAACAGATCTATGACCGTTTTGCGGTTTCATTTCTCCAATGTGCTGTTAAGGGCATGAACGCACGTATAAATATATTGAATTTTATATCAATGCGTCAACAGCCGGCAGATATTATCGCTGAGAAATCAGGCCGCATCCAGCCTTTATTGTGGTTGTAGAATCTTCGCCCCATTTGTGGAAACTTTGCGCAACATTTTCCGCTGTCAGGCGCATGCCCGTGTCCTTCGGATGCCACTGTCCCTGCAAGGTTAATGGTATCAGGAGTGTTTGGCATGATATTCCCATCCTGAAGGGCGAACAACCAGGAATCTGAAGGAAAAACCGGGTCAGGAACAATTTACCGAACAACACGCGGATGAAGATTTCAACCCTGGCGTTGGGTAGCCCCGATCATGTATCCTGGCGTATTCAATTCGAACAATAAAAATTAAAAAAGATGAGTGATTACCACGAACCCACCAATGAATTAACCGCGGAAACGCGCGATTTTACACGGGCCCTGAACTCTCTGAAAGAGGAAGTTGAAGCAGTGGACTGGTACCAGCAGCGCGTGGATGCCACTTCCGACAAGCAATTGAAAAAGATACTTGCCCACAACCGTGACGAGGAGATTGAGCATGCCTGCATGGTACTTGAGTGGCTGCGGCGAAACATGGACGGATGGGATGAGAACATGAAGACCTACCTGTTCACTGAGAAGGATATTACGAAGATCGAGGAGGAATAGTGCAGCGCTGCAGCATCGCAGCACTGAAGAAGTGGGGGACCACAGAACGGAAAAAGTAGAGATCCGCAGAATAGAAGAACAGAAGAATTGGAGAACCGCAGAACGGAAGAATAGAAAAAGAGGAGAACCACAGAACCACAGAACCACAGAACCACAGAAGTGGTGAAGTGGGGAACCGGGGAAGTGCGGATCGTAGCGTATCAATGATAAAATAACAGATAAAAACAGCATATATAAATATTTTAAAGAAAGCATTGGCGCCTCTTACCGACAAAGCGTGGTCAGAGGTGTCGGAACAGGCAGACAGGATATCTCCATTGGCTACGACGGGCATGACAACGACAAGGTGAAGCTCTATTTCACCGAATCATTCATGTACCGCATCATCGGCCCCGAGGCTGTCACAGTAATGAAGACCCAGGCCTATAACATCGCCATTTACACCACGGGTGTTGTCGATGTGGTGGACAAAATGACCGTGAAGTGAGCGAGGCAGAAATGACAAAAAAGCAACAGGGAGGTGTATGATGAAAAGAATACTTGTTATTCCGATCCTGCTTATGGCATGGCTCCTGGCTTTGGAAGCTCAGGATAAGCGTGTTTACATGGAGGGACTCAGCAAGATGCTTTACTCGACGGATCCCCATGCTTTTCTCAATTCCTTGATGACCTGGATGGTGATCATGGGCAGTGCCCAGATGCTTTTCTTTTCATGTGATTCGAGTTCGTTGGAACCGAATTTTTCACGTTGTTTGCTGACTTGTGCATCATCCAGTCCATCTTCGGAGCTGTTGAAGATCTGGTAAATTTTTTCGAGGGGTTGCGAATAGTGTTGTTTTTTATCCATTTGGTTCAAGGTTGCAGTAGAAATTAATTGCGGGTCAGACGATTCTGCCCTGCAATAACGGTCATGATTATTTTGACAGCTTAGTTGGTTTTCCGGATCCGTCTTCATAACAGGTAACAATATCGTGCCAATGGCAACAGCTGCATGGAACAGGAGGCACAATTCCCTTTTTTCCAGCCTGAATATTTGCATCGTGCAGGAGCTGGGACGGTCTTAAATACTTATATTACAATTACATGAAAATATCAGACAATAAGCGGACACCGTAATCATACGGAGTGGCCCGGTCATGCGGGGTGCGGTCATGGCCTGTCCTGAAGTGTGGAGTTGTGGAAAAGGTGCCCCGCAGGTGACAAGCAGCTAACGACGCGCAACTAACGACGGGCCGCAGCTAATGACGAGCAACTAACCTCGAGCAGCAAACCTCGCGCAGCAAACCTCGCGCAGCAAACCTCGCGCAGCAAACCTCGCGCAGCAAACCTCGCGCAGCTAACGCGTAATACCTGTGGTAAAGTACCAGTTTATTGTTCCCAGTTGTCGGTTCTGAATGAAGATGCGGGCAGTCCGGAGGTATTGTACAAGGTACCTTCGATACAGTTTTTAAATGCGTAACGGACTGCTGCAGGTTCGGGCACGTGGTCTGACCAGACCGTCAGTGTCCGGTCCCTGTTGATGGTCACCTCTGCGGGAACAAACACGCGGTCTTCCCCGGCGATTTCAAAACCGGTGGCCGGTACGTCACTGAAGTAGAGCCCTGTTTCCGCATGGTCAAAGGAGAGTTTCAACTTGCCGTCCTCCAGTGTTTCCATCTCCCGGTATACCGGACCGCTAAAAGCAACACCCTTCATGCCGTAATCCTTCGACAGAGCCCAGTAGGCCAGCCGTTCGCCTGCCTTCTTCTTTTCAGCAGGATGAATACCACTGCAGTCGCCAATGTCCATGGTCACTGCCATACCGGTGTTTTCGGTATGCAGCATGGTGTGTAATTGTGCTTCCCTGAGATAAGCGGCACCTGCCAGGTCGTCCCCTTCATACCTGAAGGGTGCAATCTGCACGAAATAGAAGGGGAAGGATCCCTGCTGCCATTGTGCCCGCCAGGAGTTGATCAGCGCAGGGAAAAGGGTTTTGTATTGTTCGGGTGACTGGCGGTTGGATTCCCCCTGGTACCAGATCATTCCTTTCAAAGTGTACCCGATGAGAGGGTGCAACATGGCGTTGTAGAGCAGTGTAGGGGTGTGGTTCGGCCTGGTGGATTCGGTAATTTCCGTTGGAATTTCCAGCGATGGGAAGCCGGCGAGTGTTGTTTCATCCATCCACGCTTCTGCTTTAGATCCGCCCCAGGAGGAATGGATCAGCCCGACGGGTACGTCGAGCAGTTCCTGAATTTTTTTTCCGAAGAAGTAGGCAGTGGCACTGAAATCCATCACCGATTCAGGAGTGGCAGCCTGCCATGCTCCGTTCACGTCCTCGCGGGGTTCCAGCGAGGCATCACGGGGGACAGTGAACAGCCTGATCTGGTCATTGTTTCCGTTGAGAATGGCCTCATTACTTCCCGTTATCGGTTGGTTGTTGAAACCCTTTACCGGCATTTCCATATTCGACTGGCCGGAAGCGAACCAGACCTCGCCGATTAAAACATCCCTTAGTATGATTTCCCTGCTGCCGCTGATGGTAAGGGTATAGGGACCGCCTGCTTCCGGTGTTTTCAGTTTTAAGTTCCATTTTCCGTCATTGCCCGTCTTCACCGAGGCTGCTGCACCCCAGCTGCCCCTGACGGTTACTTCTGTTTTCGGATCATCCGTTCCCCAAACCGATGCATCGGTCTGTTGCTGTAGCACCATGTGGTCGGAAAAGAAGGAGGGAAGCGCTGTTTGTGCGTTTGTGCTTGTTGCGGCCAGTAGCGCAAGGACGATGAAGATGTTACGGATCATTTGAACTGGATTTAAATGTGAAAATGAAATTGATGCTAAAAATACAAAAAAATGCGTAATTCCAATCCAGCATTGAATCATCAGCGCACTAACACCCGGGAACCGGTGGCCAGACCCTTATATGGTGAAACCATCTGTTGGTTTTTGCCGTACACATGTCAGATATTTACCAGAGATTCTTCCATGGAATGATTTGTGCCGCAAACCTGTCAGCTGCTTAACAGATGTTGTTTCATGGAATGATTTTTGCTGGAGTATGGTTGGTTTCCCGGAAGGGCATTCACAGGATTATTAATAAATTCTACAATCATGAACGATAGAAAACGCAATTTACCAGGGAGGCGAATACAATTCAACACAATGACCCGCATGGCAATCCTGTTGATCGCAGGTACGCTGACCATGCAGTATTCCACTGTGAAGGGGCAATCCAGGCTTGCAACCGATGAGGAGATCGGGCTTTTCATGAATTCCACCACCTGCCTGGTGCTGGAGGACGGGTATATTTCCTATAACATCCTGATGAAGGATGCGGTAGAAAAATACTGGGAGATTACAGATTTTGAAGTGATCGACAAGAAGGAATTTGAGGAGCGGAGAATCGATCCGCAGTATTCATTCCTGGTATTGATAAAGGGAAGTTTTGAAGATGACCCGGCAGGGGTACAATACAATTACCTGAACCTGCTGATGGGTAAAAACGCTGTCGAGGTGCAGTATATGCCGGAACTGGCGAGCATTCCGCTGTCATATAGCAATGACCAGGAGGTTGATTATGCCCATGCGGTACCTGCCATCATCCAGTTTGTGCAACGGCATGTGCGGACGATGAAGAGCAAGCGGGCCCATTTGAACATGCTTGGGCTGACCTATTACAACCAGTCCAGGAATTTCAAGGACAAGTCGTTGTTGCTCAGGGAAGACCATATGGCACCGGAAGTCAACACGGCCAGTGCCATCAAAGACGTTTATCCTTTTCATTTCAGGTTACTGGATGCTGAGGAGATGCTGACCGAACTCGAAGGTCCGAAGAAGAACACCCTTTTTCTGCACCATGTGGGACCACAGGAAGAAGGAGTTGCAGGTCAGTGTTTCGAACTTATTTTTACTCGCGATGGTGAGTTGTATTACTACAATAAAAGGCAAGTGACCAACGAGAATCCCGATGGATTCACCAAGTGGGAGCTGAGGAGGATCCGGTTCTGAAAAGACCCGGCAGGGGGACGATTACAC
The DNA here is from genome assembly GCA_029210585.1 of Bacteroidales bacterium. GTDB lineage: Bacteria > Bacteroidota > Bacteroidia > Bacteroidales > M55B112. The sequence goes on from JARGFP010000029.1 coordinate 24,043, forward strand.
CGGGCATAACCTTCGTATTCTTCCGTTCCTGGAGGATTCGTTACCGGACAGTGAATCACCGCGTGGCAACAGGGAAGGATCCGGTAACAGGACCAAGTTCAGAATATTTTTAGTATATTGCCTGTAATCAGGATAATTTTCAATCCTCAACAGCGCAATATCAACATGCGTTCAACCGCAACCCGCATGAAGAGCATTATCAGCCTGGTCATCCTGGTGGCCCTGGCTGTCATTGCCACGCAATTGATCCGCATCTCGCGGACCAACCAGCAGCTCAGGGCGGATATTGCAGAAGTAAACCATATCAAATACAGCCTGCTGAATGTGGATGAGTGGGCTGATCAGCTGAAGCAAATTCTCAATAAAAAAATCCGGGAATTCCAGATCACTCCTGCAAACCAGGAAAGCTTACAGTCGGGTATTCAAAACATTCTCTTCCAGCTTATTGATGAAGTTGAGCTGCTGATGGAAAAGCGAACCGAGGGGCAATTCTCACGGATCAAGCGCTGGGTGGCCGATATGGCTATTGATATTGAACAATTGCGGGACAGTGTTCCGGTATATTCCATCCAGATCATGGATGAGCTCGAGAATCCTAATACCAAAGATGCCATTCGCGACGTGCTTTCCGACAAGCTGGACCAGTACATATCCACCACCAACAGTGCTGTGACCATGAAGGAACAGGAACAACTGATGGAAAAGTATGACGCAGCCACCAGGATGGAAGCGACAGCGAACATCAGGGCGCTGATCGCAGAAAACATGGTTGTGGTCAACCGCCTGATGCTGCTGCTGATCGCAGGCATTCTTCTGATTTACCTGTTGGCTTTTTCCCCGAAAACAACAGTTAGTTACCTGCAAATGACCATGCTTGTGCTGGCTTCGCTGGTGCTGTTGGTGGCTGGAGTAAGCCTTCCAATGATCCAGCTGGAGGCAAAGATCGACCTGGTGCAGTTTGAGCTGCTGGGTGAACATATGCGTTTCAGGGACAACATCCTCTATTACCAGAGCAAGAGCATTATCGAGATGGTGGAGATACTGGTGCGGGATGGTTCGTTGCGCATGATCTTCGTCGGGAGCCTGATTTTTATGTTCAGCCTGATCTTTCCTTCCCTGAAGCTCCTGAGCACCATGGCATACCAGTCGGGAAATAAACGCGTGAATCGCAACAGGCTGGTGCGATTTTTTGTGCTTAAATCAGGGAAATGGTCCATGGCGGATGTCATGGTAGTGGCGATTTTCATGGCCTATATCGGCTTCAACGGCATTGTCGACAACCAGATGAAGCATTTGGCCGGGGGTGCAGAGCCGGTGGAGGTGTTCACCACGAACGGCACGCAGCTGCTGCCCGGATTTTATCTTTTTCTCACCTTCGTGTTATCAGGACTTGTATTGTCTGAAATAGTGAAGCGGAGCAACGGGTCTAAGCTTGCAGGCAGCAGTGGTTAGAAGAGGCAGGAATGCCAGACCATTCATGCTTTACTTCCCCGGAACAGTTGCTTCCTGTCGTTCTGCATTTTACCGGCAGTTAATCCGTTGTGTAACCACATGGAATCAATCTTAATATACCCAATGTGATGAATTTCTCACCTGCAATTGCAGTGCAGGCAAGGATTTCATTTAATTTAAGCTTTTCATTTTTTAATATTCATCTTAAATTCTCATAAATGAGCAGATTATTCACCTACCTGCTGGCTGCGGTTGCAGCTGTATTAACGATTGTTGTTAATGCCCAGCAACCCAAAGACAAAGGACTGGAAGCCATCACCGAACAGTCGGTGAAGGGACAACTGGAATTCCTGGCTTCCTCCTGGATGGAGGGAAGGCAGACCGGCGAAAGCGGGGCCTACATGGCAGCTGACTATATCGCAAGCATGTTCAAGGTATACGGGCTGCAGCCAGGCGGGGACATGATGATACTGCCTCTGCAGGCTACAAACAATTTGGTCAGATGAGCCGCTGGCAACTCTACCGGGCCAAAAGAGAGCATATTGCCGGGACAGGAGCCGTGGCGATGATTGAGTTTGCTCCCGGACGGGACATGGCCCAGAGCTGGGCTTCAAATGTACCCTTCAGGTATCATTCCGATGACTATGAAGGAGACAGGCCAAGGGCTTCCTATTACGAGACAAGCATGAAGCATCCCGGGGAAGATCTTTCGGCAGGCGTTACACGAATAACTGTATCGGAGCGGGTGGTCAATGCACTGCTGAAAGATACGGAGATCGACCCGGAAGCTTTTGCAGCGCGGGTTAAAAACAGCCTGAAACCGGAATCGAAGGAATTGAAAAATGCCAGGCTGAAACTAAAAACAACCGTGGATTCAAGGATCATCCAGGCCCGGAATGTGGTGGGAGTACTGCCAGGCAAGGATACCAGTGAGATCATAGTGATCGGCGGCCACTACGATCATGTTGGCAAACATGACGGGTGGATATGGAACGGGGCAGACGACAATGCATCGGGAACGGTGGGTGTGATGACCATCGCGAAAGCCATGATGGCCAGCGGGGAAAAGCCCGAAAAGACCATTGTGTTCGCTGCGTGGACAGGCGAGGAGAAGGGACTCCTGGGATCGGAGTATTTCGCGGACCATCCGTGGAACGATGCGGAGATGATCCTGAACCTGAATTACGATATGATCTCAAGGGACGATATGGATGATAGCCTGGGAGTGAAGTGCAGCATGACCTATACGGAAAAATACGGGATACTGGAGGAACTTGCAGTAAAACATAACAAGGAGTATGACCTTGGTCTGGAGATCAAATACAATCCGCAGGAGCGACCCAGGGGCGGGAGTGATCATGCCCCGTTTGCGGCGAAGGATGTACCTGTGTTCTACTTTATGGCAGGCTTCCCGCCGGAGTACCATTCCACCAACGACCATGTTGAAAAAGTCAACTGGGACAAGATGGTGAAGATCATCAAGCTGGGGTACCTGAATACCTGGGAGCTGTCGAATACGGATTGGGAGTAACCGGGTAACCAGGAAATGATGGTCCAGGCAGTATTAACTAAAAATACAGCAGATCAACTAAAAATACAGTAGATCAACTAAAAAAGCAGTAGATTCTATTTTTTCATGCGCCTGGTGATCTGGCCCATCAGGTAGTTGATGAACAGGATAAAGAGGGTTACGCCCACGGCCAGGTAATACTGGCGCAGTGCAACTGAAATGCCGATCCCGGATGAGAACAGGATGGTGGCTGCCGTGGTCAGGTACTTGATCTTCTCTTCTTTGGCGATCTGCAGCACCATGCCTGCTCCAATGAAGCTGATCCCCACGATCACAGCGTGGATGACCCGGGTGGGATCGGCGCTGATGATATCCCCCAGTCCTGCGTTTCTGAAATGTGTAACGATCACTTCACCCAGCATGACCAGCAGGGCCACGGAGCCGCCGACCATCATGTTGGTCCGGATCCCCGCGGGCTTATCGCCCGCTTCGCGCTCAAACCCGACAAGTCCGGCCAGTACTGAGGCAATGACGACATGAAGAAGTATGAACAATTCTGGTTTCATTGTTCCTGTTTTTTAGTTCGTACGTTGTGTGGCATATCGCAGGCATCATTCCTGTCCATATACTGACTGCATTCTGCCATGCGGAATGCGGAATGTAATAGCTTAACCCGGGCGGTCCCTTCAGCTTACAGGACCCAATTGCAGTGCAACCGGCTATTCCGGCACAGCCTCCTGGCTTCCTTCCGATAGTTGCTGAAGCGCTTCTTCCAATCGCTGCAGTTCGTTACCGGCCTGTTGGAATTGCTTCTGCTGTGTCAGCTGCAGGTAATTCTCAAATGCCTCGTTGGCACGCCTGATCAGTTCTTCAGTGCCCGGATCCACGGCACCGGCCGCAGCCGGTAATTCAGCTTCGGCATCCGTGAACAGGTTTTCCAGTGCCTGCTCAAAGGTTTCCGCATAGCTCAGGTTATCGTTGTGCATGACGGCGACGAGTCGCAGCTCGGGATAAGCGGAGGTTTCCGACTGCAGGTAAATGGGTTCAACGTAAATGACCGTGCCGTTCACAGGGATGACCAGTACGTTCCCCCTGATAACATTCGAACCACGCTGGTCCCAGAGGGTCAGCTGCCCGGAAAGGAAGGAGTCCTGGTCGATCTTGGTCTCCACCTGCTGCGTTCCCAGCACCCGTTTTTCCTTGGGGAACTGGTAGGCGAGCAACCTGCCGTAGTTTTCATCGTCGCACATGCCGGCGATCCAGCCGATCATCACCTGCTTGTTTTTTGGGGAAAACGGCTGCATCAGGATGAACTCCATCTCGTCGGAGCCCGGCTGTTCCCACATGATATAATAGGGCTCAACCGGCTGCACACTGTTGTAGTATTTTTCGGTAGACCTGACCCACAGGTCTTCCTGGTTGTAGAATACCGTCGGATCGGTCATGTGGTACTTGGCATACACCAATCCCTGCATCACCAGCATGTCTGCCGGGTAGCGGATGTGTTTTTTCAATGCTTCGGGCATTTCAGATTTATTTTTCAGCAGCCCGGGGAAGATCCGGTCATATACGTTGATCAGCGGATCATCTTCCTCGAATATATAAAAATCAGTAGTACCGTTATAGGCATCCAATACGATCTTCACGGAGTTGCGTATATAATTTTCGCCCTGCAGCCCGGAAGCGAGCATGTTTTCGCTTGTTTTTCCGGGAGTATTCATGTCCAGCAGGTAGCTGCCATTTTCGAACGAAGAGAAAGGCTCGCTGTAAGGATAATGGCTGGAAGAGGTGTATGCATCGATGATCCAGTACATTTTTCCTTCCGCAATCACGATATAGGGATCATTGTCAAAATGCAGGAAAGGCGTGATGGTGCGCACGCGGTCGATGATCTGGCGGTGGATCATCATGCGGCTCTCATCGGTGGGGTAGCCTGAAAGCAGCAGCCTGGTACCTCCATAGCTCCATCCATAAATCAGCTTCCGCCAGAAACTGGATACCTGCACACCGCCATCACCGGCATATTGCGCATATATATTCTTTTCCCCGGAGGGATAATCAAATTCCTCCTCTTTCGAGTTCACCAGCACATAGTTATCGGTCAGCTCCCCGTAGTAGACTTCCGGCCGGCTGATCTCCAGGTTTTCATGACTGCTCACGGGCGGAATGTCGCGGATGAGCAGGTTGGGGAGGCCTTCTTCAGTAAATTCATTTACCAGGTTCAGCACTGCACCATACCCGTGGGTATATTTAAAATGCCTGTTCACGAACGTCTGGCTGCGTACCGGGAGGTTGTCGGGCTGCATCTCCCTGGCAGAGACCATCACCTGCCTGTAGTTATCGTCGATCATGTACCTGTCGATGTCCACATCCCGGAATTCGTAATAGAGCCTGATCTCCTGGAATTGCTTATATACGGCATCCAGTGCGCGGTAATCCCACAGCCTGATATTCGAGAAAAGGTGCCTGTTCTCTTCCAGGTTGGCCCGGTTGAATTCCTCTGATACATCGTATTCCTTTTGCTCCACCTTGTCGAGGTGAAACCCTGAGCGCGTGAAGCGGATATTGTGTTCAATATAGGGTTGTTCGAGTGTGATTTCGTTGGGTTCCACCTTCAGCCACTGCAGCAGCATGGGAACGGCCCCGAGCAGGAGGATCCAGCCGGCAAACACAGTACCGGCAATGACAATCATGGTTGCAAATCCGGGCTCAATGTTTTTTATTGAAAACCGCTTACGGAGCGCCGGGCTGCCACCTGCAATGATCAGGGCGATACCACCAAGACCGGTCAGCACCATGATCACACTGATCATGGGCAGGCGGATGTTCACATCGGTCCAGCCGGGTCCGGAGACGATGCCGTATTCAGAAAAGAGGATACCATACCGTTGCAGGAATTTCCCGTAGGTCAGCACCAGCAGTAAAATCCCGGCCAGCATATAGAGTGCACCCACAGGTGCTTTACCTGGTGTATTTCCGCCGGATGGATTGGCCTTCGATTTCAGGTAGGCGTACCTGATCGCTGCCGCGATGGCTGCGATGATCACCAGGAGCAGCAGGTGGGCATACAATGCCTGTAAAAACGGATAGGAAAAAAGGTAGAACCCGGTGTGCTGTTGAAGTATGGGCTCTGTCATCTCAGTGGTCATGCGGTTCATGAATGCCAGCACAATTTCCCACCGGGATGCCCAGAACAGCCCGGAGACCACGCCGCCCGCAAGCGCGGCAAGCATGCCCAGGTATTTCACTTCGCTTGAAATGCGAAGGGTGAGCAGGTAAACAATGCCTGTTCCCAGGATGAACGTTCCTGCAAAGAGGAATATCCTGGAGAGCCAGACGGTCCAGAACCTGTCCCCGTAACCCAGCTCGTCGAACCAGAGCTTCTCACTCCAGAAGCCCATGAACCAGAAAAACAGCAAGGTGAGGGCACCCAGTGCAATGCCTGTTGCGGTCAGCGCGGATTTCCGCCTGGTGATCCCCCGGTAAGTTATGAATATGGCGAGTGCCAGCAGTAGAATGAAGATAATCGTATACATGACAGTGGTTTTTTTGTTGGAATATGTATCAGTACAAACAACATTCGGGCCACCCGGCAGTTGGTGCAGCACCCTTAAGAGAACCATTCGGAATCCTGCAGGGAAATATGCTGATTCCAACAGAGTAACATTTGGATCCCGGCTATGAAATATGCGGAATCCTTCTGTGAAAGGTACGAAAAACTACTGCCATCTGCCAATTGAGGGCAAGCAAAATAATAACCATACGGAGCCTGCCGGAATTTAATACCGGTGGTTGTCCGATGCAATAAGGTGTGGAAATCCTACACACTATTAATGAAAAATCACCCCATTCCACAACAGGGAGGCGGCGCTGACTTTTAGACTGTCCGAAGGTCACTGCCCGGTTGTTCAGGAAAGGACTGCGACCCCGTGGGAGGAATATGTTTTTTATTCCTCCTGCGCATTTTGGAACGGCGTTGGATGCACGACAGGTCAGTAACATTATAACAAACCAACAAAAACGTATAAGCGATGAAAAGATTAGAAAAAAAAGTAGTGCTGGTAACAGGCGGATCACTGGGAATCGGTCGTGAGGGATGCAGGAAGCTTGCACAGGAAGGAGCAACCGTTGCAATTACTGATATTGCCGATGAGGAAGGACAGGAATTGAAACAAGAGATTGAGAACGAAGGAGGAAAGGCAGCCTACTGGCACCTGGACGTATCGGACGAGGATGCCGTTCAGAAGGTATTTTCCAGGGTAAACGAAAAGTTCGGCAGTATCGACGTACTCGTGAACAATGCCGGTATTTCCGGGGTGAACAAGCCCACACACGAGATTGAACTGGATGAATGGCAGAAGGTAATCGCTATCAATGTGAATGGTGTTTTCCTGTGCACGAAGCATGTAATTCCGTTCATGAAAAAAAACGGGAAGGGCAATATCATTAATATGTCGTCCATTTACGGGATCATCAGTGCACCTGATATTCCACCCTACCATGCCTCCAAAGGCGCGGTGAGACTGATGACAAAGACAGATGCCATCCAGTATGCCAAAGACAATATCAGGGTCAACTCCATCCACCCCGGATTTATATGGACACCCCTGGTCAGGGCCATGGGAGAAGCATCCGAAGTAGGAGTGGAGCAATTCAGGAAAAACCTGGATGCACTGCACCCCATCGGGCACATTGGTGAACCGGAAGACATTGCCTGGGGGATCGTATTCCTCGCCAGCGAAGAATCGAAATTCATGACGGGCACCGAGCTTGTGATCGATGGCGGTTATACCTGTAAGTAGTCAGAAAAAAAAGCAAATTATGGAGAAGACAAAGTACAGTACCGACACTGGATTGATGACGCGTGAGCAGTTGCTGAAGCTGGCTGGCGTGCACGGGACCAATTGCGTTTCAATTTTTATTCCAACCGAAAGGGCAGGCGGGCACGTGGATGAGGGCCATGGCCAGTTGCGGCTGAAGAACAGTTTGAAAGAGGTGGGCAATATCCTGGATGAAGAGGGATTGTCGGCGAAAGAGAAAAAGGCGGTCCTTGGCCCGGTAGAGAAGCTGCTGGACAATGTCCGGTTCTGGAGAAACCAGTCGGACGGACTTGCCGTGTATACGAATGGAAAAGAGTTCCATACGTTTACACTGCCGGTGCATTTCAGGCAGCAGACCTATGTCAGGGACCACTATTACATGTTGCCGGTCATTCCCTATTTCAATGATGATGGGATTTTTTACCTGCTTTCGGTGAGCATGAAGCATGTGAAACTATATGAATGCTCGAAACATTTTATCGGGGAGATTGTGGTGGATGATCTGACACCAGGCAGACTGGAGGATGTTGTGGGGTATGATTTTGAGCAGAAATCATTACAGAACAGGTCCGGACACGGGGGAGACAGTGGTGCCATGTTCCATGGACAGGGTGCAGGTAAGGATGACAAGGGAGCGGAGAAGGAAAAATTCTTCCGGGCCGTCGACAACGGCGTGATGCAAGTGTTGAAAGAACAGCAGGCACCACTGGTGCTGGCCTGTGTGGATGAATACTACCCAGTTTACAAAAAAGTTACGGCTTATTCCGATTTATCTGAAGAACATATCAGCGGGAATCCCGATGAAATGGACCCGCTGGAACTGCATGAGGAAGGTTGGCTCCTTGTGGAGGACCATTTCAGGAATGTACGTGAGGAAAAGAAACACGCCTTGCGCGATGCCTCGGCCGGATCAAAAGCCAGCAGTGATGTCCGGGAGATCATCCCGGCTGCTGTGGACAGGAGGATTGATACGCTCTTCATTGAAGAGGACAAGGACCTGTTCGGGATCTATGATATGGAAAACAGAACTGTGGAGCTGGCAGCACCTGGAGACAGGAGCTACCAGGCCTCACTGTATAACCTTGCAGCTGTGCATACCCTGCTCAATGGCGGGGAGGTCTTTATTTCCGAAGCAGAGGAGATGCCGTTGCAGGGTACGGAACTGAATGCGCTGCTGAGGTACTGATCCGACAGTGAAATGATCACTTTTATTACTAATGCAATGAAGGGGAGGAGCAACTCCCTTTCTTTGCTTTTGTTCTGATACGGAATGCGCCAAGTTGTCTAATTCTTCAGAAGGTGGTTGTACAGGAGTTCTTCGAGGAACTGGTCTACCTGGTCCACGCTGTCCAGGTGGTACGTGGCAGCAGAGAGCAGGCTGTGACTACCTACCAGGATTCCCAGTCCGTCGTCGGCCAGGGTCCTGAATGCATCTTCATCTGTAATGTCATCACCAATATACATCGGCAGGTATTCATCAGGCCAGGAGAAATTCAGCTTGTCCATGATCCATTCGAGCGCTTTGCCTTTGTGCCAGTTCATTGAAGGTTTGATCTCCAGCAGTTTTTTGCCCCGGCCTTTTTTAAAATCCTTGTCGCCGCCGATCACTGTATTTACCATTTCAACGATCGTTTTGTAGGTGCCCCGCGGGGCATTCCTGTAGTGAATGGCGATGGCGTAGTGTTTTCTCTCGATTTGCACACCTTCGATCATTTCTTCAAGCATGATTGTAAGCTGTTTCTCCATCTTGTTCAGTCGGGGCAGCAATTCCTGCGCCTTTTCCATCTCCATATGTATGCCGCCCGGACCTGAAATGCGGAATCCGTGACTACCGGCATAGATGATATTGTCGAGGTCGACAAAGGATTGAATGGCTGAACGATCCCTTCCGCTGACCACAGCAACAGTATGATGCTCTGACAGTTCGCTCAGTAAATCCCGTCGGTGTTCCGTCATATAGGCCTTTTCAGGATCCTTAACGATGGGAGATAGCGTACCATCGTAGTCGAAGAAGAATACCGGTTGCTTGTTTTTAATTTGTTTGCTGAAATGCTCCACGTGATCGAAGAGGCCGGGTATGTCCTGTGAGTAATGGGGGGCCGAATCAGCTTTGCCGGTGAATATGTCGATGTTGTTGATGTCGCGTACGACGATATTGGCTCCTGCTTCATAGAATTTCCTTTTGCCATTGGAATTGCCGGCAATGCCTGCCAGGATGAAAATACTTTTCTTTTTTGCGGCCCTGATCAGGGAAGGATCATCTGCAAACAGAACGGTACGCTTTGCTGTGATTCCTTCATCCAGGAGCAGTTTGCGTATGCGCACCGAAATCCTGGCTTTTTCACTGTCGCTGATCAGACGGGTCACACAGATGCGGTTGACCTGGTCGGAGAGTTGTGCTGCGAGGCGGTCATTGAATGCTTTTCCAAGGTTCAGGACATGTACCTGTATTCCTTTCCATTTCAGTACCTGTTCCAGTTGAGGTGCTCCTGATTTTAGCAAAAAAATTGCTGCGTCGATATTGTTGAACTTGATTCTCTTGTTTTCCACCTTGCTGAGTTTAGCCAACCTGTATTCCAAAAGTATGCCATCGCTGAAAGGAAATAGTGTTCAGGTTCTGCCGGATTCCAGTGTCAGTACAAGTTGCAGGCCTGCTGTCAACATTGCCGGGGAATCCTTTTGGGGTCTGCCTGCATTGCTGTATTGTGGCATTTCAGCACAGTTTTGTATCAAAAATACACAGATGGCGGGTTTTGTTTGCCCGGGGAATCGCGGTGATCATGGATACAATACGTCTATGGATACCCTGCTTCCACGAAGACTCTGTGGCCCCGGAAGCTCTGCTGCCCCGGAGGCTCTGTAGCCAGTGCATACTAGTGGTGTTGCACCTTCTCCCGGTATTGTCCCGGGGTCATGCCCGTTTCACGGTGGAATGCTGCGGTAAATGAATTGTAATTGTTGAAACCTGCTGCATCGGCGATGCTTTTTGTTGTGTAATTCCTGGATGCCTCCTGTCTGAAAAGCCGCATCGCTTCCTGTACGCGAAAGGCATTTACAAAACCACTGAAATTGGTTCCGAAATGCGCGTGGATCAATCGTGAGATGTAGGTCCTGTTGGTGCCAAGGCTGCTTGCCACATCAGTGATCTTCAGGTCGTGCTGCAGGTAGGGGCGCTGTGTTTCAAACAATCTTTCAAGCGATTTTTTCAGTCCTTCCGGGACATGGAGATGATGCCCGTTGCTGTCGGGTTCATCCGCACCCGTTTTGTAAAATTCCCCGTTTTCGATATAGCGCTGGTGGTTGGCTATGTAGGCGATCACGAAAAAGACACCGCTCAGGAGCAGGAACACCAATACCAATACAGGTCCCGGAGTGCTGTCGAGGTTCTTATTGCCTTTCAGCAGGAGGTACAACCCCAGCAGGGAAGCACCGGGATACACGATATGGAACATGCGGATCCAGTTAAAGTAGTAATTTTTCAGCCCTGAAAAGTAGTTATCGACCCGTGCGCGGTGTTGCCTGATCAGCCTGCGGCTCCGGAGAAAATAGTAGGGGACCTGGAGCGCCACCACCACCTTGGAGAGGTAATTTACGAGGTATGGGAGTTGCGCCGAAAGTCCGCCTCCGGATGGGTATGCCTGCCCTGTGCCATAGGCATGCATGGATTCGCTGTCTGTCAATATCTGACAAGAGAACGCAACAATGGATATTCCTGCTGCGGGAATAAAATGAATAAGGTCCTTGGTGCGAATGACGGAGCGGCGGGTGACAGATCTGACATACAACCAGGTGAGGGGGAAGATGGTGCATACAGCCAGGAAGTATACCGGTTCGAGCAGCAGGTAGTACCTGGTATTTCCCGTATAGAAGGGAAGGATGGAGGTAAATACGAGAAAGAATGCCAGCATCAGGGAGGAGATGTAGAATCCGGGATTCCTGTCGGAATGGTTGCGGATATAGAGAATCACCGCCCAGAAAAGGGTGACAAAGGAGGGCGCCAGCAGGGCGACGGTCTTCAGGCTGATACTCATGATTTGCCAGTCTGTTTCGCAGGTTGTTGGGGCTGCCTTTCATGTTGAGAGGGCTGCATATACAAATTTAACGCAAAAATTGTGAATTCATGAACGCATTTGTGAAATCTTATATCTCCGGGTGTTTCCTATTTCATAATTTTTACCATTAATTCCTAAAAACCTTCATATCATGCATCTACAACTACCCATTTGTTGCCGCAGGGGGATTCTTACTCTGGCACTGGCAGCTTTCCTGTCAACGATTTCCATTGCATCATTTGCACAGGTAGCGCAGTTTTTTTTCAACGAGGTGGATACCACCGAATCCTACCTGAGCAACGGTTTCTGCCGCACGCTGAACTATTACTGGGACCAGGCGGTGATCGGACCGGAGGGCAACATTTACTTTGTTTTTGTAGACAATTATAAGTTATATTATTATGTATCGGCGGACCAGGGGGTGACCTGGGAGAAGCATTTTGTGGATACCGGTCATGCAGGCAATGTATATGCCGCCATGGCAGGCATGACCGTTGATGGCCGCCTGGTGATTGTGTTTACCTTCAATGCTGACTTTACATCATCAGGCACTGTGGCCTTTGGTTCAGAATTTCACTATACCATCATGGGTGCTGTTCAGAACGGTGAAAGCTGGGACGTGGATCTCATACGGTATCCAATCGGGAACAGCGGGCTGCTGCCATTCGGGACCATTACTACAAAATCCGGACAGGTGCATGCCATCCTGTACAAGTATGGCTGGATGAACTACGGGGGGGAGTTGTTCGAAGCGATATATGATCCGGTTGCAAACAGCTGGTCAGAGCTGGTGACCATCAAGGTATTCAACGACCGTCCGATCGACCATTCCACCTTTCACGTGTGCAAGCTTGCCGAGGGTCAGAACGATACGATCATCTGCGTATACCAGCGGCATGCCAATGATTCGAAATACCACAACCTGGAGGTGATCATGAAGGGTGTGGATGGGTGGACCGATGAGGAGGTGATTCTGGAGCAAAGTGATTATGCCACCTACAACCGGTTCGATCTTGACTACGACCGGCACGGACATATGTATTTCACTTATTTTATTCCATACGGACCGGAGGGGCCGGAGCTGTACATTGCGCACAATTCAGTCCGGGAATTTGAAAAGCACACCGTTTTTGCAGCGACGGATACCTTGCGGAAGATCAGCGTGCATCCGTATCCGGATGGAGTAGCGTACCTGTACCTGAACTTCAAGGATTCGCTGCCGGAAATCTGGAAGCTGAGTGAAGACGGGCTGGAACCCACCGGGTTTCTGCCTGGATTTGAGGTGGCGGACAGTATGGATGTGATGCGGTTTCATTACCAGGTGCCCATCAAGAATAATTTCTCAGTGTTACCAGGAAATGAATCAGCGGATAATAAGACAGGTCCGGGGTTGTTCGCCTTTACCAACCGCTATGCCGGGAGGGATGGCAGTACCGTATTCCCATACCCGCTTGTGTTTGTCAGTGCTGATCTTGCAAAGGATGAAACTTCGGAACCTTCATCCAGCCAGCCTTTGGAAGAAACTTCTTTCAGGATATATCCCAACCCGGGCAACGGGATGCTCCGGTTGCATAACCGGCAAGGGGAGTTCGCCGCATTGTTTCACATATATGATATTACCGGGAGCAGGGTAGGTTCCTTTCACCTGGATGAATCAGGAACGGCGGATTTGACCGGTTTGCCAGGGGGTATCTATTTTATCAGGAACACAGCAGACGGGCATACGCTGAAGTATGTAAAACACTGATCGATCCTGCTGATTTCACGGTTACTGTGTATTTTTAACAATCTTTAACGAACAAAACAGGTTACTGTGTGTATTATATATGATATAATCAATCAACCTGTTGTACATAATTAATTTTAAGAAGATGAGAAAAATATTTTTAATACCCTTGATCGCATCCCTTGCATTTGCATGTAACAATCCGAAGAACGCCGATGAGGCAAAAACGGGAGATGCACAAAAAGCTGCTGCTTCATCCGGGGCAGTGTATGAAATAAAGCCTGACAGTGAAGTTGACTGGCGTGGCGTGAAGCCTACCGGTGAGCATATTGGTACGGTAGTAGTCAGTGACGGCCAGGTGAAAGTTGCCGATGGTACGGTGTCTTCCGGAAGCATTACGATCGATCTGAATTCCATTGTGAACCATGACCTGGAAGGGGACATGAATGCCCGTCTCGTCGGACACCTGAAGTCGGAGGATTTCTTTTACACCGAGCAGTATCCCACTGCGCAGTTTGACATCGTATCCATCAGGGAATTCAGTGGCAGTGCTGCTGAAGGTGATGTGCAACCCACCCACGAAGTGACCGGTAATCTGACCATGCGGGGCGAGACCAAGAGCATCACATTCCCTGCTGCTATTCACGTGAGCGAAAACCAAGTGCATGTAGGCACCAACGAATTTTCCATTGACCGTACCCTCTGGGGCGTCAATTTCAAGTCGAAGAAGATTTTTGCCGAGCTGAAGGATGATTTCATCAACGATATGATCAACCTGAAGTTTGATGTGACTTTCACCGCTGAGTAGCACCTGGAGCGGTACATGAACCCTATGGCGCTGCAGACAAAGTAAAACACTGTAAAGCGTTTGCTGAATAAGAAATTGCGTGCCTGACGATAGGCGTTGCAGAATTAATCTGAAATAAAATGGGAGGTTGCCGGTGGCAGCCTCTTTTTTTGGCGCGAATTTTGTATATTTACAGGCTGCACAACGGTGCAGCAACATACCGGGGCCGAGTTGGATTTGACAGCGTGTAAAACAGGTATGTAAGCATGTCGAGCGTGGTGATTTGGCTCGTTAATCCCAGGTCATACACTTATAATTGGCAATAACAATTATGCTCTCGCTGCGTAATTTTACTCAGTAAAATTCGCTTCATCCCGGTATTAGATACCGGGACGGGACATCTCCGGAAACTTTGTTCCCTATCGGGTTTCCAACAGGAGGTGCAGTTAGAACGGGATAGCCACCGGAGGAGTTCCGACTCCGGGGCGAAACACCAGGAACTAAGGTGTTGATCGGTCGTCTTTCGCCTGTCAACTCCCTACAACCAAGGAAAGACTAAGCATGTAGAAGGCATATTGGTTTCTCGTTTGGACCGGGGTTCGATCCCCCGCGGCTCCACTTTAGACTCTGACCTTATCGGTTAGGGTCTTTTTTTTTTAATCCTGCAACTCGCTCATTTTGAAATTTTTATTTATACGGTATTACAAGAGTAGCTGCCTGGCATAAGCGTAACTGTCTGACAAATTATCGATCAAAATGGTCGGATCGATATATAGGAATGTGGTGTTTCACGAGGCAGAATATTGTGTCTGTTTTGAGCGGTATTCAAGATATTGAACGACGCAATATAAATAAAGAATTATATAATTGCGCAAATATATAAAATAAAAATTATATATTAGCTTCTAAGTAAAGATATTGAATATGATATCCTATAAGGAGTTGGCTGATATTATTGTAGAGAGTGTATCACTTACAGATGAAGGGATTGTAAGATCAAGAGAACTGGAAATAAAGAAAGTCCTGTTTGTTCCAAAACCTTTGAAAGTAATTACAGGTTTGAGGCGCAGTGGGAAATCGTTTATTTTGAAGCGACTGTATAAACAACTGGTAGGTGAAGGAATACCCAGGCAAAATATACTTTTCTTAAATCTTGAAAATGACTGGTTAAGTTTTATCAGGGATACTTTAGCGTTAAGGAGAGTATATGATCTGTTTATGTCAGGTACAAATCCAAAAAAACCGGTCTACTTGTTTTTTGACGAGGTTCAAAATGTTGGTAACTGGGAAAAATTTATTCGGACTATTTATGATGCTACTGAACATCACATTTACATTACCGGTTCAAATGCACAGTTGCTGTCCAAAGAATTTTCCAGTACACTGGGCGGCAGAATTCTTGAATATGATCTTTTCCCGTTCTCCTTCAAAGAAATGTTAGAATATAAAAGAATTCCTTTTCAAAATGCCTTTGATCGTTCTGAGTATAAAAATGAGTTGAACAGATTATTGTCAGATTATCTGAATTTCGGCGGGATTTGTGAGACATTTGAGCTTCCGGATGAAACCAAAATATCTTATAGAAAGTCACTAATCGATAAAATTGTCATTCGTGATATTGCAGAGAGATATAACGTTAGGTCATTCGAATTGTTGAAGAACCTGATGCAATACCTTGAGAAGAACACAGGAAATATTATCAGCTATCGGAAAATATCAAACATCGCCAATGCCAGTGAACCCACTATTGAACAATATATTTCCTATCTCGAAAATGCATGGATTATAGAAAAGTTGAAGAAGTTTTCATGGAAAACCAAAAGCATTTTTGACATTAACAAGAAATTCTATTTCACTGATAATTTATTCTGTCACTTTGCCGATATTGAAGATAAACTTGAGAATATTTGCTTCCAGCATCTTGCCAGAAGACATGGGACAGTCCATGTTTTCCTGGGACGCGATGATAAAGGAAAAGAGGTGGACTTCATTGTAAAATCAGACCATAATCAGGTGTTGGGCTACCAGGTTTGCTATCATTTAACGGAAGAGAATCTAAAACGGGAAATATCCAGTCTTTTGCTTTTACAAAAATATATGGAGGATAAATCCACAAAATTATTCATTATCTCGATGTATCAGAGCAATAAAACGCCTCTGCCAGAACAGATTGAATATTTGAATATCATGGATTTTTTAATTTCTTAAACGTACGGTTTGCATGTCTTTAGAGATCAGTTTGGTACAATTTAATGTTTTCTGCCTTGCGGACTTTATAGCATCTTTATCTCTGATGTTGAACTGAACATGCAGGTAAATTGTCATATGCTCCTGGACAAAGCAAATCATGAAATATTCAAGGCTCCTGGTCATTGCACTGCTGACCCTCCCGTTGATTAAAAAAACGCAGCCACCTCTTTCAATGCTTCATCACGCTCCCGGAGTGGCAGGATCACCCAGTCGTGTACCATCTGCTCCTTTACGGAAAGGTTCACGTATGTATCCCTGGCTGATGCCGCCTTTTCAAGCAGCAGGATACAATCGGGATAGAAGAGTTCGTGTGCGCTCACGAAGACCTTGATCTGTGACAAACCATCCAGGTCCCCGTATATGGGCGACAAACGCGGATCGCTCAGTTCCAGTCCGCCTGCATACAATTTTCCGCATGACACCAATCCCTCTTTGTGCAGCAGCACATCCTTTTCCACCAGGGTGTCGATGCCTGGATTGGTCATGCCCGCATCCAGCCAGGGCGAGAAGAGCACGGTCTTTTCAGGCCTGGTCTCCACACCTTCATCCCTCAGCTTTTGCAACAGTGAAAGGGCCAGTCCGCCACCGGCAGAATCACCCGCCAGGCAAAATACATCACCAGGATACTCTTGCACAAGCAGCCTGTAGGCTTGTTCCAGCAAAGAAAGACTGGTTAGGATATCATGCTCGGGTGCCAGGGGATAGCCAATGAAGGTCACCCTGTAGCCGTATTCCCTGGCCAGCAGTTCGATCAGCCTGCGGTGTCCGGCGCTGGCCTCCGCAACATAGGCACCCCCGTGCAGGAAGAAAATGTGTTTCCGGGCTGATGGCGAGGCAGTGATGGTAAGCATGGTGAAGCCATCTACGGTGCGCTGCTCCACCTCCAGTGAAGGATGCAGTTTCTCCGCCGTAACGGCTTCCTTTCCCCTGGGCGGATTGTCCAGCAGCTTTTCGAAGATCCTTTCATTGAGATTGGCGATATCCAGTGTTTTGTATACCAGCTGCGACCTTGCACTTGGTTTTGTCTGCGCCAGTGCATTGGGTTGCACGCAAATCAGCAAAAAGCCTGCGCAGAGAACGCAGAGCAACACCTGCACATTCCTGGCAGGACGCGATGTATTAACTATATGCATTTCCAGACAATCTTATTGTACAAATAACGTGATTCCGGGCCGATTATGTACATACGTTGCAAAAAATGCGATTGTACGGGTGCCTGTTGATGCTGATTCCATTTCAGCACTGACCGATGCCGGAAATACATTCAGCAACAATGCCGACGGGAATAGGGGAAGTAAAAAGCGCAGGAAGATGCAGACAAAGAGAAGCGCAATGCACATTATGCCAGGTATTCAATAAACGCTGTATACCAGGTAACAAGCATACTCCTCATCAGGTACGCGCCAGGCTTCGCTTGTGTCATTACCCGGAGGCCTCCGATACAATACTGCCTGGTATTTGTCTGCCTTTGACTGGTTTCAGATTTAATTTGCCGATGTAAATGTTCATCAGGTCAAGATAGGACTTCACGTCGGCTGCGCTCTGTTTTTCCTTTTTGTTGCTGACTGCATTGATGGCAGTAACCTTGGCGCGGACATTGGCCCGGTAGCTTTTGTAATAATTGAAGAGCATCCCGGTTTGTCCGTTCACCTCTTCCCCGGCCGCCTGCATGTACGTATTGTAAAAATCATGACCAAGCTGGGCATACCCGTGGAAGTCAAGCTCAACGCAGAGAAACGCGATTTCACTGAGCACATCCATTACCCGGTATTCCTTGTTGAAGTCGATGCAATCGAAAATGACCGGTTCGTCGTACAGGAATATATTTGTACAGTTCAAATCCCCGTGGCAATCGCGCTGGTGATCCGTGATCACACGATGATTCATCAGGTTCCTGTTCAGGTTCAGGAAGAGGTACGACTGTGTGACACATTCCCTGGTCCTTTCCAGGTAACCCGTACCGCAATATTCCCTGGTATAATCCTTCACACTCAATATATCACTGTATTTTTCATGAAATGCAGTCGTGTTGAAGGCATTCTTCACAATCCGTGTATTTTCGTGAAACGCTGCCAGCATCTTTGCGAGTTTGTCAATATCTTCATCATGCACGCTCCGCAGTTTCAGCAACCGGTCCATCCGCCGCCTGTTGTCCATTCGTTTCATTTTTACGGCATGACCGATCACCTCTTCGCTGCCGGGATCTGCATCCTCCTTAACGCCATCCGCGGTGACCGCCACCACACCCAGGTACATATCGGGCGCAAGCCGCCTGTTCAGCTCCACTTCGAGATGGCAATAGTGTTCCCGGAGCTCCCGGGTTGAAAAATCGACGAATGAATATTTTACAGGACGCTTGAATTTGTACGCAAAATGATCTGTCAATACAACCCAGGAGATATGTGTCTCGATCAGCCTGGCGTCCTCGCAGCTGTCATCGAACCTGCATGTCTCTAACAGTTGCTGAATCTGTTCTTTTTCCATTGAATAAAGCCTTTGCTTTTTCCTTCATTTCATTAATTCCAAGTTTGTCGGACCGCATCACAAGGTGTTGTTCGGGCATGTAATCAAACGCCGCTTTCATTTTTTTGTATACTGAATAGTCCGCCTCACTGTACGCACGGTCTTTCTTCATCCGTTTTTTTACTTCATGATCCGCTGCCTTCAATTCAATATAGTACAGGTATCGCTCCAGTTCCCATGATCGTTTGTTGAACATGTGCCTGAATGATTTATTGCTGAATGTCCCGTCGACAATCACCGTTCTCCTTTGCGCGTCCGGTCGGGTGATTTCTTCCAGGATTTTTTCATACACCTCGCGTTTTGTCTCTTTGTCATACTTTCCCTGCTTATTCAACATTTCCCTGGTAATATCCGTGTTCAGGTACAAAGCCCGGGTATCTTCAGCAAGGTGCCGGGCCAGGCAGGATTTCCCGGTGCCGGGCAGGCCAAATACTACAATGATCATGTTTTTAAGTTTTTTTCTGCTTCAACGATGTTCCTGATTCCCGAAGCAACAGCATCCGGGTTGAATGAAATGCTGTTGATCTTGTTCTCAACCAGGAATTTTGCAAACTTGGGGAAGTCACTCGGAGCCTGGCCACATAAACCAATCTCCTTATAGTTCTCCCTTGCTATACGGATCGACATCTCAATCATTTCCATTACGGCAGGGTCCTGCTCACTGAAAATGTGGCTGACAAGTTCCGAGTCCCTGTCGACGCCCAGTACAAGCTGCGTAAGGTCGTTGGATCCGATTGAAAAGCCGTCGAAGATCTTCGAAAAGGCTTCCGTCCTGATGGCGTTTACAGGGAGCTCGGTCATGACATATATTTCCAGGTCGTTCTCTCCCCGTTTCAGCCCGTTCTTCTCCATCTCCTCAATGACCTTTTTGCCTTCGTCGAAGGTTCTGCAGAACGGGATCATTAATTTTACATTGGTCAGGCCCATTTCGTCCCTTACGATGCGCATGGCTTCGCACTCAAGGGCGAAACCTTCCCGGTATCCTTCGTGGTAGTATCTTGCGGCACCCCTGAATCCGACCATCGGGTTTTCCTCTTCCGGTTCAAACTGTTTTCCACCGATCAGTTCACTGTATTCATTGGATTTGAAATCGCTCATCCTGACGATCACTTCCCTGGGATAGAATGCTGCAGCTATGGTTCCCACTGCCATTGAGAGCTTGTCGGTAAAATACTCCTTTTTGTCATCGTACCGGGAAGTCAGTTTTTCAATCTCCTTCTTAGCCTCCTTATCTTCCAGTTCATCAAATTTTAAAAGTGCCATGGGATGGATCATGATCTCGCTGTTGATCACAAATTCCAGCCGCATCAGCCCGACCCCGTCAACAGGATATTGTGCATTGTTAAATGCGGTGCCAGGATGTGCCAGGATCAGCATCACTTTTGTATCAGGATCTTCCATTTCACTGGTGTCAATTTCCTCCTCGTTCCACTCCCTGGTCCCGTCGAAGATTTTTCCTTCGGTTCCCCCGGCACTGGATACAGTAACCTCCTGCCCGTCTTCCAGGGTTTCGGTGGCATTGCCTGTTCCCACGATGGCCACGGCACCGAGTTCGCGGGCCACGATCGCTGCATGACTTGTCCTGCCACCACTTTTGGTGACAATTGCTGAGGCTTTCTTCATTACCGGATCCCAGTCGGGATTGGTGATTTCCGTTACCAGGACCTCACCTTCCTCAAGTTTACCGGCATCGTCGGGGGAGTCAAGGATCTTTACCTTTCCCGAGACAATCTTATTCCCGATACCGATTCCTTCCAGCACAGGGGATTCCCCTTTGTCATCAAAGGAATAGGTTTTTAGTTTCGCCTTGTCCTCCTTGCTTGAATGCACGGTTTCCGGCCTTGCCTGCACAATAAACATCTCCCCGGTCTCCCCGTCTACCGCCCATTCAATATCCATGGGCTTGTCGTAGTGCTCCTCGATTGCCAGGCACCATTTCCCCAGCCCGATAAGCGCTTCATCGGTCAGCACCTGCTGCGAACGCTTTTCTTCAGGGGTATCAATATTTTTTACAGGATCATCAGCATCATCGCTGAAGACCATCATCTTTTTCTTGCTGCCGATGCGTTTGGTGAGAATGGACCTTTTGTCTTCCTTCAGCGCTTTTTTGTAAAGGTAAAATTCGTCGCTCCTTACCGTTCCCTGCACGACGTTCTCGCCAAGACCCCAGGTGCCGTTCACCAGGACCACATTTTCAAATCCGCTGTCGGGATCAATGGTGAATGCCACTCCTGAAGAGGCCTGATCGGCACGGACCATTTTCTGGACGCCCACCGAGAGCGCCACCTTCATGTGTTCAAAGCCATTTTCCTCCCGGTACTTGATGGCCCGGTCGGTAAACAGGGATGCCACGCATTTTTTCCAGGCATTCAGCAGGGCTTCCTCCCCTTTGATGTTCATGAACGAATCGTGTTGTCCCGCAAAACTTGTTTCGGGCAGATCCTCGGCCGTGGCACTGCTTCTGACGGCAACGCTGCTGACTTCTTTTTCCCTGTCTTTTAATTCAATGTATCCCTCAATGATGGCTTCTCCGATCTTATCCGGGATATCGGCTTCCATGATCTTTTTACGTATGCCACTGCCTGTCTCCTCCAGGCTGTCCATCTTCTCCGGGTCGAGCTTGTCAAGCAATTCGCGTATGGGCTTTTCCAGGTCATTGGCCTCGAGGAAGTCACGGTAACAGTCTGCGGAAGTGGCAAACCCGTCGGGAACGCGCACCCCTTTTGATTCGAGACTGGTGAACATTTCTCCGAGCGAGGCATTTTTACCACCTACTTCGGCTACTTTGGAATTATCAAGGTCCTGGAATTTGTAAATGTAATTCATGGTGAGCTGTTTTTATTTAATGCATCTTCGTCCGGCGGTTCGATGTACATGCGGAAGAGGTTTAATATATTGAGTTGGTCATTTGTTTACATTCCGGTCTTTGTGCTGTTACGGTATCCGATATTACCAAAGATGTGCCAAAGAGCGGCTTCCCTTACGAAAAGAGAAAGATGTTCAGATAGGATTTCCAGTAAAGCAAACTGTACCTGTGCAAACTCACCGGATGCGGGCATTATGCTCCATGAAGCCGTTTGGAAACAGGGTGTTGTCCTGCACAGAAAATTGTGACGAAAATCAACAACATGGTAAAAATATTCCACAGTTGCCGGCGGTCAGAAGGAAAGTGTACAACCAATGATGATGAGCGGAATGCCCTTCCTGGCTATATTTCGCAACACCTCTGATTTGGGATTTTGCCTGTGTCACCCGTTCACCCGGGAGGGGAAGACCTGGTACATCTTCCTGAAGCATTTTGAGAAATAATTCGGGTCGTTGAAGCCGCATTTGTAGGCCACTTCTGCAACGGAGAAATCTCCTTTTTTGAGGTATACAAAGGCCTTCTTCAGGCGAATGGTGCGTATAAATTCAGTAGTGGAAAGCCCGGTGATATGCTTCAGCTTGTTGTGCAGCAACGTGCGGCTGATTTTCATTTCGGCGCAGAATTCGTCCACATCAAACTTCGTATCGTCGAGGTGGGCATGCACCACCCGGGTGGCTTCATTCAGGAACGCCTCGTCTTTTGCAGTATGCGCGATGCTTTCGGCTGGCAATGCGCTTGCGGAGCTGTACCTCCTGATCAGTTCCCGGCGGAAAGAAAGCACCGAATCGATTTTCACCTTCAGTTCCTCTGTCCGGAAGGGTTTTGCGAGGTAGGATA
>JARGFP010000002.1 GCA_029210585.1 Bacteroidales bacterium
GATATTTCTGAAATCGAGCCCGATGGCCTGCGCACCACGTTCCAGTACTTTCCGGATCCTGGCATTGCAGGTTTCGGGATCGGGATCCACCAGCAGGTCCTGCATGATCATCCACATGTTGCCTTGCTTTGTACCCGTCAGCGCGTGGCCTGAATGAACAGACGGGGTATTTGTTTCGTCAAGGTCTTCCTTCCTGTAATAAGGTTGCACATCAAATCCTTCTCCTGTGCGCCACACCAGTTTCCTGTCAAAGTCGGCACCCTTCAGATCGGTGATGATCTTTTCTTTCCATTCCCCGGATGATACCGGTGGAAATTCCTCAAAAAGTCGGTTTTTTGTCATTGGGACATGATTCGGTTCAGAAGTTGCAAAGTAACTACAATGCGGCCTGACTGCCAACATTTTGTTTCATATTATACATCATGTTTACAGTGTCGCGACCGGCTACGTGATCGGGGAGAGCAGTGCCTTAGCGGAATGATCTGGTAAGTGTAAGTTTACCAGGTCTGCATCGCACGAATTGGAACAGCATAAAAACCCCGGAATACCGGGAGAATATTTCCCGGTATCCGGCCAGGGAACCCAGGCAAGTTGTGTGTTTACCTTTTACCGATCATCTTCGAAGGATCCACCCACTCGTCGAATTCAGCCTCCGTGAGGTATTCCAATGCCAGGGCGGCTTCCTTCAGTGTGGAGCCTTCCTCGTGTGCCTTCTTGGCGATTTTGGCAGCTTTCTCATAGCCGATATGGGTATTGAGCGCCGTCACCAGCATCAGGGAGTTGTCCAGGTTCTCTTTGATCCGCTCGAGGTTCGGTTCAATTCCCACTGCACAGTTTTCATTGAAGGAGAGACAGGCGTCACCAATCAGCCGGGCCGATTGCAGGAAGTTGTGGATCATCACCGGTTTGAACACATTCAGTTCAAAATGACCGTTGCTGCCCCCGATGTTGATGGTCACATCGTTGCCCATCACCTGGGCGCACACCATGGTGAGCGCCTCTGCCTGGGTTGGGTTCACCTTGCCGGGCATGATCGACGAGCCGGGTTCGTTGGCCGGGATGATGATCTCACCAATGCCGCAACGGGGCCCGGAGGCCAGCATGCGGATGTCGTTCCCTATTTTCATGAGGCTGACAGCGAGTGTTTTCAGTGCGCCATGCGATTCCACGATCGCATCGTGTGCCGCCAGTCCTTCGAATTTATTCGAACCGGTGACAAAAGACAGCTCCGTGTATTTTGCGATATATGCTGCTACGATGCGGTCATAATCTTCCGGGGTGTTGATGCCTGTTCCTACTGCCGTTCCTCCCAGGGCGATTTCGGAGAGGTGGTCGAAGGAGAAGACCAGTGCCTTGAGGCCATGCTCGAGCTGTGAAACATACCCCGATAGTTCCTGTCCCAGGGTGAGGGGTGTGGCATCCATAAAGTGCGTACGGCCGATCTTCACCACGTCCATGAATTGTTTGGATTTATCCTTCAGGGTATCGCGCAGTTCTTTCACTCCCGGGATGGTGCGTTCCATGAGCACCTGGTAAGCGGCAATGTGCATGGCGGTGGGGAAGGTGTCGTTGGATGACTGTGATTTGTTCACGTCATCGTTGGGATGGATCAGCAGTGTTCCTTCTCCCAGCTTATTGCCGAGCAGGACATGGGCACGGTTGGCTATGACCTCGTTTACATTCATGTTCGATTGTGTACCTGATCCGGTCTGGTATACCACCAGCGGGAACTGGTCGTTCAGTTTGCCTTCGATGATCTCATCGCAGACCTGCATGATGATGTCTGCCTTTTCTTTTGACAGTACCCCGAGATCGAGGTTGGTAGCAGCGGCGGCTTTTTTCAGGTACCCGAAAGCGCGGATGATCTCTTCGGGCATTTTCACATTCCCGATCCTGAAATTGTTGAGTGAGCGCTGGGTCTGGGCGCCCCAATACTTATCGGCAGGAACCTGCACTTCGCCCATCGTGTCTTTTTCTATACGGTAGTCCATAGGTATTTAATTTTGCACCTAAAGGTAAGTAAAACGGTGGTGAAAAAGAGGGTGGATCCGTATGTTTTTGGAATCAATACTGACGAGAATTATTCATGGATCCGGGTCTGGGGGAATTTTGCAGTACATGATGCCGCAGGGGTACTTGCGGCTGGAGAACCATCATTGACCGGGTGGTGACAGCTGAGACAAAAATGAATTATGGTATGACAGTTATGAAGATCATGATGTAATCACGAATCCACTTTCATCATCATGACCGTCACATACGCCACCTGGTCGTTGTCGTATTCCACGCCCACGCCGCATTGGGTATAGTCTCCTAATAAAACGGGGTTTGTTAAAGGATTTTCTGCCCAGGCCTGTACGATACCTGCCGGGTTGACATCGGGAGTACTTTGCACAAGGGTAACCTGGTTATATCCACCCCACAGTTTGTCATCGATGATGTCCCAGTGCACGGCAATACCGGTAGTGTCCACATCATTGACACCTGCAGCCATTTTTGCGCTGAACAGCTGGGCCTCCTTTACCATAATAAATTGTTGTACGAATGGACCGGTTTTTCCGGCTGCTTCACGATACGTTTTGATTTCGCCGTAAATCTGGGATTCAATTAACTTGGTGGTTACAAACGGTTCATCATCTCCGCATCCTGTTATAATGAGCAATAAGAAAGCGAAAATGGTGGTGATCACCCACATGGATCTGTTCATGGCTCCTGGTTTTCTGGTTTGTACGCAAGATAGACCAAAAAACTCCAACAATGGTTGTATGTTTTCCACAGGATCTCCGATCAAGGAATTTTGTTAACGAAATCTGCATTCAGCACGAACATCCCGCGGCCATGCGTGGCAATGATCACCAGGTTTTTACGGGGATGGATTTTGAGGTCATGCACATAGGTGCAGGGCAGGTCGCCCAGTAACTCCCAGGTGCTGCCGTTGTCTGTTGAAACATAGACCCCGACATCTGTACCCGTATATAAAATGTTCTGGTTGTTTGGATCTTCCCGGATCACATTCACAGGCCCGATGGGGATGTTTCCTGAAATGTCTTCCCATGTCTCCCCGAAATCTTTGCTTTTCCAGATATACACCTGGGCATCATCATCCCTGCGGCCGGTCTGTGTCACATATACCGTTCCAAAGTCATATTTTGAAGCCACGATGCGTGACACCCAGCGCTCCGGCATGGGATCGTCGAGAATTTCTTCCCAGTGTTTGCCCACGTCCTTTGTTCGCCATAATTTCCCATCATCGGTCCCGGCATAGATCAGGCCTGCACGGAAGGGAGATTCATCGATGGCGGTGAGGGTCTGGTAACTGATATCCCCCCGTTTTTCCGGGTCATTGGTTGTGAGGTCCGGGCTGATCCGCTCCCAGGTCGCTCCCAGGTCTTCCGATCTCAGGACATACTGAACCCCGTGGTAAACGATATCCGGGTTATGTGGAGAGAAAATCGTAGGTGCCATCCATTGCCCACGGAATGCTGCTTCTTCGGCAAAGTTGGCCGGAAGAATAAAACGCTGGTCCACCGGGTAGCCACTTACCGTTGCTTTGGCCAGTTTCCCATAGAACAGGGATGCCAGGATTGTGTTGTTGTCGCGTGGATCGACAATGTGGGTGCTTCCTTCGGCACCAAGTGTATATTCCCATTCGGTGGGGCGGATCTGATCGCGGCCGGCAGAAAGGTCCACTTCGCTGTAAAAGCTGTGGTGGTCCTGTATGGAACCGTACACCCTGAAGGGATGGGCATTGTCGAATTCAACATTATAGAATTGCGCCAGCGGAAGCTCCCTGATCAGGCTACGCCAGTTTTTTCCGCGGTCGTAGGAGATACTCAATCCCCCGTCGTGCGCCGACAGGATATAGTTGGAGTTGTCGGGATCGATCCACATCCCGTGGTGATCCGCATGAATATCGCGGATCTCTGTGAATGTTTCGCCGCTGTCGAAGGATTGGTTGAGCCAGATGCCCAGGGAATAGATGCTGTTCTCGTCGTTGGGATCCACCCTGATTTGTCCGAATACCCATCCATAGGTGGAGGAATGGTCCCGCATGTATTGTTGCATCTCTTCCGACTTCCCGCTGGTCTGCACCCACTGTTCGCCGCCGTCTGAAGATTTGAAAATGGTAGCGCCAACGAGCGCATCTTCCAGGGGACGGCCATAGTTGTCGAGTTCACCTTCTTCGGCTTTGCGGGCAACACCATAATTATCGATTAAAAGGTACAGCACATCGGGATTGGACCTGGAAATGTCGATGCCCATCCTTCCTCGGTGGTTTGGTTCGGGGAGTCCGCTGTTCATCTTCTTCCAGGTTTTTCCTCCGTCTGAGGTCTTCCAGACATGGTTGTTTTTGTGGTCCGTGTATGTCCTGGGATCGTTCCATTTCAACCTGGTGCGTTGCCATGAGGTGGCATAGAGTACTTCAGGATCTTCGGGATGCATCACCAGGTCGATAAATCCTGTTTCATCGTTGATATAGTGGATCTTTTCCCAGCTTTTTCCGCCATCGGTGGTCTTGTAGATGCCACGTTCCCTGTTGTGGGTCCACTCATGCCCGGCAGAGGCAGCATAGACGATCTCCGGGTTTTCAGGGTGGATGATGATCCGTGAAATGGTAAAGGTATTCGCAAGACCCATGTGCGTCCAGGTAGTTCCACCATCTTCTGTTTTCCATACCCCGGCTCCGGCATTGGAGGAACGGAAGATGTTGGCTTCCCCGGTACCGGCCCAGACAATCTCCGGGTTGGAAGGGGCAATGGCGATGTCACCGATGGTAGAGGTTCCGTAGTGCTCAAACACCGGTTCGAAGGTTACCCCTTCATTCACGCTTTTCCAGATCCCGCTGCTGGCGGTACCTACCCAGATCGTATAACTTTTACCACGGGGCTGCACTGCTTCCACGTCGGTACATCTCCCTGAAATATTTGTCGGTCCGATAAACTGCCAGTGCAGACTGTCGAACCGGGAGGCATCGCGCATTTTTTCGTGTTCAGCATACCCTTGTAACCGGGTTGATCCATCGGTGACAGGAGCTTTTTGTGCATTCAGGACCGCCGTGAAGAGCAGCGCCGGAATAAGAAACATCATTTTCTGCATGTGTGCGTGATTGATCAGAAAAGAAAAGTAAAGGTAATAATTTATACAGATCTGCTGTTTACCTGAGCGCTGCCTTGCTCAGCAGGTGTTCGGGTACCTCCACGTTAAATTCGATCTCTTCCACGATAAATTCCGTACCACCCCCTTTTTTCAGCATATCCTTGAACACGATTTTCCTAGGGTACCAGCGGTTCCCGACCTTACGAATGTCGAACAGCTCGGTTTTTTTCAGCAGGGTTCCACTTTTGGCATACAGCTCTTCCTTCAGGGGAAGATAACGTACTTTGTCTACCCAGACCTTTCGCAACTGGTAGGCCACATCAGGAGCATTTGCATGCATTTCCACCACCCAGCAACCGGCGCCATTGATCTCCTCGCTCCCGGTAACTACTGCGTCATACTTGTCGCGCAGTTCCGGATCGTCCATCATATCCTCATAGGAGAGGTCCGATCCCATCACCGACTGTCGCAGCATATGGCCGGAAATCCGGATCGTGCGGTCCGTTCCCGGGGAATAGATCCAGAGCTGGTCTTCCAGTTTCAGCATCTTGGTGCCTTTTTCGCGTGCCGGGGCGAGGTATTCGGTATAGGCTTTCTCGTTGCCCACCGACCAGGTTTCCGATTCGATGGTACGGGTGGCCCTGGTGCCGTGAATGACCATTTTCGAGATCACGTGCCGTGTTTCCGACGACATGTTCTCGTCGATCCTGTCCAGGATTTCATCTCCTGAAGGTTGTGCAGCAAGCACACCCGGGATCATCAGTGCGATTATTATGTTGATTATTTTCATGATCAATTCTGTTTGTGGTTATTCATATTTTCAGGCCTGGAGCTCTTTGAACAGGTTGGCCGTTTGTCTTTTGTAGATCCCGATGCCTGCCAGGGCGGTTCCAAAAACTGTGGCCAGCACACCCGGGAAAAAACCGATGTAATAGGATTCCAGAGTGATTTGTGTGCGATAAACACCCGGCATCATCATTGTGGAGCCCTCCATCATGTCGCTGAAATCAATCCCCTTTGACATCAGCGATGCGAACAGCAGCCCGATCAGCGTTCCGATAACTGAACCGACGATACCAATTACAACTGACTCGCTGAGCAGGCTTCGATAAATATGTCCCTTATGTTCACCGATGGCCAACCTGAGCCCCATCTCCCCGTATCTTCTCAGGCCGCCGAGCAGCCCGGCGTTCCAAAGTACAATGGCCATAGCAATCATAAAGATAGAGATGATGATACCAGACATATAACCGATAATATCGATCATCCCGGTGAGGCTGTTCTGGTCTCTCAGGGGTACCATCACCGGTGAGAAGCGATCCTCCTCATCGGCATACTTATTATTGAAATTTTCAGTCAGCGTGATGGCTTTTTCATCCGGGTATTCTCCGCCCGGGAAGTATCCCAGAATTTCACCAGTTGCATCTTCCATATCCAAAGCATACCTGATTCCGGAGATATCGGCAATAATCCCTCCGCGGTCAAGTGCTCCCACGCCAAATTTGATGGTTCCGCAGACGGTGAAATTGGTAATTGACATGGCACCGTACATCGTTGTGGTGATCAGGGTGACCTGGTCGTCCGGCTCCACCTCCAGCCGGGAGGCGAATTCGTCCGACAGGATCACCTCATCAGGTGATGTTGGCAGGGTGCCTTTGATCAGGATATTCTGCAGGTTAAGCCGTTCGGCCTCCTGGCTCTCCGGGGAGAGCAGGTCGAGCGCCATTCCGGCAGCGGGTCCCTGGGCCCTTGTTTCGCCCTCTTCATCGGGGGCATCTATGAGTCCGCCGAAGCTGATCCGCTCCACCCAGGTCATGTCGGGATATTTTTCCTGCAATTCTGCAATGAAAGCCTCTGATTCGAGCAGGGCCAGGTCGTTGGGCATCTGATCGATGTTCTCGAAATATTCACTGGTCATGACCTTTACATGTCCGGTTGAGAACCGGGCATTGAAATCGATCACATCGCCCAGGATACCCGTGATCCATGTATGCCCCAACACTGTTAGCATCACTCCCAGGGTAACAACAATGATGGGGAGCAGGCTTCGTTGGCGGTCGCGGATCAGTCCTTTTATAAAGAAACGTAGCATAGCTTTAAATTTTTATTGAATTTTTCCCCGGATGGCATCGTTGGGGTTCATTTTTGTGATCTTCCTGGCAGGCAGGTAGCTGACGATCGCTGTGGTGACAGTTACGATCACCACAGCGACAAGGACCAGCCCGAGGCTGTATGCCGGGATGATTGAGTCGCCCATTGGCAGTCCGAACTGGTCATACCCTTCAGGCATCGGAAGTCCGGTTTTCTTTAGTTGCAGCAGCAGCGGTATTCCCCAGATGGCACCTACGATCAGTGACAGTACCGCATGCATGGTGCCTTCCACCGTGAAGACTCCGATTACCTGACGGCGTGTCATACCCATGGCGATAAATGTGCCGATCTCTTTTTGTCTTCTGAAGATAGATAGCACTTGCGTGTCGAAGATGGCCAGAAGCGCCAGGGCGAGGAGTATCAGGTACATGATTGCATTTCCTACCGATTTGGATTTGATCATCTGGTTCATATCGTAGAGGAGTTCATCGAGGTCCTGGAATTCCCAACCGGCTAGATCCATTTCGGCGTGCGATTGGTCCTTGATAACGATCAAAGTGGCTTCGTTGTCAAGGCCCGTCATCTGCTGCAGCTCTTCAAGGGCGATCCAGACCTGACCCAGGTCCACTGCCGGGACGTCGGTTCTGAACAATCCTGTTATTTTGAGCTCTTTAGCATCAAACATGCCGTTGGCATCGCGCCATCTGACAAGCAGGTAGTCACCTACATTTGCCTTGATATTCATGGCCATCCGTGATCCCAGGATAGCAGGAACATCCTCGCCTTCCCTGACCAGTTTGTCTGTTGGGATACTGATGGTTTTCTGGCGGGGATCGATCCCTTTCAGTACGATACTCTTGAGTCTGCCTTCCGGGTAGACGGTGGCCTGTGTTACCAGGATCGGGGCAACGGTGCCCTCCTGCCTGGCTGTGTTCAGTCTCTCAGGGATGGCTGTATGAGCGTCCTGGAATGAGAAGGGATCGTAGGGATCGTAGTTTTCGTGCCAGTACTGTCCCTCTCCGTACTGCCATTCGACTACGTCGACCTTGGCCTGCTTGTTCCATCCCTGTATAAAGCCGTTCTGCATGATGATCACCACGAATGCCACGGAGAGGATGAAAACATTCAGGAAGGTTCTGAGCCCTGCACCAAGCAGGTTCTTTATGGCTAATTTTATGGATAACATGTGCGGCCTCCTTTCATTTTTTAACTTGTTCATCTCCTACCACTTTCCCGTCTTCGAGGTAGATGATCCTTTTCAGATACCTGATCACCTTATCGTCATGGGTGGCAAACAGGAACGTTGTATTCAGCTCCTCGTTCAGTTTCTCCATCGTGCGGAGAATGTTGTGAGAGTTTTCTGCATCCAGGTTTGCCGTGGGTTCGTCGGCGAGTACCAACTCGGGCTTTTTCACCATCGCCCTTGCGATGGCAACGCGTTGTGACTCACCCCCGGAAAGCTGCTTGGGTTTCGATTTCACCTTGGAGGTCAGCCCCACCCATTCCAGGGCATCCATGACTGCTTTTTTTCGTTCTGAATCCGACATTTTCAGCAGCAGCAACGGGAATTCAACATTCTCGAAAACCGTATAAACTGGCATCAGGTTGTAGGTTTGGAAAATGAACCCGATGTGCTTCTTTCGAAGTGTTGAGGCACGCCTGGCTCCGATGTTTTTGATCGATGTCCCCAACACCTGCGCATCCCCTTCCGAGGGATCGTCAAGGGATCCGATGATGTTCAGCATAGTGGTTTTCCCGGAACCGCTCGGACCGACCAGTCCGGTGAATTCGCCTTTGCCGATCCGAAGGTCAATGTCTTCAAGGGCGGTAAAATGACCTCCTCCTATGGGAAATCTTTTCACCAGGTGGTCTGTTTGAATGATGGTATTGTTGTCCATTTTAATATGTATTTCTTGTGATATTTTAACTGAAGTCGCTTTTATCCCCCGGCTTTCATGACCGGGAGAAGTGTACAGGATCCTTCGCATCTCTATGGATCAGGATCATCCTCCTGCACATGGGCCATCGCATCTCTATGGACCAGGATCATCCTCCTGCACATGGGCAGTCACGCACCAGCTCTTATAGCAAAGCGGGTAACCGGGATGAGGCAAGGCGTGGGTTGTTGTCTTCATAATTTTAATGGTTAAATACTGCCATCAGCTGAAATCCCGCCCCGCTGAAGAGGGTGGCTTCCTGCTGAAAATTGTACAATTGGTAGTTGTTCGGATTCCAGAATGCCATGGTATAAAAGGTCCAGCGATCGAACGTCATCGACCAGTTGATGAACCTGTAGAAATCCTTGTTGGTGAAGTCATAGAATACGATCCCTGACAGGTTGTGTATAATATTCAGCGGGTAAGATACCGTGGCGCCCAGGAACGAAAGTTGCTGATCGGTTGCGAAGGGCTTTTCTCCGGCAAGGAGGAAAAATCCCTCGCTCATTACGTTCATACCGTTGCCTATGCTGAATGTATAATCGATCCCTGCATTCAGCATGGTGGTGTAATCGACAGGTGAAAAATCAAGATTGTGCTGCGTCAACGATCCTTCCAGCCACAGACCGATACCCAGGTCCACTTTTGTATCGAACGCGATCCTGTTTTCCGGGTAGGTATCGCCCGTATGAAGCGAATCAGGCAATACTGCATCCGGATCTGTCTCACGGTGATGGAAGGAGAGGGCTGCTTCGCCGATATATACCGGTAATTGGAGGCGGCCACCATATTCAATTCCTTTTTTCCTGGTTGGGAATTGTTCCAGGCCTTTGATTTCATTGTTTCCGTACAGACCCCAGAGCCAGATGTTGGCATTGTTGAGGAAATAGTAACGGCCCAGCAGTCCGTATACACCGTCGGTGAGTTGCAGTGGATCACGCGGATCGATCCTGTCGAACCACATCAGCGGGCGCAGCATTCTTGCCGACCCGAAATTGATCTTTTGCAAACCTGCGCGTAATTCCCACTGGTTGCCTGCGACCTTAACCCAGGCACGGTACAGGCTCAATTCGCTGTCATATGCAAGGGTATCTCCCCCGGCATAGGTGGATGATCCCCATATGTTCAGGGATCCCTCACCTTCGAGGAAAAGATTGCCCAGGGGCACTTCAAATTTAAGTTCGGGGATGTAACGGAGTCCTGATTGTGCCTGGAACGGCTCGGCGGGATTAATCGTGGACCAGCCGATTACCTGTCCGTTGAGGCTCAGGTTCTGTGCATGCATACTGAACGGCAGGACCAGGATGGCCAGTATTCCCAGGATTCTCAGCAATCTCAGCATTCTCTGTATTCCCGGCATTTCCTGGATCGCCCGCATCTGGTGCCCGGATATGGCATGAATCATATGTAGATATATCGTTTTCATTTCCCGTTGGGTCTGTTGGCAATTCCGTAAAAGAAAAACCGGGTCAGTTCCATGGCCAGTTCGTTGGGATCGCGGTACATCTTCAGGAGGTTTTCGTCTTTTAGCATCTCGTAGATGTGGTTCAGGAAATAGATGATGAATTCGGGTTTGATGTCCTTGCGTATCTCCCCTTTTTCCTGGGCAGCAATGTAATCGTTGTAAACTATCCCCAGGACCTGTTGCGTCATCTGGCTCATGTATTCCACCATCTCAGGTTCTCCGTGGATCATCAGGTCATCCAAAAACTCACTGCTGATATCTGCTGTTCCCTCCATTTTCATCTGGAGCTGCATCTCGATTTTTTCCGTAAAGGGCACGTCACTGTTCATGATGGCTTTGTAACGGTCCATGGATTCCTTCATGGTTTTTTCCATGATGGCTTTCACCAGTTCCATCTTATTGGAGAAATACTTGTAGTACGTCATTTTGCTGACGTTTGCCTCGGAGCAGACTTCTTCGATGGTCACCCTTTTGAATCCATGCTTCCAAAAGAGGTCCTTCCCTGTGGCGATGATCTGCTTTTTCTTCTTCGGAATAGACATAATATTGTATAGTATACGAAAAAAGTAAAAAAGAACTAATATCGTACAATATTACACTATTGGTAAATACAAGTCAAGGAAAATCGTAAAAAAGTGATTGAAATGCTAAAAAAAAGGCGGAAGATGTATTCTCCCGCCTTGATCACGCCCCTGGTGAGCTATCTGTCAATCCTGATTGTTATTCCCCTGATTTTCCGTAATTCGGGAGGACCCTTGCGCTGGGATCATTCACATTGCAGTTCTCCCAGTTTTTGTTTGGCATCCAGAAATCGGCCACACAGTGGGACTGTCCAGGGAAGTGGGATTCGAAGATTTCCCGACACCGGTAAAATTCATTTTCAGTTCGGGCCTGATGGCCATCACGTAATCGACAAATGCAAGGTCTCCGAAAGGCACACGCGCCTCCAGTCCGCAAGAGGAGATACTCCTGTCGGCACGCAATACATCATACATATAGATTTCCCTTAGTCTCTTTTCAGCCTCTTCCTGGAAGGCGGAGGGGGAGGGAGCGAAATCGGTGTATTTGTAACCAAAGATCTCGTCGCTTATCTCCCCGGTCATGAGCACCTTGATATCGGTATTTTCGCTGACGTATTTGGATACCAGGTACATGCCCATGGAGGCCCTGATGGTAGTGATATCGTATGTTTCGATGTTGTAGATCAATGTGCTGAGGGTATCGAAAATGTCCTGTCTTTTGAACAGTACCTCCGTATGATCGGCACCCAGGTAATCGGCAACGATCCTGGCATACTTGGTATCGATGGCATCTTCATCAATTCCCACTGCAAAGGTGCGGATGGGCTGGTCCATCATCCTGGCAGCAATGGCGCAGACCAGGCTGGAATCGAGGCCCCCGCTGCAGAGGAATCCTACCGGCACGTCTGACTGCAGGCGTTTCTCAACACCTTCCGTGAGCGTAAGGTTGATATTTTCCAGCACCTCTTCCAGCTCATGGTCGGAGAATTTTTCAACTTTGGCAATGTCGTTGTAGCAGACAAATTTTTCACCATCATATACATGTCCGGGAGGAAAAGGCTTCACATCATTACACAGTAGCGTAAGTGCTTTCATCTCGCTGGCAAACAGGATGGCGCCATCTTTGTCGTACCCGTAAAACATAGGCCTGATGCCAATCGGATCCCTGGCCGCCAGGTATTTGTCTTTTTCTTTGTCATAGATCACGCATACAAACTCAGCATCCAGCCTTTTAGCAGTTTCATAGATGCCCAGCTCCTTGTACATCGGGATGATCACCTCGCAGTCGGAGGAAGACTGGAAATCGTGTTTCCCCTGGTAATCCTCAAGCAGTTGCGGGTAATTGTAGACTTCACCATTTGCCACCAGGCACACCCCGTTATAATCCATGGGCTGGTTTCCATCATCCGACACATCCATGATCTTTAACCTGTGAAATCCCATCCAGCCTTTGTCAGCAAATTCAGCATAAAGACTGTTGTCAGGACCCCGGTACTTGATCTTTTGAAATTCACTTACCGCTTTCAGGCGTGTCATTTTATCGCTCCCGGTATACACTGCAAATCCGCACATAATTGCTCTATTTAATTTTAAATTATAATCAAATTAGGGTGTAAAAATATGAAATCGTAATATAAAACAAGAAAAACAATAAATATTTTCATAAATATGCAGTTATTTATAAGAAATTGATTTTTTTGACAGTCGTTTGGTCCAGGCCTGTTGCACATCAAAATGTGCTTACCCGGGCAGGGGCGGAAGTCCGGGAAAGATGTTATCATTGTCTGTAAACAGACGGTTTTGGACGATGCGTAGCGGATGATCAAACAATTATTTATCTATATTTACTGCTACTAATCAATCAACCAATGACAATGAACAACAAAACGGACCGTCGTGATTTCATAAAGAAAACATTGTTTACTGCCGGCGCCCTCACCATTGTGCCCCGTCATGTACTGGGAGGACCCGGGTTTACAGCTCCGAGTGACAAGATCAGTTTCGGATATATTGGTACAGGCAAGCAGATCAGGACGCTCCTGGACAATTTCATTAAATTGCCTGAAGTCAAGGTTTTGGCAGCTGCTGATGTGGATTCAAAAAAACTGGCAAGGTTCAAAGGATGGGTGGAAACTTACTATAGTGAGGATTCCCTTCAGAAAAAGTACAAATGTTGTGATACCTATGGGGATTACCGGGAGTTGCTGGGGCGGAAGGATATCGATGCGGTGGTTGTAGCGACGCCGGACCACTGGCATGCCATTCAATCCATAGATGCATTGAATGCAGGCAAGGATGTCTATTGTGAGAAACCGCTGGCGCATACCATTGAAGAGGGCAGGGCCATAGTGAATGCCACCCGCAACAATGGTCGCGTCTTACAGACGGGCAGTATGCAGCGCTCCTGGCGTGATTTCAGGAAGGCCTGTGAGCTTGTGAGAAACGGGTACATTGGTGAAATATCAAAGGTACTGGTAAATGTAGGGGGTCCGGGATTATTCTGCGATCTTCCGGAGCAGCCGCAACCCGGATACCTCGACTGGAACGCATGGGTGGGACCGGCGGTCTGGCGACCCTACAACGCGGTGCTTTCGCCCCCCATCGAGGATGATGGCTGGCCCATGTGGCGGAATTATATGGCGTATGGCGGGGGAATACTTGCTGACTGGGGCGCGCACATGTTCGATATTGCGCAGTGGGGACTTGGCATGGATGATTCCGGTCCGGTACGTATTATTCCTCCCGCAGAGCGGCTGGCGAAATGGGGTGTCACGTTTGTTTATGCCAACGGCGTGGAGATGGTGCACGAAGATTTTGGCAGGGGATACGCGGTGAGGTTCATCGGCTCCGAAGGGACCCTGGATGTGAGTCGCTCTTTCCTGGACAGCAATCCTGAGAATATTGTAACGGCAGCACTTGCTGCAACCGATGTGCGGTTGTATCACAGTGACAACCATTACAAGGACTTTACCGATTCCATCAGGGACAGGACCCAGCCGGTTGCCGATGTGGAGATTGGTCACCGTTCGGCCACAATATGCAGCCTGGGCAACATTGCCTATCACCTGGCTCGTCCACTTGAATGGGATCCGGAAATGGAACAGTTCAAAGACGATGCCGTTGCCAACCGGTTAAGATCCAAGGCATACCGGGAGGGGTACAAGCTGGGCTGAACAGGTATTAAAGGAGTATCAGGCTTCGCTTTCACTTCTTGAGAACTGAATACAGAAAGTGTTCTTTCAGTGGACCGGCATAATATTGCGGCTGTGCTCACATTTTGAATCCTGCGTACCTATAGCTGCATCATGGATATGGGATCATCATCACGCTGGCCTGGTGGGGCCATTCCACGGATCACCGGTACTACTGTGTCCCGGTTTGCTGGCCTCCATATTCCATCAGGTAGGCTTTGATGAAATCATCCAGTTCACCATCCAGTACTGCCTGCACATTGCCCGTTTCATAATTGGTCCGCAAATCCTTCACCAGCTTGTAGGGATGCAGCACATAATTCCTGATCTGTGAGCCCCATTCGATCTTCTTCTTATTGCCTTCCACTTCGGCCTGTTTTTCGCGTCTTTTCTGCAGCTCGATCTCGTAGAGGTGTGATTTCAGGATGCGCAGGGCATTTTCCCTGTTCTTTAATTGCGACCGGGTTTCGGTGTTGTCAACAGTAATTCCCGTGGGAAGGTGCTTTACCCGTACACCGGTTTCCACCTTGTTCACATTCTGACCACCGGCCCCGCCCGACCTGAAGGTATCCCATTCGATATCGGCCGGGTTGATGGTGATTTCGATGCTGTCATCGATCACCGGGGCTACAAAGACCGAGGCAAAAGAGGTATGCCTGCGGTTGGCCGAATCATAGGGAGAGAGTCGCACCAGACGGTGTACCCCGGATTCCCCTTTCAGGTACCCATAGGCGAAGTCGCCTGTGAATTCAAGTGTGACGGACTTGATCCCTGCCTCGTCACCCGGAAGGTAATGAAGTTCCCTGATCTTGTAGTCGTTTTTTTCTCCGTACCTGAGGTACATACGCATGAGCATTTCCGCCCAGTCGGTGCTCTCCGTTCCTCCTGCGCCCGGGTTGATCTTCATGATCGCACCAAGTGCATCTTCCTCGTTGCGGAGCATGTTTTTGGATTCGAGGGCCTCTGTGAGACGGATGGCTTTGGCATACTGTGCATCCACTTCTTCTTCGGTTGCTTCTTCTTCTTCAAGAAATTCTGCCAGTACCTTCAGGTCCTCCACTGCAGTTTCAACATCTGCAAATGCATTGGTCCACGACTTCAGCCTGGAGATTTTCTTCATCTGCTCTTCGGCCGCCTTCGGGTCGTCCCAGAAATCTGCAGCCTGGGTCAGCCGCTCTTCTTCTTCAATCGAACGTAATTTTGCATCTACGTCAAAGATGCCTCCTTAACGCAGCCAGGCGATCAATGAGGTCTTTCAATTCTTCGGTGCTGATCATCGTTTATCTGTTATTGATTAATTTATAATTGTCAGAAGGAATCCCAGGTGAATTTTTTCATGCACAGGTGTGGGCTTTATTAAGAAAAATACCTTCGTGAGCTCACAACCTTAATTCATGTTCGTTCCTATTTTTTGTAAAGATAGCTTTTCGAGCCATAGCCACAAAACGGGAAAAAACGCGTATCTTGTTCTTTTTGCATGTAATATTAAAAGGATGAAACAAACCGGAACCCTGCTGATCTCCATTGCCATACTCTTTGCGGGATTGAATGGATGTAATATCAATACTGGTAAGCAACTGAATGTGATGGTCGTGGCCGGCGGTCACAGTTTTGATACCACTGAATTTGTTGAGATGTTCAGCGCGATTGATGAGATCACGTTTGATACCGTTATGCAGCCACGCGCCAACAGGATGATCGCAGCAGGAGAGACAGGAGAGTATGATGTGATCGTTTTCTATGATATGTGGTCAGAAGCAGACAGCGCCGTGAGGGCCGGGTACCAGCGGTTGCTTGAAAAAGGGATCGGTATGGTATTCCTGCACCACGCATTGGCCGGGTACCAGCAATGGGTTGAATATGTAAATATTATTGGCGGCAAATACCATTCTTCGAAATCATATGTCGATTCTTCCATGTATTCCAGTTTTCAGCACGATATCGAGATGGATGTAACTGTTGTGCGCAAAGATCACCCGGTTACGCGGGGGATGCAGGATTTTTCAATTTTTGATGAAGGGTACGGGAATATAGAAGTCAAAAGCGATGTGATGGTACTTCTCACTACGGACCACCCGGCTTCCTCTGAAAAGATCGGTTGGGTAACAACCTACCGGAATTCGAAGCTCGTTTACCTGATGCCGGGGCACGACAAACATGCCTTTGTCAATCCGAATTACAGGAAGCTGGTTACAAATTCCATTGATTTCGTATATCGGCAGGGACAATTTTAAGTACTGAGAGACGCCAGTCAGTTTTCCTTCAGCCGGTCGAACGCCCGGTAAATCTCCTCTGCGGAAAATCCTCGCTGTGCTGCGAACCGCAACACCTTTGCCTTGTTGGCTGGAATTGACGGATCTCCTGCCGAGCTGATTTTTTGTGCGATCAGATGGTCAAGTATTTCTGTGTAGTCCGCTTCATCGATCTTCCCGAGGGCCTGTTCGATGACCGCATCGGTCAGTCCTTTCTGCCGGAGCGCATAGCCGATCCTGATGCGCCCCCATTTATTGAACTTCAGCTTGTCTTTTACGAAATAGTGCGCAAACCTGCTGTCATCAATAAACTGATGTTCCACCAGGTAAGCAAGGGCCTTGTCGGCTTCCAGTTCATCCAGTCCCCAGGCGATCATTTTGGTCCGCATATCCTGACTGCTTTTTTCTGAAGTGCTGCAGAGCT
The DNA here is from genome assembly GCA_029210585.1 of Bacteroidales bacterium. Classification (GTDB taxonomy): domain Bacteria; phylum Bacteroidota; class Bacteroidia; order Bacteroidales; genus M55B112. The sequence goes on from JARGFP010000002.1 coordinate 16,979, forward strand.
TTGCGGCCCGGTCGAGTGTTTTATTGTAGTCAGCCATCTTGTATTACGTATTCTGAATTTCAGGTATTATTCTCATTTTATCAGCAATAATTTTTGCTCAAAGTGGCATTCGCATGGCTTTTATGAACCTGTCCTTTCCGTGTATATCCTTCAGCAGCCTGACGCTCCCATATCCTTCCTTCGTGAACAGGGACCTTGTTTCCTTTCCGAAGCGCTCATTGATCTCCACCCAGACAGATCCGCCATCAGCGAGTGCACTTTTTCCATATGTTGCGATGGCGCGGTAGAAGATCAGCGGATCCACGTCTGAAACGTACAGGGCAGCAGCCGGTTCGTGTGTGGTCACCCGCGGGTGCATTGCCAGCTTATCCGATTCGGTCACGTAGGGAGGATTGCTTGCGATAATATCGTACCGGGCATTATCCGGCTTCCCGGCCAGTTCCAGGATATTTGCATGTAACATGTTTACGCTGACATTGTTTCTTTGTGCGTTTTTTCCTGCGACTTCGATGGCGCCGGGTTCAATATCCATTGCGGCCACCCTGCTACCGGAGATGTAGTGGGCGAGGGTGACTGCAATGCAGCCGCTGCCCGTTCCGACATCCAGTATCCGGGGTGTGGGTGTGTTGTTTTCCCGGAGAATATGGTTCACCAGTTCTTCGGTTTCCTGCCTGGGAATCAGCACGCGCTCATCCACGAAAAATTGCAGGTCAAAGAATTGGGATTCGCCTAAAATATATTGAATCGGCCTGTTTTTCTGCAATTCTTTGACAATTTTCGTAATTTCGGACCGTGATTGATGGTCCGGCTCGGCCGAAGGGTCTTTCAGTATGCGGTATTCCGAATACCCGGCATGTTCCAGGATCATTCGTGCAATGGATACAGCTTCATTGCCGGGAAAAAGGTCAGCCAGTGTTGTGATCAGTTCCCGCCTTGTAGTTGCGATGTCTTTTATTCCCCGGGTCATGAACCAAAGATAAGAATTAACAATTTTGACACACCAGGATGACCATAAATATATGCGTCGCTGTTTCGAGCTGGCGCTCCACGGGCTGGGAAGCACAAAAACCAATCCGCTGGTCGGCAGCGTGATTGTGCACAACGGCCGGATCATTGGCGAGGGATACCACCATGAATATGGGGGACCTCACGCAGAAGTGAACGCCATTCGCAGCGTCAGGGACAAATCGCTGCTCCCTGAATCCACCATCTATATCAACCTCGAGCCCTGTTCACATTTTGGAAAGACACCCCCATGCAGTACGCTCATACAAAACCATAAAATCCCAAGGGTGGTGATTTCCAACACGGATCCTTTTCCGAGTGTCAGCGGACGTGGCATCGAAGCACTCAGGAGTTCAGGTACTGAGGTGGTGGAGGGCGTGCTGGCTGAAGAGGGTGCATTTTTGAACAGGCGTTTCCTCACTTTTCATCAGCAGAGACGGCCCTATGTGATCCTGAAGTGGGCCGAGACGGCCGACGGTTTTATCGATCTGCTCCGCCAGGAAGGAGACCCGGTGGGGACCAACTGGATCACCGATGAGGTGGCAAGGACACTTGTGCATAAATGGAGGTCGGAGGAGGCCGGGTTGATGGTGGGAACCAACACGATTATTGCCGACAATCCGCGTCTGAATGTACGGCGCTGGACCGGGAACAGTCCCTTACGCATTGCATTTGACAGGAACGGACGCGTACCGGAGACGGCCAATATCCTTGACAGCAGTCAGGACACGCTGGTGTTTACCTGCGACCAGGAGCGTTATTCAGGAAAGACCAACAGTGTGCTGGTCGATCATGAATATGAAATGGAGGACATCCTCCGGGAATTGTACGACCTGAAAATCATTTCCATTTTCGTGGAGGGAGGACGGCAACTCCATGATACATTCATTAAGTCAGGGCTCTGGGATGAAGCCCGGGTGTTCAGGGGCAAGGTGCTTTTTTCACAGGGTTTAGAGGCCCCCACGATCGGGCAGGCGCCGCATGAAACATTGTTCTTTCAAGGAAGCGAATTGCAGATTTATTATAACGGGCAGACTACAGGTCATACCAGACAGGCTGATGGCTCTGGTGAGTGAGACGCCCCTCAGCATACAAAAAACTGCTTTTCCGGATACATGCTACAGGTCCAGGACCCAGCCAGCAGGTGTCTGAATGTTGGTATTGCAGACCAGGCAATGTGTTTAATTTGGGTGGCTGTTATGATTTTCCGGAGGTCCTGACCCTGCCGATATTTGCCTCCACAGCTGCATACTTTATTGCTGTGGAATCCCAGTCAGGTTCGTTTTCGATCATTTCCAGTACTTCTGAAGGATGACCGGCCACCTGCCAGATTTTGCCGTGCAGTGGCCGCATGAAGTTTTCGCGGATCATGTCATCAAAATGTTTCAGCAGCGGATCGTAGAAATTGTTGGTATTGAGGATAATGATCGGTTTCAGAAATTTGCCGAGCTGTTTGAGTGTGATTGCTTCGAGCAGTTCCTCAAGCGTCCCCACACCGCCCGGCATGGAGATGATGGCATCCACATCCAGCATCATCTTTAATTTACGTTCGTGCATGGATTCCACCACCTGCATGGCATCGAGTCCGGGATGTGCCCAGCCCATTTGCTGCATAAATCCCGGAATGATTCCGTTTACCCTGGCACCCTTTTCAAGCATCACGTCGGCCATCACACCCATGATTCCGACGGAGCCGGCACCATAGTTCATGGCAATTCCATGGTCAGCGAGGATTTCCGCCATCTCTTTCCCTGCATCAAGATAACTGCTGTCGATACCAGGACTTGAAGCTGCAAATACACAAACGGTCTGTATCATCAGGTAAAATAAAACCGCAGGAGTACGATCATAGGGATGATGTCACCTGCGGTATTTGAATATGTTGCGTGTGTTTAGAGTAGAGCCTCCAGTTTGTTTACGAGTGCACTTTTCGGTACAGCACCTACTTGTTTGTCAGCGATTTCCCCGTCTTTGAAAAAGAGAATGGTCGGGATATTCCTGATACCGTATTTCTGTGTTACCCCGGGATTGCTGTCCACATCCAGTTTGGTCACCACGGCTTTGCCTTCGTAATCATTTCCTATTTCTTCCACGATTGGTCCCACCATCCTGCAGGGTCCACACCATTCTGCCCAGAAATCAACGATTACTGGTTTGTCTGATTTCAGTACCAGCTCTTCGAAATTGCTGTCTGTTACTTCTAATGCCATAATTCGTTTTTTAAGATTGCATATTGAAAATTAACACAAAAATATACAAAATGTTTATCACACCAACCTGAATTCTATTTCGGGGATACTGTTCAGGTATTCAATAAATTCTTCGGTAAGGTCAACCTGCCTGTTCCTGCTGAATAAATTGACCCTGAGATTGGTTTCCGGATCCGTGATATTTATTTTCAGAATTTTTCCCCTGGAAGGCACTGTGTGTTGTTCGAGCTCATTGATCAGGTTTTCATTCACGGATGCAAGTGGGATGCTGAGGTCGATCGCTTTTACTGTTTTTTCCCGCACCTCAGACAGGTGATCGATGTGTTTCACCTTCAGGGAGTAAACCACCTTCCCGGGTTCGTCCCGGGGCCGCCATTCATTCACAGAGGCCCTGATCAGCAGTGCAATTTCGGGGTTGAAAAAGTGTTTGAACTTCACATAATCGTCTCCGCGCAGCCGCACCGTGTAGGATTCGGTAAAATCTTCAACGACTGCCATCAGGTAGGGTTTGTTGCGCCACTGGTCTACGGTATCCCGGATGGTTTTCACGATACCGCAGAAGGTAAAGTCGCGCCCCGAAAGCGCCTTGAGGTCGCTCATCTCGTGCAGGTTCGTTGTACAGAAAGAGTCAATCTCTGTTTTGAACCGGTCGAGCGGGTGCGCCGTGAGGTACATCCCGATCAGTTCTTTTTCCCTGTTGATTTTATCCAGCAGGTGCCAGTCTTCAATATCGGGAGGTTCCGGTTTGGCGATGGTCCCCTGGCTCATTTCCCCGAACAGGTTTTGTTGCGGGGTGTCGCGTTCGAACTGGTGTTTGTTCCCGTATTTTATCAACCGTTCAACGAAAGTAGCTTCATTGTCCTCCACATCGATATATTGCCTGCGGGTAATCGTCCCCAGGGAGTCGAAGGCCCCGGCAATCGCAAGGCTTTCCAGCGTTTTCCGGTTAACGGAGGAGAGGTTGTTTCGTTCCACGAAATCGTAGATATCGAGGAATTTACCGTTCTTTTTGCGCTCTTTGATCAGGTGTTCCACGGCTGATTCACCGACACCCTTGATCGCGTTGAGCCCGAACCGGATGTTGCCGTCTTTGTTGACTGTGAATTTCAGGTTGCTTTCATTGACGCATGGTCCTAGTACCGAGATCTCCATCCTGCGGCACTCATCCATGAACAGTCCTATCTTCTTGATGTCTGTGATGTTACGGCTCAGTACCGCCGCCATGAATTCTGCCGGGTAGTGTGCCTTCAGATAGGCGGTCTGGTAGGAGACATATGCATAGCACGTGGAATGCGATTTGTTGAAGGCATATTGCGCGAAGGCTTCCCAGTCTTTCCAGATCTTTTCGATGGTCTTTTTTTCGTAGCCATTCTTCTGACAGCCTTCGGTGAACTTCACCTTCAGTTCATCCATCATCTTGCGGATCTTCTTGCCCATGGCTTTCCGCAGTGAATCTGCCTGTCCGCCTGTGAACCCGGCCAGTTTTCGTGAGAGTAACATCACCTGCTCCTGGTAGACCGTAATCCCGTATGTGTCTTTAAGGTACTCCTCCATTTCGGGCAGGTCATACTGGATCTTTTCCGAGCCGTGCTTTCTCTTGATGAAGCTGGGGATATACTCCATGGGTCCCGGCCGGTAGAGGGCATTCATGGCGATCAGGTCCTCGAACCTGTTGGGTTTGAGATCCCGCAGGTGCTTTTTCATCCCTGCCGATTCAAACTGGAACAGGCCGGTGGTGTCTCCCCTGGCATACAGATCAAAGGTTGCCTGGTCGTCGGGGGGGAGGTGTTCAATATCGATCTCTTTCCCGGTGGATTCCCTGATATTTTCAACGGTATCCTTGATGATGGATAGTGTTTTCAGCCCCAGGAAGTCCATCTTCAACATCCCCACATCCTCCACGTGTTTCCCGTCGTACTGGGTAACCAGCAGCTCCGATTCCTTGGAGGTACAGATGGGGATATTATCGGTTAGATCGCTGCGCCCGATGATGATCCCACAGGCATGCAGTCCTGTTTGCCTGACAGATCCTTCGAGGGTCTCAGCAAATTTCAGGGTATTGACCACCAGTGGGTTCGTGGAATTTTTCTCATTCCGCAGTTCTTCCACCTCATCGAACGCTTTTTTCAGCGTGGTACCCGGTCGTTCCGGTACCAGCTTTGCCAGCCGGTCGGCCTCCGGGAGCGGCAGTTTCTGGATCCGTGCCACATCCCTGATCGCCATCTTTGCTGCCATGGTGCCGAAAGTGATGATGTGTGCCACTACATCATGACCATATTTTTCCACTACCCATTTCAATACCTGGTCCCTGCCGTCCTCATCGAAGTCGATGTCGATATCGGGCATGGAGATCCGGTCGGGGTTGAGGAAACGTTCAAACAGCAGGTCATACCTGATGGGATCGATGTCGGTGATCCGCAGGCAGTAGGCAACGGCCGAGCCGGCAGCGGAGCCCCTTCCGGGGCCAACGGACACACCTATTTCCCGTGCCGCTGCTATAAAATCCTGTACTATGAGGAAATATCCCGGGAAGCCCATGCGCTTTACCGTATTCAGCTCGAAATCGAGCCGTTCCCTTATATCATCGGTGATGGTTCCCCAACGCATTTCAGCGCCCTTGTAGGTGATGTGCCGCAGGTAGTCATCCTCATTTTCAAATTCTTCCGGGATACTGAAGATGGGCATGATGGGGTTGGAGCTGAGAGGATACTGTTCCACCTTTTCAGCGATTTCCATGGTATTGGCCAGCACTTCGGGGACATCGCCGAACAGCTCGCGCATTTCGTCCTGGGTCTTGAACCACTCCTGGTGGGTGTAACGCATCCGGTTCGGATCTTCGAGGTCCTTCCCGGTGCTGAGGCAGATCAGGTGGTCGTGCGCCCCGGCATCCTCCTGGTTGATAAAGTGCACGTCGTTGGTGGCAATGCATTTGATGCCGTGTTTTTTGCCGAGCTGCACCAGGGTCCTGTTCACATATACCTGGTCCTCGAATACCCTCCGGTTCATCTCCGGGTCCTCCGTTGGATGGCGCATCAGTTCAAGGTAAAAATCATCATGAAAGATAGCCTTGTACTGGAGCATGATCTTTTCTGCCTCATCCACCGTATTGTGCATGATCGCCTGGGGGATCACACCACCCAGGCAGGCCGTGGTGACGATGATGTCTTCGTGGTATTTTTTCAGAAGGTCAAAATCGATCCGCGGCTTGTAGTAAAACCCCTCTGTCCACCCTTTCGACGCCAGCTTAAGCAGGTTGTGGTATCCTTTTTTTGATTTCGCCAGCAGCACCAGGTGGTCATTCCCGTCGAGATTCTTGTCCTCCTTGCTGTGCCGCGAGCGTTTTGCCACATAGGCTTCAATGCCCAGGATCGGTTTGATGCCGCGTTTCACCGCTTCGTTATGGAATTCCTTCACACCAAACATGTTGCCATGGTCCGTAATGGCGATGGCCTTCATGCCGTCATCCACCGCTTTGCTGATCAGTACGGGAATGTTGGCTGCACCGTCGAGGATGGAGTACTGGGTGTGTACATGGAGGTGACAGAAGTTGACCTCCTGTGCCGAAAGTTCCGACTCGGAGACGATCTCCGCCGCCCTCTCCTTGGGGTGTTCATCCGCGGAGACGGACTCAATTTTGATGTCGAAGGGTTGTACCTGTTCCCGGTGTGCTTCGAGAAACAGTTTATGGTCCTCAGGCGCTATTTTCATCAGCTCCGGGGCGATGACCCTCCTCCTGTAGAGCTCAAAGAAGGCTCTGGCAGTGGCATTCACATCGGCAGATGCATTGTGGGCCTCGGCAAAGGATTCAGAGAAGAGGATGCTGTAGAGCTCTTCCAGTTTCGGGGATTTGTAGCGGTTTCCACGCCCCGGCAACTTACAGAAGTCGCGTGTCAGCTCCATGGTACACACCGTTGGTGTGGTGAGCAGCTTGTTTTCGATCCTGGCCCGCAGGAATTCCGCCGCAGTGATCTTCAGGTCGAACTGGACGTTGTGACCGATGATGAAAGTGGAGCGTGCAATGGCTTCTGCGAATTTCCCGAGTGCTTCAGCTGCAGGAATTCCTGTTTCAAGCGCCAGCGCGGTGGAGATACCGTGCACCTTCTCTGCAGAATATGGGATCTCGTAACCATCCGGACGGATGACCATGTTCTCCACCTGCAGTAATTTCCCGGTTTTGTCGTGCAGCTGCCAGGCGATCTGGACCACACGCGGCCAGTTGTCCAGTTGTTCGATGGGCGCGTTGTCGCTCTTGGGGAGTCCGGTGGTTTCGGTATCAAAAATTAAAAACATATGTTCCTTTCAGAGGTATAACCAATTAATTTTCAGTAGTATAAAAAATTGAGGTGACAGACGATAAAGTTAGGAATTATGGAGCCATTATCCGCCCGATGTTAATAAGTTTTGAGAATGAGCTATGCGTTCGGGGGATGAATTGTGAACTGGACGGACGAGTGATCGCTCATGCAGTACTGTCTGCCCGGAGAATTGCACATCTGTGGCCCGGTTTTTGAAGCATTTCAGAAAAACCACTACTATGGAAAAAAGAATTACACTCCTGATACTGGTATTTTTTATTGTTACCTCTGTACATGCCACCCAATCAGGTTTCCCGGGAAAGAAGCCGCTCAGCATATATCCCAATCCTGCAACAGATCAGCTGAAGGTTGAATTCACAACTGAAAATGCCATGGTCCCTGAGATCAGAATTTATGATCTTACCGGCAAGATGGTCCGGCGTTTTGATGAGGAAATCACCCTGGATAGCAAGGTATTCAAGGCGGACCTTGACATCAGTGATTTGAAAAGCGGGATTTATTTTGTCAAGGTGATCCAGGGCGAACGGGTCTGGTCGGAAAAGTTGTTGGTACAATAGCACTTCTTTATTTGTGTTCTATGATCCGGCTATCGTCAGGTTCAATGCAATCATTTTGATGCTGCTGGTAATGACGAATGCATACCGATACAGGCTATTTTGAATCAGCGGACTGCAAATCACAATGCAATTTTATTTTCTGTATAATTCTTTGCAAATATTACCGGAAAGACTACCTTTGCAGCCACGTTTTTTGAAAGGGTTAATAATTTTAAAATTAAACAAGTATGCCTGTTAAAATCAGATTAGCGCGACGAGGTCGCAAGTTTTCAAAGATCTACTCTATTGTAGTTGCTGATGGCAGGGCGCCACGGGATGGTAAGTACATTGAAACATTGGGTCAGTATGATCCCAATACAAATCCTGCTACCATTGTTCTGGATTTCGACCGTTCACTCGAATGGTTGCAAAAAGGCGCCCAACCTACCGATACCTGTAGGGCCATTCTCTCCTATAAGGGAGTATTGTACAAGAAACACCTCATGGAAGGTGTAAAAAAGGGTGCTTTTGACGAAGCGGAAGCTGAGAAGCGTTTTCAAACCTGGATGAATGAGAAAGAAGGAAAGATCCAGGCCAAGGTGGACAGACTGCAGAACGAGTCAGAGGCACAGAAGAAAGAACGGATGGCCGCTGAATCCAAAGTCAGAGAGGAACGCGCCCTTGAAATCGAGAAGCAAAGGTCCGAACTGGTAGCAAAAGAAGCTGCTGCTGCAGCCGGTGAAGAAGCTGAAGAAACCGAAGAGGCTGTGGCTGAGGCCCCGGAAGAGACTCCTGCAGAAGCAGAAGCACCTGCAGCTGAAGAGGTAAAGGAGGAAGCTGAGGAAGCACCTGCAGCCGAGGCACCCAAAGAGGAGCCAAAAGCCGAAGATGTGAAGGAGGAGAAGGCCGAAGAGAAGAAGGAAGAACCCAAGGCCGAGGCACCCAAAGAGGAGCCAAAAGCCGAAGAGGTGAAGGAGGAGAAGGCTGAAGAGAAGAAGGAAGAACCGAAAGCAGAGGAACCCGCGGCTGAAGAGAAAAAAGAGGAAGCCAAAGAGGAGTCTGCAGACGATGATAAGAAAGAAGAAGAGAAGAAGTAACATCTAATTCCCGAAGCATGCCTGAAATGGGGAGCCATATCGGAACCCTGGTCAAGCCACACGGTTACAAAGGCGAAATGCTTTTGAAAGGGAAGCCTGAAATACTTCAGAAACTTACAGAAGGGATACCGTTGTTCATCGATATTGATGGACAACGGGTTCCTTTTTTTATTGAAGAGGTACACAATGATGTCCCTGCGGAAAAGGTGATCATCAAATTTGAGTTCATCGATTCCGGTGAAGCAGCCGGAAGGTATGTCGCCTGTGATGTGTTTTCCGATCCAGCCGTCTCACACCAGCCCAGGGAGGTAGTTCGCCTTTCAGATTATAGGGGATTTCGGTGTACCGACCGTTCCAGTGGCGCTGAACTCACCGTGACTGATTATATTGAAAGTCCGGAAAATCCGCTTCTGGTACTTGATTATCAGGGGAAGGAGATACTCCTGCCTGCAAATGCCGATTATATCCTGGAAGTGAGCAAGGAAGCAAGGACCATCGACGCGGAATTCCCCGAAGGACTGTTGGAATAGGTTCCTGCAGAAGTTCCGAATCCTGAGCAGCTTTCTTTTTTCACTTGAGCAGGACATAAATTTCCAGTGCAGGATACGCTGTCATCGGATCAGATTATTTTCTCAGAATCTCTATTTCCCCGCCGGGTCCCAGTTTGATCACCGAAGAGGGTTTGGCTCTTGCCAGGTCGTCCTGCCTCCAGTTCACCACGTAGTCCACTTTGTCGTGCAGCACCGGGTCGACCTCATCGAAATTAGCGGGGGAGGGCTTTCCTGAAATGTTCGCCGAGGTGGAGACGATCGGTTTTTTGAACCTTGAGATCAGTTGTGTGCAGAATGCATCCGATGTAACACGGATCCCGATGGTGCCGTCAGCACCAACCAGGTTGGGCGCCAGGTTTTTCGCACCGGGGTAGATGATGGTCATCGGTTCAGTGGCAGCCTCCAGCAGTTCCCAGGCCACCTCAGGCATCTCGCCCACATAGGCCGGCAACATTGCCTCGTTATGCACCAGCACCAGCATGCTTTTTGAATCTTCACGTTCCTTGATCCCATAAATACGCTTTACCGCTTCCGCATTGGTGGCATCACAGCCGATCCCCCAGATGGTATCCGTGGGATAGAGGATCACCCCGCCGTTACGGAGTACCTCCAACGCTTTGTTGATATCATCATTCATGACAAACAGTCTTTGTATACATTCATTAATCCAGGAATGGTATGTGCTTCCCTGAATTTCAGTGCGTGTGCTTTGCCCCGGGCAACCAGGTCCCTGCGCAATTCACTGTCGCTCAAAACCTGCTGAATGGCAGCGGCAAGTGCATCCACATCACCCGGTTCAACCAGCACTCCCCCTTCACCGGCGGTCTCTTCCAGGCACCCGCCCTTTGATGTAATTACCGGTACACCAGAATTCAATGCTTCCAGCACAGGGATGCCGAATCCTTCGTAGGAAGATGGGTAGATGAATGCTTCTGATTGCTGGTAGATTCCAGGCAGATCTGCATTCTCAATATGGTGGTGGAAATGAATATTTTTTACTGCATGCTCCTGCATATATTTGCTGATCCTGTCAAAATAGGGCGTTTTTCCGCCCACGACCACCAGGGGTATGTCGATCCCGTGCTCATGCATGGCCCGGATGATGGTCAGCAGGTTTTTGCGTTCTTCGATGGTACCCACATAGAGCAGGTATTGTTCAGGCAGATCATATTTCACCCGGATCCTCTCCTTTTCTGATGCATCAACGGATTCATAAAACCATGGATTGCATCCCTGGTAGACGATCCGTATCTTCTGTTCTTCGGCCTCCAGCAGTTCAATAAGGTCGTCCCGGGTCTGCCTGCTGATCGCGATGATCCGGTCCGCCGATTTCACAGCATGCAGTGTTTTGCGGAAGTAGATCCGGCGGTCGATGCGCGGGTACAACTCCGGATGTCGCAAAAAGATCAGGTCGTGGATGGTAACAACACTCCTGATGCCCGACCGTTCAAGTGTAAAAGGCAGTTCATTGGAAAGGCCATGGTACAGGTCCACCCGGTCTTCCAGCAATTGTTTCCTGATCCCGTAACTTCTCCAGAAAGAACTGAGTGTTTTTGCCCAGGCAGTTGCCGGTTTGGCAATCCCGGCGTTCCCGGGTGGCTTGTAGCCGGGATCCCGGCCGGTGGACGGGGTATACAGGGTAAATACATGTTCAGGATACGACCGGCACAACCCATTGATCGCGGTCCGGCTGTAGTTTCCCAGTCCCGTCGTATTTGTGAAGGCCCGTTTTGCGTCAAAACCGATGTGCATCAGACAGCAACATTATATTCACGCAACGCGTCATTCAGCGAAGTCTTCAGGTCAGTGGATGGTTTGCGCTTACCAACGATCAGGGCACATGCCACCTGGTAATCCCCTGCCGGGAACGACTTGGTGAATGATCCGGGGATCACTACTGAACGTGCTGGTACCACCCCCCTGTGTTCGACAGGTTTTTCCCCGGATACGTCGATGATGCGGGTGGATTTGGTGATGACCACATTGGCGCCGAGCACTGCTTCCTTTTCCACTTTTACGCCTTCCACGACGATGCTCCTGGATCCGATAAAGCAGTTGTCCTCGATAATTACCGGAGCAGCCTGTACCGGTTCCAGCACACCGCCGATACCGACGCCCCCGCTAAGGTGTACGTTTTTCCCTATCTGTGCGCAGGATCCAACGGTGGCCCAGGTGTCTACCATGGTGCCGGATTCCACGTAGGCGCCGATGTTCACGTAAGAGGGCATCATGATCACGCCACTGGCAAGATAGGCACCGTACCTGGCGATGGCATGCGGAACCACGCGGATGCCCTTTTCCTTGAATCCGGTTTTCAATGGGATCTTGTCGTGGAACTCGAAGGGAGGTACTTCGATGGTCTCCATCTGCCGGATGGGGAAATAGAGGATTACTGCCTTTTTTACCCAGTCGTTGACCTTCCAGCTGTCACCGTCAGGCTCAGCAACCCTGATCTTGCCATTGTCGAGCAGACCTATGACTTCTTCGATGGCATTTCTTACATCTTTCTCCTGCAGCAGTTCCCGGTTCTCCCATGCATTTTCTATGAGCTTCCTGTGTTCCATATGTTCCGTATTAGATTGGGTGCGAAAATAGTTAAAATAATCAACCGGCTCAAATTGAACTTATTGAATGGCCGGTTCGGGATTCCTGCTGCGGATAAGTGTTCGCACACCCCTGGCGACCAGGTAGAGGATCACCAGGCTGAATATGATCGTGGCCCCTGAGGGGATATTCAGATAATAGGAGGTGAACAGCCCGATCAGTGCGCCGATGAAACCAATGATCACTGACCATACCAGGATCCTGCCGAAATTGCTGGTGAACAGGTTGGCGGTATTCTGGGGAATGGTCAGCAGACTGAGTACCAGGATAATTCCTGCCACGCGGATGCTGAGTACGATGGTGAGTGCTACCAGGATGATGAGCATGTAGTTCACGAGCATCACCGGGATACCGCGGGTGCGTGCAAACTGCTCATCGAATGACACGAAAAGGATGATCCGGTAGAAGATGGTAAATACCAGTGCAACGACCAGTGTCAGGGCAAGCATCAAAGCCAGGTCGGTAAGGGTAACTGTGATGATGCTTCCGAAGAGGAAACTCATGAGGTTGGGGGAGTAGCCGGGTGTGAGGTAAATAAAGATGATGCCGATGGCCATGCCAAGCGACCACATGACGGCAATAAGCGAATCGTTGCGGATCAGCTTTTTGCGGGTCAGGTGTTCCGTTGTGATTGCTGCGATGAGTGCAAACACGGCTGCGCCGCCCATGGGTGCCCATCCGAAGTAATAACTGATTCCCACACCGCCGAAAGAGGCATGTGTGATCCCGCCGCTGATAAAGACCATGCGGCGTGCGACAATGTATGTACCCACCAGTCCGCAGGAGACCGACATCAGGAATGCTGCTGAAAAGGCATTCCTGAAAAACTCATACTCAAATAATCCGATCAGGTCCATGCTATATGTTGGTTTATTGGTTCATGCTGGTTGAGGATTCATTGTCATGCTGGTGGTCCTGGATCACCCGGTGAGGCACAGGACCGTGTGTTACCAGTTCGATGGGACAGTTGTATACCTTCAGCTGTTCGTTGCTGATCTGGTTGGATGGGTGGAAATGCAATGACCTGTTCACACATGCAATGGATTTGATCCAGGGGGAGATGGTTCCCACATCGTGCGAGACCAGCATGATGGCCATTTGTTTATTGAGTTCTGCCAGGATGCGGTAGAGTTCCTGCTCGAACCGGTTGTCGACATAGGTGTTGGGCTCATCCAGAATCAGCACCTTCGGGGAAGCGATAATGGCCCGGGCCAGCATGGTACGCTGCAGTTCGCCTCCCGACAGTTCACCAATGGGCCTGTGCTGCAGGTCAGCAACACCCACCGATACCAGGATATCTTCCACCCTGCGGCGGTATTCGGATTTTTTCATCCGTTGCAGTCCCATGCCTTCGGAGAGTCCCGACAATACCACGTTGTAAACCGTGATCGGGAAATGCTCATCGAAATGGCTGACCTGCGGCAGGTAACCAATATCGTTTTTGCCGATATACCTGGTGATGGTCCCGCTGTCGGGTTTCAGCAATCCCAGGATCAGTCTCAGCAAGGTGGTTTTTCCACCCCCGTTGGGACCGATGACTCCCATGAAATCATCAGGCCTGATTTCGAGTGAAACATCGCTCAGGACAGTTTTTCCTGAATAGGATGCCGATACTTTGTCGAGTTTTACCAATGCTTCACTCATGGCAGGTTTTCTTTCGGTTGATCCCGGGTTTTCTCCCGGGTTAATGCAAGTTTTCTTTCAGTTTCCCGCTGATATACAGCATCTGGTCGTACCATTCAGGTTCGAGGGGATTGATCTGTACAATTTCAGCTCCGATCTCTTTGGCCAGCACTTCCGCATTCTTCTGGTCGAACTGCATTTGCAGGAATACTATGCCAATCCTCTTTTCCCGGCCGGTGTCGATCATTTTTTTCATATGTGCAGCCGACGGACTCTTTCCGCCCAGTTCCAGCGGGTACTGTGCCAGGTTGTAATCGCGTGCGAAATAGGAGAGCGACGGGTGGTAGGTGAAGAATGCGCGGGAGGACAGGTCCTTCAATTCATTTGCGATGCTGCTGTCCAGGCTGTCCAGGTCACCCATGAATTCATCCAGGTTGGCGGCAAAGACCTCCTTGTGTTCGGGATAAGCTGCTGCCAGGGCATTATGGATGTTGCGGGCGATGATCTTTACATTTTTTGGTGACAACCAGGTGTGCGGATCGATACCACCATGGTGGTGACCATGGTCTGCCATGGCTTCATGTGCTTCTGTTGTGCCATGTTCTGCCATGGCTTCATGCGCTTCCATGCCCCCATGGTCTTCCATGTCACCGTGCGCGTCCGTGGTGCTGTGTTCTTCTGTGCCGCCATGGTAATGCGCATGTTCTTCCCCAGGTGCATGTTCTTCAATGGCACTGTGTACATCTGTATCTCCATGTACATTTGTATCTGCGTGTAGTTCTGCATCTTCATGATCAGCCGGGTCCCCGTGCATTGTTGCTTCTGTGATCAGGTGCAGACCTTCCGACAGGTTGACAATCGTCATCTGTTGATTGGCCGAACGGAGCTTGTCCATCCATGCCATTTCAAACCCTGTGTATCCCATTTTCAGGTAGAGGTCTGTTTTCGACAGGATGGCCAGCTGGGCAGGAGTGGGTTCGTACGTGGCCGGGCTCGCCCCTGGCGGGATCATCACATTGATACTGAACAGGTCTCCTGCTATCCGTGAAACAAAGTACTCCTGGGGAAGAATACTCACCGCGATCGTGGGTTGATCGTCGTTGCCTGGTTTGTTCCCGCAGCTTGTTACCAGTAGCATTGCTGCGGCCACCAGGGACGTCAGCACTAGTGCAGTTGTTTTTCTCATTTAGGTTTTTTTTTAGTTTTTACAGGTTATACATCAGCACTTCGTTTACTTGATTTTAATTGAGCATAATATCAGCAGCCCGTTTACACATGATACAACTATCGTTCAAAATATACAGCATGGCCCTATTAGGGGGACGCGCCTTCTAAGAAAGGCAACATAATATCAGTTCACCGACGGTACATTACTTCCACATTGAAATGATCATTCGCCCTTGTGTCAACAATATTGTCAAGTTTCGGTTCATCCTGTCCTGTCTGTATTTTTATATGCACTTATATATGCGTAAATATTTTTGGAATTGGCATCCTATGGTTTTGATCCTCTTGCTGGTGCATCATGCTTCTCCGAATGGGTGTCACGGACCTTCGTCTGCCTGTATTTTTTAAACCTGAACAGCGGTGTGCCAGGGGGAGGAACCGGGTCATAACCGTGTCCGCCCCAGGGATGGCAGCTGAGGATTCGCCGGGTGCCCATCAGCAGTCCCTTGACTGGTCCGTGTACCCTGAGTGCTTCGATGGCATACTGAGAACAGGTAGGTTCATACCTGCATGTACCCGGCAACATGGGTGAGATGGTCCACTGGTAAATCTTCACCGGTATGATCAGCAGGAATGAAAGTCCTGCACGGAGCCATTGTACCACGGCCAGGTTATTTATTTTTTCTGTCAGCGACATTTGTTGCATTTTCCAATGACCAGGAACTGGTTCTCTTCCTTTATAAAACCTTCCGGGAGCTGGTAATCGCCCACCTCGGTCTCAGTGAGACAAAACAGTTTCCCACAGGAAGAGCACTTGAAATGCAGGTGGTCCCTGTCGTGCCCGTTTCCCGGGCGATCTCCACTGCGAAGTGCATATTTTACCTCATGATCGATGATCACCCGCTGAAGCACCTCCTTATTATATAGTGTATTGAGCGTTCTGTACACCGTCGATTTGTCACAGCCTTCCCGAAGTCTCTGGCAGATCTCCTTGCCTGAGAGTGGCACTGTTGCAAGCTTCATGGTATTCAGGATGTTGACCCTGTTCCTGGTTATACTCATGCCATTGGCTGCCAATATTGCTCCCGGATCCATAATATTTGCAAATGAGTTGCAAAAATACGAAAAAGGAATATAAAATCATAGGATTTGGAAAAAATACGTCGGATAAGAAGTTGCTGGTGATCCCTATAATTATCCTGTTGTTGATCCCATTTCCTTTATCCCATTTCTTTATTCGTTGCGCCGGGGGCGATGTTAATAAAGCTTTGGTGTTCGAAAACGGCATTCATATATCAGAATTTCAGGTATTTAAAAACGCAGTAACAGTGGAAAGCGTTGTTGATTTCGTGTTTATAAAACCCGGGCTAAAATCAAGGCCTTTAAAAAAAAAGTGGATAATTTTATTGGCTAGAATCCCCAGTTAAAATAAGATCATTATTATTTAACACTGGCTTCATACAGAATGAGTATTTGGCATCTATTTCTGCACGCAAAATAACCTTTAACTAATTTTTAATCTATGAAAAAAATGCAGAAGCTATTATTTACGCTTGTCATGACTTGCGTAATGACTTTTCCTGTTTACGCACAGGTTACCACTTCAGGGATGAATGGTACTGTGAAAACAGCATCGGGAGATAAACTTCTGGGGGCGACGGTCATCGCCGTTCACGAACCATCCGGAACGCAGTACGGAACTGTATCCAATGCAGAGGGGCAGTTCAACCTGCAAGGGATGCGTCCCGGCGGACCTTACAATATTAAGATTTCATTTGTCGGTTATGCGAGTGCTTCGTATACCGATATTACCCTGTTTCTGGGAGAGGCTTTTAATCTTGATGTACAACTAACGGAAAGCGCTGTGGATGTGCTTGAAGTTACGGTTGTTGGTGAAAGGCCTTCAAAATTCAGCACCACCAAGACCGGTGCCACGACCAATATTTCGACCGAGCAGCTGAATTCCATGCCTACGATTAACAGGAGTATAGCTGACATTGCAAGGCTATCACCTTATGCGAATGGAATGGGTTTTGCAGGGGGGGATGGCCGATCCACCAACTTTACCGTGGACGGGGCCAATTTCAACAACAACTTTGGCCTGGGTTCGAACCTGCCGGGTGGTGGGAACCCCATTTCACTGGATGCCATTGAAGAGATCCAGGTAGTCATTGCGCCGTTCGATGTGCGCCAGACCAATTTTATCGGGGGTGGAATCAATGCTATTACCAAATCGGGTACCAATACATTCAGAGGCTCTGACTACACCTATTTTACCAACCAGGACTTGCGGGGCAATAAAATCGGAGATGTTGATTTCGGTGAACGTGATAAGGAATCACGCAACATCTACGGTGTGACCCTGGGTGGGCCCATTATTAAAAACAAACTGTTTTTCTTCGTTAACGGGGAATACGAATTAGAACCAGGCCAGGTCGTAACCTGGAGGCCTTCGGAAGACGGTGTTGCCAATACCGACCTGATGCTTTCGCGTGCGAGCACATCGGACATGGAACTGGTCAGACAGCATTTACTTGACAATTACGGATATGATCCGGGCTCATACAGCGATTACCCTGCCAATGAGAGCAACAGGAAGCTGATGGCCCGTATCGACTGGAACATCAATGATGCCAATAAAATGAGCCTACGGTATAATTATACCAAGAATATGGAGTGGCGGCCCACAAACGGCAATTCAAACAATGCCGGGTTCCGTAACAGGTCGATGAACCGGATTTCCCAGTATTCCATGGCCTTCTCAAATTCACTGTATTCCATGGATAACATTGTGAACTCAATTTCTTTGGATCTGAACAGCAGGGTATCTGACAGGGTCTCCAACCAGTTCCTGGCCACTTATACATCTATCAACGATATCCGCGGATCCAATTCAGACAAGTTCCCGTTTATTGACATCATGTACGGGCTCAGAGAAGATGGAGCCCAGATCGTTGAACCCTACATTTCTGCAGGGTATGAACTGTTCACATGGAACAATGGTGTGAATAACAACATTATGAATATTACGGACAACCTGACCTATTCCCTCGATAATCATAAGATCACAGCAGGATTCAGGTATGAATACCAGATGGCCAACAACTCCTACATGCGGAATGGTACAGGCTATTACCGGTACGCAAGTCTGGAAGATTTCCTGAACCAGGCTGCTCCGAGGGACTTTGCCCTGACGTACGGTTACGATGGGGAGATCAATCCGGCAGCGGAAGTTGCATTTAACCAGGCCGGAATCTACTTTCAGGATGAATGGAGCGTTAGCCCTGATTTCAAGTTAACATATGGGATACGCGCCGACTATATGAAATATGTGGACAACATTATCACAAACAATGCCATCTATGAACTGGATTTCGGAGGTAAAAAGATTGATACCGGAGAATGGCCAGCCGGTAATGTTCAGTATTCACCCAGGGTTGGCTTCACGTGGGATGTAACCGGTGACCAGACATTGAAACTCCGTGGCGGTTCAGGTCTTTTTGCAGGAAGGCTGCCGCTGGTTTTCTTCACCAACATGCCAACCAATTCCGGAATGGTACAGGGCAGTTACCAGGCAGTTACCAAGTATCATGAAGACTGGACCATAGACGAAGCTGAATCGGATTTAGCTGTATTGGCAGGTTTGGCCGGGCCAATGATTACAGATGTGGATGAAATGATCAGTACATTGAATCTGCAAAACACAATTACTCCTGAAGAAGGTGCATTGCCACGTGATATCAATGCCATTGATCCCAATTTTAAAATGCCACAGGTGTGGAAAACATCGCTGGCTGTAGATTATATTGTTCCGGTTGCATTCCCAATGACAGTTACACTGGAGGGTATTTACAGGAATAATATCAATGATGTAATGCTGGAAAACTACAACCTGGAAGAACCCGATAACACATGGAAGCGCTTCAGCGGAAGTGATGACAGGTATATTTATCCCGATGAAAGTGAAATTGAATATACTTCAAAAAATGCATTCGTTCTGGCCAATAACAGTGATGGCTGGGGAGCAATCGGAAATATAACAGTTACCGCTGAGCCTGTGAAAAACCTTGGTATCATGGCGGCATATACCTATACTGAGTCGAAAGAGATATCAGGGATGCCTGGAAGTGCTGCATTCTCTGCCTACAATGGTGCTATCCAGGTGAATGGGCCGCACATTCCATGGGTGCAGCGTTCGCAATATGTTGTTCCAAACAGGGCCATTGCTTCTGTTTCATACTCCATACCCTACGCCAACGATCATATGTCGACATCTTTCAATCTGTTCTATTCCGGGTATTCAGCTGACGGATACAGCTTCACTTATACCAATGATATGAATGGTGACGGGTATGCAACAGACCTGATCTACATTCCAAGTGAAAGGGGCGACATTGAATTCGTCAGTGCGGCTGACGAAGATGCATTCTTTGCATTTTTGGAGCAGGACAGCTACCTGAGCAAGCACATAGGTGAATATGCTGAGGCATATGCTGCCAGGGCACCCTGGGTACATAATTTTGATTTGCGTGTTGCACAGAATTTCAGTATCAATGCAGGCGGTACCAAACATACGCTGCAATTCAGCCTTGATTTCCTGAACTTCGGTAACCTGATCAATAGCGAATGGGGTGTTGAAAAGAATATGTTCGGCGCAAACAACGGACAGATTCTTACCTATGAAGGCGTGGATGCAAACAATGTTCCCAGCTTTTCAATGGTTACAGATGGTGATGGAAATTACCTGAATGAAACATATTCTACGTATTATAACTACAACCAGTGCTGGCAGCTGCAGCTCGGAGCAAGGTATATCTTCTAGTAGCTTGATATATGGTTTCGCCGGGCCAAAGGTTTGGCAGTCACGGTTAAAATGAGCAAGCCCTTCGGACAATGTCCGGAGGGCTTTTTCGATCTGCGGCCGGCATTGCACTAATTTAAACCTGTTCTAAAGCAGATTTCCTGCAAAATTGTGTAATTTTGCGCACTTAAGAATTGGAACAAAAAGATTTGATTTAGTAATACAAAAAATGGATAAAATGAAAGATGCAGTCGCAATACTTTGCGCAGGGGGACCGGCACCGGGGATCAATACGGTAATCAGTTCCGTGACAAAAATATTCATTAACAACGGGTTCAACGTGATTGGTCTGAATGGCGGATACAAGAGTTTGTTTGCTGAGGAACCATCCTTTGAGTATCTCGATTTCGATTATGCGGACCAGATCTACAGCCGTGGCGGTTCGGCGCTGAAGATGAGTCGCTACAAACCGCGCGACGATGAGTTCAGGGTCGATTTCTTCATGAAATACAATGTGAAGCTGCTGGTGACCATCGGTGGTGATGATACGGCATCCACGGCCAACCGGCTCACCAAGTACCTGGCCGGTCAGAAACTGGATGTGAAGAACATCCATGTTCCCAAGACCATTGACAATGATCTCCCGCTGCCCGAGGGTACTCCCACTTTCGGTTACCACTCTGCGAAGGAGGAAGGTGTGCGTCTGGCAACCACCATCTACGAGGATGCACGTACCAGCGGAAACTGGTTCGTTGTTTCAGCCATGGGCCGCGAGGCAGGTCACCTGGCCATGGGAATCGGTACTGCCACGCACTACCCGATGATCATCATTCCCGAGATGTTCAATAAAACCAAGATTACTTTTGACAAGATCACCAAGCTTGTGATCTCTTCCATGGTGAAACGAAGGATCCTGGGAATTGATTACGGGGTTGCAATCATCAGCGAAGGGGTGTTCCATTTCATGAGTGAAAAAGAGGTCATCGACACGGGCATCAATTTTACCTACGATGACCATGGCCACCCGGAATTGGGGAATGTGAGCAAGTCACACATCTTTAACATGCTTACCCAGCAGGAGCTGAAAAAATTACGGATCAAGGTCAAGAGCCGTCCGAACGAAATGGGTTACGAACTGCGTTGCTGCCGTCCGGTTGCATACGACCTGGCGTATGCCACCAGGCTCGGACTTGGTGTATATGAGCTTTACAGGCAAGGAAATACCGGCTGCATGATCATGATCAACAGGAATTCTGAAGTGAAGCCACTTTTCCTGAAGGATGTGGAGGACGAAAACGGGAAGGTCAAACCCAGGCTTGTGGATGTGGATTCTCAGAACGTACAGATGATCTTCAGAAACAACCTGCACTACCTCACCAAGGAGGATTACCGTGCCGCGAAAAAATACGTGAAGAATCCGGAAGAATATGATTTCATGCGGATCCTGGAGTGGGAATAAAGGAATCCTGGATGTGGAACCTCCGCACCATAACCTCATTAAGCGCCTGTACCCCGGGCGCTTTTTTTTGCACAAACATTGACACAGGCCCGATATTATCCTATTTTTAAGGAAAATCTACAGCTATGGCAACAATCAAGAAAAAAGGAACGATCGGCATATTAACAGGAGGAGGTGATGTACCCGGACTGAATCCGGCAATCCGGGCGGTGACCATCCGGGCAGTCAGGGAAGGTTACGAGGTGATCGGTTTGCGCAGGGGTTGGGCCGGCATAATGGAAGTCCGGCGTGACAAGGATGCTGATAACAGCGAATGCTACACGGTGCTCACGGAGAATATTGTGAATAAGGCAGGACGTACCGGCGGGACATTTCTGCATACCTCCCGTACCAACCCGGGGAAGGTAAAAAAAGAAGACCTGCCACCGCATCTTTCAGAAAAATACTCCGAAAAAGTGAATGACCTGACCGGGGAGGTGATCAAAAACCTGGAATTCCTGGGCATCGAATACCTGATTCCCATTGGAGGTGATGATACACTTAGTTTCGGGGTGCGCCTCTACAAGGAGGGGTTCAAGGTGATTGCCATCCCAAAGACCATGGACAATGATGTGGCCGGAACGGATTACTGCATCGGGTTCAGCACCTGTGTTACCCGTACCATCCAGATGACCAATACACTGCGCACATCTGCAGGCTCCCATGAGCGCATCCTGGTGATGGAGGTGTTCGGACGGTACTCCGGATTCACGGCAATGCTGCCCACAATGGCAGGATCAGCGAACAGGTGCGTGATCCCGGAACACAAGTTCGATATTGAACACCTGACTGAACTGCTTGTGGAGGACCGGTACAAGAATCCCAGCAAATATTCTGTGGTGCTGGTATCCGAAGGAGCCACTTTCAAGGGAATGGACAAGATGGTCATCAAAAGTGAAATAAAAGATGCCTTTGGCCATGTAAAACTTGGGGGAATAGGCTCCCTGGTTTCAGAGGAAATCAAATTGTTATCGCCTAAATTCAACAACGGCAAGGAGGTAAATGTGATCAGCCAGTCGCTGGGATACCTGGTCCGCGGCGGTGATCCGGATGCCATCGATTCCATTGTTCCCATGGCCTATGGTAACCTCGCCCTGGACCTCATACTGAAAGGGATACACGGCAGACTGGTCGTTCTCAGGAACGGGCGGTACGACAATGCAACCATTGATGTGGTCACCACCAGTTCAAAATTTGTGGATGTGAAGAAGCATTACAATACCGAACGCCTGCGGCCGCATTTCAAGAGCTTTGAGTTTCAGCCGTTGTTTATCATGACCGGCAGCGGCATCAATTAGGGCTGTTCCTCATGTCCGTTTGCTGCGTTATACTCGCCGGGAAAGTACTCATTTACCCCGGTAAATTCCGTATTTCCCGTCTTCGCAGGCCTTGCAACTGAACATGATGGAAAGATTATTTTTTTGTGTACACCCAGGCATCGTCGATTACTTCCTGGCGTGCCGTGTACATGGCCTGGATGGCTTCGCCCAGTGAACTGTGTGCACTGTACACCACCAGGTTGAAATCATAGGGTCCCTGCAGGATTTCCCCGGTGCCTCCTGTCTTGCGCATTTCTGCGGCATATTCATCAGCATAGGTACTGTTCTTGAAGGCCCCGGTGATCACATTGTATTTCCCGGCTGCGGCGGTGTTCATTTCTTCCTGGCGGGTATACTGGTCCAGCGCGCTGGCACACTCATCTGCCTTAAGTTTCAGAAGGTCGTATTGCTGTTGCAGGTTGGCCAGATCTTCTTCAACAGCCGCTTTTTGCGCTACAACCGCATCGACCTCTTCCTGTGTCATGGAAGGTTTTTCAAAAAGTGTGCACGAGGTGGCGGTCAGTATTACCAGTAGCAGGATGGATAGCTTTTTCATGGGTTCAGATTTTAATTTTCTAACTCAAAATTAAAACATTAATCTATTCAAGACCATTAGTTTATTAACAATCGGACAGCCAGAAACCACGAGGGTCTATTCTTCATCAGCGACCGGCAGCTTCCAGCGCAGCGCGGCAGTAACCGGGAAATGGTCGGAGTACCTCGATTTGATTCTCGAGAAATCCGTTGCTTCCAGGTCTTTGCTGTAGAGGATAAAATCGATCCGGTAAGAGGGCAGTTCCCCGGCGTAGGTGTTCCCAAAACCGTGGCCGGCTTCCCTGAAGGCATCCTCCAGCCCTTTTTTTATTTTCATGTACGAATAGGAGGTGGGGGTGTCGTTGAAATCCCCTGCCACAACCACCGGGTGCGGGGCATCAGCGATGTAGTTATGGATGATTTTCGACTGGTCGGCCCTGCGTACGAAGGCATCCTTTAACCGCATGCCGATATCCTTCACTTCTTCGAGCTGCCTGTTGGAATACTTCAGGGAGAGTGTATCCAGAAAGTTGTAATTGCGTTGTCCGAAACTGATGGATTGCAGGTGGATATTAAACACCCTGATGGTATCCTCCCCCATGCTGATGTCGGTGTACACCGCCTGGTTCATGGTGTTGTCAAAGGGAATCCGGCTGGTCCTGACAATTGGGTATTTGCTGAATGTGGCGATCCCCACACCGCTTGAAGGCCCGCTTTTCACGGTATAGTATACGGAATAATAGGGATATTTTTTCAATGACCGCCTGACATCCGCCTCACGCTGACCCATGCGGTTACGGGTATAGAATTCCTGCAGGCAGAGGATGTCCGGGTCATTTTCGTCGATTAATGCGAATATCCCTGCTGTTGAATTCTCCTCCTTGCTCCATTTATACTGGTCGAACAACCTGACGTTGTAGGACATGATCCTGACAGATGTTTCATCGCCGTTGCCGGCAGGTTCCGTTTCTCCGGAAAAGTTAAGCGGAAGAAAATTCATCAGGTGACCCCAACCGATTAGGATGGCAACCAGCGAAACAAGCAGTTCCTTCCTGAACCGGATGATCCAGTATACAAGGAACACCAGGTTGATCAGCAGGAGATATGGATAGGCGAGGCCAAGGAAGGCCGGGAAAAGCAGGGCAGAAGGATTGATGAATGGAGCGGTATAGGAAAGCAGGAGCAATACTGCAACAAATAAGTTGGTATAAAGAATCAATCTCCCTGCTATCTTTCTCAACATTCTTCTGCTTTAGATTAAAAGTACAAATACTGGTGATAAAAACCCATCATTTCTTCATGTTGAAGAGTTTTTCCTTTTCTGCCTTGGTGAGGGAATCATATCCGCCCTTTGAAATCTTGTCGAGGATGTTGTCAAGTTCCTGCTGCTCACTTGCCTTCTGTTTGTTGTATTCATAATCGTCGGCAGGTCGCTTGTACGTCACCTTCATGTTTTTCTTTTTCCTGAACATGTCAGCGAAGCTGTCCAAGAACCGGTCGAATCCCCTGGTGATATCCTTTCCCTTCCTGTAATAATTGGCGAAGAGAAACCCCACGAGGGCACCCCCGAGGTGGGCAATTTTGCCACCGGTGTTATCGGTAAAATCGAGGATGGTTGAAGTGACGAACAGGATCAGGGCAATGTAGAGAATCTTTACCGGCCCGATAAAGACAATGTTCATCTGTCGGTTGGGGACTGCCGTAGCCACGGCAATGACGATGGCCATCACGGATGCGGAGGCCCCGGTGGCGATGGACTGGGCCTTCACCTCTTCGAAGAAAGGGAAAATATTGTAGAAAAATACGAACAGCACGGCACCTCCCAATCCGCCAAGCAGGTAGATGCCCAGTATCTTCTTCACCCCGAACTCTTCAATGAAATACCTGCCAAACCAGTAGAGGATCATCAGGTTGAACAGGATGTGCCACAGGAACCCGTGTGTAAACATGTAGGTAACAATGGTCCATGGTTTCCTGGCCAGGGCAGACAGGTCAGAGGGAACAGCAAGATAGTAGAGGATCTCGTTGATGCTCTGGTCCCTGCCGATCTGGTTGGCGAGCACCAGGATGATCACCCCGATATGGAGGGACAGGAATACTCCTACATTGATATAAATCAGTTTATGGAGTATGGAACCCGATTTATAGGATTGCTTTATTTCGTCGATGATGGTCATTCGGTGACTGTATTTTCGGTTGCGCTGTTTTCGATCGGTTGATATTTGGAGCGCTCTTCAGAGCGCAAATTCAGTACAGGTGTGTTAATAGAACTTGTTGCTGGTCTTGTTCCAGTACTTGATCAGGATAAAACCGAAGAGCATGCCGCCCAGGTGTGCAAAGTGTGCGATGCTGCTGCCCGGTCTTGTGACACCCAGGTAGAGTTCAAGTGCACCGTACCCGATGACCAGCCATTTTGCCTTGATCGGAAACGGAAACGGGATGATGAACAGGGGGGTGTTGGGAAACAACATTCCGAAGGCCAGCAGGATGCCGAACACAGCTCCTGAAGCTCCAACAGTAGGAATCCGGAGGGCATTGTAGAGCCCCGGGTGCGTATTGGCCAGCTCGATCAGGCGCTGGTAGGTGATGGTATCGAAATTATACTGGGCTTTCACTGCATTGATGGTGCCGGACAATTCAATATACATCACCAGCTGATGCAGGAATGCGGCACCCAGTCCGGTCACGAAAAAATAGATCAGGAACCGCTTTCCACCCCATACACTTTCCAGTGTTTTACCAAAGATCCAGAGGGCCCACATGTTAAAAAAGATATGCATGAAACCCCCGTGCATGAACATGTGGGTGACCACCTGCCATGGCTTGAACAGCGGGGAACCCACGTAGAACATCCCCAGGTGGAAATTCAGGTTGGCAACACCGCTGTTTGCCAGGAACCAGTAAATGACAAATGCTACTACGTTTATGATTATCAGGTTCTTAACCACAGGGGGTGTACTGCTTGTTCGGCCGAAATTAAATCTACTCATCGGAATTTTTTTCAAATTGATTACCTATAGAACAAAAATCATGCAAGATGTTTCTCAAAATCTTCAAGTTTAACAATATTCAGTATGGCCTTGCCCCCAGGGGTGGTGTTCGGATTGGAGCAGGCGAAGAGCTGATCGACCAGCTCCTGCATCTCTTTTATGCTGAGTTGTTTGCCGTAGCGGATGGCGGCTGCGATTGCAGTGGAACGTGCCAGTTTTTCGTGCTGGTCAAGCTTTAGTTCGGACGCATAATTCTTGTATTGTTCCAGCAAAGTTTCTATGACTGACTTGATGTCATGAATGGCAGTATTGGCAGGAATACTGTGGACAATCACGCAATTATGTCCAAAATCCCGGATTTCGAATCCCAGCTTGCCGATTTCGTCCACCAGTTCGAGGCACAGTTTGTAATCGGAAGTATTCAGTTCAATGGTTTCAGGGAATAGGGTATTCTGTGCATTGACAGAATCTTTCTGCAGGATGGCCAGGTTTTGCTCATAGAGGATCCGAATATGTGCCCTGCGCTGGTCGATCACCATCAGTCCTGATTTTACGGGTGTCAGTACGTATTTGCCCTTCATCTGCAGGTACCTTGCTTCCTGGCGGATTCCGTCCTCCTGGCGGATCCCGTTCTCCTGTTCCTGGCCCGTTTCGTCCGGGCCCTGGAAGCCAAAGCCGGGCGTCAGGTCGTCGTTGCTCTTCTTTTCATAGAGTTTTTCCCAATCCCTGTGGGCCTCCCGGCGCTGCATGGCTCCTGAATATTGCGAGCTGCCTTCGTTCTCGAACGGGTTAAATGAGCGATTGATGTTTTCCCTGGGCATGGCAATGTCCTGGTCTTTTTTCAGTACCGGGATATCGATGATTCCCTCCTTGCTGAAATCGAGGCTGGGAGAGAGGTTGTGTTTGCCGATGGCTTCCCGGGTGGCAGCCAGGAGGATCTGCCAGATCGATCGCTCGTCTTCGAACTTGATCTCGGTCTTGGTGGGATGGATATTGATATCGATGGTGGATGGATCTGTTTCGAAGAAAAGGAAATAACTGGGGAAATGGTCGGCCGGCAGGATCTGTTCATAAGCCTTCATCACTGCCTTGTGGAAATAGGGGTGTCTCATGAAACGGTGGTTCACGAAAAGGAACTGTTCTCCGTAGGTCTTCTTGGCATATTCCGGTTTCCCGATGTACCCGGTGATTTTTACGATGCTGGTTTCCGTTTCCAGGTTGATCAGGTTTTGCTGGATCTGTTTTCCGAAGATGCCTGAAATCCTGGCCTTCAGGTTGCCTGCAGGGAGATTGAACACCTGTGTGCTGTTATGTATCAGCTGGAATTCAATGTCGGGATAGGCCAGCGCGGTATGGTTGAATTCAGTAATAATATGCCGCAACTCCGTTTGGTCTGTTTTCAGGAATTTCCTCCTTGCCGGGACGTTGTAGAAAAGGTTTCTTACCGTAATGTTGGTGCCTGCAGGAATGCTGTCCTTTTCCTGGGCCTCGATCCTCGATCCACTGATGCGGATCATGGTCCCCAGTTCGTTGTCGGTGCTGCGGCTTTTCAGGGTTACCTCGGCAATCGCGGCAATAGATGCCAGTGCCTCGCCACGGAACCCCATGGTACGGATGGCAAACAGGTCGTTCGCTTCGGAAATCTTGGACGTGGCGTGACGTTCAAAGCAGAGGCGGGCATCGTTTTCCGACATCCCCCTGCCATTGTCAACCACCTGGATGTATGTTTTCCCGGCATCCTTGACACGGACGGTGATGGAGCTTGACCCTGCATCAATGGCATTTTCCACGAGTTCTTTTACAACACTTGCAGGACGTTGAATGACTTCACCTGCAGCGATCTGGTTCGCTACGGCATCGGGCAGTAATTGGATAATGTCTGACATTTACCTGTAAAACAAGAGATAGGCGAGTAAAAACAATGCAGCTGCGATCACAATCAGCCGGATATTGGAATCACGTCCGGCTTTCCGGTTGGTTTTGGAACTGTATTGCCGAAAGGATCCGCGTGTGATCGTGGAGGAGGATTTACTGAATGTGACCTCCTGTCCCAGTTCGGCCCTGATCCTCCTGTTCCTGTCTTCCCGTTCCTCCTTTGCCGGATCCCAGTACAACGGTTTGTAATCGAAACGTTTGGGTTCGTTTACCTTGAAAAATCTTGGTATTCCCATTTTTACTTTTTTACGGTACAAAGTTACCATTTTTTGATGGAAAATGAAGCTGATACAGCGCAATAGTTCATGAATCCCTTATGTGGGTTTTTAAGTAAGCAGGGAAAGATTAAATTTGAACTCTGATCCTGTGGCCTGCTGCATGAGATACTGGCAGGATTTTTTTTCAGGAACATAATGGGTTTTTTGATAAACACGCAAATTAAACAGAAACAGATGAAGGATATCATCCATCAGCACCTGTCGGAGGCCGGTGCAACACTGGAACGGTTCATGGGCAACCCGGATAACATTGCATCGATCGAAAACGCTGCCGGAATCCTTGCGGGGGCGATCAAGAATGGCGGGAAGATCATCTCCTGTGGCAATGGCGGATCTATGTGTGATTCCATGCATTTTGCCGAAGAGCTCACCGGCAGGTTCAAGCATGACCGTCCGGCCCTTCCTGCGGTGAGTATTTCTGACCCGTCGCACATCACCTGTGTGGGCAATGATTTTGGATTCGATGAGGTCTTTTCCCGGTTTGTAGAGGGAATGGGTTCTGCAGGGGATGCATTGCTGGCCATCAGCACCAGTGGGAATTCCCGGAATGTGATCAGGGCTGCAGAAGTAGCGCTGGAAAAGGGAATGAAAGTGGTGGCGCTTACCGGCAAGACCGGCGGACTCCTGGCCAAACTGGCCGATGCAGAGGTCCGCGTGGATGGCGGGAAATACAGCGACCGGGTTCAGGAGGTGCATGTGAAAGTAGTGCATATCCTGGTGGAATTGATTGAGCAGGAGGTGCTTGGGTAACAGTAACATCTTTTCCATTGATTTTGGCCTGAATATTGCTTTCGCTTCAATAACGGTTCATCTTTTGGACAGAAGCGGTATCAGAATGAGGTGAATCCACACTATTTTTGAATCCGAATTTTAAAACCTTACAATCATGAAAGCATTCAAAAAATATATGTTCATTTCGCTGGCCATCCTGCTGCTTGTATCCTGCGGCCGTTCCGGTGATCCGGGACATTGTTTTATTTCAGTTGACTGGGAATACTGGAATGAGGACTACGGGGTTTATTATTACAAAGATAACAATCCCGATGTTCCGGAATCACAATACATTGATCCCGGGTTTTACTACGACAGCTATCCCGGGTACTATGAATATCACTACGAAGCGGAAGATCCCGACGAATGGTTTTCCTACGAAGGTTTTTACGAGCTGTTCCAGAACCCCGGCACCGAGGGAGGACTTTTTCGCGACGGTTGGGACGGGGCAGATACCTATTTCGACCTATACCTGTATGTGTATGCCAGGAAAGGGCTGGGCCTGAAGAACCTCCAGGTCACCAAATCAGCCACACAGCCTGAAACACCCGCCCTTGAAACCACTTCCAGGTCGGGACGCGCCATCACGGAAGTACCCGTACGGACAGAGACCAGGAGCTGGGAAAAGACCGACGGTGCATGGACCATCAGGGTGCAGGAAGAGGTGAAGGTGTACCCCAGGAAGTAAAGTCGAACGGCATTAAGTGAAGGTGTACCCGGAGAATTCAATGTATTCCGCAAGAGGTGAAGGGTTACCCTATGAAGTAAAGACGTATCTCAGGATGTAACGATGTGCCACTCACCCAGGCATATGTTTCAAAACATTTATACCGGTTACAGATGTCTCTTTTGACGCACATGGCAGTGAATTAATTCACTTTCACTGAACTTATCTTGTTTTGGAACAAATTCTTCCGGCGAAGTTGTATTTTTATAAGATTGCATCCAGGTGATATCATTTGGGACTGATTGCATGAATGTGACCGATCTCACCTGGATTTTTATTCGGTTTAACATAAAAAAAAATTACATTTGATCTGAATTACTCTGATGCAAGACAACCGCTTTGCCTTCTTCCGGATTTTTATCATATACATCAATGTACCAGAAACCTGAAATAATTTGTATTGCAGTAGCCTTCCTGTTTGTGTTTTCGATATCCTTTTCTCAGGACAGTTCACAGGACAACAGTGGATCTTTCAGTGAAATTTTAACCGTCGCAACTGATAAGTACGGCACCAACCAGCAACTGGCCAATGGTGTTTATTTTGAGGACACGTATCGTGGTGCCAGGGGACATCCTTACCTCCTGGAGGATCAGTTCACCAGGGGTGCTGTGACCTTTTACGGGAAGGAATACCGGGACGTTTCCCTGAAGTATGACCTGTACGGACAGCAGTTGCTGATCTCCCACCAGGAAGATGCCATGGTCTTTACCACCGTGCTTGCTAAGGAACTGACAGAGACTTTCATTATCCATGGGATCTGTTTCAGAAAACTGGTGCTGATGCAAGAGGAACCGTCTTACTACCAGGTTGTTGCGGAGGAGGAAGTACTAAAGTGTTACTACGCATGGTTCCGGACCAGGTATGAGTCGATCGGGGAAAACGAAAACAAACTGTATTCATTCACGGAAGATCAGCAACGACGCTACCTGTTGATGGACCAGGAGGTCTACCGGTACTTCAATAACTGGACCTTTGTCAGGATTTTTGACCGATCACTGCGCGGAGCGATTCGGTCCCACCTCAGGCAAAACGACCTGAAAATTCAAAAGGCCACAGATGAGCAGGTCGGAGAGGTGATCCGGTTCATTACTCAACTTATTCACCCATCTGACTTATAGGCACCTGTGAATCAACTTGCATCCCGAATCGTCCTTTTCATCCTCTTCACAGGTGTTCCAGGAATCCTGCTCAGTCAAGAGCCCCTGCAGGTTAACAGGTCTGTAGATGAGATGGCACTCGAAGAATTTATCGGTACACTCCAACGCGATACCAACCTGGAATTTTATTACAAGTCAGCATGGATCGATTCTGTCGTCGTCAGGAATGTACGTAAGGGCGATCTGCTGGAACAGGTGCTTGCTCAGGCGTTCCGGGGAACCGGATTGAACTTTTTCACTGAAGACAACCAGGTATTTATTTTCCAGGGTGATCCGGTTGTTGCATCACTGCCCGAATATGACGACCACCGGAAAAAAGCCTTCACCGGAGTGGACGCAACCAGCGAGGGAAACGGTGACCAGTATATGACCACCATCAATATCTCCCGCGAAAATATGATCACTGTTGGTGAGGAGCATGCAAACAATAACGGCAGGAAAAAACGTGTACAGGGCAGGATCCTGAATGGCAGCACGGGGGAGCCGCTTATCGGGGCAACCATTTATGTGAAGCAACTTTCACTGGGTACCATTTCCGACGTGGACGGCAATTTCTTCCTGGAACTGGCACCAGGCCAGTATACAATTTCCATGGATCATATGGCGATGAAAGCACTTGAATATGGTCTGAAGGTACTATCTGATGGGTCGTTCACGATCGAACTTGAGAACGAACTGATCGAGCTGGAGGAAATAACCGTGATTGATAAGCGCAGGGGCAATGTCGACGGCATGCTGATGGGGTACGAACGGATTACCACCCGGTCCATGAAGGAGATTCCGGTGGTAATGGGAGAAAAGGATATTCTGAAGGTCGCACAGATGCTCCCGGGTGTTCAGAATGTGGGGGAGGGGTCCTCGGGATTCAATGTACGTGGAGGATCTCCCGACCAGAATATGTTCTATATCAACAATATTTCTGTATACAATACATCCCATCTCTTCGGGTTTTTTACTGCATTCAGTCCTGACATTATCAGCGATTTCTCCCTCTACAAGAACAATGTACCCGCGAAATATGGCGGTCGTATTGCGTCTATCTTTGAGATCAATACCCGTGAGGGGAACAAGAATAATTTCTTCGCCCAGGGAGGAATCAGTCCCATTACCGGGCATGTTTCAGCGGAAGGTCCGGTTATAAAAGAGAAAGTGACTTTTGTGGCAAGCTACCGGAGCACCTATTCCGACTGGATACTGAACAGGATCAACGACCAGGACCTGAAGAACAGCAATGCCACTTTCAGCGATGCAACGCTGGGGCTGAATGCTGAGATCAACACCGACAACCGGCTGAGATTCTTCTATTACCAGAGTGCGGATAAATTCTCACTGTCGACACGCAATGACTACAGTTATGCGAACAGGGGCGCTTCTCTGTTATGGGACCACAGGTTCAACAACAATTTAACCCTTGATGTTTCAGCGGCAACAAGCAATTACGGGTTCGGAAATATTGACAAAAACAATGTCAGTGAAGCATATGAGCAGGATTATTCCATCCGTCATTCTGAAGCCCGTGCCGACTTCACCTGGCTGGCGCCCGGCAATCACCTGATCGAATTCGGGGCAAACAGCGTCCTGTACCAACTGAACCGGGGAAATATCATTCCCTACGGACCTGAATCCAGGCGAATCCCCATCAGTCTTGGCGAGGAACAGGGAGTGGAAAATTCCCTCTATCTTTCGGATGAGTTTTCCCTGCTTCCCAGGCTGAATTTACTGCTGGGACTTCGTTACAGTCATTATATGTACCTCGGACCGGCAGATGTGATCCGGTACGACGAGGGATTGCCGAAAAACCAGTTCACTGTAATCGGGTCAGAAAGTTATGCCCCATGGGAGAAGGTGCAGTCCTATTCTGGTTTCGAACCCAGGGTTGTACTGAATTATTCGCTGGGCAACAATACATCGGTCAAGGCTTCCTACAACCGGCTGCAGCAGTATATCTTCCTGCTGAGCAATACCATTGCGCTGGCACCAACCGACCAGTGGAAGCTGACAGATTCCCACATTACACCGCCGTTATCGGACCAGGTTTCGGCAGGGTTTTACCATGATTTCCAGGACCAGGGAATCAATATCTCCGTGGAGGCCTACAAGAAATGGATCTCGAATGTTGTGGAGTATAAGGATGGCGTCGACTTTATCTCGGGTGCACCTGTTGAAACCCAGGTACTGCAGGGAACTCAGGATTCCAGGGGAATCGAGGTGATGGTAAAGAAGAATACCAACCGGCTGACCGGCTGGGTCTCCTATACCTGGTCCCGTTCCATGGTAACGGTGGACGGATCCTTCGATGAAATGCAGATCAATGATGGATCGCCTTTTCCATCAAATTACGACAGGCCGCACAGCTTCAACCTGGTATCCAACTACCGGATCAGCCGCAGACTCAGTTTTTCATCCAATATTGTCTATACTTCCGGCAGGCCTGTAACCCTTCCGATTGCGGTATACTATTCCGAGAACCAGCAATACCTGTATTATTCTTCCAGGAACAAATACCGGATCCCCGATTATTTCAGGATCGACCTTTCGGTGAACCTGGAGGGAAACCTCAAATTCAAGAAGCTGGCACACAGTTTCTGGATGCTGAATATTTATAATCTTACGGGCAGGGAAAACGCTTATTCGGTTTTTTACGAAGCCAGGGCAGGGCAGATCAAAGGATATAGATTATCCATTTTTGCACAGCCCATCGTTACACTTTCATGGAACTTTAAATTCGGTAATTATAACAGTGAGTAACATCAGAAATATAGTATCAAAGGGGATAAACCAGTTGCTGGCTCCGGCGGTCTTCTTTGCATTGCTGATGAATTTCAGCAGTTGCATTGAACCATACACGGCAGATGTGGAGGAAGCAACCGACCTGATCTCGGTGGAAGGGAGCATCATCAGGGGTGAACTGGTTCAGACGGTGGTGGTAACGCGTACGTCTGCCATGGTAAATCCACAGTTCCTGCCGGTAAGGGATTGCATGGTGGAAGTGGTGGATGACCAGGGAGCAGGGTTTCTCTTCAACGAAAATCCAGATGGAACCTATACCAGGACCATCCCGGATGAAATGCTGAAGATCGGCCGAAAGTACCAGCTCAGGGTTACCACCCCGCGGGGAGAACGGTATGAATCATCCTATGAGCGACTGAACAGCGGTACAGAGGTGGATTCTGTCTATTACCGGGTTGAGGACAGAATTGATAAGGTGGCCGGAGAGGAACTTACCGGCCTGCAGTTCTATGTGGACCTTGAGGCAGCGGATTCCATCTCAAGGTATTACAGGTGGAGCCTGGAGGAGACTTATGAGTATACTTCAGTGGCCCCCATCTCCTATTATTACCTGGATGAAAGCCTGGAGCAGTATTATCCGGAGTATGATACGGAATTTTTCAGGTGCTGGAAGACAGCCGGGATCAAGGACCTCTTCCTGTCGAGCACCAAGAACCTGGTGATGAATGAAAAAAAGATGATCCCGCTGAATTATGTTTCTACAGAGAGTGACCGGCTGAAAATTAAGTACAGTTTGCTCATACGGCAGTATACAATGTCGGAAAACGCCTACCGGTACTGGCTGAATCACAAGATCGCCACCCAGGAAGCAGGCGGATTGTATACACAGCAGCCCGGTCAGCCCGTCAGCAATATCGTTAATGTAGATGACAGTACAGAGCAGGTGCTCGGTTTTTTCTGGGCCTCCCACAAGACAGAACAGCGATTGACGATTCCACGGATCAATGACCTGCCGGTTTTCGGGGATCCGTGCGACCTGGTGGAGTTCAGTTTTGCCGACCATGGAAAGGGGCCCTTCCCGATGTATATCTGGGTGGACCCCATGAGTGGAATAAGATATACCAGCAACCGGTTCTGTTTTGTCTGTACGCTGAAAGGTGGCGAAACGCAGCCGCCGGATTGGTGGGAATAAATATTTTATGTCATGAAAGTGAAACAGGACCTACCTATGACAAATAGAGGAGACCGGCGGAGAGGGACCACCCTCCCGGTACTATTCCTGTGCCTTGTTTGCATTTCATTTTCCTGCATTGTGCCTTTCGAGGCTGAGACCGATGAGCGTGTTCATATGCTTTCCATTGAAGGCAGCCTGATCAAGGGCCTGGATACCCAAACAGTCTTTATTTCCAGAACTACTGCATTACTGGACCTGCGACTGGATCCTGTGACGGAATGTATCGTTTCGGTGGTAGACAACCTGGGCAATGAGTTTTATTATGCCGGGGCGGATGATGGAAAATATGAGGTATCCATACCAGACGAGCAGTTGGTTGTGGACAGGCAGTATAAGCTCCAGGTGGTTACCCCCGGGGGTGATTTTTATGAATCGGCTTTCGAAACATTGAACCGGGCAGCAGATGTGGATACGGTATATTATGAAGTTACGGATGTTATTGACAAAGTCTCGGGAGATGACCTGCAGGGATTGCAGTTTTATATCGACCTGAGGGCATCGGATTCCACTTCCAGGTATTTCAGGTGGAAGCTGAACGAAACTTTTGAATATACCTCCATCGAACCGGTTACCTATATTATTATGCCCGATACAGTCATTTTCCTGGATAATATATTTGAATTTTACCGTTGCTGGAAAACCCAGAAAATCACCAGGCTGTTTTTATCAACCACCGAAAACCTGGTACTGAATGAGAAAAAGAAGATCCCGCTTAATTTCGTGTCGACCAAGTCGGACAGACTCAAGTATAAATACAGTCTGCAGGTGGAGCAGTACACACTGAGCAAGGGCGCTTACCAATACTGGCAGAAAAAAAAGATTGAAACCCAGGAATCAGGCGGATTGTATACCCAGCAACCAGGGAAACCGGTCAGTAATATACAACGGATTGGAGATGCAGGTGAAACCGTACTGGGCTATTTCTGGGCTTCGCATAAAACCGAACAAAGGATTTTTGTACCACGGATTCCCTCGCTGCCCGTACCCGGGGATAATTGTGAAGCGGTGGATTACGACCCGAAAATCCATAAAAGCATTCCGCGTTACATCTACGTAGATGAATTTCGAAACAGGGTGCTGACAGGTATTTCGTTCTGTTTTGACTGTACACTGAAGCATGGTTCCACAACACCCCCGGATTTCTGGGAATAGAAATTATTATATATGCAACTTACACGTTTAATACAATCTTTGCTGGTGTCGCTTGTGCTGACATGCTATTGTTCAGGTTCCTTTGCTCAGCCCACCAATGTTCCCCTGCCTGCTGAACCGGGAGAGGAGGTGCTGTTTTTTACTGACAGGGACATGTATGTGACTACGGAAGAGATCATGTTCTCCGCTTTTTGCACCGGGCCCGGCGAGGTGCCGGGAAAAGACTGGAGCCAGGTACTGTATGTTGAATTGGTCCGTTGGAACGGAAAAAAGATTGCAGGTACAAAAGTGCTGATCGCGGAGGGGATGGCACACGGTACCATTGATGTACCAGCCGAAGTTGAATCCGGAAATTATTATCTCCGGGCCTATACAAAATGGATGCGCAACTATTCACCCTACAACTACAGTTACCTGCTGCTGAAAATCGTCAATCCGAATACCACGGCAACAGAAACGGGTCCGGATGAAAACGCCGTTAAAGGAGCTCAGCCGGCTGCAGTTACGAACGATGTCACGGACCAGGTCTTTTTTTCAGGAATGAAGGATATATATGGCATGCGGGAACCCGTAACGATTGATATCGATGTGAACAGTATGCTTGCCGGCAACAATATTGTGTTGGGTGTTGTCAGGGAACACTCGAAAACCCATCCGGGCGCTTCGTACACCTTTGAAACCCTGGCAGGAAATGACGGTCCGGCAGCAACGGTTCAGTACTATCCCGAAATCAGGGGCCTGTCCCTTTCAGGAAAAGTAGTGGATGCAGTCCAGGGGCAGCCAGCTGTACAGGCACGGGTCAACCTTTCGACGGTGGCCGAGCCCTTGTATTTTTCCACAATGGAAACAGATTCAGCGGGAGATTTTTTATTTACATTTCCGGATATCCGGGGCGATCATGAGTTCCATATTGCCGTGGAAGGGGCAGAAAGCGGGCAGCTGGATTTGCTGATCGATAACGATTTCTGTACCCGTCCGGTTACCCTTCCTTACCAGCCTTTTTTCCTTACAGGAGATGAAAAAGACCTCGTCCGTGACCTGGCCCTGAATGCGCAGATCAGGTCCCGTTTTGGAATCAATTCAGCCTATTCAGCGAGGCCTGCTGAGCAGGCGTATCCTTTTTACGGTGCACCCGACAGGACGATCTATGAAAAGGAGTATATCGAGCTGAAGAACATGGGAGAGTTTTTTTACGAACTGGTGTATGAGGTCAATGTCAGGCAGACCAACGGCAAGGCATCTCTCTATATGACCGGCATTGGTACACTGGTATCCTATTCTCCCCTGTTACTGATGGACAATATCAGGATTGATAACATTGATGCACTGCTGGATGTCTCCTGCCGGCGGGTGGAACGGATCGAGGTGGTGAACAGGGGATATGTGATCGGTAACAGGTTTTACGGCGGCATCATCAGCCTGTATTCCGAAGCACATGATATGGCTGGCATGAAGCTCGGCGAGGACAATAATTTTTTCGTACTGTCCCTTCCCGAAGAGAAGGAGATGCGGTTTCCCGATTATTCCGGAGACACCGGTGCCGCGAATGTTCCTGACCGGCGAAATACGCTGGCCTGGTATCCCGCGGTGAAATTATCTGCAGACAAATCTTCCAGGATCTCATTTTATACGCCCGATGTACCGGGAACATATACCATATACCTTACAGGCGTGAATGAACAGGATGGCGCTTTGATGTATGCAACGCAAGAGATCATTGTAGCAGAATAGTCAATTTAATGATGAACATTTACTGCTGAATAACGGGGTTTTTGCATTTCCTGCACCAGGAACCGGTCTGTGATGTTCTCCGAGACCGGTGATCCGGTTGATAATTCTACATTTTTTTACTTCTCAAGAGCCTCTTTTCCAGGGGATAAGATAGTCATTGCCGTATTTTCTGTCGATATGATATTTATTTTTATGTATAATAGTGCGATATATCGGAAACTTTTATATATTTGAACCATGATATCAAATGAATTATTAAAGGGAACCCTGAAAACGATCGTGCTGAACCTGCTGGTGGAAAACAACAGGATGTATGGCTACGAGATCACCAGGGAGGTGGAGAAGATCTCAGAAGGAAAGATCCAGCTCACCTGGGGTGCGCTCTATCCGACGTTACACAAGCTGGAAGCAGACGGGCTCATTGTCTCTGAAGAATACAACATCGGGAAGCGGGTACGCAAATACTATCGCCTGACCCCGACCGGGGAAGCGATCTCCCGGGACAAGGTAAAGGAATTTGCGGAGTTTGTGCAGATCATGGGACGACTCATCAAGCCATCTCCTGGTCTGAATTTCAGTTAGTAGTTGCAGGTCAGCTCATGCAGCCGGGTGAACAGGTATGGGTTATTTATGGTTTTTATGTACCCGGATCCCGGACAGGTGCACGCTGAGACCGCAAGCCCGGTTCCGGTCATGGCGCTACACGTTTTTGACAAACTATACGTATGATTGAACTGCAGGAAAAGCAGATTGAAAAAATCTCTCTGGACATCGAACAGCAGGGGCTGACCTTTACCCCGCTGAAGAATGAGCTCCTGGACCATATCTGTTGCCAGATCGAAATCGAAATGGAACAGGGAATGACTTTCAACGATGCTTACAGGAAAGTCAGGACCGCAATGGGAAGAAAACGCATCAGGCAGATCCAGGACGAGACATTAGTATTAATCAGTAAAAAATACAGAAGGATGAAACGAATTATGTATGGGTTGGGTGTGGCAGCACCCATTCTTGTTATTATTGCTGCATTGTTCAAAGCCTATCACTGGCCAGGCGGAGGGGTGATGATCACCCTGGCGCTTTTTATTACCGGCATGGTGTTCCTGCCCCTTTTTGTGATGGTAAGGATCCGGGATACCAGGCGGATGGATGAACCGGTGCCACTCGGGCTCTATTTAACCGGTATGATCACTGGAATGATTGCAATCCTGGGAACCCTGTTCAAAATACAGCACTGGCCGGGGGCTTCAATTCTGCTTACGCTGGGACTGGCGGGACTTGCACTGGGGTTTCTCCCTGCTTTTGCCCGGTACAGGATCAGGGAGGCAAAAAAGAAGAACGAACCCATCAACAGGAGTTTGTGGATTATTGGAATCATTGCCGGTATGCTGGTGATCGCTGGTACCCTGTTTAAGATCATGCACTGGCCCGGGGCAGGTATTGCGCTTATTATTTCCTGGTCCATGTTGGCAGTAGTCGTATTACCATTGCTGGTATTGAATCAGCTCAAGCAATCGGAGCAGCGGATCAACAGCTTTTTTGGAATACTCCTCATTTCTGTGTCGGCAGCTGTATTCATCATGGCACTCATGCGCAGCACCCCGGAATATTATTCATTCGGGTATGTGGTGATGGAAAACAGTGCGGTGGGACAGGCCAATTATTATGAGTCGCA
This sequence comes from Bacteroidales bacterium, assembly GCA_029210585.1. Lineage (GTDB taxonomy): Bacteria > Bacteroidota > Bacteroidia > Bacteroidales > M55B112. Next base: position 56,621 of record JARGFP010000002.1, read on the forward strand.
AATCATAAATGCGCCGCCGGTAAAAGGTTCTGCAGCGTCCGGTTCCGGTTTTTCAGGGGAAGAGACTTCCATGACCGAAGTTGCCGTTGGTGAATCTGAAGAGGTCCAGGTGAACGCGGACAAGGCCGCCTTCAGGGATGAAGCTGATGCACTGTGCAGTTATATCCAGTCATTGCGTGAGGAACTGGCAAAAAATTATTCAGGTGAAGAGGACCAACCCATCACTGACCGCGGAGCAATTGATGCGAGGGAGATGTTCATGGTTGGGAAATCATCGCTACCATACCAGTTCATCTCCGAGCGTGACGAAAACAAGATGTACGGGATGCTTGAAGCTTTTCAGGATCATGCATTGGAACTGACAGAGGATGAGACGTTGATTACATTCATTGATACCCAGTTCAGTTTCAATCCACCGGAAGAGCTTGACCGGGAAAAATGGAGCAAATTCTGTTTTACGGGACCCCTGATGCATTCCATCGCGATTCTTGGCACATTCCAGTCCACGGTGAGGATGGTCGAGCGTGAGATCATTGGTGCTTCAATTTAGTGCCGCAAAAAACACATGCTCTGGTAATGTAAACCCCTGAAAGATCATTTTATTTGTTGAGGGCTTCGCGGTCAGTACCGCGTTCGCTCCCTCAAAGAGGCTGTCTCTGTTTGATGAGGCGGCCTTTTACTTTTGTACCAGATCATAAACAGGGTTATCTTGATTAGTTACACTTGTTTTTTTGGACCTGGGGAGCGATAGCTTCAGGTTACTTTGACTGAGTATACGCATACATTTTAAGGAGTCGGTATACTTTATTACAGGGTATCGATCGGACCTTTTTTTAGTGCTTCTTCTTAAGTCAGCATTCCCTCCATTGGCAAGAAATCCTGCTTTCAAAACGGATTTTCACATCACTTATCACATTAACCTGCAGAGATGCACCGGAATACTTCTACCGGTTGCTTAACCGCATGCTAACATTTAATTGAAAAATCGGGAAGAGGCTGATATGCAGATTTCAATTGCCTGAACGGTAATTCCAGTATGGTTGGCCCTTCAAAATTTATGAAAAAGGAAACAGAAGTATGATACCCATGCTTAAAAACATGCAAGGCATTTTTTTAAGGGGGAGTTAATGAATCTCTCCAAAAGGAAAATTCAAAAAAATCTCCCGATTTTGGAAGGATTGAGGGAGAGGGAATATTTAAAATTCAGGTGTACATAATTTTTTTTTAACCGAGGCAAGTGCCTCCCAAAAACCTAAGAAGATGAAAAAAAATGGTATCAAGAACAAACTATTGATAATGTTTTGTATTTTTAGTCTGACTGCAATTACAATCGGATGTAATAAGGAACCTGTAAATGAGCAACCTTATTCTGATGAGGAGATCGCGCTTATTGGAAAAAGACATAATGAAGGGCTGGACATTATTTTAGGCGCATTTGAAACAAGTGATATTGCAAAAAAGTATCACCATAAGAAAAGTGCAAATGTCGCTTTGACAACACAGGATAAATTAGAGATTGCCAGGTTTTTAGATGTTCAGGCCAAGGAATTTATTTCAAATAATCCTTTAACGTATAAGGGGGAAGAGGTAGCTATTGATCCGATTGAATTTTCCGATGAACAGTTGTTGGACTTTTATAATACTGAGATTGACGCAGATTTGACCACAGAATTACAGCTAAAGTATTTTACTCTGCTTGAAGATGCACATTATAACAAACAAGGTTCGGATCTGACATTTGTTGCGGAAATAGATCGTATCATTTCGGATGCAAATGTTGAAATAGCTGATGAAAGTGAATTGATCCCTGTTTTAACAATGGGAAGCGTCCTGAAGTACTCAAACAATTACTGGCATTCGGACCTGAAGGCGAAGGGATGGTTGTCAATAGCATTGGCAGATGCTACAAACGGAGGAAGTGCAGCGCTGTGGGGAGCAGCTGTTGCAGGTCCTCTGGGAGCTGTTGTTGTGGGTTTAAATGGTGCAATTATCGGATCTTGTACAGCATATTTAATAAGCGAAATTTAAACGATTATGGAACGCATTCTATTACTTATTATCATCATCCTACCTGTTATTCTTACAATACTATTTTTTATAAGAAGCAGAAAGGCAGAAGGGTATATTGAGGAGTCTTTAATTAAAAGGGTTGAGAATAAAGACAGGTTTATTGAAGAATTAAAAAAGCTCTGCGCAAAGAAGAAATGGGATGTGCAGTTCCTTGAGGACAATATTCTCATCAAAACAAATACTTCTATATATTCTTTTGGTGAAATAATTTCCATCATATTTATGGACAAAGATGATGGATTGTATATGAAAGTGTCGAGTAAACCAAAAGTAAAAGCAACACGGATAGATTACAATAAGAACAAGAAAAATGTCGAATTAATATCCGGGTTATCCTGAAGAGAAGATCTGTAGCCGGTCAATGAATTATTCGTCGGAATTTCCGGGAAGAGCAATACTCTCCCGGAAATTTTTTTTTGAACAAGCTCTTAGGATGATGCATCAGATTGAGCCTGCTACTGTTATTGAAGATTTGCTGTATTGACACGTTTAAATTGTAATTCAATACAAAGATGCAGCATAGATATTTGTATCACAGTACAAAAAAATTAAAATAACCGATAATTCCAATTCTTAACACATTAACCGGAAAATGCAATATGTAAAATATTCATAACATCATGCTCATTAAAGCTTACGGCAGTGCAGTGCACGGGATCAATGCGACGATCATCACCATCGAGGTGAACATCACCTACGGGATCCGGTTTTTTATCGTTGGACTGGCAGACAACGCGGTGAAGGAGAGCCAGAAAAGGATCGAGTCGGCGATGGTCACCAACGACTATGATTGGCCGCGTACCCGGGTGGTGGTGAACATGGCCCCTGCTGATATCCGCAAGGAGGGGGCGTCGTATGATCTTCCGCTGGCACTGGGGATCCTGGCTGCTTCGAAGCAACTGCGGGCCGACCTGCTTTCCGAATACCTGGTGGTGGGTGAACTGTCGCTCGATGGAACGGTCCAGAATGTGCGCGGGGTGCTGCCCATGGCCCTTCGTGCACAGGAGGAGGGATTCAGGGGAATCATCCTGCCCCGTGGAAACGCCCGGGAGGCTGCGGTGGTAGAAGGACTCGAGGTGATCGGGGTGGATAACCTGAAAGATGCGGTAGGATTCCTGGAGGGAACGGCCCGGATCGACCCCACGAAGATCAATATCAGGGAGGAGTTCCTGAACAACCTGGAGCGGTACGAGCTGGATTTTTCGGATGTAAAAGGACAGGAGGCGGTGAAACGCGCCCTGATGATCGCGGCCTGCGGACAACACAATGTGATCATGGTGGGCCCCCCCGGCTCGGGCAAGACGATGCTCGCGAAGCGGATGCCGTCCATTATTCCGCCCATGACCCTCGAAGAAGCGCTCGAAACTACAAAGATCCACAGCGTTGCCGGAAAGATGGGAAGGGAGACCGGGTTGGTGACACTGAGGCCGTTCCGTAGTCCCCATCACACGATTTCGGACGTGGCCCTGGTGGGTGGTGGAAATTCGCCACAGCCCGGGGAAATTTCCCTGGCACACAACGGCGTGCTGTTTATGGATGAATTGCCGGAGTTCAAACGCAATGTGCTGGAGGTACTTCGTCAGCCCCTGGAGGATCGCTTTATCACGGTGAGCCGTGCCAGGTTCACCGTCGACTATCCGGCCAATTTTGTCCTGGTGGCCTCTATGAATCCGTGTCCCTGTGGTTTTTTTAACCACCCCGAAAAAAACTGCACCTGCAGTCCGGGGATGGTGGGGAATTACCTGAACCGGGTGTCCGGCCCGCTATTGGACCGCATCGACATCCATATCGAAGTGGTGCCGGTACCTTTTAAGCAGCTGGCAGAACTTCGTTCAGCTGAATCAAGTGAGGCAATCAGAAAACAGGTGATCGCCGGTGCACGGATCCAGGAGAAACGTTTTGCCGGGATCAAAGGGGTGTATTCCAATTCCCAGATGAACACATCCATGCTAAGGAAGTATTGTCCGCTGGGGCCCGACAGTCAGGCCATTCTTAAAAATGCCATGGAGAAACTGGGCCTCTCTGCGCGTGCCTACGACCGGATCCTGAAAGTATCCCGCACCATCGCCGACCTCGAAGCAGAAACACACATCGGACCAGCCCACATTGCCGAGGCAGTGAACTATCGGAACCTCGACCGGGAAGGATGGGCCGGGTGAAGACCATCGGCTTTATTTTTTCATTATATTCGTAACCAATATCAACATATTTGTAACCAACATCAACATAACAGTAACCAACGTCAACATATTTGTAACCAACATTTTCATATTCGAACCAACGTCAGCATAACCGTAAACAACATCAACAGAACCTTAACCAACATTATCATATTCGAACTAACTATCAACTAAAACTACCCATATGACTGATCGTCGTCAATTCATCAAGAAAACAGCTGCGGCTTCAGCAGCCCTTGGATTTGCTACTTTTCCAACACTCCATGCCGGCATCCTCGGCGCCAATGATAAACTGGTGTGCGGGGTGATCGGGGTAAAAGGGATGGGATTTGCCAATCTCCGTACGTTCCTGAACCTTCCGAATACCGAATGTGCAGCCATCTGTGATGTGGATGCGAATGTGCTACAGCAACGGATCGCTGAAGTGAAGGAGATGCAGGGGAAGGCGCCGAAAGGGTATGGGGATTACAGGGAGATGCTGGAGCACAAAGGATTGGATATCATCATTATCGGAACGCCGGACCATTGGCACACGCTTCCGTTTGTGCATGCTGCAGAGATGGGATATGCGATCTACTGTGAGAAACCCCTTGCCAATACCATCGGGGAGTGCAATATCATGGAACGTGCCGTGAACCGTTATGGCAACGTTGTACAGGTGGGTCAATGGCAGCGCAGCGATAAACACTGGCAGGATGCGATCCGTTATGTCCATTCAGGAAAACTGGGAATGATCCGTACCGTGCGTGCCTGGTCTTACCAGGGCTGGATGAAGTCGGTGCCTGTGGTTCCGGATGGCCCCGTACCGGAAGGGGTGGATTATGACTTCTGGCTGGGGCCCGCACCCAAACGCCCGTTTAACAAGAACAGGTTCCACTTTAATTTCAGGTGGTTCTGGGATTATGCGGGAGGAATGATGACCGACTGGGGGGTACATATCGTGGACTATGCGCTGTTTGGTATGCAGCAGTACGCGCCAAAATCTGTAATGTCCATGGGTGGTAAATTTGCTTATCCTGAAGACGCTACGGAAACCCCCGATACCCAGCAGGCGATCTTTGAATTTGACGGATTCACCATGCTCTGGGACCATGGGATCGGGATCGATGGCGGCTACTATGGACGCTCCCATGGTGTTGGTTTCGTGGGCAACGAAGGAACCCTGGTGGTCGACCGCGGGGGATGGGAAGTGATCCCGGAACCCAAAGGGGGAAATCCAACCCTGGAACGGGTGGAGCTTGTCAAAGGTGACGGCAAGGGATTGCACAATCACTGGGTGAATTTTACAAATGCCATCAAGCATGGAGAGGAACTCAACTGCCCGGTTGAGATCGCTGCAGGAGTGGCCCGGACCTGTCACCTGGGCAACATCGCCTATAAGACCGGTCGCAGGCTTTACTGGGATGCTGAAAACAGCAGCTTTATCAACGACAAGGAGGCAGATAACTACCTTGGTCCTGTGTACCGCAGCCCCTGGATCGTCCCGGCCGTCTAGCTGCCCTGCCGCTCATACGCATAAATTTCGCGTCCTTTGCGGTTACCACCCCTATTCCATCGCGTACTTTGCGATAATTAATGCAATAGATCACGCACATTGCGGTTGCTACCACTGTTGCATCGCACATTGCGGTTAAAAACCTCTTTTTCGTGAACAATTTTCGCCCAAATTGTTATACATTCTGAAACGATTAAAAGAATGCATACGATTACAGATGTGGATAAATATACAGTGGAAGATGTGCGGCATGTGAATGATTCAACCTATGTGTTGCAGTTTTCCAGGGGAGGGATGGAATTCAAACCCGGTCAGCACCTGAACCTCGGGACCAAGGGATCGGGACAGCACAGGGAATACTCTATATACAGCAGTCCTGACAACTCCTCTATTGAGGTGCTGATAAAATTAGTGGATGACGGAGTGGTGAGCCAGCAGCTCAGGAATGTGCAACCGGGCGATGAACTGAGTGTGAAGGGACCTTATGGTTTTTTTCTTACCGATGCAAAGCCAAAAAAGGGAGAAAAGCTACTCTTTATTGCCTCTGGCACAGGAATTGCCCCTTTTCACAGCTTTATCATGTCCTATCCGGAAGCAGATTACCGGTTGATCCATGGAATACGAAATATCAACGAGGCTTATGACCGGGAACATTATAAGGCGGATCGTTATTTTGCCTGTACATCCAGGGGCAACAAAGGAGATTTCAACGGACGGATCACCGATTACCTGCTAAGCGGGCAGGAAAAAAAGGCAGATAAAGTGTATCTTTGCGGCAATAGCAGCATGATCTATGACGCCATGGATATCCTTCGTGCGCAGGGCTACAGGCACGATCAGCTGTTTACCGAGGTATACTTTTAAAATATGTGGAGCTACAGGTTCCCGGAAAAATAAACAAAACAGATTTCATTTTTTGGTTTCCGTTTGTTGACCTGGAACTTGTTCGGATGAAGATTGAGAAGATGTATGAAAGTCCTGAAAACAGTTGCGTTTAAGACATTGGGGTGCCGGCTCAACCAGTTTGAGACCGACGCACTTGTGACCGGTTTCCATAATGCCGGTTACCACGTGGTGGAAGGAGATGAAAAGGCAGATGTCACTGTGATCAATACCTGTACCGTTACCAACCAGAGCGACCAGAAATCGAGGCACACCATCAACCATGCCGCGGCAAAGAACCGGGACGGGCTGGTGGTGGTGACCGGCTGCATGGCCGATAACTACAAGGAGAAACTGGAGGGACAGGAGCAGATCACTTACGTGGTCGACAACGACCGCAAGAGCCAGATCGTGGAACTGGTCAACGGTCACTTTACCGGGGAGATCATTCACCCTGACAAGATGATGGGGGACCGGTTCGGGTTCGACACGGTTCAGAAGAGTCTGCATACCCGTACCTCGGTGAAGATCCAGGATGGGTGTGACAATTTCTGTACGTTCTGCATCATCCCGTCGGTCCGCGGAAGGGCCGTCAGCCGCCCGGTGAAGGACGTACTGGATAATGTCAGAAGGGTTGTCGATAACGGCTTTAAGGAGGTGGTCATCACCGGGGTCAATATTGGCCGGTACGACGATGAGGGCCTCACCTTTGAAAACGTGGTGGAGCAGGTGCTGGAACTGCCGGGAGATTTCAGGGTACGCATCTCCTCGCTGGAGCCCGATGGGTTCAGTGAGGACTTCCATCAATTGTTCAGTCACCCGAAACTGGCACCGCATCTGCACCTTTGCCTGCAAAGCGGATCCGGGGAGATCCTGCTGAAGATGCGCAGGATGTATTCTGCCAACTATTTCATGGAAACGGTGGAACGCTTCAGAAAAGCGATTCCCGATTTTAATTTCACCACGGATGTCATTGTAGGGTTCCCGGGGGAGACCGACGACGATTTCCAGAAGACTGTCGATTTTATCAGGGAGGCAAAATTCTCCCATGTACATACCTTCCGGTTCTCGCGGAGGACAGGAACACGGGCCGACCGGATGAAGGAACAGGTTTCGGGGAAGGTGATGGCCGAAAGAAGCGAGGTGATCCGGAAGATTTCAGAAGAGAACCGGCACGCATATATGCACTCCATGCAAGGGAAAGAACAGCGCGTACTGATTGAAAAAGTGGCCGGTGGAATGGCCAGTGGGTATGGCGAACATTACATGCCCGTTGCGTTTGCTGTTGAGGACCCCACCACCAACAGGTTTGAACAGGTCCGTCTGACCGGGACCACACCCTCCGCCGACCCGGTGATGCAGGGCACGTTGATTTAAAAAGGAGCATTCTGCCGGGCACCGACCTGGCGCAGCTCTATTTTCATACTGAATTCACTCATCAGGAGCTTCAGCAATTCCCTGAAATCGACACGGCCATCGGCGGTGTAATAAACGGTGATCTTTTTTCCGTCGCCCCTGAATTCAACATCACTGATGCTCATTTGCAGTCCGAGGGAACCGGCAAGTTCGCGGCATATGATCAAGGCTGAGCGGTCATTTTTCCTGGCTTCGAGCCATTTTTCGATGTCGGTGTCATTGGCGATGCGGTACACGTTTTTCAGTGATGCCCGCTTTCTGTCTGAAGCATTACCCTCGTATCGTTTCCTGGCCAACTCGCCTGTAAGAGAAACTGTTCCTACATCATGACCTCCTTCCACATCAACGACGATGCGATCGTCCTTCTGCAACCGCAGCATCCTGCTGTTCCTGTAAAATTCCTTCCTGTTGTTCTTGAACCTGACTTCAATGACCTCTTCCCCGACCCTGAGGCCGGACAACCCTTTCATCCAGTCGTGGGTTGCCAGCATTCCCTTCGAAGTATCCAACTGCGCCAGGAACACCTGTTCCTGTGCAGGTGTCTGGCTACTCTTCCCACAACTGCATCCTCCGCTGCAACATGACATACTTATGCTTATTTAGATTAAGTAAACGTAAATGCAAAAGTGCAGAAAAGTGATAAGAAATCAAAACAAAGCAGCTGTTTTATGCTTTCTCGTGATGGTTTTGGCTTCGCATCAGTTTAATGAGTTGACGGTAAATAAACTTATTGAACCTGACGCTGTTTCTTACCGTTGGTTCGTTCCGCCGGATATTTTTTTGTTCAGGCCGGGGGATCCGTTCCAGTGCTTCAGAATGGGTTTCCAGGGCGGGGAGAAAGAGCTCGTTCAGGGCGTAATCATACAGTTCAGCATCCCTGGAATTGTATTTTTTGAGCAATTTCAGGGAAGCGTCGTCGCCCAGCAGCCGGTTTTTGATGTCGTTGTTCCTGGCAGTGATCAGTCTCCTGTAGTCCAGGTTGAGCGGCTTCCCGAGCTGGAGTTGCATAAACCTGACCGAATCATCGAAATATTCGGTAATCCCGGTAAAGGAATATGCCTCCATGAGCAGCCGTTTTGCCTTTTCAACATCTGTGGAACCGGCGATAATCTTTACCGAGAGGTCCTGGTTTTCCGCGTGGCTGATCCATTCTTCGAAGGAAATGGAGAGGTTGCTCCGCAGCATATTGTCCTGGTAATGAGATGCACATCTTGTAACAGGTTCCCGCAGTATAGTGATCAGCTGGTCGTCCGGCCCTGCAAAGTTTGAGAGCGGATCCAAAAAATTATGTCCTGTAATCGCCTGCGGTTCGCGGAAAATCTTTTTTGCAAAGCGAAGGTCCTCATCCGTGTAGGGTGTCCTTTTTGTTTTCAGGGCGTCAATATGTTTCACACCATAGTTGTTGCGGAGGATATACTTCAGGGATGTCCCGGCAGTTTTCGGTATGTGTGAGAAAACGATCATAGTGCTGCAAAGATAGCAATTACCATTACAGGGCTGTTTCCTCATGTCGAAAACCACGGATTGTTCATTTATTTTGGAACAACAGGTTGATTACACCTGGCTTAACACCATGGGGCGCTGTTTTTATGTCGATACAACACAGATTATAGCTTCGCAGCAACCTGCAGCTTTTTCCATGATGTCCTGGCAGCAAGGAGTGCAACAGGCTGCTGTCACAAGGATGCCATCAATTAATTTATTTAGATTCTAAAAAGTATTTGGCTAACTTTGCACCTTTAAAAAAAGGCAATTCGTTGTTTATTAGCCGTTTAATGTATTTTGTTGATGAACAAGGAATTAATACTTTTCTAACTTAACCTTTATATTATGAATGACATTTATGGATTGTTCTGGATTGTGCCTTTAGCAGCTACTTTGGCACTTGTTTTTGCTTATCTTTTCTTCAGGACGATGATGAAAAGTTCTGAGGGTACGCCTAGGATGAAGGAAATTGCACAGTATGTAAGAGATGGTGCAATGGCCTACATAAGGAGTCAGTACAGGGTAGTGGCACTGGTATTTTTGGTCATGGTGATCCTCCTTGGGGTGATGGCTTACCTGGGTGTACAGAATCCTTTTGTTCCGATGGCCTTTCTGACGGGCGGTTTCTTTTCCGGACTGTGTGGATTTCTTGGAATGAAAACAGCCACCTTTGCATCAGCCCGGACAGCCCAGGGAGCGTCGGAATCGTTGAATAAGGGCTTAAAGGTTGCATTCAGAAGCGGTGCAGTAATGGGACTGGTTGTGGTAGGTTTTGCATTGCTTGATATTGCCGGATGGTTCTATCTGCTGGACAAACTGATCTTCACTCCCGACAACATGGAAAATGGTGCCCGTTTTCTTGGACTTACATTTGTACATGCAGGAACTTCAGAGCACCAGAAGCTGGTTGAGATCACTGTTACAATGCTTACTTTTGGTATGGGTGCATCCACCCAGGCACTGTTTGCACGTGTGGGAGGTGGTATTTATACCAAGGCTGCAGATGTCGGTGCCGACCTGGTAGGTAAAGTCGAAGCGGGTATTCCCGAGGATGATCCACGCAACCCGGCTACCATTGCAGACAATGTTGGTGACAACGTCGGTGATGTTGCAGGTATGGGGGCCGATCTGTATGAATCATATGCAGGATCGATTCTTGCTACCGCTGCACTGGGTGCTGCTGTGCCACTTGTTGGAAGTTACTCAGGGATGACGCAGCAAACTACCGTGCTGGCACCCATGATGGTTGCCGCTGTCGGTATTATTCTCTCCATCGTAGGTATCTTCATGGTAAGAACCAAGGAGACTGCCACACAGAAAAACCTGTTGAATGCACTGTTGCTCGGTACAGGAGGCAGTTCATTCTTTATCCTGATTGCCATCGCCGTGATGGCTGCCGTAGGCTGGATCACATGGGGTATTTTTGGTGCTGTTGTTGCCGGATTGGTGGCCGGGGTTATCATCGGACAGGCAACAGAGTATTTCACCTCTGATGAATACAAACCCACCAAAGGAATTGCAAAACAAACACAGGGGGGAGCTGCAACAACCATCATTGACGGTATTGCCGTTGGAATGACCTCCACATGGATCCCGGTTGTTACGATCGTTGCAGGGATTATCGCTGCATATGGATTTGCCGGCGGATTTACAAATTTTGCACATGGCGTTTATGGAATTGGTTTTGCTGCTGTGGGTATGCTTTCCACGCTGGGAATCACCCTTGCCACGGATGCGTTCGGACCGATTGCTGACAATGCAGGAGGTAATGCTGAAATGTCAGAACTGCCTCCGGAGGTACGTGAGCGGACAGATGCACTGGATATGCTCGGAAATACTACTGCAGCTACAGGCAAGGGATTTGCAATCGGGTCAGCTGCACTTACTGCGATGGCCCTGCTGGCAGCATACATGGAAGAGATCAGGCTCTGGCTTGGCAAGATGGCCGACAAGGCGACTGATGGTGTATTTGCCGTTGGTGATACCCTGTTTTTCCGTGGTGATTTGAACCCGGTAGTTGAAGCCGGACAGGTTGCTGTACAGCTTGAAAGTGCACAAATCAACGATTTCGTTCGTGCCTATGACCTGTCTCTTTTCAACCCGATGTTACTTGGAGGTATCTTTGTTGGTTCGATGATGGCCTTCCTGTTCAGTGCGCTGACCATGAAAGCAGTGGGACGTGCAGCCGGAGCCATGGTTGACGAGGTACGCAGGCAGTTCAAGGAGATGCCCGGCATTATGAAAGGGGAGCAGGTACCCGAATATGCAAAATGTGTGGCGATTTCCACCAAAGGAGCACAGCGCGAGATGATCCTTCCCTCCTTGATCGCCATTATTGTGCCGATCGCTATCGGTGTGCTGCTTGGCGTTGCCGGAGTTGTCGGATTGCTCGTTGGCGGACTTACAACAGGTTTTACACTCGCAGTGTTTATGAACAACGCAGGTGGTGCATGGGACAATGCCAAGAAATTCATTGAAAAAGGCAACTATGGCGGGAAAGGAAGTGACTCCCACAAATCCGCTGTTGTTGGTGACACGATTGGTGATCCTTTCAAGGATACCTCAGGTCCTTCCTTGAACATCCTCATCAAGCTGATGACCATGATCTCTGTTGTAATGGCAGGTCTGACCGTGGCATTCAGTATTTTCTAAAAGATCATCTTATACAATTATATGAAGCCGGTTCAGCAATGAACCGGCTTTTTTTAAAAAGTTTCCAGGCGGAATTCCTCGCCGTCGAATACGCCGTAGCTGTAACTGGAGATCCAGTCGCCAAGGCATACGGCCCTTTTCCCCGGGGCAATTTCTACATCATAGGGAATGTGGCGGTGTCCGAACACAAAGATGTCGATGCCGGGTTCTGTTTCCAGTTTTTCCCTGGCGAAGATGATTTGTTCCTCGTGTTCTTCTTTATAGGGTTCAACCATCTCTTTGCCATACCTGCTCTTCTTCGACCACCATTGGGCAAAAGCTGTTGTGCCGTTCGGATGGAGCCGGGCGTAGCACCACTGCAGGAATTTGTTCCTGAAGATTGATTTAAGGAACAGGTATCCGCGGTCCTTGCCGGTCAGCCCGTCGCCATGTGAAAGATAAAAGGTTTTGGTTCCCATGCTGATCACCATCGGGTCATGGTGAATTTCAGCGCCGATCTCTTCGGGGAAGTAGTCGAACAGCCATACATCGTGGTTTCCTGAAAAGATGTGGATTTTTACTCCCTGGTCGGCCAGTTCCGCAAGTTTGCCTATGAAACGGACAAATCCGCGCGGGACCACTTTCCTGTATTCAAACCAGTAGTCGAAGACATCCCCGAGCAGCCACAGTTCTTTTGCCTCCGGACCGATTTCGGTCAGCCAGGCCACCAGGTGCTTTTCGCGCTCCCGGCTTTCTCCTGCAGGGTACATCCCCAGGTGCATATCGGAGGCAAAGTATATGTTGTTTCGTTTACCGGTCATTCAATTGATTCTTTTCCAGCAGTTTGCACCTGTTTTCAGCGATCATCAGAATGTTACAGCAGGTTATCGAGCCAGGTGGCAAGCACATTGCTTTCGATGTTCTTTGCAACGATGTTCCCCTCTCTGTCGATCAGGTAATTGGCAGGGATCGACTGCACGTTGTAAACAGTTGCAGCGTAGGAGTTGGGGTAGCTTAATTCCGAGACATTGATCCATGGAAATTCTTCAAAATCCACCGCTCCCCGCCATGTATTCCTGTCATTTTCCATGGCAACGGAATAGATTTCGAAGCCCTTGTCGTGGTATTCATTGTAAAGCCCGATAAGCCGTCGGCTGGCTGTCCTGCTCTCGTTGTTCCAGGAGGCCCAGAAATTCAGCAGGATCACTTTGCCATCCAGCGCACGGAGGCTTTGCGGATCGCCATTGACATCTTCTATCACCAGGTCGATCAACCCGGTCTCCACCGTGCTGTTTTGCGTTAACTTATTGATCGTTATTATATTGTTGTATTCGGTGATGCGTTGTTCCACATCATTCACCAGGGATTTCGCCAGCGTGGAACCCGGGTATTTCACCCGCACAGAATCGGAAACGATCTTGTAATATTGCAGGTCTTTCACGTCATTGAACAGGTACACATCCGGCGCTACTCGTTGATAGAGGGCATACACACTGGAGAGAGAACTGATATTCTCAATAATGAATCGGACGTTGGCGCGTTTCTGGTCGTTGAAGATCTCCCGGTAAGTGGTGATCAGGGTTTCAGCTTCGGGACTTTCAAGGTTCTCCATCTCATTGAGTGCATCAAGGATTGAATCCAGCCTGGTTTTGGTCTGTTCCACCTCCTGTACCAGGGCCCTGATCTTCACTGATTCTTCAGAACCGGCGACCACATATCCTTTCCTGAAAGAGGATTGCGGGATGTCCAGGCGGATCTCATCACCCGGAAATGCCAGCAGGTTGATATACTGGTCCTGTTCGTTTTTCACCAGGATCAATTCAGGATGGTCCAGGTTGAAACCAAATTTGAAATCACCTTTTTTGTTCAGCTTCACCGAGTCAATAAATTGTTTTTCAGCGATGTTCAGCATCTCAAATTGCAGGTATCCGCCCGCACCCGCTGGGTAGGAACCCCGGATGATGATGTTGTCATCTGATCCACAGCTAAACAGTAATGAACTGATGACCAGTCCGATATAAATTTTTCTCATATGTATTATTGTAAGTGCTTTTCCACAGAACGGATTAAATTTTCTCCAAAGTTATCCTTTTCAACGATGGTACCGGCGGGATTGATCAGGAAATTGGCTGGAATCCTCTCGATCCGGTAAAGATTGGCCACTGCCGACTCCCATCGTTCCAGTTCACTGGCATGGTACCAGCCAGGAATCTGTTCTTTGACTGCCGCATGCCATTCCTGCTTATCATCATCGATCGATACGCTGATAATGACCAAGTCCTGTTCACCGAATTTCCTGGCACATTCGGCCAGGAACCTGTTTTCTTCCAGGGAGGGTTTGCTCCAGGAAGCCCAGAAATGCAGTAATACAAATTTTCCCCTGAACGTTGAAAGGGTGAGCGGATGGTCATCGATTGACTGAATCACAAAATCAGGTGCTTTGTCACCTGGCTGAAGCTGCACCTCCTGTTGCTGGTTTCGCAGCTGTTCCATTGCAGCTGCCAACTCACTGTGAAGGGCCCTTACTGCCTCGTTACCAGGATAACTGGCATAGAGTACTGAATCGGCGAACCTGTAAATTTCAAGGTCGGTAAGCGGGTGGAACACCGGCAGTCCCGGACCGAACTGGTTGTACAATGCGATCAGTATGGCTGGTGAGTCGGGGTGGTTCAGGATAAATTCCCTTGAATAGTTGTGAAAGGCACCAGAGACGGAGTCAAACCGCGCATTCAGCTCTTGTTTTTTTTCGGCATAGCCGGGGCCGGGTGGGATATTCCTCGATGCAAGCGCAATCTTTTCCAGTTGTTCAAGGGCTTCCTTATGGACGATTGCCAGCTGTCTCAGGAGATCGGAATACCCAGAGCCTTCGACCGTGTATGGATACAAATTTTCTGCTGTACCTGTGAGATGCAGGTGGTCGCCGGGACTGGCAATGAGCGTGATATACCCCTGGTCGGTATACTTCAGCGCATAATAATTCATCCCGGGTTCACTGAAAGTGATAGCGAACTGTCCGCGGTCATCGCAGCGGACTGAATCGATGGGAACAAAGGCAGTGGTACCCATAAGGTCCAGGGTCACAAGCTGGTCTTCCCCGTTTTCCAACGTGCCTGTGATGGTGATCTGACCGGTTTCGGCAGATGATGGTTCACTTTTTTGCTGCCGGGAACAACCGGCAACAAAAGTGACCAAAACAACAATAAGCATCCTCAGCAACATGTGATTTCCGTTTAACGTACGAAATTATCAAATTTAACCTAAAGTATTGACATCCCCGGTAAATACTAACGCGCAGAAAAGAGGTGTAGTATAAACAAAATTTAATTTGATTAGTTACTACAACTGTCTGTTCTCAACAATTTTAGTTATATCTTTGTGTCAATAAAAATCGCTGTTTATGGCATTCCTCAAATTTGATAAGGCAGAGCTGGTCAACCTTGAATACTCCCTTTCCCGGGAAGCATTAAGATCCAATCGTGCAGGTTCTTTCGCTTCCACCACAATTGCCGGGTGTAATACGCGCAAATACCATGGTCTGCTCATCTGCCCGGTCGAATATCTCGACGGGGAAAATCATGTGCTGCTTTCCTCACTGGATATTTCCGTTATTCAGCATGAAAAATCGTTTAACCTTGGGATACATAAGTACGAAGGAGATTTGTACGTACCCAGGGGACATAAATATATCCGGGATTTTGATGCGGAAAAGGGATCCCGCACGACCTTCCGTGTGGGTGGGGTTGTGCTGACCCGCGAGACGATGCTGGTTCAGAAAAAGGAACAGATGCTGGTGAAGATCACCCTTGATGAAGCCCATTCGGATACCAGGGTGCAATTCAGACCTTTCCTCGCATTCAGGAACATTCATAAACTCAGCAAGGCCAATCTTTACCTGAACCGCCAGTATGCACAGGTGCCCAACGGTATCAAACTGAGGATGTATGACGGGTATCCTGAACTGCATATGCAGCTGTCCGGGAAAGCAGAGTTTGTTCCGGTACCGGACTGGTACTACAACGTGGAATACCTGGAGGAACAGCGCAGGGGGTATGAATTCAAGGAGGACCTGTATGTTCCGGGATATTTTGAGGTGCCGATGAAAAAGGGCGAAACGATCATCTTTTCTGCATCCACTACCGAGGAAAAACCTGCCGGTCTGAAGCGTCGCTTCAAGGCAGAAGAGGACTTGCGGACGCCCCTCGACAGTTTCAGGAACTGCCTGGTGAATTCGGCCCAGCAATATTTCGTAAGAAAGAACAGTGTTACAGAAATACTTTCCGGGTTTCCCTGGCTGGATGTCAGAAGCCGTTATACTTTCCTGTCGCTGCCGGGCCTGACTTTGGCGCAGGGAAATGATACCACTGCTGCACTGAATGTGATCGATACCATGACAGGCAGGCTGAAGGACGGCCTCTTTCCGAATACCTCGCGCCAGCATCACGATTTCTATAATTCCATTGATGCCCCGCTTTGGTTCATATGGACCTTGCAGCAGTTGGAGAAGCAGATCGGGATTGATCCGTGGAAAATGTACCGCAAGGAGATCATGCAAATCATGGAGGCTTACAGGAACGGTACGCATTTAGGCATCTCCATGTCGGAGAACGGCCTGGTTGCCGGAGGTGATGAAGGAATTCCGCTCACGTGGATGGATGCCATGGCAGAGGGGCAGGCCATTACCCTGCGTCCCGGTTATACAGTGGAAGTCAACGCGTTGTGGTACAATGCGGTTTGCCAGGTCCTGCAATGGGCAGGTGAGAAAAGCAGTGTGGCCAGGCAATGGAAAGACCTTCCTGAAAAGATCAGGAATGCTTATGTTGATCATTTCTGGATTGATGATAAAGGGTACCTGGCAGATTATGTCCACAATGGATTCAGGGACGATTCCGTACGGCCGAACCAGGTAATTGCCGCATCGATGGATCATGCCCCTGTCACAAAAGAGATGAAAAAGAGCCTGCTGGATGTGGTCGAAAGCGAATTGCTTACCCAAAAGGGGCTGCGCACACTTTCTCCGAAGAATATCGCCTACAGGGGGCTTTACACGGGTGACCAGGAAAAACGTGACAGGGCGGTGCACCAGGGTTCGGTATGGCCATGGTTGCTGGAGCATTTTGTGAAGGGGTACCTGGAGGTCCACAAGCGCTCCGGAATGATCCTTGCGCGAAAGATATATGACGGGTTCGAGGAGGACATGACCAAGTACGGTATTGGAACGATCCCCGAGCTGTACGACGGAAACCCGCCGCATGATCCGCGGGGTGCCATCAGTTTTGCTCCGAGCGTTGCCTCATTGCTCCGGATTGGTGAGATGATCGATATGTTTAATAAGCAAAAATAAAATTTCACAGGTTCATGAAGGTACTAATGTTCGGGTGGGAATTTCCGCCACATATCTCAGGGGGGTTGGGAACTGCAAGTTTCGGACTTACCCGCGGACTTTCCACAATTCCCGACCTGGATGTCATCTTTGTTGTGCCCAGGGCCTATGGAGATGAGGATCAGAGCAAGATGCGGCTGATCGGAGCGGGAGATATCACCCTGGATACAAAGCACATGAGGTTTTCGAAATTGCTGGGCAGCATTTCCTACATCGAGGTCAGTTCCAACCTGGTACCGTACCATTCCCCTGAAGAATATGAATCGCTGGTGAACAAAGCGGAGAACAAGAAAAAGAAACTGATCCACACCACGATGGGAGGAAAGCTGGTATTTTCGGGGGGATACGGTAAGAACCTGTACGAAGAGATCGCCAATTATGCCCTTGTTGCCCAACAGATCGCAGATGAAAATGAACACGACGTGATCCATGCCCATGACTGGCTGACTTATCCGGCAGGGATGGCAGCGAAGGGTATTTCCGGTAAACCGTTGGTGATCCATGTACACGCCACGGATTTCGACCGGTCCGGGGGTAAGGTGAATCCCGGTGTTTTCGAAATCGAAAAGAAGGGCATGGAAGCTGCGGACAAGGTCATTGCCGTGAGCAATCTTACGCGCAACACCATCATTGAAAAGTACGGGATCGCACCTGAGAAAGTAACCACTGTCTATAACGCGGTTGAACCGCTCGGGGACCAGGAAAAGATTGCCTTGCGGCGCGGGATCGACGACAAGGTAGTGACTTTCCTGGGGCGTGTCACCCTGCAGAAAGGCCCTGAATATTTTGTACAGGCCGCAGAAAAGGTGTTGCGCAAAATGGAAAATGTGCGTTTCGTGATGGCCGGAAGTGGTGAACTGCTGGAGCGGATGATTAGCTGGGCAGCTTCACTGGGCATCGCCGATAAGTTCCATTTTACCGGGTTTCTGAAGGGTGACGATGTGTTCAGGATGTTCTCCATCAGTGATGTGTACGTAATGCCTTCGGTATCCGAACCTTTTGGAATATCTCCGCTTGAAGCCATGCAATCCAATGTGCCTACGATTATCTCAAACCAGTCGGGCGTTGCCGAGATATTGAAATATGCCATCAAAACGGATTTCTGGGATGTGGATGCCATGGCAGATGCGATCTACGGTTTATTGAACTATCCGTCCCTTTCCGAGGTCTTTAAGAAATATGGGAAAGAGGAGGTGGACAACATGAAATGGGAAAATTCCGCTAAGAAAGTTTTTTCGCTATACAAGGATGCAGTTTTAACGTAACAATGAATTACCAGTAATGAGAACAATCTGCTTATATTTCCAGGTTCATCAGCCTTTCAGGTTCAGGACCTATCGTTTTTTCGACATTGGAAATGACCATTATTATTACGATGATTACACCAATGAGAGTATCCTGCGTAAAGTGGCGGAAAAAAGTTACCTCCCGGCCAACCGGCTGCTCCTGGAAATGATCAGCCGGCACAAAGGGAAATTCAAGATTGCATTCTCTGTTTCGGGCATCGCCATTGAACAGTTCAAACTGTATGCCCCGGATGTGCTCGACAGTTTCAGGGCCCTTGCTGAAACAGGCCAGGTGGAATTCCTGGCAGAAACCTATGCCCACTCACTGGCTTCCATGAAAGACAGTGATGAGTTTACTAAGCAGGTGATGGATCACAAAGCATTGGTAAAGGAACATTTCGGGCTGGAGCCCAATGTGTTCAGAAATACAGAGCTGATCTATTCCGATGAAATCGGTGCAGCAGTGTATAAAATGGGTTTCAGGACCATGCTTACAGAAGGTGCCAAGCACGTGCTTGGATGGAAAAGTCCAAACTACCTCTATTGCAATGCCATCGAGCCGCGCCTCAAGGTATTGCTGAAAAATTTCAAGCTGAGCGACGATATCGCCTTCCGCTTTTCCAATAAAAGCTGGTCGGATTATCCCCTTACCGCTGAGAAATTTGCAGACTGGCTGAAAGCGCTGCCGGCCGCAGAGGAGACCGTGAACCTGTTCATGGATTATGAAACCTTTGGAGAACACCAGTGGGCAGAGACAGGCATCTTTGAATTTCTGAAAGCACTGCCTGAAGCAGTCTTTAAGAAAACAAAGTATACATTCAGCACACCTTCCGAGGTGGCGAAGAACCTGCAGGTGGTTTCGGCGGTGCATGTCCCGAATCCAATTTCCTGGGCGGATGAGGAACGCGACCTTTCCGCCTGGCTCGGAAACGAGATGCAGAAAGAAGCTTTCAACAAATTGTATGAACTGAAAGACCGGGTATATGAAAGCAACGACAGGGAGCTACTGCTGGATTTCAAGTATCTCCAGGTGAGCGACCATTTTTATTATATGTCCACGAAGTTTTTCTCAGATGGCGAGGTCCATTCCTATTTCAATCCATACAGCACTCCTTATGAAGCATTTATCAACTATATGAATGTGCTGAGTGATTTCAAAATCAGGGTGGATGCTGCCGTACCATCCGGCAAAGACGGGGAAATTTCCAGGCTCAGCAAGATCATCAGGGAAAAGGATGAAACGATTGCCAAATATGATAAGGAGATTCAGCGGTTAAAGAAAAGCGCTTCACATGCAAAAGCTACTGCGGGCAGACCCAGGAAAGGACCGGTAAAGACTGCGGCAACCATGACCGCCACAGCACCTGCAGGAACCAAGGCCAACACTACCACTAAAACAACTTCCAGAACTACTGCCAAACACCCAGCCAAAACTACATCAAAATCCAGCGGGAAGAAGACCGGTACCGGCAGATCCAAAAAGTGATGCCGGCAGGTCTCGTGTGGGATGAAGAGAGAAATTTATGTAATTATTGTACTTAATTATTTAAGCAAACAGAGATGAGTAATACGATCATTGCTCCCTCTTACCTTTTTGAGGTAAGCTGGGAAGTATGTAACAAAATAGGAGGAATTCATACAGTACTTGCCACCAAGGCAAACACAATCATGGAAAAGATGATGGACCGGTATATCGTCATCGGTCCGGATGTATACAGGGACAGCGGGGCGCATCCTGAATTTGTCGAGGACAGCGGATTGTACCGTGAGTGGACCCAGCAGGCAGCCAGCGAAGGGCTCACCGTAAGGATCGGCAGGTGGAAAATCGAGGGCGAACCTGTGGCTTTCCTGGTGGATTTCACGACGTTCTTTCCCAGGAAAGATGAAATTTTCAAGAAGTTCTGGGAGTTGTACCACGTGGATTCCATCTCCGGTCAATGGGATTATACTGAGCCGATGATGTTTGGTTATGCCACCGGAAAGCTCATTGAAAGTTTCATCCGGTTCCATGGCCTGAAGAAAAAACGGATCGTTGCCCACTTCCATGAGTGGATGACCGGCGCTTCCTTATTGTGCCTGAAGGAATCTCAACCCCAGGTAGGTACAGTCTTTACAACCCATGCCACGGTGATCGGCAGGTCGATGGCGGGCAATCACCAGCCGTTATACGGCAGCATGGAAAGCATCAATGCTGAGGAAAAGGCCCGGGAACTCGATGTGGTCGCCAAACAATCGGTGGAAAAGATCACCGCACAACAGGCAGATGTCTATACCACCGTTAGTGAGCTTACCGCCAGGGAATGCCAGTATTTTCATGGAAGGAAGGTAGACCTGACAACTCCCAACGGGTTTGAGGACAGTATGATTCCTTCAACTGGTGAATTTGGAGAAAGGAGGATTAATGCCCGTGAAAAGCTGCTGAAGGTTGCGTCGCTTCTAACGGGAGAACAACTCCCTGGTGATGCGATGCTGATCGCCACCAGCGGGCGATATGAATTCAGGAACAAGGGAATCGATCTGTATATCGATGCACTGGGCCGCCTCAACGCGGGTCAGCAACTCAAAAAGCCGTTGGTTGCCTATATCCTGATCCCTGCCAACCATTTCGGCCCCAGGAAGGATTTACTGGAGGCCTTGCAAACAGAAGGAAAGCAAACAGAAGGAAAGCAAACAGAAGGGGATCCATACCTTACCCATTACCTGCATTATGCCGACCAGGACCTGATCCTGCAGCGATTGCAGACGAACGGACTGCTGAACCGGAAGGAGGACCAGGTAAAAGTGGTATTCGTACCTTCCTATCTGAAGGGAAACGACGGAATCTTCAACATGGATTACTATGCGGCGCTGACCGGGTTTGACCTTACCGTGTTCCCCTCCTATTATGAACCCTGGGGGTACACTCCTATGGAAAGCCTGGCGTTCAGTATTCCCACGATCACCACTTCTCTGACCGGTTTCGGGAACTGGGCCCTTGAAAAGGCGGCCGGCGCTGCGATGGGCATCACCGTAATTCCAAGGGATGACCAGAATGATGAAGACGTCGTGCAGGCCATCAGTGAAGCGGTGACAGTTTTCCAGGCCATGGACCAGGGGGCTTATGAAAAGGCAAGGGCAGAAGCATTTGCGATCAGCCGCACAGCACTTTGGACAAGCCTGATCACCCATTACTGGAAAGCATATTCACTGGCCCTGGAGGGGTCAGTTGAAGCTGAGGAGGAATATGCAACCAGGGAGCGCGTGGAACAACTTCCGCCAACCTTCAGGTTCCTTACCGATATTGAACCGGTATGGAGGAGGTTGATCGTCAACCAGCAGATTCCGCAGAAACTTCAGTTCCTCGAGGAGCTGGCCCGGAATATCTGGTGGTCGTGGAACCGGGAAGCAGTTGATCTCTTCCGGTCTGTGGAGCCCGCTCTCTGGGAAGAGGTTGAGGAGAACCCGATCGTCCTGCTGGAGCGCATGCCCTACGAAAAACTTAAATCGCTGGAAAAAGACGATACTTTTCTTGAGCAGCTACACCGTGTAAAATCTGTTTACGACGAATACATGCACACCCCCCGGCGCAAGGATGCACCGTCGGTGGCATATTTCAGCATGGAATTCGGACTTCACAATTCCCTGAAGATTTATTCCGGCGGACTTGGTCTGCTGGCGGGTGATTACCTGAAGGAGGCGAGCGACTATAATTACGATATGGTGGGTGTCGGACTGCTTTACAGATACGGCTATTTCAGGCAGGTGATCACTTCCGGGGGCGTGCAGGTGGCGCATGAGGATTCCCAGGATTTCAGCCGTATCCCGGTCGTGCCCGTAAAAGATGAAGCCGGCAACTGGAAGATGGTCCAGGTGGTTTTGCCTGGACGAACACTGAAAGCCAGGATATGGAAAGCACAGGTTGGCAGGGTACCGTTGTACCTTTTGGATGCGGACCTGGAAGAAAATAAGCCGATGGACCGGGCTGTCACCCACAGGTTGTATGGAGGGGATCATGAGAACCGGTTCAAGCAGGAGTTGCTGCTGGGCATTGGTGGTGTAAGGGCCTTGCGTGAGCTGGGGATTCATACCGACCTGTATCACCTGAACGAAGGCCATGCTGCATTTACAGGTTTTGAGCGTCTGCGTGAATATATCGTGGACAACAAAATGACCTACCCGGAGGCACGCGAAGTGGTACGCTCCACCAGCCTGTTCACTACTCACACCCCAGTACCGGCCGGACACGACAAGTTTGATGAAAACATGATGCGTACCTACCTGAGTCATTACCCTGAACCGCTTACCATCAGATGGAACAGGATGATGAACCTGGGCAGGGAGAACCACAACGACACCAACGAACTTTTCTCCATGAGCGTGCTGGCTGTCAACCTTTCCCAGGAAGTAAACGGCGTAAGCAAGCTTCACGGACAGGTAAGCAGGGAGATGTTCAGGGTCATGTGGAAAGGGTACATGGCCGACGAATTGCATATCGGACATGTCACCAACGGGGTACATCTTTCCACGTGGCTCGCCGACAGCTGGAGATCGTTTTACCTGAAGGAATTTGGGCAGGATTTCCTGGAAAGACAGGAGGACAGGGGACTATGGGAAAAGATCAGGCAGGTAAAGGATGAGGATATCTGGAACATTCGCAGTGCCGAAAGGAAGGGCCTGGTGGAATATATCCGTAAGCGGTTATCTGATGCGTCTGCCAGTTTCCTCGAGGATCCGAGGCTCACCATCGAGGTTGCCGATTCTTTGGATGAAAATGCGCTGACCATAGGTTTTGCCAGGAGGTTTGCCACATACAAGCGGGCCCACCTGTTGTTTAAGGACCTGGACCGGCTGGCACGGATCGTGAATAACCCCGAACAACCCATCCAGTTTATCTTTGCAGGAAAGGCACATCCGAAAGATGAGCCCGGACAGGCGCTGATCAAGAGGATCGTTGAAATTTCCAAAATGCCTGCATTTATCGGCAAGGTGATCTTCCTTCAGAATTACAATATACAGCTTGCCAAGAGGCTGCTTCATGGCGTGGATATCTGGCTGAACACACCCACCCGTCCGCTGGAGGCTTCCGGCACCAGCGGGGAGAAGGCGGTGATGAATGGCGGACTGCACTTCAGCGTGCTGGATGGCTGGTGGGCGGAAGGTTACAGGGAGAATGCAGGGTGGGCGCTTCCCGTTGAGCGCACCTTCGAAAACCAGGAGCAGCAGGATGAACTGGATGCCGAAAGAATCTATTCGCTGTTTGAAAACGAGATTGCACCGAAGTTTTATAACCGGGACAAGGATGGTGTTCCAACAGGATGGGTAGAAGTAATCAAGAATTCGATTGCCGGCGTGGCACCCGAGTTTACCATGAACCGCATGTTGCGCGATTACATCGATCGATTCTACAGCAAGTTGTATGACCGGTCCCGCAGGCTCATGCAAAATGATTACAGGCTGATCCGGGAGATTTCCTATTTCAAGAAACAGATCATGGACCAGTGGCAGGAGATCAAAGTGCTGAATGTGGACCTGCCGGCTGCCGGTAAGGATGACCTGAAGGTGGGGGAAACCCTCCCGGGATCGATCATGCTGGATCTCAATGGTATTGCAGTTGAGCATATCGGTGTGGAAATGGTCCTTGCGGAAGTGGCAGATGCCGGCGCTGAAAAAAAGGTGCTGAAGACCGTTGCGCTGGAATGCACCAGTTACAAGGATGCAGTGGCTGAATATAAAGTCGACGCCCAGCCCGGCAGTTCCGGTCAGTATGATATCGGCTTCAGGATCTACCCAAAAATGGAAGAGTTGCCGCACCGGATGGACCTTCCGCTGGTAAAGTGGATTTAATATTTTTATCTCACCCCGGGTACCGGAAGTTTCTTTAATACCTGGGCAGTCCTGGCCGGGAGATACAGGTTCAGCCGTTGTTTGAGTCCAAAGGATCTTTCCACGGTGGTTCTGTGAACCGTGGAAAGATCAATGTTATTGTACCCGCCGAACCTGGGTTCATCGGTTGACAGCACACACTGGTACTTCCCCTGGTCAACAGCAAGCCCGTAGTCGGTGTATGAATTAGTTGGGTGGAAATTAAAGACGAAAAAGTAGTTGTTTCGCATAAAAGCAATGACCTTGTCGCCGTCATCGATCTTCGAAGGGTCACACCCGCTCCTGTACAGGTTGTTTTTCCTGATCAGCATTACCGCAGCCTTGTCGAAATCACTCAGGTAATGGTATTTCAGATTCATGTTTTCCACCAGCGACCATTGCCTGCGTGCATACTGGTAGGACCAGCCATTTCCCTCCCTGGGGAAGTCGATCCATTCCGGGTGACCGAATTCGTTGCCCATGAAATTCAGGTATCCGCCACCAGCTGTGGACATGGTGATCAGCCGGATCATTTTGTGGAGTGCAATTCCCCTGTCGACCAGCAGGTTGGATGACGATTTATCCATATGCCAGTACATTTCCTTGTCGATCAGCCGGAAAATGATCGTCTTGTCACCCACCAGGGCCTGGTCGTGCGATTCGGCATAGGAGACCACCTGTTCGTCTGCCCGTTTCGAGGTGAGCTGGTGGTACAATTCTGCCATGTTCCAGTCTTCATCCTGCTTTTCCTTGATGGTTTTGATCCAGAAATCGGGTACCCCCATGGCCAGCCGGTGTGTGAATCCCATTCCTCCATCTTCCACCGGGGACGCGATGCCGGGGTATCCGCTCATGTCTTCGGCAATGGATATGGTGCCGGGTTTTACCTGCTGTGCCAGTTGGTTGGCCAGCGCAAGGTATGTGATGGCATCTTCATCCTGACCCCCATCAAAATACATATCGTAGGAAGCAAAATCGCGGCCAAGTCCGTGATCGTAATAGAGCATGCTGGTGACACCATCGAACCGGAATCCGTCGAACCGGTAGGCTTCAAGCCAGAAATGAATATTCGAAAGCAGGAAGTGCATTACCTCGTTCTTCCCATAATCCCAGCAAAGTGAATCCCACGCCCGGTGCTCCCGTCGGTCGCCCAGGTGGAAAAACTGTCCGGGGTCACCGGCGTACATCGCCAGTCCTTCCATCTCATTTTTAACGGCATGAGAATGCACAATATCCATGATCACAGCGATGCCATGTCCATGTGCTTCGTCGATCAGATCCCTGAGCTGGTCGGGTGTTCCGAACCTTGAGCTGACCGCGAAGAGGCTGGAGACATGGTAGCCGAAAGAACCGTAGTACGGGTGCTCCTGTATTGCCATCAGCTGCAGGGTATTGTATCCGCCTTCCACTACCCTGGGGAGGACTTTTTTCCTGAATTCATCGAATGTGCCGACATCATGTGCTTCGGTGCCCATGCCGATATGCGCTTCGTATATGAATGGGTGAAAACCGGAAAGCTTCGGAGCCGGGTGCTTCCACTGGTATACTGATCCGGGTGCCCAGACCTGCGCATTGAACAGCAGTGAATTTTTTTCCTGGACGACCCTGATGGCCCAGGCCGGGATCCGCTCCCCGGAACCGTTCTGCCACCTGACCTTTAATTTGTACTTGTCGAGGTGATTGATGGTGTCAATGGGAAGACGCAACTCCCAGGACCCATTGCCCAGTGAGGAAAACCGGTAATCTTCCAGTGCTTTCCACCCATTGAAATCCCCGATAAGGAAGACTTCGTTCGCATTGGGCATCCACTCCCTCATGATCCATTCGTTGCCTTCGCAATGCAATCCGAAATAATGATGACCCATTGAGAATTCCCCCAGGTTTTTCTGTTCTCCCAGGATGTCCTTTTCCTTGTGCCTTGTATTTTTAAACCTTTGCTCAATGACAGCAGCGTAGGGTTTTAGCCAGGGGTCGTTTTCAATTATTTTCATCGCTTGTCCATTATCAGGTATCTGTTTCAAGATACAAATTTAACCTGATTTATTCATTAATTGACCTAATGCGCATCTATGTTACCTGCGATTCAGGATTCATTGTACCCTTCGCCATGAATACCCGATACCATGCATTCAGGCATGAGGCAGGCGAAAACTTCGGGGCAGAATTTGCAGTGAGATTAAAATTCGCTTACAATGGCAGCGTAAAATTGTTAAATTTGTGCCTCATTTCAAGAATGGTATGAAGGCCTACAGCATCAACGACAATCCGTATATTATCAAACCGGTTGTGACCATCGGCATTTTCGATGGTGTACACAAGGGACATAAATATATTCTTCAGTCCCTGATTGCCAGGGCCAGGGAGGTTGAGGGCAAGTCGGTGGTCCTTACCCTCTGGCCACACCCGAGAATTGTGCTTGACAAAGACATGTGGAATTTCAGGCTGCTGCATTCGCAGGAGGAAAAGATCCACCACCTGAGTAAACTTGGACTGGATTATTACATTACCATTCCGTTTGACAAGGACCTGGCATCCATGAGTGCCTGTGAATTTGTGCAGGAATACCTGGTCGACAGGTTACATGTATCCAGGCTGATACTGGGTTATGACAATACCTTTGGCAAGGACCGGCAGGGAAGTCCTACCGGCCTGGCGGCCTGTGCTGAACGATCGGGGCTGATCGTTGAAAAGCTGGATGAGTTCAGGGAGTCGGAGCTGAATATCAGTTCCACGTCGGTGCGCAGTGCACTGCTGGAAGGTGACCTGGAAGCTGCGCGGGAAATGCTCGACTATGATTATTACATCGAGGGAAGGGTGGTCACCGGGAACCGGCTGGGGCGCCAGATTGGCTATCCCACAGCAAATATTCATCCGCAATCGGCCTACAAACTGATTCCGCATGATGGGGTATACGCTGTGCATATCGAACACAGGAACGTGTTGTATGCGGCCATGCTGAATGTGGGACTGCGGCCCACCATCGACAGCGCGAATCCTGTTAAGACAATCGAAGCGCATCTTTTTGATGTGGATATCGATCTTTATGACGAAGAAATTGTTATACATTTCCGGAAAAGGATCCGTGACGAAAAGAAATTTCCCTCCATCGAAGCGCTGAAAAAGCAGCTTCATCAAGATGAACGGGAGATCAAGGCGTTTTTTTCCGGGAATTAATTAATTTTGCACTGAAAATCAATATTTTATTATGGAGACAATGACATACGTAGAACCGTTGCCGTACAAAGTTGCCGATATCGGACTGGCGGACTACGGCAGGAAGGAAATTGAAATCGCGGAAAAGGAAATGCCGGGACTGATGGCTATTCGTGAAAAATATGCAAAGGAGCAACCCCTGAAAGGTGCAAGGATCATGGGGTCGTTGCATATGACCATTCAGACTGCCGTGCTGATCGAAACACTGGATGCCCTTGGTGCTGATGTGCGCTGGGCAAGTTGTAATATCTTTTCTACCCAGGACCATGCTGCTGCAGCAATCGCTGAACGGGGAATCCCGGTATTCGCATGGAAAGGGGAGACACTTGAAGAATACTGGTGGTGTACCGCGCAGGCCCTGAGTTTCCCCGGAGGCAAAGGCCCGCACATGATTGTTGATGATGGCGGTGATGCTACGTTGCTCGTGCATAAAGGATACAAAGCTGAAAACGACGCTTCTGTGCTGGATGTGAAAACCACCAGCCGCGAGGAGGCGGTTGTTGTAACCACCCTGAAGCGGATCCTCCAGGAAGATCCGCAGAAGTGGCACCGGACTGTTGCAGAAATGAAGGGGGTTTCTGAAGAGACCACAACAGGCGTGCACAGGCTCTACCAGATGCTGCAAAAAGGTGACCTGCTTTTCCCTGCAATCAATGTGAACGATTCAGTTACCAAGTCGAAGTTTGACAACCTGTATGGGTGTCGCGAATCACTGGCCGATGGCATCAAGCGTGCCACGGATGTGATGATTGCCGGTAAAGTCGTTGTGGTTGCAGGATATGGCGATGTGGGGAAAGGCTGTGCACATTCCATGAAATCATACGGAGCCAGGGTGATTGTTACAGAGATCGATCCCATCTGTGCCCTGCAGGCTGCCATGGAAGGATTCCAGGTGACCACTATGGAAGATGCACTGGAAGAGGGTAATGTTTTCGTTACAACTACAGGCAACAGGGACATTATCACCACGGAACATATGTCGAAGATGAAGGACCAGGCCATTGTATGCAATATCGGTCATTTCGATAATGAAATCCAGGTGGATGCACTTGACGAAATGGAAGGTGTGCAGAAGGTGAATATCAAGCCGCAGGTTGACAAGTACATTTTCGAGGATGGTCATGCCATCTTCCTGCTGGCAGAAGGCCGCCTGGTAAACCTTGGTTGTGCAACGGGACATCCTTCATTTGTGATGAGCAACTCGTTCTCCAACCAGACACTTGCGCAGCTCGACCTGTGGCAGCATGAGTACGACCTGGGTGTGTATATGTTGTCAAAGAAACTCGATGAAGAAGTGGCCAGGTTGCACCTCGAACAACTTGGCGTGAAACTTACCAAACTCACAGAAGAGCAGGCTGCATATATCGGTGTGGACCAGGGAGGTCCTTACAAGCCTGAGCATTACAGGTATTAATTATAGACGTGCAGCAGGTCACCGTATACCCTGCTGTAATACTCGTGAAGCGGAAACGTGGCTGGTCCTTCGATAGGATCAGCACCGGTAAGCAGCAGGTATTTTGATTTGCATTCAGGACAGGTAAATAAAATGTCATCGAATTCCTCGTCTTCAACAACTGTTGCATTGTGTTCGGGGTATTGTGTACAGGTGCGGTCATAGACATGGAACAGTCCGAAATCCTCCCTGTATACGATCAGGCCATTTGCACCGCCATCGATCAGGGTCGTGGAATTCAGGGCAGGGTTCCCCAGTTCGCTGATGATATTCAGGTTCAGGTCGACACGCACATATGGAATCTGGTAGCCCCCGGTTTCACATTTCGTTGAAAGGATCACCAGTAACAGCAGCAGGGTCCATATTTTTAGTTTTCCAATCATAGAAAATCTTTGATACAAAGATAAGCGCCAGGGTGGCAAGTCAATTATTTTTTGTATTTTTAACTGTGTAAATCAATCGATTATTGCCCAAAACCATCCGAAATCATGGAATTTGACATTGGAACGCTGATCTATATTGTCATTACGATCATAGCCATCGTGGCAGGTGTTGCCGGGAAGAAGAAAACGCCTGCCGGCAGTTCTGATGGATCAGGTGACGGGAGCTCAAAAAGTTTTTTCGATAAGCTGGAGGAACAATTAACTGGTTTCGCGGATGAGGCGAAGGAGACGGCAGGATCATTTGCCGAGGAAATCAAGGCCCCGTTTACCGGGGATCAGTATGTGGTGGAGCGGGAAGTCGCCGCTGATGATCGTCGCGAGCAGGATAAGACCTACTGGCAGAACAATATTGAAAGTGCATATGATGAATATGCCGGGATCTACGATCCCGATCAACAGGACGAACTCGAACAAATATCCGAAGAAGCAATTCGTTCAACGGATGAAAGCGATATGTTGCAGGTTGAAGAGCTGGATGAATCAGAACATCCTGACTATTTTGAGATCGTAAATGAGTTTGACCTTGGCACTGCTGTAGTATATTCAACCATAATTAATAGGAAAGAATACTAATAAATTTTTATATTTGTGGCGTTGAAGAGTTCCGTATGGCGGGATTCTTCTTTGTTTTTAGTGAAACCAATAAAAGGAGGAAAAGCTATGTCAAATGTGTCATATATGACGGAAGAGGGACTGGCCAACCTGAAAAAGAAATTAGACCGTCTGACCCGGGTTGAACGACCTGCAATATCTGAACAGATCGCGGAAGCGAGGGACAAGGGAGATCTGTCTGAAAACGCCGAATATGATGCAGCGAAGGAGGCCCAGGGAATGTTGGAATTGAAAATATCCAGGCTCGAGGAACTGGTCGCCAATGCACGGATCATAGATGAATCCAGGATCGATACCAGCACGGTGCAGATCATGAATACCGTGAAGCTCAAGAACTGTAAAACCAATAAGGTAGTTCAATATACCATCGTGTCTGAAAGCGAATCAGATATTAAAACCGGAAAGATCGCAGTTACAACGCCTATTGCAAAAGGTTTGCTGGGCAAGAAGGTGGGCGAAGTTGCAGATATCAGTGTGCCTTCAGGCAAGATGACATTTGAGATTATGGAAATTTCCATGTAAAATCTTACCGATATGGCCACAATATTTACAAAAATCATCAACGGGGAGATCCCTTCCTACAAGATAGCCGAAGACGACCGCTTCCTTGCTTTTCTGGATATCCATCCCCTTGCAAAAGGACATACACTGGTAGTCCCCAGGGTGGAGACCGATTACCTGTTCGACCTGGAGGATGACCTGCTGGGTGAAATGATGAAATTTGCCAAAAAGGTGGCGCTTGCCATCGACAAAACAATGGATTGTAAACGCGTGGGGGTAGCGGTGCTGGGACTCGAGGTACCACATGCACACATTCACCTGTGCCCGATCAACGACCTCTACGATATCGAGTTCAGCAAACCGAAGCTGAAGTTGTCGGAAGAAGAATTCAGGAGCATCGCGGAAAAGATCCGTGCAGCACTCTGATTTCCTGACGATTTGTTTCAGCAGTTCCTAACGTATTCTTCCCGGATTCTTTTTAACAAAATCTGCCCATCCCTTTGCCCCTGTTTTTTTTATGGGGTTGGAACTTTCATAGAAATGGCAGACGGCTGCGGCAAGTCCATCGGTTGCATCAAAATTTTTGGGCATGTCGGGAATCATGAGCATTCTTTCGAGCATTGATGACACCTGTTCCTTGGATGCCTGGCCCACTCCCGTTATGGCCAGTTTAATCTTTCTTGGCGCATACTCAAAAACAGGCAGGTCCATGTTGAGTGCAGCAGCAATGGCAGCCCCCTGGGCACGTCCCAGCTTGAGCATCGACTGTACATTTTTTCCATAGAATGGTGCCTCAATGGCCATTTCCACGGGGGTATAATTTTCAATCAGTTTTACGGTGGTACGGAAGATGGCATTCAGTTTCTGATAGTGGTCCCCTTCTTTACGTATGTCCAACACCCCCATATCGATGTAACGCGGTACTTTGGCGGATGCATCCAGTACCCCGAAACCCATGATATTTGTACCGGGATCGATCCCCAGTATGATCCTTTCAGCTCTGGCCATCTCGTTTCTGTGCAGTATTCTGTATGAATATCCCTGATACCACAAGGATAATTCCAAAGATAGTGGAAATAAAGATGGTTTCCCCAAGGATCAGGTGCACAAATATGAGATTCACAAAGGGGGCCACGAACACCAGGTTGGAGATACGTGCCGTGGTGGATGAAAGCTGCAGTGCCCGCAGCCACAGCACAAAGGTGAGTCCCATTTCAAAAATCCCGATGTATGCGGCCACAATCCACGCTTCCCTGCCAGCGGGCAGACCGGGATCCCTGAAGAAACTGCCGGCAAGCAGGTAAAACGACGAAAATACAAAGATCAGGAATAAACCCAGCACTTCGTCCAGCCGGCTCTTCATGTTGAAGATCCAGTAAAATGCCCAGAGGAAAGCTGTGAACAGTGCCAGCAGGACTCCCCTGAAGTTCGAATCTTCACTGAACAATGCACCGCCCTGCAATGACAATACGACCACTCCCCCGAAACTGACTATCATGGAAACCACGCTCAGCCAACCGATCTTTTGTTTCAGCATGGGAATAGAAATCAGCACCAGCACAATGGGCCAGGTCATGTTGAGCGGCTGTGCCACCTGTCCTGGCAGCAGATCGTAGGCCTTGAAAAGCACCAGGTAATAGAATGCCGGGTTCAGCAGGCCCAGAAGCGCCGATCTGCCCAGGTCCCTCGGGTGAAGCGTTTTCAGTAGTTTGAATTTTCCCTGTACCAGGAGAATCAGTCCAAGTACCAGGGTAGAAACGATGGCTGCACCTGTAACCATCTGGTAATTGTCCTGGTAGCGCAGCCCCAGCTTGAATGCAGTGGGAACCGTTGACCAGAACAGTACGGCTGTAATGGCAAACAGGAATGCTTTCCGCTGGTTTTTTTGCTGATCCGCCACTGTGAACGGGGTTACCTGATCAGGTCTGTTCCCATCAGTTGTTGCAATACGCCCGGAACCCGGATTCCGTTCTCTGCCTGGTTATTTTCGAGCAATGCTGCCACGATCCTGGGAAGCGCGAGGGCACTTCCGTTGAGGGTATGTGCCAGCACAGGTTTCTTTTCTCCTTCTTTCTTGTACCTGAGTTTCAGCCGGTTGGCCTGGTACGATTCAAAGTTGGATACTGAGCTGACTTCCAGCCACTTGTCCTGAGCAGCAGCATAGACTTCAAAATCGTAGGTAAGTGCGGATGTAAAACCCAGGTCGCCGCCACAAAGTCTGACAATCCGGTAGGGAAGTTCCAGCTGGCGGATCAGTGATTCCACGTGATCCACCATTTCATCCAGTGCTGCATAGCTGTTCTCAGGGGTTTGTATCTGCACGATCTCCACCTTGTCGAACTGGTGCACCCGGTTCAGTCCGCGCACGTCCTTGCCGTATGAGCCTGCCTCTCTTCTGAAACAAGGGGTATAGGCAGTATTTTTTACAGGCAGCATGGCTGCATCCAGGATCACATCCCTGTAGATGTTTGTTACCGGTACTTCGGCAGTGGGTATCAGGTAAAAATCGTCTGACTGCACATGGTACATCTGGCCCTCTTTATCGGGCAGCTGACCTGTACCGAACCCGGAATCAGCATTGACCATCAGCGGAGGGAGTATCTCTGTATACCCGGCTGCAATATTCTGTTCCAGGAACCAGGAGATGAGTGCACGCTGCAAACGGGCACCTGCACCTTTATATACCGGGAATCCTGCCCCGGTGAGTTTCACGCCCAGGTCGAAATCGATGATGTCGTATTTTTTTGCCAGGTCCCAGTGCGGCATGGCTTTGTCATCCAGCCTGGGTTTTTTGCCGCCTTCCCTGATCATTTGATTGTCTTCTTCGGACCTGCCCGGCGGCACCAATTCATTCGGAACGTTGGGAATCTGCACGAGCAGTGTATTCACCCGGTCCGATGCTTCCTGCATCTGGCTGCTCAGTGCTTTGATGGTTGCCTTGATCTCCGCAGTCCGGTTTTTTGCCTCGTTGGCCTGTTCATGTGCACCTTGCTTGAAGAGCGATCCGATCTCTTTGCTGAGTTTGTTCATTTCGGCCTGCAGGTCATTGGTCTTCACCTGCAGATCACGGCGGGTGTTGTCTGCCTCAATCAAATGATCAATGAACGTGGTGGCATCGAAATTCCTGATCTTCAGTAACCGGAGCACTTCATCGCGGTGCTCCCTGATGTATGGTAGTGTCAGCATAGGAAATAAAAAATAAAAAAACCTGTAATCTGCTATAAAGGTAGCTGATTACAGGTGATTATTTGAAAACTTTACCTCTAAATATTCTTAGTTTTCCAGTGGTTCAACTGAAACGTAGGATTTGTTGTTTCTTTTCTTCTGGAATTTTACTTTCCCGTCGACCAGCGCATACAGGGTATGGTCTTTTCCTATGCCAACGTTAAGTCCGGGATTGTGTACCGTTCCGCGTTGACGAACAATGATATTGCCGGCAATCACTTCCTGTCCGCCGTAAATTTTCACACCCAGTCTTTTGCTTTCTGATTCGCGTCCGTTTCTTGAACTACCGGCCCCTTTCTTATGTGCCATAACTTTGTATTTTTAATATTTTCAATGATTATCCCTGGTCAGCAGCCTTATCTCCTTCAGAAGATTTTTTCGCTGCAGGTTTTTTTGCTGCAGGCTTTTTCGCTGCAGTTGTTTTTTTCTCAGTAGTGCTTTTCTTCTCAGCAGCAGGTTTCTTTTCTGCTGCGGTTTTCGTTGCTTTCGTTCCGGCAGCAGGTTTTTTTGCTGCAGCAGATTTGCCGGCAGCAGGCTTCTTCTCAGCAGGTTGCCCGGCGGTTTCAGGCTTTGATGCAGCTGCCTTGTCTGCTGTGGCCGCTGCTGCTGGTTTCACTGCCTTCTCCTCGATGCCGGTAATCTCAATGCGGGTCATGTACTGCCTGTGGCCATTCAGTTTTTTGTATCCCTTCCTTCTTTTCTTCTTAAAAACCAGCACTTTATCACCCTTGACATGCTCAATTACCTTCGCGGATACAGCAGCATCCCTGATCACAGGATTTCCAAAAGTGATCTTGCCATCATTTTCAATGAGTAATACCTTGTCAAAAGATACTTTCGACCCTGCATCCCCTTCCAGCCTGTGGACGAACAATTTCTGTTCTTTCTCAACTTTGAACTGCTGTCCGGCGATATCAACGATTGCGTACATTATCTGTTAATTTTCAGTGTTTTCAAATTCGGTCTGCAAAGATAGAAAAGTTTGTAAGATATGACAAAGAAATGTTTAAAAATTATTTGCCTTTTACTCAGTTACAGTTCAATGAGGCAGTGAACCTTCAGAATGAAGTTCAAATAATAGTGCAGAATCCTATGATTCCTTTTTAAAAATTTTAATTTTGCTGAGACATCTGACATCGTTTGTTGTACAGGCAATGAATTATTAAATAAACAGACCGATCATCCGTAATGGGTAAAGTTAAACTGAACGTACTGGGTATTTCCTACAGTCAGACACAGTCGGGGGCCTATGCCCTTGTACTTGCAGAGGAAGAAGGGGCAAGGAGGATACCAATCATCGTGGGCGGTTTTGAGGCCCAGGCCATTGCGATTGAACTGGAAGGACTGAATCCACCGCGTCCGCTCACCCATGATCTTTTTAAGAAATTTTCCGATTCTTTCGGGATTCACCTGATCGAAGTGAATATTCACAAACTTGAAGAAGGGGTCTTTTTTGCAAATGTGTTGTTTGACAACGGTGACAAGGAAATCTCACTGGATGCGCGGACTTCGGATGCCATTGCCCTGGCCTTGCGATTTAAGTGTCCCATATATACTACTGAGGAGATAGTTGAGAAGGCAGGTATTGTGCTTGATTTTGAACAGGCTTCCGGGGGTGGGGAAGACGATGGAGCCAATGATCCTGCAATAAGCAGGGAACAGGATCTGGGCATTCGAAAGCATGCACAACGAACAGACATGTCGGCGCACACAGTTGATGAGCTGAAGGCTATACTGGACAAAGCCATTGCCAATGAGAATTATGAAAAGGCCTCCGAGATCAGGGATGAGATCAGGCGCAGGCAGAAAGAATAGACCACGTATGGAAAAAATGATTGCTGGCCTCATCCTCGCCCTCGGGCTGTTGGTAGTGCCTTTTCACTCCACCGGACAAGATACGCTTCGGCCTGAAACGGCTCCAGACCAGGATACCATGGTGGCTGCAGATACAGCCCCGCTGGAAATTGCCACTATTGAGGAAGCAGCCGGGGCAACGGATATGTCCACTATTATTCCGAACCGTATCGGGTTCCGGTTCAGCCTGGTAAAGATTCTCAGGGGACTGCTCGGTATGCTTGTATTGATTGCCATTGCCTGGGCCTTCAGCAAAAACAGGAGGGCCATTTCATGGAAAACCGTAGGCATCGGGCTTGTCATTCAACTGCTTCTTGCTGTTGGTATATTATATGTGCCCGTGGTACAGACAGTATTTGAATTTGTCGGCAAGATATTCGTAAAGATTCTGTTTTTTACAAGTGTGGGGACCGAATTCCTGTTCGGCAGCGGTGCGGAGGGAGAGATCGCCAAGCCATTGCAAACCTTTGCCATCAATATTCTTCCCACCATCATCTTTTTCTCGGCCATCACCAGCGTATTGTTTTACCTGGGAGTGATCCAATACATTGTCCGGGGGCTGGGATACCTGATGTCGAGGGCCATGGGATTATCGGGCGCAGAAAGCCTCTCTGTTGCCGGTAACATCTTCCTGGGTCAGACGGAGTCGCCCCTGATGATCAAGGCATACCTGGAAAAACTCAATGAATCCGAGATGCTGCTTGTCATGTCGGGGGGAATGGCGACCCTTGCAGGAGGGGTACTTGCTGCCTACATCGGATTCCTGGGGGGAGGGATACCCGAGCAGGAGCTGGTCTTTGCCAAGCACCTGCTGGCGGCATCCGTGATGGCGGCTCCCGGGGTGGTCGTTATTTCAAAGATCCTTGTTCCCAACACGGGAGAGGTTGACAAGTCCATCAATGTAACACAGGAAAATATCGGGAAGAATGTGCTCGATGCCATTTCCAACGGGACTGCGGAAGGACTGAGACTTGCAGTGAATGTTGCCGCGATGCTGCTGGTGTTCATCGCTTTCATTGCATTGATTAATTTCGTTTTCGTGAAAGTGGGCGACTGGACCACGCTGAATAGCCTGGTAGCCAGGGTCACCAATGGAAATTATGATGAGCTCAGCCTGGAGTTCCTGCTCGGATATGGCCTGTCGCCCGTGATGTGGCTGATCGGGGTGCCCCTGGAAGACATTACCCTTACAGGTTCCCTGCTGGGGAAAAAGCTTATCATGACAGAGTTTGTGGCTTACATCAGTCTTGCAGAAATGAAGACTGCAGGCCTTTTTTCAGATCCCAAATCCATTATCATGTCGGTATACATGTTGTGCGGATTTGCCAACTTTGCTTCCATCGGCATACAGATCGGGGGTATCGGGGCACTTGCACCCGGGAAGCGCGTACAACTTTCACGCCTTGGCATGAGAGCTTTGCTGGCAGGTACGCTTGCTGCACTTCTTTCCGCTACTTTGGTTGGCATCTTACTGGGTTAATTGTTAGCTTTGCACCATGAATGTTTTTAGCGGACAGAAGATACTGGTGGTTGAAGACAATTTCATGTCCTTTAAATTACTGGAGGCCTACTTCATGCGGTCCAACCTGGAAATTGTTCATGCATCCGACGGACTGATGGCACTGGAATTGTTCAAAGGTCATGCGGATATTGCCTTGATACTTATGGATATACAGTTGCCGGGTATGAACGGGATTGAGGTGACCAGGGCCATACGGGAAATCAATACGGAGGTGCCGATCATCGCTGCCACTGCGAATGTATTTGATGATGATAAAACAGCTTGTATGGATGCAGGCTGCACCGATTTTGTGACGAAGCCCATTAATTTCCCGGCTCTTTTCGAACTCCTGGATAAACGACTCAGCTGATGCCGGCTGCATTGCTTATTTTTGCCACACTGGTCATTATTCTCTACAGTGGCTGCATGCTCTGGTATTATATTTCCTTTAAACGTTACCATGAGCTGCCCCTTCACAACGCGAAGCCTCTCTTCCGGGTCGTTTCGGTGATCCTGCCGATAAGAAACGAGGAGGCGAATCTCAGGATGTTGGTCCATGACCTGTTGGTCCAGGATTACGGAACCGGGAATTGCGAAATTATCTTTGTGGATGACCATTCCACTGATCGGTCGTTCACAATGCTTGGACAGGTTTGTCGCGAGCATACCCATTTCAGGTTAATCAGGCTCCAGGATGGTATGACCGGAAAAAAACATGCAATTGCTGCCGGAATTGAAGCTGCTTCGGGTGAATGGATCATCCAGACAGATGCAGATTGCCGCCTGCCTGCTAACTTCATTTCCGGACATGTTCAATATGCACGCGCTGGTGCCGACCTGGTGGCCGGGCCGGTGATTGTGCGTACCGGGAAAAGTGTCTGGGGCAGTATGGAATCGCTGGAGCATTTTGGTCTGACAGCCACTTCCATGGCTGCTGCTGCTGCCGGCCGGCCCGTGATGTGCAGTGGAGCCAGCCTTTCCTATAGTAAGAAGTTCTACCTGGAGGTTGCACCTGGTCTTTTTGCCATTCCACATGCATCGGGTGACGATGTCTTTCTCCTGGCAGCGGCGAAAAAGCGAAAAAAAAACATCCTGTTCCCGACTGTACCGGGGATGGTGGTAACGACAGGACCGGCGGAGGGACCGGTGGCGTTCCTGCGGCAACGGATCAGGTGGGGGTCCAAGGCGAGGTACTACAGGGATGCGGACATGTTGTTGCTGGCATTGCTGGTATGGTTCGCGAATGTTACGCTTACAGGGTTGCTGGCCGCATCACTGTTTGTTAACGGAGTGGTGTGGCTTTTTTTTCCTGCACTGGCACTGAAATCTTTTTCGGAATACCTGCTGCTGAACAAGGTCGCTGCCAGGCTCAGGCTGAGGCACCTTATGGTATTATTTCCTGCAGCAGCGTTATTTTATTATTTTTACATCACTTTTGCAGGCATGCTTTCCATGTTAGGTTCATTCTCGTGGAAGGGCAGAAGATACAGTAGTCAGGGTTGTTTATAGTGTCCGTTTTTTGCGTGATGCGCCTCGGGGAGATTGTTCAATTATATGCGTAAGCCCGGCATTTCTCTGTTTCATGCGGTGTGTTTCCGGGCAGTGTGATTCAGATTCATTTAGTGCAATACATTTGTTGATGGGTACAATATTCACGAACAAAAATACGCTGAAATCTTGACCGGCACCGGCATATCACCCGGCCGGCTGGCATGGATCAGGTTCAGGAGCAACCCGGTTTCTCTGGCCGGACTGGTTTTTATCCTGCTGGCAGTATTGGTTTCGGTGGCCGGTTATATCATCAGTCCTGATAAAACAATACACGCCAATACACAGGTGCTGGAGATTGCACTTGAAAAGCCCGGCTTTACCTGTGATTTCCTCCGGGTGACCATGAACAGTACCAGGGAAAAGAAAGGTTTCATGGCCAGGTTATTTACCGGGAAGCATCCCCGGCAGGTGCTTGTGCCCATGCATTCATACCATTTCGAAGCGGACCAGGTGGTTGTGCTGGAATATTCCAAATACAAGGAGGATCGCTTTTATTCTTCCTACTACCTGGCCGATGTGCTTTTTCCAGTGGATATGTCAACCTATACCTTTGCAGACGGGCTGTATTCGGTGAAAAGCGTGCAAGGGGACCAGGAATTTTCCGGGAGCATTGCCAGTCTCCGGTTGCGGGTGGAGGAGGAGCATATTTTCCGGAAGCGATTTCTGCTGGGTACGGACAGGTTTGGCAGGGACATGCTGAGCAGGATGATCCTGGGAACCCGCGTGAGTCTGTCCGTTGGATTTATCGCCGTATTGATTTCCCTGGTGGTTGGAGTCCTGCTTGGGGGTATTGCCGGGTATTTCCGGGGCTGGATCGACAAGGTGATCATGTGGCTGGTAAATGTTGTATGGTCTGTGCCCACCCTGTTGATGGTGATTTCCATTACCCTCGTGCTTGGGAAGGGATACTGGCAGGTATTTGTGGCCGTTGGGCTCACCATGTGGGTGGAAGTGGCCAGGGTGGTCAGGGGACAGGTGCTGTCTGTACGCGAGAAGGAATACGTGGAAGCAGCGCGTGTGATTGGTATGCGGCCCGGACGGATCCTGTTTCGGCACATCATTCCGAATGTACTTTCCCCGGTGATCATCATTTCTGCAGCCAATTTTGCGACGGCCATCCTGCTGGAAGCCGGGCTCAGCTTCCTGGGAATCGGAGTGCAGCCACCGGTGCCTACCTGGGGAGGCATGATCAAGGACCATTACGGTTTTATAATCGTGAACCTGGGATACCTTGCTTTCATACCCGGTATTGCCATCATGCTGATGGTACTGGCATTTACCCTTGCCGGGAACGGACTCAGGGATGCCCTGGACAGCAGGCAGACATAGTCTTCTCTGTTTATGCGCTGCATGCGCCGGGCTGAGCGGTCCTGTCGCACAAACGGACCCTGCCGGCAACCGGTGTATACTTATATGTATTTCGCCTGTATTCCGGCTGGTAGATCAGGAAAGCCTTTTCCTGTCCATGATCCGGTAGGAAAAGAAAATGATGATGGCCACGTATCCTGTTACCAGCAGTGCATTGGCCCAAAGTGGAAGGCCCTTTGGCAGGATATCCAGGGATGATGGATCCACAGGCTCTGCTGAATTCATTTTTCGCTGGAAAATTTCAATCAGGTCGGGCAGTGGTGTCAGCTGTGTATTGGCCCTCATGGGAAAGAACCAGCGGATTTCCTTTTCCCTGAAGATCAGGAAAAGCACCGGCTCAACAAATGTCCGGAACCCGATGAAGGAGAGGATGGACATTGCCGTGTTCTTGACGAGCAGGGCGATGAACAGCCCGATGATCATATAGGTGACCGATGACAGGAAATAGGGCAACAGTTTCCAGATGTTTTCAACCATGATGCCGGGGGTGATTTTATAACTATGTGTCAGCCCGAGCAATACGGAAGTAAGACCGATGAGGATCGTGGCCAGGGCTGCCAGCAGGAAGATCAGCACGATCTTTTGTGTAAGCAGTTCCCTCCGGCCAAGACCGAAAATCACCTGGGTTTTGAAGGTGTGGTTTGAAAATTCATTGGTGGTAATCATGATCACGATCAGTGCCAGCAATATATTGTAGGGTTCAGTTATCCATGTCATAAAGGACCATACATCAGGGAAGCGGAACAGGTCGCTGAGGGAGATTACCGGGATTTGTTTGTCGATCAGCGGATAGATGACCAGTCCGAGTACAATGGCAACGACATACAGGCCCAGCAGGATCTGGAAGGGGATATAGTTCAGGATTTTGACCTGTTCGATCCGTATCAGTTTTTTGACTTGCATAGAGGTGTTTTATATGTTTGCATTTGATCTGTTCGAAGTATACTTGGAAAGTGCGTATGCTGTATTCAGTCTGTGCACTGCATATAGTGTGTTACATACACGCAGTGCAGGAATGGGTTTATTCCTTAACGAGTTCCAGGAACTGTGCTTCAAGGCTTTTTTTGCGGCTGACCAGGTGATCGATCACTACCCCGTTCCCGAAGGCAAACGTGTTCAGGTCCCCGATTTTCATGCCAGGCTGAAGCAATGCCACCAGGACCCCATTTTCCTTGCGGGCTTCGGTAACCACATTGTTCTCCTCCAGCAACCTCAACAGTTTTGCATTGTCGGAGCTGGAGAATTCCACCACCTCTTCTTCCGTAAGGATTTCTTTTACAGATCCTGCTGCCAGCAGGTCGCCGTTTTTCAATATGGCCACATGGGAGCAGATCTTTTCAACTTCGGACAGGATGTGAGAGGCAAGTATCAGTGTTTTTCCCCTTTCCACCTGTTCAATGATCGTTTCCCGTACTTCAGCGATTCCTTCGGGGTCAAGTCCATTGGTAGGTTCATCGAGCACAAGCACCCGGGGGTCGCCCAGCAATGCTGCAGCGATTCCCAGTCGCTGCTTCATGCCCAGCGACAGGGTTTTGAACCTGGACTTCCTGCGTTCGAAAAGCCGGGTTTCCTTCAGTACAAGTTCAATGTCGTCAAACCCGATATTTTTGATTGTGCAAATGATCCTGAGGTTTTTTTCCAGGTTGAGGTATGGGTAGAAGTGGGGTGTTTCGATCAGGGAGCCGATGCGGGTTCTTTGTCCGGGGCTTGGCGTCTCGCCAAACCAGCTGTAGGTCCCTGTATCCTGACGAAGAATCCCGGTAAGAATGGAAAGGGTAGTGGTTTTGCCACTGCCGTTTGGTCCCAGGAGTCCGAATGCCTGGCCAGGGTCGATATGGATCGAGAGGTTTTTAATGGCCTTTACCGATCGATAGGATTTTGACAGCTGTTGTATTTCCAGGATGTTGCTCATGCGATTGATTCAGGTATGCATAATAAAAATGAAGGAAATATTGCTACTTCCTTCATTAAGGTTATCTGGTAGTCAAGAGGTTTTCAAATCAGTTGCCCAGTTCGGAGAAGAATTTGATCCTGACAAGCCGGATCTCCTCCTCTGTGTAATCTTCTGCTTCGAGTTCGTTCAGTGCTTCCTTGATGGATTCTGATTCCGCTTCCCTGAAATACTGGTAAATATCGTCAATGCGGTCTTCGTCCATCACATCGTCCAGGTAATAGTTGATATTGATCTTGGTTCCGGAATTCACGATGGCTTCTATTTCATCGATCAGTTCCAGCATCTCCAGGTTTTTTGCCTCAGCAATATCATGGAGCGGGATTTTCCGGTCGATGCTCTGGATGATGAATACCTTCACACCGGATTTGTTCACCACTGATCTCACCACCATGTCCTGTGGACGGATGATCTCTTTGTCCTCCACATAGTTTTTTATGATGTCGGCAAACTCTTTTCCGAATTTCTTTGCCTTGCCTGCACCGACGCCTACTATATTTTGAAGCTCCATCACCGTTATGGGATATTGGATGGCCATATCCTCCAGGGAAGGATCCTGGAATATTACAAAAGGCGGCAGTTCCATTTTTTTTGCCATCTTTTTACGGAGGTCCTTGAGTATATGAATCAACTCCTCGTCCACCGCTCCTGTTCTACCGCCTCCGGCTATGGCATCATCGTTGGAGACAATGTCATAATCATGATCTTGTGTTAACATTATCGAATACGGATTCTTTAAATACTCTTTTCCTTTCTCACTTAGTTTTAACAACCCATAATTTTCAATATCCTTGTAGACCAGCCGGGCAATCAGTGCCTGTCTTACGACCGCATTCCAGAACTTGTTATCCTTTTCCTTGCCTGCTCCAAAGAACTCATTATGATGGTGTTTGTACGATTTAACTGCGCTGGTATCATTGCCGGCCAGCACGTTTGCAATGTGCTCAGGTTTGAATCTTTCCTGGACCCCTAATATAGTTTTTAATGCCAATACAAGATACTCTTTGCCTTCAAATTTTTCTTTCGGATGTAAACAATTGTCACAATTGTCACAATTCTCCTCCATGATCTCCCCGAAGTAATTCAGCAGCAGTTTGGGTCG
This sequence comes from Bacteroidales bacterium, assembly GCA_029210585.1. GTDB lineage: Bacteria > Bacteroidota > Bacteroidia > Bacteroidales > M55B112. The sequence goes on from JARGFP010000002.1 coordinate 100,061, forward strand.
GCATACGGAAGATTCTGTATACGAGACAGTTTCGAGAAGGAGTTGTTTCCCGATCTCCTGTTCGGCCACAGGTTTACCCTGCATGAATTTTTCAAGTTTCTGGATGTCCTTGTACCGGTAGAAGGCGATGCATTTACCCTCACCGCCGTCGCGACCTGCACGTCCGGTCTCCTGGTAATATCCTTCCAGGCTTTTGGGAATGTCATAGTGGATCACAAACCGAACATCGGGTTTATCAATTCCCATGCCGAATGCAATGGTGGCTACGATCACATTTGCTTCTTCCATCAGGAACATGTCCTGGTTTCTCGACCGGGAAGCCGCATCCATGCCCGCATGGTAGGGGAGGGCTTTGATGTTATTGACCACCAGCGTCTGAGCGAGCTCCTCGACTTTTTTCCGGCTCAGGCAATAGATGATGCCTGATTTGCCTTTATTGGCGGAGATGAATTTGATGATCTCCCTGGAGGCATGTATTTTTGGACGAATCTCGTAATAGAGGTTGTGCCTGCGGAAGGATGATTTGAATACATTCGCGTCCATCATATCCAGGTTCTTCTGGATGTCGCTTTGTACCTTCGGAGTTGCCGTTGCTGTCAGGGCAATGATCGGAGCGGTCCCGATCGCATTGATGATCGGCCTGATCCGACGGTATTCAGGACGGAAGTCGTGTCCCCATTCTGAAATACAGTGTGCTTCATCGATCGCGTAAAAGGAGACTTCCACATTTTTAAGGAATTCTACATTGTCTTCCTTCGTAAGTGATTCCGGCGCCACATACAATAATTTTGTCCGCTTATCGAGCACATCCTGCTTCACCCTGGCGATCGCGCTTTTGGTGAGGGACGAATTCAGAAAATGCGCGACGCCCTGGTTGGTGCTGAATGAGCGCATGGCATCCACCTGGTTTTTCATCAGTGCGATCAGGGGTGAAATCACAATTGCCGTGCCTTCCATCATGAGTGCCGGCAACTGGTAGCAAAGTGATTTGCCTCCACCTGTGGGCATCAGGACAAATGAATCGTTACCATTAAGTACATTCTTAATGATGTCTTCCTGGTTTCCCTTGAAACTATCGAAACCAAAATAGCGTTTCAGGAAATCATTTAATTGTTGGTCAGAGACCTGCATTTATATTTCTCCTCTTCTTATTTTACTAAAAATATATAAAATTATCATACAACTGAAATTTCAGCTGTTAAATTGTTCCCGGGTTTTTTTATACTTTTCGGAATACCAGGATAATGAAAAGAATATCAATGGATCATTTTTTGCCCGGACAAGCGCGTAAAACTATAAAAAAATCATCTTAAAAACTGGCGTGCACCAGTGATATTTTTTGTTACTTTGCAGCACTTTTTGAATCTGTTATTCCCGATGGCAAAAGAAACCAAAGCTGAAATGTCATTCCTGGAGCACCTTGAAGTACTGAGGTGGCACCTGTTGCGATCTTTTGTTGCGATCCTTGTGCTTGCCATCATTGCCTTCATATTCAAGCGGATCGTTTTTGATGTGATCATTATTGCTCCGAAAACCCCGGAATTTGTGACCAACAGGTTGTTGTGCATGCTGGGGCAGGAGGTGAACATCCAGCGGTTGTGTATCAACGCAAGGCCCTTCGGGCTGCAGACGGTGAAAATGGCCGAGCAGTTTGCCATGCATATCATTGTGAGCCTGGTGGGTGGTTTCATCATTGCTTTTCCATATGTATTCTGGGAGTTCTGGCGGTTCATTAAGCCTGCCATGTACGACAAGGAGAAACAAACAGCCAGTGGAGCAGTATTTTATACCTCACTGCTCTTTATGATGGGTGTCGCCTTCGGTTATTTCCTGATTGCCCCGCTTTCTGTGCATTTCCTGGGCAACTACCGGGTGAGCGAGGAGGTAATCAGCAATCCTACGCTGCGATCCTATGTACAAACGGTATCATCGGTCACACTGGCTTCAGGGATTGTTTTTGAGCTCCCTATCCTGGCCTATTTCCTTACCAAGATCGGGCTGATCACCCCGGAGTTTATGAAAAAATACAGGCGGCATTCGATTGTGGTGATACTCGCGCTTTCAGCACTGATTACCCCCCCGGATATTTTCAGCCAGGTGATGGTTTCCATGCCGCTGATTATATTGTATGAGGTCGGAATCGGAATCAGCAGGAGGATCATCAGGGAACGGGCGCGGAAAGAAGCAGCCGGGGAAGTATAATACGGAGGCGGGAACTGCGTTTTTAATAAGCGAACCATATGGAAAAAATGCGATTACATACCCACAACCTGGTGAAGAAATACCGGTCAAGGACCGTAGTGAATCATGTTTCCGTTGATGTATCACAGGGAGAGATCGTTGGTCTTCTCGGGCCAAACGGGGCAGGCAAGACCACCACGTTTTACATGATTGTGGGACTGATTACTCCCAATGAGGGGAAGATCTACCTGAATGACAATGAGATCACTTCGGAACCGATTTACAAACGGGCAAGAATGGGGATCGGTTATCTGGCCCAGGAGGCCTCGGTGTTCAGGAAGCTGAGTGTAGAAGACAATATCAGGGCAGTGCTGGAAATGTCAGACTTTCCCAAATCAGAACAGAAGGAGATCGTGGAATCGCTGCTGGAAGAGTTCGGTCTGCAGGGAATCAGGAAAAGCCTGGGGATCCAGCTTTCCGGAGGAGAACGAAGAAGGACTGAAATAGCGCGGGCACTGGCGCTGAGCCCGAAATTCATACTCCTTGATGAGCCGTTTGCCGGTGTGGACCCCATCGCCGTTGAGGATATCCAGGAGATTGTTTCCAGGCTGAGGGACAAAAATATCGGGATCCTGATCACAGACCACAATGTGCATGAGACCCTTTCCATTACAGACCGCGCCTACCTGCTGTTTGAAGGATCGATCCTGAAGGCAGGAACCGCGCAACAGCTCACTGAAGATGAGCAGGTGAGGAAGGTCTACCTGGGAAAGAACTTTGAACTGCGGTAATGGACCTTCCTGTTGCATTCAATGCGCAAAAAATGAGCAAATTAACACACTGCCTCCCTCCCGTTTTTTCTTTTTAGTTTGTAAAAAAAACTGTTACCTTTGCACGACTAATTTTTCAGCGGATGTGGCGGAATTGGTAGACGCGCCAGACTTAGGATCTGGTTCCTTTGGGAGTGGGGGTTCGAGTCCCTTCATCCGCACAAAAACCTACGGAAACCGCAGGGCCTGCAACTGCCATTTGCCTGTGCGGTTTTTTACAATGAAGAAATAATTATACCGGAATATGAACATTACAAGAGAAAACGTAGACAATCTTAACACATTATTGACCGTTACCGTTGAAAAATCAGATTACGAGGAGCAGGTTGACAAGGTGCTGCGCGATTACCGCAGGAATGCCAATATCAAGGGATTCAGACAGGGCAATGCCCCCATGGGGATGATCAGGCGCATGTACTATGTCCCGGTCCTCGCCGATGAGGTGAACAAGCTGGTATCGCAGTCACTCTACGACTACCTGGGCAAGGAAGAGATCAGGATCCTTGGGGAACCACTGGCAAAAGTTGACGAGGAAAAATCCATAGATTTTGAGAAGGATGAGCAGTTTGAATTCCAGTTCGAGCTCGGGCTTTCACCGGAAATCAAACTGGAAATCACCGAGAAGGAAAAATTTCCCCTGTACAAAATCAAGGTGGCCAAAAAGGAGCTGGATGAATACAAGGAGAATGTGGCAAAGCATCATGGTGAGTTCGTTTCCGTCGATGAAGCCGGCAACGATGAACTGATCAAGTGCAACCTCGTTAAAGTGAACAAGGATGGGGAACCAGTGGAAGACGGGATCAGTGTTGAGGATGTTTCCATGTCGCTGGAGATGATGAAGGACAAGGAACAGCAAAAACTTTTTAAAGGTGCCAAAAAGGGCGATGAGATCATTTTTGATGTCAAAAAGGCCTACCCCAATGATACTGAGGTTGCTTCATTGCTCCGGATCGACAAGGACGAGGTTCCTTTGATCGATGGTACATTCAAATGCACCATCAACGATGTGCAGAAATTTGAAAAGGCAGAGATCAACGAGGAACTTTTCAACAAAATCTATGGCGAGGGAGAAGTCAAAACCGAGGCCGAATTTGACAGCAGGCTGAAAGAAGAGATGAAGACCCAGTATGACCGTGACAGCGACTACCGGTTCGGAATCGATGTGAAGGAAATGCTGACCAAAAAGGCGAAGATTGATCTGCCCGTGGAATTCCTGAAAAGATGGTTGCTGGAAACCAATGAGAACATGACCCGGGAGCAGGTGGAAAGCGAGTTCTCCCAGTATGAAGATGATTTCAAATGGCAATTGATCAAGGACCACCTCTACAAAGTTCATGATATCAAGGTGGATGAGCAGGAAATCCGTGATTCGGCCCGCGAGGTAGCCAGGGCACAATACCAGCAATACGGGATCCACGACATCCCGGATGAGTACGTGGACAATTTTGCCAATGAGCTTTTATCCAAAAATGAGGAGGCACGGAGGATAACCGATCGTAAACTTGAAGAAAAATTGCTTAATTTTATCAAAAATACAGCGAAGATCGAAGAGAAGGAAATTTCCCTGGAGAAATTCAGGAATTTATTTGATAAGAAATAGCATTTGTTCACACAGGTAAAGCGGACAAGCACTAAAAAAATGAATAGCCATGAATCAGAATGATGATTTTAAGAAGTTTGCAACAAAGCACAGGGGCATCAGCAGCCTGACCCTGCATAATTTTACTTCAGCCTATAACAGTTACATCTCACCCACCATTATCGAGGAGCGCCAGCTGAATGTCGCTTCCATGGATGTGTTTTCACGCCTGATGATGGACCGCATTATTTTCCTGGGTACGCCCATCGATGATTATGTGGCCAATATCATCCAGGCACAGCTGCTGTATCTCGACTCTGCAGATCCGTCAAAGGATGTGCAGATCTATTTCAATTCGCCTGGTGGAAGCGTGCATGCCGGGCTGGGAATTTACGATACGATGCAGTACACTTCATGCGATGTTTCCACGATCTGTACAGGGATGGCAGCTTCTATGGCTGCGGTATTGCTTACTGCAGGAACAGCCGGGAAACGTTCAGCATTGAAGCATTCCAGGGTCATGATTCACCAGCCCATGGGCGGTGCTCAGGGACAGGCTTCTGATATTGAGATCACGACCCGTGAGATTCTTAAACTAAAAAACGAACTCTATACCATTATTGCCAATCATTCCGGTAAGGATGTCAAGAAGGTGGAAAAAGACAGTGACAGGGATTACTGGATGACTTCCGAAGAAGCCAAGGCATACGGAATGGTTGATGAAGTACTATTCAGAACAAAAGAGAAAAAATAACAATTTATGGACCGTTGCTCATTTTGTGGCAGGGAGAAGAAGGATACCAACCTTCTCATCGCGGGTATCTCCGGGCATATCTGTGACCGGTGTATTGAACAGGCCCATTCCATCGTCGAGGAAGAACTCGGTGCGTCGGGCGAATTCGACCTGGGAGAGATCAAGCTGCTCAAGCCGAAGGAGATCAAAAGCTTTCTCGACCTTTATGTGATCGGGCAGAATGAAGCAAAGAAATATATTTCAGTGGCTGTCTATAACCACTACAAGCGTCTCATGCAGAGTGATACGAAAGATGATGTGGAAATTGAAAAATCAAATATCATCCTGGTTGGTGAGACCGGTACAGGTAAAACGCTGCTTGCCCGCACCATCGCCAGAATGCTGCATGTGCCTTTCACCATCGTGGATGCCACGGTACTCACCGAGGCCGGCTATGTGGGTGAGGACATTGAAAGCGTGCTGACCCGCCTGCTGCAGGTGGCAGATTATAATGTGGAGGCAGCCGAGAAGGGGATTGTATTTATCGATGAGATCGATAAGATCGCCAGGAAGAGTGACAATCCCTCGATCACCAGGGATGTGTCGGGCGAAGGGGTACAACAGGGCTTGCTGAAGCTGCTGGAAGGCTCGGTTGTAAATGTGCCCCCGCAGGGGGGACGCAAACATCCCGACCAGAAGATGATCCCGGTGAATACGAAGAATATCCTGTTCATTTGCGGCGGAGCCTTTGACGGCATCGATCGGAAGATTGCCAACAGGCTCAACACGCAGGTCGTGGGATACACGGCAGCCAGGGAACACGAAAAGATCGACAAAAGCAACCTGCTGCAGTACATTGCACCGCAAGACCTGAAATCTTTCGGACTGATCCCGGAGATCATCGGGCGATTGCCGGTACTTACCTACCTGGAGCCCCTGAATGAAGAGGCACTCCGACGGATCCTCACGGAGCCGAAGAATGCGATCACAAAGCAGTATGAAAAACTGTTTCAAATGGATGGCATAAAGCTGTCATGGGACAAAAAGGTGCTGGATTATATTGTTGAGAAGGCCGTTGAATTCAAGCTGGGGGCACGCGGATTGCGTTCCATCTGCGAGGCGATCATGATTGATGTAATGTTCGAAATGCAAACCGGAGAAGACAACGAGGTGAAGATTGGAATCAAGTATGCCCGCGAGAAACTGGAAAAAACCAACCTGAAGCGACTCCGTGCAGCCTGATTCAGTCCCCGCATGCGATCCCTGTAAACCTTCGTTCACTTGAAAAAAATCTGGGTAATAGTCAGTGTCATCCTTGCCAACGTGTTCTGGGGTATCACGTTTGTCATCTTTAAATATGCCAACGAATCCTTCGATCCGGTTGCGATTATCTTTACCCGGCTGCTGATCTCGATCCCCTTCCTGTTTGCTTTTGCCTTTATAACCGGCAGGATGATGCGCTTCCGCAAGGGAGATTTCAAGTGGTTCCTCCTCATGTCGCTGTTTGAGCCGTTCATCTATTTTTTCGGCGAATCCTTTGGTCTTTCCATGGTTTCCTCCACGGTCGCTGCAATCATTATTTCCACCATTCCCCTGTTCGTACCCATCGTGGCTTTTTTTATCCTGAATGAACGTCTCTCGGTTACCAATATCGCCGGGCTGCTCATTTCCTTTGCCGGGGTGATCATGGTGGTAATGGCCAGTGAAGGCAGGCTTGCTGGGAATATCAGGGGAATCATGCTGATGTTCCTGGCTGTTTTCGGAGCCGTGGGGTATACCATCATCGCCAAGCGGCTGCTTGACCATTACAACGGGATATTTATCACCGCCTGGCAGAGCACGCTCGGATTCCTCTTTATCACCCCGATTTTCCTCACACTCGAACTGCCCACCATCGATTTTGCAGCCGTGAAGGCCAGCAGCATCTGGGCACTTCTCTACCTCGGTGTGTTCGGTTCCGGTATCTGTTTTATTCTATTTACAACCGGCATCAGGGAACTGGGGGCTTCAAAAGCCAATGTATATGCCAACCTGGTACCGGTAGTGGCTGCGATCGTTTCCTTTTTTGTCCTGAAAGAGGCGATGCCGGCCATGAAGATCATCGGGATCATGGTGGTACTGTCAGGACTGTTGCTCTCACAGCGGAGCAGCACCATGCAGCGGACAAACGCCAGGAAATGGAGAAACTGGATTTCCATGCCACGGGTTTGAAAAAATGAAAGTCGCACTGGTCATACAGGGAGAGGGGAAAGGCCATTTTTCCCAGGCCATGGAAGCCATGCAATTGCTCCATGCACAGGGTGATGAAATCACCGGTTGTTACCTGGGCAGAAGTCTTTTCCGCGAAATGCCTGCATATTTCAGGAAAGCTTCACCGCTCCCGCTGAAGACCTTTTTGTCGCCCAATTTTTTGCGGACCCCGGACAGGAAAGGGATCCATATCTTTTTTTCGCTTCTGCTGAATGTGCTGCTGACACCCATCTACCTGTTTGAAGTTGGACGTCTGGGCATCATGCTGCGCAGGAACGGGAGCGACCACGTGCTGAATTTTTATGATCCTGTAGGCGCGCTGGCCGGAAAATGGATGAAACGCAGTTCCCGGAAGACCGTGATCTCGCACCATTTCTACCTTTCACACCCCGATTTTATCCATCCACATGGCATGGAGCGTGCCTTTTTCTGGCTGCAACTGATGAATGCCCTGATGATGCGGCAGGCGGATGAGGTATTTGCCCTGTCATTCAGGAAAGGTGCAACGCATGGCAGGATCCGGGTGGTTCCTCCACTGGTGCCGGGAAAACTGGGAAGCGTACACGAAAGGGAAGCAGCCGGGATTGATACACCGGGCTGCAGGAACCCGGGAGCCGAAGTCCTGGACCACATGGCAACAGAGCAGGATCACATGTTACAAGAGTGGGATGAAATGGTACATGGGCCGGACAAAATGGCAAAAGTGCGGGACCCGGATCTCTGTTATTTTCTTAACCCGGGCTTTGCAGAAGAGATGGTGCGTTATTACAGGGACAGGCCCGAACTGAAAGCAGATCTTTTTACAGAAGCCACATTGCCGTCGCAACCCCCTGTCAATGTGCGCATCCACCGTCCCGACAGGGAAAAATTCCTTTCGGCCATGCAACATGCAGGAAGGGTCATTTGCACGGCTGGCTTTGACACAGTGGCGGAGGCTTTCCGGCTGGGTATTCCCGTGTTTGTCATTCCCTCGGAAAACCATTACGAGCAATACTGCAATGCACTGGATGCAGCACGTACCGGGATGGCGTACCAACTGGATTCCCTGGCGGAACTGGATGAAGCGGTTTTTGAGCCGAAAAGCAATACAAAATATATCAAATGGCTGGAAACGGGACATGACGAGCTCTTCCGGAGGACCTGAAACCAGGCTGCTGCAATTTCTTTCCGGGGCGATCGCACTATTTCATTATCTTATACGTTATTATTCAGAAGAATGCTTCATTGATGAGGAGACTATCACTTATAACTTTTCTGGCCCTTTTGCCTGTCATCCTCCATGCCCAGCGGGGCGGCGAGAATGTATACAGCTTCCTGAAGCTTACCAACGCTGCCCGGGTATCGGCGCTGGGAGGGATGAATGTGTCCATCAATGACGATGATCTCAACCTGGTCTTCCACAACCCCGCACTGCTCACAGCAGGGATGGACAGGAACATGAACCTGAATTACGTCAATTATTTTGCAGGAGTGAACTACGGCTATGCCTCCTATGCCCTGGAGCGTGAGGGACTGGGGAATTTTGCCGGGGGTATTCACTATGTCGATTACGGCACCTTTTCCGGCACCGATGAGTACGGGAATGCACAGGGGACTTTCCGGGCATCGGAATATGCATTGAACCTGGTCTATTCCAGGTCACTTATCGACTCGGTACTTTCAGTGGGAGTGAATGTCAAACCCATTTTCTCCATTTATGAACGGTACACTTCCCTGGGACTGACTGCCGATATCGGGGCATTGTATACCCTTTGTGCTACGAATACATCGGTGGGTGTGGTACTGAAAAACATGGGCCTCCAAATCACTTCTTTCAGCGGCACACGCGAAAAAGTGCCCTTTGAGATCCAGGCGGGTATTTCGCAGGCTCTGGAGCATGCACCGTTCCGGTTCAACATACAGTTCCAGCACCTGGAGCGCTGGGACCTGACCTACGAAAAGGCCGGGACCCCTGATCTTTTTGGTGGGGAAACTGAAGTGACCAACCGGTTCGACCAGTTCGCTGATAATTTCATGCGGCATGCCATCTTCGGGGTGGAATTGTTGCTTGGAGAAAACTTACATTTTGACCTGGGCTACAATTACAAGCGCAGGCAGGAAATGAAAATGGACAGCTGGCCCGGGATGGTCGGATTCTCCTGGGGTTTTGGCTTCCGCGTAGCCAAATTCCATGTGGCATACGGGCGTTCGACCTATCACCTTGCGGGAGGTACCAACCACTTTTCACTCACAACAAATCTTTCTGAATTTTACAGGAAGGGGAAGGGGTGATCTTACCCCCACATCTGCAGGTTCCCCGTGTAATGGTTATCATCCCCGGGAAAACCTTATCTTTGTGCTATAATTAAAAAAATGGAACGAACATCCAGGGACCTGATCATTGCCATCGACGGACATTCATCCACCGGCAAAAGCACCTATGCAAAACTGATTGCGAAAGAACTGGGATATGTGTATGTCGATTCCGGTGCCATGTACCGTGCCGTAACCCTCTATTGTATGGAGCATGGATTGTTTGACCAGACCGATGAACCGGAAGCCGGGGAGGTGAATGCACATCTGGAGCACCTGTATATTACTTTCAGGCGCAATCCCGAAACCGGGGTGAATGAAACATGTATCAATGGCCGGGTGGTGGAGCAGGAGATCCGTTCCATGGCAGTGTCCGACCATGTAAGCTACATCAGTACGCTGCCTGATGTGCGGACACAGATGGTGGAATTGCAGCGTGAAATCGGCCAGGACGGTGGCGTGGTGATGGATGGCAGGGACATCGGAACAGTAGTGTACCCCCATGCCCATATCAAGATATTTATGACCGCGCGACCCGATGTACGGGCTGAACGCAGACGAAAGGAGTTGGAAGGGAAAGGAATTGACGAGGATTTTGAGAAGGTGAAGCGGAACATTATGGAGCGGGACCGCATCGATTCAGGACGCGCAACCAGTCCGCTGAAACAGGCTGAAGACGCTGTCCTGCTTGACAACAGTGAGATGACCATCGCCGGGCAGATGAGCTGGTTTTATGAAACTTTTGGAAAGCGTTTGAAAGCACATGGCGAGGAAGATTGAAATAGACCCATCTGCAGGTGTCTGTTTTGGTGTTGAAAAAGCCATTGCCACGGCAGAGGAAAACCTCAGGGACGGGAAAGTGGTATACGGACTGGGCGAAATGGTTCACAACGACCAGGAGACCGGCCGGCTGGAGCAGCTTGGATTGAAAACCATTTCTACTGATGACCTGGACAGGATCGGTCCTGCCCGGGTGATCCTCAGGGCCCACGGGGAACCCCCTTCCACCTTCAGGAAGGCCGCCGCCAATCACATTGAGATCATCGATGCCACCTGCCCGATCGTCACCGGTTTACAAAAGAAAATCAGGAAGCGTTACGGGGAGTTTGACAAGGACAGGGAGCAGATCGTGATCTTTGGCAAGCAGGGACATCCCGAAACCATTGGCCTGATGGGGCAGACCAACGACGAAGCCGTACTTGTGACCGATCCCGGGAAGACCGGTCACGTTGATCCCCGGAAAAAAGTGTACCTCTATTCCCAGACCACCATGGACCCGGACCAGTTTGAAGTGCTGAAAGCAAATCTCGAAGCCTTTGCTGCCACGGCAAATTCAGAAAAGCCGCAATCCCTCTGTTCTATCTGCAACCAGATGAAGCGACGCAAGCCGGAACTGAAAAAATTTGCAATGACGCATGATTACATGGTCTTTGTAAGTGGAAAGCACTCTTCCAACGGAAAAATGCTCTATGAATACTGCAGGCAGATCAATCCGCAGACCTGGTGGATACACAGCCCGGGCGACATTGATCCCGGATGGTTTTCCGGCACCGGAAGCAGCGGAGAAACCGGAAGGGCCGGAGGTGCCCGAAGCAGTGAAGGAATGGGAAGTACCGTAAGAACCGGAGGACCCGGGAAGGCCGTAATCTCCCAAAGCAGTGAAGGACCCGGAGAAGCAGGGAGCACCGGTGGTACCCGAAGGTCCGCAAACAGCGGTGGTACGGGCAGCATTGGAATCAGCGGAGCCACCTCCACGCCACTCTGGCAGCTGGAGCAGGTAAGGCAATATCTGGCAGACTTAATAACTGATTAACAGTTTTTTTACCTTGCTACAACTATATTGATTAATTTTGCATCCTGGTTGATGTTGAAACAGGAATATGTTATTTACTAGATATGGCACAAGTTAAAAAAATTGGCGTTCTGACTTCAGGAGGTGATGCCCCGGGGATGAATGCTGCAATCAGGGGGGTCACACGGACCGCCATCTTCAACGGCATGGAAGTAATCGGCATCAGGCACGGCTACCATGGAATGATCTTCAGGCATTTTACACCGCTGAAGGCACACAGCGTGAGTGATATCCTGGCCAAGGGGGGCACTATATTGAAGACCGCCCGGAGCAAGGAGTTCATGACCGTGGAAGGAAGAAGGGAAGCATATAAAAACCTCAAGGAGGAAGAAATCGACGCGGTTGTGGTGATCGGGGGTGACGGTTCACTCACAGGAGCAAGGGTTTTCTGCGATGAATACTACGACATCCCTTTCATCGGCATACCCGGTACAATCGACAACGATATTTACGGAACGGATTATACCATCGGCTATGACACTGCGCAGAACACCGTGGTGGATGCAGTGGACAAGATACGGGATACCGCGAGCAGTCACAACCGCCTGTTCTTTATCGAGGTGATGGGCCGTGATGCGGGATTTATCGCCCTGAAGACAGGTATCGCCTGTGGTGCCGAGGCCATACTGATTCCGGAAGTGGACGGACAGGTGGAAGGACTGAAGGATTACCTGGAGAAGGGCTACAAGCGAAAAAAATCGAGTAACATCATCATTGTTGCTGAAGGTGAGAAATCGGGAGGTGCATTTGCCATTGCCGAAAGGGTGAAAGAGGAGTTTGAGGAATACAGTGTGCGCGTGTCGATCCTGGGCCATATCCAGCGGGGTGGAAAACCATCCGCCTACGACAGGGTTACGGCAAGTACCCTCGGGTATGAGGCTGTGCAGGCACTGCTGGATGACCAGAAGAGCGTGATGGTGGGATACCATAACGGCGAGGTCGACCTGGTCCCCTTCAGGAAAGTAATCAAGCTGAAAAAGCACGTGGATCCGCAGCAGCTGGAAATGGCCGATGTACTTTCCATCTAGTCTCCGGGTTGCGGGTTGCATTGCACCGGGAATGGTTTCCTGATCTCAAGGGATAGAAATGATGCCCGGGGAAAATTTTTCTTTCAGCCTGGGGACACACTTACAAGTGCAATCAGGAAATGAAGATGGAAGGCTGGCAAGGGACGGACAATCGGTTATGCCCCATGTGCCTGTTTTGCCTGCAACGTAATTTCAGCCTTTCTGTTTAAATTGCAATCAGCTATGCAAATGCCCGAATCATATGCCGAAGTAATCCTGCCGCTTGCCCTGAAAGGGACTTTTACCTACGTGGTTTCCGCGGGCGAAAAGGATGCTGCACTGCCTGGAATGCGGGTACTGGTGCAGTTCGGCAAGCAGAAACTGTATTCAGGGATCATCAGTGAAGTGCACCACCAGGCGCCGGAACATTTTCATCCCAAACCGGTGTTGTCATTTCTGGACGATGCACCGATCGTAACCGAATTGCAGCTGCAATTCTGGAAGTGGCTTTCCGATTATTATATGTGTACCATTGGTGAAGTGATGCACGCGGCCCTGCCCAACGGGCTGAAGCTTGCAAGTGAGACTGTGCTCCAGGCCGGTCAGGATGACATTCAACCGGGAACGCTCACTGATGAAGAACAGGTGATGCTTGAATTCCTTGAGGATGCAGGAAAAGTGAGTCTCAACGAGGTGTTGAAAAGCCATTTTGGCAATGACGGTGTGCGGCTGGTAAAACGGCTGGTGGAGCGGGGTGTGGTCAGCACCGATCAGCATATACGAAAATCTTACCGGCCCCGCAAGGTTTCCTGTATCGGGCTTGCCGGGGAATATACAGACGAACCGGCCTATGTGGCCTGTCTTGAAAGTCTTTCCAGGGCACCTGCCCAGGCCAGGGCCATGGAACTGTATGCGGAGGTTTCGGAAATATTCAGCTCCGGTTCTGTACCCCGGGAAGTTGAACGCAGTGCACTCACTGAAGCTGGTGCTTCACCTGCAGCACTTTCGGGTTTAATAAAGAAAGGCGTATTCAGGTTGTATGAAAAGACCGTTTCACGGATCCACCACATTGCCGAGGCAGGCAGTGAGGCACCCCTTTCCCCGCTGGCCGGTTTCCAGGAGCAGGCAATCGGTGAGATCAGGAAACATTTTGATACATTTCCGGCAGTATTGCTGCATGGGATTACTTCCAGCGGGAAGACCGAAATATACATGCACCTGATCCAGGAACAGATCGACCGGGGCAAACAGGTATTGTACCTGTTGCCGGAAATCGCCCTGACCACCCAGATCATCCGGCGCCTGGCAAAGGTGTTCGGGTCAAAGATCGGGGTATACCACAGCAGGTACAACGATATGGAGCGGGTTGAGGTATACCGCAACCTGGCCGGACTGACGGAAAAGGAACCCTATTCAGTGATCCTTGGTGTGCGTTCCGCGGTATTCCTGCCTTTTCAGCAACTGGGACTGGTGATCGTGGATGAGGAACATGAAAATACCTACAAGCAGCATGATCCGGCTCCCCGTTACCATGCACGGGATGCAGCGACCATCCTGGGATTATTCACCGGAGCAAAGGTGTTGATGGGAACGGCTACACCGTCATTTGAGACCCTTTACAACACCATGGCCGGTAAGTACGGGCTGGTGAAGCTTGACAAGCGGTTCGGGGAGGTGGAGATGCCGGAGATCATTATTGCTGATGTGGCACGGGCCCGCAAGCGGAAGCAGCTGCGCGCACACTTCACTCCCGAGCTGATCACGGCACTTGAAGAGACGCTGGCTGCAGGACAACAGGCGATCCTGTTTCAGAACCGCCGGGGACATTCCAATTACCTGCATTGTGAAGCGTGCGGGTACATCCTCAAATGCCGGAGTTGTGATGTCAGCCTGACCTACCACAAGTTCAGTAACGATATGTTGTGTCATTACTGTGGTTTCAGGATGCCGGTTCCTGTGCAATGTCCCGAATGTCATGCCACCGGGATGCAGATGCGCGGCTTTGGTACGGAGAAAATTGAGGATGAGATTGCCGCATTGTTCCCGGATGTATCGGTGGGAAGGCTCGACCTGGATAAATCGAAAAGCCGGCGCAGTTTTGAAAAGCTGATTTCAGATTTTGAATATGGCCGGACGCAGATCCTGGTGGGAACACAGCTGGTTACGAAGGGACTGGATTTTGATCATGTGGGATTGGTGGGGATCATTGATGCTGACTCGATGCTGAATTTCCCTGATTTCAGGGCATTTGAGCGCAGCTTCCAGCTGATGGTGCAGGTAAGTGGCCGGGCAGGGCGCCGGCAGAAGCGGGGGAAGGTGGTGATCCAGACAATGGACCCGGAGCACCCTGTGATCCGACATGTGCTGGGCAATACATTCGAACCATTCTTCGAGGTGCAGATGCAGGAGCGGAAGATGTTCAGGTACCCGCCCTACACCAGGCTGATCAGGATCACCCTGAAACATGAGATTCCATCGATCCTCGACGGGGGATCTGTTTTCATGGCCAACGAACTGCGGGAAATTTTCGGTGGCAGGGTATTTGGTCCGCAGCAGCCCGCAGTGGGAAGAACACACGGGAAATATATCAAACAAATACTGCTGAAGATTGAGAAGGAGGCTTCGGTTGAGCGGGCCAAGGGACTGATTGCGGAACTGGTTGACATTTTTTCCAAAAATCCGGTGTACAGGCAGATTCGGCTGACGGTGGATGTGGATCCGTTGTAGTCGCTGGAAATTAAATTTTTATCTTTGTCGAAACTTAATCCATTTTCTCCATGTTTGAAGCCGCCGACCTTAAAAAATTCTTTGAATACATCTCTAACCGAAAGGTATTGATCATCGGTGATGTAATGATCGACACCTACCTCTGGGGGAAGGTCGACCGGGTATCCCCCGAAGCACCGGTGCCGATCGTTTCCGATATTATTGAGGAGAACAGGCTGGGAGGAGCTGCAAATGTGGCGCTGAATATCAAATCCATGGGAGCTGTTCCGATCCTTTGTTCCGTGATCGGAGGTGACGAACGCGGAGCCGTTTTTCTCGACCTGCTCGGGGAGCAAAACCTGTCCGATGTCGGAATCACGGTGGATGATTACAGGATCACTACCCAGAAAACAAGGGTCATCTCCGGTTTCAAACACCTGTTGCGCATCGATGAAGAGATAGAAAATCCGCTTTCAAGAAGTATACAGAACAAATTCATTGAGATTGTACTGAACCTCATGGAGACCGGTCGCATTGACGCCCTCATCTTCCAGGATTATGACAAGGGGGTGGTAACGCCCTCTATCATTTCCCGGGTAACAACGCTTGCAAACAGGTTGAATATACCGGTGATGGTGGATCCGAAATTCAGGAATTTCCAGAAGTACAAAGAGGTGACCGTGTTCAAACCCAACCTGAAGGAGTTCCTGAAAGGAGTGAAGCTGGATGCAAAGAAATCGGATATTGACAAACTGGTGACTGCCGGAGAAGCATTCAGGCTACAGCAAAAGATCGGGGTATTGCTTGTAACGCTGGCCAACAACGGCATCCTGGTTTTTGAAGCTGGAAAACACTATCACATACCTGCGAACAACAGGCGAGTTACGGATGTTTCGGGAGCCGGGGACACGGTGATCAGTTTAGCAGCGCTTTCCTATGCCAGTGGAATGAATGCCGAACAGATGGGAGCGCTCTCGAATCTTGCGGGCGGACAGGTATGTGAAAAATCGGGCGTGGTTCCGGTGAACAGGGAGCAGTTAAGGGTGGAATGTGAACAGTTACTGCCGGAGAATGCAGGAACCGGAACAACATCTGCAGGAGCAGGTGCAGCATCCGAATGAGCCGGAACAACATCTGCAGGAACCGGTGCAGCATCCAAATGAACCGGAACAACATCCGCCGGAGGTTAATGTACCGGCCTTGCATTCATTTTTAATCCATGAGTTAGAATGCCTCCTGCACAGAGCAGGAAGCTGTAAATAAATGTTTTACGGTTCATGGTTTTTCGAATGTCATACAATTTACAAAATCCGGATGCGTTTTAACAGTAACCAACCCCTGAATCAGTATGAAAAAAATCATCTTCGCCCTGTTGGTTCTTGCAGCCCTCCCGTTGCAGGGACAACGTTTTTTTCTGCAGTTGCAGCCGGAAGCAGGTGTTTCCTCGTTTACGTCTGGAATCATACCGTATGAACTGCGGTCCTCTTACCAGGTGACGCTTGCCTGGGGTCTTCAGCTGAACGACCGGTCTGCCGTCAGGCTCGGCTTCGGCGTCCAGCAGTCTGGAGCCAGGAGCACCATCATTTATGCTGCAGGCGGCGTAACAACCCGGGACATTCTTTACCAGGACGTCTATTTCATCAAGGTCCCGGTGGATTACTCCATCAGCCTGGGCAGCCGTGGTCTCTTTACCCTGGATGCAGGCGCCTATTATAACCTGAACATCACCGACCAGGTCGTCGATATGGAAATCAATGATGGTTATTTGCCTTTATATGCGGAAGATTATACAAAAGATGATGTAGGTCTGCGTTTGCGTCCTGCTGTCAGCATTCCTTTTTCCCCGAAGGTTTCCCTTTCACTGGGCATCCTGCAGGAGTTCGGACTGGTGACATTTTTGCGGCAAACGCATCATTACAATACTTACCTGTCTGCTGGTATGCAAGTGCAGCTCTAGCGGGATTTTCGCATCCTCAATTCCGCACATGCCTGAAAACCCAGGCATGCCTGTCATTCGACATTGCCCATCAAGTTTCGAAGCGTATCGATTTCAGGAGTGTTGCGGGTATTTTTCCACGAGGTATTCCTGCATGCGGATCTCGTACGACTGCTCTTTTTCATCGAGATCGAGATGACGGACTGTCTCCATGAGCTCCTGTCCGTCGTCACCCATCAGATCGGTAATATTCAGGACGGTGAGCATGGCGTAGGAATTTGCCAGGAGCAGTTCCTCCAGGATGTTCATACCTTGTTGCTTTTTACCCGCCTTGATAAGTGTCCAGGCTGCAAGCGCCCTGACCTCGTGGGACGGATCATTTTGTGCCTCTGTTCCTGCGAGTTCATCATGCAGCAGGAAGCAACCCACCATCGACCAGTACCTTACCCCGACTTCCGGGTGGTTCAGACCAGCCCGCAGCTTGTCGAGGTTGTCCGGGTCCTGTTCCAGTGCGATATCAGAGATATCAAGAAGTTGCTCCAGGTTGTACAATTTGGGATCACGAACGACTTCATATAGTGTAAGGTCATGTTGTTTTGCTATTCTGACCAGTTCACTTTCGGGCAGCAGCCCCGCGTCATGGATCTGAAGCTGCCATTCACGTAAAGCGGTTCTCATCTGGTCAGCCCTGTTGGCATAGCCGGGCTCGTTGATCAGGTTGTTACTGTTGTCCCAATCTTCTCCGAGGCTGTACAATTCCTCTGTATAGACCTTCGGAAAGAAGTACTTTGACTGTTCTGAAGGCAGATTTCCACTACGCACAGCTTCTTCCCAGGTTACTGAGGCGGTCATTTTCCACAGGTAGTTCAGGTGTTGCATCCATGGCACCTGGGGCATGTAATTCCGGATGTACACGAATTCCTTGTCATACACGGCCCTGGCATTGTCCTGGCGTTCATCCATTCTTCCCCTGAAGGAAAAGTGGTAAGTTCTTTCAGGTTCTTTATTATTACCGAGAAATATTTTTCCCTGCATTTGTCCGGGTACTTCGGCACCTGCAAGACTCAGCCATGTTTTGGGCATATCGATGAAGCTGACGATCTGTTCAACCACATCTCCCGGATTATCTGCTGGGTACAGCGATTTGTACTTTTCCGGTATCCGGATGATCAGGGGGGTGTGGATCCCGCTTGCAAAAAGGTACCTTTTGCTGCGCGGAAGCACACCTCCATGGTCGGAGCAATAGATCACGATGGTATTTTCAGCCATGCCTGATGCTTCCAGTTTTGCCAGTACCTCACCAACGTATGCATCCATTCGCTGAACGGCATCGTGGTATTTTGCATAGTTTTTCCTGATGTCGGGGAGGTCAGGGTGATAGTTGCGCAATGCAGTATTTGCAGGATCATATATGGTGTTTTCAACATCGCCCTGGGCCCTGCTTTCGTGGGAATCAAAGAAATTCACGATCTTGAAAAAGGGTTGGTTCTGTTTGAGCAATTCCCAATCGACCGATGCTCCGTCACCCTCCTTGTCCATATCATCCCAGCAATCTGCATCTGCTCTTCCACCGATATTATAATCAGTTTTTTTCCCATTACTCACGTAGTATCCCGCCGCTTTCAGGTAGTCAGGATAATAACCGACCTGGTCGTGCGGGATCACGTAGCGGCTTCGCATATTGTGTGTTCCTGTGGAGAGTGCATGCATCCCGGTGATCCATGTGCTCCTGGAAGGAGCACATACCGGGGCATTGGCATAGGAATGGGTATAGCGGAATCCTTCCATGGAAAGGGCATCGATATTGGGTGTGCCGGCAAATTCATTTCCATAGCAGCCCACCCATTGTATGTTATTGTCCTCGCTGGTGAGCCAGAGAATATTTGGGCGTTCCCCTGCGCGTGTTCTGGCGGAAAAAAGTGCCAGTAAAATAACCATTGCACTAAACAGTTGCATGCCTGGTTTTCTCATCTGTTTTATTTTAAATTAACAGGTCAGATAGCGTACCCCGGTGTTACGTCAGTATTGACACTGGTGCTGTTTCAGTGTTAACGCTGGTACTATGTTAGTTTGTACCTGAGCGCTGTGTCAGATAACAGGTTCCCATCCGGGTTCATACTCCCTTCCCCAGAGCTTCATTGCATCCTGGTAAAGCATTTTTCCGGTGTTGGGATCGATATCAAATCCGCTGTTGATCCGGTAGGCGACATTGCTGTAGTGCACCATGGCCATGCTGACGGCAGCATCTGCGATGGGGGCCATCAGTTTTTCCGTGTCCCGGATGGAATTGAAGAAGTTTTCCACGTGCAGGGTTGAAGTGCTTCCACCTCCGCCCAGAGCTGTTCCTGCTTCCTCTGAATCCGATTCATTGTTTTTTACCAGTCCCCCTTTGCGGTCATAGATCATGTACTTGTTCCTGTCGACATATACGCTTCCTTCGCTGCCATAAATGATTGTACCGCGACCTGTCCCGTAAGTGTCGTAGCCGTTCCTGCTGATCCCTGACCACTTGATGGATTTGTTGTCATCGAATTTGTAGGTTGCCTCCATGGTATCGTACATTTCCCATCCGTCGTCAAGGAACTGTCCCTTGGTTGCATCCACATCAACCCTGTTGGGGAATCCTACCTGCAGTGCCCAGCGTGCCACATCCATTTCATGGGTGCCGTTGTTACCGGCCTCAGCAGTTCCGTAATCCCAGCCATACCAGTGCCAGTTATAGTTCCATGTTTCTTCGGTATATCCTCTCCTGGGGGCAGGTCCCTGGAACAGTTCCCAGTCAAGTCCGCCGGGAACCGGAGCAGGTTTCTGTACAGGAACACGACCGCGCTTGTTGGTATAAAAAGCAATTGCTTTATATGGAATACCAATTTCGCCGTTATGGATGGCATTGATCACCTGGATGGTATGAAAGGATGAGCGCTGCTGGTTTCCCATCTGCACCACCCGGTCGTATTTCTTCTGGGCCTCCACCAGGAGTTCGTTTTCGAACATGTTATGACTGCAGGGTTTTTCCACGTAGACATGTTTTCCTTCCCTGATGGCCATAATGGATCCCGGGGCGTGCCAGTGGTCGGGTGTGGCGTTGATGACCGCGTCCACTTTTTTGTCTGCAAATACCTTCCGCAGGTCCTTCTCCAGGCGGGCCTTGTAATCGATCTTTTTATCAAATAATGCAGCTGCTTCCGTTAGCTGGGAAGGCATCACATCGCAGAGGTAGGACAATTCAATATTGTTGCTTTTTTTTGCAATTGCCTCGGGATAAGCACCAAGACGGCGGCCCAGTCCGATGATGGCTACATGGATCCGGTCATTTGCTCCCAGGATTCTTTTGTAACTCTTTGCTGAGAGGCTCATGCCGCCCACCATCAGTCCTGCCGCTGTGGCTCCTGTTTGTTTAATAAATCTCCTCCTGTCGGTTTGCATTACTATAAAGTTTTAATTTTGATATTCTTGAAACTTACTTTGTCTCCATGGTCCTGCAGCAGGATATGTCCGGTGCGGGCTTCGCCGAAATTCGGCCAGACCTTGTATTTGCTCTCGGCCACCAGGTCTTTCCATTGCTGGCCGCTGCGGTTGTATTTCACCACCAGGATCCCATTCAGGTAATGTTCCACGTCATCGCCACGCACAATGATTTTTGCCCTGTTCCAGCCATAGCCGTTTGTGCGTTTTTCTTGCTGAAGATCCGGGTTATACCTCTTCGCATTGGCAGGGATAAGGTCATACAGGGAAGCCAGGGTCCGGTTACCGTTCTTTCCCATTTTTGCATCGGGATGATTTTTATCGTCGAGGATCTGGTATTCACATCCGATGGAGGAGCCTGCGCCCTGGTTCAGTTCGGTATCGACAAAATACTTGATTCCGCTGTTGGCACCTTCGGTTATTTTGAAGTCTACTTCAAGAATGAAGTTTTCATACTTATCTGTTGTGACAATGTCGCCGCCATTTCTTGATTCAGCGCCATCGGCCTGTTCCACGGACAGGATGCCGTCGGCAATGATCCATCCATCTTCCGGAAACGTCTCCAGTTTGGCGCCCCTCCATCCTTTGGTGGTTTCGCCGTCCCACAGGAGTTTCCATCCTTCGTCTTGTTCCCTTTCGGACAACGTGTTTTCCAGGTAGCTTACCTGGGTGACATCGGGATTTTCCGGTGTTTTATGTTCCTCAAGATTGATGGTACATATCTCAATATTTTTGAACATGTTTTTCTGTCCTTCCAGTGCTTCATTGTTGCCGATGCTGTGCACCTGAAGGCCGATGAAACCTTCGGCATCCACATCATCTATGAGATTGGCAAATTCCACCCCGTTCACAAATGTCCTGAGGCTGTTGCCAATGGCTTCGATCCGGTAGGTGTTCCACTCACCCGGCTTGAAGGCACTTTTTGCTTCCTGGTTGTATTCCATCGGATACAGCCATCCTCTCCTGGCCTCATCGTATATGCCACCGGTCCAGGATCTTATCCCGGGATCAAGTTCCATCTGGTAGCCATGTACACGGCCATCCCTGTATTCCGGATTGCTTTGTGCGCGGAACATGACGCCGGAATTGCCCTCTTCAAATTTTGCTTCCAAAGTAAGGATGAAATCACCGAAAGTCTCCTCAGTACAGAGGAAGGTATTCGGTGTTCCGGTAACGCATCTTCCCACGATTAAACCATCCTCAACGGTGTAGGGTGCTTCCCCGTTTTTCACTTCCCATCCGGAAAGATCTTTGCCATTGAACAGAGGAACGAAATCATCTTTTTGCTGACAGGCAGACAGCGCCAGGCTGATGAAGAAAAAAAGAACAGTTGTTTTTTTCATTTTGGGTATGCGGATTATGTAATTACTAATAATTTGTTTTTCAAGTTGTTGAGCAATAACTGCTATGTATACAATCGATTGTATTTTGGTTTTCTAAATGTACGCATTGTTTTACAACATGCGGCCCAGGTATTGATCATGTAGGTTTAATTATTGTTCTAAGATAAAAAAGAAGCCGTTGCATACCAAGTTGCCGTTAAGATTTTTATTTACTTATGTAATCCATGGCTTCCAGGTTCAGGGCTTTTAATGAGAGCAGAATATCACGAAAAAAATAGATGCAGGAAAAAAGGATGGAGATGATGGAAAGCACAAAAAGTGAATATCCGATGATCCTGAGATTTGTTTCCAACAGGAACATGAGGAAAAGCAGGGGTATGATGAGGCTGCTGGCAATTACGCTGACCACCATGGATCCAATTGAAAATCGCAGTACACGGCTTCGCTTGTAGAGTATTTTTATTTCTTCTTTTTTCACCGACGTATTTTTCACCGCTCCGGTGGTGAGTTCGCTGATCAGGTGCCGGGTCCGGTCGATGGTCCGTGCAAGCCGGTTGGTAAAGGTGAGCAACAGCAGTCCCACCCCGGAGATAAGGGCCACTGGTGTAATACAGGATTGAAGAAAGTCAACGAACTGTGCTGTGGTTTGCATATGTGAAAAGGTTCAGGGGTTGCGCATATTTATCGTAAAAGTAGCGCAAATCCATTGAAATATGGCAAGTCTGAAAAATTTTTAGAGTAGCCGGGATTGCTCCTCGTACCTCGTCGCGATCTCAGATGGGGTAGCCGGGATTGCTCCTCGTACCTCGTCGCGATCTCAGATGGGGTAGCCGGGATTGCTCCTCGTTCATCGTTGCGATCTCAGATGGGGGGTGTACTGTAGGGAATGGATTTTGTGTTAAATGAACAATTACTCGCTATTATATATAAATAATGTGTAAATTTACACAAAAAACACACGAAAAGCGTGATTGTGATGAAAGTTCAGAGGGAAATTATTCAGAGATTAACGCAGTGGAGCGTTAGTGAAACCCGAAAGCCCCTTATTATTATGGGAGTCAGGCAAACGGGTAAAACCTGGGTTATGCGCGAATTCGGGGAAGAATATTTCGATTATACAGCCGAATTTAATTTTGACCGAACCAAAGAGCTTGCTGAGATTTTTGACAAGACGAAAGATGTAAAGCGCATTCTGAACGATCTGGCTCTTTTTTCCGATGTTCCGTTACTTCCTGGTAAAACCCTGATTATTTTTGATGAAATACAGGAATGTAGCGGAGCTTTAAACAGTTTGAAATATTTTCAGGAAGATGCTCCTGAGTACCATCTGATTGCGGCAGGTTCACTACTGGGCGTTTCAATTAGACAGAAAAAAATGTCGGTTCCTGTAGGCAAGGTTGAAATTCTGAAGATGCGTCCCATTTCTTTTAAAGAATTTTTGCAACATGCTGATGAAAAGATTTTCAATTTTGTTGAAGAAATTTCCCGGATTGAACCTTTGCCAGGGATCATATTTAACAGGCTTAAGGAAGAATACAGAAGGTACCAGGTAAGTGGAGGGATGCCTGAATCTGTTGTGTCACTGCTCGGTAACACTGGAATGGCCAGGGTTGAAGATGTATTACAAAACATTCTGAATCTCTATACCCTGGATTTTTCAAAGTATGCAGACGCGGTTCAAATTACAAGAATAAACAGTATCTGGAATTCTTTGCCTTCTCAGCTGGCAAAAGAAAACAGTAAATTCATTTACAAAGTAGTCAAAACAGGTGCTAGGGCTCGTGAATATGAGGATGCATTGCTTTGGCTGGAGGAAGCAGGGCTTGTTTACCGTGTGTATAATGTATCGAAACCTGGTATTCCGCTCAGCGCTTACCGGGATATTTCGGCTTTCAAATTGTATGCATTTGATTGCGGAATCTTAAGAAGGTTGTCAAAATTGTCACCGGATATTATTTTGTCGGGTCACCTGGGTTTTACCGAATTTAAAGGTTCGCTGGCAGAAAATGCGATATTGCAGTCGCTTGAGCCACAATTTGATGATCAACTTTATTACTGGACCTCCGGAAACAAAGCCGAAATTGATTTTTTGCTTCAGACAGCCACGCAAATTATTCCGGCAGAAGTTAAATCTGAAAACCGGGTGAGTGGTAAGAGTTTATCGGTTTACCATAAAAAGTTTGCTCCTGAAATCAGGATAAGATTTTCAATGAACAACCTTCATCAGGAGAAAGGTTTGCTAAGTATTCCGGTTTTTTTGGCAGACTGGTCAACAAAACTTATTGAAATGAGTGATTGAGTAGACGAGATTGCTCCTCGTGCCTCGTCGCGTTCTCGGATGGGGGTGTGTGTGACAAAACAATCGAGACGCAAATTCAGTGCGGAATTCAAGGCCAAGGTTGCCTTGGAAGCCATTAAAAATGAGTAGACCATGGCCGAACTGGGCCACCAATTTGAAGTTAATCCTGTGACGATCTCCAAATGGAAAAATGAGTTTTTAGAAAGAATGTCGGTCGTTTTTGAGTGAAGTACTACCTATTCTTAGGACCACTGAAAGTGGTTTCTTAATTTATTTCTTCTCTCTTTATGATGATGTAATACCGTGTTAATAACCGGAAATAACTCGTAGCATAGCGGAGAGTTATTCTGGCTGATTTTATCTCTGAGCATGCCTGGGAGACCCTGGGTGTATACCATGTTGCTCCTCCAGCCCATCATAAGCGCATTAGAACCACCAATATGGTGGAGAGGGTTAATCAGGAGCTCCTAAGACGTAGTAAGGTGATCAGGATATTCCCTAACCCCAAGAGCTGTTTGAGGCTCTTCTCGGCCCTTTTGAAAGAGTGGCATGAGGACTGGGTGTCTGGGCGACGATATTTGAATATGGACCGGCTGAGGGAGTGGGAGGCCGAGCGCGCCGCTCATCCCCAGGACCGCGGTCCTGGGGATGAGCAGTCCCCTATGAAGGAAAAAGAATTAACCGTGGTTTGATAATTTTACAGAAAATAAGTTGCACAACTTTTTAATGCCGATTGTGGAGAAAATGCGGGGAAAATACCAAAAAGAAAAAATGCAATCAACTAAATACGAGTCGATTGCATTTTTATTATGTCGGGGTAGCGAGATTTGAACTCACGACCTCTTCGTCCCGAACGAAGCGCGCTACCGGGCTGCGCTATACCCCGAATGTGGTGAACAGATGCAAAATTAACATTTTTTCCTTTTTTAATGAAAGTTTGGATGAGATTTTATTCGTGCGATGGTCCCCTGGTACGGGGTTCCGAAATAGTGGGTCAGAACTATGCCTGCCGCAATAAAATGCTGATATTTAATACGATATGAATATATATATTAAAAAATATATTAAAATAACTATAAATAGCACTATTAAAATATATATATGATTTTGCAGGCTGGATTCAGGGTTTTAAATGTACTATGTGAAAACTATTTATGTTTGATCATTTTCAGGAAATGTACTTGCATCAGATCTTTGCCAGCACCATGGTCATGGCATGCAGGGTGATGGTGATGCCCAGGTAGATATTGCGCGACATCGCGGGCTTGAGGTTGAATAGTTTGTACTGCAGGGAGCCGGCATGACAGGAGGTTACACAGTCTCCGCAAAGGGTGCAGGTAGACGCGGGTTCCCGGGCCAGGATATCCTCTTTTTTCAGCGCATTGTATTTGCAGTGCGCACTGCAGAGCATACAACTCGTGCAGCTGTCGTTGATGGTCAGCCGGATGGGATTGACGTATTTTGCCCCGCTGACAATCGTTCCAATGGGGCACCAGGTAAGACAGTGCACCATCTGTCCCTTCTTCCTGGAAAACAACAGCATCACCACCAGTCCGCCAACACCGAATCCAATGGCGATCAGGGTGGCGACCAACAGGTCCACGGCAAAGACCCGCAACAATATGGTAACAGCGATGATGGTAAGGATGAACGGGATCTTCAGCCTCCAGATTTTGTCCAGCCGCTTCCGTCTTTTTTTCTTTCCAGCTGCCCAGCCATCCAGCGCTCCGAAATAGCAGAAATGGCTGCACCAGGCGGGTCCTGAAAGCAGGATTGTACTCACGAACAGGATGGACATCACAGAAAATTCACCGCGGTAGATGGGACCGCTCATGATCATCATGGGTATGGGCAGGTGCAGATCACCGGTCATCAGGAATTTTTCAGAAACCGTCACCCCGAGAAGCAATTGTGAAAAGAAAACGATGGAAAATGTTAGCCAGGTCACCTGTCGCCACCTGGCCGATCGTGCAGGATCGTACATGAACCAGGCTACCACACCGCCGTATGTTGCTGCAAGGAATATTTCCACCCAGCCGCCGCCATCAATAAAACGTTCGAGAATCAGCAACGGATTTTCGACTTTCAGCTGCACAAAGCTCAGCAAAACGGCAACCACCAGGAAAACCGTCAACGAGAGTATGGTCCTGCTTTTCATAACGCAAAAACAGTTAGAAGAACATGGTTCTGTTTTTTATTTCGATTTGATCATGGTGAGCAGCATCTTGAATTGCTTTTTGGCTTCCAGGGCATGTGGAATATTTGCCGGCATGATGATGAATTCGCCGTTGCCCACCACATGTTCCTTCCCATCGATATAAATCGCTGCCTCTCCATCCACCACCTGCACCATGGCATCGAACGGGGTGGTATGTTCACTCAGTCCCTGGCCTGCATCAAATGCAAACAATGTCACGGTCCCGGTTTCTTTCTTGATCAGCGTCTTGCTTACCACTGCCTCTTTCGCATATTCTGCCAGCCCGGCAAGGTGTGCTTTTCTTGAAGTTTCAAATTCCTGTTTCATGATTGATAATTTAAATGATTTCCTGGTTTTATCTGTGATTGCGTCAGCAGACCGGGGTGAGGTGCTGCTTCATACCGGTTTGACAATCCGGGAGCAAAGCTAGTAATTGACGGGGGAATGGTTCGTAACAATTGTTACAATCCTGAACCGGATTCTGTCAGGATGATCATTCCTCTGGATCACCCAAACGACACCGCCCCTTCATTTCATCAAAACAGCTGTTCATTGACATTCTCAAATGTTCATTGACATTCATCAATGTTCATTCACTTTCCGCAGTGTTCATTCACATTCGCCGACCCCATTGAAGCAGATCAGCAGTTCCCTCACTTTCCCGACGTCTTCAATATAGTACTTGGCTTCGGTGGTCTTTGCCCCTACTTTGATGGTGTAGGCTTGATCAGGCATGGATTCGAATGTATATTCATCGGTCCAGTCGTCTCCGACGGCAAAGATAAAATCGTAAGGTACATCGCCCATTTTCTGCAGGGCGGCACGTCCTTTATTAATTCCTGAATACTTGATCTCCAGCACCTTGTCTCCGTCCATGATCTCCAGGTTGAGGTTGGAGGTCAGGGTACGCAATTCATCCTTAAGCTCCCATGCACGTTGAATACCCAGGTCGGGATCGGCTTTCCTGTAGTGCCATACCAGGGAGAAGTTTTTGTGTTCGATGAAGGACCGCGGGGTCTGGTCCACGTAATATTCCAGCAGGGGCTGGACCGATTCCTTCCACTGGTTGTCGATCTGTTCCAGCATGTGCCAGTCGCCGCCCGGATCTCTCAGCCAGACACCGTGTTCAGCAATAAAGTGGATGTTCCAGCCAACATCGAACCAGCGTCCCAGTGTTTCCTTGTCGCGCCCGCTGATAATGGTAACGGTATTTTTCGGGTCCCTGGAGAGTTTGTCGAGGATGGCATACAGTTCTTCATCGGGTTTGGCGTCTTCCGGGTTCTTTTGAAATCCCGACAGGGTACCGTCGTAATCCAGGAACAGGATACGGTTACCGGCTTCCTTGTATGCCTTCACCACTTTTTTCACATGTCCTGAACTGATCTTCCGGGTGAGGGATGTCTTTTGTGTTTCGATCACATTGCCCAGGCTGCTGATAAATTCATTGGCCCACCTGTCGATGGTATACCTGTTCAGGCGCTCCTGCATCACCAACATTCTTCTTTCCTGTTCTTCACGTGGCATCTGGAGTGCTTCCCTGATCGCAGTTACCACTTCGCCCAGGTTATTCGGATTGACAATCAGGGCTTCGTGCAGTTCCTTCGATGCACCGGTCATCTCGCTGAGAATCAGCACACCGTCGTGATTAAACCTGGAAGCCACGAACTCCTTGGCCACCATGTTCATGCCATCCCGCAGGGGCAGGATCAGGGCGATATCTGCAAGGGAATACATTTCAATCAGTTCATCGATGGTAAACTCCTTGTTCAGGTACCTCACCGGCATCCAGGAGATGGTGCCGAATGTGCCGTTGATGCGTCCCACGAGCTCATCCACTTCCCGTTTGAGTGCTTCGTAGAACTGGCTGCGTTCTCCGGAGATCAGTGCCAGAAGGATGAAGCTTACTTTTTCGATGTATTCCGGGTGTTCCTGAAGGAAGAGTTCGAAGGCCTGCAGCCGGTTGGGGATTCCTTTTGTATAGTTCAGTTTATCGATGGAGAGGATGATTTTTTCATCACCTTCGGTATTCACCAGGTGCTTCATCATCATCCGTACCTGTGAGTCGGATTCCTCAGCCCTTTTATGATAGGCTTCAGCCTTTGAGGCAAATCTTTCCGCATTGATCCCTTTGGGGAAGGCATCTACTTTCAGTGTCCGTTCCCCGATCCTGATGCGGTTGAAAACGGTTTCATAGCCGAATATCCTCCTGACACAGCTGAGGAAGTGCCGCACGTAGTCGTAGGTATGGAATCCCACCAGGTCTGCGCCAAGCATACCCTGCAATATTTCTTCCCGCCAGGGAAGGAGCCGGAATATTTCGAAGGAGGGGAATGGAATGTGAAGGAATATTCCGATGCTGACCCTGGGCATGCGTTCCTTGATCATGTCGGGCAGCAGCATGAGGTGAAAATCGTGGATCCAGACAATATCCCCTTCGTCTGCCAGCTGGAGTATCTTTTCAGCATACTGGCGGTTTACACGCACATAGGCCGCCCATTCGCTGTCGTCGTATTCGGTATTCTGTGTGAAATAATGGAAGAGCGGCCAGATCGTGTTCCGGGAAAATCCATGCAGGTATTGTTCGTAATCGACCGGGTCGGGAAATATGGGAACGCACTTGTATTCCAGCAGTCTGCTTTCGAGGTACTGCATGTTCCTCCTGGTCAGTTCATCTTCTTCCAGTCCTGTTAGACCGATCCATTTTGCCTGGTATTTGTTGTAGAACTGATCCAACCCGGTCACCATGAACTCGTCGGTTGGTTTTATTTCGAAACCATCCCCAGTCTTTATGGTATGGACAGGTATCTGGTTGGATGCTATAAACAATCGTTTTTTCATTCTTATAAAACTTGTTATCGATTTCTTCTTCGTTATTTAGGCGCACACACGTGTCAATATACAAAATTTTCCGCTGATTTCGGCAACGTGTATACAATGGGCTGCGCCACAGCCGTATGTCAAATATTTTTGAATGGTTGCGGAAAAATAGATACCTTAAAGGCTTCATTTCATTGTTAAACCTAAAAAACTGAACGGTATGTTGGAATTCGATGCAGTAATTTTCGACCTCGACGGTGTGATCACCAAGACTGCCCTGGTACACGGCTCTGCGTGGAAAAGAATGTTTGATGACTATCTTAAATCACGGGAGGAACGTTTTGGTGAACCCTTCAGGGAATTTACGCATGCGGATGATTACCTTCCCTATGTGGATGGAAAACCGCGGTACAAAGGGGTCCAGTCATTTCTCGAATCGCGCGGGATAGATATTCCGTTCGGGGATCCATCTGATGATCCTGAAAAAGAAACAGTGTGTGCACTTGGGAACAGGAAAAATGTGCTGTTCAATGAAGTACTTGATGATGAGGGCGTGGAGGTATACGATTCAACAGTGGAATTGATCAAACAGTTAAAAAAGGCGGGCGCACGCATTGGGGTTGCTTCTTCCAGCAAAAACTGTAAACCGGTATTGGAAACAGCGAATCTGCTGTATTATTTCGAGACCCGCATCGATGGTGTTGTCTCCGCGGAAATTGGTCTGCACGGAAAGCCTGAACCGGATATTTTCACCACTGCATGTGACCGGCTGGGGGTGGAATACCACCGGGCGATCGTGGTGGAGGATGCCGTATCGGGGGTACAGGCCGGCAGGAACGGGAATTTCGGTCTTACCATTGGTGTGGCCCGCGAGGAAAATGTGCGGGAACTGCAGATCAACGGCGGGGATATTGTCGTGGAGGACCTGGGTGAACTCACCCTGGAAGATCTGAACAACTGGTTCAGGAACGGCATTGCAGAGGATTCCTGGCAGCTGCATTACTATGACTACAACAAGGAAAAGGAGCGGTCGCGGGAGGCGCTGCTGACCGTGGGCAACGGCTATTTTGGGACACGGGGAGCGCTGGAGGAAAGTGAGGCAAACGAGGTGAATTACCCCGGGACATACATGCCGGGATTGTTCAACAGGAAGACTTCAAGGGTAGGCGACCATGATATTGAGAACGAGGATTTTGTCAATGCATCCAACTGGTTGCCGGTGAGTTTCCGGATCGATGGAGGGGAATGGTTTGAGTTCAAGCCCGACGCCACCTTCAGCATAGAAAAGATCCATCGCCGGCTTGATATGCGTAACGGAACACTGTTCAGGTTCATGATTGTTGCGGATGACCAGGGGCGGCGTACGATGATCAAGAGCACCCGGTTTGCAGGGATGCACGATCCGCACCGCGCAGCAATGAGCTATGCCATCACTCCCCTGAATTATTCAGCCCCTGTGGAGATCCAGTCCATGCTCTCCGGCGACCACATCAATGCAGGCGTGGAACGCTACAGTGATTTGGAGCAGGAGCACCTGGAGCCGGTGAGCGAAAACGCCAAGGACGGTATCCTGCAGTTGCTGGTGAAGACCACGCAGTCGGATGTGAACATTGCCATGGCGGCCAGGCACCGGGTCAACCGGATCCATATCGACAGCAAAATCAAAACAGGCCGGGCGAAGATCTCGGAATTATTCAGGCTGGAGGCAAATGAGGGAGAGGAGATCATGCTTGAAAAAATGGTGACGGTATATACCACACTGAAAAATGACTCTGAAGAACCCATCAGGGATGCAGTCAGGGCCATTAACGAAGTGGAAGGTTTCCAGGATGAGCTTGATAAATCAGCTGCGGCATGGAAGGAAATCTGGGACAGGATCAACATCAGGATAACAGCCGACAGGAACGCGCAGCGACTGCTTCACCTGCACCTCTATCACATGATGGTAACAGCTTCCCCGCACCATGCGAAAATGGATTCTGGTATTCCTCCGAGGGGACTGCACGGTGAAGCCTACCGGGGCCACATTTTCTGGGATGAACTGTATATCCTGCCGTTGTACAATATCCACTTCCCGGAGGTGACACGCTCCACACTGATGTATCGCTACAAGCGCCTGGCTGAAGCCAGGAAATATGCCCGGGAATACGGGTATGAAGGGGCGATGTTCCCGTGGCAAAGCGGCAGCGATGGCAGGGAAGAGACGCAGGTCGTTCACCTGAATCCCATGTCGGGAGAATGGGGCGACGATTACAGTTCATTGCAGCGCCATGTATCGCTGGCCATCGCCTTCAACCTCTGGAATTATTACCATGCCACGGCTGACAGGGAGTTTATGGTCAACTACGGGAACGAGATATTCCTTGATATCTGCAAATTCTGGATCAGCAAGACTGAGAAGGGGGAGGATGGCAGGTACCATATCGACAAGGTGATGGGTCCGGATGAATTCCACGAGAAACTTCCCGGAAGTGAGGAGGGAGGAGTTACTGATAATGCCTACACGAACATCATGGTCAGCTGGATGCTCACCAGGGCCGAGGACCTGGTGGAAGATTTCGGTTCGGAAGGAATTGCAGATGTGTTGCAGCAGCTGGGGATATCGGAGTCAGATTTTGACAAGTGGAAAGAGATTGAACGTAACCTGACACTACATATTAATGATGACGGGATTATTGAACATTTTGACGGATATTTCGGGCTGGAGGAACTGGACTGGGATGCATACGAGGAGAAATACGGGGATATCCATCGCCTGGACCGGATCCTCAAGGCCGAGGGGAAATCGCCTGATGCCTATAAATTATCGAAGCAGGCCGATCTCCTGATGGCCTTCTACAACCTGGGCAATGCAGAGGTGACTGCCATCATTGAAAAGATGGGATACACGGTGCCTGGTGACTATGTTCAGAAGAATTTTGATTACTACATCCACCGCACCTCCCACGGTTCCACCCTGAGCAGGCTGGTTCATGCGCGGCTTGCATTCAATGCCGGGTTAAACGAGAAGGGATGGCAACTGTACATGGAATCGCTTGAGAGTGACCTGAACGACATACAGGGAGGTACTACGGGGGAAGGCATCCACTGCGGCGTAATGGCAGGGACCGTGTATGACAGCCTGGTGGCGTTTGCCGGTCTGGATCTTTCTGGCGAAGTGCCGGCGCTTGATCCGGAACTGTCTGCCGGCTGGAAGGGTATGGAATTCTGTTTCGGTTTCCGCAGCAACAGGTTTGCGGTTTCCATTTCAGATGCGGAGTGTAAAATAACATTGCAGGAATCTGCAAAAGACAAAATAAACATTCATATTTGTGGCACGGAAAAGGAGTTGAAACCGGGGGCGACACTAAAGGTTGCCCTGGATTAAGAAAAAGAACTGCGCGATATGCTTGGAGACATTTTACTGATCAACGATATGCACAAAGAGGCTGCAGAAGCCATTTGTGTGCATGTGTTGGAAAATCTTGCAACAAAAGAGGAGAGGTACAGGTATATCGTTGGCATCTCCGGCGAGAGTGGTTCGGGTAAATCCGAGCTGTCGCATGCCCTTGGAAAAGCGCTGAAGTCACACCATATCAGGGTGAAGGTTGTTCATACCGATAACTATTACAAGATACAGCCACTGCTCAGGGAGGAGTGGAGGAGGAACAAGGGGTTCGATATGATAGGGCAGGATGAATATGACTGGGTAAAGATCCAGAAAACAATCCGTGATTACAAGGAGGAGCAGGAGACCATGATGCCCTGCGTGGATTTGATCCCCGAGCAGGTGGACAAGCTGCTTGTGGATTTTGAGAAGATCGACCTGCTGATCGTTGACGGGTTGTATGCCATCAAGGCTCCGGATATTGACCTGCGTATTTTTATTGATCTCACCTACCACGAAACCAAGATCAACCAGATCATCAGGATGAAGGAGGCCATGACCGATTTCAGGCTGAACATACTGGAGCGGGAGCACCAGGCCGTAAGGGCACTCAGGCCCATGGCGGACATGATCATCAACAAGGCTTACCAGTTCAAACGCCCCGAAGAGGTGGAAGAGGATGAGTAGGGATATATTCTGCAACATATTTAACAGTTTCTTCAAAGAATCGTTGCATAGGATTGCTATATTTATAGTTGCAGCAATACGAGGGTGACTGATTCTGTGTGATACACATTATAACCTGTTTTACGGTGTTTTTGGTATTCCGGGGTTTCCGGAACGGATCGTTTTCCCTTTTAGTTTTGCTGGTAAGTTGATGTTTTGAAAGCATTGTAAACAATTATTACAGCAAATATTAACCAAAAATTTACACTATGAAGAAATTTTACCTACTGTTGATGATCGGATTTATGACAATTGGATTGTCGGCTCAAAATTTAGTGTTAAATCCTGGCTTTGAAGCCTGGGATGATGCGAATACTCCAACGAGTTGGACGAAAGCAGAGAATGTGGAACAGGAATCTGTTGCAGAGAATGTGCATTCTCAAACCTATTCTGCAAAACATACTGCGGATGGGACCAAAGACCTCAGTCAAACGTTTGCTGTTGAAGCAGGAAAGACCTATAAGCTTTCCATTTGGTATAAGAATGAAAATGGAGATGGTACAGATTGCAGAATATGGTCCAACTGGGTAGCTGATGGCGTAAGCCTCACAGATGATGATGCAATTTTGAAGAACAATTCAGCGTATTTCACAAGCAGTGCTACCTGGAACGAATATTCGGTTATACTGACTGCTCCTTCGAATGCTACAGATTTTTATTTAGAAGTCAGGAGTTACGGAAGTGCTATTACTTACTGGGAGGATTTCTCATTTGAAGAGATTACAGTAACGAAGACCGCATCACCCCTGTTCTTCTCAGAATACATTGAAGGAAGTTCCAGTAACAAGGCACTGGAGATTTACAATCCGAATGATGCTGAAGTTGATCTCTCCTCATATCAAATTGCACAATCCAGTAATGGGGGAGGGTGGCAATATTACCATGAATTTCCAGTTGGAGCGGCAATTGCTGCGGGGGATGTTTGGGTTATTGTAAACAGCCAGATTAGTTCTACACTTTTTCCTCCGGAAAATGCAGATGAAGTATTATCCGGAGGCAGTGCTGTCAGTTTTAACGGTGATGATGCACGTGCAATTGTGTATATTACCGACACTGATACGACGATATTGGATGTAATCGGAATTCCCGTTGAGAGTCCATATGGTACATGGGATGTTGCAGGTGTTACTGGAGCAACGAAAGATCACACACTCATTCGTAAAGATGGCACTACCATGGGAACGGATGACTGGGCGGCGAGTGCAGGAACTGATGCTGATAATTCGCAATGGATCGTATTTGATCAGAATTATTTTGATGACTTGGGATCCTATGGTCCGGATGTTAAGGCTCCTGAAGTGGTTTTCAGTCCGGAAGACGGAGCCATGAGTGTTTCCACCGGAGTACAGGTTGTTCTCACTTTTAATGAACCCATTTTTGGAACCGGGGGTGCAGAAATTACGGATCCTACTGCACTTGTTGAATTGCGCGAAACAGATAATGCTGGCGCTGTCGTTCCTTTTACAGCTTCCATAAATGCAGAAAAAACTGAAATTACAATCGTGCCGGATGCAGCACTTAGTAATGACCAGTTATATTTTGTTGCACTGCTGGCGGGTGTAGTTGAGGATGAGGTTGGTAATGGCATTGAAACCGTAATCAGTTCAACATTTACAACCATTGGCCCGATTGAGGTGACATATCCTGCAGGTGGCGAGGTGTTCTATCCAGGAAAGGATGTTCATATCGACTGGATCTCAGATAACGTGGGAAATATTACCATTTGGGTCTCTTTCAACAACGGTGTCGACTTTGTCCCGATTGTTGAGAATATTGATCCTGCTCCGGGTACTGTAAATTATACAATTCCTTCAGATTCACCAGCTTCCCTTGAGGCTGTTATTCGCATAACTGAGGCTACCAATACGACATTCGAGGCAGGCGAGCCGATGGATGATTCAGAACCCTTCTATATCCTGCCGGTATTCACTATCAGTGACATACAGGGAACGCTCGAAGCTGATGGTAATTCAAGTTATGAAGACACCATTTGTATTACAACAGGGATCGTTACCTATGCCAATGGCACGAATGAATACTATATTTCAGATGGTACAACCAATGATTACAGTGCTATTGCAGTCCGGGACAATGTTAATAAACCAGCCGTTGGTGACAGTATTGTCATCGCCGGAACGGTTGATGAGTATTACAACCTGACGCAGATGAATGACCTGCTCCATTATGAATTGATTGCTTCAGGTAAAAACGTTCCTGCGCCGGTTTCTGTTACAACTGGAGCTGCAGGAGAAGCACAGGAAGGGTTAATTGTCTCCATAGCAGATGCCGTTGTTACGAAAGAGGCAAATAATTTTGGTGAGGTTGAAGTGGATGATGGCAGTGGTGTTATCCTGATCGATGATGTGTATTTTGCTGGTATATTCAACCTGGGCGGAACTTATAATGTTACCGGACCACTCTCATTTGCATATAATAAATGGAGAATTTACCCGAGAACTGCAGATGATGTAGTTGAAGTCCTTTCCTCAGATGCTACGCTCACTTCAGCGCAATACACTGTGGATAATGACCTGGGTACCATTGCGGATGTCCCGGCCCTTGAGGACCTTGCAACATTTGAATCAAATCTTGTTGCAGCTTATGGCGCTACATTCGAAGTGTATGAAGCAGACGGGACAACGGTTGCAAATGACCTGAAGTCGGATTACAATGTGATTGTTACGGCGCAAGATGGTACAACAAAAACGTATATCGTTACAAAAGCAGCGTTAAGCAGTGATGCTACGGTATCATCCCTGGTGTATGCTATCGATGACAATGCCGGCACCATCAACGGAGTGCTCTTTAAAGCATCTGTGAGCACTTTCGAGGCATTGCTTTTACCTGCAACTGGCGCTTCTTTCTTCACTTACCAGGCAGATGGTGTGACTGAAGCGACTGACCTGGCAACAGGTTACAAGCTCATTGTTACTGCTGAAGACGGAACAACCACCAAAACCTATACGATCACTATTGAAACGGAAATGCCTGCGGACCTGATCTTCTCTGAATACATTGAAGGAAGTGGGAATAATAAGGCGATCGAAGTCTTTAATCCGAATGATGAAGCCATTAAGCTGGATTACTACCAGGTAGCACAAATCAGCAACGGTGGCGATGACTGGGAATATTTCCATGCATTCCCGGTAGGTTCAGTATTGGGTTCACATGAAACGTGGGTAATGATCACTGATCAGACCGAAGAAACAATGTTCCCTTCTGCAAATGCTTATGAGGTTCTCTCTTATCCGAGTGTTGTGCACCACAATGGTGATGATGCACGCGGTCTCGTTATCGTTACCGGGTTGGATACCACACTGGTTGATATCATTGGAGAAGTCGGTCCAGATCCAGGATCAGGTTGGGATGTAGCAGGAGTAACAAATGCAACTGCGGAACACACGATCATCAGGAAAGGAAGTATTTTAGAAGGGAATACGGATTGGGCTTCCAGTGCGGGAACCAATGCTGATGATTCAGAATGGATCGTGAAGGATCAAGACTTCTTTGATAGCCTTGGTGTCCATATTATTGTAGCTCCTGAACCTTCAGACGATGCAACACTCAGTGACCTGCTGGTAGATGGTACTTCCATCGACGGGTTTACTCCGGCGCAGTTGTCTTACTTTGTTACGCTGCCTTCAGGCACAACCACAGTACCCACGGTTACAGCTACCACTGCAGATGCGAATGCAACAGTGAATATCGTGGATGCCACGGATCTTTCCGGTGATGCCGCAGCCCGCACTACAACAATTGAAGTTACGGCAGAAGACGGAGTTACCATGAAGACCTATTCCGTTGAATTCACGGTTGACGTGAGTGCAAGGGATGCCATGCTGAACAGGGTACAGATCTACCCGGTTCCGGCAATTAATACCCTGCACCTTGCAAATGCTTCGGAAATCCGTACACTTACGGTGTATGATATCACCGGGGCAGCAGTACAGCAAACGAAGAATGCAGGTGAAGCCCGCATTTCCATGGACATTACTTCGCTCGACAGCGGCGTGTATATGATCAGGTTGGAGAATGAGGATGCCACCCGCGTAGTGAGATTTGTAAAGCAATAACAGGTTTCAGACAATAATTGAACCGGAACGGCAATGCCTGCCGTTCCGGTTATTTATCTTAAGTTGTTTAAATTGATAGCATAAGGACACCAGGAGGCATTGGAAAAAAGTACATAAATAAAGCAAAAGTATATGAGAAGGATTATTATAATGGTGGCCATGGGAATTGCTGCCGGTACATTGTTTGCCCAGGACTGTTCCGAATTGTTCATTTCGGAATACCTGGAAGGAAGCGGAAACAATAAAGGGCTGGAGATCTACAACCCTACAGATGGTGTGATCAACCTGGGTTCCTATTGGGTGGCGAGGTACAGTAACGGCAGCAATACTTATACGGATGGAGGCATTACACAACTGGAAGGCTTTATTCAGCCGTATGGAACACATTTGATCGTAAATGGACAGACCACTTCAACGGAAGCATCCCCGGCATCTGATCCTAATTTGCGTGCAATTGCACAACAACCGGACCACGATTACCCGGCACCAACATACATGAACGGCAACGATGCGATTGCCCTGTTCAAGGATA
Organism: Bacteroidales bacterium; assembly: GCA_029210585.1. Classification (GTDB taxonomy): domain Bacteria; phylum Bacteroidota; class Bacteroidia; order Bacteroidales; genus M55B112. Next base: position 138,246 of record JARGFP010000002.1, read on the forward strand.
CAGGCGGGAGCGGCGATATTAACGATTTTGTTCTGGTCGACCTTTTCGGAATTATTGGTGGTGGTATGCCCTCCAACGCAGAGGGGTGGGCGTCGATCACCGAACATTGGGTGTACAGGAATATCTATGAAGATGGCGAGATTGTTGGGCAGGACAGCACCTATATCACCAATTATATCATTCCTGATGGTTACTATTTCCTGAGATGGTGGCTCTGGAGTGCCAACCATTCGCTGGTAAGAAAGCCAAACATTAAGAAAGGGGTGACTGCAGACAGGATGCCCAACGTGGAATTCAATGTGACGATTGAATGGGATACCGTTCCCGGGGGCGTGGATAAGTGGGATTCGCTGAATGCCCATTATTGCGTGTGTGAATTCGGTACGGATATTGAAACCTCGGAGGTGATATGCTCGTTCAGCCTGTACCCGAACCCAACAGGATCATTTGTTAATATTTCATACGAAGAAGGCATCGACCGGGTAACCATTCATGACATGTCAGGTAAGCTGGTATACAGGTCTGAAGATCTGAAGGGGGTACGCCAGGAGGAGTTCACCATTGATCAGTTGTCGGATGGTATGTATATGTTACGGATCCGATCTGGGGAACGGATACTATCCAGGAAACTGATTAAAAATTAGACCTGGACAAAACCAAATTCCAAAACATTTTCGATGAACAGATTTTTTTTTATTGTATTGCTGATTACAGGTGTACTTTCTTTGAGCGCGCAGCATGTTGCGGTTTCGGGATTGGTGAAAGATGCACAGACAGGGGAGCCGCTTATTGGAGCCAATATTGTTTATGGACCCACGCAAGGGACCGTTTCGGATTACTCTGGCAACTTTACGCTCCGGTTGTCACCGGGTGAGTATACATTGAATATATCTTATGTAGGTTATGAAAAGGAAGTCAGGCAGATAACGGTCATAGACAGACCGGTGCTTCTTACAGTGGAACTTGAGTCTATGACCATTGACGAGGTGATAGTGACCGCAGATATGGCCATCTCCAGGGAGACCCCCGTGGCATTTACCAATGTAAATCCGGCAAAGATACAGGAGGAGCTGGCCGGACAGGATCTCCCCATGATCCTGAATACCACCCCGGGGGTGTATGCCACCCAGCAGGGTGGGGGAGACGGGGATGCGCGGATCACCATTCGTGGTTTCGACCAGCGCAACCTGGCCGTGATGATTGACGGGATTCCGGTGAACGATATGGAGAATGGTTGGGTGTACTGGTCCAACTGGTTCGGGCTTGATCTGGTTACCCGTACGATGCAGGTACAGCGTGGATTAGGGGCTTCACAACTGGCGCTGCCTTCAGTTGGGGGAACCATCAATATCCTTACAAAAGGTATTGAGAACAAGAGACAAACCACTATCAAGCAATCGGTCGACAGCCAGGGGAAAATCCAGACAAACCTGGGTTTTACCAGTGGCCAGCTTGCCAATGGATGGGGCATCACCCTGGCCGGAGCCTACAAGCGTGGTGATGGCTGGGTGGACAATACCTATTCGGAAGGCTGGTTTTATTATGCCAAGATTGACAAGCGTTTCAAAAAACACCTGTTGACGTTCACGGCGATGGGTGCGCCACAAATGCATGACCAGCGTTCGTATAAGCGCCCCATTTCGACGTATGATATAGCATATGCCAAAGAACTGGGAGTGAACCTGGATGAACTGCGCGCCTCCAATCCAAGATACAATATTTATGATGCTGGCATCACTTACAACCAGCACTGGGGTGTGTTACGCCGGGACAAGAATGATCCTGATGCACCATTAGAGCGGTTATCTTCAGCATCCAATCAATACCATAAGCCACAATTTGTTTTGCGTGATTTCTGGACCATCTCCGATCGATTTACCATGTCGAACAATATTTACCTCAGCATTGGCAAAGGTGGTGGCGACAACCCCCAGAGCAGTATAAAGGATACCCGGCTGATCCATGATCCTGACGATCCATATTATGGTCAGATCAACTGGCAGGGCATCTATGATGACAACTGGAAGCCACAGCCTCCGTTGAATCTCAGACCAATCAATCGAACCTACTCCGATTCGCTTACTTATGCCAGCAATTACATGATCAGGAGACACAACGAACACTATTGGGTGGGTCTGTTGTCTAAATTTGATTATAGCCTTAGTGAAAGCCTGGATCTGAGCGGAGGTGTTGACCTACGATCCTATAAAGGCATTCACTTTACTACCGTGCGCGATCTCCTGGGAGGTGATTATGTGATTGATAAAAGCGATACGCGTGTAAATTATGCCGAAAACGTGATGGAAGCTGTGAAGCTTGAAGGCGATACCATCGCTTATTATTATGATGGACTTGTCCGCTGGGGAGGAATTTTTGGTTTACTGGAATACAGTAACAACAGGTTTACATCCTTCCTGAACCTGTCTTCAGCGATCACTTCACTGAACAAAGTTGATTACTATCTCAATTCGGAATCGGGATGGCTGAACAGGTATGGTTTTACTGTTAAAACCGGGGCAAATTACAACCTCACGGAAAGATCAAATATCTATATGAACCTGGGTTTGCTGTCCAAAGCGAAGGCATACAGGCATTATTACCTGGGATATACCACTGAATTTAAACCAGATATCAATAACGAACTTGTAAAAGCCTTTGAGCTGGGGTATAATTATGCTTCTTCCAGGTTTTCTGCCAATCTGAATGCTTATTACACGGTCTGGGAAAACAAACCCCTGAGTACAATATATTCCACATACACATTGCGGGAAGGGGACCCGGGATACGTGGAAGGCGATCCTGATCAGAATGCCGAAAAACGTGTATTTGCAGATATCACAAATATGCATGCAAGGCACATTGGCGTGGAGATGGATTTTATATATAAAATACGATACAACCTGGAACTTCAGGGTACCGTTTCCCTGGGCGATTGGATTTATGATTCATACATCGAGGACCTTCAATACTATCTTTATGAAGGGAATTTCCCTCCCGTACAGAAAGTGATTGATGTGGATGCACGGGGGATACACGTAGGAGATGCGGCGCAAACCCAATTGGGTACCAGCATCAGGTATGAACCTTTCAAGGGCTTTTATATGAATCTTCGTCAGACATACTTCGGAAAATATTATTCCAATTTTTCTCCGGAAGCAACCCTGGATGAGAGTGGACAGGTACATGATTCATGGGTCATGCCAAATTTCAACCTGTTTGATATACATGCGGGATATGGTTTCAGGCTGCCTGCGATGGATCAGATGCGTTTCAATCTGCGTTTTTCCATGCTGAATGTGTTGGATACAAAATATTTATGGGATGCAACCAACAATGATCCTTACAGTCCCTACTCGGAATTCCAGGATTTTGATGCAGAATCAGCCACGGTGTTCTTTGGAATGGGAAGAAGATTTACAACTTCATTTACCGTTACTTTTTAAATCTTCCTCCGGGAACCAATGTGAAATGGTGTTTTGAGTGTTTTTAAAGCGTTTATGTATAATAAATCAGATAGAATACAAATATGAAGAAGTTATGTATAATGATCAGCCTGTTACTGGCTGGGAATCTTGCCCTTGAGGCGCAAGAGAATATTGCTGCAGCGCGGGCGCTGGGAGTGGGAGCTGAAGTAACAGTTACCGGGATCGTTACCAATGGCGATGAACTGGGACTCATTCGGTATATGCAGGATGCCACTGGTGGTATAGCAGTTTATTCCTCTGCGTTGAGCGATGTACAACGCGGTGATGAGGTAACGGTAACCGGCATTATCAAGGATTATAATACGTTGCTGGAGATTGATCCTGTTTCCGCGGTGACCGTGAATTTAACAGGGAACCCTTCACCTGATCCTGTTGTACTCACACCCGCCCAGTTGGCAGTGCAGTATGAAGGTATGCTGGTGAAGATCAATAACGTGGATTTCGATGCATCGGGAACTTTCGAGCGGAGTTCATATACATTTACGGCTGACGGGGAAGCAGGTCAGATCTATGTCAATTCCTTTGACTCCCCATTGATCGGAATGGTGATCCCCACCAATCCTGTTTCGGTGGTTGGTCCACTCGGTGCATATGGCGGTACCTACCAGCTGCTGCCCCGCGACCAGTTCGACATCCTTTCATCAAGCGTGATCAACATGACCAGTGTTCCGGAATTGAGCAATTTGTCAACAACAGGATTTACTGTATCCTGGACCACGGATGTGGCGGGGACCACCGAAGCTTTTTACGGAAATACCACGGAACTGGAACTGGGCAAATTGTCGGAATCAGGAGAAACCACTTCACATGCCATCAACCTATCAGGGCTTGCTGCTTCAGAGCTGATCTATCTTCAGCCCTTTTCGGTAAAGGACCAGGATACCATCAAGGCAACCGTACAGGTATATATCACGCAATCCGAATCATCAGGCGACGTGAAAGCTTATTTCAACCGGTCGGTGGACAATTCCGTTTCGCTGGGACTGCTGGAGGCAAAATATCTTGACCATGCAATCGATGATACACTGATTAATTATATCAACAGGGCAGAGGAGTCGATCGATTTTACTATTTACAATTTCAATAACAATGGGATCTCAAACCTTTCTGATGCGCTGAATGCAGCGCATGACCGTGGCGTGACCGTGCGGGTGATCTATGACAGCAACATTGATGCGGTGGGCGTGGAATCACTGAATGCGGCCATCGGCAGACTGGCAAGTCCGAAATCTGAATTCCCGTTGTATGGCATCATGCACAATAAATTTATTGTCTTTGATGCCGATGCGGCTGATCCTGACAAACCGGTGGTCTGGACCGGCGCAACCAATTTCACTGATGGACAGATTAACCGGGATCCCAACAATGTGATCATCGTGCAGGACAAGAGCCTGGCAAAGGCCTTCCAGATGGAGTTTAACGAGATGTATGGAAGCGACGAATCTCAGCCTGACCCTGCAAGGGCCAGGTTCGGACCTGACAAGGAAGACAATACCCCGCACGAATTTATCATCAACGGCAGCCGGGTGGAATGCTATTTCAGCCCTTCGGATGGAACGCACAACCAGATTCTCAATGCCATCGCAACAGCCGATCATTCGATCCACATTGCCACGATGCTGATCACCAAATCAGATATCGGGTATGACCTGAGCGAGAAAAATGATGCGGGAGTGGATGTGAAGGTGCTGATCAATGACTTTGATCAATATGGCGAGCCTATTGTAGAACAGCTGAAATCAAGCCTGGAGGACGATATCAGGGTGAAGGGTGAAACAGGAATCATGCACCATAAATACATGATCGTCGACCAGGGCCATGCAGATTCTGACCCCATCCTCCTGACGGGTTCACACAACTGGAGTTCGTCTGCACAGTTCAGGAATGATGAAAACACACTGATCTTTCACAGCCAGGCAGTGGCGAATGCCTATTACCAGGAATTTGTGGAGCGATTCTCGTTCGGCGAACTGGTAGTTCCCAAACCGGAACTCAAGAACGATTTTGTTACCATGAGCGGCGGGTCCTCTTTCAGGTACGATGTGCTGTATAATGATGACCTGCCAGGGGCAGTGAATGTTTCCATCAGCTCCCAGCCATCGCACGGTGATGCCAGGGTGGAAACAGACAAAACCATCACCTATACCCCGGAGCCCGGGTTCAACCAGGCCATTGATACAGTTGTCTACCAGGTTTGCCTGGTCAACACTTCGATTTGTGACAGTGCGCTGTTTGTGATCTATGTGAACAAGCCTGTATCTGTGACAGAAACGGATCTTGACAGGTATGTTTCTGTGTACCCTGTGCCTGCATCGGACCTTGTTTCCATCAGCGTAGCCGGAGGCCGGAACTTCAGGAGCATCGGGATGTACGACCAGGCCGGCAGGGAAACATTCCGGAGCGGACAACAGCCCGGGAACGAATTTGTAATTTCAGTCCGGGATTTTGAACCGGGGCTGTATTACCTGAGAATGGAACTGGATGAAGGAGTGGTCAGCAGGAAGATTATCATACAATAACAGGATTCCGACTGGAAGAGAATCCGGATTAGAAGGCAGATCCAAAACTGAACGACGAACTACAGAAGGACGAGCAGCTGAAGGTCGAACTTCAGAATTGAGAACTGCGGAAGTACGATCTACAGAAGTACGATCTGTAGCAAAAGTACGATCCGCAGCAGCACATCAAACCTTCAGGTCAGTCCTGCTATTGTGGCTGGTCGCGTTTTCGGGAACCTTCCTCTTTGCCCAGCCTGCCGGCTATTATGCAATGGCAGAGGGAAAGCAAGGGGAGGAGCTGCAGTGGGCGCTGCATGAAATCATTGATGACCATGTGGTATTGAGCTATTCAGATCTGTGGACCGCTTTTCGCAGTACCGATAAGCGTGCCGACGGATCGGTGTGGGATATGTATTCCGACCGTCCCGGTGATACGCCGCCGTATGTATATACCTTTGGCACAGACCAGTGTGGCAATTACAGCGGGGAGGAAAGCTGCTACAACCGCGAGCATTCCTTCCCGAAGAGCTGGTTCAATGATGCCTCTCCCATGTACACCGACCTGTTCCATCTCTATCCCACAGATGGCTATGTGAACGGAAAACGCAGCAACTTTCTTTTCGGGGAGACCGGTAATGCCTCCTGGACTTCTCTAAACGGTTGTGAGGTTGGCCCCTCCTCGGTGGATGGCTATTCCGGGACCGTCTTTGAACCGATCGATGCCTACAAGGGAGATTTTGCACGTACCTATTTCTACATGGCAACCAGGTACTACGGTGAAGATGCCGGGTGGCCAGGTAGCCCGATGGTGGATGGCGCACAGCTTGAACCCTGGGCCAGGGAAATGATGGTGCGGTGGCACAATGAAGATCCCGTGAGCGGGAAAGAGACCGCGAGGAATGATGCAGTTTATGCTTTGCAGCGGAACAGGAATCCATTTATTGACCGCCCGGAGTTCGTACAGTTGATGTACAGTGATGGTGGAGGTGAAATTCCCGACGAACTCGCACCCGACCTGGACAGCATCACAGTTGTGAGTGCCACGGAAATCACGTTGTTGTTCAATGAGCCGCTCGACAGCCTGAATGCCTCCGACCCGTCGCATTATAAGATCAGCAGCAGTGTGGTGGTGGAACGTGCCGCATGGAGCTCCGCCAACCCGGCCGGTGTGTTGCTCGGGGTTTCCGGACTGGAAAACGGCACCTATTCACTGATATTGAATGGTGTATCCGATACTTCCGGCAATGTCCTCCAACAAGCTTTCTATCCCTTTGAAGTCACTACACTTTCTGGTGAGGGAATGTCCGCCGGGGTTGATTTCAGGGTCTATCCCAATCCCTCTGAAGGGATCTTTCATATTGAATTTTCCGGGAACCACGGGCCGGTCGACCAGCTGGTTGTGCTGGATATTGCCGGCCAGAGGGTGCCGGCTGAATGGAGCCGTTATGCTTCCGGCATCCGCGTTTCCACACCTGCCGATGCTGGTGCCTACCTGGTTGCAGGCCTCTTGAAAGGCACGGTTGCCTGGCGCTTCCGCATACTTGTTTATTAGATTTCAGAAAATTTTATTGGCACGATCATTGCTACATCCTGCAATTGATGTAACGATCATGCGTTATATACATAGAACGAAGCGTGAGAAAAAAATACAAAGATTATGAAATTGAAAATGTTAAGACCTATATACTTACTGATGATCGTATCCATGGGACTCATGTTTACAATATCCTCATGTGAAAAGGATCCGGCACCCATGGAACTGCCACCGGCAGAATCCCTTGTGATCAACTGGGACAAGTTTCCTTCCAGTACAAGTAAAAGTGCTGACGATGCACTTTTGATGGGCAACTGGTTCTATTCAGCCCGTTCCATCGTTGTATGGAATGCCGTAGTAGGTGCAAATATTGTTGTTCCCACAGTAGCCTATGGTGCGGCGTTCAACCATGACCCGGTATACCTTGGCGATGAAACCTGGGAGTGGAGCTACAGCGTAACTGTGAGCCAGCGGACCATCGTGGCACGACTGGTGGGAATGCGGATCGATAACGAGACGTTCTCCATGGAAATGTACCTGGCGGAGACTGGAAATTTTGAAGCTTTCAAATGGTTCGAGGGGGTCATCAGGTATGACCATACCGCTGCAGACTGGACCCTCTATCACAGTCCGCAAAATTCTGTTGAATACCTGGATATTTCCTATCAGAAAGATTTTGAGAATGAGATCAAAAACATCAGGTACACTGTGGTTGACCCGGAAAATGAACTTTACAACGGGTACATCGATTTTGGAATTGATGCGACCATGACGGATTATGATGCACACTACACGATTTCCAAACCTGATACCACGACCTATATCGAATGGGACACAACAACCAGGGCTGGAAGGGTGATGGACCAGGAGCGTTATGGAGATGCACTCTGGCATTGCTGGGATACGATGTTGCAGGATGTCGAATGTCCGGCAGAAGAAGTTCAGTAATAGCCGGAAACTTCAGTATTAGCAGGGTAAGAAGAAAAAAACAACCGGACCCCGAATTGATGATCAGCATCAGTATCGGGGTCCGGTTGTTTTTATTGGTTCAAAGCGGTTCAGAGGTCATGTTTCTTCATAAAATCCGCGATCACTGAATCCAGGTTCGGATCCCCGATCTCCTGGAGATCATAGAATACCCTTGTATTTGGTTTTTTAATATTGATGATCCTGTTCAGGTCAATGGGTGTGCCGATGACCACCGCCTCGCAATCTGTTCCATTGATGGTGGCCTCCAGGTCTTTCAGTTGTTGTTCCCCGTATCCCATGGCGGGCAGCAATGTGCCAATTTCAGGGTAGATCTCGAAAGTTTCTTTCAGTTTTCCAACGGTGTATGGACGTGGATCCACCAGTTCGGATGCACCGAATTTCCGTGCAGCAACAATACCGGCACCGATCTTCATCTCTCCGTGGGTAAGCGTGGGACCGTCTTCCACGACCAGTACCTTCCTGCCCCTGATGACAGCAGGATCGTCCACCTTGATGGGAGATGCGCCATCGATCACGATTGCACCCGGATTGATCGCTTCAATGCTGTCCCTGACTACCTGGATGTTCTCAGGTGCGGCACTGTCCATTTTATTGATCACGATTACGTCTGCAATACGCATGGTGACTTCCCCCGGGTAGTAGGAAAGTTCATGTCCCGGCCTGTGGGGATCGGCCACGGTAACAGTGAGATCGGGTTGGTAAAACGGGAAATCGTTGTTTCCACCGTCCCACAGGATTACATCACAACCATCCGGGTCGTTTTCCGCTTCGCGCAGGATGGCTTCATAATCCACCCCGGCATAGATGACATTCCCGCGCACAACATGGGGTTCATATTCTTCCATCTCTTCGATGGTGCATTTGTGTTTGGCGAGGTCTTCCACGGTGGCAAAGCGCTGGACCTTCTGGGCCACGAGGTCGCCATACGGCATCGGGTGCCGGATTGAAACCACCTTGAGTCCCTTCTCCATCAGCAGTTCAATGATCCTTCTTGATGTCTGGCTTTTCCCGCAACCTGTCCGGACGGCGCCGACGGCGATGACCGGCTTGTTGCTCCGGATCATGGTATCCCTGGTTCCCAGCAATTCAAAATTGGCGCCGGCAGCATTAACAATGGCACTGATATTCATTACTTTCTGGTAGGGCAGGTCACTGTAGGAAAAAACACATGTGTCTGCTTCCAGGTCCCTGATCAGACCAGGCAATTCCGCCTCTGCGTAAATGGGAATCCCATCTGGATACAGCGACCCTGCCAGTTCGGCCGGGTACTTCCTGCCATCGATGTCAGGTATTTGTGCTGCGGTAAAGGCCACCACTTCGTACGCTTCGTTATCCCTGTACACGGTATTGAAATTATGAAAATCCCTTCCTGCAGCACCAATGATGATGATTCGTTTCTTTGACATATTTGAATAGTTTTAGTGTTTCTGATATGAACAAATTTAGCGAAATCACGCCTTGTCCCTCTGATTTATGCTGAACAAAAGGTTTTATGGTTAATTGTCAAATATTCAGTATATTAATACGCAAATAGCAGGCATATTTGTATTCTGTATGTTTTTTAACGTATGATTTGGAACAAGTTTTGAGAGAACTACGTAGGATTTAACAGGTTTTGAATATCTTGCCGCGCATAATCCAGGATGAGTCAGATGAATTTTCTAGCGCACACATATCTTTCCGGGTGCAATGAGCAGATCATTGTAGGGAACTTCATGGGCGATTACGTGAAAGGGAAAAATTATGTACATCTTCCGGAACTGGTGCGCAAGGGAATACTGATTCACCGCGACATCGACACTTTTACAGACACCCATTCCATTACCCGGAGAAGCCGTCTCAGGCTGGTGGAGCGTTATCATAAATATGCCGGTGTGATCGTGGATATTTTCTATGATCATTTCCTGGCCAGTACCTGGATAGATTATTGTGGAATCCCGTTGCGTGAATACGTGGACCGCATCTATGATCTGCTGAAACGCAACTACAAGACCCTTCCACAGGGGATCAAAGTATGGTTTCCCACCTTCCTGGAGAACAACTGGATGCTGGCTTACCAGCGGGTGGAAGGGATTGAGCTGGTGCTTGACCGTATGTCTGCCAACACCAGTCTGCCCGACCACACTTCCTTTGCCATTGAGCGGTTGCGAGGGGAATATGATGCCTTCAGCCAGGATTTCCGGGATTTCTTTCCCCAGATTATTGATTTCATAGAAGACAAATACGGGGTGGATATCAAATCCCAGGTTGACTGGAAGGAAGGATGCGGGGATGGTGGAGTGAAACAGCCGCGGACCGAATAAAGTTTGTCCTGGACCAATACTGATCTTACTGTTTTGTATGGACTGCTGGCGTCATGCCCGGCACGGATTCTGCCTGGATCCAGCCACCCGGCCTGAAGCGATTATGCCGACTGGAGGTCTTCCGAAGCGAGGGATCTTCCCGGAAGTTTGCTTACTTTCAGTAGTTTATGATATTCTTTCTGGTAGAAGAATTCCTTTTCGCCAAAAGCAGGTTCCAGTTCATTCAGCCAGAGTGCCTTCGGATCATATTTTGCGAAGAAGGGTTTTCCTACCCACTCCGGAACCCTGCCCTGGATAAAGTTAAGCACGTAGACCTTTTCTCCCCTGATTTCACTGATTCCGGAAATACAGACCTTGCCGGGACCAGCTGACATTGAGGGTCCACGAACGGTACGACAGATACCGCTGACCTGCTGGTAGGCATCCCTGAAGATGTTCAGGGATCTTTCCATATTCACTCCGAAGTAGTTCTGTGCACCTGTATCACGTGCCATAAACATATAATAGGGAATCATTCCCATATCGACCTGTTTTCTCCACATTGTTGCCCACACATCTGCGTCTGCATTGATATGGTTCAGGATGGGAGACTGCGTCCGGATTTGTGCACCTGTTTCACGGATTTTTCTGACTGCCGCGGCAACCGCTTCCGTTTCCAGTTCCCTGTGATGATTGAAATGCGCCATCAATGCCAGGTGAATACCCCTGTCAGCTACTTTCTTAAAGAGATCAAGAATTTCCTGTGCATCCGGATCGGTCAGGTACCTGTAAGGCCAGAATGAAAGCGATTTGGTGCCGATACGAATCACTTTGATATGGGGCAGGTCGGCATCCAGTATCGCATTGATATAATCTTTTAAAATACTGGCTTTCATAACCATAGGGTCTCCGCCTGTGAAAAGCACATCGGTGATTTCCGGATTCTGCCTCAGGTATTCGATCATCAGGCCGGTTTGTTTCATGGCAAATTTGATTTCGCTCATGCCTGTAAACTGCGGCCACCTGAAACAAAATGTACAGTATGCATGACAGGTTTGTCCCTGGGAGGGAAAGAACAGCAAGGTTTCCCTGTATTTATGCTGGATTCCCCTGATCCTTTCTCCATTCAGTGTCGGTACATTATGTTCCAGCTGACCTGCGGGGTGGGGATTCATTTTTTCGCGGATGCTGTTGACATAGGTGAGCATTTCTTTTTTCGGCGTATTCCTGTCAGGCATCCTGGACAACTCGTTGAAATCATACCTGGAAAGCATGTCCCTTTGGGGAAAATTGAGGATGAACATGGGGTCATTTTCAAAATTGTCCCAGTCAATCAGTTCGTTCACTACATAATTGTTGGTTTTAAACGGGAGGACCTGGGCAACTGTTTTGATCGCTGATTTCTGTACACTATCAAGGTTGGAAAGTTGCGGGATTTTCAGGTAATTACGGTTGTTATATGCTTTGTATTCTTTCATTGTTCAAATTTTTTGCCGGTGAAAAATTCAGCATCAAAAATTCAGGCAGGGGTACAAAGGTACAAAAAAACGGGCATTTTTCCAGATTTTCCGTGGGCTGCGAATGTGTCAGGCGCGGCGGTTGGCCCCAATCATGCCAATCTCAGCAGGTTGGGAGCCTATGTTTTGCAACACCAATTGTGGGTTTTACCTGAGCAACTCAAGGCGGTTGGAATCCAGTTTCAGGAAGATGAATAAAAAGAGTGTAAAAGCCAGCAGAGATGAACCTCCGTAGGAGAAAAAGGGCAGGGGAATGCCAATAACAGGAAGCAGTCCGATGGTCATGCCGACGTTTACCGTGAAATGTACAAAAAGGACAGCAAGCAGTCCATATCCATAGATGCGGCTGAAATGTGATCGTTGCCTTTCAGCGAGGATCACCAGCCTTGTGATCAGTACCACGAACAGGATGACCACCAGTGAGGTCCCTATAAATCCCCATTCTTCACCCACCGTACAGAAGATGAAATCGGTGCTCTGTTCCGGGACAAACTGCAGCTTGGTCTGCGTTCCTTTCAAAAAACCTTTGCCAGCGAATCCGCCTGAGCCGATGGCGATTTTCGACTGGTTGACATTGTACCCTACGCCCTGGGGATCATCTTCCATTCCAAGGGTGACATAAATACGTTGCTGCTGGTGTTCCTTCAGGAGATTGTTCATGGCGTAGTCGACAGAAACCACGAACAGGACTGTCACAAACATCCCGACAAGGATCTTGAGCATGGCTGGCTGGCGCGATTTGAGGGCAGCGACAAGCGAAGCAATGCTGGCACCTGCGAAGGCCGCCAGCGTGACATGGTAGATGGGAAACTTCATGCCGGAAAAATAATTCGCAGCGAAGAGCAGACCGAAGATTGCAATACCGGGTATGAATATTCCGGTAACAACCTTTTTACCTCCCACGTTGAACCTGAAGAGAAAAAGTGCTACCAGCCAGATGCCCAGAACGATGAGGCTCTTGTCAGTAAGCAGGGTGATGATAAAAAGTACCGCCAGGCTGGCTCCCAGTATCATCGTGTTCTGGGAAAACCCTTCGCGGTAAAGCACGAGGAGAAATGCAAAATACACCAGGGTGGATCCCATATCGGGCTGTACCAGGATCAGCAGCGCAGGAGTAAAAATAATCATTCCGGCCAGCACAAGTGAACGTTTGCTTTTCAGTGTGAAACCATGAGAGGAGAGCAGTCGCGCAAGTGCAAGTGCAGTAAAAGGTTTGGCAAATTCCGAGGGCTGGAACTGGAATCCTCCCAGGACGAACCACGATTTGGCACCGTTGATCTCTTTCCCGAACAGGAACACCGCGATCAGCATCATGACCATTAATCCGTATAATGGGTAGGCAAAAAACGGAAAAAACTTGGCATCCAGGATAAATACGATCACGATGAGCACGACGGAAACGCCGATCCACAGCATCTGTTTGCCGTAGCGCTGGGAAAAATCCAGGATTGTTCCATCACCGTTCATGATGTTGGCCGAGTAGATATTCATCCAGCCAAAAACGATCAGCAGCATCCATATCAGAATGGAAATCCAGTCCACATTTGCATATATGTTATTCCTACGGGTCATCTTTACTCCTTCACATTTTCTTTATCCAGTTTTTCCACGCTTTCATTCTTTGTCCACACTTCCATTCCCATTATCCTTCCTCTTCATTCCCTGTATCTTCAGTGCCCTGCGCAGCTTCTTCGTTTTTCTTTTTCTTTGTATTTCCATTCAACACATACTGTTCCAGCCAGGTCCTGTTGGTTTCACCTTTGAGATAGTGTTCGATCATCAGGCTGGCGATGGGGGCTGCCCAGGTGCCGCCGAAGCCTTCGTTTTCCACGTATACTGCCAGTGCAATCTGCGGATTATCTTTTGGGGCGAAAGCGATGAAGATGGAATGGTCTTCTCCATGGGGATTTTCGGCGGTGCCGGTTTTTCCGCATACCGTGATATCCTGTATTTTTGCAATGCGTGCGGTGGACCCCGGACCGCCATTCACTGCCAGGTCCATCCCTTCCACGATGGGTTCATAATGTGCCGCATCAATGGTTGTATAATGCTTCTCCTTGTATTTCGGATCAATATTCGGTTCACCTTCGATCTCTTTTGCCAGGTGTGGCGTATAAAACCACCCCCTGTTGGCGATGGTGGCGGTCATGTTGGCCATCTGCAGGGGTGTGATCAGCAACTCCCCCTGTCCGATGGCCATGGAGATAATTGTCAGGAAATTCCAGTGCCCGCTGGTATAATAGCGGTCGTAATAGGCTGCTGTGGGAATGTTCCCTTTCAGCTCGTTGGTAAAGTCTGAACCGAGTTTTTCGCCAAATCCGAATGAGGCCACATGGTCCCTCCAATGGTTGAATGCCTCCTCGGTGTTCTCATAGTCGGGATCTTCCATGATCCTCCTGAAAACGTTGCAGTAATAGGTATTGCAGGAATGCTGTATGCTTTCCACCAGGTTCAGAGGCGCCCTGTGTGTGTGGCATCTCACGTGGACCCCGCGGTAATAATACCCGTAATCGCAGTAGTAGGAGGTGGTGGTGTGGAGGACACCTTCCTGCAGTCCGATCAATGCATTGATGGTCTTGAAAGTCGACCCCGGGGGGTATTGTGCCATCAGGGCCCTGTTAAACAGGGGGTTCAGGGTATCTGCTGAGAGTTTCCGGATGGTTTCACCGAGGTTACGGCCGATAAGCATATTGGGATCCACGGTGGGTGAGCTGACCATGGTGAGGATTTCGCCCGAGGCGGGTTCAATGGCCACGATACTTCCGACAAATTCCTGCATGAGTTTTTCACCATATTCCTGCAAATCTGCATCCAGTGAAATGGTCATGTTCCTGCCGACCTTCACCGGTTTGTCGTATTTCCCCTCTTCGTAGGAGCCGATGATGCGGTTGTGCACATCCTTCAGGAAGATCTGCAGTCCTTTCTCCCCCCGGAGGATGTTTTCATATGATTTTTCGATCCCGATCACCCCGATATAGTCGCCCATGGCATAATACGCGTTTTCTTCCAGGATTCGTTTGTCCACTTCCCCGATATATCCAAGGAGGTGGGAAGCAACGGGACGGGCATATTTGCGGAGTGTCCTGGACTGAAGGGAAAAGCCGGGAAACCTGTACATCTTTTCCTGGAGGATCGCTGCCACATCAAAGCTGACCTGTTTCATAAAAACGGATCTTACGCGCCAGGAATAATTCTTTGCACGCTGCAGCCGTTCTTCGAGATTTTGTTTCGTGATGTCGAGGATATTGCAAAACCAGGTGGTATCAAATGCACGTACATTGTTCGGAACCACCATGATGTCGTAGGCGGCCTGGTTGGAGACAATCAGCTCGTCGTTGCGGTCATAGATCAGCCCCCTGGCCGGGTAGACAACCACGTGGCTCTGGGAGTTATTGAGAGCTGAAACCTTGTAGGAGCTTTCCACTACCTGCACGAAAAACAGGCGCACGATGAATACCAGCCCAATCAGGACCGTGAATACAATAAACACGTATCGTCTGTTGTCAAATAAGTTCATCTATTTCCTGAAGATAAAAAACTGGCTCAAAATGATTGTCGATGTGGTCAGAGCAGTGCTCAGAATGACCCGCAGTAAAGTAGTAAAAAAATACTGGAAGTGGAAAACTTCCACATAAAAGAGCACCAGATGGTGCAGGAATGTGAGAATGACTGCATACCCGGCAAACCAGCCGAGGCCATAATAGTGTATCCGCGGATAGGTTTCGGGCTCGTAGCCGTCCCTTGGTGCAAACATACTGAGGACCCACGGGCGCATGAAGGCCATCAGCACCGTAGCGGCTGTCTGCATCCCCAGGGTATTGGTAAAAATATCCATGCTCAGTCCCAGGAGAAACCCGGCCACAAGCAGCAACCACCTGGGCGTTTCAAAGGGCATCAGGAGAATGAAGAGTACATAAAAGTAGGGATTGAGGTATCCGCCCAGCAATACATTATCCAGTAACAGCACCTGCACCAGGATGAGAATAAAGAACCGGATGATATTTCGTGCCAGTAATCTGATCATTGCTTCAGTGATGCTTCGAGTTCCACTTGTTCTTCCCTGTTGAAATTATTGATAACGTTGACATGAAACAGTTTCTGAAAATCTGTTCCAAGCTGAACACGGATGGTATAAAAATTCCCTTCCTGCTGTTCCACTTCCTTTACATTACCCACATACAATCCTTCCGGAAATACTGCCGAATATCCACTGGTGACAACGGAATCTCCGATTGCCACATCGGCATGAAAAGGAATCTCATTCAGGCTGGCAATACGGTGGGACATTCCTTCCCAGCTGAGAACGCCCACGAAATCATTTTTGCTGATCTTCACGCTCAACCTGAAATCGCGGTTAATGACGGGAATTACGGTAGCATAGTTTTCCGAGCTTTCCAGCACGATTCCAACGATGCCCTGCGGCCCGATGACACCCATGTCACTGGCAACACCCTGCCTTCGCCCTTTGTTGATGGTGAGGTAGTTGAACTGCTTATGAAGTGTGCTGTGGACGATCTCGGCCGGGAAGAAGAAATAATCACCAACCTGACTGGGATTTACAACAGTATCACCTAACTGTTCATCAAGGGCCTGTATCCTGTTCCTGAGCCTGGTGTTTTCCTCCACCAGAATCTTATTGGTAGCCCCCATTTTCATGTATTCCCGGGCACCTTCAACTGCCTCGAACAGTGTGCCGGCGATTTCCCTGTTTGCATTGATAAGTATGCTGTGCTGGTAACGGTTGTTATTACTCAGCATGATGATGGCCATGGCTTCCAGCAAAATGAAAACCAGCACATAGTTATACTTTCTCAGCAGTAAGAGAAGGCCTTTCATGAGCTATCTGTCTGTCATCTATTTCATCAGGAACGGGAATTTATCCACGTTCTTCAATGCAATTCCTGTTCCACGGGCAACGGCCTGCAGCGGATCTTCGGCAATATGGAATGGAATGGATATCTTATCACTCAGCCTTTTGTCGAGCCCCCTGAGCAGTGCTCCGCCGCCTGCCAGGTAGATTCCCCTTGCCACGATATCGGCATACAGTTCCGGTGGTGTTTGTTCCAGTACAGAAAGCACGGCAGTTTCGATCTTCGACAATGATTTGTCGAGACAGTGTGCAATCTCCTGGTAGGAGACGGGGATCTCGATGGGCATGGCGGTCATCAGGTTGGGTCCCCTGACATTAAAGTCTGTAGGCGGATCTTCCAGCTCGGGAAGTGCTGATCCCACGTGGATCTTGATCTCTTCAGCCGTTCTTTCACCTATCTTGATATTGTGCTGGTGCCGCATGTAGGTTTGAATATCATTGGTGAAACCGTCACCAGCGATCCTGATGGACTGGTTGCACACGATACCTCCCAGTGCGATCACGGCGATCTCAGTGGTTCCTCCCCCGATATCCACCACCATGCATCCATCAGGGGCCTCCACATCCAGCCCGATGCCAATGGCAGCTGCCATGGGTTCGTAGATCATATAGACGTCACGTCCACCGGCATGTTCCGAAGAATCGCGCACCGCCCGGATCTCCACTTCGGTACTCCCGGAAGGAATGCAGACGACCATTTTAAGGGATGGAGTGAACAGTCTTTTCTTCTGGTTGATCATCTTGATCATTCCCCTGATCATCTGTTCTGCTGCGTGAAAGTCGGCGATCACACCGTCCCGCAAGGGCCGGATGGTTTTAATGTTCTCATGGGTTTTGCCGTGCATCTGCCGTGCTTTCTCCCCGATGGCAATCAACTTCCCGGTATGCTGGTCAATGGCAACGATCGAAGGTTCATTCACAACCACCTTGTCGTTGTGAATGATGATCGTATTGGCCGTACCCAGGTCAATTGCAAGTTCCTGCTGAAATGAAAAAAATCCCATTTATTCTGAATCTATTATTTAATGTTTAAAATGTCTGAATCCGGTAGTGACCATGGACATCCCATGCTGGTCGCAATAATCGACCGAATCCTGGTCCCTGACCGATCCCCCCGGCTGAATCACCGCTGTGATTCCAGCTTTGTAAGCGATCTCCACGCAATCGGGGAAGGGGAAAAAGGCATCTGATGCCATCACGGCGCCCTTCAGGTCGAATTTGAAATGTGTTGCCTTGGCAATGGCCTGTTCCAGTGCATCCACCCTGGAGGTCTGGCCAACACCCGATGCAACCAGTTGCTGGTTCTTTACAAGCACGATCGCATTGGATTTCGTATGCTTCACCAGTTTATTGGCAAAGAGAAGGTCTGCCACCTGTGCTTCAGATGGTTGTTCTTTTGTGACCACCTTTAGTTCTTCAGGAACCTCGGTTTTATCATCGCGGTCCTGGCCAATAAAGCCGTTGAGCACTGTACGAATGTTCCTGCGCTGAAGCGTGCCGTCTTTCAGCACCAGGATGATCCGGTTTTTCTTTGATTTCAGGATTTCCAGTGCATCTTTATCATAACCAGGTGCAATGGATACCTCGAAGAAGATCTTGTTCATTTCTTCAGCGGTTGCAGCATCAATTACCTGGTTGGTAACCAGGATGCCGCCGAATGCTGAAACCGGATCCCCCGCCAGTGCATCCTTCCATGCATCCGTTAGGTTTTCCCTGGAGGCGATGCCACATGCATTATTGTGTTTTAGAATGCCAAATGTCGTAGCCGTAAAATCATTGATCAGGCCAACTGCCGCGTCGATATCAAGTAAATTGTTGTAGGAAATCTCCTTGCCCCAGAGCTGGTCGAACATTTTTTCAAAATCGCCATAGAAAAATCCTTCCTGGTGTGGATTCTCGCCATAGCGTAATTTTTTTGATCCACGCACACTTACCTTCAGACTGCTTGCCTGGTCCTGGTCGAAGTAACCGAATATCTGGCTGTCGTAATGCGAGGAGATGTTGAAAGCTTCCCTGGCAAATTCCCGGCGTTGTTCGATCGTGGTTGCTCCGCTGCCTTTTTCCAGCAGGTCACTCAAACCTGTGTACTGTTCCCTTGAGGCGACGACCAGTACATCCTTGAAATTTTTTGCAGCAGCACGGATCAGTGAGATTCCGCCTATGTCAATTTTTTCTATGATATCCGATTCATCTGCACCTGAGGATACTGTTTCCTCGAAAGGATACAGGTCGACGATTACAAGATCGATTTCCGGAATAGCGTATTCTTTGATCTGACTGGCGTCGTTTTCATTGTCACGACGCGTAAGTATACCGCCGAATACTTTGGGGTGAAGGGTTTTTACCCTTCCCCCGAGAATGGAAGGGTAGCTTGTGAGTGATTCAACGGAAGAGACTTCTGCCCCCTGGGATTCAATGAATTTTTGGGTCCCCCCGGTGGAATAGATCGTCACACCCAGCTGGTTGAGTTGCTGAACGATCTTTTCGAGGTTGTCCTTGTAATAGACAGAAATCAGTGCGGAACGAATCTTTTTTGTTGTGCTCATACAGAATTTTTATGCAATGACCGAGTTAGTAATTAAGGAGTTATGAATGTACTTATTTTACACCTGTTGAACAAGCATGCTGAAAGTCAGCCGCAATGTTTTAACTTGCGTAAAAATACGGTGCAAAATTAACAAACCTTTTACTAGTTCCTAACAATGGTATGATGATTATTTTCAGGTTGTTTTGGGAGAGCCTGGTCATGGCAGTCCAGACCTTCAGGGGAAACAGGCTCAGATCGATGTTAACCCTCCTCGGGATTACCATTGGTATTTTCGCGATCATATCGGTATTTACGGCTGTGGACTCTCTTGAAATGAACATCAGGGAGAGCGTATCTTCCCTTGGCGACGATGTGGTGTATATTCAGAAATGGCCGTGGGCGCCACCGGAAGGGGAAGAGGATTATCCCTGGTGGAAATATCTGAATCGTCCGCTGGTCACTTTGAAAGAGAATGACTACATCCGCAATAATTCCCGCCTGGCGGCTCAATCCTGCTTTGTAGCTACCACGCAACGCACCGTTAAATATGGGAATAACAGTGCCGAAAACATAACAATCATGGGGGCTTCAGACGGTTTCCAGGAGATAAGGTCCTTTGAAATTGCAGAAGGCCGGTATTTTTCTCCTTTCGAGGTAACCGGGGGAAAGAATATCGCTGTTGTAGGAGCAGACCTCGCAGAGGAGCTATTCGAATCTGAAAGTCCGGTTGGGAAAGAGGTGAAGATCTCAGGTTTCAAGGTAACGGTCATAGGTGTCACCAAAAAAGAGGGACAGGGTACGTTTGATGACAATAACCTTGATGAGCTGGTTTTGCTACCCATTCATTTTATGAAAAATATTGTTGATCTTCGCAGTGAAAGTGCCAATCCGCAGATATGGGTGGAGGCCAGAGAGGGTGTGGATGTGGATGACCTCTCCATGGAACTTACGTCGCTGTTGCGGTCTGTACGAAGACTCAGCCCGATGGATGAGAACAATTTTGCGCTCAACCAGACCAGTATCATCAATAACCAGCTCGACCAGTTGTTCAAGGTGATCAATATCGCCGGTTTTTTCATCGGGATATTCTCTATTATCGTAGGGGGATTTGGTATTGCAAACATCATGTTTGTCTCGGTCAAGGAGCGGACCCACATCATCGGGATCGAGAAGGCCATTGGCGCCAAAAACTGGTTCATCCTGATGGAATTCCTTGTGGAATCTATCATCCTTTCTTTGATTGGCGGGATTGTCGGGCTGCTCATTATCGGTATCGGGACCCTGGTCATCAACCTTTCGGGTGATTTCACCATGTACCTTACCATGGGAAACATTTTGCTGGGGCTGGGGATCTCGTCAGCGATCGGACTGATCAGCGGATTTGCACCGGCCTGGCAGGCGGCGCGTATGAATCCCGTGGTGGCGATCAATACTACTTTCTAGGATCAGCAGGGGGTATGGTCTGTAAACCTGTGCATGAAATGCCGGGGATCCGGCTCAGATGACTGCGAATGCATCATACAATATCCGGCCCATCAGAAAGTAGATGAACAATCCCATGATGTCGTTGGTGGTGGTGATAAACGGACCAGTTGCGAGTGCCGGATCCAGCGTCATTTTATCCAGGAACAGGGGGATCATGGTGCCGAAAATGGCTGCAAAAATGATCACTACAAACAGCGAAATACTGACAGTATAGGTGAGAGCCAGTCCCTGTTGCATAATCAGGTTGTACGCCAGCAGCAGCAGGGAGAGGATCAGCCCGTTCATGATCGCAACAAAAAATTCTTTTACCAGTTTCCTGAAGGTGCTTTCCAGTCCGAGACTGTTGCTTGCCAGGCCCTGGACAATGATTGCAGAAGACTGGATTCCTACGTTTCCCGCCATGGCAGCGATAAGCGGAATGAAAAATGCCATTTCGGGGTTGAGTTTGATATCCCCTTCGAATTGGGAAATCAGTGCGGCAACAAGAACGCCGCCTACCAACCCGATGATCAGCCAGGGGAGGCGTGCCCGGGACAACCGCAGGGGTGAGTCGGTGGTCTCCACATCCGATGAGATACCCGAAGCCATCTGGTAATCTTTTTCAGCTTCGTCACGGATCACGTCCACAATATCGTCAATGGTGATCCGGCCAAGCAGTCGCCCGATACTGTCCACAACAGGTAAAGCCACGAGGTCGTATTTTTCCATGATCTGGGCCACTTCTTCTGAAGACGTGTCTGTGCGAACGAACCTGACTTCCTTATCGTAAATGTCTTTAATAATCGTGCTGCCCGTGGCGATGAGTAAGGATTTCAGGGAGACGACCCCGGTAAGTATATTGTCATCATTGACCACGTATATATAGAACAGGTCATCGACCTCCTCTGCCTGCTTGCGCATTTCACGCAGACAGGTGGTGAGGCTCCAGTTCTCGTTCACCTTGATCAGCTCCTTGGCCATCAGCCCCCCGGCGGAATGCTCATCATAGGAGAGAAGGTCCACGATGTCACCGGCCTGCTCAATGTCCTTGATGTGCTTCAGCACTTCCTGTTTCACCAGGTCATCCAGGTCAGCGATAACGTCTGCGGCATCGTCGGAGTCCATGTTGTTGATGAACTGGCTGGCGATCTCTTCTGCCGGCAGGGCCCTGAGGAACTGCTCCCTGTCATCCTCTTCAAGTTCCACCAGTACATCGGAGGCCACTTTCGGATCAAGGATCATGTACAGGTACTTGACTTCATCGATATTGAGCTCCTGGTAGATCTCTGCAATATCAGCAGGGTGCAGGTCGTTCATCATTGCCAGTGCTGCCTTGTCATCCCTGGCTTCGATGATCGCCCTCAGTTCGCTGATATATTCCCTGGTGAGTTCCAGATTCATGATCCTTAAGACTGTGGATGTTTTACATCCGCGATGAAACAAAATTTGTCAGTTCAATGAATTCCCCGACGCCCAATTGTTCAGGGCGCATGGACAGGAGTTCATTTTCGTCACCCAAAGTTAGTAAAATTGTTTTTAGTGAGTTTCGAATTGTCTTGCGTCTTTGATTGAATGTTGTTTTCACCACCCGGAAAAACAACGCCTCGTCACAATCCAGCTTTGTTGTGTCATTCCGGGTAAGGGTGAGTACTGCAGATTTCACCCTGGGCGGTGGAAAAAAGGAACCTGGGTTCACGCTGAACCTGTATCGGGGAACGTAAAAGGCCTGCAGAAGCACGGAAAGAATCCCGTATATTTTGGAGCCGGGTGGTGCTGCGATCCTGTCGGCAACCTCTTTTTGCAGCATGCATACCACCGAATCCACCCTGTCGCGGTGAGCAAGGATCCTGAACAGGATCTGACTCGATATGTTGTACGGGAAATTACCAATGATATACAGGGGGGATTCCCGGAGCACCGGGTCATCCATTTTAAGAAAATCTGCATGAAGCAGGGAATCGCGAAGTTGCGGGTACTTGTTGCGGAGGTATACCACAGATTCATCGTCAATCTCTACGGGAACGTACTTTTTATATGGTTTCTGCACCAGGAATCTTGTCAGCACCCCGGTCCCGGGCCCGATTTCTATAACGGTCATATCCTCTTCCGCCGGCAACAGTTCGACGATCCTTTCCGCTAAGGCCGGATCGGTGAGAAAATGTTGTCCCAGGTATTTCTTTGGCTGCACCATACGCGATTAAAACCGGAATTATTGCCCGCTGCAATTTATAAATATTAAATTTGAAATTTCCTGTATATCGTTGAATTATGAGAAAAGGCAGCCGATGTCTTGTGACAGGATCATATACATATACTAAAAAAATTTACGATCATAAAGAAGACAATTACCATGAAATACGATTTTGACAGGGTGATAGAACGCAGGGGGACGGACTCGGTAAAGTATGATATACTTCAACCATTGTACGGAAAGGAGGATGTCCTTCCCATGTGGGTGGCAGATATGGATTTTGCCGTGCCTGATTTTATTCAGGAGGCGATTATCCGGCGAGCAGAACACGAGGTTTACGGGTATACGATAAGACCAAGGCGCTATAATGAATCCATTGCAGGATGGATATCGCGCAGGCATGGATGGAACGTGGATCCGGGCAACATTGATTTTAGTCCTGGCGTAGTGCCGGCGCTGGTGCTCAGCGTGCTGGGCTATACAGAACCCGGCGACAAAATCCTGGTGCAGTCGCCTGTTTATTTCCCGTTCTTTTCTTCCATTGAAAACCATGGCAGGAAACTGGTCAACAATCAGCTGGTGGACGATAAAGGTGTGTACAGTATGGATTTTGATGACCTGGAAGAAAAATTCCGGTCAGGTATTCGCATGATGATGTTCTGCCATCCGCACAATCCTGTGGGAAGGGCATGGTCCATGGAAGAACTACAGCGGCTTGCTGCGCTTGCAATTCAGTATGATGTGCTTATACTAAGTGATGAGATACATTCCGACCTGCTGCTTTTTGGCCACAGGCACATTCCGCTGGCCAGCCTCGGGAAAGAGATCGCCTCGCGGACAATCACATGTGTCGCCCCCAGCAAGACTTTCAACCTTGCGGGACTGCATACTTCAGCGGTGATCATTGAGGATCCTGTATTGAAGAAAAAATATGAGAAGATCCTGGAAGATATCCATATTGGTGGAGGAAATATCTTCGGGTTTGTGGCGCTTGAAGCCGCATACACAAATGGAGATGCCTGGCTGGAACAGCTGCTGAAATACCTGGAGGGAAATTTTACATTCGCCAGGGATTTCATGGAAAACAACCTGCCGGGGATCAGGGTTTCTCCGCTTGAAGCCACCTACCTGGCGTGGATAAATTTCGAAATACTCGGCCTGGAAGACAAAGCGCTGATGGAGATGATGGTCAAGGATGCCGGCCTCGCTTTTGTGGATGGTCCCCGTTTCGGTGCGGGAGGCGCACAGTACCTGAGGATGAATATTGCGACACCACGCACAGTGATGGAGACAGCCCTGAACCAGATGCTCCAGGCCTTTCAGAAACAATTCCCGGGAAAGTTTTAAATTTATAGCGGTGAGATCACGCATTTCCATATTGTTTCCCGGACTGGTTTATGCCATTTTACTGCTCATACTGCTATCGCTGATCGTATTTCTCAGGGATGCAGATGATGAGATTCTGCTGTTGCTTTCAGGCGGAGCAGTGGTCATCGTGGTGGCTGCTTTGGTTCATTTCATTACCGGGGTGTTTCTACCGCTTCATCACCTGCGTAACCAGTTCAGGAGACTTAAGGATGGCGAACCATTGCAACATTCAGAAGGAGGTTCCTCACGTGAGTTCAGACAAATGGAGGAGGTATTGCAGGAATATGCCGACAGGAGGGGTGAGATTATCCACGTGCTTACGAAGCTTTCGGAAGGAAATATCGATGAACAACTGCCTGTGAAGGAGCCCGATGATGCGCTGGGAAAGGCACTTGCCCTGCTGGGACAGAGTATCATGCGGCTGAACATCGAATCCCGCAAGCGCAGGAAACTGGACGAGCAGCAGAACTGGGCCTCAAAGGGGATGGCGAAGTTCGGTGAGCTGATGCGCGATGCGGGTCCTGATCCCGGGCAACTTTCATCTGCACTGATCAGTGAACTTGCCAGGTACCTGGAGGTGGAAGCAGGGGCTTTGTTCCTGCTGCAGTACACCGATAAAGGCAAACCATGCTATGTGTTGCAGGGCGCCCATGCCTGCGATGATGCACATAATCTCAAAAAATCATTCGACCCGGGAGAAGGTCTGGTGGGCCGTTGCGCGCTTGGCAGGGAAACCATTGTTCTTACGGATCTGCCGGAAGATTATATCCGGATACGTTCAGGGTTGGGCGCCGGCGATCCTGCCACGATCATCCTGGTACCCGTTGTGTTCGATGGCGAGGTACTGGGTGTGATTGAGCTGGCAACATTCAGCATCGTGAAACAATACAAGATTGAATTCCTGGGACACCTGGGCAACAGCATGGGCGCTTCATTCTCAAAACTTATTCCTGTTGGCTGACCGGGCCGGAAACTGAGAATGGTGCATCTGCTGGTGTGGTCCCGCGCGTCCTGTCAGGCGAAGTGTCCATCTCCAGGTGCAACGTTCCGCCTTTCATGATTTCATCGTGGGCAATAAAATTCCTTGTCCATGGCTTATCGTTCAGCCTTGCATTCCTGATATAATAGTGTTTGGGACTGTTTTCGGGAGCCTCGATGCGAAAGGTATTCCCGTTTTCCAACTGCAGGGTCACTGCGCTGAAAAGAGGCGATCCGAGTGCATACTGACCGGCACCCGGGGTGACAGGGTACATTCCCATGGCGGAGAATACATACCATGCAGAGGTCTGTCCATTGTCCTCGTCACCGCAAAGACCATCTGCTTCAGGGGTATACAGCCTGTCCATGATATTCCGCACATGGTATTGTGTCTTCCAGGGCTGACCGGAATAATTGTACAGGTAGGGCATATGCTGTATGGGCTGGTTTCCATGGGCATATTGTCCCATGTTAATGATCTTCATCTCCGTGATTTCGTGGATCTGGAAGCCATAATAGGAATGATCTGCTGTGGGCGGAGTTGTAAACACCGCATCCAGTTTTTTGTTGAAGGCTTCATTTCCACCCATCAGGCCGATCAGTCCTTCCACATCATGGAAGACGCACCATGTCCAGTGCCAGGAACAGCCCTCGGTGAACGCATCTCCCCATTTATCGGGTCTGAACGGCTGCTGGAATGTCCCGTCGAGGTTCTTTCCACGCATGAAATTAATGGTTGGATCAAAAACATTTTTGTAGTTCATTGACCGTTGCCTGAAAAGGCCCACCTCCTCAGCCGGGCGGCCTGACTTTTCTGCCATTTCCGCAATGGTGAAGTCATCGTAGGCATATTCCAGGGTCCTGGCAGTATTCTCATTGATCCCCACATCGTAGGGAATATAGCCAAGCCGATTGTAATAGTCTACCCCGTACCGTCCCACTGAACGTAGAGGTCCCTCGTTTTCGGAATTTTTCAGGATGGCTTCATAGAGGATGTCGCGGTCAGGCATATCAATCCCTTTCAGGTAGGCATCGGCAATGATGGAGGCCGAGTTGGAGCCGATCATCACCGACCGGTGTCCCGGGCTTGCCCATTCCGGAAGCCACCCGCTTTCCCTGTAAGTATTGGCCAGACCCTGCATGATTTTGCTGTTGAGGTCTCTGAACATCAGGTTAAAGAATGGAAAAACAGCCCTGAAGGTATCCCAGAATCCATTGTCGGTAAACATATACCCCTCCTCGACATTCCCATTATACGGACTATAATGTATGGGCTGCCCGTTTGCCCCGAACTCGTAGAATTTTCGAGGAAACAGCATGGTGCGGTAAAGCGCTGTGTAAAAAGTAATGAGCTGGTCCCTGGTTCCACCTTCTACCCTTATCCTGTTCATGTGTTCGTTCCAGGTCTGCCTGGCTTTTGTGCGGACCTGGTCGAATGTGTCATTGCCGATTTCGTTTTCCAGGTTGCGCTCAGCCTGCTCCCAGCTGATGAAGGAAGAGCCGGTTTCCAGGTGTACCTGTTCGCCGGCTTTGGTATTGAACCTGATCAGCGCGCCGGAATGCGCACTCTCATTGGTCAGCTTCCCCGGGATGATCTCCGTGTTTTCCACACCGAAAATTTCATCAAAGGGTGTATCGGATTTGATTACGAAATAGTTTTTAAAGTTTTCAGGAACGCCGCCATGGTTGTTCATGGCATACCCGATGATCTTCTTCTCTTCCGGTATGATCTGCACAAAAGAGCCCTTGTGGAACCCGTCCACCACAAGAATTGCCGAATCGGTTTCGGGCCAGGTGATCCTGAACATCGCGCACCTTTCCGTGGGTGTCACTTCGATGGTCGTGTGATAATCGCCCAGGTATACACTGTAATAATATGCTTCGGAAACCTCCGACTTGTGCGAGAACCACGATTGCCGCTCCTCCTCGGTAAAGGCCAGTTTGTCGGTGAGCGCAAATATGGCAAAGGCTCCGTAATCGTTCAGCCAGGGCGATGCCTGGTGGGTCTGCTTGATCCCGTTGATCTTGTCTGCACAATACTGGTAACACCAGCCGTTGCCCATCTCGTTCGTTTTCGGCGTCCAGAAGTTCATTCCCCAGGGCAGTGCGATGGTTGGATAGGTATTGCCATTGCTGAGCAGGAATTCCGAATCTGTTCCTATCATCGGGTTAATCAAACCGGCCAGGTCTTCGCTTTCTCCTGCCACTGGCATGATGGCGGCATCGTTCTTCGGATCTGTGTTCATGCAGGAGGTTGCCAGGAACAGCACCGTAATCAGGATAAACAGTTGTTTTACTCGCATAGGTTTCTATTAATTTTTTGTTGGCTTTTTACCAGGTATGAACCTGTAATTCTAAAACTAAATTCATCCTGCTTGTCAGTAAGAATGAACCAAATAGGCAGTATAAATATTTAAAAACAGACAAAATGACATATAAAATCCAACGGCACATAAATTGACCATAAGGTTACAGAATTTAAGTCAAACAAAAATTAATTAGGAGGATAAAAAATGATAGCAAAGTATAGAAATTGTTATGCACCTGCATACAGGGATGATTTTTTCAACGACCGTGTATCACAGAAGTATTACGGGAGAGATTTTGCCTCGACACCGGCTGTGAACATCATTGAAGAGAACGATGGCTTCAGGATTGAAGTAGCTGCGGCCGGATTATCGAAGGATGATTTCCGCATTCACCTTGAGGATGATGTACTGACTATTTCTGCCGAAAAGGAGCAGGACGGGAATGATGAGCAGGGCAAATATACCCGCAGGGAATTCAACTACACTTCATTTAAGCGGAGTTTCCGGCTGGATGAGTCCATTGACCAGGAGGCTGTAAAGGCTGAGCATGCAAATGGTATTCTGAAGATTCACTTGTCAAAGCGCGAGGAAGCTGTAAAGCAGGGGCCGAAAAGCATTGAGATCAGCTAAAAAATTGCAGGTTATAATGTAAGCAGGAGCGGGGTTCATACGGATCCCGCTCCTTTTTTGCTTTTGAACTTCATCTTTCCCAGGACCAGGATGACAACGCCCAGAATGGTAATGATTCCGCCGATAAGTTGCCAGGGAGTAGGAAGGATTGCAAGATAGATCATCGATCCGATCATCACAAACAACCCGCGTGTTGACTGGATGATCATGGTGCGGGAAGCTTCGATGAATTTCAATGCTGAGTACATGCTCAGGCCGGTAAGGAAAGGACCGAGTATTGATCCGGCGATCATGTTGAAAATGGCACTTGCCGGAACAGCCAGGGTGTCCTGGCGGATCAGCACGGCAATCAGTCCGAACATGAACAGGTACACTACCCTGTTGATGGTGAGTATGCTTGGGTGCAGTTTCTTAATATTCTTTTTTGCGAACACGGTGCTGATGGAGAGAAACATTGAGGAGACCAGTATCCAGCCGCTTCCTTCACTGAAGAATTGTTCCAGGGTCATGTTCCGGGTATAGGTAATCATGACTACGCCACCGATGGTCAGCAGGATTCCGATGGCTTCGATGGTATTGAACCTTTCTCCAAGAAAACGGATTCCGAAAAGGGTGACGAAAATGGGTGTGGCATTGGAAAGGAAGGATACAATGGCAGGATTTTCGGCGAGCTGGATTGCAAGGAACATGGTGGTGGCTGCAGAAAGTTCCAGGAAACCAAGAATGACCAGGTTGATCAACGATCTTTTTTCAAGCCGGGGGATCATGCGGACCAGCCCGGTTGACCAGAGGTAGATCCCGTTCCAGAGCAATGCAAATGCGAACCAGAAAAACTGGAACTGGAAAAAATTCACCTCCAGCAATGCTGCTTTCGAGAATACATATACATTGGCCATTCCTATTGTTGCCAGGAACGCCAGGCCGATGCCCTTTACATTGGGACTGAGGTTCGTAAGGTATTTTATCATAAAAAAGACCGGGCTTTCTGCCCGGTCTTACAACATTGCAACGTTCACTTTGTTCGTTCAGATCCGGTCTTTGATTTTTCTGGTCTCCGCTTCAAATCCTGGTTTTTCCAGGAGTGCGAACATGTTTTTCTTATAAGCTTCAACGCCGGGCTGGTTGAAGGGATTCACCTCCAGCATATACCCGCTGATTCCGCAGGCCAGTTCGAAAAAATATATGAGTTGACCCAGGTACCTTGCATTCAGCTGCGGCACCACGATCCTGAGATTCGGCACACCGCCGTCAACATGGGCCAGGGTCGTGCCCAGTTCTGCCATCTTGTTCACATCATCGATCTTCTTTCCTGAAAGATAATTCAGTCCGTCCAGGTTGTCGGCATCTTTGGGGACAACCATCTCGTTGTCGGTTTCACCGATGGAGAGTACAGTCTCGAAAAGAATGCGTTCTCCCTCCTGGATATATTGTCCCATGGAATGGAGGTCTGATGAATTATCCACGGCTGCAGGAAAGATTCCTTTTCCATCTTTCCCTTCGCTTTCCCCGTAAAGTTGCTTCCACCATTCTGCCACATAGTGCAGTTTACTGTGATAATTGACCAGGATTTCGATCTTTTTCCCTTTCCGGTACATGGCATTCCTGGTGGCAGCATACAGTGCTGCCGGGTTCTTTTCCATGGATGGTTCAGTGCGCGCTGCCTGTTCCATTTCAACGGCACCGGTAACCAGCTGACGTATGTCAAATCCTGCAACCGCCAGTGGAACCAGTCCGACCGGGGTGAGTACCGAGAACCTGCCTCCCACATCATCCGGGATCACATAGGATTCGTATCCTTCCTGGTCTGCAAGCTTGCGCATTGCGCCCTTGCTGCCGTCGGTGATGGCAACGATCCTGTCGCGTGCCGCTGAAATTCCGATTTTGCTGACCAGGTGCTCCCGGAGGATCCTGAAGGCGATGGCGGGTTCGGTGGTCGTACCCGATTTCGAAATGGCAACGATAGAGTACGTGCAATCGTCAAGCAACCTGATCAGTTCGTGCATGTAGTCTTCGTCGATATTATGACCGGCAAAGATCATCATTGGATCTTTCCTGTTCTTTCGCCACGATGCGAAATTGTCGCTGAGTGCATCGTTGACAGCTTTTGCGCCAAGATAGGAACCACCGATACCGATGACCACGACGATCTCAGATGTTTCTCTCAGCCGGCGGGCCGTTTTTTCAATGGCATTGAAGTCCTCTTCCGCAATTGAAGACGGAAGATTGAGCCAGCCCAGGAAATCATTGCCTGCACCGGTGCCGGCATTTAGTTTTTCCATGCTTTCGCTGACTTCCTGCTGCATTCCCCTGATCTCCTGTTCGGGAATGAAATCATATACGTTTTTCAGGTCCAGTTTAATCATTTCCATAAATATGTATTATCGGTTGTTAAAACACTGAAAGTTAATATATTGTGTTTTTTATTTTGCAATTGTGGGCAAAGTTAGAAAACTTTTCATTAAGGAGAAGCGCTGGAAACAGGTAAGTTTGGTACCTTTATTTCTTTTCACAAATATACACGTATACCATGACTCACAAAGCGATCATTATCTCTGTCCTCATCACTTGCATGCCTGTATTTCAAATGAGCGCCCAGAAAAAGGGGCTAAAATCCATACAGGAGCAGGACCTTAAAATGCACATGGATTTTCTTGCTTCCGACGAGCTTGAAGGAAGGGCAACCGGGGAGCCAGGTCTGGACGTAGCCGCGAGGTACCTTGCTGTTCAGGCTGAACGGGCCGGACTGCAACCCGCAGATCCCGGGGCAGGCTATTTTCAATACTATACATTGCAGGAGCGGGCCTATGACCGGGCCAAATCCGGGATTGTGCTGGCGGACAGTACAGGAGGAAGAACCTTTAACCAGCAGAATTTTTACCTGTTAACCGGTACAAAAAAAGACCACCTGGAAATCGAAGGGGAAGTGGTCTTCGCGGGTTATGGCATCAAAGACGAGGAGTTCGGTTTTAATGAATTCGAGGGGATCGACATCAGCGACAGGATTGTACTGATCATGGACCGGGCCCCGATGAACGAGGATGGTACAGCGTCGCAGTTTGGTGAAAAATACAATAGCATGATGGGTTTGCGGAACAAGATACCCTATATCGCTGCGCAGCAGCCCAAAGCAATCATCATCGTTTTTAGTCCCAAAACAGGAATCAATTCCATAGAGGATGTGGAACCCCAGTTCGCAGATTACCTCGAACGATCAATGACCCTCAAAAAAGAGAATGAGGAACCTGTCTCAGAGATTCCCGGACCGAAAATCATTTTTGCCCACAGGAGCCTTGCTGAACAGGTAGTGGAAGCCGCGGGAAAATCACTTGAAGCGGTGCAGCGTGAGATTGACAACACACTGGAATCACAATCCTTCCTTGTGGAGGGGTTGACGGCAAAGATTGAGCTGACGATGAAAAAGAAAGACCTGGATATACCCAATGTGTTCGGTATGATTGAAGGTTCTGATCCTGAACTGAAGAATGAATTGGTGTTGTTTCTTGCACATTTTGATCATGTGGGAACCGATGGAAAGGGTGGTGTGTTTAACGGGGCTGATGACAATGCTTCGGGGACAGTTGCTTTGCTGGAGATTGCGGAAGCATTCCAGGCAGAGAAAAAAATGCCGGGCAGAAGTGTTGGATTCCTCTGGGTTTCAGGAGAGGAAATTGGTTTGTTCGGATCGGCCTATTTTGCTGAACACCCAATGCTGCCCCTTGAGGAAATCGCTGCTGTGATCAACCTGGATATGGTGGGCAGGGTGGCAATGCCGGAGGATCGGGAAAGTGAGCGTGGCGGACTGACCATCGTGGGCAGGGATTCCGTGAAGGTGATTGGTGCACAACAAAGTGCCTTGCTGATGAAGATCAACGAGGAGACACTGGAGGACATGCGGCTTCATGGCAATTACACCTACAATGACGTCAACCACCCCGAAAGGTATTTCTACCGGAGCGATCATATCAATTTCGCGCGGAAGGACATCCCGGTGCTGTTCTATTCCACCGGGACACATGCCGATTACCACATGCTTACCGATGATCCTGAGCGTATTGACTATGAAAAATTCAGGCGCATGACAGCATTTTGCTTCATGGTCGGATACAATGTTGCCGGCCACAAGGGAGCGATCACGGTTGATAATCCCATGACGAAGTGGTAGGAGTGTTCCTTACTTTTCCACCAGGTAGATGTTTCTGAACTCCATGGGTCCGCCTTCGGACTGGATACAGATATGTCCTTTGGTTTTGGTGGGAGCGGTGCACCTGTTTTGCAGTACCCCGTTGACCACCAGTTCAATACCTGATTCATTGACCGAAATATCATAGGTGTTCCATTCACCGGGAGGATTTTCTGAGCTCTCTTCGAATTTCTCTGCCACTTTATACCGGTTCTCTTCCGATTCCACCAGGTAGTCGGTACCATTCACAGTAAGACCCACACCTTTGCCGATCAGCACGAAATCGCCTGCATTGCCTGATTTCAGCTGAGCTTCGATGCAGTTGGGCCAGATATCCTCCCCGGTTGCATGCAGCAACACGCCGCTGTTGGCTGGCTCTGAAAGCCAGCGCCATTCCACGTGGAGTTCGTAACTGCTGTATTGGTCGAGGGTCTTGATATACCCGTTGGGGATGCCTCCGACGAATATTTTTCCGTCCTGAACACGGAAGACCGAAGCCTGTTCAACAGTGTCGGGCAGAAAAACGGACCAGTTGTCCAGGTTCTCGCCTTTAAATAACTGGATTTTTTCATCATTTGCACAGGACGACAGTATTACCAGGCCAATGACAGTTAAGGGAAAAAAAACGCGTTTCATAATTTTTGTATGTTTGGTTTGGGTTTTGATTGGAAATTCAGGCAAAAGAGCGGGAAATTCTGGCACATACTGTATTTTTTTGTAACAGGTCCTTTTCAGAATATTTTCCGGCTTTAATCGACATTCCTATGGTTTAGGAAGGTACCTGTTTTTGTCCGCGAAGACATCCATCAGGTAGGTTTTTGTTTTGAATACTGCGGAGTGGGGTACCCCGGCGGGGACAAAGTAGTGGTCGCCCTTCCGGCAGGTGGTTGTTTCCCCCCCGATGGTAAGGTCCATTTCTCCCTCGAAAACCACGCCCCACTGGTCACCGTGTTTGTGTTCTGCCACTGCACCGATTGGCTCGATCTCGAAAAACACAATCTGCTGGTCTGCTCCCTGCAAAAGCCGTCCTTTCACTCCTTCAAACGGAATGTCTGCTTCGGGGAGGTGTTGAATCATTTCCGGGTAGGTCATGTCTGGTTATTTTGGTTGTTATTATAGGTTACAGGTTACCTTGTATTTACAATCTTCAGGAGCAGGGTGATCGCTTATCGTTCCTCCTGGTTCCGCAGCTGGTTGATTTCGTGCAGGCGCTGCTGCAGAATTTCGCTGTATTCCCTGGATGCTTTATTGCGGTATTTTCCCCATGCCACCTGGGCCGTTTCGTAGGCGAGGTCGGGCTGACCGGTTATCTCGTATACCACGGACAGGTTATGAGCGGCACGTCCTTTGGTCTTTCGGTGCCCGGTTTCAATGGCAACCTGCAGGGCAGCAATGGCAGCGTCCCAGTTATTGACCTCCATCATCCTGGCGCCTTCGGCCATATTGGGATCTCTTTTTGAACGCTTGTAATATTTGCGTTCGGCGCGTATCCAGAAAGGGGTGATCCGTTTCCCGTAGATGCTGCCGGCGATATAGCCAGCCTTTTTCAGGGCATCATCCGTATTGAGGGTATTCAGCACAATGGCACCCGGATCGTTTCCAGGCACCTGCCCACCTTTGCCGATGCCATGGTAATACTGGAATTCATCGAGGATCATTTTTTTTGCGGGATCATACAACCTGAATCCTACCTTTACTTCCGCTATATTGTCCACATATTGGCGGCTGAAAATTTCCAGCGAAAGTACTGCATCGGTTCCGTGTTGTTTGCAGATATTGACCACCTCGAACCATTCCATCGGTTTCGGGAAATCGAGCGCTGTGCCTGGTCTTTTTTCGACGATTCCGGTAATGACAGGTTTGACTTTATTGTACGAAAGGACCTGGTCGTGTGCACCTTCAATACAGTATTTTGACAGCCTGTCGCCCTGGCCTGAAATGGCAGACAACAATCCTTTCTCCAGCACGTTCACGACTTCATTTTCTGAATGACTGCGATCGATAATTGCCATTGAACCGATATGGGCAGGTATATCCACGGCAGCAGGAACCAATATGTCGAAATATATATCTGCGGAGATGAGTAGTACCATGACTGCCAGGAGCAGGGTGGAACGGTAGATTTGTTTCATGGCATCGTTTTTATTCGTTTAGTGATGCAATTTATATTAATTTTCGCTGGTGTAAGGGATAAGGTAAAAAAAAACATGAACAGTGGTGTCCACACTGCAGTATGATTGTTCAACAGTTTCGGGATGAAATGATCAATAAGCAGGTCATACGACTGGTCGCTGATGGATGTGGCAACAGGACAAGAGTAATTGAATCAACAAACATTTTACAAGATGAAAGCAGTATATATCGACACATACGGTGGTCCTGAAGAGATTAAATTCGGTGAGATGGATGATCCAACACCTGCAAAGGGGGAAGTGCTGATCCGCGTTGCAGCCGCATCCGTTAATCCGGTTGACTGGAAGATACGCGAAGGCAGGCTGAAGCTTTTTTCAGGCAGGAATTTTCCGATGATCCTGGGAACCGAGGTGGCAGGAACGGTGGAAGAAGTGGGAGAGGGCGTCACTTCCCTCGCTCCCGGCAACCGGGTCTTTGCAGGACTGAGCCACAAGGGAGGGGGGTATGCAGAAAGGGTATGTGCTGACCAAAGTAAAGTAATACAGATCCCTGTAGAGCTGCCTTTAGGGGAGGCATCCACCCTGGCTGTGGCTGGTCTGACACCCATGCAGGCTTTTACGCTGCACTACCATGTACAACCCGGCGACGAGGTACTGGTGAACGGCGGCTCCGGGGGTGTGGGTACGTATGCCATACAGATTGCAAAGATCCTGGGCGCGCGAGTGACCGCGGTATGCAGTGCCCGGAATGCAGCGCTTGTGAAGCAGCTGGGCGCCGATGAAGTGATTGATTACAACACAGAGGATTTCAGGGATCGCAGGAATGCGTTTGATGTGATACTGGATGCAGCAGCCAATGCATTTTTCCCCGGGGCGAAAGCCTGTCTAAAAAAGGGGGGCATGCTGATCAAACTGAACCTTTCGTTGTCTGCTTTCATCAGGGGAAAGTGGTCCGTTCTCTTCTCGACAAAAAAATACAGGATGATCCTGGTGAAAAACCGGTCTGAAGACCTGCAATGGATGATCGACCATGTCATTTCCGGGAAGATACAGGTGGTTATTGACCGGACCTATTCCCTGGAGGAGGCCCGAAAGGCCCATGAATACAGCCAGAGCGGCAGGGCAAGAGGGAAACTGGTATTGAAAACAGGGGCAGTCTGAATCACACCACAACACCAGGATATTCAAAGAACAGTATCTTCAGCGGCTTGCACAGCATTCCGAATACTATTGCGTGGGCTGCAGGCCATTCCGGTTGACCTTCATCATTTTTCCCCTTCTGTTTTACGTGCTATCTGGTGCCAAACAGCCGGTCACCCGCATCTCCCAGTCCGGGTACAATATATCCCTTTTCATTCAGTTTGTCGTCCAGGGCCGAAAGGTAGATGTCCACATCAGGATGTGCCTCCTCGATCCTTTTTACTCCTTCGGGAGCTCCTACAATACAGACCAGCCTGATCAGGGTGGCGCCCTGTTCCTTGAGATAGGTAATTGTCGCTGATGCGCTTCCGCCTGTGGCCAGCATGGGGTCAAGGACCATTACCACGGCGTCGGTAATACAGAGAGGGAGCTTGGCATAATACTCTTGCGGTTCAAGGCTTTCATGGTCGCGGTACATGCCTACATGCCCCACTTTTGCAGTTGGAATGAGGTTGGTGATCCCATCCACCATCCCCAGTCCTGCGCGCAGGATGGGCACCAGTACAATGTTTTTTGCCATTTCGTGCGTGGTGCATTCTGCGATGGGAGTTTCAATTTCCACCTCCCTGAGCGGCAGATCGCGGCTGATTTCGTAGGCCATCAGCCCCGCAATTTCATCCAGGGCTTCCCTGAAATCCTTCGTTCCGGTATCTTTTTTCCTGATCTGAGTAAGTTTATGAGTGATCAGCGGGTGTTGGACTAAGTGTAGCATGTTCTGACGGATTATTCCTTAAAGATATAAAAAGATAAATTATTGCACCGGGAACAGAATTGGATTATCTTGATGTCGTCAAATTATTCAAATGCAAAAAACAACAGGTACCATGAAGCAAATGATTGCAATCGCTCTTATCCTGGCTTTCGGAGCCGGTTTACGCGCACAGGAATGCCCTAATCCCGACGGGATTCCCGATGGTTTCGAGATTCTTTTCAACGGGAAGGATTTTACCAACTGGAAAGTTCCGGAAGGTGACAATGGTCATTGGAAGATTATTGATGGTGTGATCGATTACGATGCAATGAGTGAAGCATCGGTAAAAGACCTCTGGACCGACCGGGAGTTCAGGGATTTTATATTGTATGTCGACTGGCGAATCAAGGAAACGCCCTATGTGAACCCGAATGTACCGATCATCCTTCCGGACGGAACCCACAAGCGCAATGCTGAAGGTGAGGAGATCAGGATGAAAGTGCCCGATTCAGATTCAGGGATTTACCTGCGTGGCAGCAGCAAGTCGCAGGTGAATATCTGGTGCTGGCCCATTGGGTCCGGGGAGGTGTATGGCTACAGGATGGACGGGAACATGCCAGCAAGAGTAAGGAGCGGAGTAACCCCATCCACGTTGGCCGACAATCATATCGGGGAATGGAACACCTTCAGGATCATGCTACAGGGTGACCGTCTCACCGTGGACCTGAACGGTCAGCGCGTTATTGATGAAGCGCAGTTGCCAGGGATCCCTGCAGCCGGACCCATCGGACTGCAACATCACGGAAATATGCTCAATGGAGCATGGGTGAGTCCGCCGGCACTGGTTCAATTCAGGGACATTTATGTCAAGGAATTGTAAATCAGTCCTCAATACGGATGGTAACAATCGTCCCGGGATCCTTTTTTCGGTCGTACAGGTCTTCAATCGTGTAGTTGATCACACGGTGGTAATTTTTTCT
Organism: Bacteroidales bacterium; assembly: GCA_029210585.1. GTDB lineage: Bacteria > Bacteroidota > Bacteroidia > Bacteroidales > M55B112. The sequence continues at coordinate 176,072 of JARGFP010000002.1, forward strand.
GAACAGTACCAGGTATTCATCCAGGATCTGCAGTCCTTTGCCTTTGTCACGACTGATGGTCCGGGCTTTCTTTCTTCCGATCCCGTTATCAGAAATGGTAACCACTACTGCCTTGTGGCTCCTGGATGCTGTCACCTCAATATGTCCTGCCGTTGTTTTATGAAAGATTGCGTGCTTGATGGCATTTTCCACAAAAAGATGGATCAACATTTTGGGAACCTTCGTTCCCAGGTCAACGTTGCTGTCGATATTGAATGCATAAGTGAGTTTGCCGTTGAACCTTACTGATTCCAGTTCCAGGTATTGCCTTGTAAATTCAATTTCCTCTCCCAGGGATTTGTATACCTGGAATGCATTGATCATGGAACTTCGGATCAGTTCGGACAACTTGGTGAGGTTCTCATAGGCTTCATGCTTCCTGTCACTCAGAATGGAATCACCCACAGTATTGATGGCATTGAAGGTGAAATGGGGATTCAGCTGGTTCATCACTGACTGCAACTGGAGGTTGATCATCCTGTTTTCCTTGTCTTTTTTCCGGTTGCTGCGGAATACAAAGACTTTCTGCAGCAGGAAAAGCAAAAGGCAGATGATGCCATATAATAAAATGTAGTATATGAAACGCCACTGATAGAATGGATTATCACGGTAGCTGATCATCATCCTGTAGTTTTTCATCTGCACCAGGAATTTTGTCTCATTTTCAGGCTTGCTGGCAATGCTGATGCGAAGAAAGGAGGAAGGCCCGGCAGGAATCCTGCAGGTGGTCAGCGTTTTCAGATTGTCCTGTAGGATGTGTAATTTACCTTCCCTTGTATCCAACAGGATCAGTTCCATCTCAGGGTCGTTGTCCAGGTCGGCGGGTATGATTCCCCCAGGAGTAACAGCAATTTTGCCATGCTTCTTTACTACAAGATCATTTTCTATGCTTCCGATGACAGTTGCACCATCTTCCTGCGTTGTGAACAAAATCCTGCCATTTACATACCGGTAGTTTGTATTTGTATTCATGTTTTTGAGCAACAGGGAATCTTTTCTGTTCCCTTGCGCATCGAACAGAATGGCTTTGCTGTCATTTTCCTGTCCGCGCACCATCATGGCAATCGTAAGTATGTGCAACGTATCATTTATTTCCACCGGGAATGAACTGGACACACTTGAAGGACCTGCAATCAGGACAGGCTGGTACAGGTATTTCATATTTTTTGTAAGTACAAGGGAATAACTCGCCGTATCGCTGAAGGGCACGGGAATTTTGTAATTGTCAGTTGACCAGGAAGACAGGAAAATTTCGTCGATCCCGTCGTCATTGACATCTGCCAAGATGAGCCCGTTATTCTGCTTGGTATTCATCCCGGTGAACGGACTTCTGAGGATCCAGTCATTTTCTATGTCCCATGCATAAACCGCCCTTGGCTGCAGTGTGAATCCGGCATTGATGGTGAACAGGTATTCGGGTATACTGTCACCGGTGATATCAGAAAAACCGAGTCCTTCGATAGCAGCATCCAGGTGCTCCTGGTACCTTCCCAGTTTTGTGACAAATTTTTTCCTGTAGTCGTTTGACCTGGGCTTCAGCACTGCCTGGTTCACAAACACGGAATCATCCGCCGTGATGGTGATGGCATAGATCTCCTGTGTGCCATCTTCATCGATGTCGTGGAAATCAAATACCGGATTCTTGAAGTAATATTTTCCATAGAGGTTCCAGGATTCAAAGATGGTCCCGTTCTGGTTGTAGCCAATGATGGTTGCATTGGTAGGCAGGTTGTAGACAAGCAACTGTTCAGAAACCCCGTCATTATTGATGTCCTCGTAAGAATAAATATCAATCTTTTCATCATTCTGAATAGTATATTCCACAATCTCAGCTACAAATGGGTTGTGATCAACCCTGGTCAGCAGGAGCAACAGCAGGAGCAGGGGAAGTGCCAGAAGCGCCGGCCCCGTGACGGCATTGATCAGGATATCAGGTGTGCGCCAGGATGCTATTTTGGTTATCAGCTTCAGCTCCTGGATGCATATTTTGCTGATGCATATTTTTCACCGGTGAATTCCTCGATGGATTTGATCTCGTGTTTCGGGATAATGAACTCGCCAACAGTTTCTGTTTGCAGGAGGATCTCACGTGCGTCCTGTTTCAAAATTACGCCCACATAATCGGTTCCGTCATTTTTGGTCACGATCGATGCAGTAACCCCTGATCCGCTGGTACCATCTTCATATTACAGCGGGAATTTTTCCAAGCAGGAAGCAGAACGAAAATATGCCATTGAGTCGGGGACCTACTGGCTCGAAGAAGTTGAGATTGTTACAGGAGAACGGGCCTCGGTCGTTGATATTGAGCAGGAGGCAGAGAGAACCTATGGAGTCCCGCAAAAGAGGCTTAAGATCACAGAGGATGATCTTTCGTATCTGAATATTTACGACTACCTGGAAGGAAAGTTGCCCGGGGTGCAGGTACAGGGAAATTCCATATCGATCCGGGGCGGTCTGTCTCCTACGATCCTGCTGGATGATGTGGTGAACAACCTGGTGGATATAGGAACGATCCCATTGGGCGACATTGATCATATCGATATATTTTATTCAGGCGGACAGACTGCAGCATTTGGATCGCAAGGTGCTGACGGCATCATTGCCATCTATTCAAAAACGGGGAGTATCAATACGGAATTCAACAGGTATGTGAGGGGAAGGGTTGCGCGGACCATCGACGGATTCCAGGTGCCCCGGAGGTTTTATTCGCCGAAGTATTACCTCGACGAGGAATTCGATAAAGTGCCGGATTACCGGCCTGCCCTTTTCTGGGAGCCGTACGTAATGTTCCTGGATGGCAAGGCAAAAGTTGATTTTTTTACATCTGACTTCAGGAGCAGGTACATTGTCATTGCGGAAGGTATCTCCGCGAAGGGGCGGATCATCACTGCCACGGAGGATTTTGAAGTAAAATGATCAACCGGTCTCACTGATGCGGTGCAGTTTCTCCACATCGGCCACCTCCATGCTTTTCCCGTTCATCCTGATCAATCCGTCTTCGTTAAATTTTTTTAACATGCGGACAACGGTTTCGGAACTCATGCCCGAAAGTTCAGCAATGTCTTTGCGTGAGAGGGGAAGGTCGAATTTGTCCTGTTTGAAAATCCTTTCCGACAGGCAGAGGATGATATCAGCAAGTCTTCCATAAGCCTGCTTGAAAGTAAGGCAGTAGAAACGCCCGTAAATCTGTACGCTATTGGCACTGAGTATGTTGATGATCTCGGTAGCAAACCTGCTGTTGCTGTTCAATACACTACGAAACGCAGTTACATCTACCTGGCGTATAACTGAATTGATGTATACTTTGGCTGAATATGGGAAGGTGGCAAATTCATCCGACAGCGCTGAGAGTCCGATGAAAGAGCCATCGGGTGTGATTCGCAGTAGCAGTGAATTACCTCCGTTTTCGATAAATACCTTTGCCAGCCCTTGTTCCACGTACATGATCTGCGATACAAAGCCGCCTTGCTTGCAGATCATCTCACCTTTTTTGTAGCTGATCTGCACAGAGTTGTCATCGATAAGCTTTCTCTCCTCAGGACTCAGCAAATCGAAGCATCTGCAGTCGTAGGAACTGATCGTGCACCCGGAAAATTGCTGGTTACTGTTCATTTACTGGACTATTAATGCACAAATATACAAAAGAATCAGTTAAAAAACTGATCCTGGTCAATTACTGCCTTGAGATATATCATTGCATAATCATATTTGAAACAGCCCTTATTTATAGGAAGATTCGGAGAAAACAGCAAAATTAGCACTGTGAATTTACTGTTATTCAGAAAACAATAAATGGAAATCATGAGGGCTGAATTGTATTGTAAAAGCAGGTTGATTATCATTGTGTTAACAGCAGGAATGATTGGGTTTGGATGCACGCAGCACCAGATCCCGGATTACAGTGATGTGGCTTCTTGCGTGGGCTGCCACACGAACTATGCACATTTGAAAGAGGTATTTTCGGCTGACACAGTAGCTCCGGCCGGTGGTTGTGGAGGCGAAGCGCCGCACAATGAACCATACGACCGTGTGTTCCTGGACACAGATGATGACGGGTATAAGCAATTTAAAAGAGGATTTCACGACATTGGGTGTACCACATGTCACGGAGGCACCGACGGTACCCATGAGAAGGAGATCGCCCATACGGGAAATTTTATCAGGCATCCTTCAGAAATGTATGTTGAAAAATGTGGTTCCTGCCACGGGGAAATTACAATAAATTTCAACACCAGCCTCCACCAGGGAACGGGCCAGAAGCGCAAGGTAACCCAGCGGATGGGACTGGCGGGACATGAAGAATTCGACCTGTTGCCCCAGCATCAGATTGAGGGATACAATGCCAACTGTGCCACATGTCATGGTACCTGCGGTAATTGCCACGTGAACAGGCCCCCGATTGCCGGTGGCGGACTGGCAAACAGCCATGCGTTTGAAAGGAATCCCGATATGCTGGCTACCTGTGTCAGCTGCCATACTTCCCGGGGCGGACATGCCTACCTGGGAGTGGCTTCCGGTACTGTACCGGATGTGCATCTGACCGAGGCAGGATTTGAATGTCTTGACTGCCATACGGGAATGGAACTTCACGGGAACGGCGACAGCACAGTTACCCACAGGTATGCTTATTCTGAATTACCCACATGCGAGCAATGTCACACCGGCCTTGCATCATCCAACAATTATCATGAGAAGCATATCGGGGACTTCAACTGTCAGGTTTGCCACTCCCAGGATTACAACAACTGTGGAAGTTGTCATATCCACGGAGAGGGGGCAAGGGTGCCGTCATACCTTGATTTCAAGATTGCACTCAACCCTCTTCCCGAAAACAAGGATTTTGAATTTGCGCTTGTAAGAAGGACGCTTGCTGCGCCCGATAACTGGAAGGAATATGGTGTGGATGAATACCCGGCTTTCGATGCACATCCCACGTATAATTATACCACCCCGCACAATATCCAGCGGATCACTTCGAGAACAGAGGTCGGAGGGGAGCATTGCGCATCGAGATGTCATATCCGTACCGAAGCTGATACGGTATATAACAGGGAATTGTATTTGTTTGAATCGGACCTGCTGGACTGGGAGATCAATGCGACCGCTCATATTACGGTTGACGGTGAGCTTCCCGCAGGTTGGTTCAACTAGAAAAAACCTTGAATTAAATAAATGATTAAACACTAATTAAAATTTTATGATTATGAGAAGATTCAGAAATCTAATGTTGGGTATGTTCGCCATTTCAGTACTGCTCGTTTCCTGTGGAAAGACAGTGGACGAGTCGCTGGTGCTGGCAGAATATATGGAGTCTACCGAGAGCCCGATCGACGTAACCTCAATAAACAAGCTTATCAGCGCTGAAGCGCTGCAGCAGATGGTTGTTGCCGGTAATCCCTATATCATCGATATCCGTGGAGATGAATACAATACAATTGGTCATATCGAAGGTGCAGTGCAAGTAGCTCCTGCAAGTGTGATCGCCCATCTTGATGGGATGGATGTGACAACATACGATAAAATTGTCATCGTGTGTTACACCGGGCAAACGGCAGCTTACGTGGTTTCACTCGCCAATATGGCAGGTTATGAGACAGTGTCCCTTGCATTTGGTATGAGTTCCTGGAACGCCGCCACTGCTGGTCCGTGGAATTCCAATGCGGTCAACACATATGCAACAGAGCTGGAAGCTTCTGCAAATCCCAAAGGTGAAGAAGGTGCCATGCCGGTGCTGGAAACCGGATTTGAGACTGGTGAAGATATTCTTGATGCAAGGATCGCAGAGGTTAATACAGCCGGATTCGGAGCAGGCAAGATATCTGCTGCAGACGTATGGGCCAACCCGGATAATTATTACATTGTCAATTACTGGCCGGAGGAAAACTATAACCTGGGCCACATCCCGGGTGCCATTCAGTATACACCCAATGAAAGTATGCTGACAACAGCTGATCTGAAAACATTGCCGGCAGACAAGACCATCGTGGTATACTGTTACACCGGACAGGGCAGCGCGTTCCTCACTCCCTACCTGCGGGTACTGGGCTATGATGCAAAATCACTGCTCTTTGGTATCAATGGTATGGCCACCGACTGGGCAGCTGAAAAAGGGCTTACCAGCTGGGGTGCAGGCAAGATCGCTGACTACCCGCTTGTTACAGACTAAAGAAAAAATACTTGTTCATACAGATAAGGAGGGGGCCAATGAATGACTCCCTCCTTTTTAATACCTGTGCACATGCAGGTTTGCACCTGTGCCATCAAATTCAGGCCGATACGGATCAGTTGTTCCCTGAAGCAATGAAATCAACGATAAGCCAAAGCAGGTATGAGACCAGGAAGATGACCATCCCGTACATGGGTGCAATCATCGACACTTTTAATCCGCCTGCCATGATCGCAGGCGATACATCCATTGCCTGTTCGATGGCGGTAAATGCCATAAACAGCCCGATCATCTGGCCCAGTATGCCGGTAACGAGGGCAAAAAGACCGATACTTTTTATATACCTGAGCCGTTTCCTTGCTTCTTCAAGGTTTTTATAGTCCTTTCTGACAATAATCACCAGGTAGAAAACAGCAATGACCAGTATGATAAAAAGTAAACCTGTCAGGATTCCCATAAATAATGGTCCACCCATTCTGAATAAATTTAACATAGCTATAAATTTAAAAATTAATATATTATAAAGGTACGCCCTGGCCAGTGTGAAAAGCAAGGTCGAATCCGTATCAAAACATGCATTTCATCGATAATTCCGGAAGGGGTTTGTAACTGACGGATTTTTATGCGAAATTTCATTCATGAACAACCCATCATTGGGTATCGAATTTTGACGGATGAACCGATATGTGAATTTTATCTTCTGGGGGATCGTATCGATCCTGATGTTCCTTCTTTTTGGAGTCACTTCAGGGAATTTTATCTATGCATTTTATTTTCTGAGCTTCTTTATGCCGGTCGTGATTATTACATCGTGGGTGTTCGGAAGTTACCTGGTGCCCACCTACCTGCTCAAAAAACGATACGCCAAATTTTTCCTGTTCAGTTTCTATACCCTGGTGATCTCGCTGGATATTGAATTCATCCTTGTGTTCCTGGCTTTCCTACTCATGAGTATCTATGATTTCCAGAACATGCGTACGATTATCGACAGTTATAAATGGATGCCGGTGGTGATGTACTTTATTGTGTTGCTCTATGGATTTATTACGGTTGCCGCGGAGCTGATTCTTAAACAGGGAACTGCCGGCACTATTCCGGATGAACACATCACAGTGCGATCTGAAAGGAAGCTCCGGCAAATCAGCCTGGATACGATCCTGTTCCTGGAAAGTATGGCGGATTATGTGAAGATTTTCCTGGATACGGGGGAGACTGTTGTAACACGGGAGAAGATCAGTACATTGCATAGCAGGCTTACCGGGCGATTTCTTCGTATCCACAGGTCGTATATCGTGAACCGTGACCGGTTGGATTCTTACAACAGGGAGGAAGTCACCACAGGAGGCAGGCTGCTACCCGTGAGCAGAACCTATAAAAAGGAGTTTTTGTCGCAGATGGGACAGTGATTACTTTCTGCGCTTCCTGCTTCCCCTTGATACATTTGCCGCATGGATATTTCCACCACCCCAGGTGACGTCTGTATTGCGTTCCCTGAATGGTGAATCGTTCATGGTCCAGCCTTCTTTTTTTTTCGTTGTCTTTTCCCCGGAGACTTCATGGCCAGGTTCCTTTTGCAGTTTTATTTTTCTGACGGTGTCCCTGTCATTTTGATATTTCTGTATGATCGCTTGCATTCTTTCCCTTTGGATTTTTCTTTTTTTCATGACCAAGGGCAGGTAGACAAACAAAAACACGACGCTCCCGGCAGCCAGCATGAGCAGGTGAGCTGACATGCCCATCAGAAGGGCGGTCAGCCATCCCAGTAGCAGAAATGCTGCAACGAAACCTGATATGTAGATGGTAGTTTTTATATGTATTGTTCGTAGTGTCATGGTTGTAATGGCTGCCTGTAATGCCTGATAGCGTGGAGCATGGTAATATGGGTTTTTCCTGTTGATCAGACTTCCAGGTTGGTCAGTTCTTCGGTCGTCTCAAATTCATACTCCGGGTATTCATAGAGCGTCATTCGTTGTTCCGTCTGGCCCAGGCTGTATCCAAACAGTCCTTCATAATCTTCCCTCACCTCCCCGAGCTCTTCCAGTTGTGAAAGGTATTCATGGATGGATTTGGATTCGATGATGATCACCTTTCCCATTTTATGGATGATCGGGCTGTGGTGCCTGGTTTCATCGTGATCGAATTCAAGTATCCTGCGACCGTAGCGTGTAATGCCAATAACCCTGAAAGTAAGGCTTTTGCCGACACCGGGCAGGTTTAGTACATTCCTGTCTGTTGAAAGGAAAGGAACATCCAGGAACCTGCGCAGCGCTTCGATGTTCTCCACGGTATTTTTTGCCTCTTGTGAAAATGACTGAACGGTATCGTATTGTTCAGGAGGAACCTGTCCGAAGATTTTTTCCTCGAGTTCTTCCTGCACCACGCGTGCATTGGGTGTGAAGCTGAAATTATTCTCCATGTATCCCTTCACCGTGAAGGTGTAGTAGGGAAGTACGCCGGCATCATTCAGTACTTTCCTGAGCTTTGCCGAGTGCCCGCGTCGTGAGGCAGCGGTGGTGAACACCAGCTGGTTGGTTACGAGCCAGCCGGCTGCGATCAGCCGCTGGATGGCGATATTGGCTTCCGGTGTGACTTCCATCGGGGAGATGAAGTGGGTCTGGATGATGAATTGTTGTATCCCGACCTCTGTTGCTTTCTCCCGGAATTCTGAAAGTATCTTTGCAAGGCTGAGGGTCACGCGTTGCGGCAGGTAGACCGGCAGGCGGGTACCAAAGCGTACCCTGACAATCTCCGCTTTTTTCCCGCCTTCAGGAAGGGAAAGGTTGTTTTCCTTTTTCCTTTTTGCCATCGCATATATCTCATCCAGCATTTGTTTGAGGGTCTGGTCTGAACTCATGAAGGCATCCCCGCCGGTGATCAGGATATCCCTGAGTTGCGCATCCTCCTCGAAATATTTCATGAGCCGTTTCAGTTTGTCGGGCCATTTTTCATCCGGAATGAGCTTGTCGAGGTTGAAATTGAGCCTGCCCGACTGGAAATCGTACATGCGCTGACAGGAGGAGCAGAGGCCTCCACATGCCCTGCCCATGGAATCGGGGATCAGGATGGCAACTTCGGGATAGCGCCTGTGGACATTGTTATGGGAAGGCAGGATCCATCCTGCGGCATTTGGTTCTCCCGGTTTCACGGTATCTTCCTTTTCCCAGGCAACAATCTTCCCGAATTCCTCTACCAGCTTCTTGCTGTAAATAATATAATGCCTGATGGCCAGGTCTGCCCCCACCGCAAAATAGGGAACCCTTACATGCAGCAGGGAGAGGTAGTATGGATTCACGAAGAAGGGGATGCCGGCCTCTTTGGCTTCATAAAGAATTTTCATCGTATCCGGATCCAGGGAGAAGTCCAGCATTTCGTTCAGCAATTCCGGGGAACGGATGGCAAAATGAAGATGGAATTTGTGGTTTTCCCACCATCGTTCCATTTTTTCAAGTTTTTGCGCAAAGGTGTCCTCTTCTTCGAACATGTACCTGGCGCTTTTGATTTCGCCCGAATCCAGTTTTTGAAGGAGTATATTAATGATCCGCTGCTTGTTTTCTTCCCTCAGCTGCACGATGCGGGGATCCATCCCGGAAGGGTAATTGTCCATCCATTCCTCCACCCGGGCTTTGGTTGGCAGCTCCGTGCGTGAATCTCCGCGCAGCTGACGAAACAACTGGATCATGTCCTTGAAAAAACCTGGTTTTGCACCCCCGGTGCCCTTGTTTACAGCAAGCCAGATCAGCCGGAGCGGATTACTTACTGCGATTTCACCACGCAGGTTCAGGTCGGGGTATTCCTTGCCTGCATGATCGATGTAATCGAGTATCCTGATGATGGCATAGTCGCGCCATTCCAGCTTTTCAAACAATTCACGGGTCGGGTGTTTTGCATGGTAGAACCTGAATGCATCCTGCCTGTCTTTCAGTGTCTTCTCAATCCAGTCGCGCACGCCCACCACTACTTCGGTCTCGTTCTTCGAATTGCGCAGTATCTCTTCAAACTCGGGGTTTTCGGCCAGCAGCTGCTTCAGCAGTTTGTGCGATTCCACATTGATTGCAATCTTGTCAAGTTTTTCCAGTTCGGACATGGCGAGGAAGTTTAACGCAAAATATAAGGAAAAATCGCGTACAAGAAAAGTCTAAATTGGTATTGTGTGCTGAAAAGCCAAATATTGAATAAAAGCAGAAGAGGCTGCCATTTTTTGGCAGCCTCTTCTGCTATACGCTTCAGAAATAAAAAATTATTTTACGATCAGTACCCACAGCTCCAGTCCGCCGGGAAAACAGGCCACCTTGCCTGTACCGTTAAAAATGGCCACCTTGATGATGTTCTGATTGGCCACAAAAGTGGTCATCATGCATCCCTGCAGGTCATGATTGATAGAACCCACGATCACATTGCCCAGCTCTACCCCGGAGATGGGAATAGCAGACGACACCCAGGTTTCGCCAGCTTGGATGTTTCTTTCTCCAGGGCATCCTGGTCCTCCTTCGTTGCCAACATTGACACTCCCGGCAGAGGCACTGTTCACTCCCTGAACTCCGGACGAAATGGTGATGCTTCCCGGGCCCTGTGTAATGGCGATGCCCACACCGGCGTTGAGACTGGCCATCACCGGGTTGCTTCCCGTGATGCCAATCGGTACCTGGCCGTCGGTTCCCGCGGGAAGCGCTTCGATTGCACCTGCACCTGCACCAACCAGGAGTCCGCCGTCTGCCAGCATACCGGTACCGGTACCGCCATTTGCAACCGGTAAAATATTGGTCACCTTGGCAGTAAGGTCGATGGTGCCGTCTGCAATGTCGATATTCTGTACAGTACCATCAAGCAGTTCCTCCCCGGTAACAGCACCTGTGGCAATGTCTTCGGCGAGGATGGTCTCGTTCAGGATCTCTGAAGTTTCCACTGCACCGGTGGCGATATCTTCCGCGAGGATGGTTTCGTCCAGGATCTCAGAAGTTTCCACTGCACCAGTGGCAATGTCTTCTGCCAGGATGGTTTCGTCCAGGATCTCAGAAGTTTCCACGGAGCCGGTACCGATATCTTCTGCCAGGATGGTTTCATCCAGGATCTCAGAAGTTTCCACGGAGCCTGTGCCGATATCTTCCGCCAGGATAGTCTCGTTCAAAATTTCAGAGGTTTCCACTGCGCCGGTAGCGATGTCCTCCGCGAGGATGGTCTCGTTCAGGATTTCTGAAGTTTCCACGGAGCCTGTGCCGATGTCTTCCGCGAGGATGGTTTCATCGAGGATTTCAGAGGTCTCAACAGCACCCGTGGCAATGTCTTCAGCCAGGATCTCCTCATTTAGGATTTTCTCAGTTGTGATCGCATCATCAGCAATGTCGTCGGTATAAAAGGAGTACGGCACCGTCATCAGTTGCTGAAGGCTGACCGTTTTGTAACTACCATCATTTTGCATGGCGATCTCGACTTTCAGCCACTGGTCCGCATCGATCCAGGGCATATCCAGCAGATGATTGTAGGAGCCTTCTCCCGTCTGATCACCTTTGCCGATCACCAGGGAGAACAGCCCGTACTGGTCGGTAAGGGTTGTGTGTGTTTCCTGGTACTGGATGGCACCATCCTGTCCCTTGAGGATGGTAAATCGTACCCCAATTTCTTTTTCATAAAGTGGTTTCCCTTCAATGTCCATTCCAACGATTTCCTTGCCTTCTTCATCGATGGCAACGGCCTGGTAGTTAATTCCATGAAGATTGCCGATGCGTTGCGCAGACAGGTTGGCTCCCAGGAAGACCAGGAGAAGTATGGCTGAGATGGTTAACGTATATTTTTTCATCGCGAGTGATTTTAATATTTATAATGTTCCAGATGTTACTGTATGGCAAATGAGAGTCCGAGTGTAATGGCATATGCTGTATTGGTGGAAACCTGCCCGGTAGCATCTTCTGCCATTTTACCGGTTCCAAGCAGGTAGCTGAAGGTGGTTTTGCCATCAGATTCAGCTTCAACATTTTGCAATCCTTTCAGGAAACTGAATTCTCCGTATACCGTGATGGCTTCAGAGATATTTACATTCACTCCCGGTGAAAAAATAATGCCCACATCATGACGGATAATCGCACCGGATTCAATGATGTCAAAGTCTTCGTTATTGATCCGCTGGTTGGCTTTCAGCAGGAATCCATAGAAGCCTGATACAGTGATATACGGAGAAAACATACCCAGTTCAATCTGGTAACCTGCTCCGATCTTCGTACTCAGGTATTGCAGGTCCCACTGGTAATTTGCAGCGTCATATACCATGGTGGCACCGGCCTGGCGCATTCCCACTCCTCCCCTGAAAAACAGGCCAAAGTCCAGTTCGTAGGCATACCCGACATTGTATGCGCCGGAATATACCGGGGAATACGCTTTGTCAAGTACCCCTTCACTGTCCATGAACCTGAAGTTGGTAACCTGTTGAGAAGCATCAATGAGCAAACGTGACTGGGCATTCAGAGCAACAGGAGCTGCAATTGAAATCAGCAATCCCAGCAACAGTAAATTTCTGTGTAGTTTTTTGAGATTCATATGTATAAAATTATGTTAAGTATTTGTTCTGCATAAAAGCATATTTCACAAAGATGATTTTTTGGATATTTTTTGCACTTGAATCCGCATTATCAGACAGGTCCTTTTGCTGTTGAAAAAAAATAGTTCATGATGGTCTCATTTTGATTACCTGATAATAAGTATTCTTGCAGAAAACGTTTCATGTGCCTGCTGGTCTGCCAACCTGATCGCATAAAGTCCGGCTGGCCAACCTGATGTGTCAATCGATGTTTCACGGAATTGGCTGTGTATTGTTTCGGAAACGACCTTCCCGTTCATATCGAGGACAGTGATTATAGCTTCCCCGATAACCTGTGAAGGCATGATCCGAAACTCCGTTGATGCGGGATTTGGGAAGAGTTTAATATTCAAACCTTCACCATTAATGATCACCTGTTTTTTTCCGGCGATCATCTGCTGTTGGAACCCCGGATGAAAGACAAGGGATCCACTCTTTTCAGTTTGCGTGATATACGTCTGTCCGGCTGTTGCGCTGATCCTGTATCCATCAGCGACGGCAGATCCCCCAAAGCTGTTGACGCTTTGCCGTGCAATGCTCTGGGAATATGATGCTGTCACAATGAAAAGCAGGAGGAGGGTTGTAAGTAATGGTCTGATTGTATCCATGTTGTATTTTTATTTTTAGGAATCCGAAGTAAAGATATGCATTCATTACCTACGATTTCAGTGTGAAATATTTTTTTTATTAACGGGCAGATTATTATTGTGGATAAGTTCTTAAAATCCACCGGAAATCCTGTACATATACCCCTTAATTTAGTTACATCACTAAACCAGGTGTTATGTACCGCAGGATTATTGCCTTTGCCAGTGTTGCCATAGTGCTGAATTTCTTGTCGTTGGGTTGCGAAAAACAGGAGCAGGAAGATGTGTCGGATTTTCCGGGTTTCTCCATGCAAAATGGTGTATTGAACATATGGGCAACGGATGCCCCTTTCCCCGTTGCGCTGATCGAAAAGGCCATGATAAAAGTGGTGAAGATGGAACTCAGACAGGAGGATGATTCTGTATTCCGGCTTTTTTCGCAGGACACCACGACATTTGATTTACTTTCACTAAGGAACGGGGTCATGGAATCCCTGGCCAGCAAGGAAATTGTTCCGGGTAATTATGACCAGTTGAGGCTGTACATCGACCAGGCCAGTTTGGTGATTAAGGATGGCAGGACCAGCACACTGAAAGTTCCGGGCGGCCCGCAGTCAGGACTTAAAATACTGTTTGATCCAACCATCAGGATCCGGCCCGGGATGGTGGCAAATGTAATGCTGGATTTCGATCTGTCACGATCGTTTATCTTTACCGGGAATCCTAAAAGCACGGGTGATATCCGGGGGTTTAATTTTAAGCCGGTCATACGTACGGCAGTTATCGATAACACAGGCATCATTGCTGGTAAAGTTACAGATTTGTCGGGTTTAGCAATTGCTGATGCAGCGGTCTGGGTCACCGGTGATTCAGTTATTGCCAGTACCTTTACTGATCAGAATGGTGCATATGCAATACTGGGAATTCCGGAAGGTATATTCAGTGTTACCAGCGCCGTTGAAGGATTTGTGGCCCGGGAGGCAGGCGGGATACAGATCAGACCGGAGGAGAAGACGATTTGCGACTTTCAGTTATCTTCAACAAAATAAGCTTTGGCCTGGTGTTCATCATCCTGGTATTCTGGCGGGTCAACCCCATTTTATGAATGTCCCGGTAGTACCTTTACAGGAGGACGTTTCGTATCTGCAAAATGGTACCGGGAGAATAATCATTAAGGAACTACAACTCCGCTGTATTCCTGGCTCATTGTCGTTCGTTCATGATGGTATTGGTACACAGTATTCAAAGAAAGTATGATTACCGCACCGGCAGCCAGCATATAGACACATGCCAGGAGAAAAATTAATTTCCTTTTCATGACGTATTCAGGTTAAGTGGTACTGGAAAGATACCTCTATTACTGCCAGTCAGTCAAATATTTAACGCAGCGGGTGTGCCAGTACCATCAGCATCATCTGGCGGAATACTTATTCCGAATACGTATTAATTACCCTGATCATGGCATCCTGGCACACTGCGCAGAAATAGTCAGTCCTGGAGAACATGATACAATTCAATGATGGCCGGTATAGTCCTGTTGAGGCATAACCTGCTCCTTCAAAGGCTCCCACCTTTCCTGCGAATTTGCTGTTTTCAAGGAATGCTTCCACTTTCTGTTGCTGTCCGAGACTTTCGAGATTGTATTGATCGATGGCATCCTGGATCTCATCGCCCGTGGCGTTGTTTTTCTTTAACAGGGAGATTTGTTCATTCAAACTTGCCCTGCGGACCTGCCATTGAAGGTCCAGGCTGTCAAATTCCGTTTTGTTCCAGGGAGTGGGAATTTCGATCCCTGTGGAAACCAGGTGTTTCCATTTGATATTATCCGGATCGTGCAAGGCTGTAATGTTGGCTTCATTGGGTTCATAGCCAGCCGGGTAGAAGTCGTTATAGGCAGTGGATGAAGTATAGTACTCATCTGCCAGTCCGAAGAATGAATGCCCGAATTCATGTACCATCAGGTAGTCGCTGTTGCTATTGTCTGATGTGAAAACACAGTAGAAATTATAGATGCCTCCGCCCCCATACCGGTTGTGATTCACCATGATATACAGGGCGTCGTAGGGGGCATGACCGGCGATATTCCGGAGGGACTTATTGTCCTCGGTCAGCAGGTAGCGTTCTGATCCAAGCGAGTTAAAGGTTGCATTTACCGCGGTATTCCTTTCGATCCCGGCCCTGGGCTCATCCACACCACTGTCTTCGGAAGCCTTGTATACACCCCTGATATTGAACCTGTCCTTGTAGGACCTGCATGGTTCAGCCCTGAAAAATATTTCTGTAAAACGCTGTAGGTCATCCATGAATTTTTGTTCTTCCTGAAGTGTATATCCTTCGCAGACAATCAGGATATCCGCTTTGTTTTTTGGATTGCCGTTTTCGAGGGATGTAACTACCTTCACTTCGGGGTCGGCGGGGCCGTTTGCTGCTGTTGCCGGGTCAACGATTGTTCTGAATACTTCGTTCAATGTTCCTTCCTTGCTCCTCTTTTCAAGGGCAAAAATGACCGGGGAAGCAGGCCGGGGAATGATGGCAGATTCGTGGTATGTTTTCTCCTGGCCTTCCAGTGCCGGGGTGGTTAGCTGGTATTCCTTGAAATAGCTGTCAAACCCCTTGGAATAGATGAGGTTCCCTGAAGCCTCGTCGTAAATTTTGTAGTAATAGGTGCCATAATTCAATGTATCCAGCAGGTTGGTCCTGCTGCCGGCCCAGCTGTCATAGGTGAACAGCTCATCGAGCACTACGGATTCTGAAGTTGCATCTCCAGAGTGGAAATAATCAATTCTGAGCGTTCCTTCCAGGAAATATTTTTCGTATGAAATGCCCGGTTGTTCTTTGCAGCCGGTCAGAATAATGATTAGCAAAAGAAGACTGGACAGTGTTTTCATAATCATATTTGTTTACGGGGTTTTATTGATTAAAAATCTCTCTTGTTTCAGATAGTCCGTGCTCATTTTGCTGTTGCAATTGCAGGATGCCTGCATAAAAAAATGAGATGCCAATGGCCAGGATCAGGTGACTGAGGTCATTCCTGTCGAACCACCTGAACAGGTTAATTTCGAAAAGAAAGACCGCAGAAGATGGTATCATGATCAGCACGCCGATAAAAAAATAGCTGAAGTGGCTTGACAGGCCGATCCTGTAATAATGCAACCCGAGGAAACCTGCTGAAAGTGTCACCCCCATGAGGCTGTTTAAAATAACAAGCAGGATGGAAATGGTGATCTTATTCCCGTGGGCCGCAAAGACCAGTACTGCGCCCAGCAGCAGCATCATTACTATCAGTTTTGCTGCAGATAACCGGGCAAATCGCGTTGCAAATTGCTTGTGGGGATGTATGGAAAGCATGGAAACTTCAATAAAATAGACCGACACAATCGCAAAAAGCCACGCGGGAATTTTGCCTCCAAGATCCAGGTAATTATAAAATGCATGTCCGATGCCCCCAAGAATGGTTCCCACACCAAAAAGCAACAAGAACAGTTGCCAGTGTTTAAAGAACAGATGGGTTGACGGCAGGCATGCGATTTTGCGGGAAAAGAAAACCGACAGCAGTCCCAGCAGCGTATCTGTGATCAGTACATTGGGTTCCAGCAGATCAAGTCCGAAGATTACAAATTCTATTATTTCTGAATCAGTCGTTATGATTTCCGGCAGCGATCATTTGAGATCCCTTGCTGGTAAAGATCGGTAAAAAAAAATAAAAGAGCCTCTCACGGGACTTGAACCCGCGACCTGCTCATTACGAATGAGCTGCTCTGCCAACTGAGCTAAAGAGGCATTCGCCGGATCGGTAAGGGGGTTGTACAATATACAGACGCCTTCCGCTTTCTCCCGACATGCAAATTTAGTAAATAAAAAAATTCAAACGGGTCCAAAAATTTATTCCCGGCAGATTATTTCAGAACAGACAGCGATCTAATTTGTTATTTTTACATAACAAAACTGATCATATGAAGATTTTACGACCACTTTTCGTGATTTTGCTGGCCCTGACCGTTTCATGTTCCAACGTTCCGCTGACAGGCAGAAAGCAGTTTACAGCAATTCCATCCTCCCAGATGCAGGAATTGAGTGCAGACAGTTATTCGCAGGTATTATCGGAACAGCAGCTTTCTGATAATACGGCATATGTGAATGCTGTCACCAGGGTAGGCAAAAAAGTTGTTGCCGCCGTGGAGGAATACCTGCTGATGAATGGACTGGAGGCCAGGATCGATGACTTTAACTGGCGATTCAATGTACTTGAATCTGAAGAAGTGAATGCCTGGTGCATGCCCGGCGGACAAATTGCCTTCTACGAGGGGATCATGCCAATATGCGGCGATGACAATGGCATTGCCATTGTGATGGGACACGAGATCGCGCATGCCATCGCAAAGCATGGCAATGAGCGTATGTCGCAGCAGATGCTGATCAGTATGGGAGGAGTGGCCCTCTCGGAGGCACTTGAAACGGAGAAGGAGGCAACACAGCAACTGGCTTTACTGGCTTTTGGCGTAGGAACCCAGCTTGGGGTGTCATTGCCCTATAGCCGCACGCATGAGTCTGAAGCAGATGAGCTCGGGCTCTATTTCATGGCCATGGCGGGCTATGATCCGCGCACTGCACCTGCATTCTGGGAGCGCATGGAACAGGCTGGAGGGGCACGTCCACCGGAGTTTCTTTCCACCCACCCCGATCCGTTGAACAGGGTGCAGCACCTGCATGAGATGATGCCAAAGGCCATGGAGTATTACAATGCAGCGCAGTAGTATATACAGGTCCGGTGATTTATAAGGCAAACTGCAGCTCGCTGAGGTTTCTGTATACGCCGTGTTCGAGGCTGATCAGTTCTTCGTGGGTGCCGGTCTCAGCGATACTTCCATGCTCAAGGACCACGATCTGGTCTGCATTTCTCACAGTGGAAAGCCGGTGTGCAATGACAATGGAGGTACGTCCTTTCATCAGCTTTTCCAGTGCATCCTGTACCAGTTTTTCTGATTCAGAATCCAGGGAAGAAGTGGCTTCATCGAGAATAAGCACACGAGGATCCTTCAGCACCGCCCGTGCGATGGCGATCCGCTGGCGCTGTCCGCCCGATAACTGTGTACCACGTTCACCCACCAGTGTGTCAAGTTTTTCAGGAAAGCGCATGATAAATTCCATTGCATTGGCTTTATCAGCAGCTTCAATGATCTCTTTTTCTGTTGCCCCCGGTTTCCCATAGGCGATATTTTCCCTGATTGTTCCTCCGAACAGGAAGATATCCTGCGGCACCAGGGCAATCTGTTTCCTCAGACAGGAAAGAGCATACTGGCTTGCCGGGCGTTCATCGAACAGGATCGTACCGGTGGAAGGATGGTAAAAACTGAGCAAAAGGGAGGTAATGGTTGATTTGCCGGCACCACTTGGTCCGACCAGGGCGGTCATTTGGTTGGCAGGGATGGTGAGATCAATGGTGTCCAGGACCTTTTCTTCCATTCTGCCAGGATAGGAAAAGGAAACATTTTCGAAACGGATCTGTCCATGGATCTCCTGGTCGCCACAAACCATCTCGATGGTCTCGATCTCTTCGCCCTCTTCTTCAAAGATTTCAAACAGGTCTTCGGTGGCTCCCAGGAACCGTTGGATCTGGGTGAACACATTGGCGAGTCCCCCGATGGTCCCCCCGATGAACCCGGAATAAAGTACGAAGGAGAAGAGCTGACCGGCATCGATTTCACCTGCAGCCAGCAGTGTGGACCCTTTCCATATCACGGCAACCAATGCACCAAACAATCCGAAAATCAGGAAAGATGAAAAAGCGCCCCGATAGCGGCCGCTCTTGATACCGATGCGGGCAATTTCCAGGGTTTTGCTCCGGTACCTGCTGATTTCCCGGGGTTCATTGGTATAGGCCTTCACACTTTTGATCCCCTGCAGGGTCTCTTCAACCACCGTATTTGAATCTGCCACCTCTTTCTGGGCTTTTTTTGAGAGGGAGCGGATGAATCTCCCAAAGAAAACGCTCATTAAGACTACAGCAGGAATGATCGCAAGCATGAACAGTGTGAGCCGGCCCGATGTGATCACCAGCAGGGTGATTCCTCCCACGATGATGATGATCTGCCGTATAAATTCAGCCAGCGTGGAGGTCATGGTCTCCTGGAGCAGTGCAATATCGGATGAGATGCGGCTGTTCAGTTCACCAACGCGGCGTTTGTCGAAGAAGCTGAGGGGCAATTTGATCAGATGATTATAGGTCGCCTGCCTGAGATCAGCCAGTGCGCTTTCAGAAACCTTTACGAACAGGAAAACACGGAAATAAGAGAAGGTTGCCTGTATGATAAGCACCCCGGCCAGGATGAGGGCGATGCGATTGATGTTTTCTCCCAGGTTTCCATCGTTGCCTGCACTGAACAGGTCGCCCAGCAATTTTGGAAATGCCAGGCTGGCAGAGCTTGATCCCAGCAGGAAGAGCAGTCCCAGGCCATACTGCCAGCGATAGGGCCGAATGTAACTGAACAGGCGTGCCGCTTCTTTGAGGCCGGTAAGGGTGATCTTTTTCTTTGGCACGTCGCTTTTGCCCATGGTTTCCTTGTATTTCGTTCAATTAAACAATCGGCAGTAGGAAGAGTTCAGCTACGAGGGAAATGCTTGTATGGATAAAACTACCGGGAATTTTATCCTATCAATGGTTAAGAAATCTAATCATTATAATGTTCCAGCAGTTCAATAATCAAGGCGAGGTCCTTGCTTCCGTCCAAATAGGCATATTCTCCTGTTCCCCAACCTCCATGTTGCACTTCCGGTATTCCGTGGTTATCAAAATTCTTAACTGCTGCATCCATGTCTTTCACGTTAAAGGCAATATGGTGAATGCCCGGTCCGTTCGTGTCCAGGAACTCTTGCCAGGTGCTGGGCTTCCCGTCAGGTTCAATGAGTTCAATGGTGATGTTGTCCAATTGGAAGAAAGCGAGTTTTGCAGTTGCATCCGTTGCATTTCCCCTGTATGCTGTTGGTTTGGATGCATGGCCGGATGCAATACTGACAGCAGGCACTTCTTCAAGTCCGAGTAGGGCGGCCCAGGCTTTTGCAGCGGATTCAATATCTTCAACAATAATGCCTACCTGGGTCATTTTTTTCTCCGGGATGAGTTCTTTTTCCAACGGATTATTCAATGACAGTCCGAGGAAGAAGAAACTTGCAGCGATAATAACGACGAATGTTTTTTTCATGATTTCTAAGTTTTTCTTTTCCACAATATAGCAGTTTAATATGGAAGAATAAAGTCTTGTGTTGCTGTATCCGGGCGTCCCTTTCAGACTGTCTTTCGGAGAAAAGACCCAGCTGCTGTATTGCGGTTCTGGCTTCTGATCAATGTTTTAACAAGTTTTTGGTGGCAGGCTGGGAATTGTCTTTTTAGCGTAAAAATTCAACATGTTATGAGAATAACTGTATCCCTCTGGAGGCCAGGAAGACCAAGATACTTACATGCGTCAGATCTCCAATGATGATCACGAGGTTAAGCCTGGTCTGCGGGTATTTGAGCGTTGCCAGGAAAATCAGCAACCAGTCATTGGGCAGTGGCAGGAAACTGATATACACATAAGAGATCAGGGGAATCCGCTTTTCAAGGTTGTGTTTCCTGAAGTAGTTGGCAAGCTGGTTGATTCTCCTGTCCACTTTTCCGCGTATCAGGTCGCGGCCCTTGTGACCAAAATAAAAAAGAAACATGTCGCCCAGGGCAAGGCTGGTTCCTGTGATCACTGCAAGCAATACAGGATTCAGTCCTGCTGCAAGGCTGGCAATGAGCAGGCTGTAAAATGAAACAGCTGTAAAGGCTGAAAAACCGGCGAAGAAAGCAATCACAAAGGCAATGATATAACCATTCCGCCTGCCTATGCTTGCGATGATTTCATCTGGATTGTATATGGTACCGACCGCAAACAGGGTCAGCACGACGATGGCCATAAAAATAAAAGCAATGGTTCTCCTGGTCCTTTTTTTTCTTGTTGCTTTCATTATGCGGTAATGCAAATAGACGGGTTCCCTGCAAAATTGGTTCTGCCTGGTTGCGTGATTAGACTGATGTTTTTTACCATGATGATCTGCCTGGTCCGTTTTTATGTTCTTGCCCGGGTATGTTGGATGACAATTTAATGGGGCGAAATATACGAAAAAAGGGGTATCCGGAACAAATCATTGATTAACAAACAATTTCCGTACCCCAATTAAAAAGGAGAGCGCCGGATCAATTCACCGATGCTCTCCCTGTTATCTGTGCGTTCATTTTAACGTGGCGGCACTTTTCCATATGCGCTCATGCTTGCATGAACGTTTTTTATTACCAGTGAAAGGGTCACTGCCTGATGAACTGGACATCAATGACCAGCTTTACAGTATCTGATACAACTACATTCCCTGCTTCCGTAACGGCACTCCATTTCAGACCAAAATCTTTGCGATTGATCTCTCCCGTGAGTTCAAATCCTGCTTTCGTCTGTCCGTAAGGATCCACGGCAATACCATTGAAATCTGCTTCCAGTGATACTTCTTTTGTTACATCCCTGATGGTCAGATCGCCCGTAAGAATGCCATTCTTGAACGAGGTGGATGTAAAGACCATTTCAGGGAATTTTTCGGCATTGAAAAAGTCATCTGATTTCAGGTGCGTATCCCTGTCGCTGTTCTTGGTATTTACAGAGCCGGTATCAATGCTGACTTCAATTGCAGCATTGTTGAAATCATCGCCATCCGTTTCAGCTGTTGCGTTGAAATTTTCAAAATATCCGGTTACGGTTGAGATCATCATGTGTTTTACTTTGAATGAGACCTCAGAATGTGATGCATCGATCACCCATTTGGTTGTGTTTTCTTTTTTCATATTGTTTTCTTTTGTGTAATTAACATTATTGGTACTGCATCGGGATCTCCATCAGCAGTACCCTTGCATCCGTTCGTGCAATAAGTTCAATACCTGCGGTGTCCCAGATGCCATATCCATCACGCTGATCCAGTTCCTGTTCGCCTGCTGATATTTTACCTTCCAGTACGAAAATGTATATGCCGTTTCCTGCTTTTTTAATTTTGTAAGCTGTCGCTGAACTTTTGCTGAAACTGCCGATATGCATCCAGGCATCCTGATGGATCCATGCACCCTGGCTTTCAGGATCGGGGGATACCACCCGGGTAAATTCGTTATTCTTTTCCAGTGCTGTAATGGTTACCTGGGCGTAGCGCGGGGCCACGTTTTTTTCCCGAGGAAATATCCAGATCTGCAGGAATTTCACTTTCCTGTCCTTGTTGTGGTTGTATTCACTGTGGAATATTCCGGTTCCTGCACTCATTACCTGCACGTCACCCTGCCTGATAATTTTCTTATTGCCCATATTGTCCTGGTGTTCCAGGTCACCTTCGAGTGGTATGGAAATGATCTCCATGTTGTCATGCGGATGCAGTCCGAAACCTTTGCCAGGGGCCACGGTATCGTCGTTAAGCACGCGCAGGGCTCCAAACTGTACCCTTTCCGGATCGTAATAATTCGCAAAACTGAATGTATGGTAGGAGTTTAGCCAGCCATGGTCGGCATGACCCCGTGTACCCGCTTTATGTAATGTGGTTTTCATTGTTATGGTTCCTTTTTTTTGTGTCGACCGGCTCCGGTTTGTAGCGGAATTGCCGGCTGCCTGTATAGTAAAAGAAATACAGATGCAAATATCCGTAAAATATACAGTGTCATAAATATGAAATTTCGGGGAAGGCTTATGAAAATCCGTTACCTTACACTTTCCCGGAAAGTGGTAGGAGCGTAACCGGTCTCCTTTTTAAAGAAAGCGCTGAAATTGCCCGGTTCGCTAAAACCAAGGGCGTAGGCAATTTGCTTTGCTGCATGGTCGGTAAAGCAAAGCATCCTTTTCGCAGCAAGAATAATTCTTTCCTGGATATATTCTTTTGCACTTTTGCCGAGCAGTGAACGGATGACCCTGTTGAGGTGGTCGGGTGTAACATTAAGCATTTCAGCGTATTCGGAGGTTGAATGGAACTCGGTATAGTGTTGTTCCACGAGTTTTTTGAAATTACGCAATATGGTATTCCCGGCTTCCTGTCGTTGTGGATGATCCAGGTCCAGCGTACAGAGGTTGTTGCTTTTGATGAGGAATAGTTTGAGACAGGCACCAATGGCAAGGTTTCGGAATTTGATCGTGGATGCACTGAGTCGTATCATCTCTTCGCTGATTTCAGAGAGTTGGTTCATTTCCTCTTCCCTGAGTTGCATCGGCGGTGTATCGCTGTAGGTGTTGAACAGGTTGATATCTTCCAGGAAACCCACCGGAATATTGTTCTCAACGAGGAATTCAGGAGAGAAAAGGACCGCATATCCCACCGATCGTTTGCGTTCGATTACCTGGTGGACCTGCCCCGGACTGATAAAGAACAATTGATGTGTACCAAGAGCATAAGCGTTGAAATCAATGATGTGCTGGCCGTCTGCATTCCTGACAAGCAACACGGTATAGTAATCATGGCGGTGGGGTTGATCGGGCTTGCCGGACCGACTGTCGTAGATGTCTTCCATCCTGGAAATCCTGAAGGAGACCTGCTCGTCGGCATGCTGCACGTGGCTGTATTTCTTTATGGCTTCCATCTCTTCAAATTTAGTAAAAAACCACATGCTCTGCGACCAGGAATACCCGCGTATTTAAAATGGAACCATGCACAACTGTGATATCAATCAATTTCAGGACCGGAGGTCGAGGCTGAATGATAGATGCTGGTTACTTTAGTGTTCATACAGATTGCTGTGGACCAAAAATAAACCTTTCTTCAGGAAGTTTGTCAAACTATAACAATCTGCAGAATCTGATCGCATTGTAATTAAAACCAGCTGTTATGAATAAATCAAAGATCAGCACATTGACCACCAGCCTGATTTTCCTGTTTGTTCTCATTCCACCACCACTCACCGTACAGCTGCAGGATTCAAATGAGGAACTGGACAATCGGGATGAATCCGGAACTGCTTAAAAACCTGCTTTCCATATCAGTGATCCTTGTCCTCGCCTATTTTGAAAGACCAGCTGAATCTTCTGTTGCCCTGATGACGGTACTGATTGGAATTCCTGCTTACTATATTTTCAGGAGTAAGCAGTGAAAACAGCAACCCGAACATGAGGGGGAAGGGGATTCGTCACAGCTGGTTTGTTTTTCCTGAAATATCTGCTGGAATATATTTGGGGATTACTTGCGTGATCACCAATGGGGGAGGGCTTCAACCATGAACAAACCATGCTGTTCCCTGCGGTCACAGCTGGTTTGTTTTTCCCACATCTCTTACGAAAACTCCCTGTGGTCGTTTTCGACGTGCTGTGGGAAAAACAAACCCTGCAAGCGCGCTTGCAGGGTTTGTCCATGGTTGGCGGAGAAAGGGGGATTCGAACCCCCGGTTCGCGCAAGGCGAACAACGGTTTTCGAGACCGCCCCGTTCGACCACTCCGGCATTTCTCCGCTGCGAAGGTAAAAAAATCGGGATAATCTTTTGCAATGGATCTTTAGTTTTTTACACGGCTCACCAGG
Organism: Bacteroidales bacterium; assembly: GCA_029210585.1. Lineage (GTDB taxonomy): Bacteria > Bacteroidota > Bacteroidia > Bacteroidales > M55B112. Next base: position 200,970 of record JARGFP010000002.1, read on the forward strand.
ATCATGTTATGGCCAATGAATTGAATCTGAAACACATTTGCACAGCTGATTAAAATGCATACCCTATGCTGAGATAAGGTATGATCCACAGATTTAGCCCCCCCCTTATAAGGAATCCTTTCCTGGAAAGATTTTGGTAGCGGTATCCGAGGCTCAGGGTAGGAAGCGGAAGGAACCTGTCCTGCGGATCCACAAGCAGATTGATTCCATAGTCCAGCTCAAGATGATGGACAGACGTTTTGTTCCACAGGGTATAAATGTGTACCGGCACTTCTATCCCCCCATCCGAGAAGTAGCCAGCGCCAAAGCTGATACCTGAAACGGTCTTTGGTTTTTCCCACAGGTAGGTTTCAAAGTTTGCTCCCGCAACATAAAAAAACATTGCTGATGCATGAACCTGGATGGAATTCTGACGAAAGAAAGTATCTGTTTGCGCATGAATGCCCTGTGCAATTAAGGCAGCGAAAAGGACGCTGATCATTGTTTTCATGGGTCAGGACCTCAGAATAATGAAATTGAAAAATTACACCATTGAAAGCTAAGCTTTTTTCGACACATCACTCTCAAAAGGAGCGCACTTTTTCACCAGTAATGCTGAATGGCAAACATTCCCATGCTGGTGTTGGGGGGCGGCAGGCTGAAGACCATGTAACCGGTGGAGTTGCATACTGCTGCTCATCAGAGTTCTGCGGGGAACCCATCTCTTTCCAGGGGGTGTATGCATTAATGTGTAAGGGCTACTCTGATCATAGAGCATCTCTATGCATTGGGAACGAAATGAAGCTCCAGTTCTCCGGGAAGTATTAACCACATGGCTTCTTTATCCAATCGTTCAACGGTATACATGTCTGCCTCGGTGCCACTATTATTCGAAATAAAAAGGGTTTTCATATCTGCGGAAAATGCATACGTGCCTTTCATCTCAGCATTTATTTTAAATATCCCATCCTCCGTAAACTCCCATAGTTCTGCAGTATAATCTTCAGTGATATCTGCGTTATCTTCAATATCATACGCAGACTCAATTTTCCACAATGTTTCCGAGATATTTTTATCGGCATTTGCCAGGCTGCCGCCTTCATCATATTTCTCGCAACTTAGTAAGCCAAGTGAAATTGTAAAAATGAGTAGTAGTGTTTGTAATTTCATGGTCTTAATTATTTTTAAAAGTTACTTAAATGCTTACGCATGTTACGCATTTTTGTTTCATTTAAAACAGCCTGTAAATTTTCATGGTTGGCTTTACTGAATGGGACAAAATTATTTTGTTTATTTATAAAAAGCACGAATATGGTTGCGGGAGCTCCAAAAGGGCGACATATGATTACGTTGTTGACACTGGTTATTGCCGGTGAGATAGTTTTTTTTCTTCCTTTCCTGTTGCCGCGAATATTCAGGCCAACCATGCTTGTCGTCTTTGATATCAGCAATGTCCAGTTGGGAGCATTTTTTTCAGCATATGGGGTGATTGCGATGCTTTCCTATGCTTTTGGCGGTCCACTGGCCGACAGGTTTTCTGCAAAAAGATTGATGGCTGTTGCGTTATGGCTGACTGCTATGGGTGGTGTTTTTATCGCGTTTATTCCCTCACCGGCATGGTTGGTTGTGATTTACGGTTTTTGGGGATTTACGACGATTTTCCTGTTCTGGGCTGCCATGATCAGGGCAACCCGTGAGTGGGGAGGTCCCATGCACCAGGGCAGGGCCTTTGGCTGGCTTGAAGGAGGCAGGGGGTTGGTCGCTGCGATCCTGGGAACGCTGACATGGTTGGTGTTTGCACAATTGTCAATTGATGAAGAGGCACTTGCTGTTACACAGTCAAGATTTCAGCCATTTCAAAAGGTGATTTTTGTTACCAGCTTACTGACAGCACTTACCGGGTGGTTGGTCTGGACGTTCATTCCTGATAATAAAGAGAAGCTTGAGCGGGAGCCTCATGATATCGTGCTTCGAAAAATCGGAAGACTGGTCCGGATGTCAACAGTATGGAGTTTAGCAATCATCATTATTTGTGCTTATTCGGGATACAAGATTACAGATGATTTTTCCTTGTATGCCAGGGAAGTGCTTGGCTTTTCAGAAATTGCAGCTGCAGCCACCGGGGTTTCAGCATTGTGGCTCAGGGGCATTGTGGCAATTGTGACAGGATTGTTGGCTGATCGTCTGAATAAAACAAATATGATCAGCGCATGTTTTGCACTGAGCCTGTCAGGCGGGCTATTAACCGGTCTGGGTGTTTTGGAATGGAGTACCCTGTTAGTTCTTCTCAACATGACTGCACTTGCCACAGGAATATATGCAATACGCGCCCTCTATTTTGCAGTACTCAGGGAGGCGGGTATACCGCTAACGCTGACCGGTACAGCAGTTGGAATTGTTTCTTTTCTTGGATATACACCCGATGTTTTTATGAGTCCATGGATGGGGCACTTGCTTGACAATTATCCTGGTGAAACAGGACACCGATATGTCTTTATTGTTTTGGCAGGATTTGGATTCATTGGATTGATTACAAGTATGTTCTTCAGGAGATTTTCTGGTACGCAGGAGATATGATCAGTAAAAATACGGTTTTGGAAAGGATGCTTTCTGTGGTCATGGCCGGTATTTAGTTTCTTTGTTTAAATGAATCTGTTAAGGATGAATTTTGTCACTTTCCAGCCAGGTCAATTGCCACATAATGCAAGCCCGGCAAGTATTTCATCTTTCAGGATGAAAGACCGTGCAGGTGTCTCCCTCAAAATAAGTTACAACCAGCCTGGGATGCTTCGCAGGATCTACGTGGTCGCTTGAGCAGAAGTTGATGCGAATGGTGCATCTAAAGTTAAACAATACTGTTTGTTGATCAAAGTCTTTTCAGTGCTTTTTCCGCTGCCATTTTCCCGGTGAGGATCGCAATCGGGATACCGGCAGGACTGTATGACCATTGCCCGGCTTTGAAAACATCTTCCAGGGGGGTATTTACTGACTTTGCCACCTGGCTGAATTTATGGGTGACCGGCATCGACGGATTGGTGTAGGCCCAACCCACAATGGCACCATCGGTGCTGCCTGTCATATTTTGTATGGTTTGCGGAGTGGAAGAAAACTGCACTGTGATCTTCGACCGGATCTCCGGGAAAATTTCCATCATCTGCTCCGCGATAAGTGCTTCCAAATATTTTCTGAATTCTTCATGCCAGCCCTGTTCCGTGATCTTTCTCTCTAGCTGGTGTTCGAACAATATGCTGGCGATCATGGCTGTTTTCCCGGCAGGTGCCAGGGAACTATCCCTGAGCACAGGAATCGACACCTCGAAGGTATTGTACCTGACCAGTTCTTCCAGGTATTTTCTTATCGAGGCCTTGTCATTCCCCGGGGCCCCGACCTTTGAGAGTCCTTCCTTTGAGGGTGTGATGAAACTGTGTTCCGCCGTGCGTTCCCTGAAATAGCCGGGATCCAGGTCGAGCATCAGGTAGACAGTGAAGACGGATTCAGCGCCTTTCAGGCCTTTCAATTCATTCTTCCGTGCAAGGAAGATATCTTTTTGTTTTTTTGTGCTGAAACTGTTCTCATCCGTAAGCGCATACAATGTTTTCAGATCAGCCGCCCATATCAGCGACCGGTACCCATATTTTATGCCTTTGTCATCGGTCACATATTTATCCTTGTGATTTACTCCTGTGATCCGGGTTCCGGGCATCAGTGCAGCTCCGTGTTTGGCCGCATATTTTTCCAGTGCCCCGGGAAGTTTCCCGGTCCCCCCGGGCGGATAATAGTAATCGTTGTACAGGGAGAAATAGCTCAGGGCAAAAGAGGTGGGGATTCCCTTGAAAAAATGCTGTGCGATATTGTCAATCAATTGACGGTTATCTGTATACCTGGCAAGATATTCTTCAACAGGAGTGGTCAGCCGCTCAATGTTCCGGATGGTCAGCAGGAATTTAAACAGCCAGGGAAGTAGTGTTCTGAAGATAAACCGGTAGTCTTTCTTCAGGTCTTTGAACAGTGGGTTTTCGATTCCGTACAGCACATGCATATAGCCTGTGATCTTCCGGATCTCCCTGATGATTTTTCTGATCGATTCCTCGTTTCCCGGGAATTCCCTGTTTAGTAATCCTTCATATTTTGCGATGCTCTGCTTACCATCCAGCCAGAGCATGGAGGCACCGGTCCCCAGGGAAACATTGCTTTTTACGAAATCCAGGTGTATCCCCAGTTCTTTCAGCATGGGAAACAGGATCCCGGAGTTTTCAATGGAGCGGATGCCGCCATCCAGCGTGAATCCATCTCTCTCAAAGGAGGAAACCAGTCCGCCAAAAGTTTTTTGTTGTTCAAACAGCCTGACAGATTTCCCCGCTCTTGCAATGTAGGAGCAGGCGGTCAGTCCCGCCATTCCGCCCCCAACGATTACAACATCAGTTTTTTCCATTGGTCAGGATCTGTTTATTTCGACGCCTCATATTTACTGAACTTAATTTCAGGATTCAATACGGACCTGTCCAGGAACCCATTAAGTAATTTTATGGTATGCAAATACACCGCTTCAGAAAAGGCTGACTCCTGGGCATGGGGTGCGGGTTTTTCCTCGTTTGTCAGATTATAGAACCGGCCGTTCACTCCCTTCCTGTCATCGCACGTGGTGAGGTAGTATATGGCATCTGCAGATATCCGGGGATCTTTCAGGAAAGGGGTCACCACGATTTTGTAATACATCTTGTACAGCCAACCGCTCTTGCTGTCAATTTTCGAACGTACGGCGCCCGGATGCATGGAATTCAGCATGATCCCGAATTTTTCCAGTTCCTTTTTCAGGATGTACATACAGTGTAATTGCGCACTTTTGGATGCCCCGTAGCTTCTTAGTCCAGTATAGATCCTTTTGTTCCAGGCAAGATCATTCAGGCAGACGTTGCTGAAACGGTGACCTTCGGAGTTGATGTTCAGTACAACCGGAGCATCACTCCTGGAAAGGAGGGGGACAAGGTTGATGGTGATAAGGAAGCTTGCCAGGTGATTCACGGTGTATACCGAATCGATGTGATCCGCGGTGAGCTTTTTCCTGGTTCTGAAGGCACCAGCATTGTTGATCAGGATATCAATTTTACTGAGATCTGATCTGATCTGTTCAAGTGCGGTTGCCACTTCACGGAGTGATGAGAGGTCTGCCGTATATACCCTGCAGGAACCTGCGGCAGAAGATTCGATCAATTTTTTAAGCGACGCACCTTTTTCCTTGTTTCTTGCCAGCAGAACCAGTTTTGCCCCCATTTTCGCAAAATGCATGGCCGTGGCATATCCCACACCCGAGGTCGCGCCCGTGATCATTACCACCTTGTTGCCGGTCCGTTTCAGTGAAACTTTCTGTGGAAGTCGGCCTGCCCTTATGAAATCGAGCTCATCCGGTAATTTCAATCCCATTCGCGTAACATTTAGCCAAATTTTCGTTTCATGAACCTCCTGTATGCTTTCCCGAACCTGGGGATATTATCGAAGATATCACCCCAGAGGTCATAATAATCGCGCTGCTCCATGATCATTCCATCTTCATTCAGTACCAGCTTGGTGGTTCCATGCAGGTCGCTGGTGGGATTCCTTTTAAATTGCATGGTCATGATCCACTCCATGAGGATCACGTTATCGTTTTGCGCAATGCTGAGTATCTTCATTTCCAGCTCCTTGCAGCGTTTGGTCAGCCGGTTGCACATATCAATGAATTCATCTTTTCCTTCAATCCGCTGCACCGAATCCTGGAAGACCATGTCCTGGTGATAATAGGGAAAAATATGCTCCCAGTCGGGCTTGCCATGCGTATTGTAGGTTTTACTCCAGAGATCAGCTACAGAATCGATTGTTAGCATACCATATTTTTTGGTTCTTAAACCTACGAATTTTTTTTTTACATTGGAATCTTCGTGGATAATTCGAACAGGGTGTTGGGGCTCCCGGGCCGGCCTGTTTATATTTAATGTGAGATACACGTTGAAGCTCAAAGGAAGCAGCTGAAAATCAATTGATTTTATGATAATGTTTTTATAACTTGGCTCTGCAACCGGCTAACTTGCTCTTCCATGAAAACCAGTCACCCGTTCCTCATCGTTTTTATTCTCGCGGTAGTGGTTCGGGGCTTTCTGAATTTCAGCATCCCCCTGGTCCCGGGCCTGGGAGGAGGATACAACCTGGTTCAGATCAGATCGGTTCTGGAAAATGGCCACCTGGCCCTGCCGGATATGCCCTTGTTATTTTACCTGAATGCCTGGATCGTAAAGGTCATTTTGTTTCTTTTTCCGGGCGCCGGTCAGGAGCAGCTGATCATCATCGTTTCCAAGATCATTGATACGATCGGATTTCCGCTTTTGCTCTACCCGCTTTTCAGAATTTATAAGGATATCGTGAAAGGGAACTATCCGTCGTTATTCCTGTTAGCGGTTGCTGCCTTTGCGGTGCTTTCCTATGCGCCTCTTGATCTGGCTTGCGATGCACAGAAGAATTCCCTTGGACTGACTTTTATGACCTTTTTTACCTTGTTTTTTTTAAAATTCCTGAAATACCGCGGGTTGAAGGATCTGACTTTAGCCCTGGCGATGGTGATCCTTATTGCCCTGACGCATTTCGGAGTGTTTTGTATCATACTTTGCTTTCTTGTATTGGCATTGTTGTTCTTTTACAGGTGGAAAGCAGTGCTGCCCATTGCCGGTGCGGTTGTGGCCGGGATACTGCTGGTGGCGGTTTTTGATCCTGGCCGGGCCCTGGCGATGGTAACCTTCTGGCAGGAGGCGTTCAGTATATTTATCAGTCCAAGACTGCTTTATTACCCCTTCGGGGTGTTTAATTTTGTTTTTTCTTTTCTCCTTGCCTGGAGCATCATCCGGGTAGTACGAAGACAAAAGGAATTGATACAGGATGATGACAGGAACATATTGCTGGTGCTGATGTGGTTCATTGTCCTTCTCGCATTTCCTTTCTACGGATTTGAATACGGTCGGCGACTGGGACTGATGCTCTTTATCCCACAGGCGCTTGCCTTGCTTTTTCTTTATCCCTGTTTCAGCAGACAAACAGGAAGAATCCTCACCTATGCAGTTTTGGCACTGGTTGCATTTACCGTTTCAATCCGGCTCATACATCCCAAGTCAATGGCCATCACCGGGGAATCATACACAGACATGAAGTTGATAAGAAATGAGATTGATGATCCGGAGAGAACCATCATTTTCGCGCGGCATGGTCTGGAATGGTGGGTGGCATGGGAACTCAGGGTGAAGATCGCAGCAACCCACATTGAAGTCGATGATTCGCTGAGACAAAAATATGACCAGGTCTTTTTCCTGGTTCAGAAGAAAGGGGAGAACCTGATCTACCCGGGCAGGACAAGTGTTTTTGAAAAGCCGGTACCCCCGGAAAACAGCGTGCTGGTGTATGAATCGGAGTATTTTAACCTTTTTGCATTGCATGAAGATTCTGAATATCACCCATAACTACTATATTCGGATGATTTTTACTTCTCACCGGGTCTTGATCCTTCTTCGGGGACAGTCTGCGAAAAAAAACAGCTCAAAACTGATACTTGCTATTCAATTAATACCAATAACATTGAGAGTGAAATTAATAGGGAACGTAAAGAGTACTTTAACGTTCTCTCCCCTTTGTTTGCCTGGTGTCCATGGAGGTGAGGATGATATGACCCTGACCGCCTCCCGGTCCAGGGCAGGATGAATGCTTCTGACAATTTTTACGTCTGTGACATAGCCGTTTTTGTCAATGGCAAACTGAACGATTACTCGTCCACTGACACCATTTACAGCTGCAACTTCAGGATACTGCAGATTTTCCGCGATAAATTTCCTGAACTCCCATGCAGGATCCCCTCTTTAAAAGTGGGCATCTCTTCAACGATATAGAATAAATCTTCCCCGGATTCCCCAGTGGAAGTTGAATCTCTTTGAATTTCAGTAAAATTGATTTTGACATTGTTATCGAGTAATGACAATGTCGGTCTGTCAGGGAACATAAAATTCCAACTCATGCTGACATTGACGGGAAATCCGCCAAGGACCCCCGGTTCCCACGCGGGCGATTCATACAAGACCCTGATTTCTTCAATGACCAGGTCAGAGCTGATGATATTTGTGGCTCCCGGGTTCCTGATCCGGCCTTCAGTATCAACGATGAATACCGTTTCGACCTGTCCCCAGATTCCATTCATTTTGGCAAAAATGGGGTAAACAATGTTGTTGCTGACATATTCCCTGAAAGGTCCACCGTATTCTCCTTCCGGGAGTAACGGCAATTTATCAACGAAGGTGAAGGTCCCGTCAGGATTCATATCCCTTCTCATTCTCCTGGCATTTTATATTTCCAAGCGGGTGAATCAACGACAAGACACATTAGGTAAATATTGCGATGTGTAGATTCCAAAGTTTTACTTATTGTGGATGTATGATTCGGTGGTTTTGTGTATGTTTATGGTTCTAATCAACACCAAATACCATGAAAACGTTACCCTTTCTGTTGCTGCTTTTCCTTGTTTCCTGTAATAATACCTCATCAGACACGATCAGCCTGTTCAACGGGACAGATCTGAGTGGATGGCATATTGATGTGCCTGCGATGGACGCAAATCCGGATACCCTCAATCCGTTTATCGTACGTGATGGAATGCTGGTGAGCCTGGGTACTCCCGGGGGACATATCATTACGGATGAGGTCTATTCGAATTACCGGCTGGAAGTGGAATACCGTTTTGCAGGAACCCCGGGTAATTGTGGTGTGCTGGTACACGCCAGCACAACCCGGGCATTGTACGGTATGTTCCCGCAATCACTTGAGGTACAGATGCAGCACGGCAACGCCGGCGATTTCTGGTGTATCGTGGAGGATATCAGGGTTGACAGCATGGAAGTACGGCGCGGACCCAAAGAAAACTGGGGGATCACCGAAGGGAAAGGACGCAATATTAAGCATCTTATGGATGCTGAAAATCCTGTGGGTGAATGGAACACCATGGTGGTTGAGTGCGTGGAGGATGAAATCAAGGTCTGGGTGAATGGGGAAATGGTCAACCACGGTTATGATTGCACAGCCACAAAAGGGCAGATCGCGTTGCAGGCGGAGGGCTCTGAGGTTGAATTCAGAAAAATTGAGCTGACACCAATTACTGAAATGGCTGACTCAATCCAGCGGTAATACCCGGATATTTCTCCATTTTACTTCATAAAGAGCAGGATCCTGTCCAACGTCATGGACCTGGAGGCCAATGATCCCTTCGAAATTCAATCCATCCCTGAATTCGGCAACGACAATTCCATTTACGATCGTTCGGATCGCATCCCCTTTACACTCAACCCTGTATTTATTCCATTGGTTGTTTTTAAAGGCTTTGCTCTCCTCAGATCCTTTTTCGGGCCACCAAGGGGTCATGAACGCACGCCGGGCTTCATCATACACGCCACCTGCACTCCCCTTCTCTTCACCGGCAATCTCCACCTGGTAACCATATACGCGATCGGCCGGGATGGTTTTTTGTTGTAACGCTCCGTTGTCATTCCTGAACCAGAAGGAGGTCTCCTCTTTTGCGATCATGCTCCTGAACTGAACGCCGGAATTCAGCTCCGGACTCACCAGGAAGACCTCAAATTCAAGAATAAAATCCCCGAAAGTCTGTTCGGTGCAGAGAAATGTATTCGGACTGCCTTTTACAGCGGTACCAATAATCTCGCCATTTTCGACCCTGTATTTTGCAAAACCGCTGTGAATCGCCCAGCCATCAAGTGTTTTTCCATCGAATAATTGGACCCATTCATTTTCCTGGGCATTGACGAACACTGCGCCGGCAGAAAGAACAAAAACAAGAAAAGCTGACATGATTTTTTTGCGGATGTGTAGCATGATAGTTGGATGTTAATTTTACATTGACAAGTTAATTAATAATATGGAATTCATCCGGCAGCGGGAGATGATTTTTAATGTGAAATGGTAAAGCAGGCTGGCGTGAGATTCCCAACCTTTACTTTACGCAACTTTAATTCGTAAATTCATAATTTCCACTGTTATATACCAGACTGAACTAAATAATACCCAACTTGTTATTTTTAATCAGGATTATTACTGATCCGCAAAAAATATTTTATGAGATCCAATCTTATTGCGGTAACGATATTTTTAATTGTTTCCGGCACCTGTAATGCCCAAAATATTTTACAGGAAATTTTCTCTCGCAAAGAAGCGAAGAATGCCGTTGTCGGTTCAGCGGGTACTGCTTTGGTGGTCAGTGAAGCCAATATTGCCTACGAAAGGAAGCTGGTATCATTTGAAAAGAGGGAAGTAAGCTCACTATGGTTAAAAGGAAGGTATACCAGGTTTACCCGAAGGTTGAACCAGGATGGCGCATCTTTTATTGATCTCTCCGCGATGGCGCTGCTGGGGAAACGAAATTCATATACAGAAATCAGCGCTGGTATTGGAATGTTTCCTGCCCAGTCCGCCGTATATCCAGCTGGTTCCGTTGGATACAGGTATCACAGGAGCAGGGGGGGAATCATTTTAAGAACCGGGGTGGGATTCCCGGAAATTTTCTATGTCGGGTTCGGATATGGTTTTTAGAACGCGGTAAACCATGTTCAACCATTGAGGTCAATCACACGGGTGAATGTATGAAAACTTTCGTGAAATTTAACCAATGGTTCTAACCGTTGGAAAGGTGAGTGTGAATTTGAAAACCAGGCAGATATATCAGGTTAAAGTTTAATTATCTTACCTGTTTTTACGAAGTCCTGTGAATTTACCGTGATAAAATAGAGTCCTTTGTCAAATGATGATACATTTATCTGATGCGAAGTAAATTGCAGTTGATTACTGTACATCAACCTGCCACTTAAAGAATAAATCTCAACCCTGGAGTGGATCGGTTGGTCCACTTCTATGGTCAGGAAATCTTCCACCGGATTTGGGTAGATGACCGGATCTGTGTATTCCCTCACCTGAGTTGAGGTTTCACCAATATATTCATAAACCCTTACATAGTCAATAATCATGGGACTTTGGGTAAAATCTTCTGAAATATCGGGCAATACGGCAACATTGAGCAACATATACTGATCCTTGTCAAAAGGCCACGTCCTGGCATCTTTTACAACGGGGTTATAGGTGTAATGAACGATTGAATCGATACTGAATACCATTTTTTCAGGGGTCCACTCAAGTCTGTACACATGAAATTCCGTGGAGGCATTTGAAACAATGCGACCGCCCTTATTGCTTGTATTTCCATAGCTGGAAGGCGTGTGCAGGGCACTTGAAACATAATCCTGGTTGGTGCCCCAGTGTTCCATGATATCGATTTCACCACAAGCGGGCCAGCCCGCGGTGCCATATCCCTGGGTGAACCAGTAGCCGCCATTTTCTGTTATATTTTTTCCGAGGGTCCACATGGCTGGCCAGGTACCCACGCCTGTGGGAAGGATGCCACGGATCTCGACCTTGCCATATGTAAAAGCAAATTTTGAATTCAACCGGGCTGAGGTATACTGTTTCGTCTGGCCCTGATCGGTAAATTCTTCTTTTCTGGCTACGATGTGCAGGTAGCCGCTATCGTTGAAAGCGTTTTCAATCCGATCTGTATAGTGTTGAATTTCACTGTTCCACCAGCTGGTCCCATTGGGCAACTTTGTCTGGTGAAACCATTTGGAGGTATCAATGACCCCTGCAACATCAAATTCATCCGACCAGACCAGGTCGCCGAAATCCTCATTCCTATCTTCGTCAATGTGGTAGTCAAGTGCTTTTTTGTTACTTGAAGACTGGCTTTTAATACGTTCCACATTCACAAAAAGAAGCAGGAGAATCGCAAGCGAACTGAGTGAAAATATTTTATGCATGGTGACAGTTTTTCAAAACATTAATGATCCTTTATTTGAATATTCAGGTTTCCCGGTTCCGCGGATGCATCCGGCCGGCCAATTCTATATGCAAGGAGTGGGGACCATCCAGGTTGCTTGATCGAACTGGATAGGTCGACCCCTGGCTTTTTGATTCCCGGGCATCCACACTTTTAACCAGCAGGATAAGCACAAGCGCTGCTATATATCTTAAAATATATCTTAAAATGGAGATAATCATCGCAATGATCTGCTTATTGATGCTGTGAAAATAGGAATAGTTTTTAAAACGGGATGTGAAAACAAAAAGATCATTCTCCAGGCCCGGAACTAACAGTACTGGAAGATAAGATCCAATACTGACACTTTCTGAACCTTTTTCAATTTCATAAAGTGTTTTTCTTGAAATATTAGCCCTTTCAGCAACTTTTTCAGTACCAGCTTTTCTTCATCAATCGTCAATTATGCTATTAATCTCTCTATTACAAAATTTTACATTTCAATTCTAAGTAAAATCAATTCTTGATGATTTATTTCTATTAGAATCCGATAATTAATTCCTCTCAGCACATTAATAAGATGAATCCTTTAAAAGTAATATTATGGTAAATTCGGAGAACTCTTTGATAAATGAGAAAATTGATCGGGCAATACTGATAATTCGGGGACATGGGGTCATGATTGATAGTGACCTGGCGGAATTTTTTGGAGTTAAAACAAAAAATTTAAATGAACAGGTAAAAAGGAACTTTAGTCGATTCCCAAAAGACTTCATGTTTCAATTAACGTCTGATGCAAAACAAGAACTGGTCGCAAATTGCGACCACCTTGAAAAACTAAAACATTCGGCGACTAACCCATATGCCTTCACAGAACACGGAACAATTATGTTGGCAAATGTTTTAAACACACAGATGGCAGTTGAGACAAGTGTTCTGATTGTCAGGGTATTTGTCAGATTAAGAGAACTATTTTCTTCTAACAAAGAGCTTGAAAGAAAGATTCTCGAGCTTGAATCTAAATACGACAAACAATTTGAATTGATATTTAAAGCAATAAAAGAATTAATGCGTCAGGAACAGCTTGATAAGAACAGGCCTAGAATCGGGTATGCGATTGGGAAAGGCGAATAGACTTTTATTTAATGAAATTGTGTGTAATAAACCAGGGACAAAAAAACACCAGCCTGATGGTTGAGGCTCTATATTTCATAAGCCTAAGTGTCTAAACCAACTCTAGAAACAACCCCTCATCAGTCTTCTCCACCTTCGCAAGTTCCTTCGCGCGTAATCCTTTAATCGCCTTGTCCCATTTCTTGTTGCTGAGTCCGGTCTGGCCTTTGAGCTCATTGAGATCAACGGGGGACTGCTCCTGGAGGAGTTTCAGTACCTGCTTTTCTTCATCGGTGAGATTGCTCAGCCCTGCGGGAATATCCTCCCTGGCTTTGCTTGCTGTGTTTTGGGAATCCGCTGAAGCCCCGTCTCCCGGTCCCCCGGTCCCCTTGTCTCCCGGTCCCCCGGTCTCCTTGTCTCCCCGTCTCCCCGTCTCCCCGTCTCCCGGTCTCTCCTTCTTCGGACGCATCTGCGGGAAAAACAACACATCCTGGATGCTGGTCCTGTTGGTCATGAGCATGGCCAGCCGGTCCATGCCAAGTCCCATTCCCGAGGTAGGAGGCATGCCGTATTCCAGGGCACGCACAAAGTCCATGTCGATGAACATGGCCTCATCATCGCCCTTCTCCGATAGTTTCAGCTGTTCTTTGAATCTTTCGAGCTGGTCGATCGGATCGTTGAGCTCAGAATAGGCATTGCAGATCTCCTTGCCATTGACCATGAGTTCGAACCGTTCGGTGAGCTCAGGATTTTCCCTGTGTTTCTTGCAGAGCGGCGACATTTCCACCGGGTAGTCAGTAATAAAGGTGGGCTGGATGAAATGGGGTTCACACCGCTCACCGAAAATTTCATCAATAATCTTTCCTTTGCCCATGGTTACATCCAGTTCAACGCCGAGGCGTTCGGCCTGAACCCGAAGATCGGCCTCGTTCAGACCGGTTACATCAAAACCCGTATATTCTTTGATGGCATCAAGCATGGTGATGCGCCGGTAAGGGCGCTTGAAATCGATTTCCGTCTCTCCCAGCATAACTTTCGTTGTGCCATGCAGGTCCAGTGCCACTTTTTCGATCATCTCCTCGGTGAAGTCCATCATCCAGTTGTAGTCCTTGTACGCCACATAGATCTCCATCACCGTGAACTCCGGGTTGTGGGTCCGGTCCATTCCCTCGTTTCGGAAATCCTTGGAAAACTCATATACGCCTTCATAACCGCCCACGATCAGGCGCTTCAGGTAGAGCTCATTCGCTATCCGCAAATACAGCGGCATGTCAAGTGCGTTGTGATGCGTGATGAACGGCCTTGCCGCGGCGCCGCCCGGGATGGGCTGCAGTACCGGGGTCTCCACCTCCAGGTACCCTTTGCTGTTAAACAGCTCCCTGAGCGAATTGTATATCTGTGTTCTTTTCCTGAATACTTCGCGGACCTCCGGATTCACCACCAGGTCAACATAGCGCTGCCTGTACCTGAACTCGGGGTCAGTGACAGCATCGTAGGTCTTTCCGTCTTTTTCCTTTACCACGGGAAGTGGACGGATGGATTTACTCAACAATGTCAGTTCCTTTACATGAATGGAGATCTCACCCATCTGTGTCCGGAATACAAACCCCCTGACACCGATGAAATCACCGATATCGAGTAGTTTTTTAAACAGTGTATTGTAGAGGGTTTTGTCCTCGCCCGGACAGATTTCATCGCGGTTCAGGTAGAGCTGAATCCTGCCCTTTGTATCCTGGATCTCAGCGAATGAGGCTTTTCCCATGATGCGTTTAGACATAAGTCTGCCCGCTACGGTTACGTCCTGCAGGTTGTTTTCGTTTTCATCAAACTGTGATTTGATCTCCGTTGAGTAACTATTGGTCCTGAATTCCGCGGCAGGATAAGGATCGATCCCCAGTTGACGGATCTCTTCCAATGCATTTCTTCTAATTTGCTCCTGTTCTGAAAGAATTGGCTCTGACATGGTAAATCTGCTCATTTTTAATAATGGTCCAAAGATAGATAAAAGCAGGATAATATGCCGAATTTATCATATTGCAGATGAAGTTGATCTGCTCAATTACAGGTAGTGTGCGTGCAGTATTGTCCTGTGCCTGAATGTGACAGGCATCGGGAGTGACATACATCATTGCATCGATCATTTTTGGTCATTTTTTAAGATATCTGCAACATCAGGCACATTAACAAACAACAAGTACATCTTCCTGAATAGTTTATGATTCATTATGCTGATCAGTGATGATATCTTAAGCCGGGAAATAAAACTGAAGAACTCCTTAAAGATCGTCTATTATGTTATTTTTGTACTAAATATGCACAGAGGGGGGATGGAGAAAAACTGGATCATCAAATCACAGGGGCCGGAGGCCGAAGTACTTGCGCTGAGCCGTGCGCTTGGCATTAATAAAGTACTGGCCAACCTGCTGGTGCAACGCGGCATCCATACTTTTGATGAAGCCAAATCCTTTTTCCGGCCCGACCTCGCACAACTGCACGATCCCTTCCTGATGCAGGACATGGAAGCAGCCGTGGAACGTATCCTGGCTGCCATCAGCAACAATGAAGGCGCGCTGATCTATGGCGACTATGATGTGGACGGCACCACGGCCGTTGCGCTCATGTATTCCTTTCTCAAGGACCACCTGCAGCACCTCGACTACTATATTCCCGATCGGTACAGCGAGGGATATGGTGTCTCGCAAAAGGGAATCGATTATGCTGCCGAGAGAGGATACCGGATGATCATTGCACTGGATTGCGGTATCAAGGCCGTGGAAAAAATTGCCTATGCCCGGTCCAAGGGCATCGATTTTATAGTATGCGATCACCACCAACCCGCCGAGATGCTTCCCGATGCCGTCGCAGTGCTGGATCCAAAGCGGTCTGACTGCAGTTACCCTTTCAAGGAACTGTCAGGATGCGGTGTGGGATTCAAACTGATCCAGGCATTGTCCTCAAAAATGAACATCCCGTTTGATGACATCACCCACCTGCTCGACCTCGTGGTGGTAAGTATTGCATCTGACATCGTACCCATTACCGGTGAGAACAGGATCCTGGCCTATTTCGGGCTCCAGCAGCTTTCCAAATCGCCACGTACGGGCCTGCAGGCGATCAAAAATGTGTCGGCCTTTAACGACAATAATATCACGGTGGAAGAGATCGTCTTTAAGATCGGTCCCCGCCTGAATGCAGCAGGAAGAATGGAGTCGGGCAAGACGGCGGTGGAGCTGCTGGTCAGCGATGACTTGGAGAAGGCCCTGTCGATCAGCAAAAACATCAACCTGATCAATACGGAACGCCGCGATGTGGACACCTCTATTACACGGCAGGCGGTGGAGATGATCCAGAAGGACAGGCTGCTGCAGGAACAGAAATCCACGGTACTTTATAACCCTGAATGGCACAAGGGGGTGATCGGAATCGTGGCGTCCCGCCTGATGGAACACTATTACCGTCCCACGGTCATTCTTACGAAATCCAACGGACTGGCCACAGGATCTGCGCGGTCGGTGAACGGATTTGATCTCTACCAGGCCATTGAAGCCTGCAGCGACCTGCTGGAGAATTTCGGCGGACATAAATATGCCGCCGGTCTGACCATGAAGGTGACCAACATCATACGGTTTTCTAAACGGTTTGAGGAATACATACACGAGAACATTCACCCCGACCAGCTCATCCCTGTGGTAGAGATCGACACGGAGCTGCAATTGTCTGAGATAGATGATAAATTTGTCAGGATACTCAACCAGTTCAGGCCGTTCGGACCGGAGAACCCGGCGCCGGTATTCCTGACCGAAAATGTTTCTGACAATGGAATGGGCAAGCGGGTTGGCACCGAGGGCGATCACCTGAGACTGCAGCTTGTGCAGGAGGAAAACCCCTTCAAGGTGTTTACTGCGATTGCCTTTCAGCAAGGGAAAATGTTTGAAAAGATCCTGCAGGGAAAGTCCTTTGACCTTTGTTATTCGGTGGAGGAAAATGAATACCGTGGCCGACGGAGTACGCAGCTGAATGTGCGGGATCTGAAGTTTGACTGATATATTTTTGCAGTAACCCGGAACCAGGCGCGGCCGGCTTTCGGGTACCGCTCAAAATCGGCAGTTTATGTACATAGCGGACATTAAGGACTGACATAAATCAGATTTTCATGCACTAATAATATACACCATGAAAGCTTTATCACGCATTCATTACACCCCGGTTTTACTTATCAGTCTTTTCATGATCCTGGTGATATCCGGATGCTCCAATTACGAGGATGTTTCCGAATGCCTGGACGGCACGAGGTACGGGTTCCTGTACGGTCTGTGGCATGGGATCATCGCACCCATCGACCTGGTGGCCATGATCTGGCGTGAGGATGTGACCGTATTTGCGCCCAATAACAACGGGTTCTGGTACTCATTCGGATTTGTGCTGGGATCGGGCGGATGGGGATTCCTGGGTGGCAAAGGTGCCCGCAGCTCACGCAGGAGCAGGAAAATGGACCGGTAATAGAGGTCAGTTGGCCGATAGTAGCCACCAACGCCCACCTGAAGTGCGGTCTGCATCAATGTTTCCAGAATCTGTGCTTAGTACAGGTCCACCTGGACCTGGAATTCCATGTCTGTCAGTCGGTTGCCTTTGCGAACGTCGTTGCCAGAGCCCGTTTCCCACCTGTGGGCATAAACCGTCAGCCCGTATTTGCCGCGCAGCGTAATCCTGCGACCGATCTTTGTTGAAAAGACCAACACATTCCGGCTGCCTTTTCCAGCCCACGACGGGAACAGGAAGCTGTATTTTACACCGGGCTCATGGCTGTAGATGCGGTTCTCCCAGTCACCGACATCAAACAACAGGTACCTGTATGTGATGCGGATGCCCTGGCGTGGGATCCATTGTACCTGCTGGTAGGCCATACTGCCGGCGTTGTGCCCGGGTCGGGGTTTTATGCCGGACATTGTTATTAATCCTGGTCCGGGTTCTGTTTCGGCTTTTTCTTCAGGCACGGCTTCGCGTCCTTTACCAGGGAACGTTGCTGGTTCAATTGCAGAGACAATCCCGTCGATATGCCCGTCGCACTGCATGCTGATCTCAATCCTTCCCTGCAGTATGACCGATTCCACCGGTGCCCACCTGTAATGGATCCTGAAGTGATGGTTCTGTTGTCCCGTAAGAGAACCGGTCCCGGGCCGATTCCCTGCATTGATTTCCCTCGTTGTTTTCCCGGAATACCTGAATATGATTACGGGTCCGTTGGGTCTTCCCCAGGTACATTCAATGATACTGTACTGCTCCGGAATCCCGGGCTTTGTGTAGCGGGCTTCCCGGCCGGAGACTTTGAGATCATGGTACACGATCATCCTGCCATACCTGAATGGTGTGATCTGCACCCTCAGCCGAAGGTTGTATTCATCATCTTCAGAATTTTCCGTTCCGGGCATAGCGCCCCGGTAGCCGGTCGAATACCGTTGAAGGGATGCCCCTGCTGAAAGCGCCGGGTTGACCACCAGGGAACCTCCGATGGTGGCAGCTCCCTGAAATGTATTGTCGAGTGCTACTTCACCATAAACCTCATAATTTGTCCCGAATGCAACGCCGTAGACCGACATCGCTGCCCGGGATGATTTCAATGGATCTGAAAACTTCAGAACATCTGCGAGCTTCAATGAATCCGAATCCTTCAATGAATCAAAACCCTTCAGTGGATCCGTAAACCTCAGTGGATCCACGATCTTCAGTGAATCTGTTCCCGGTTGTGTCAGCTGCATGTGTGCGCCAGTGAAGGAACAACCAGCGTAGTTGTTTTTTCCCGATCTGTTGAGCGAACCGCCTGCAGATGAAATCCTGGCAAGATCATAACCCCTGCTTTCGCCGGTGGTTCTGTGCAGGCCCGTTTGCCGGGTCATTTCAAAAAGGTCCTTTTTTTCTGTCAGCCTGAAAAACGATATGTCAGCAGGTGTATGTGACAGGAACATGTCGAGGTCCCATTTCCCCATCGAAGCCGACCCATATACTCCCCGGAAGTAGTCATATTCCAGGGTGGAGGCGAAGGGTTTCCCGTAGGACCTCCGGTATCCGTTCAGTGCATTCCCGGTACTGCGGGAACTGAACCCCAGCCGGTGTACCAGTCCCATCCCCCGGTGGATCCTGAAATTTCCGGCAACCAGCTGTTCAATGAAGTTCCCTGGTGTATATGCCATGTACCCGGTGAAGTGCTCGGGTCGTTTCCGGTTGAACCATGCCTCTCCCGGGTCCTTTTCAAATGCGGCTCCCAGTGAAAGCTGGTCACCATGACTGATCCGGATGCGCTGTGTAAATTTCAGCGGGTCTCCCCGGTAGGCAGGCTGTTCCCCTGCTGCATTGCGGAGGCCTGAAGCGGGAGGAAACCGGCAGGCAACGTTTGTCAGCAGCATCCCGTCAATGTGCTGCCTGGTCACCGGCTGTTCTTCTTCTTCGGAAAAAGTAATCATCAGCCGGATCTCCTTCAGGAATTCCCTGTTGATCCCCGGGATGGCAGCCAGTTCACAGATGCTGAAAAAAGGACCGTAGCGTTCTCGTTGATCCATGACGGCAAACACCTGGAACGGGGTAAATATTCCTGTTTTTTCAAGCTCCTCCCTGCTGCAATTGTTCAGGTCGACCGGTTCTTCAATGTGCCTGGTGACGCTGGCATAAAGCTCTTCAGCTTCTCCGCCCTGGCCGTTTTCCATGAGTTCCTGCATGATCCAATCGGCTCCCATGGGATCCTGGGCATGCGCCAACACTGCCATAATCAGTCCTGTGATGGTCCATGCTGTTCTCATTTTGCCGGTTGCCAGGTGAACATTATGGCAGGATGAAGTCCCGGGAGTGCCGACCATGCCGTGGCAAGATGCACGCCGAATTCATCACGCTGAAAACCGGCACCAAAGGCATACGTGGCAGGGGAGGAATGGAACCCGCAGGCGATGGTAACCCATTCATAGAGCTCATATTCCAGTCCGAGATTCAATTGTGCAGGTGCTGTGCTTCGATAACTGCATTCAACAAGCAGTGTCGTGTTCTCATAGATGACATGAGCGAGCCCTGCTGCGATCATGGCGGGGAACAGTGGGCCATAACCGGAGTGGTTCCCCACAGTTACCGGATTCAGCAGTACGATACCTGCCCGGGTGGCTGTTGAAAAGTCATAGCGCAGTCCGGCGCCCCATCCCACTGTCCAGAGGTAGTTCCAGTCGCCGGTTATTGCCGTGTTGTAGTATTGGAAGCTGATGCCGGCGAAGAGGTGCTCCGCTAATTGCATCCCGTAGGCAAGTTCCGCCGAAAGATCGCGGTACCCGCTGATCCCGTAGTCGGTGATTTGCAGCCGAAAGGTGCCAGGTCCGGAGGGCAGGATACCGCTAAGACTGGACACTCCAAGTTCCCGGATGGCAAAAGGGCGGGAATGACCGGTGCTGTATACCGGCGACCGGTGCCCGGCCAGTAGGGCTGGATTGAAAAGTGCATATTCGCCGTCTGTACCTATGGCGCACACCTCTCCCCGCGCCAGTCCATAGGCACCTGTACATGGTTCCTGGGCGGTGCTTCCCAGGAAGAAAGACAAAAAAAAGACCGGGAGAAAAATTCCCGGTCTTTGCTTTGCCCACTGATTGAATGGGTCAGTCATATGTTATGTTTCTGTGGTTGCAGTAAAATATCAGTTCAGCAATCGATCAGATCTGCATCCGATCATTTCAGTAATATGATCAGATCCTTGATCCAGATCAGTTTGCACCGATCAGTTCGTTTTGAACTTGTATTTTACAGCTTTCAGTTCTTCATTTGCCTTGACGATCTTGCTTTCGAGGCTGGATTTGAAAGTTTCCATCTTCCGCATGATTGTTTCGTCACCTGTTGCCAGTATCTGTGCTGCTAGAATGCCGGCGTTCCTGGCCCCATCGACTCCAACCGTTGCCACCGGTATTCCGGGAGGCATCTGTACAATGGAAAGCAGTGAGTCCCATCCGTCGAGGGAGATCGAAGCCTTCACCGGTACCCCGATAACCGGCAACGTGGTGAGTGCTGCAACAACACCCGGCAGGTGCGCTGCACCTCCTGCACCGGCAATGATCACCCTGATGCCCCGGTTGTAGGCGCCACGTGCAAAATCCATGGCCTGTTGAGGTGTGCGGTGTGCTGAGAGTGCATTGATCTCAAATGGAATTTCAAATTCGTCGAGGATCTTTGCCGTCTGTTCCATGATGGGAAGGTCGGAGGTGGACCCCATAATGATGCTTACTTTTGGATTCATGTATTGATTGTTTTGGTTGATGATTGCATACTTTTATTAACCGTAATACTGCATAGAAAAACTGACTGTTCAATAAACACCATCAACCTTTATGCGGTTCACCGGAACAACATTTTTTTATCATTTTTACTGGTTGATGTGATGTGAATCATAATTCTCGGTCTTTTGGGTGGCAAATTTCGTAAAAAACCGTAAAATATCCGACGGAAATACCGAAAATCGGCACATTCTTGCCAGGGCAACAGGATATTTCATTGTTTTAAACTTTTTTTATCTTCGCAGAAACTTTTCTGAACATGTTGAAAAAGCGTACCAAGGTACTCGACCTTACCTTCGAGACCACGATCACTGAAGAGCGGATCTGCAAAGAGATCTCCCGTATCGCCGCAGAGATGAACCGGGACCTGGCCGATAAAAACCCCATTTTCCTGGGTATCCTGAACGGGGCATTCATGTTTGCCAGTGACCTGTTCAAGCAGATTACCTTTCCCTGCCAGATCACCTTCCTGAAACTGGCTTCCTATGAAGGGACACAGACCAGCGGAACCGTGAAGCAGCTGATCGGGATCAACCAGGATCTGAAGGACCGCACGGTGGTGATCCTGGAAGATATCGTCGACACCGGCATCACCCTGGATACGATTATCCGGCAGTTGAGCGGATACCAGCCAAAGGAAATCATGGTCGCCACCATGCTCCACAAGCCGGATGCATTGCAGAAGGAGGTAAAGCTGGATTACGTGGGATTTGAGATCCCCAACGAATTTGTGCTGGGTTACGGGCTCGATTACAACGGGTACGCAAGAAATCTTCCTGAAATATATACTTTGGTGAAAGATTGACGGCAAGATTTTTTACTTTTGCATCTTTCTTTTATTCACCATTCTAATCAAACCTATAACATGTTAAATATCGTATTATTCGGCCCTCCCGGATCCGGGAAAGGAACACAGGCAGAAAAGCTCATTAAAAAGTACAACCTTATCCACATTTCAACGGGCGATCTGCTGCGCAGTGAAGTGGCAAACAAAACCAGTCTTGGTACAGAGGCAAAAAAGATCATGGATGCAGGAGAACTTGTGCCTGATGAGATCGTCATCGGGATGATCAGGAAAAAACTGGAAGAGCACAAAGACGGACCGGGTTTTGTATTTGACGGTTTCCCACGGACAGTTGAGCAGGCCCGTGAACTCAGGAAAGCACTTACGGATTACGACGAGCGTGTTACCATGGAGATTTCCCTCGAAGTACCCAGGGGCGAACTGTTAAAAAGACTGGTAAAAAGAGGTGAGGAAAGTGGCAGGTCGGATGACAATGAGGAGACGATCAACAACCGGATTGATGTGTATGAGCGCCAGACCGTGCCCGTGACATATTACTATGAGAAGATGCACAAGCATGTACCCGTGAACGGGATCGGTACCATTGACCAGATATTTAAAAGGATCGTAGATGCCGTGGAGGGATTCGAAAAGTTTCATGAGGCCGGGGCATGATTTTTTCTGAAAAAAAAATTGAAAAGGTGGCCATGGCTGCCTTTTTTTGTCTGTTATTGAACGATTTAACTGTGTATGCAACTGCATATCTCAGGGAACTTTGTATTTTTACGTTATGAGCAATTCCAACTTTGTCGATTATGTGAAGATCTTCTGCCGTTCCGGAAAGGGCGGACCCGGGTCTGCACACCTGCACCGTGACAAGCTCACCCGCAAGGGGGGTCCTGATGGCGGGGATGGCGGCAGGGGAGGCCATGTGATTGTAAGGGGAAATGAACAGCTCTGGACCCTGCTGCACCTGAAATACCAGAGACATATTTTTGCCACCAACGGTGAGGCGGGAAGTTCCTCATTGAAAACCGGTGCAGACGGCAAGGATGTGATTATCGAGGTGCCGCTGGGTACCGTGGCCAAAAATGCTGAAACAGGTGAACTGCTCTTCGAGATTACCTCCCACAATGAAGAACAGATCCTGATGCCCGGTGGACGGGGAGGACTGGGCAATGACCATTTCAAGTCGTCGACCTTCCAGACCCCGCGTTTTGCCCAGCCGGGTGAACCGGGACAGGAGGACTGGGTGATCCTGGAGCTGAAGCTGCTGGCGGATGTCGGCCTCGTGGGATTCCCTAATGCCGGCAAATCCACGCTGCTTTCGGTGGTCTCTGCTGCCAAGCCCAAGATTGCCGATTATCCATTCACTACCCTGGTGCCGAACCTGGGGATTGTCAGGTACCGCGACGACAGGTCGTTCGTGATGGCCGACATCCCGGGTATCATCGAAGGTGCCAGTGAGGGTAAGGGGCTGGGGCACCAGTTCCTGCGGCATATCGAACGAAACTCCATACTGCTGTTCATTGTTCCTGCCGACAGTGATGATATCCGCAAGGAATACGAAGTGCTGGTGAATGAACTGAACGAGTATAACCCGGAATTGCTTGATAAGCAACGGCTGCTGGCGATCTCCAAAGCGGACATGCTGGATGAGGAACTGATGGACGAAGTGCGGCAGGACCTCCCGGATGTTCCCTATGTGTTTATTTCCTCCGTGGCCAACCAGGGACTTGTGCAGTTGCGCGACCGAATCTGGAAAATGTTGAACGGGTAAGAAAAAGGAATTACATTTGCTGCATGCTTTCCACACTGAATGATCTTGATACCAGGCTGTTTCTATTCCTAAACGGCCTGCACAGCGATGCTTTTGACAGTATCATGTTCTGGATCAGCGGGAAAACCACCTGGTGGCCCTTCTACCTGCTCCTGCTGTTATACCTGGGCTGGACCCGCAGGTGGCAACTGGTACCCATCATCCTATCCATTGCGCTGGCAGTGACCCTGGCAGACCAGGTTTCGGTGCACCTGTTCAAGGAGGTCTTTGAAAGGCTCCGGCCATGCAGGGAGCAGGCGCTTCAGGACGTGGTGCACCTGGTGAACGGAAAGTGCGGGGGGATGTACGGCTTTGTTTCATCGCATGCTGCCAATAGCTTTGCTGTTGCCATGCTGTTGCTGCTGATCGTCAGGAAAGGCTGGTTCACGGCCCTTATGCTTTCCTGGGCAACGATCGTGGGGTACAGCAGGATCTACCTGGGGGTGCATTATCCGGGCGATGTGCTGGGCGGTGCTGTGTTGGGTGTGCTCATCGGTTTGCTGGTCTACCTGGTTTTTTTATGGACGATCCGGAAACTGCCGGTCTCGTGGAAGATGCAGGAGCCTGGCGGGTTTACAGCTGGATAAAAAATCTTAATTTTTTAAAAAAGAAAAATATATTCTGCAAAAAATATAAGATCCGAATTGTCCTGGAGATGCGCTCCGGGAAACTGATGAAACATGAGGAAGCCATGGTAAAAGCAGCATATACGTGATTTTTTTGGGAATATTTTATGGAATATTCATCGCTCAACCTAATTTTATTTCAGTGAAGTGTATCCTGAGTGACAGTACCGACCCCTTTTTCAACCTCGCAGCGGAGGAGTACCTGCTGAAACATTTTTCAGAGGATTTCTATTTTCAGTATGTAAACAAACCATCTGTAGTGGTGGGAAAGCATCAGAATGCGCTGGCTGAGATCGATACCGATTACCTCGGGGAGCAGGGAATCCTCCTTGCAAGGCGCCTTTCAGGGGGTGGTGCAGTCTACCACGATCCGGGAAACCTGAACTATGCCTTTATCACCAACGAATCGCCGGGAGACTTCATTAAGTTTAAAAAATACACCGCGCCGGTCATCGCTGCCCTGCATGAGCTCGGACTCCCGGCATACATGGGAAAGCGGAATGAGCTGCTTT
The DNA here is from genome assembly GCA_029210585.1 of Bacteroidales bacterium. Classification (GTDB taxonomy): domain Bacteria; phylum Bacteroidota; class Bacteroidia; order Bacteroidales; genus M55B112. The sequence continues at coordinate 225,972 of JARGFP010000002.1, forward strand.
CGGGCGACCGTAAAATCTCCGGAACGGCGAGTCATGTGTTTAAGTCGCGGGTCCTGCACCATGGAACGCTTTTGTATGCTACCGACCTGGAACGGCTTTCTAAATGCCTGTACGTGGAAGCCGGGAGGTTCCGCGACAAGGCGGTGAAGTCGGTGCGTTCCGAGGTGGTGAACCTGCGGGAACTGCTGGAAGAACCTTTATCGAATGAATCCTTCTTCAGGCACGTATATGAACATATCCTTCACTCGGGGGAAGACCATAAGGCACATGCATTTACACCCGGGGACCTGGGCGCGATCGATGCGCTGGCAAGGGAGAAATTCAGCACGTGGGAATGGATCTATGGGTATTCCCCGGGATTCGGGCTGGAACGGACAATTGCGGTAGCCGGTGACGTACTGCATTCACAGGTATACGTGCACAAGGGTGTGATCGAAGAAGTGACTTTCAGCGAGACAATGCAGATAGATACAGAGAAGGTTGCTGCCGCCCTGAAAGGTGCCCGGCACAACAGGCAGGAAGTGACTGGAATTCTTTCCGGGCTGGACCTGGATGTGGCAATCGCCGATGCCATCATTCCGGCCCTGTTCTAGCAAGTCAGCCACTGCCGGTTTCTGTTTCGGGGAACAATTTACAATGAAGCACTTTTATTGTCGCCCGACCGCTTACTTTCCTGGTTTCAGTTTCCAGAAAGTCACTTCTGTCGCTGGATCGCGTTCGCTACCTGTTCGTTGATGCTTCAGGGCTCTTTGTTGGGTCACTTCTGTCGCTGGATCGCGTTGACCACGCGTTCGTTGACCCTTCCGAGACCGTCGATGGTCATATCGGCCTGGTTGTACCAGGGTTCTCTTGCGGTCAGCATTTCGCGGATCGTGGCAAACATTTCCTCTTCGGATTTACCCTCCAACAGCGGACGTTTTGTTTTTGATTCCTTCAGCCTGGATAACAGTGCCTCGGGAGTGAGCTTGAGATAGATCGTAAGCCCGGAGGCTTTCAGCATCTGCATGTTGTTTCCATGACAGGGGAGGCCGCCCCCGGTGGCGATGACCACCTGCTGCAGTTGATTGGTTGCTTTTATCGCTGCCGTTTCCAGTTCCCTGAAACGGGATTCGCCCTCTTCTGCAAATATCTCCGGGATGGTTTTCCCCTCTTTTTCTGAAATCCACTCGTCCATGTCCAGGAAATCGTACCCCATCATCCGGGCGATCTTTTTCCCGTGCGTGGTTTTCCCTGAACCCATGAACCCTATGAGGTAGATCCGGGAGTGCATAGCTAGAGCTCAAGTTTCATTTGTCCGTTCGATTCCCTGCCGTCGTCCTTCTTCTTTGCTTTGGCGGTTCCTTTCGGATCCCCATCGGGCTTAGTATCTGGTTTTTTTGATGTGGCTTTGTCCTCCACGTCCTTTTGCTTTGTCGTGTCCTTTTGCTTCGAATCTTCGGTGCCCGGACCATCCTCCTTTTTCGGTGCGACAATCTCCAGGGGGACATCATCGGGTCGCTGATCAGAATCCCCGGCATCCTTTGCTTTTTTCACCGAAGTGGTTTCCTTTTTCCCGGCATCTTTTTCTTTTTTGACCAAAGTGGTTCCCTTTATCCCTGAAACCTGGTCTTTCTTCACGGAAGCAGTTTTCTTATTCCCAGGGTCCCTGTCCTTTTTCGCGGACTCTTTTTTCGCTGCTCCTGAACTGCTTGTGGTTCCTTTACTTTTTTCCTTTACTTCTGAACTGCTCTCCTGTGTTTCAGAATCACCGCCTGTTTTACCGGATTCGTTATCTTGCGCACCCGGTTCGCTGTCAGGATCATCCGATATGCTTTCAGCGCTGTCAGCAGCTGCGGTATTTGCACCGGCGCCTGCATTGCCTGTTCCAGATTCGGCATCGTCTGACCCGCCGCCTGCATTGCCTGTTTCAGGTTCGACATTGCCTGTCCCGAATCCTGCGTTGTCTGTTCCGGGTCCTGCAGTGCCTGTCTCTGGTCCTGCATCCGGATCGTCATCGCTGTCACCGGCATCTCCGTTTTCTTCGGTAACAATGGTCGGTTCAAGTTCTTCGATCACTTTCACCTCGTAATTGGACAAGCGCTTGCCGCGGGCCCTGTAGCTCTTCACGGCAATGAAATCCGCCACTTCGATGATCTCAGGATCACGGTCCTTGTTCTTTCCGCCGAATTTAAGCTCCAGCCGCGGGTATTCCACTTCCATGATCTGGATCAGTCTGGATTCCGGATGGTCGCCGATGAAGCTGGTGAGTCGTTCAGTGGGCTCCAGCTGGAACCGTTTGATATAATAGTAGTCCTGTTCGGCATCGTAATAGGCAGCGGACCAGATCTTGTTGGGCCTGAATTTCTCGATGATCAGCAGGTCATCCTCGAAATGGTTCGTAAGGTCGAAGTTGGTGGTTCTGAACGCGCCCGATTTCGTGATCACCAGTAGCTGGTCCTCTCCGCCAAATTCGCCAAGGAAAATGCCACGTGCATCAGCATTGAGGCGGTTGACGTCCTCGTCGAACCAGATCTTTCTCCCTCCGAGTGTGGATACACCCTTTTCTTTCATGGTGATCCGGTGCACGGCATACTTGGAAAGGATGTTTCCTGCGGCGTTCCGGCCCTTGATGGACAGTTCGCTGAAGTCCAGTTCGAAAACCGGCTTCTTCAGTCGTGGCCTCGGCTTTAGGTGTACCTTAACGGTTTCTGCCTCGCCATTGGGATTGGCGGTCATGTAAAGAATCCTGGTGTGCTTGTGCTCCTTGCCGATATTGTAGATTTTTTCGCGCGTTACGCCGGTGATCGGGCACCGTTTCATCATGGTGTTCCCGGTGTTCCCGTCGTAATAGATCACGTTATAGATCGTACGCTTGTCGTTGCGCTTGAAGACTGCCACATGGATGATGTTCTTGCCCACGAACAGTTTATCTGCCACCTTGTTGATCACATAGGTGCCGTCTCTCAGGAACACGATGATGTCGTCCAGGTCGGAGCAGTCACCAACATATTCGTCTTTGCGCAACCCGGTTCCGACAAATCCGTCGACACGGTTCACATATAGTTTCTCATTGGCCACCACCACTTTGGAGGCAACGATATTCTCAAAACTCCTGATTTCGGTCTTCCTGTCGCGTCCCTTGCCGTGTTTCTTTTTGATGTTTTTGTAGTAATCGATGGTATACTCCACGAGGTGGTCCAGGTGGTACTGCACCTCCTTGATCTCGTCCTCGATCCCCCTGATGATCTCATCGGCTTTTTTGACATCAAACCTGGAGATCCGCTTGATCTTTATCTCTGTAAGCTTGATGATGTCATCGCGGGTTACTTCCCTTTGTAAAAGGTTTTTGAATGGATCAAGACCTTTGTCGATGGCCTCGATTACGGCTTCCCAGGTTTCGCATTCTTCAATGTCGCGGTAGATCCGTTCCTCGATGAAAATTTTCTCGAGGGATGACATGTGCCATTGCTCCAGCAGCTCACCGAGCCTGATATCCAGTTCCTGTTTCAGCAGGCTTTTGGTATTATCAGTGTTGGCCCTGAGAACATCACTGACACCAATAAACCTTGGCGTGTCGTTGTCAATCACGCAGCAATTGGGGGAAATGGATACTTCACAATCGGTAAAGGCATACAGCGCGTCGATGGTTTTGTCCGATGAGATATTCGGTGCCAGGTGGACCATGATCTCCACATTCTCTGCCGTATTGTCATCGATCTTCCTGATCTTGATTTTCCCTTTTTCGTTGGCCTTAACAATAGAATCAATGAGTGTGCCGGTGGTTTTTCCAAAAGGCAGGTCCCTGATTACCAGTGTTTTCTTGTCCAGCTTCTCGATGCGGGCCCTGACACGCACCTGTCCGCCCCGGATTCCGTCGTTGTATTTGCTGAAGTCGGCATTTCCCCCGGTGGGGAAGTCGGGATACAATTCAAATTCCTGTCCCTGGAGATGTTTGATGGAAGCATCGATCAGTTCGTTGAAATTGTGCGGCAGGATCTTGGAGGAGAGGCCCACCGCGATTCCTTCGGCACCCTGTGCCAGCAGGAGCGGAAACTTAACCGGCAGTGCAAACGGTTCCTTGTTCCTCCCGTCGTAGGAAAGTTTCCAGGCCGTGGTTTTCGGGTTGAATACCACATCGTTGGCGAATGGGGAGAGCCTGGCTTCAATGTACCTTGCTGCCGCGGCACTGTCGCCGGTGAAAATGTTCCCCCAGTTTCCCTGCATATCGATCAGCAGCTCCTTCTGACCCAGCTGCACCAGGGCATCCCCTATGGAAGTGTCGCCGTGGGGGTGGAACTGCATGGTGTGCCCGATGATGTTGGCCACTTTGTTGTAGCGGCCGTCGTCGAGTCGTTTCATGGAGTGCAGGATCCGCCGCTGTACAGGTTTCAGCCCGTCCTGGATATTGGGCACGGCCCGTTCAAGGATCACATAGGAGGCATAGTCAATGAAATATTCTTCGTACATTCCCGTGAGCTTGGTGATCTTCGGGGAGACACCGCCGCTGCCCTGGCCACCATCGGGCGAACCTTCTGCAGGTGTGGAATCTTCAGCATGTTGGGAATCTCCGGTACTTCCGGAATGTTCAGTATTCCCGGATCTTTCGCTGTTATTCGATTCTTCAGGTATATTTTCGTTATTGTTCAGGTCTTCGTTCATAAATAAAAAATTGTTCTTGCGTCCCGGGCTTCGTTCTCAAGTAACAGATTTCAATTCGCTGGTTTCGTTCCACGGGTTTTTGGCTCAGTGGCTGAATAACGCATGCCGGTGCGCCGGTCCCTGTTCCTTCATGGTCATACTGCTACCAGGTCTTCTTCCGCCCTCAGTCGTTCAATGATAAAATCCTGCCGGTCGGGGGTGTTCTTTCCCATATAAAAATCCAGGATATCATGAATATCGTCTTCCTTGCCAAGTTTCACAGGTTCCAGGCGGATGTCACTGCCGATAAAGTTCCCGAATTCATCCGGCGAGATTTCGCCCAGTCCCTTGAACCTGGTAATTTCGGCTGTCGCACCGATCTTTACTTTTGCTGCCTCTTTCTCTTCCTCAGAATAGCAGTAGATGGTCTCCTTTTTGTTCCTTACCCTGAAGAGGGGTGTTTGCAGGATAAACAGGTGTTTGTTCCGCACCAGGTTGGGGAAGAACTGCAAAAAGAAGGTCAGCAGCAGCAGCCTGATATGCATTCCGTCCACGTCCGCATCGGTAGCGATCACAACGTGCTTGTAGCGCAGTCCTTCCAGGTCCTCCTCGATATTCAGCGCTGACTGGAGGAGGTTGAATTCTTCGTTTTCATACACCACCTTCTTGGTGAGCCCGAACGAGTTCAACGGCTTCCCGCGCAGACTGAACACAGCCTGGGTGTTGACATTTCTCGATTTTGTGATGGATCCCGATGCCGAATCCCCCTCGGTGATGAAGATGGTGGTTTCATTCTTCAGGTCGTGGCTGGAATTGTAATGCACCTTGCAATCCCTCAGTTTCTTGTTATGCAGACTCGCTTTTTTGGCGCGCTCCTTGGCCAGTTTCTTGATTCCCGATATCGCTTTCCGCTCTTTCTCATTCTCCTGGATTTTCTTCAGCAGGATATTGGCGGTATCCTGGTGCTTGTGCAGGTAATCGTCGAGCTTGGAGGTAATGAAATTCATGATAAAATTCCGCACACTTGGCCCGTCCGGACCGATGTCCCTGGATCCCAGCTTGGTCTTCGTTTGTGATTCAAACACAGGTTCTTCCACCTTGATGCTAACTGCGGCGATGATGGAAGTGCGTATATCGGAGGGATCATAATCTTTTTTATAGAAGTCCCTGATGGTTTTTACCAGTGCTTCCCTGAATGCCACCAGGTGTGTTCCTCCCTGGGTGGTATGCTGGCCATTGACGAAGCTGTAGTATTCCTCTCCGTACTGGTTGCCGTGTGTAATGGCGACCTCGATATCTCCATTCTGCATATGTATGATCGGGTAGAGGCCCTCGTTGCTCATGTTCTCAGACAGCAGGTCTTTCAGACCGTTCCGGGAAATGAATTTCTGCCCGTTATAGACGATGGTAAGCCCTGTGTTCAGGTATGTGTAGTTCCTGAGCATCGTCTCCACGTATTCGTCGTTGAATTTGAAGGTGCCGAACATCTCTTCGTCTGGTACGAAGCTGATGGCGGTACCATTCTTCTCCCCGGTATCGCTTTCCCCGTTATTTGAAATGAGGTTGCCCTGGGAGAAGTCCACCAGTTTGGTTTTGCCTTCGCGGTGTGACTGGATGACGAAGCTGGAAGAAAGGGCATTCACGGCCTTGATCCCTACGCCGTTGAGTCCTACGGATTTCTTGAATGCCTTGGAATCGTATTTGGCACCGGTATTCATTTTCGAGGCCACGTCCAGTACTTTTCCCAGGGGAATGCCGCGGCCGTAGTCCCTGACCGACACCTCCTTTTTATTGATCGTGATTTCGATGGTTTTACCATTCCCCATCATGTACTCATCGATGGAGTTGTCCAGCACTTCCTTCAGCAGGATATAAATACCGTCGTCCGGGGATGTACCATCTCCCAGTTTTCCAATATACATACCCGGCCGCTTGCGAATATGCTCTTTCCAGTCCAGTGTACGAATGCTCTCTTCTGAATAATTCGCTGACATACTTATTTTCCCCTCAATAAAATTCGTGCTAAATGATCAGGCCCCGGCAGACAAGCGGGAAACAGGTACAAATACTACCAAACGCGCAGACTCCCGGAGTCATCGCAAATATAGTCAAAACAAGGCGGGAAGCCACATTCATTTATCAACAAAGAAATCAACAAAAACCTGGAAAGTTTTCAAGGTGATCACCATTCCATGGCAGCGACTTTCATCCTTGTTTCCCTGTCGTGGTGGTAGGTTCCGGCAAGGTCAAAGTCCCACGTCCACTCTTCTGAACGCCTGGATCCGGGAAAGTCCACAACTATCAACGGGCGCTCTTCGGATTTATTGCCGGGGCCGTTCGCCAGCTCTGTAACATCGGTGACCAGGCAGCCTGGCTTGCTGGTGATCCAGTCGAGGTGAAATTGCTGTATTTTTGCGCGAAATCTCCTGATTTCTGTATCGGTTACGCGCACTTTTTTCCTTTCCAGGAATTCCACGAGCAGGCTGTCAAGCTGACTGAGCAGGTTCAGCGAGATAAAGGCGTCGGGTTTGACAGGCATGTCGGGTATTTTTGGGGAGAATTCGTCGAGGACATAGTTCTCAAGATGCTCCTCCTTTGCCTTTCGGAGGTCCCAGCAGAACTGGATGCCACCTCCTGAGAGGTCGGTTTCGTGCAGGATCACGTTGGGATATTTTTCCGCTTTTTTTATGATCTGCGGTGGATGGTACACATCCACCAAAAGAATTTTTTTAAACTTTTTTGAAAGTTCCTTTAATGGGAGGTCGAGCAGCCACCCGCTTCCGAGTATGGCCAGGTTCCTGATCTCCCGGTCCCGGAAGGATCCGAGGATGAATGCCATGGTATTGTTGAGGTGTGCATCCCAGTGTTCCTGCTCCCTGAGGTAGCGGTTCATGATGCCTGCCTGGTCGGAGATGAACTTCATCTTCCTGACCATCTTCTTTTGTCCAAAAGGTTTCACGCGTGTATTGCTATGTTAGACAATTGTGTTCACTGTTCCTGACGCTGTTCGATTCCGGTCCGTGTCTTTATTGAACGGAAGGGCATGCTGCTGTCACTGGAGTTTAGAATTCAGGCAGGAAAATTACGACAATCGCTGCTGGTGTATATTAATTAATTCTTAAATTTTCACTTTCCAGTTCGGCGATTCCCTGTTCCATGATCTCCCTGGTGTATTGCTTCAGTGCCTCAGTTTCCATGTTTGCCACCTGTTCTGCAGGAATCTCATCCAGCACGCGTATGTTGATTTTGGTCTTCCCTTTCAGTACCCATGCATTTTTGCCGCGGGAAAAAGCATTTTCTGTGCCGGTGTGCACGATGGGTATGATGCCGGAGTGGATCTTCTTTGCCAGGATAAATGCACCGTCCCTGAAGGGGCGCATCTCCTTGGTCTTTGAGCGTGTGCCCTCCGGGAAGATCATCACCGAGGAGCCTTTTTTCATCTCTTTTTCTGCCTGGGAGATGAATTGCAGCCCGGACCGCAGGCTTTCCCTGTTGATACGGATACAGTTCGATAGCGAAAGCACCATTCCAATGAAGGGAAGCCTGAAATTTTCTGCCTTGCTCACCCACTTGACGGGGCGGCGGACCTTGTACAGGGCCAGGACATCCACCAGCGACCGGTGGTTGGCCACCAGCACCACCGGGCGGTTCCATGGGATTTTCTTCCTGCCTTCCAGCCTGAGCTTCCAGAAGATGATCAGCGACTGGTAATGCCAGGCCCAGAACGTGCCCATCATATGTGCCACCAGCCGCCGCTTGTCCCACCAGAAGGTCAGCACCCATACCAGCAAAAAGAACGGGGTGATGAAGACCGAAGTGAGCCCCATGGCGGTCCATGCAAGGACAGAGTATATTTTCAGGAAAAACTGTGACATCAGGTCACAAATATAGTGAATTTGATTTCTGTTCCGGCACTGTTTGATTTTCTCAGAAGGCAGCCACCGACATGAACAATACCATTTCTGGCAGCCCTGTAAATTGTCGCAACGATCCACGGGGAATGCCCTGCCGCCGGAATGGAACTTTGCGGTAGTGATCCACGGGGAATGCCCTGCCGCCGGAATGGAACTTTGTGGGGGTGATCCATGGGGAATGTACTGCCGCCGGAATGGAACTTTGTGGAAGCGATCCTTGCTGAACGCAGTGTTTGCTATCGTTGCTGCTGATATATATATAAATATTTATTAAAATAGTTATATAAATATATATATTCAAATATGGAACAGATCATTCAAATTTTTCTATATTTACTACCATGACACCTGCAAAGGAGATGCATATGACGGGAGAGATGGACAAAACTGCTTTTGAGGCGGTTTTCAGGAAGTTTTTCCCGGCGCTGATGGCCTTTTCCCTGAAGTACCTGCCCGACGAGGACGATGCCCGCGAGGTGGTGCACAACGTATTCATCAACCTGTGGGAAAAACGGGCTTCGCTCGATACATCCTCATCCCTGAAATCGTACCTGTTTACCGCCGTGCATAACCGCAGTCTGAATGTACTCCGCGACCGCAGGAAATTTGCTGATGAGGCCATGCCTGAGATCTCATCGGAGGAGGATATTCATGCATAGGTTGAGGCAACAGAACTGGAGGAGCGGATTGCGGAGGTGATTGCGGAATTGCCGGAGAAATGCCGTGAGGTATTTGAACTGAACAGGTTCGGGAGGTTCAAGTACGGTGAGATTGCCGACAAACTTGGTATTTCCGTTAAAACAGTGATTTCTATACCACGCCGGAGCTGGTCCCGACGCAGTTTTACCTCTACAGCATCGTTCCTTCTATCAGTTATCATTTCAGTTTGTAACATGAGGAGAAGCACCCTACATATTATTCGACAGTTCCAACTTCCTTTCTTCGCTATCCTTTTTTTGTTTCCTTCCTGCCAGGAGAAGGTCGAATGGGAGCTGGAATATGAGAATACGTTGCGGCTCGTGGTGGAGGGAAAGATCACCAATGAGCGCCGTGCCCACGAGGTGAAATTGTCCTTGCCGGTCTACGAAATCAACGGCACACCGCGGCCTGTGAGCGGTGCAGAGGTGTTTATTTCAGACGGTGATACGGTTATCAGTTTGCAAGAGGATCCTGGCAGGGCTGGCATATATCTGACTCCCCGGAATGTGCAGGGGGTGGTGAACAAAACCTATCTGCTGCTGGTACGGGTGAATGATTTTGAATGCACTGCTGTTGCGCGGATGGAAGGGGTGACGCCGATCCGGTTCCCAACAACGTACCTGGTAAGGCAGGAGTCTGCGCTTTATGAATTACGGTTCACGTGAAATGATGCACCTTCCATGATGAAGCTGGAAATTTTTCGCTTTTCGGACCAGGCTTAGAAAAGACCTGAAATATTACCTTCCGTGTCGATATCGAAATTTTCTGCAGCGGGCCTGGCTGGAAGTCCGGGCATCCGCATAATATTGCCAGTAATGGGAATAACGAATCCCGCTCCTGCAGCAATTTCGATCTCCCGTACGGTGACGATAAAATCCTTGGGCCGGCCCAGGAGCGCGGGATTGTCTGAGAGCGATTTCTGTGTTTTGGCGATACAAACGGCCAGGTGGTCGAGTCCCAGGTCCTTGATCTTCTTCAGGTCCTGTTTCGCCTTCAGGGTATAGTCGATGGCCTTTGCACCATAGATTTCCCTGGCGATGGTCTCAATCTTCTTCTCCGTGGACCAGTTCCAGTCGTAGAGGGGCCGATAGGTAGTATTGTTTGCTTCCACTACCTGTGCAACTTTCTCTGCAAGGTCGAGCGCTCCTTCACCGCCTTTGGCCCATACTTCAGCAACAGAGGCTTGCACGCCCAGTGATTCAGCATGGTCGAGGATGGCCTGGATTTCCTCGTCCTCATCAGTTTTGAATCGGTTGATACCGATCACGCAGGCATCGATAAACTTATGGATGTTTTCCACGTGCTTGTCGAGGTTCACCAGCCCTTTTTTCACCGCGGCGACATTGGGATGGTTCAGATCTTCCACCGGAACACCACCGTGGTATTTCAGTGCCCTGACGGTTGCAACGAGGACCACTGCCCTGGGATTCAACCCGGCTTTCCTGCATTTGATGTCGAAGAACTTTTCGGCGCCCAGGTCGAACCCGAAGCCTGCTTCTGTCACCACGTAATCGGAAAGACTGAGTCCCATGCGCGTGGCAATGACCGAGTTGGTTCCCTGCGCGATGTTGGCAAAGGGTCCCCCGTGGATAATGGCCGGATTTCCTTCCAGGGTTTGTACGAGGTTGGGTTTGATCGCATCCTTCAGGAGCACAGCCATGGCTCCCTGTGCCTTCAGGTCGCGGGCATATACCGGTTTTTTGTCGTAGGTATACCCGATAAAGATATTTCTGAGGCGTTTTTTCAGATCGGTCATGTCATCGGCAATGCAGAGGATGGCCATGATCTCCGATGCGGCGGTAATATCGAAACCGGTTTCACGGGGTACTCCTGAAGTGGTTCCCCCCAGTCCGATGATGGCCCGGCGCAGTGCCCGGTCGTTCATGTCCATCACGCGCTTCCAGTTGACCGTTCGCGGATCGATGCCAAGTGAATTGTTCAGGCTCTGCAGGTTATTGTCAATCAGTGCGGCCAGCAGGTTGTGGGCCTTCTCGATGGCCGAAAAGTCGCCTGTGAAATGCAGGTTAATGTCTTCCATGGGCACCACCTGTGCATATCCGCCCCCGGTGGCACCCCCCTTGATGCCGAATACCGGTCCGAGGGAAGGTTCGCGGAGCACTACGGTAGCCTGTTTGTTCAGCCGGTTCAATCCCTCCGAGAGCCCGATCGACATGGTGGTTTTTCCTTCCCCGGCGGGGGTGGGGGAGATCGCAGAGACCAGTACCAGGTGTCCCTGTTTCTCTTTTTCGGTGGTAAGCCTGAGGGGCAGTTTCGCAATGTGTTTTCCATAGGGATGCAGGTAGCCGGGTGAAATATCCAGTTTGGCAGCAACCTCTTCAATGTGCAGCATGGGTGATTTTCGGGCGATATCGATGTCGGTCATAGCTGTTGGAATTTGTATTTACCAACAAATGTAGCCAAAAAAGTAAAATTATTTAAAAACGGATAGGGGTAACCGGCAGGGGCAGGTGTGCTATTACTGAACGCTGGAAAATGTGAGAACAGAAAAAAAGAAGTTCAGAATTAATAACTAAAAAATCAGAAATCAAGAAAAAGTTAAGTTTTATTTCAATCGCAGTGTTTTTTGCCAGTGCATTATTTTTCACATCATGTGAAAAAGATCCGTTCCAGGGAGGAACCGACACCGGTATCCTGCCCGAAAAATTCTCTGTGGATATTCCTGATGCCATATCACAGGATGTGACCTTGAAGAAGAGCCTGGCCGTTGATACCCTGAAGGGCAATCATGTCTACAGTCACCTGCGTTTCTTTATCAGGGTAGGAGAATCAGCAGGCGAGATCGTTGAAGGAATTATCAGGGCGATCAGCGTATATGATATTGACCGCATCAAAACGCTATCTTATGAAAGTGCGGAAGATGGCAGGATCAAGAATGTCGTGGTTGTGGAAGCGCCGGAGTATGAAGACCAGCTGTGGGATTATGGTCTGACGCTTACGGATGCCGAATCGGAAGTCAACGAAGATGGCGGCAAGGGGTTGCAGATTTTCTGGAATGAAAACCCCCGTGCAGGTGTTGCATTGCTGAAGCCTTACAACATTAACAGGAAAGATGATGCGCTGCTGGGCGAGGCCATGTTCAGGGTAGATTACAGTGAAGCGGGGGAATTCGGATACGATGCGCATATGATTGTCTCCATTGCTGACCTTCCTGCCATTGATCCGTTGCTGGAGCCCTTTGCGATGAATGCAATGAAAATGTTTGTCGGCAAGAAAGCGGATAAAGTGGATGTATACGGAAATTCAAGTCATCCCAATGCCAAGCTGCTCACCACCACCACCGGTTACAACTGGGCCTTTGTTGCCAGTGCGGAGACAGGTCGTGATGTTGCCGCTGCAGAGGTGGGGCTTCCGCTGAGTACGCTTGATGCCACCGGGAGGGAAGTTCTGCTGGAGGAATATTCCATTAAGCATGTGTTTACCAACGAGGTTCTGACCGTATGGTCCAATGCCAGCCAGGAGCGTCTGAATGCATGGCTGACCAATACTGAGGCCCCCGGGTATTTCGACGGAAATGGTTTTGTCCAGGGAGGAACCATGCCAGGCGAGGCGTACACTGAAGTTTCGGAACGGTTACTTGGTCTCTCCCCTTATAATCCCAAGTCCATTGCCAATCTCGAGATCTTATTCAACTAAAGATCCTTCGCCAAACATGTTCATCCGTTAGAGTGATCCGAAGAATGCCCCTGCAAAGGGGCATTTTTTTTTGGAAGCACACGATCTCACTGATTATTTATGTTTATTCCAGAGCTCCATAAAGCGATTAAGGTCAAGTCCAAGATCCTCGCGGATTATTTTCCGAAGCAATCCTTTTGGTAAGTCCTGATTTTTGTGAACAGGAATGGTGGTCACCCTGCCATCGGGATGTTTTAACCTATAGTGGGAGCCATTTATACGGACAACGATAAAACCTATATTCTGCAGGAATTTTAAAAATGCTTTTCCGGAGATAACTGGTAACTGAGGCATAGATAGGTAAAATTAAATGGCAGCATTTTTAATCGACACCTGCATTTCCCTGAAGCCAACGAAACGGTTGAGAGGCGTACCTTTCTCCTGTTCTTCCTCAATGCACATATCAATGACCTCTTTGATATTGCTCAAAGCCTCGTCAATAGTGGCTCCGTAAGAATGACATCCTTTAAATACCGGGCAGCTCACGATATAGAAATTATCCTCGTCCTGTTCTACCAATATGGGAAGATGTAATGTTCTTGTATCTGATTTTTTCATCTTTCAAAGTATAATATTACAAAGGTACGGAATTTAGGAGATTATCTCTATCTTCATCTTTTAGCTATTCTTAGCCATGAATCTTGCCTTTACAGGAGTAGCAGAATCAAAGATGAATCCCCTGAACTACAATAGGTATACTTATGTTTTGAATGACTTTGGAAATAGCCTGAGCTCAAATGAAAATAAACAAGCCAGGAGTAAAAGAAAAATCATTACCTTAGGGCTAATAACATGTCCTAATGCCACAGTTGATAACATATATCTAATTGGCGGTGTAGTATCGTTCACTCCTGAAGGTGGAAGGATAATATAGTTATGATTCTCTGGACAGGTTGACGCAGATCATTGGTCCGAATGATACGCTAAGTGTTACATTCGATACCGGAATCAAAGAAAGAATAGATTCAAAGACAGATGCCGGGGCGGACTACATCCACTCAGCGCTGAATAAGTTTCAGATGGAAAGTATCGATTCAGCAACCAATGCATTGGCCGGCCGACCCGATATGCATCTTTCATATACATCATTTAACAAGGTGGATACGATTTCAGAAGGAGAATATTTACTTACCTTTGACTATGGACCCAATCAGGAACCTATGAATCCTTTGAACTACAACAGGTACACTTACTGCCTGAATAATCCGCTAATCTATACAGGTCTGAGTGGATTTGACAGATAGATACAAAAAAATCATTTTTTTGCTGCGAAAAATCAATATCCAGGGGACTTTTTAATTACCAATAAAGCTATTAATTTTACATCGCAATGAGCCGGAGTTATAAAAATAGCAATTCTGTTGTTCCAAGCTGGTTCAAGCGTATACAGATGCGTTCTCAAAAACAGAAGCAGAAACAAAGCGACAGGAAATTGTTTGAGTATCCTGACGGAGAACCGGAAGCAAAATTCAGGCAGTCTCACCGATGGGACTGGTTCTAGGTGGTATAGCAATCCGGAATTTCAAGTCCTTCAATTATTTCAAAGTCTTTCACATTACCTGGAATCAAGGTAGTTGACCAATTTATTTTCTGTATACTCCTCTGGCAAAATCAGTTATCCTAACCACCGGATGCTGTGTTTTTCCAGCATCTCTTCCACTGCTTCCATGGAATCCTGGTGGGCGATGCCGAGCATGAAACCGCCGCCTGAACCGTTCAGCTTCAGGTAGTAGGTGTTGCTCACCTGGCCGTCGATCCATGGTTCTTCCATCTGCTCCGGAATCATCTCCCGGAAATGGTTCCACTGCAGATCGGAAATGGCCCGAAAGATCAAAGCGGGATCAGCTGCCGACCTGCCCGTGATGGCGCCAATGAATTTAGAGATCAGATTAAAATAGTCCCCCCTGATGATTTCACCGAACAACGGGTCCCGCATCTTTTCCATAAACACCTTCACCAGCGGACCGGTAGACAGGAGCACACCGGAGTCGAGCAGGAAAAAACGGTATCCCTGTCCGGGCTGCAACGGGTTGGTTTCCACTTCCCTGATTTCGCCGTCGGGCAGAAAGTGCAGCGGCGTTCCCGTGTAACAGGTCATGGGATCCACACCTGAGCTTTTCCCATGAAAAAAGGATTCAATGGTGGACAGGTCCTTCCTTTTCTGCTTCAGGTTCAGTCTGCCGGCACCACGGAAGAACTGGTCGTAAAACAGTGCCGATACTGCCCCGGAACTGCCGATACCGTATCCCCCCGGAATGGTGGAGTCAATGTACAGGCCATTCTTTAATACCTCTTCGAATTTACCTGTGTCCGGTGTGGTATAAAAGCTGTTCTTCGGGAGCGACTGGATGTAGGTGATCAGGTCCCGTATGCTGTTGACAGATGCCGTGATTTTCTCTTCATTTCCAGGCGGTGCAGCCTTCCGATGCGCCAGCTGCGCGTGGAACATTTCCAGGGGAGCCGTTATGGCTTCACTGCCCAGGATCACCCCGTATTCCCCGGCAAGCATCAGCTTCGCATGGTATTTTTTTTCGAGGTTCATATCCTTACGGGTCCGTTGCCCATCTCATCGTGGATGATGGTGCCGTGTTCGCACAACACCTTGAGCCCATTGTCAATAAATTGACGGATATTTTCCGACTGCTTCTCTGGGTAGATCACGTGCACATTCGCCCCAGCATCCAGTGTAAACCCGATGGAAAGCCCGGTCCTGCCCCTGAAGTCCCTGATCCGGTGGATCGCTTCAAGGGAATTGGGTTGCATCAGGACATAGCCCGGGGAACTGGTCATCATCATGGCATGCAGGGAGAGTGCCTCGTTTTCCATGATATCGATAAAGCCCCCCAGGTCACCCGACTGCATCACTTTGCACAGCTGCTGCATGTTCTCTTCGGCAGCCTCAAAGCGAAGTTTTGCGTATGGATTGGATTTCATCAGGTCGTGGCCCAGGGAACTGGAAACTTTCTTTTTGCCCGATTCAATGATCAGGATGCTGTCTTTCATACCCTTGAAGGCATCGTGCAGTTCGGGAACGGGGATCGCAAATTCATCGCTCGACTCTTTGCAGCTGGCAGTCATGCCCCATTCCGCCATCTTTCCATAAAGGGAACGGGATGCACTGCCCGACCCGAGCCTCGCCAGGAAGGAGGCTTTGCGGAAAAAGTCGCCCGGATACTCCTGCTGGTAAATTTCCTGCTCAATATCACACAGGCACAATGCCAATGCACTCATGGCGGAGGCACTGGAAGCGATGCCGGAAGAGTGGGGAAAGGTGTTTTCGGAGCTGACGAAGAATTCCGTATGTGCGATCCAGTGCATCAGCTCTGTAAGCCCCGACAGGTATTTTTCAATCCGGTTCGCAAAATCACCTTTGCGCTGTCCCTCGAATTCGAATTTCACCGAAGTCCCGGTTTTCTGCGGATCATACTGATAGGCAACGCGTGTCCTGGTAACAGCCTTGCTCAGGGTGAGACTGATGGATGCATTTGCAGGGATCTGTCGCGGGTATTTTCCCCAGTACTTGACGAACGCAATGTTGGAAGGACTTTCCCAGCCCACATTGCCTTCGCGCCCGGCAGACGGAAGGTTGTTCAACTTTTCGGCTTCTTTGATCAGGTGTTCTTCGAATTTTTTCATAGCATTCAATAAACAAGTTTTCTATATGCAAACCATTGGCCAATACCCTTCCCGGGCAGGTAAGCGGATAGCTGCTCCTCCGACCAGTCGGTGACCAGCAGGGCGAAGTCGCCTCCCCAGGCCCCAAGTGACTTTGCATATCCCTGGAAACCGGGAAACCTTTCGTCCATGAGCACTGGCATGTTCAGTATCTCTGAAAGATGCTGTTCATGCTCCCTGATCACTGCACCCAGTTCATGGATGTCCTGCGCCCGCAGGAAATCGCTGGTCAGACGGGAGTATAGTTCAATGTCATTATGGTCAAGCAGGTAATTGTTCAGGAAAGCAGCAACACTCTTTCCGGAGTCCTGCTTTTCCCCCAGGTAGACGAGCCACATCCGGTCCATAAAGGGAGGTGCGTAATCCACGTATTCGATCACGGGCATTTCCCTGACTACCTGGTAGAGGATGGCGGATTCAGCACCTGCGCAGGCGACGTCATACCCCGATCCGCGGGAAACCTGGAAATGCAGTTGCAGGGCATCCACCCCGGCCCACTGCGCCAGGAGCGAGGTAAGGGTGGAAGAGCTCCCAAACCCGAAGGCGGGATCAAATTCCAGCCGGGTAACCACGTCGTTTTGTTGCATCTGTTCAGCAAAACCGGGCTGGATCCCGGTGAGCTTGCGGAGCATGTGCACGAGGTTTTCAGATTTTCCCTGGCTGGTGGTTGCAACGATCCCGAGGTCGGGGAGACGCAGCGTTGTTTCAAACCAGGTTGCCGCACCGTACATGGCGACCCAATGCAGCTGGTCAGGATCCCGTTTTGACAACAGCTCCAGGGATTGTCCCTTGTTCAGGGGCACAGCAAGGGCTTTGGATCCGTGCAGGATCATAAATTCTGCGGTGAGCAGCAGTTTTCCCCTTGCATAGTAACGCTGGTCCATGGTTATCTGTATTTATCCACTGATGAATTTCCTTACATCTGCATAGCTGACTGTTTTGTCCATGAAATATGCCACTGCCGCCTGTTTCTGGGCATCCGTGGCGCCCAGCTGCCTGAGAATATTGGTCAGGTGCATCTTCATGTGTCCTTTCTGGATCCCGCTGGTGATGAGTGAACGGACGGCACTGAAGTTGTTGGCAAGACCGGCTGCGCCGATGATCATCATCAGCTCTGCAGCAGTCGGCTCCTGTAAAATCTTCAGGGTGGCCCTGGCCAGCGGGTGTCCCGAAGTCAGACCGCCTACTGTTCCGACAGACATCGGCACTTCGAGTTCAAAGCGGAAGATGTCGTCATGGAGCGATGCCGAAGAGAGGCCCCTGTATTGCCCATCGCGCGCTGCATAGGCATGCCCGCAGGCTTCCACTGCACGAAAATCGTTCCCGGTGGCGATCACCACGCCGTCCATCCCGTTGAATATCCCCTTGTTGTGTGTCACGGCACGGTAGGGATCGGCCCTGGCAATCTCAACTGCCCTGACGAATTTTTCAGCAAACTCTTTTCCCGACAGGTCCGGATCAAAAATCCCCAGTGCCGAAACGCCGGTTTCCACTGATACTTTCACCAGGCTTTCGGGGGTGTAGTTGGAAAGGATGGCCATGTTAATCTCGAGTGTTCCCGTTGCATTTTTTGCAGCGGCCTCCTCCTGTACCAACGCTTTCCATTTCCCGGCAAGCGCTTCCAGCACGGTATTGATGAAATTGGCACCCATGGCCTCTGCCGTTCTGAAATCCACATGCAGCTGGTAATAATTCTCCATCTCCCCGGTCTTGTCCACCAGGCGGATGGCTTTGATCCCCCCGCCCCGTTTTTTCATGGATGCAGTGACAGGTTCCATGGCAGCCACCAGTGCTTCCCTGGTCCTGGAGAACAGGTCCGCAATGAATGCTTTGGCACCTGTCCAGATAAAATGCACCTGGCCGACTTTCACCGGGTCGTCGACCACTGCTGTAAAGCCACCATGCGCCGACCAGAATTTGGCTGCATGGGATGCGGCTGCCACCACCGAGCTTTCTTCAATGGCCATGGGAACCACGTACCATTTGCCGTTGACCAGGAAATTGGGTGCGAGCCCGAAGGGGATAAAAAAATTGGATACCGTATTCTCACTGAACTCTTCGTACATCTCCTGCATGTCCGGATCCTGGTGGCGGTGTGACTGCAGGTCACGGACCAGCGGCTCCGGGAGGCCAAAGGTATCTTTCAGCCAGTTGAGCTTTTCATCGGCAGACCATTTCGAAAAACCTGCTATTGCCTTTTGCTGTGCCATTATCTGTTTACTTTACTGTCAGGTATGCATATGCCATTTCCAGTCCGCGCACCTGTCCTTCAACGAATTTATGCAGCTGTTGGTAATCTTCCTGCGCGTATTTCAGGAAAGTGGATGCCATGCCGTAGATTGCCTGCAGTTGTGATTTTTGAATCAGATGGTATCCATCCAAGAAGTTTTTGACACCGCCCGAGATGATCAGTTCCTTACAAACCGGGGGTTCGGATGCGATAATATTGTTGACCGATTCCACCATGGAGAGGGCATCTTCCCCGATATACGACATGGGTTCGAACAGGGCAGCATCGGCGCGTTCGTCCCGGAGCAGCTCCACGCGGGCAAAATTGGTACCCCCGAACGCGGCGAATTCAATGGCCTGCAGTGGAAGCCGGAGCAGTGCTTTCAGACTGTCAGGACCGATGCCCTGTCCCACTTCCTTTACAATCAGCGGGTGGTCAAAGCCATCCATGAACCTTTTGATGGTCTCCAGCGGCGGGTATTTCAGCACATCTCCTTCCGGCTGGAACCATTCCTGCATCGGGTTCACGTGGATGATCAGTCCATCTGCCTGCAGCTTTTTCACCAGGGTTGCGGCCAATGCGGTTTTGCCTTCGTCGAGCAATTCCTCGATCTGCGCGATCCCCAGGTTGGCCCATAGCGGCATGTCGGGACCGATGACCGGCCGCATGTTGAAATCTTCAAAATAAGCATCATCATCGAGAATGATCCTGCAGGAACCAAGTCCCATACCCATGCCAAATTCACGGCAGGCCCGTGCCAGGTTCCTGTTGATCGTTCCGGCCAGTTTTGTTCCGCCGGTCATGCTGCTCACCCACATGGGCAACCTGTGTTCCCTTCCAAGAAAGTTGAAGGGAGCCAGTCCCCCGGCAGGATGTGCAGCGAGCATGGGTTCATAATGGAACCTGTCGTCGATCTCCAGCCTGCCGGTCTGGGATTTGAATGCAAGGTCGATATGGTCTTTTTTCCTGGTTTCCAGTGATTCCATAATCTGTTGGGGTTTTTTACCTGATTCCGAGGTGCCTGGCGATGACCAGCCGAAGGATCTCCGATGTTCCTTCCCCGATCTCCAGGATGCGCTGGTCGCGGTAGAACCTTTCGATGGGATTCTCTTTCATGAGTCCGTGTGCACCATGGATCTGCAACGATTCGTTGGCGATTTCCCGGGAGATTTCAGAAGTATAGAGTTTTGCCATGGCGGCTTCCTTGCCGAACGGCTGTTTGTTGTCCTTGAGCCAGCAGGCCTTGTACAAAAGATTTCTCGCCAGTTCGATTTTTAAGGCCATATCGGCCAGCTTGAAGGAGTTGGCCTGGAAACTGCGGATGGGCTTGCCGAACTGGACCCGTTTTCCGGCATATTCCATGGCCATTTCGAACGCTCCCTGTGCAAGTCCGAGTCCCATCGCTGCGATGGAAAGCCTGCCTCCGTCGAGGGTGGCGAGCATGATCCTGGATCCCTTGCCACGTTCCCCGAGGATATATTCTTCAGGCACCTTTACATTGTCGAACATGATCCGGCCCGTATCCGCCGCACGCCACATCATCTTGGAATCGATGACTTCGCAGCTGTATCCTTGTGTATCGCGGGGGACGAGGATCACCGACAGTTCTTTCATTCCGTGTCCGCGTTCACCGGTAACGGCCTGCACGGTGACACCTCCCGCCATTTCAGAGGCAGCGTTGGTGATGTAGATTTTTTTCCCGTTGATCACCCAGTTTCCATTTTCCAGTACCGCTGTGGTCTCCGTATTGTTGGAGTCAGAACCGGCATTGGGTTCGGTAAGCCCGAATGCCCACAATTTCTTTTCCGCGGTGAGCATGGGCAGGAATTGTTTCTTCTGGGCATCGGTTCCGTATGCCAGGATAGGTGCCTGTCCGAGGGAATTGTGTGCAGCAACAGTGGCGGCCTGGGAGCCATCCACCCGGGCGATCTCTTCCACGGCAATGATGTAGGAAAGCGTATCCATGCCCATGCCACCATATTCTTCAGGGGTGGTAATGCGAAGGTAACCTTCATCGAACATTTTATTTGTAAGGTCGTTTGAAAACACTGCCCGTTCATCAAGGTCGGCAGCAACCGGTTTGATCTCCTTTTCTGAAAAGGCTCTTACCTGTTCCCTGAACGCTTCGTGAGTTTTTGTTAACAGAGGATACATTCAATTTATTTTAAAGAAATTAATAATTTTTTTGTCTCTACCAGGTCGCCAATAGCGACATGTATGCCGGAGATTTCAGCATCGCGGGGCGCAATGATCCTGTTTTCCATTTTCATGGATTCAATGACCATGAGTGTGTCGCCGCTGGTTACGGTATCAGATTCCTTTACATTGATCTTCACTACTTTTCCGTTCAGCGGGGCAATCACGGTGTTGGTTTCTGCGGAATTGCCCTCCCCGGAGCCTGCACCGGTATACCGTTCATCGGGAATGTCCATGCGCTGGGCATGAAATGTGAATTGCTCCACGTCGAGGATGATATCGGCACCATCCACATCGGCCCAGGAGACGAACTGTTCCCCGTTGATGAGCAGCTTATAGAAATTTTCGGTGTGGTCGAGGATGTTGATGCTGAAGGTTTTTCCTTCCACTTCCACTTCCAGGGATCTTCCCGCTTTAAGGATCAGAAATGGAATCCTGTAGGTGAGGTACCTGAAATTCAGTTGTATGTCGGGCAACTGTCTCCAGTGGCCGATTTCTTTCCAGACCGTGCAGGCTGACTCGGCCCTGTAGTCGTGGTGGATCGCTACAACTGCCAGGATGGCAAGGGTACGGTCCGTGTCGGTCCTTTTGCGGGACCGGTCCAGTTGTTCCAGCAGGGGCCCGGTTTTCTGGTCGATGAACCTGGTATGTATCCTGTTTTCGGTAAATTCCTTCGACAACAGCAGCGTTACCAGGAAGTCGCGGTTGGTGGTTACCCCGGAAAGGTGGTAGTTCCTGAGCCCGTTCACCAGTTGCCGTGTGGCTTCTTTCCTGTTGGTTCCATGGGCGACCACCTTGGTGATCATCGGGTCGTAATAGGGGGTAATGGTGTTGCCTTCCCGGTATCCTTCGTCCAGGCGCAGGGATACATTCTTCGTATTGATCTTCCGGATCCTGCCCGTGGCAGGCATAAATTCGTTGGCAGGGTCTTCGGCATACAGGCGTGCCTCGATGGCATGACCCTTTATTTTCAGGTCTTCCTGGCTGATACTCAGCGGATCTCCTGCGGCAATGCGGATCTGTTCCCTGACGATATCCAGGCCGGTGATCATTTCCGTTACCGGGTGTTCCACCTGGATGCGGGTGTTCATCTCGATGAAGAAAAAGTTTTCCTTGTCATCCATCAGGTATTCGATGGTTCCGGCATTGGAGTAGTTGATACCCCGTGTAAGTTTCAGGGCACTGTCGGTGAGTTTTTTCCGGGTCGTTTCGGAAACCGAAGGGGAGGGGGCCTCTTCGATGATTTTCTGGTAGCGCCGCTGCAGCGTGCACTCACGCTCGAACAGGTGGACCGCGTTTCCGTGCCGGTCGGCCAGCACCTGTACTTCAATGTGCCTTGCTTCCCTGATGTACCGTTCAATATACAGCTCCTCCGATCCGAAATAATTTTTTGCTTCGCGGGTAGCATCCGTGAGTGCATCCTCCAGGTCTTCGCGGGATGTGACAATATGCATTCCTTTGCCGCCGCCGCCTGCTGCAGGTTTGATCAGAACCGGGAATTCCAGGTCACCGGCCCTTGCCAGGATCTCTTTTACCGATCCTGTGATGCCCTCGATCACCGGCACCCCTGCTTTTTTGGCCGCGTTGCGGGCGTTGGACTTGTTGCCCATCAGGTCGATCACTTCCGGGTCTGGCCCAATGAAGGTGATGCCGTTCTCCTTGCAAAGCGCCGCGAAAGCTGCATTTTCGGACAGAAATCCATACCCGGGATGGATGGCGGATGTACCTGAACGTTTCGCGATATCGATGATTTTCTGCTGGTTAAGGTAGGTTTCGGCAAGGGTGCCCTGTCCAAGTGACCAGGATTCATCGGCCATTTTTACGAACGGCAGATCCCTGTCCACCTCGGTGTGGACGACCACGGCCTTCATTCCTGCTTTCCTGACGGCTTTGATGATCCTGACAGCGATCTCGCCGCGGTTGGCGATCAGTATGGTATTCAATGGGTGGTTATTCATTTGTCCAGCGGGGTTGACGTTTCTCAAAAAATGCGCGGATGCCTTCCTGGCCCTCTTCCGATACCCGGAATTCAGCAATCAGTCGGGATGTCGCCTCGATCAGCTGATCAGGGTGCAATTGCAGGTTTCCTTCCCTGAACATGCGCTTCACGCCCTGCATGGCTTCCGGACCGTTGCGCAGGAGCGGTTCCAGCAGTTTTTCAGGCTGCCGGGCTTCCTCATCCGAAACGATCCGCGATATGAGGCCTTTTTGCATGGCCTCGGCAGCAGTGATGGGCCTGCCCGAAAGCATCCATTCGTTTGCTGCGGCAGCACCTGCACGCTGCACGATATAGGGGGCGATCGTGGCAGGGATCAATCCCAGTTTTACTTCTGAAAATGCAAACGAGGCGTCGGGTGTGGCCAGCGGAATATCGGCAGCTGCCATGATGCCATTGGCACCTCCCATCACCTTTCCCTTTGCCAGGGCTACGGTAACCCGGGGTGAGTTGTATATATCATTGAACAACATGGCCAGTTCCCTGCTTTCGCGGTAGAGTTCCTCTTGTTCCTGGTCAAGTCCCTTTCTCATCCATTCGAGGTCGGCCCCTGCACTGAAGTTCGGTCCGTTTGCAGAGATCAGGATGACCCGGATGCCGTCGCGCGTGTTGTATTCCCTGATGGCCTCCGAGATCTCGCGGATCATTCCTATGTGCATGGCGTTATGCACACCGGGCCGGTTCAGTATGATGTGGCCCGTGTGGCGCACTTCGGTCGTTATGATATATTCCCTGTTCATCACATTCTGTATACCCCGGACCGGGGTTCCTTGAATTTTGCGTTCAGGGAGACAGAAATCGCCATCCCCAATATTTTTCTTGTATCAGCCGGGGCAATGATCCCGTCGTCCCAGATTCTGGAGGTGCTGTAGTATGCAGAACCTTCCTTCTCGTATTTTTCTATGATCGGCCGACGAATTTCCTCCTTCTGGGCATCTGTCATTTCCACCCCTTTTGCTTTCATCTGGTCCTCGCGGATGGTTGCCAGCACATCGGCGGCCTGCTCGCCTCCCATGACGGATATCTTTGCGTTGGGCCACATGAACAGCAGGTTGGGATCGTAGGCCCTTCCCGACATGGCATAATTCCCGGCACCAAAGGAGCCACCGATGATCACGGTGAACCTGGGCACACGGGTGTTGGCAACGGCATGCACCATTTTTGCACCGTCCTTGGCAATCCCGCCATGTTCATACTCCTTGCCCACCATGAATCCTGAAATATTCTGCAGGAAGACAATAGGAAGTCCCCTGTAATCGCATAGTTCAATGAAATGGGTTCCTTTCAGGGAGGAATCGGAGAAGAGGATGCCGTTGTTGGCAACAATGCCCACCGGGTATCCCATGATGCGGGCAAAGCCGGTAACCAGTGTGGTGCCGTAGTTTTTCTTGAATTCTGAAAATTCACTGCCATCCACCAGTCGTGCGATCACCTCCCTGACATCGTAGGGCTCCCGGCTGGAAACGGGAATGGCACCGGCAATCTTCCGGGTATCGTAGAGCGGTTCACTCGGCCCGGTGCGGTCGAGTTTCTGCCGTCCGGGTACCTGGATCGTTTCAAAGATGTTCCGGCAGATCTGCAATGCATCCCTGTCATTTTCCGCCAGGTGGTCGGCCACTCCCGAAATGGAGGTGTGCACATGTCCCCCGCCCAGTTCCTCTGCTGTCACATCTTCACCTGTGGCAGCTTTCACGAGCGGAGGTCCGCCGAGAAAAATGGTGCCCTGTTCCTTCACGATGATGGTTTCGTCGCTCATGGCAGGAACGTATGCGCCACCCGCGGTACATGAACCCATCACGACGGCCACCTGCGGGATGCCTTCGGCTGATAGCCGGGCCTGGTTGTAGAAAATCCGTCCGAAATCGTCTTTGTCGGGAAACACCTCCGCCTGGTTGGGAAGGAAGACGCCCCCGGAATCCACCAGGTACACGGCCGGTATCCTGTTTTTCAGGGCAATTTCCTGGGCACGCAAATGTTTTTTAATGGTCTCTTCGATATAGGTGCCTCCTTTTACCGTTGCATCGTTGGCAACAATGACCGTTTCCTTGCCATGTATCAGCCCGATGCCGGTGACGATTCCTGCAGAGGGAAACGCGTTTTCATATTGCCCGAATGCAGCCAGGGAAGACAATTCGAGGAACGGGGTGTTTGGATCCAGCAGCAGGTTGATCCGGTCTCTTACCAGCAATTTTCCACGGGAAGTATGCTTCTGCCGTGCTTTTTCAGGACCCCCTTTGGTCACTTCGGAAAGTACTGACCGGTATTCATTCAGCAATCCTTCGTGGTGCCTGAGCCTGGCTTCAAATTCACTTTTTCCCGCTTCTGTTTGAGATTTCAGAGGTTGCAATGCAATTTGTTTTTGTGATACACCATTAACACGCTTACAGAAATTTTGTTTAAAATTTACAACAAAAAGTCTAAACAAAGCTAAACAAAGTTATGAAATGAACATACTATTTTTTATCCAAAAACAGGGGCAGCAGCATGATAAAACCACTTTCTGCGATACAAGATCGGTTTACCCGGATTTCTTTTTACAATTTAGAAAAATATTTCCGGATACAAGGTTGTGATGAAAAAGGTTATGAAACATAAGAGCGTGGAGTGTACATCATTATTGAATGGTATTTTATCGGTTTTTCTGCCCGAATTCCTGGTTGGGATCAAGGTGGAGATAGCGGGAAAGGTATTTTACACCGATATAGAACGGGATGGTGTCCAGTAAGGCAGCGACCATCTTAAAGCTGTAATTGGAAAGGATCAGGATGAACAGTCCGTGGGCAATCGTTTCACCGGGATGAATATGGATGGCGTCGGAGAAGGAATAGGTAATGAGGATCACCGCGATCGAGTCTACCAGCTGGCTGGTAAGGGTTGATCCGTTGTTTCTCAGCCAGAGAGCTTTTCCCCTGGTAAGTTTTTTCAGCATATGGAACACCTGCACATCCACGAACTGTGCGGTGAGATAGGCAATCATGGAGGCTGCCGTGGCCATCCCGGTGAGTTTGCGTATGTAGAAATAGCTGAAATTGGGATGTGCAATGTCCGGCAGTCCATCGGGACCAAGTTCAGGCCTGGGAGGGAGCACGCCGCCGAGCCAGAGGATAAAAAGCACCCAGATATTAAGAAGGAGCCCGACCCAGACCACGTAATTTGCGCGCCTCCGACCATATAGTTCACTGATAAAATCAGTGCATAAAAATGTGATGGGATATGGGAGGACACCCACGAATACAACGAAAGGAATTTCCCATTGTCCTATGGAGAATGAGAAATCGATCTGGCGGGAAAGCCCCAGGATATTCAGCACGGCAAGGGTCCCGAGAAAAATCCCTGACAGGATAATAAATACCAGTTCGCGCCTGCGGGCAATTTTTTTTTCTACTCCTTCATCGGGTTCAAACATAGGCGCAAAATATGGTTGCGGATCCGGTATTTACATGTATACCGGGATTTATTCCTGTTCAAGGAGTTGCTTACCGAAGGCTTTCCCAAACTCGAAGATTTCCTCTGCCTTTTCCCCGTTGGGATAGAACTTGGCGGAGAGGCTGCTGGTGACCTGCAGCTTCAGGTTCGCCAGGTGGTCCTCGATCAGCTTCACCGCTTCACCGCTCCATCCGTAGGACCCGAATACTGCGGCTGGTTTCCCTTTGTCACGTATCGGGTTGATCACTGAAAAGAGTTTGTAGATCGGCAGCAGGGTGTTCTGGTTAATTGTGGGAGAGCCCACGATAATTGCATCAGCGCGTACCACTTTTTCCTCCAGGTCACCCAGCAGGATATTTTCAATGTCTACAAGGTCGATATCGAACTGTCCGCCCGCCTGAAGTCCTTCCGAAATTTTCACGGCCATCTCGCGGGTATAGCCATAGGCCGAGATATAGGCGATAAGCACCCTGTTCTGCTTTTGAATATTGTGCATATACGCTTCGGCAAGCTCTTTGGAACGGTTCACTTTTTCCTTCCAGGTGCTGCGAAGGATGGGTCCGTGTCCCGGGCAGACCCGGTCGATCTCCAGGTCCTCGATCTTTCCGATCGCCTTCAGCATGAATTTGCTGTAGGGTTTCAGGATCACATCGAAATAATAATCGAACGATGCAGCATAGTCGTCCACCTGGTCGTCAAACATGTTCGGATCGGCATAGTGCGCACCGAACGAATCGCAGGTGAACAGCGTCTTCTCTTCTTCCAGGTAGGCATAGATCGTATCGGGCCAGTGCAGGTTCGGGGCACCAATGAACCGGATGGTCTTGTTCCCGAGGTCCAGCGTATCACCATCCTTCACTTTCTTCCACTTGAAGGGTTTGCCGACCATTTCGGCCAGGTAATTGATGGCCTGTCCGCTTCCAACAACCGTTGCTTCCGGGGCAAGGTCAAGGAGTTGTCCGAGTGAGCCTGAATGGTCCGGCTCAGTATGTGTACAGATGATATATTCGATCTCAGCGGGATCGGTCACCTGTTTGAGTTTATCGAGGTAGGTGTCGAAGAAGCTTTCCTTGACGGTGTCAACCAGTACTCTTTTGTCTGCATCAATGAAATAGGAATTGTAGGTGGTGCCGTTTTTTGTTTCCATCACAATATCGAATGTGATGATGTCATGATCCAGCACACCTGTCCAGGTAATATCTTCCGTAACTTTTAAAATCTTGTCGTCGCGCATCTGTGTGTTTAATTTGACGTAAAGATAAAAAGATTGGCTGTTTCACGCGGGCTGGCAACAAAAAAAAGCTGCCCCGAATGAACGGGGCAGCCTAAAACTCACAATCTGACTGTAACGGATCTAACTAAGTTTTTTCAGGGATGACTATTTGTCGCCATCACATTTTTTTTCGCAATCAGCTTTTTTCGCATCTCCGCATTCAGCCTTCTTTGCGTCACCGCATTCGGCTTTTTTAGCATCGCTGCACTCGGCTGATTTTTCAGCTTTCTTTGCTTTTTTGGGATCTTTGTCTGCTTGCTCAATCATGAAGATTGCAGCATTGTCATTCGCGATTGCTGGAGCACTCATTCCACCCAGGAATGCTACAAGTGCTAATACGGCTAAGAATTTTTTCATGGTTTATTGTTTTTTAAAAAGTAATTATTTGATCGCAAGTTAAGCCATGCAACGCAGAATCCCTGTTAAAGGGTTGTTAAAAAAGACTTTTTAGTATTTTAATTTCCGATCCTGGCGATGGAGGTGACTCCGCCGGTGGTTGTATCGCCCAGTTCTACGAGGATATTTGCATCAGCAGGCAGGAACACATCCAGGCGTGAACCAAACCTGATGAATCCCATTTCAGTAGATTGTTCAACGGTTTTTCCCGGGTTGGCATAACAGATGATCCGGCGGGCAACATACCCGGCGATTTGCCTGACAAGTATTTCGGTTTGCTCGTTGCTGATGACTACCGAAGTCCTTTCATTCAGCGCTGAGGATTTGGGATGCCTGGCCAGGAGGTATTTTCCCGGGTGGTATTTGAAATATGCAATGTTGCCGCCGATGGGAAACCAGTTGATGTGTACATTATGGATACTCATGAAAATGGAGACCTGGATCCGGTCGTCCTTGAAGTATTCGTCCTCACGGACCTTCTCAATGGCTACTACTTTACCGTCGGCAGGGGCCATCACGGCACCTCTTTCAATTTTCATGATTCTCCGGGGAATCCTGAAAAACCGGAATACAAGTACGAGGATAGTGGTAAGTATAACGAGCGTAGCGATGAACAGCCATGGTGAGAAGAAGTAAGCGCTTACGATAACGATCATGGCGATCATGATTGAAATACCGGAGACAATGGTCATTCCTTCGCGATGGATACGGATCATAGTGATGCAATGATTTGCAGGGTTACAAAAAACAATGGTGCTGCGAACAGCATGGAATCGAACCTGTCGAGGATGCCTCCGTGTCCGGGAATCAGGTTCCCTGAATCCTTGATGCCGGCTTCCCGTTTCAGCTTGCTTTCCAGGAGATCGCCTGCAGTGGCCCCGATGCTTATTACAACACCCAGCAGGATCCAGGCCAGCACCGTATGTTCACCTGTTATTCTGAATACCACGTATCCTGCCAATGCATTAAGCAGTGTGCCACTCAACAGGCCTTCCAGTGTTTTTCCCGGTGAAATCGCCGGAGCGATCTTCGTTTTCCCGAGGAGGGACCCAAACACGAAGGCCCCCACATCGAAAAGCCAGATCATGATCAGCAGGATCAGCGGGTAAAGCGCATGATAGGATGCCGGGTCTTTCTGGCGCCCCAGTGCAATGAAAAAGACAAGTGATCCGGCGAGCCAGACCATCGCGGAGAGGAACTTGCCCGCTTCAGCGATGGTTGCTTTTTTACTGACCAGCACATGGGTAAAGATAACAGTAAGCAGCAATGCAGTAGCACCAAGCATCAGGGGCGTATCGATTCTCCCCGACAGGAAGAGGAAGAAGGTTACAAGTGCAGCCAGTCCCGTAACCAGGAATGTCAGGAACAGCGACCGGTCCTGCACATTGAACATTTTCCGGAATTCATAAAAGCCCAGCGAAAAGACTACCAGTGTTAGGGCGAGCATCGCGTATTCGTTCCAGAGGACCGATCCAACTACGATCAGCACCAGTATGATCCCTGAAACCGTTCTGGCGAGCAGGTTATTCATTTTTATGAAAATCCCCGATTAGTTTTTTTGCCCTTATTAAATCATCCTTGTATACCAGGAGCTCGATATCACCAAAATGGTAGGCCGAATCCATCTTGTTCAGGATAAAGGCCGTTATCTGATGATCGGACAGGTATTTCCTGATCATTTCAGCTTCGAAAAGCTGGTTGGTCGTATATGCTATGACTTTGTCAACTGTCATTTCCTGACTTTTTTTCGGGGCTTTTGGCATTCCCGGCCTTCGCTTTTTTAGAATCCACCTGTTTCTTTTTCCTGTCGCCGTTTTCCCCAGGTGATTCTCCCGGTGCCTTCGCGGAATTATCTTCTCCTGGCAGCTCCTCGGAACCCGGGGCTACTGTTTTCCCGGAAGAATCCTGCTGTTTCGTTTTGTCTATTCTCTTGTGTTTTTCCCGGGCTTTTTCAACGGATTTCTGTTTTTCCTGTTCTTCTTCCGTGTTCCACGGGCGTTTTCCAAAGATCTCTTCCAGGTTATCGCTGAAAATCACTTCCGACTCCAGCAGCTGCTCGGCAAGCTTGGTGAGCTTGGCCTTGTTTTTCCGAAGGATGCCCAGGGCGCGCTGGTATTGCGCATCTATCATTGTCTTGACTTCGTCATCGATCAATTCCGCGGTTTTCTCGCTGTAGGGTTTGCTGAATGAATACTCCCCCTGTCCTGATGAATCGAAATAACTCCGGTTTCCTATCTTTTCACTCATGCCAAAGTAGGAGATCATTGCATAGGCCTGTTTGGTGACCCTTTCCAGGTCGTTCAGCGCCCCTGTCGAAATCTTTCCGAAGATGAGGGCTTCAGAGGCTCTTCCTCCCAGCGTGGCACACATTTCATCGAGCATCTGTTCTGTAGTGGTGATCTGCCGCTCTTCCGGCAAATACCAGGCAGCACCCAGTGCCCTGCCCCGCGGTATGATGGTTACCTTTACGAGCGGATTGGCATGTTCCAGCAGCCAGCTGACCGTGGCATGGCCAGCCTCATGGAATGCGATGGCCCTTTTCTCATCTCTCTTGATGATCTTGTTCTTTTTCTCCAGTCCGCCAATGATCCTGTCAACGGCATCCAGGAAGTCCTGTCTCTCAACGGCCTTCTTGTCGCCACGTGCGGCGATCAGAGCGGACTCATTGCACACGTTGGCAATGTCGGCACCGCTGAACCCGGGGGTTTGCTTTGCCAGGAAGTCCAGGTCCACATTGTCGCCCAGTTTAAGGGGCTTGACGTGCACTTTGAAAATTTCCTTCCGCTCATTGAGATCGGGCAGTTCCACATGGATCTGCCGGTCGAACCGGCCTGCACGCAAAAGCGCTTTATCGAGCATGTCGGCACGGTTGGTTGCTGCCAGTATGATCACGCCGGTATCGGAACTGAATCCGTCCATTTCCGTAAGCAACTGGTTGAGTGTGTTTTCACGCTCATCATTGGATCCGAAATTCGGGTTCCTGCCACGAGCACGTCCAACGGCATCGATCTCATCGATAAATACAATACACGGTGCTTTTTCCTTTGCCTGCTTGAAGAGGTCCCTGACACGGGAGGCGCCTACCCCGACAAACATCTCCACGAAATCGGAACCCGACATGGAGAAGAAGGGTACATTGGCTTCGCCAGCCACTGCTTTTGCAAGCAGGGTTTTTCCTGTTCCCGGAGGGCCCACGAGCAGTGCACCTTTGGGAATCTTGCCCCCCAGGTTGGTGTATTTTTTCGGATTTTTCAGAAATTCCACGATTTCACGAATCTCCACCTTGGCCTCTTCCAATCCTGCCACATCAGAGAAGTTTACCTTAACATTGGTATCCTTGTCGAAGATCTGGGCACGTGATTTCCCCACGTTGAAAATACTGTTTGCTCCACCAGGGCCGCCACCGGCACCGCCACTCATTCGCCTGAGCATGAACACCCAGATTCCCAGGATCAGCAAAAAAGGAAGTATCCAGAGCAGCATTTCACCGAGGACGTTTTTCCGCGTGACAGTGGTATACTGCGGGGTTTTCTCGGGCGGTAATTCGTTCATTACGTCATTTAACTGCTGACCGAACACATCGGGGAAGACAATGGTGAAGTAATACTGGGGAAGATTCTGTCCCAGCATGGAGTTGCTTCTCTTTTCGTTCATCTCAGAATATTTCGCATCCGAAAGTCTTTCCGGCTTGATATAGATCTCTACTTTCTCCTTGTTGACGATCACTATTTTTTCAACGTCACCCGCCCGCAGCATTTCGAAAAATGAATTTGAGTCGGTCTCGACCATGGTGCCGGTATTGTTCAGGAACTGCATGCCGATCAGGGCAAGCAATACAATACCGATGATCCAGTAGGTATTGAATTTGGGCTTATTGCCCGGTTTATTTGGTCCGCCGGGAGTTCCCGGCCTGTTTGTTTTTTCTGCCATTTCTTAATTAATTACAAATCATCATCAATTCTGCTCAGCACTCCGTCGGCCCATACATCCTCCAGGTTATAGAACGTTCTTTGCTCTTCCAGGAAGATGTGTACCACAATATCCGAATAATCCATTAAAACCCACAATGAATTATTCTTTCCTTCAACATGATGTGCTGCAGTGTTCAGTTCCTTTTTTACTTTCCGGTGAACGGAATCAGAAAGCGCATCCACCTGTGTAGTGGAATTGCCCTGGCAAATTACGAAATGATCACATATGGCGTTTTCAACCTCCCTGAGGTCGATGGTGACGATATCTTTTCCTTTTTTTTCCTTCAGAGCATCGAGGATTACCCCGAGCATTTCACCTGGTCTTGCTTCTTCGGTTTCTGTCATTCAGAATTCTCAAATCAATTACTTTGTGTCTTCAACGTTATGATACAAATTTATATGTTATTTTATAACCTGATTTTGTATCAAAAGTTTATTTTCCCTAGAATGTCAAAAACTATACCATGAAACACAAGCCGTTAACTTATCGGGAGATTGACTCAACGAATGCGGAAGCAGCACGATTGCTCCGATCGGGTAATCTTCCCGGGGGGGTGGTTATTCTGACTGATTATCAGAGTAGTGGAAGGGGACAGGAAAAAAATGTATGGGTGAGTGATCCTGGAAAAAATATTTTAATGAGCTGGATTGTATACCCTGCATTTTTGTCAGTACAAGATCAGTTTCAACTGTCAAAAGCTGTATCTCTTGCCATTACAGACTTCCTCGGTGCGCATTCACTTGATGCGCGGATCAAGTGGCCCAATGATATTTTGTGCAGCGATGCCAAGATCTGCGGCATATTGATCGAGAACGGGATCATGGGCGGACAGATCAGGCACAGTATCGTGGGTATCGGGCTGAATGTGCGACAGGAGAGGTTCCCGGAATTTCCCTGGAAGGCCACCAGCATGTTCCTGGAAGCCGGAACAGATGTGGCTCCGGGTGGGCTGGCTGCATCACTTGCAGGTTTCCTTGACCTGCGATACGATCAGCTGGCCGGGGGAGGGGCGGAAGTGATCAACAGGGCCTACCTGCAACGGTTGTACCGTCTGGATGTTCCGTCGATATTCACCGATGGCAGATCGCAGTTCACCGGGGTGGTCCGGGGGGTGGATGATTCCGGGCGTTTACGGGTGGAAGCAGGTGCCGGGATCACGAGTTACGGGTTTCATGAAATACGGATGCTCTGCAGGTCCGGAAGCTGACCAGGTGATTTATTTTTCCGGGATTTTGAATGTTTCGATTTCGTCGATAAGGGAATCCACAAAATTCTTCAGGTGTGGTTTTACCAGGCCCAGCATCACCTTGTTGATCAGGGGTTCGATGGTGATGCGCAGCCTCGTGTCGCCAGGCTGCACCTCCTTCAGCTGGATCCAGAGGTTAAAGTTGTATTCTGATACGGATGGATCGCTGCTGACCTTCACCAGTTGATGTGGTGTTTTCTCAACAATGGAAAGGGCCACCTTCCCCAGCAGGTCCATTCTGAAGCTGCAGTGATCGGGGCCGGCTTCCCAGCCGGAGATCTTGTCCTGCGGAATGAAATTGTTGAAATTCCTGAAATCTGCTATGAAATTATAGAGTGTTTCGGCAGGGTATTCCGATCGGCCGGTTTTGCTTTCAATTTTCATGTGGTTGCTCGGTTGATGATGATGCGGACCAGTTTGCCGGGTCCTGTCTCCATTTTTTTAACAGCGGCACCTGTGATTCCGTAATATAACCGCTTTCCAGCGCCTGGGCAATCATGGTGTCATAGTCTGTAAGTGTTCTGACTTCCAGGGCATGTTCAGCAAATTTTTCCTCTGAGATCCTGAATCCATAGGTAAAGGTAGCCACCATGCCAGTCACTATACATCCTGCTTCCCGGAGTGCTTCCACTGCACTGAGTGAGCTTCCGCCGGTGGAGATCAGGTCTTCGATCACGATCACTTTTTGCCCGGGTGTATATGCTCCTTCAATGAGGTTTTGCATTCCATGTCCTTTTGCACTGCTGCGGACATAAATGAAGGGGAGGTTAAGCGCGTCTGCAACCAGGGCTCCCTGGGCAATGGCTCCCGTGGCAACGCCTGCGATCACATCGGGAAGGGGAAATGAGTCGCGGATACATGCTACGTAGGCATCCCTGACAGCTGTTCTTATTTCGGGGTAGGAAAGCGTTTTCCGGTTGTCGCAATATATGGGTGATTTCCAACCGGATGCCCATGTAAACGGACTTGCAGGTTCTAATTTTATTGCTTTACTTTGCAGCAGAAATTCTGCTATGCGCCTATTGGTTCTCATCATTGACAAATGTATAAAGTTTTTTTCAAGGACAGAACGGTTTATTTCGGGGATGATTTTTCAAAGGCTTTTGGAAGGAATACCGGCTTGTTCTACAAGTTCAATAACCTGCAGGAACTGACAGAGCTGGTGTATGTCTTCAATGAGCTGACGAAGATCGATAAGCTGTTTATTTTTCATGATGACATTCTCACATTATTCGAAGAATTCAAGGCATGCTTTAATTATATTGAGGCAGCCGGTGGCGTAGTGATCAGGACCGATGGCAGGTTCCTGGTGATGAAGCGTGATGGGATATGGGACCTTCCCAAGGGCAAGCTGGATCCCGACGAATCCACTGAAGAGGCAGCATTGCGCGAAGTGCAGGAGGAGACCGGGCTGGAAGGTCTGGAGATTGTTCAGCCCATTCTTTCAACTTTTCATACTTACCAGATGACCAGGGATATGAACCTGAAAAAGACCAAGTGGTTTGAGATGAAATATACCGGTGACGCAACACCGGTACCACAGGCGGAAGAAAACATCACTGAAATCGTTTGGGTTGAGCCGGGTAAAACGGATTTTATACGAAAGAATACCTATCCCAGCGTGCTGGATGTATTATATATCAGAGATCTCCTCTAGACCGCATTATCCTGAACAATTGCATTTCCAGTCCTTCGGTAGCCAGTGCTGCCGGTGATTGCACAAGTATGCCCTCCCTGTCGAGCAGGAAGCCGGCGGGAAATGCCCTTACATTGTAGTTTTGCAACAGTTCCTCATCATTTCCGTAAAACAGGGAGGTCCAATTGTAATCGTTTCTTTCCATGAAGTCCTTCATTGTGGCGGGTTCCTCGGTTACCATGATCGTCACCACCTCAAGGTAATCGCTGTGTACTTCATAAATGGCTTTCATGAATGGAAATTCCTTCAGGCAGCTGTAATTGTCGGGGGTGCAAAAATTCAGGTACACATATTTCCCCCGGAAATCCCCGAAGGAGCGTAAATTGTCGTCCTGGTCAACAAGGCTGATTTCGGGCGGTCTTTCACCAATTTTCAGTCGTGTAAGGTATTCCTTTATGTCGCGGGCATAGGCGGCATATTCAGGCAGTTCCGGATTCCTGATGACCGTGTCAAGCAGCATCAGCAAGGCTTCGCCATAGAAGTAGTCCTTTGAATAGATTCCGAAAATCTCCTTAAGGACAATCAGTTCAGCAATTTTCCTGTCGGGTACGGCAGGGTGTTTCATCATGGTATCTTTCAGTGCAGCGAGATCCTGTTTCCGGTTGATGATAGTGCCGATACTTTTTCCTTCATCTGTCCTGGAGAAATAGAACAGGAATTCTGCGTACATTTCACCGAAGAGTTCCATATAGGCAGGGTTTTCAGTGAGCGGAATTTCGGTGGAGAGGAAATTTTCCATGAGGTAGGCCAGTCCGACATCCCTGCTGTTGATTTTCAGAATACCGTACCGGAAGCGACGGTACTGTTGAAAATATGAAGAGGTATTGTGCTGGTAGCTTTGTTCGATCGCAAGGATGACCGAATCTGAATTGAATGAACGGTGCAGCCTTCTCGCCTCCATCATCTGGCGGTTCGTGGAGGATATGAGGGTGTCAAACCTGAAGATCCTGGAGTTGATGTCGTTGCCTGAGATACTGGTTTCCGGGGCACCTGTTGTGAACTCCCTCGCGACCTGTATATGTGCGACCATTGGTTTGAAGAAAGGGTTCCGGATGTTGTTTTCGGTTTTTTCTGTTTTCGGGGGAAGGGTGATCTCATATCCTTTTCCCGGCGTGATGAACATGGTGATCCGGAAGATTCCGGTATTGATGAAAAACCATTGGGGTTGCTGGCAGGCGAGCTGGTGATTGAAGGTGCCATCTGCGCCAACATGCAATGTGTCGAGGATTGTTGCGTGGCCCGTGACAGGGTTGCTGATTTTGCGAATTACCAGGTATTCTCCGGCAAACTGGGGTGCTTTTCCCATAAGGACCACATGCTGCGAGGAAACATCCTGGCATGCGAGTACTGAAATCAGGAATACCAGCGTCCGAATCAATTGCATGTCAGAGGTATTTGGTGATATCAATATGCTCCGGGAGGAACTGTGAAGCATCTCCGCCATTCCGGATGATATCGCGAATAATTGTTGAATTCACGGGTGTATGTTCGGGATTGGTGAGCAGGAAAACGGATTCCACTTCGGGAAGCATTTTTTTATTGATTTGGGCGATGGCACGTTCATATTCAAAGTCTGCCGCTGTCCGGATACCCCTCAGCATATAGTTCGCGTTCACTTTCCGGCAAAAATCCACGGTCAGGCCCTCGAAGGAGGCACAAGTTATCTTCTCATCGTTACGAAACACCTCATTGATCATCGCCACGCGTGAAGCAACGCTCATCAGTGGTTGTTTCCCGGAATGTACCCCTACGGCCACGATGATCGTGTCGAAAAGGCTGACCGATCTTCTGACGATGGATTCGTGTCCCACTGTAAACGGATCGAAGGATCCTGGAAATATTGCGATTTTCTCCATTTGGAATTTGTTTATCTTCCTTTAAAACGTCAAAACCTGATGTAAATTGGGAAGGCATAATACAAAAAAAAATGGAATGAACAGTTGAACCCTCTCTTTTTTTAAAGATATTTGTACCCTGAGATGTTGCATTCAGTTGGATGTGGCACCGGGAATGGAAACACATAACGAAAAAAAGCAGGGTTTTGATACAGGTACTGATTATAGACGATGAACCTGAAGTTCAGGATCTATTGTCGATCCTCCTCCGCGATTATCCCGGACTTGAGGTGGTGGGGCTGGCTCCGGATGTGGATACAGCCATTCAGTTGACAATGGATAAAAAACCCGACCTGGTACTGCTCGATATACAAATGCCCGGAAAAGACGGATTTACATATCTTGAAGAATTGCGGAGCCTGCACCTCTACCCGGGAATCATATTTGTAACAGCATATGAGAATTACGCCATCCAGGCCATCCGCAATGCGGCGTTTGATTACCTGCTAAAGCCGATCAGGAAGGAGGAATTGTTCCAGTCCATCACCCGTTATACAGAATTCCTTGATCGTGACAAGCAAGAAGATATCTCCAGGTTGATTGAGCTGCTGAAGAAGGCGAAGCCGGGGAGGATCAGGCTGAATACACGGACCGGCTATTTTTTTGTGGATCCCCTGGATATCATGTATATCGAGGCAGATGGTAATTACAGTCACATCAGGCTTACGTCGGGAAAGTCGGAAATCACCACCATGATTCTGGGCAATATCGAGAAGCTGCTGGAAGAACACAGTTTTCTGCGCATCAGCAGGTCGTATATCATCAATATGAAGTATATCTCCAGGGTCGACAGGCGCGACAATATCTGTGAACTTGAACACTGCGGGGTGGCGCACAGGATCAAGTTCCCTCCAAAAAAGATCAGGCTCCTGGAGGGCTATTTCTAGATTGGCACGGCAGTGGCTTCGCGCGGTATAGCGCCAGAAGATGATCAGAATATTTCCGGGGTATATATAGATTCCGGAATTTGTTCACTGCGCATTTCTTATTTCATACGCCCACACCCTCATTTCATACGTCAATACCCCTTGTTTATACAATAAGTCACTGAACACTTTCAAGTGGTCGGATTACCGTTTATTTTTACCCCTGATTCAGTTCTTTATTCGCAAATTTAACCCTTTGGCTATGATTGAAGTGTTTAATCTTGACGGAATGCCGGTATACAAGTACAGGTCTGACGAGAACAAGTCATTTGAGCTCTCGGAACTTGAGTCGAAAGGCTTGCCTTGTGGTGTGTATTTCGTTAAAATCAGGACGAAAAGGGGTATAGAAACCTCTAAATTACTTATTTGCTAACTATCTGAAAAAGATTGAAAAAGCCGGTTGTATGATTGCTGCCGGCTTTTTTTTACCCGTTACTTGCCGGCTGCTGCCCCGTCTGCCGGCACTTTATACCGGACAGTTGCCGGACGTTGCCTTTCCTCCTTCTAACCTGTTCCGGTCAGCTGATGCCCATTGCTGTTTCTCTTTTTGGCCTCACCTTGTCAGATACCGGCCATTGCTGTTTCTGCCTGTTGTTTGCTATGATCAGTTGATGGCTATTGCCTTATCCACCTTTTCTTTCAGCAGGGCCCGGTCCAGTACGCCAAAGATGTCCTGCACATAAGTAAAGTTGAGTCCTTTCCTGTAGATTTCCTTGATCTCTTCCACATCCCTTCGGTTTTCTTCGGAGATCACGATGGTGGTGATGCCGGCGCGTCGGGACGCGAGTATTTTTTCCTTAATTCCCCCTACGGGAAGCACCTTTCCCCGCAAGGTGATCTCACCTGTCATGGCGATCTGCCTGCGCACTTTCCGCTGGGTGAATGCCGAGGCAATGGAGGTCACCATGGTGATCCCGGCCGACGGACCGTCTTTTGGAATGGCTCCTTCCGGAACATGGATGTGTATGTTCCACCTGGAAAAGAGCGCAGGATCCACACCGATGATATCCGGGTGTGATTTGAGGAATTCCAGTGCAATGACTGCCGACTCCTTCATCACATCACCCAGGTTCCCCGTAAGTGTGAGTTTGCCTTCACCTTTGCTGAGGGAGGTTTCCACGTAGAGGATTTCGCCCCCGCTGGCAGTCCAGGCCAGTCCGGTGACCACACCGGCAAAATGGTTGTCCTGGTATTTTTCCTTGGTGTACCTGGGTTTTCCCAGGATTTCCTCCAACTTGTCAACAGCGATTTTCCTGTCCACCTCTTCGTTAAATGCCAGCTGTTTGGCCCTTACCCGCAAGGTTTTCGCAATCTGATTATCCAGCTGTCTCACGCCCGATTCGCGGGTATAGTCCTCGACGATCTTTTCGATACTTTTCTTTGGAAAGGTTACCTGTTGCCTGGTGAGTCCGTGATTTTCCAGTTGCTTGGGGATCAGGTGTCGTTTTGCGATCTCGATTTTCTCTTCCACGATATACCCGGAAACGTTGATGATCTCCATCCTGTCGAGCAGGGCGGGGTGAATCCCGGAAGTGGTGTTTGCCGTTGCGATGAACATGACCCTTGAGAGGTCATAATCTATTTCCAGGAAATTGTCGTGAAAGGTGGAGTTTTGCTCCGGGTCGAGCACTTCGAGAAGTGCAGATGCAGGGTCACCATGTGCATCACGGCCGATCTTGTCAATTTCATCGAGGACGAATACAGGGTTCGAGGACTTCGCCTTTTTCAGGTTTTGCACGATCCTTCCCGGCATTGCGCCGATATACGTTTTCCTGTGCCCGCGTATTTCGGCTTCATCGTGGAGTCCGCCCAGTGACATCCGGATGTATTTTCGGCCCAGCGCTTCTGCAACAGATTTGCCCAGGGAGGTTTTACCCACACCCGGGGGGCCGACCAGGCAAAGAATCGGAGATTTCATATCTCCCTTCAGCTTGAGTACGGCCAGGTGTTCGAGGATCCGGTCCTTGACTTTTTCAAGACCGAAATGGTCCTTTTCCAGGATCCTTGTTGCGCGGTTCAGGTTAAAATTGTCCTTTGTGAATTCATTCCAGGGCAGTTCCAGCATGGTCTGGATATAATTGACCTGCACAGAATACTCACCTGTGGCAGGATTGAGGCGTTGCAGTTTATCCAGCTCCCGGGTAAAGTCTTTGGCCACTTCTTCGGACCATTTCTTTTTTTTGGCTTTCTGCTTGTATTCCGCAATCTCCTGGTCCATGGGGTTGCCACCCAGTTCATCCTGGATGGTTTTCATCTGCTGGTGCAGCAGAAATTCACGCTGCTGCTGGTCGAGATCGGTCTTTACCTTCGACTGGATATCGCTTTTCAGTTCCAGCATCTGCACTTCCTTGGAGAGGTGCTCCAGCAGGTAGAGTCCACGCTTGACCACATTGTTCATTTCCAGCAGCTTCTGCTTCTCTTCCATGTTCAACTCACTGTTGGAAGCGAGAAAATTGATCAGGAACGAGGGGCTCTCAATATTCTTCACTGCAAAAGTAGCTTCTGCGGGGATATTCGACGATAATTTGATGATCTTGATGGCCAGGTCCTTCAGGGTAGCAGCAACGGCGTTGGCTTCTTCCCTGGGTTCTTCAACTGTATCCTCTAAGGGTGAAATCCTGGCAACATGATAGGGTTTGTCTGTCAGCAAGTCTTCCACCTTGAACCGTTTCTTACCCTGGATGATCACGGAGGTCGACCCGTCGGGCATCTCCAGGATCTTCAGGATATGGGCCACGGTTCCCACATGGTAGATATCCCCCATTTTCGGGTCTTCGACATTGGCATCCAGTTGTGAAACTGCACCAAGGATCTTGTTTTTTTTATAGACATCCTGGATCAGCTTGACAGATTTGTCCCTGCCCACGGTAATGGGAATCACCACGCCGGGGAACAATACGGTATTCCGCAGTGGCAGGATGGGCAGTACATCGGGAACATTCATTTTTCCCATTGCCTCATCTTCATCATCTGCAAGCAACGGGATGTATTCTGTATCTTCGTCAATTGGCACAAACAAATCTTCAAATCCTTTTGAAAAATCACTCTTCATTATGCTATTCTCCTAAAATCTATTTTTACAGTCAATATGTCAGTTTAATTTTTTTTAAACCGGGGTTCTCTAATATGACAATAAACATGCCATACTAACAAGTGTCTGTCAAACGACAGACACTATATATAATACGATATAACCCGGCAATTGTTCTCAGATGTACCGGATGGAGACCTCTTTCAGGAATTTTTCTTCCAGCAGGCGTGCCATTCTCTTCACAACGGTGCGGCGGATCTCCAGTTCGACGGGCAGGTTGGGGTCCTGGTGGGCGATATTGATCCGGGTGCCGATGATGATCTCTATTTCATCACTTTCACGGACGAGTTTGATGATCCTGTCTGCAGGTCCGTTGCCAAGTTCGTATGATGGTGAATAGTCTTTCAGAATCCGTGTCACCTTTGTGATGGTAAGAATCCCCTCGGTGACCAGGTCAATCCCGGGCATGTTTGATACCGGGGGCAGGTCGGGATCAGAGAACTCCAGGCTGTCTTCGATTTCCACGCCAAGTTCCCTGGCGACAATATCTGCGGTAGTGGCCCCGCAAACAATTTTTTTACCTTTGAATTCCTTCACTGCCTGGCCCAGCTTTTTGTCGTTTTCCTCTTCATACGGAGGTCCGGTGGAAATAAGCAGTTTCCTGGGTTCCCGGAAATAGATACTCGCACAGCTGGTATCATCCTTCGAACTGTAATTGTCATTGCGGTAAGCCATATTGACAATTTTTTCGGCAAGTTTGACAGCAGAAATGCCTGTTCCGTTCTTCACCAGCTTACAGGCATATTCGTTCAGGTTGTCGTGTCCCCAGCCCAGGGGGTATTTTTCGGTCCCTAGTCCGCTCTGTGTGATACCGTCGGAAAAGAAGAGGATCCGGTCCTCCTTCCTCGGTTTGAAATGGCAGGTACGGATCTCCTTTCCTTCGTTTTTGTCGGTATGCATCGTGATGTGTTGCCAGCCGGGGTCAAAACTTTTCAGGTTCCGTATGACGATGGTTTGCGGATTGTCGTATTCCAGGATGGTAATGTGTCCGTCGGCCTCGATATCGACAATGGTAAAGGTGGAATAACTCATCCTGCGCTCGCTGCACACCGGAAGGGTATTCATGATGATGTCGGCAATGGTTTCCGGGTGTTTGTGTTCGATGGTGAAATTGACTGCCATCGTGGAGGTAAGTGTTGCCAGCACGTTGGCTTTGACCCCGTGTCCCATGCCATCTGAAAGTACGGCGATGGTCCTGTTTTCTTCCCGGATTTTTCTTGATATGAACACATCGCCGCAGATTCTTTCGTTCCCGTAGTTGCGTTGTTCGCAGGCGACTTCTATGTAAAAATTTGTGTTCATACCCTGTTTGTCTTACTTTTTTGGTTTGTAGGATTCAATGATCGAGTTGAGCATGCGTTCGGTTTCAGAGGCGCCTTCTCCAAGGATGAAGCCGATCTGCTGGACAAGGCTCAGGTTCTTGTCGACCACGTCGGTGAGTCGTTTTACAATCTCTTCTTTCTGTACTTCAGGTGCAGAGAGGTCGCGGATCACAGCCCCCACGATTTTCTGTTTTCGGATAACGAATACGGAAATGCTGTACTGTTTTTCATTCAGGAGAATGTCGCGGTCGGTGATGTTCTCATTGTTGGCCAGTACATAGGTGAACAGGTTATGAATGTTGTAGGGGAGGAGGGTCTTCAGGTCTGCTCCTGTCAGTCCGGGTACCACTTCATTGATTTCCATGGCCTCTTCGCCCAGCAGGCCAATGAGGCTTTCATTGGCCTGGATGACCTTCAGGGTTTCGTCGAGGATCACTACGGCAGAGGGCAGTTTCTGCAACATGGTCCGGGTAATTTCAGAAGCCTCGCGGGCCGATTCTTTCTCCTTCTGGGCGATCTGCTCCGACTCCTTTAGGGCCACCTGTGCCTGGGCCAGCTTTTCGTTGCTGATCTTCAGGGACTGGATGTGGTCCATGGTATTCCGGGAGGCATAGAAGTTGCACATTTCCGGCACGGCCAGTCCCTGGGCGATCGCCACTGCAAATTCGTGGCAGGATCTGTATCCGCATGCGCCACACCCCCTTTCCTGGTCACCATGCTTGCGCAGTTCGGCCTGGATCTTTTCCACTTCTTCCGCAGGGGGAGCTTCCATCCGCTGGTCGTCGTTTCTGAATGACCTGGTGAGACCGATGCCGGAATACTCCAGCAGTGCCTTGTCGTGTGCCTC
Source organism: Bacteroidales bacterium (assembly GCA_029210585.1). GTDB lineage: Bacteria > Bacteroidota > Bacteroidia > Bacteroidales > M55B112. The sequence goes on from JARGFP010000002.1 coordinate 269,082, forward strand.
CTGGTCAAATGTTTTTTCCCGCTTGTTGAGGTACCGGATGAGCTGGCTCCTGCGCAACCATTTCCGTGCATTGGGAGAGGTACCCCTTCCCATGATGAATTCCTTGTAGAATATATTGAAGTGTGATTTGATGGTGGTGATGTCTTCTTCAAACTCACGGATACTGTCAAACACCAGGTCGCCCTCTACGGTAATCACCTTTGAAGAAAGCACCCGCTGTTCGATCCCGGCGGCCTCCAGGATCCCGCTTGACAGCGGAAAAAGGGAGCCCAGGTACCCGATCGGATTATCGAATTCACTGTATTCAAGGTTCTTTTCGTCGATTTTGTATTCACTGAACAGTTCCCTTAGCTCGATGAATGTGAGCACAGCATCGATCTTTTCATCTTCTGCCAGCCGCACAGCCTCCTGCTTGCTGGCGATCAGCGGGGAGATATACGCAACCCGCATGTCGTTTCCATATTTTTGTCGCACGACCCTTGCCGTGGCGACGACCGGGGGCATGATGGGAGCCAGGTTCCTGGTGAGCTCCGGCTTGTATTTTTCCACGTACATTACCGAAATGGGACAGTTGGAAAAGAGGTAATATTTTCCCTTGCTGTCGTCGACGAGCTTACGGTATTCGGCGGCTACCAGTTCTACCCCGAATGCCACTTCATTTACAAAGCGGAAGCCCAGTTTGCGGACCATGCTCACGAATTTCCTGTAATCGGTGATGTCAGGAAACTCCCCTGCAATGGAAGGGTCCAGCAGCGCAGTGACTTCCTCCCCCTGCTTGAGGAGCTTGCGCAAATCCGTTTTTCCGTCGCGGATGATAATGGCATCCTCGCCACATGCGGCATGACAATTACCGCAGCCAATGCAACGGTCAGGGATGATCATAGGCGCCGGCCTGTCGGGCTCGACCTTGATCGCTTTCACCGGGCACGACCTCACGCAGGCATAGCATGCGGTACATTTCTCCTGGTCTATTTTAACTACGGGCTCCATGTTTGTTGATTTAGTTGAAAGTGTGCTCCAGGATTTCCAGGATGTTGTCGGAGTTGATGTTTTCGTATAACCTCTCATTGATCTTCACCACCGGTCCTTTGCTGCAATCACCAAAGCAGTGGTTGCCCTTCAGGACCACATCTCCCTCCAGCCCATGCTCTTTCAGGTAATGCTGAATCACCTTCAGGGTCTTGTTGTTCCCGCGACTGAAACAGGAGCTCCCCATGCAGATTTGTATGACTACCTTCTCTTTCATTTCAGCGAAGATACAAAGTAAATTGATGCGTTATCTGCGAATTCCGGAGAAACCGGAAGTACTGAAACTCAATTTATATTCCGTTTAAATTAATATTTTATTTTCGTAAAACTTTGGAAAACAATGCATAAAAGCAGTATTTGCAGTATTGTTATTGGAAATTTGTTGATTATATGTTATAAAAATCACATTGTTTGTAAATTCACACTAAAATGCAATATATATTTGCAAACAATGATTGCATATGGACAGGATCGACCAGATATTGAATGATTTCCGGCAGGTGAACCGGGATGCACTCATACCGGTGCTGCAGGCTGTACAGGATGAGTTTGGCTACCTTTCGGGTGAGTCCCTGGAAAAAATTGGTGCGCACCTGCGGCTGCCCGCCAGCAAGATCTATGGATTGGCAACATTTTACAGCCAGTTCACCTTTGCACCCCGGGGAAAATACCACATCAGGGTATGCAATGGTACCGCGTGTCATATCGACCGGTCCACCTCCATCCTCAAGGAGTTGAACAAGCAGTTGGGAATTGTGGACGGTGAGGCGACGCGGGACGGGATGTTCAGCCTCGAGGTGGTGGCCTGCATGGGGGCATGCGGACAGTCGCCGGTGATAGCGATCAACGAAGATTATTATCCGAAGGTCAGGAGTTCAGCCATCAGGGGATTGCTGGATGACATCAGGACGAAACACAGATAGAAGCATACAACGATGACGGAGGAGGTACATACAGGTTCCATCAAAAAGCTGATCCCTGAATTCATCGAGAAGGATCCGAAGGAATATTCCCCGGAACTGGTGGAGTTGATTGAAAGGTTAACACACCTGAAGATACTGAAACCGCTGATCATGGTTGGCCTGAATACTTCGGGAAGGATCGCCGGGGCCAGGAGGGTATTTGAGGCGGTGACGGGCTACCTGAAGGAACGGGATATTGATGCCGAGATGGCAGAAACAGGAGCGATAGGGCTAAATTCAGAGGAACCTGTGCTGAGTGTGCAGCTCCCCGGGAGGACCCGTGTATTGTTTATCAATGTTGCCGTTGATGATGTACAGGTTATACTGGATGATGTATTTCACCATACCATTCCCCGTGAAAAGTTGCTCGGACAGATCAGGGATGAAAACATGGATGCATGGCAGGATGTTCCATTCCTTGATGAGCTTGCGTTTTTTTCCAGGCAGCGCAGGATCCTGCTGAAGCAAAACGGGATCATCGATCCACTGTCGATAGATGCATATATCGCACATGGAGGTTACCGGACCTTTCTCAAAACCATCAGGTACCATACGCTTGAAGAAATTTGCGTGATGATGGAAGAAAGCGGGTTACGCGGACGATCGGGTAGTGGTTTTCTGACGGGGAAAAAGTGGATGGTGGCACAGCAAACACCAGCAGAGCAGAAATACCTGGTATGCAACGCAGAGGAAAGTGATCCGGGAGCATTCATGGACCGTGCGCTGATGGAAGGCAATCCGCATCAACTGATCGAAGGGATCTGCATTGCCGCCTATGCCATTGGGGCAACGAAAGCATATATCTATATCCGGTCGGAATACAATGATTCCATCCGTAAATTGTCTGCTGCCATCCAGGCGGCCCGGGATTACGGTATCCTGGGGCACAATATATTTTTCAGTGGATTTAACCTGTCGATCAGCATCAGGAAAGGTCCGGGGGCTTTTGTGTGCGGGGAGGAGACGGCGCTGATCGCCAGCATGGAAGGGAAGCGGGGGATGCCACAGTCCAAGCCACCTTATCCGGCAGAACGTGGATTCCATAAAAAGCCCACCATTGTCAATAATGTGGAGACGCTCTCCAATGTACCCCATATCATTGCCAACGGTCCGGAATGGTTCAGGGGGATTGGTACAGGGGACTGCACAGGGACAAAGATTTTTTCCGTCAGCGGAAGGGCGCGCACAAGGGGGCTTATCGAGATCCCCATGGGCACCAGCCTGGAGGTGCTCGTCCAGGAAATTATCGGTGGCAGTCAGCCAGGTCGTACGCTGAAAGCGGTGCATATCGGTGGCCCCTATGGGGGGATGTTGCCGGCCAGTAAACTGAATATTCCCGTCTGTTACGAAACCTTCAGGCGGGCGGGGGCTGTGTTGGGTGCCGGGGGGATCCTGGTGCTGGATGAAAAAACCTGCGTGGTGGATCTTGTGAAGTATTTCATGGGATTTATGAAGCACCAGAGCTGCGGGAAATGTATCCCCTGCAGGGAAGGTACCAAGCGGATGTCGGAACTGCTGGACGAAATCACCAGGAAGCCACTGGCAGAGGACCAGCATGATACGCTGGAGAAATTCCGCGGGTTGATGCAGCTTGAGAAACTGGCGGATGTGATGCGGGATACCTCGCTTTGCGGACTGGGACAGCTGGCAGCCAACCCTCTGATCAGCGCATTGTGGCATTTCAGGGAGGAATTTGAGGAACATATATTCGACCGGCATTGCAAGCCTAATGTTTGCAGGGAGTTGCGTACCTATTATATTGATGTGGAACTGTGTACGGGGTGTACCGTGTGTGCAAAACGATGTCCTGAAGATGCGATTATCGGCACCGAGCGGCACCCGTACTTCATCGTGCCGGATAAGTGTACCGGTTGCGGAATTTGTAAGGAGGTCTGCAAATTCAGCGCAGTTTTTTATAATTAGGCGGGATCTGTGTCATGATAAAAATAGAAGTAAATAAAAAAGCAGTCAGTGTTGAAAAGGGACAAACCATCCTTTCTGCCCTCAGGGAGCATGGTATTATGGTCCCAACGCTCTGCAGCATGGAAGAACTTACGCCCACGGGGGCGTGCAGGATGTGCGTGGTAGAGGTGGAGGGATTTGACAACCTGGTGCCCGCCTGTTCATTCAAGGTACAGGAATGGATGAAGATCAAAACCCACAGTGCACGGGTGCTCAGGGCGCGTAAAGCCAATGTTGAACTGTTGTTGTCGAACCATCCCGACGACTGCCTCTACTGTGAGCGCAGCGGTAACTGTGAATTGCAAAAGCTGGCCGAGGATCTGAATGTGCGCAACAGGAGGATCCAGGGAAAACGAACCAGTGCAAAGATCGATTCTTCCAGCCTGGGCATCGTAAGGGATCCCGATAAATGTATCCTGTGCGGAAGGTGTGTGCGCGTTTGCGAGGAGATCGTAGGCATCTCCACCATTGATTTCGAAAGAAGGGGAGACCAGCTGAAAATCGCCACCGCGATGTCGGAACCCCTGCAGTTTTCCAGCTGCATTGACTGCGGCCAATGCGTGGTAGCTTGTCCCACGGGCGCCCTGATCGATCACAACCAGTTCCAGGAACTCGACACTTCGCTGGACGATCCTGATATGATTGTCACTGTTCAGTATACTCCGGAAGTGACCGTCTCACTTGCCGAAGCGTTTGGATTCAGGCCGGGCACAGATATGAAGGGGATCATCAACACTGCCTTGCGCAGGATCGGTTTCGACTATATTTTTGAAACCGCTTTCGGGGGAGATGTCTTTATCCAGGAGCAGGCTGCTGAACTGATTGCGCGATTCAGGAGAAAGGAGAAGATGCCGATGATTACTTCCCGTTGCCCTGCCCTTGTCAACTATGTGGAGGAATTTCGTCCTGAACTGATCTCATTCCTTACGCCGGTGCGTCCCCCGCACCAGATCATGGGGAAACTCATCAACAAATGGTTTGCCACAAAAAAGCAGGTGCCCTCCAACCGTATCCAGAATGTACTGATCACCAATTGTACCGCTGCAAAATACGAGGCAAGCAGACCGGAGTATGCCTCGGATAATTCCCCTGATGTGGACTATGTGCTTACCACCAGGGAACTGGCAAGACTCATCAGGCTGAACGGTATCAATATCAACGGACTAGACCCGGAACCGGCCGACGGGCCCTTCAATGCGATTACTTCTGCCGGAAAGTTGCTTGCCAATGCAGGTGGCGAGGCAGAAGCGACCACGCGCACCGTGTTCAGGGAAATCAGCAAAAAAGAGATGCAGGATCCGCGCATTACTAAGTTGCGCGGGAACAAATACCTCAGGGATGCTGTGATTGCTACGCCGAAGGGAGACCTGCGGGTTGCCGTGGTACACGGACTGAAACATGCCCTGAAGGTCATGGATGAGATCAGCACGGGAAAAAGTGAGTATGACCTGATCGAGATCATGGTCTGCCGCGAAGGATGTGTGAATGGCGGCGGGCAGCCCATACCTGCAAATGTCAATGTGATCAGGGCCAGGACAAAGACCATTTACGACATCGACAAGAGCGAAAGCCTGCATTGTGCCCATAAGAACAATGCCGTTGCAAAAATGTACGAAGAATTTGCCAGGGCCCCGGCATCGGACCAGAGCAGGGATCTTTTTATGACCAGGTTTGCACACAGGAAAGTACTGAAATAGTATCTGCAGGACAGGCAAGTTGCAGCCCGGAGAAGTAAAATTTGCAAACTGCCGGCCAGGCTTAATGCAGCTCAGGGAAGAAAATTGGAAACTACCGGCCAGGCTTATTGAAGCCCGGAGAAGTAAAATTTGCAAATCAAATACTCTTTTTTTGTATATTGTTCAAAAAATAACAGTACATATCAGGTAGGTTTTTACATCTTTGTATATTCAGTTATGTATATAATTAGATATATGAGAAACAATCCCTGAAACGAACACGTGCCAGAAGCATAAAACAGATACAATGAAACTCCCGGAAAGAACCGTTGAAAGGATCAGTGCTTACCGCAGGTCACTATTGAATTGTCTTGCAGAAGGCAAAACCCATATTTATTCCCACGAGCTGGCGCAGATGCATCACAATACTGCCGTGCAGGTCCGCCGCGACATCATGTTTATCGGTTACAGCAGCATGCAGCGGAAAGGATACGATGTAAGGGAACTCATCGACGTTATCGGTGAAATCCTTGACAGTGACCAGGGGTTGAACGTGGCGGTGGCAGGCATTGGGAACCTGGGTCGGGCCATCACTGCCTATTTTATGGGAAAGCGCTCAAAACTGAACATCGTGGCAGCATTCGATGTAGACCCCAGCAAGGTCAACAGGGTCATCTCGGGAGTGAAGTGTTATTCCATCAGCCAGATACAGGAGGTAATCGTCGATAAGAAGATTTCCATAGCGATCATTACCGTGCCGGCCGACCAGGCCCGCGAAGTCGCGGAGAACCTTTACCTGGCAGGTGTTAGTGGATTCCTGAATTTTACGACGGTGCCACTTAATGTTTCTCCTGAGGTGTATATTGATGAATATGATATGATCACCTCGCTTGAAAAGGTCGCCTATTTTGTGAAACTGCACCAGGTACGCAAAGAAACTGTCTGATCCCATGGAAAGACCTGGTTCATTGGAAAAGCGGATCGGGGCAGTGGTGATCATTGTCATGGAAAGCGACAGGATTGATGCGCTGAACAGGATCCTTTCAACCCATGCCTCTATGATCCTCGGGCGCCAGGGAATCCCGCTCCGCGACCGCGAAATGAATGTCATCTCCCTTGTCCTTGAGGGTACTACCGATGAGCTTGGTGCACTTACCGGAAAGCTGGGCAGACTGCCTGGTATTCGTGTAAGATCGGTCATGGCCACCTGATTTGTTAAAAGAACCCCGTTTTTTTGTTAAAATCTATTCCCTTAACAACTTTTTTAACGGTTAGGGGTTTATATTGTTGAAAGTAATTGTTGGGGTGCAAGGCAGGCTGCTAATCTTTTTGAGGGTTTTAGGAAGAACAGCAGTCTGCCTTATTTTTTCTCATTTTTTTACTATAGTCTCCGCTGATTTTCTCACCATACCTTTTCTCATTATTTACAATGTTCTCCTCTCGTTTTTCCCATCTTACCTCCTGATTTTTCAGATTCCGGATTTCGCACATTGATGCCCGGTAAGAGCGTTTCATGCATACATCTTTTCTGTTATGTTTTAAGACAGCCCGCTGAATTCCCCGCCTGTAGCAGGCTTTTCTATCTTTGAATGACATAAATGCTCATTCATGATTACTCGTCAGCTTATTGAACCAGAAAGCATTGTAATTATCGGTGCTTCCAATAACCTCATCAAGCCAGGTGGCAAGATCTACCACAATATCAAAACTGGTACATTCAAAGGCGCATTGTATGCCGTCAATCCGAAAGAGGAAAAGATCCAGGGTGATCCCTGCTACAGGGAGCTGGCGGACCTTCCGGAGACCGACCTTGCGATCCTGGCCATACCGGCAAAATTCTGTGCCGAATCGGTGGAATACCTGGCCGCCAGAAAAGCAACCAGGGCCTTCATCATCATTTCAGCGGGTTTCAGCGAGGAGAATGAAGAAGGTGCTGCCATTGAACAGCAGATCAAATTGATCTGCGACCGGCACGAAGCTGCCCTGGTGGGACCCAATTGCATTGGGGTAATGACGCCCGGATACCAGGGGGTGTTTACCCTGCCGATCCCGAAGCTGGACCCAGCCGGATGCGATTTTATTTCGGGGAGTGGTGCCACGGCCGTATTCATCATGGAAGCCGGCCTGCAGAAGGGGTTGAAATTCAACAGCGTTTTTTCTGTGGGGAATTCGGCGCAGAATGGCGTGGAGGATGTGCTTGCCTACCTCGATGAAACCTATACCGATGGGATCAGCTCAAAAGCCAAGATCCTCTATTTTGAGTCGATCGGGAATCCCGATAAATTGCTGAAGCACGCTTCCAGTCTCATCAGGAAGGGTTGTCGCATCGCCGCCATCAAGGCAGGGACCTCCGAGGCAGGAAGCCGGGCTGCTTCCTCGCATACCGGGGCACTGGCCAGTTCCGACCAGGCGGTGGATGCGCTGTTCTGCAAGGCCGGGATCATTCGTTGCTATGGAAGGGAAGAACTGGCAACAGTGGCATCCCTGCTGCTGTATCCCCAGATGCCGGGGAAGAACTACGCAATCATTACCCATGCGGGCGGACCGGCGGTGATGCTGACCGATGCGCTGGCGGAAGGGAAACTGGATGTGCCAAAACTGGAGGGAAAAGATGCCGAAGCATTGCTGGCACAATTGTTCCCGGGCTCGTCTGCCGCCAATCCCATCGATATTCTTGCCACAGGTACTGCCGAACATGTGAAACTTTGCCTGGAATATTGTGAGCACAGGTTCGATGAGATCGACAGTGTCATTCTCATTTTCGGAACACCCGGTCTTGCTCCCGTATATGACGTGTACGAAGTGCTGCACACACATATGATTACCAGTAAAAAACCGGTCTACCCGGTACTTCCCTCGGTGACGACAGCGGCAGACGAAGTGGCGCAATTCCTTTCTTACGGGCACATGAATTTTCCGGATGAAGTCCTGCTGGGTAAGGCCCTGGTGAAGATCAGGTCCGTTGAACCACCTGCCGCCGAAAGTATCTACCTGGAGGGCATCAACCTGAAGGAGATCAGGAACATCATTGATACTTCCGGTGACGGGTACCTGGCTCCGGAACGCGTAAATGCCCTTCTGACGGAAGCAGGAATCCCGGTGGTGAAGGAATATGTGGGCAAGGATCCGGCAGCACTTGCGGCAGCAGCGGAAGAACTGGGATACCCCCTGGTGATGAAGGTGGTCGGCCCGGTACACAAAACCGATGTCGGCGGGGTGGCACTGGATATAACCTCAGAACAGGAGTTGCTGGAAACCTTGCGTCGCATGGAAAAGATCAAAGACTTCGAGGCCGTACTTATTCAGCCAATGGTCAGCGGACTGGAATTGTTCGTCGGGGCAACGTATGAACCAGGATACGGCCACGTGGTGATGTGCGGACTGGGAGGGATCTTCGTGGAAGCACTGAGGGATATAGCCACGGGGCTTGCACCCCTGACGATGGCAGAGGCAGATCGCATGATCAGGTCACTGCGCTCTTACCGTATGCTCACCGGTACCAGGGGACAGGAGCCGGTGGATATACACAAATTTGCCGGCATCATTGTGCGCCTCTCCACCATGCTGCATTATTCCCACGAGATTGCAGAAATGGATATGAATCCGCTCATCGCCGGCGCACAGGGGATTGTAACCGTGGATGCCCGGATCCGGCTGGAAAAAATGGTTCCATAACACATCACGATTATGTTTAAGGGCACCCCGTCATTGATGTGCTATTTATATTTTCACGGTGCAAAAAAAACAGGTATGAAAAAAACACCCATCGATTCGGAAGTTGTGAACAAAGTCATTGACGATTTCGGTATCCACCCGGTGGGAAGGGCTACCATCAGGGAGATTGTAAAGATCGTCAATGATATTCAACAGATCACCGGTGAGGAGTTCATCCGCATGGAGATGGGTGTGCCGGGCCTGGCTCCGGCGGAAGTAGGTGTTCAGGCCGAGATCGAAGCCCTCAGGTCGGGCGTTGCATCGCAGTACCCCAATATTGAAGGCATACCACCCCTTAAGAAAGAGGTTGCAAGGTTTGTTAAGCTGTTCATGGACATTGATGTGCCTGCGGAATGCTGTATTCCGACAGTAGGTTCCATGATGGGAGGCATGGCCTCTTTCATGGTGGTGAACAGGTCGGACCATTACCGGACCGGCACCCTTTTCCTTGATCCAGGATTTCCTGTTCAGAAGCAGCAGTGCCTGGTGCTGGGACATACCTACGGGTCGTTCGATCTATATGATTTTCGGGGCGACAGGCTCGAGGCCAAACTGGAAGAGGAGATCAACCTGGGCAGGTATTCATCCATCCTCTATTCCAACCCGAATAACCCGTCATGGATCTGCCTCACGGAAAAGGAACTGGAGATCATCGGCAGGATTTCACGCAAATATGATGTTACGGTAATTGAGGACCTGGCCTATTTCGGTATGGATTTCCGGAAGGACATGTCACAACCCGGGAAGCCGCCTTACCAGCCTACTGCCGCAAGGTATACCGATAACTGGCTGATGCTTATTTCGAGCTCCAAGGCATTCAGTTACGCCGGGCAACGTATCGGCATGATGGTGGTATCGCCTACGCTGTATGACAGGAGGTTTCCTGATTTGAAGCGGTATTACAGTTCCGATAAATTCAGTCATGCCATGATCTACGGCGCGCTGTATGCACTTTCAGCCGGGGCTGCACATGCACCGCAATATGCGCTTGCCGCCATCCTGAAAGCAGTGAATGACGGCACCTATGATTTCATCAAGGTAGTGCGGGAATACGGGGAAAAGGCAAAGATCATGAAGGCACTTTTTTTGAAATACGGCTTCAGGATTGTATATGAAAAGGACCTTGACGAACCGATAGCGGACGGGTTCTATTTTACCATTGCCTACCCGGGATTCCAGGGAACGGCGCTGGTGGAAGAGTTGCTGTTTTACGGGATCAGCGCCATTGCACTGAACATCACGGGAAGTGCCTACACGGAAGGTTTGCGGGCCTGTGTGTCGCAGGTGCGCAGGGACCAGTTCGGGGTGCTGGAAGATCGCCTCCGCCGTTTTGCTGAAAACCATCCCGTTGCATAATGCATATTGCTTCTAAATTGAGGCTTTTTGGGATAAATCATTTTATACGGGGATAACTTTTTTTTAATATCGGCAGGTTATCTATACTTTTCCGTAGTAAATGGCCGACGGAAAAACACCGGGAAATCCGGGAAAAAAGATGTGGGACACCTCAACATCATGGTACATTGAGAAAGTAAACTAAAATCTGAGTTATGGGAAAAATGAGAGGAGCCATCGTAGTAGATACCGAACGCTGTAAAGGGTGCGAGGTATGTATTGTAAATTGCCCGACAGATACCATTGGCATGGCAGAAGAAGTAAATGGGAAAGGATATCACTACGCCTATATGAAACATCCCGAAAATTGTACTGGTTGTGCGAACTGCGCAATCGTATGTCCGGATGGCGTCATCACGGTCTACAGGGTAAAAACTGAAAAATAAAGAAATACAGATATGGGTGAAATTCAATTAATGAAAGGGAATGAGGCCGTTGCAGAAGCAGCGATCCGGGCCGGACTGGATGCGTATTTCGGCTATCCCATCACACCGCAGTCTGAGGTGCTTGAATACCTGACACTTCAGCGGCCGGAGGAACGCACCGGCATGGTGGTGTTGCAGGCAGAAAGTGAGATTGCTGCAATCAATATGGTATATGGTGCCGCCGGTACCGGCAAAAAAGTCATGACCTCCTCTTCCAGTCCGGGCATCAGCCTGAAAATGGAAGGGATCAGTTATATAGCGGGAGCTGAATTGCCTTGCCTGATTGTGAACGTGGTCCGTGGCGGTCCCGGACTGGGGACCATACAGCCTTCGCAGGCAGACTACTTCCAGGCTACCAAGGGAGGCGGACATGGCGATTACAGGCTGTTGGTGCTGGCGCCTGCATCGGTGCAGGAGATGGCAGATTTTGTTGACAAGGGAATGGAGCTGGCGTTTAAATACCGGAACCCCGTGATGATCCTCTCTGACGGACTGATTGGCCAGATGATGGAGAAGGTGGAACTGCCCCAGCAGAAGGAGCGTGTGACCGAATTTGATCCCAGCTGGGCCACCACCGGGAAAACGCCCGATCGTGAAAGGAACATCATCACTTCCCTGAACCTGGATCCTGAAAAGCAGTATGAGCATAATATGAAACTCCAGGAGAAATATGCCCGCATGAAGGAAGATGTGATGTATGAAACCTTCGATTGTGATGATGCTGAATTCCTGCTGGTGGCCTATGGATCCAGCGCCAGGATTTGTCAGAAAGCTGTTAATGTGGCACGCAGCCGGGGTAAAAAGCTCGGACTGTTGCGACCGATTACCCTGTTTCCTTTTCCAACAGAGATCATTGCAAAATTATCACGACAGGTTAAAGGGATCCTTTCTGCTGAACTGAATGCAGGACAGATGGTGGAAGATGTCAGGCTGGCAGTAAACGGGCGCATCCCTGTGTACCATTACGGGACCCCGGGCGGTAAGATCTACTCGCCCGATGATATTTTGAAAGCAATTGATGAAAAACTAATGGGAGGATACTAATGGATATCAAAGAAATTATTCAACCGGAAAACCTGGTCCATAAGCGCACGCCGCTGATGACTGATGCGACATTGTCATACTGTCCCGGATGCGGTCATGGCACTGCACACCACCTGGTCATGGAGGTCATTGAGGAAATGGGTATTCAGCAGGACACCATCGGGATCGCCCCCGTGGGTTGTTCCGTCCTGGCATATGATTTCATGGATATTGACATGTCGCAGGCGGCACACGGACGTGCACCTGCCGTAGCTACCGGCATTAAGCGACTGTGGCCTGAAAAATATGTGTTCACTTACCAGGGCGATGGCGACCTTGCGGCCATAGGTACCGCGGAGACTATCCATGCCTGTAACAGGGGAGAGAACATTGTGATCATCTTTATCAATAACGGTATCTATGGCATGACCGGCGGACAGATGGCACCTACCACGCTGGAGGGAATGAAATCATCTACCACTCCTTACGGACGCGATGCCAAACAGATGGGTCATCCCCTGAAGATCACAGAGCTTGTGGCACAGCTTCCCGGTACTTATTATGTGACCCGACAGGCAGTGCACAAGGCCGGGAATGTAAGGAAAACCAGGAAGGCGATCATGAAAGCCTTCGAGGTACAGCGTGATAAGAAGGGCCTGGCTTTCGTAGAAATCGTCTCCAACTGCAATTCAGGATGGAAGATGACCCCCAATGAATCCAATGAGTGGATGGAAGAACATATGTTCCCTTTCTACCCGCTGGGGGACATAAAAGTGGAAGGAAAGATCGTCAAGGACCTGTTAAAGGAGCTGATGTAGTTTGAAACAACGACAAAATCTGTAATTATGACTGAAGAAATAATCATAGCCGGTTTCGGAGGACAGGGCGTACTTTCCATGGGTAAGATCCTGGCCTACTCGGGGATCATGCAGGAGCAGGAAGTAAGCTGGATGCCCTCCTACGGGCCGGAAATGCGGGGTGGTACTGCCAATGTTACTGTGATACTCAGCGATGACCGGGTAAGTTCTCCCGTGTTGCATAGTTTTGATACGGCCATCATCCTGAACCAGCAGTCGCTCGATAAATTCGAATCGGCCGTGAAACCGGGCGGGCTGTTGCTGTATGATCCCAACGGGATCACCCGTCATCCCGAGCGGGAGGACATACGCATCTTCAAAGTCGAGGCTGCAGCGGAAGCTGCCGCGATGAAGTCGCCCAAAACGTTCAATATGATCGTGCTTGGCGCCTATCTGAAAGTCAATCCTATCGTTGAATTCGACAATGTCATCAAGGGGCTTAAAAAATCACTGCCCGAACGCCATCACCACATGATCCCTGCCAACGAGAAAGCCATTCACCGGGGCATGGAGATCGTAACCGAGGCCAAACTGTAGGTAACTGTGTGAAGCGGGATCCCTGTATGTCTGCCTGGAGAAATTTGTTGAAAAAGGATTTCGTCCGGTCAATCTTTGCCACCGGCTCATCTATTGCCATGATATGTTGGTCCATGAAAACAAGCATGTTATAAAGTTCGTGTGAAAATCTTCATACATTGGTTATAAATCCTTTGACAGACTCCGATTTATGCAATAACTTTAGTATTCATGTTGCCCACTTATTAATACCATCTGGCATTGGAATCGGAATTAAAAAGTATATCTCAGGAAATAAGGAAGATAGCGTTTGAATGGGAGGTGCTTCTGAAAGACCTTCCCGAAGATGTGATCGTGGCCAGGCTCAACAGGCAGGGAAGAAACATCAAGCAGATCATCGGCCACCTGATTGATTCTGCATCGAACAACCACCAGCGAATGGTGCGACTTCAATATACTTCCAACCTTATTTTTCCCGACTATACCCTGGAAAATGATATGTGGATCTGCATACAGCAGCACCAGCAGGAGGACTGGTATGAAATGTTGCAGCTATGGAAGTTTTTTAACCTGCACATAGCGCATTGTATCTCGCATACCGACAGGAGCTGGCTGAACAATGAATGGTCGGATGGCAACCGTGATCCTGTTTCACTGAAGGATATCATCTTTGATTACCTGGCCCACCTTACGCTGCATATCAGTGAGATCAACAGCTTGATTGCCAATCATAGTCAGCTTATTGAAAAAGATGCCTGAACAGGCAGGTTCACTGCTCGTAAAAATGCATTTCCCTGATGTATGTATAGGTTTTTGGAGGAAGAAAATGGCGCATGTCTTTGCCCTCACTGATGGCTTGCCTGATAAAGCTTGATGAGATTTCCATTAACGGGGCATTCATGAGCGTAACGTTCTTTTGTTTCTCAATCATTTCCCTGGACAGGCCCGGCCTGGGGTATACCAGGCGGTGGTAGTGCTGTTCAATGAGATCTGCATTTTTCCAGCGATGAAAGTGCTTCAGCCCGTCGCTTCCCATGATCAGGACGAATTCCCTGCTGGGGTGTTTTTCTGACAGGTAGGTCAGTGTATCAATGGTATAGGATGGCCTGGGCATTCTGAATTCGATATCAGAGACATCGAACCTGTCATCATCTTCAATCGCACGCTGTGTCAGCTCCAGCCTGTCGTAATCGGCAAGAAGTGTTTTCTTCTCTTTCAACGGATTCTGCGGACTCACAACGAACCACAGCTCCCGGAGGTCGGAAAACTCCATCATATAGCTGGCGATGGCCAGGTGCCCGATGTGTATCGGATTGAATGAGCCGAAAAATAAGCCGGTCTTGGTCATGGATTGAAGTTATATCATGGGGTGAAATTAAGAAAATCTTTAACGCATCTTTCTGCTTCTTCGAGGGAATCGGCCAGGTTGTCATTGACAATCATATGGTCGAATTTATCTTCGTAGGTCAATTCCTCCGCTGCCTTGCTGAGGCGTTTTTTCAATTGCTCCGTGGAATCTGTTCCCCGCGAACGTAAGCGCTGTTCCATTACCTCAATCGATGGCGGCCTTACGAAGATGGCCAATGCATTATCTCCGAACTCATGCTTCAGGTTAAGTCCGCCAACCACATCAATGTCGAATACCACGTGACGTCCTTTGTTCCGGATCCGTTCCACCTCTGAACGGAGTGTTCCGTAAAACTGGTCAGCATATACCTCTTCCCATTCCAGGAAGGCACCTTCTTCAACCTTCTTCAGAAAAGTTTCCGGGTCGAGGAAATAATAGTCCACACCATCTTTCTCGTTGCTCCGCGGCTTCCTGGAAGTTGCCGAAATACTGAATTCCAGTCCCAGTCCGAGGGACAGGAGGTGGCGTACGATGGTTGTTTTCCCTGAGCCTGAAGGGGCAGATAAGATGATCAGTTTTCCCAGCATGACGGAGTAAATTGATTACAAAACATTCAAAAGCTGCTCCTTGATCCTTTCCAGCTCATCTTTCATTTCCACCACGATCCGCTGTATTTCGCTGTGGTTGGCCTTGGAACCAAGGGTATTGATCTCGCGTCCGATCTCCTGGCTGATGAATCCCAGTTTTTTGCCGTTTGGACTCCCTTTTTCAAGGATCTCGATAAAATAGTCCAGGTGGTTTCTCAGCCGTACTTTTTCTTCATTGATGTCGAGTTTCTCAAGGTAGTAGAGGAGTTCCTGTTCGAAACGGTTCTTGTCGATATCCTCGTTGAGCCTGAGTTCCTCCAGGTTATTGGAAAAGCGCTGCTTCAGTTTCTCGATCCGTTCTGTTTCAAAGGGTTCTGTCTCCAGCTGTTTTGCCCTGATATTTTTGATGCACTCCGACAGGTCCTTTTCCAGAGCGGCACCTTCCTGGATACGAAACTGGTCCAGTTCGGCAAGCGCCTCCATGAGCGCTTTTTTTACCGATTCCCATTCTTCTTCCGCAAGTTCTGCCTTGTCGGAAGTAACCGTATCAGGAAGCCGCATCACCGCAGATAGCAGGTCGGCCGGGTCAACGTCATGTTCATCCGTAACCTCTTTGAGTTGACGGAGGTAATCCCTGATCACCATGGTATTGATGGTTGCGGCTGCTCCTTCGATTACTTCATAATGGAAATTGCATTCAACCTTGCCGCGTTCGAGCTGACTTGAGAGCAACTGCCTGATTTCCATTTCTTTTTCCTTGTAAATGGCAGGAAGCCGCGTGCTGGTATCAATCTGCTTGCTGTTCAGCGATTTGATTTCAATGGTGAGTTTCCTGGCCGGGAGCATGCATTCGGCCTTCCCGAAACCAGTCATGGATTTGAGCATCTGGTTGTTTTGTTAAAATTTCCGTAAAGTTAGTAAAATGGCCGAAAGGTCGCTTTCCCGGGATGGATTGTCGATTGAAAAGCTGTATTTTCCAGTGGTCTTCCAGGTTGCGCAGCCTGTAGCGGTAGTTGAGTTTTTCCGGGATATGATGATTGAGTGCTGCAAATTCCAGGGAAAAGAAGCGCTGGTTGTAATCCAGCCTGATCTCTTCGAGGTAGGTAACGTGCCTGTGCAGGTAAAAGTTCTCAACCATCTCGATCAGCCCGTTCGGCAGTGCTGATGTGTCCTGCATGATCCCGTCACTGATTACGCGGACGTCCTTGCCCATTATCTCCAGTCGGCTGATGATCAGTTCGGCATTGTTTTCCAGTGGTACGAGTTTCTCCGGATCAATGATGCTCAGTCCGTAGATCCCTCCTGCATAGAGCAGTCCGGAGCTGCCCTGGTGAAACGCACCGCCATTGAATTCATTGCTTTGCAGCCCGTCGCGCACATCGAAATTCTTGAAACGGAATTCAGTAAGGTCCAGCCTGGAGACCCCCTTGTTCGTGGTCATCCACAAGCGGTTGTTGCGGTCCGCCATGATACCGTAAATCACCTCATTGGGCATGCCGTCTTCAATGCCATATTTTTTGAATTTTCCCGTGGCAGGATTGAAGAGGTTGAGGCCATTGTTGGTACCGATCCAGGCGCGTCCCTGTTCATCAACACTTATCGTGTATACCTGCTTTTTCCCGGGCCTGCAGTCAAGATCAATTTCTGACACTTCGCTGGTCCTTACATTGATGCGGTTGAGGCCATCCATGGTACCGGCCCAAAGGTAGTCTCCGTTCAGGGCCATGGAAATAACGGTATCGTTTACGATCGCGTTGTGGCCGTTATTGTCGGAAAGGAACCTGTCGAGTTGTTCCGTTGCAGGATCCAGCCTGGTGAGCCCGTGCCTGGAGCTGAGCCAGGGTTCGCATTTGCGAATTAAACGTAAAATAATTAAGTAAATTACGTATTATTCATTGTATCTTCAAGTGAATTGATGACTCGCTGATTAAATTAAGATATTTTAACAGTCAGTCGTCATTTTTTACGGGATGGTGCAGCTGCAGCCTCCGGTACTACTTTTTTCACCACAACTTTGGATTTCCACCTTCCCATTTTGTAGTAGATCAGGGTCAGCACCAATCCGACAGTCCATCCGGAAGGGATGGACCACCAGATGCCTGTTTCTCCGAATTCACGGCTCAGGGCGAATGCTGCCGGGATCCGGATGAACCAGAGCGCAAAGAGGGTAATGAACATAGGGATCAGGGTATCGCCCGCTCCTCTCATAACGCTTCCAAAGATGAACATGGATGTAAAAATCAGGTAAAATGATGTGACGATGGTCAGGTATTCCCCGCCGATCTGAATAACGGTGGTATCTTCGGTGAACCAGCCCATCAGCGGATACTTGAAAATGATCACGATCGCGGTCATTACAACAGAAACTACCGACGACATGAAGAAGGTGGTCCAGAGCCCCCTGTTCACCCGTTCAAGCTTCCCGGCTCCCATGTTTTGACCGACGTAGGTGGCCAGGGCCTGGGCGAATACCATGGCAGGGATCACCGCCAGGCTGTCGAGTCTTCCTGCTGCAGTGTATGCTGCGGTAACATCGGTTCCGAATGTGTTCACGATTCCCATCAGGGCCAGCATTCCGAGTGAAACAAAGGTATGCTGTAATCCTGTGGGAAGTCCGATCCGCATGCTTTCCCTGAAGACTTTGCGATCGAAGGAAAAATTCCTGATATTGAAGTTGATCAGTTCGTGGTACCTGTCGAGGTAGATCGCAGCTGCCAGGAAGGCAACTCCCTGTGCGATCAGTGTGGCCCATGCGGCTCCTTCCACACCCCAGCCCCACACTACAATAAAGAGCAGGTCGAGCCCGATGTTGAGCACCGTGGCCAGGATCAGGAAATAGAGTGGCGTGATCGAGTCCCCGAGTCCGCGCAGTATGGCGGCAACTCCGTTATATCCGAAAAACAGGACAAGTCCGCCAATGTACACTGAAAGGTATGCAACTCCCTGGTCCATGAGTTCCTCGGGCAGCTGGATCAGCCGGAAGATCTGCTCAATAAAGGGATATCCTGCTGCAGTGAGGATGATTGCAGCGATGAACAGCATAATGAAGACCGTATCGATGGCCCGTTTCACCATCCTGAAGTCCTTGGCCCCAAAAAATTGCGAGATCACAATCGTACCACCACTTGCAATACCAATCACCAGGGCAATGAGCGTGAAGATAATGGGAAAAGAGGCACCCACTGCGGCAAGGGCTTCCTTACCGAGAAAATTTCCCACAATGATCTGGTCGACAAATGTATACAGCTGTTGAAACATTTGTCCGATCAGCATCGGTAACGCAAATTTAAAGATGGACAGCCCGATTCTTCCTGTTGTGAGATCTTTCATGATACGGCCGACAAATGTCGGCTTTTATTTTTGAAATACAAGGAGTGGAACAAGGTGTAGTTGTAAAAGTTCACTGTTGTTCCGGCAGGGATATCAATCTAAATTGTGCGACTTCTGAAAATGGATAACAGGGCATTGACACTCCGCAGACTATTATGTTGTCAGCAATGCGCTAAGCGGTTAAATTTCGACGGTGAAATGTCACATAGGGCGCCTCTGTGGTCAGAGTGGTTGAAGTTCCACTGTGAAATGACGCATAAAGGGCGCCTCATCGAGGATCCTGTATCCGCGGGTGATCCTGTCCCTGCGGTCGTAGACATTCTTCAGTGTTGCAGCGATATAATCCATGTGGCTGCGGGTATACACGCGCCTGGGAATCGCAAGCCGTACCAGTTCCAGTTCAGGGTACCTGTTTTCCCGTGTATCCGGATCACGGTCGGCCAGCAGCGTCCCGATTTCTACCCCCCTGATCCCTCCCTCGAGGTAGAGCTCAATGGCGAGGGTCTGCCCGGTATATTCTTCCTTCGGCACCTCCGGGAGGAATTTTTTGGCATCCACGAAAATGGCATGTCCTCCGAATGGTTCCTGGATGGGGATACCATATGCTTTCAGCTTTTCGCCCAGGTAATGAACCTGCCTGATCCTGCTTTCGAGGAATTCGAAGGTGGTTGCTTCCATGAGTCCCACGGAGAGGGCTGCCATGTCGCGTCCGGCCATTCCCCCGTAGGAGAGAAAACCCTCGAACATGATGTTGAAATGCGACGCACTCCTGTACAGTTCATGATCGTGCATGGCCAGGAATCCTCCGATATTCACCAGCCCGTCCTTTTTACTGCTCATGGTCATCCCGTCGGCATAGCTGAACATTTCCCGTACGATTTCCCGGATCTCCTTTCCTGCATAACCTTCCTCACGGGTTTTGATGAAATATGCGTTTTCTGCAAAACGTGCGGAGTCGAAGAAGACCGGAATGTTGTGTTGCAGGGAAAATTCACGCACCTGTTTCAGGTTCTCCATGCTCACCGGTTGTCCGCCCGTGGAGTTGCAGGTGATGGTAACAATGACCATGGGAATTTTATCGCGTCCGTATGTTGCG
Organism: Bacteroidales bacterium; assembly: GCA_029210585.1. GTDB lineage: Bacteria > Bacteroidota > Bacteroidia > Bacteroidales > M55B112. The sequence goes on from JARGFP010000002.1 coordinate 289,002, forward strand.
AGTGCCTGTTCAAGCTTGGCGATATCAACGTTGCCCTTGAATGGATGATACAGATCGGTACGCGAGGCCTCATCGATGGTACAATCGATGGCCCTTGCATTGCGGAACTCTATATGCCCCTTGGTGGTATCGAAGTGAGCGTTTCCCGGGAGCACATCGCCGGCTTTTACGGTTGTTGAAAAAAGGACGTTTTCGGCGGCCCGGCCCTGGTGGGTGGGGAGCACATGCTGAAAACCGGTGAGTTCGCGGATGGTTTCGCGTAATTCGATAAAGGAGCGGCTACCGGCATATGCTTCATCACCGGACATGATTGCGGACCATTGTTTCTGGCTCATGGACCCGGTTCCGGAATCGGTCAATAGGTCGATATACACCTGGTCACTGTCGAGGTAAAAGAGATTGTAACGGGCTTCCCTGATCCATTGCTTGCGCTGTTCGGGGGTACTCCTGTGTATGGACTCAACGGTCTTGATCTTATAGGGTTCTGCGTATGGTAATTCCATGATAAGGTTGTTTAATGCTTTGATTAAAAGGTGCTTGGCGAAACATGCCGGTTATTTTCCTGAACCCGGTAATTTTCAAGCACAAATACATGCGACGTGTCTGGTTTCTGACAATAATGTGTTGAATTGGTTGTGAATTAGTTGCTTGCACAGAAATGGGGATTAAGGCTTGCGGACCTCAGGCAGCATAGGGATATACATCCCTTTTTTTGATGTGGATGTAGCGTTGTTTCGGATGGTATCTGAACGCTTCGGTCATGGGTGCAAAATTACCTGCAAACTGGCTTATTTAATAATCTTCCATGATGTTCTTGGGCAGGAGTACGTGACCTTGCGCCAGGTACATCTGGTAATATTTTGCCATCAACTCCTCTTTTTTCCTTTTGGCTTTCGCTGCGCGTGCTTCAAAATCAGACCGTTTTTCTCCCTTCTGCCTGGGCTGGAACAGCGGGTCATCTGCCATCTCTTTTTCGATTTCCTCACGGAAATATTTTATGACAAAGATTTCCGGGTGAAGGCGGTGTACATTCAGTGTACCATCCATGCAGACACTCACAAAAGCCTCGCCGCCGGGCAGAAATTCAATATCGGGGATACTGCCTTCGTTCTCCAGGAATGCATACAACTGTTCCCCGGAGGCCACATCCCACAGCTTGACGGACTGGTCGGCAGAGGCACTCAGCAGGTATTTTCCGTTTGGACTGAATTCGATCTCCAGCACCATGTCCTGGTGACCTCGCAGAAGCCGGTGGAGTTCTTTTGTTTCTGTGTTCCAGATCCGCACCGACTTGTCCATGGAGCAGGCAGCAAGATATTTTCCATCCGGACTGAAGGCCACATCGTAAATGTTGTCGGAATGGCCTTGGAATGTTGCGATCACCTCCCTGGAAGCCAGGTCCCACAGGAACACCTGCCTGTCATTGGATCCACTGGCGATATATTTCCCGTTGGGACTGAAAGCCACGGCGAAGGTGATATCCCCGTGACCGCGCATGGGCTGCTCAACGGCTCCTTCATATACATTGATCAGCTGGAAGGTCTTGTTCACTTCCGTACTGACCATGTACTTGCCGGCCGGGTCCAGGTCCATGCTCCACATCGTGTTGCGGTGGTGGGGCCAGGAGGTGATTTGCGTCCCGGTGCTGTCATACAACCTGATGGTATTTCCGGATGCAATAAAGATCACATCCACCTTTGGACTTATTTCAATATCGTAGATTGCCGCAGTCCCGGCATTTTCCACTTTCAACCGTTCTTCCAGGTTCATTGCATCCAGGATCCGCAATGTACCATCTTCGAAACCTGCGAAGATCAGCCTGCCATCGGGGGATACCTGTACCGCTGTGACCGGGGTCTTGAAAGAAACGGACCGCATTACATAATCACTGGTCTGCGCCGGTAAAACGGACATATACATGATTCCGAGGAATGCAAGGAGCAGTTTTTTCATTGTTGGAACTGTTGTTGTAACAGCAAATATGGGAAAAGTAGTCCGGATCACAAGCAATTACAACATTAAGTCGTCCTGCCATGGGTCAGACTGCACTACAATTACCGGAGTAGTTTTTCCGGACTGTATGATCTCCCTGAAAATTATTCACTCGTAACGTATACACTGACTCCTGCAAAATCAGGAAAGCTCCTGGAAATCAGGCAGCAAGGAATTGCCGGCACTGAGGCAAAAGGAACATGCCATTGCGGGATGGCACCAGGTATTGTCGGGGATGAAAAAACCGATTGAAGATGGTCCGCTCTCAGCGGAAGATGCTGAATAGCGCTTTTTCAGCTTAAAATTTATTTATTTAGACTGATTCTAATATCTTTGTGGCCTGATAAACTACACAAGGGAGGTCGAAGATGTTGATGGAATATATTTCTGCTTTTTTCAGTGAGCTGTGGGTGCTGTTGCTGGAGATGGCGCCTTATCTTTTAATTGGATTTCTTTTTGCAGGAATCCTGAAGGTGTTTTTCCCGAAACGGCTCATCAGGCGATATATCGGTAAATCGGATTTCAGATCGGTGCTGAATGCTTCATTGCTGGGGGTTCCCATGCCGCTCTGTTCCTGTGGCGTATTGCCCACAGGGATCAGTTTTTACAAGAACGGCGCATCGCGGGGATCCACGGTCTCATTCCTGGTATCGACTCCGCAGACAGGCGTGGATTCCATCATCGTCACTTATGCGATGCTCGGATTGCCACTGGCAATAATCCGGCCAATAATAGCGCTTTTTTCCGGTGTGCTGGGCGGTGCGCTGACCAACTACCTGGGGGGGAGCATCGAGGCTTCTGAACAGCTTAAACAAGAAAAGGAGGAGGAGAACAGTGTGCGCTCCTTCCGGGAGATGTTACGGTATGGATTCGTGGAGATGATGCAGGATATCAGCAAGTGGCTGATTATCGGTTTCCTGATCGCAGCGTTCCTGTCGGTTGTCATACCCGAGGATTTCTTTGTAGCAACCATCACCAACGAATATCTTTCCATGCTGCTGATCCTGGTGGCTTCCATTCCGTTGTATGTGTGTGCAACAGGTTCGATTCCCATTGCAGCGGTCTTGCTTATGAAAGGACTTTCGCCGGGCGCCGCAATCGTTTTCCTGATGGCCGGTCCGGCAACAAATGCCGCCACGATGGCTGTGATCAGCAATACCATGGGCAGGAGAACGTTCTGGTTGTATATGATCAGTATCATCGGGGGAGCCCTGCTATTTGGCACCCTGGTCAACGAACTGATCCCAAGGGGATGGATCCTGGGTGCACTGCCGGAGTTTGCACACGATCATGCGCATGGCGGAGCCGGTATTCTGAAAATCATTTCCGGGATCGTGCTGATACTCCTGGTCATTAATGGGTATCTTCAGAAATACCTGGAAAGAAGACGTGTACTGAAAGAAGAAAAAACATTCAACAATATGAAATCAATACAAGTATATACAGTGGAAGGCATGACCTGCAACCACTGCAAGGCCAACGTTGAAAAAGGGGTCCGTGAACTGGGTGCTGAAGGGGAGGTCTTCGCAGATCCTGCCACCAACGAGCTCAGGCTCTCATCGGTCGACATTCCCGAAAATGAGCTGAAGAAAAAGGTAGAGTCACTTGGCTATACATTCAAAGGCAGGAAACAGCGTTGACACTTAACGATCTCCAGGCAGGTGAATCCGCCGTGATCAGACAGATCCACGGATCAGGGGCATTCAGGAAACGGATCACGGAAATGGGATTCGTTAAGGGACAGCCTGTGACCGTAGTGAAGTCTGCCCCATTCCAGGGCCCCATTGAATTCCGGATCATGTCGGGAACCGTATCCCTGCGCCGCAGCGAGGCGATGCTCATCGATGTATCAGTGGCCGTGGCGGAGAAAGAACTCGAGATTTTCCCCTTTGAACCGATTTTCAGGGAAAGCACGATAGGGCCTGATACTTCCAGGAACCAAAAGAAAATTACGGTCGCCCTGCTGGGGAATCCCAACAGTGGCAAAACAACGTTGTATAACAGGCTGTCCCGTTCAAATGAACGCGTAGCCAATTATTCCGGTGTCACCGTTGGTATAAAGGAAACCACCTTTTCATACAAAGGATATGATATTTCGTTTACTGACCTTCCGGGCACCTATTCGCTTTCGGCCTATTCCGAAGACGAGGTGATCGTCAGGGAATTCCTGAACAAAGTTCGTCCCGATATCGTTGTGAACGTGGTGGATGCCGGGAATCCCGAACGTCACATGTACCTTACCACCCAGCTGATCGATATGGGGGTGCAGGTAATCATGGCCCTGAACATGTACGACGACCTGAAGGCACGCGGTGACCAGCTGGACATCTCCAAACTGGGGGAACTTATCGGGATACCCATCGTACCCACCATCGGCAGGCACGGGAAGGGTGTATTCAGGTTGCTGAACCGCATTATCAAGGTGTACGAGGACCGTGAACCGGTGATCCGGCATATCCATATCAACTATGGCAAAGAGCTGGAACAGTCGATCGACCGGATCGAGGCAGAGCTGGAACGGTTCAGTGAAGAACTCAAGGGCCAGCACCTGCGTTATTACGCTGTGCGTTTGCTGGAGCGGGACGATTACTGCCTGCACAAACTTGCCCGGTTCGAAGATTTTGAGGACATCAGGCCGGTGATTACAGATGAAATCAACCGGTTGGATTCGCTTTTCAGGGAGGATACCGAAACGCTGATTTCCAACCGCCGGTACGCCTTCGTCTCGGGAGCCCTGCGTGAAACCTACAAAAAGGGTACGCGCGACCGTGCATTGTCGCGGACCCAGAAAATCGACAGGGTGCTGACGCATAAATATTTCGGGTTCCTTATTTTTATGCTGATCCTATTTGGTATGTTTCACGCCACGTTCTCTCTCGGGCAGTACCCGATGAACTGGATCGAGGCCGGTGTCGATCTCCTGGGGCGTGGCATGACCGATTTGATTCCTGCCGGTATGGTTCGGGATTTTTTTGTGGATGGCGTGATCGGCGGGGTAGGAGGTGTCATTGTTTTCCTGCCGAATATCCTGATCCTGTTTTTCATCATTTCGCTCATGGAAGATACGGGATACATGGCACGTACCGCCTATATCATGGACCGCGTGATGCACATTTTCGGTCTCCATGGAAAATCATTTATTCCCCTGGTAATGGGGTTTGGCTGCAATGTTCCCGCGATCATGGCCACCAGGATGCTGGAGAACAGGCGGGACAGGATCCTCACCATGCTGATCATCCCCTTTATGTCGTGCAGTGCCAGGTTGCCCGTGTATATCCTTGTTGCAGGAGCTGTTTTTCCCGGGCAGGCAGGCAATGTGATCTTCCTGATGTACCTGATTGGTATCCTGTTTTCCGTGGTGATGGCCATGATCTTCAAAACCACACTGTTCCGGAAAAGCGAGGCCCCTTTCGTGATGGAACTCCCGCCATACAGGGCACCAGGATTTCGCGTGGTGGTGAAGCACATGTGGCTCAAGGGTGCACTTTACCTGAAAAAAATGGGCGGCGTGATCCTGGTGGCTTCCGTGATCATCTGGGCGCTCGGGTATTTCCCGCGGGACGTGGTGATGTCGCGGGATTATGACCAGTTGATTGCCCGCGAAAAAGCTGAACTTGAAACGCTCCAGGCAACAGGAGATCCCGGCACGACGGATGCGGGGCAGGAGGTGCCCGGTGGTTCAGAAGTAAAGGAAGGTGGAGATACCGGGGAAAATGAATATTCCGTTCGGGAGACAGAAGAAGATAGAGCCTCGGAACTGGTTAGCCGCAAGCAGGAAGAGATCCGGGACCTTCAGTTCGCCCGGGCGAATGAGCAGCAGGCCGGTTCTTACATCGGGATGCTGGGACATGCCATTGAGCCGGTGATCCGGCCACTCGGATTCGACTGGAAAATGGGAGTCAGCCTGCTGGCCGGCTTTGCTGCCAAGGAGGTGGTGGTGAGCACTATGGGCGTGCTGTACCAGGTAAGTGAGAGTGAAGAAAATACGGTTTCCCTGCAGGAAAAACTGAGAAACCAGGTGTATACCGAAGGAGAAAAAGAGGGCCAGAAGGTTTACAATCCGTTGTCTGGTTTCAGCTTCCTGATATTTGTATTATTGTATCTTCCCTGTGTTTCCGTTATTGCGACAGTGGGAAGGGAATCGGGCAGCTGGAAGTGGTCTGCTTTCGTGGTATTCTACACCACTTTCCTGGCATGGTTCGCAAGTTTTTGTCTATATCAAATAGGTTCTCTATTTTAGTGGACCGAAATTTTGCCGGCCGGAAAAAGATGAAACGATGAAGCGGGCGAAGAAAACTTTATTGATATACGTATGATTGTTTCATTCCTGGTGACAGGTAATGTTCGAAAATTTTGATGATGCACTCCGGCCCTGATATAAATATTTAAATGATTCAGATGAAAATACTGAAAAGACTATCCTTCCTGATTGGCATGCCTTTTACGGGCATTCTGCTGATGATGCTGATCATATCCATGGCCCTTGCAACATTCATTGAGAGTGCACAGGGAACAAACGCAGCATGGGCAGTCATTTATGATGCCTGGTGGTTCGAACTGCTGTTTGCGCTGGTCCTTGTGAACCTGGTGGGCAACGTATTCAGGATGAAGCTTTACAGGCGGTCCAAGCTGACAGTATTTGTATTTCACATTGCCTTTGCACTCATTATTATCGGGGGCGGAATCTCACGTTATTTTGCCGTGGAAGGAATGATGCATATCAGGGAAGGGTCCATGTCGGGGACATTGATCAGTGATGATACGTATATGAATGTAATGGTCAGTGACGGGGAGAACAAGCTCACTGATACGGAGAAAGTACGGCTTTCGGTACTCACTCCCGGAAAATTCAGGTGGAGTGGCGAACTGAATGGCAGGAAGATCAGGATCAGGTCCGCGGACTATATAAAAAACGCCGTTGTACAGTATGTGGCAGCGCCAGGCGGAGAGCCATACATGCAGATGGTGATGCTGGCCGGACGGCAGGTCAACGTGGGACTCACCAGCGGGGAAGAGGCTGCCTACCCGGGTATATCGGTAAGTTTCAACAAGCCAGGAAGTGAGGCGGACCTCCAGGTTGTCTCGCGCGGAGAAAACCTTATCGCGGTTTCGTCCTATCCTGTTGTCATTACTGCCATGGGAGGTGCTGAGATGCAGAATTTTGCTGCCGGCGAGGAGATATTACTTGAACAACAACAATTGTATGCGGTCAACAATGTGCGCTTTGCCCTGCAGCGTTTTCTTCCCTCGGCGAAAATGAAATTTGTGGATGCAGGATCTTCCGGACAGTCGACAGGGATGGATGTTGCAAAGCTGGAGGTGTCGCTCGATGGCATGAAATCGGAGCTCTACGTGCCCGGTCAGTCCAACCTGGAAGGGGAGCCGGCCTCCATTACCATGGGATCCACCACGATCTCGTGCGCATATGGATCAAAACACATCCAGCTGCCTTTTGTGCTGCGTCTCCAGGATTTCAGGATCGACCGCTACCCGGGATCCAACAGTCCCTCCTCTTTCGAGAGCGATGTGGAGCTGATCGATGTGGAAAAGGATATCAAAGAAGTCCACAATATTTACATGAACAATGTGCTGAAGCACCGTTTTTACCGTTTCTACCAGTCGTCCTACGACCAGGATGAACTGGGGACCATCCTTTCGGTGAAGCGGGACGTTACCGGCACGACCATCACCTATATTGGTTATTTCCTGATGATCGCAGGAATGATCCTGGCCCTTGTTGCCAGGGGGACGCGCTTTTCGGTATTGTCGCGGGCCACGGCTGGCAAAGGGGCGAAAGTGGCGCTGGTCATTGTCGCGATGCTCATGGCGGGATCCTACGCACATGCGCAACACTATCCCGTTCCTTCTAAAGAGGATGCGGCTGCATTCGGAAAGATATGGGTACAGGGGAAAGAGGGCCGGTTCAAGCCCATGAACACCCTTTCCAGCGAAGTAATGAGGAAGGTGGTGAATGAATCACATTTTGGCGGGCACACAGCCGACCAGGTAATGCTGGGCATGATTACTTACCCGGATGAATGGAAGCAGGTCCCGATCTTTGAAGTGGACAATCCCGAACTGCACCAGATGATTGGATTCAAGGGAGCCCTGGTGAGTTTCAATGATTTCATTGTGGAGGGGCGCTATGTGCTGTCACAGGTAGTGAATGATGCATATAAAAAACGTGTTCAGGAACGCACCGATCTCGACAAGGAGGTGATGAAACTGGATGAGAAGATCAACGTGTTTTATATGGTTCAAACAGGTGCTTTGCTGAAGATTTTCCCTGATCCGTCGGCAGCTGATGGTTCGTGGCATGCTGTTTCAGACCTCCTGAATGAAGACCATACTGTTACAGATACCCTTGGACAGGTTTTCCTTCTCTATACCCGCTCCCTGCGTGAAGGAGACAGCCAGATGGCCGGCGAGATACTGGAATTTATTCAGCAGCACCAGGTGAAGAACAGCCTGCATCCGTTGGACGAATGGGTGAAAAAGGCAGAGATCCTCTATAATAAGGTCAGCCTTTACGATAAGCTGATCGGTTTTTACGGGATCTTCGGATTTCTCCTGCTTGCGCTGCAGTTTTTCAGGATCTTTCGTCCGAGGAAATGGGTGGAGTATATGTTCAGGATTGGTGTGATCCACCTTGCGGTTGGCTTTGTATTGCATACCTTCTTCCTGGGACTGCGCTGGTATGTCAGCGGTCATGCCCCGATGAGCAACGGGTATGAATCCATGATCTTTGTTTCCTGGATTTCATTGCTGGCAGGACTGGTGTTTGTGCGCAGGACCGGGTTCGCGCTTGCACTGACGGCCATCCTGTCCATGCTTTCCCTGCTGGTGGCACATATGAGCTGGATGAACCCGGATATCACCAACCTGGTACCGGTGCTGAAATCACCCTGGCTGACCATTCACGTGACAGTGATCATGGCCGGGTATGGTTTCCTGGGGATGAGCATGCTGATGGGACTGATCAACCTGGTCTTTTTTGCCATCCTGAACCGGAAGAACCGGGTACGGATCTCCGGTGTCCTCGAGCAGGTTACCAAGGTGAACCATCTCTCGGTGATCATCGGGCTCTATTTCCTCACCATCGGGACCTTCCTGGGTGGCGTATGGGCCAATGAATCGTGGGGACGATACTGGGGCTGGGATCCGAAGGAAACCTGGGCGCTCATTTCAGTTCTGGTGTACACATTTGTTACCCATATGCACAGGTTCCCGGGAATGAAGGGGACGTATGCCTTTAACCTGGCAACGTTGCTCGGGTTTTTCTCGATTCTCATGACCTATTTCGGTGTGAATTATTTCCTTGGCGGAATCCATTCCTATGCAGGTGGCGTTGCATTTGCCATACCGGGCTGGATTTACCTCGTGGTGCTCGCCCTGGCAACCCTCTCTATTATTGCATACAACAAACAGAAAGTTCTAACAAGTGATTATCTCCCTGAATCATGAATCAACTTACATTGGCAACCCCGGCCCTGTTGTTTTCAGCAATCTCGCTGATCATGCTGGCCTACACCAACCGGTTCCTGGCTTATGCATCGCTGGTGCGGAGTCTGCACGCACGCTACCAGGAACATAAGGACAAGGTGCTGCTCTGGCAGATACAGAACCTGCGCAGGCGGCTGACACTCACTCGCGGCATGCAGGTGTTGGGCATTTCAAGCCTGCTGCTGTGCGTGGCCACCATGTTTTTCATTTATATCAACACCATTACACTTGCTGAAATCATTTTTGGCATTGCCCTCATGTTACTGATCGGATCGCTGGCGCTGCTGATTTGGGAAATACAGATATCCACGCGTGCGCTTGACCTGCACCTGGGCGACATGGAAGAGTAATTGAGGCAGGCAGGGAGCAGGGTTGATGGCTTCAGAACGGGAGTTCGTTGAGGTTGCTTCGGTCCTGTTTCCCGAAATCGATCACACAGTTCACCCTGTACCGCTTGTGTTCCCTGATGACCACGCCAACGGAGTTGAATTCAGGATTGAGTATATTTACGCGGTGCCCTACATTTTTCACGCCTTCGTCGATCAGCAACGTGATCACAATGTCGATAGCACTGGCATGCCCGTATGAAGCATTTTCCCCTACGTTGGAATACGGGGCACCCATGAAGGGTTCGAACCGTTTTTCAAATCCCTTGTGTCCGACGTGACCCGTGCGTCCTGATTCCGTTGCATGACCTTGCGCGATGCCCGTGAGATCCTCTTCGGGGATCAGTAAAGGAAGTCCTTTTACTTTCCGCAGGTCCCTGTAAAGTGAACGCAGGTAGGAACTGTTCTCTGTACCATTGGATGCAACATAGGCATCAAGCAGTGTTTCGGCAAACAGGTTGCCGTCGAGCCTGGCCAGGTTCATGAAAAACACCACCTTTTTTTCCTCATCGGAGTAATATGAAAACGCTGCTGCTGTGTTTGCTTTTTCGAGTATTTCAGGATCCCACTGTTCCCTGACCGCTGACTGGCCCGGTGCAATGGTGCTGCAAAAAAGCAATATGACTGAAACGATGTTTTTCATGCCTGGTTCCTCTCAATTTTCTGTTTAACCGGTAAAGGTCTTCAAAGGCTGCGGTCCTTCTGCCGGATCATTTATTCAAGTACATCCTGAATTACAACATCCGGGATTGTTCCGAAGTTCATATCATGTAACGGAAAAAAAACACATGATTGGTCTACCTGGCATTGATCTTATGCGGATTGCGGATCATATAGATATCGTAATCGGTGAATGCCCTGAAGCCGACTTCACTGCCGCCCATGTCCAGTTCTTCCCAGAGCAGGAAGAGCTGTTCGTAATCCCCTGTCCGATACTCCCTGAAAACCATAGAAACTATACTTTTACCACGTAAACCTGGCCTGTTTCGTAGCGCAGGATCTTTACTTTTTCTCCCTTGCTGATGTAGCCGAATTCTGCCTTGGCATCATAGATTTCGCCGTCTATCAGTACCCTTCCCGAGGGACGCAACACCGTGTATGCCTCCCCGGTCTTTCCCACCAGTGTTTTCTGTTTTGCGTCCACGCCCAGGTAGCCATTTTCAACCTTCTGGTCGGTACCCAGTACCAGAGATGCAAAAGAAGTAGTGCTGAGCACCTTGCTGGCGGTCCATATGGAGGCGATGAGTCCAAGCATTGCCGAAAGTACCACTACGCCAAATGCTTTCATCAGGACATTGATGCCCTCACCGGTAAATTCAAAATCCCTTACTACTTCGTTGTCCACCATACTGAGAGCCAGGCCTGTTACCAGGGCAATGATCCCGGCCACTCCCGCGACGCCAAAGCCCGGGATGGCGAATATTTCCACCAGCATCAGTATGATCCCGGCCAGAAAAATGAGGAACTCCCAGTATTCCGCGAGCCCTTCCAGGTACAAGGGGGCAAAGTAAAGCAGTGCGGCGATGGCTGCCGCAATGATCGGGAATCCTACGCCTGGCGACTGCAGTTCAAAGTATATTCCCCCGATAATGATCATGATGAGGATTCCTGAGACGAAGGGATTGATCAGCAGCCCGATGATCCTGTCCATGGTGGTGGGTTCATAACTTTTCAGGGTATACTCTTCGATACCAATGTTTTCCAGGAGTTCCGGGATGCTATTGACGATCCCTTCGCAGTACCCATTCTCCATTGCTTCCGTGGCAGTGAAGGTAAGTACCTGGCCCGTATCGATGACGTTTTCCACGAACAACCTGGGATCCACCATTGCTTCAGCGATATCGGGATTTCTTTTCCACACCAGGGTGGTGTCGCCATTCACGATCAGCGTGTCCTTCCCTTGTGCTTCGGCGGTGGCACGCATGGTGGCGCGCATATAGGACTGGAACTTGTCGGGCACCTGTTCGCCCGACTGGTTAACCACGGTGGCGGCACCGATCTTGGCACCGGGTTTCATATAGATGCGGTCGCAGGCGATGGAGATCAGGGCGCCTGCTGATGCGGCATTGTCGTTGATAAACACATACACAGGGATTTTTGCATTCAGCAGGAAGGTACGGATGGAGTCGGCAGCACCGACCTCTCCCCCGTAGGTATTCATGTCGATGATCACCAGGTCGGCATCCAGTGAATCGGCCTCTGCGAAGGCCAGTTTCGTGGTGCGCCAGATGGGTGCAGCGATCATCTCCTTGATGTCGAATACGTACACCAGTGGTTGCTCCTTTTCTTCTGCCAGGGAAACCGGGCCGGGCGGCAGCACTGCAGTATCTGTCGCACCTGGCAGTCCGAATGAAGTATCCGTTGTTCCGGGTGACCTCATTGAAGTATCCTGTGAATCGGGATCCTGTTCTGGCTGCTGCGGGGACAGGTCAGCCAGTGCAGGTGACTGCGATGAATTATATTGCTGTGCATGCATGCCTGCAGCAAGGATGACTATGAACAGTATGTAAAGTTTCTTTCTCATATGCTTTTTTCTGTTGGAATAAAAATACAACAAATAATTGAGTTGTGTACCTGTGTTGGATACCACCTCCGTGTAACGCAGATCACTTGTTGTGACCGGAATATTCGCCAACTCCGAAGCAGGGTGGATACATGGAACAATACGGATGATTGGTCTGATATTCTTATTTTTTCCGTTAAATTTGTGGTTTAACATGAAATTATGAGCTTACAAACGTTGATGGCCATCTCTCCCGTGGACGGACGATACAGGTCGAAGGTGGCGATTCTGGAAACATTTTTTTCTGAATACGGACTGATCAAATACAGGCTCCGGGTGGAGGTGGAATATTTTATTGCACTCGTGGAGGTGGGAATCCCCCAGTTGTATGATTTTCCAAGGGATTCCTATGAAGACCTGCGGAAGATCTATTCCGCATTCACGGCAGAAGATGCAGAGAAGGTGAAGGAGATCGAATCCGTGACCAATCATGATGTGAAGGCGGTGGAGTATTACCTGAAGGAGCAGTTCAGGCAACTGGACCTGGAGGCGTTCGGTGAATTCATCCATTTCGGACTCACCTCCCAGGACATTAATAATACAGCGGTGCCGCTTTCATTCAAGCATGCCCTGGACAAAGTGTATTACCCGGCAATGGAAGACCTGATCGAACAGATCGAACACCTTGCTGCGGAGTGGCTGGAACTCCCTATGCTGGCCCGCACCCATGGGCAGCCTGCCTCACCAACACGGCTGGGGAAAGAGCTCAGGGTGTTTACTTCGCGGATCGATGAGCAGCTTACCCGCCTGGAGGAGATCGCTGTGCCGGCAAAGTTTGGCGGAGCAACGGGGAACATGAATGCCCATGTGGTGGCCTATCCTGACATTGACTGGTTTGCTTTTGGCGAGGAGTTGCTGGCCAATGCATTCATGCTGAAGCGGTCGTGGCCCACCACGCAGATCGAGCATTATGATAACCTGGCTGCCATGTTCCATGCCATGTCGCGGATCAATACCATCCTGATCGACTTTTCGAGGGATGTCTGGACTTACATCTCCATGGAGTATTTCAGGCAGAAGATCAAGAAAGGAGAAGTGGGTTCATCGGCCATGCCACACAAGGTCAACCCCATCGATTTTGAAAATGCAGAAGGTAATCTTGGAGTGGCCAACGCGCTTTTTGAGCACCTTGCCGCGAAATTGCCTGTCTCCAGGCTGCAGCGCGACCTGACAGATTCAACGGTATTGCGGAACATTGGTGTGCCGTTTGCACATACGCTCATCGCTGTGGATTCACTGCTGAAAGGGTTGAAAAAGCTGGTGGTGAACGAGGAAGCGATCCGCGCCGACCTGGAGAACAACTGGGCAGTGGTGGCCGAAGCGATCCAGACCATTCTGCGGCGCGAGGGGGTGCCCAAACCTTACGAGACACTTCTGGAGCTGACCCGCAAAAATACTAAGATCACGCAAGAGGCAATCAGCGACTTCATCGATACGTTAGATGTACGTAAAGAGGTGAAGGCTGAGTTGAAAAAGATCACACCGATGAATTACACCGGGTTGTAACCCGATTCTGTATGAGCCGATTCTTCAAATTATTGCGGTACCTGGGGCCATATAAATGGAATGTGGTTCAGAATGTGCTGTTCAATGTGCTGGGTGCATTTTTTGCACTGTTCTCCTTTGCGATGATCATCCCGTTCCTGCAGGTGCTGTTCGAAAACCAGCCAATGGTGACCGAACCGATGGAGTTCAGCTTCAAGACTGAATATTTTTTCCATACCCTGAATTATTTGCTGAGCAAGGTGATGCTGACCTACGGGAAGCCGATGGCAATGGTGATGGTAAGTGTGATGGTTGTATTTTTCAGCCTCCTGAAAAACGGGTTCCTGTACCTTGCCAACTACACACTTGCACCCGTAAGGGCATATACCGTTCGTGATATCCGCAGGGAGATCTACCACAAGATCATCAGGCTTCCGCTTTCATACTACAGCGAAGCGAGGAAAGGAGATGTGATGGCACGTATTTCGAATGATGTGCAGGAGATCGAAGCCTCCATCATGAGTTCGCTGCAGATGGTGTTCCGTGACCCGCTGACCATCATCATATACATGTCCTTCCTGATGGCAACCAACTGGCAGCTTACGCTTTTTGTACTGTTGATCCTGCCGGTATCCGGATTGCTGATCGGGCGTATTGCCAGGAATCTCAGGAAAAAATCATTCCGGGGGCAGCAACGGCTGGGGACCGTCATGTCGGTGATCGAGGAGACACTCACAGGCCTGCGGATCATCAAGGGCTTTAATGGTGAAGACCAGATGGAAAGCAGGTTCGGGGATGCCAACAACAGGTTTGCCCGGATGATGAAGCGGATCATGCGCAGGAGGCAGCTGGCCGGTCCGCTCAGTGAATTCATGGGTACCATTGTACTGATGCTTTTGATGGCATACGGCGGCTGGCTGGTTCTTTCAGGGCAGAACGGCATGACATCTGAGAGCCTGATTTTCTTCCTGGTGGTGTTCAGCCAGGTGATCACACCCGTGAAGAATTTTTCCAATGCCTGGTTTTCGATTCAGAAAGGAATGGCATCTGTCGACCGCGTGGATGAGCTGCTGGACGCTGATGAGCGGATCGTGGAAGTGCCCAACCCCATACCGGTCAAAGATTTTACCGATGCAATTGAGTTCAAAAATGTGACATTTCGCTATGATGAAGAAGATGTGGTGAAGGATGTGAACCTGAAGATCCGGAAGGGACAGTTGATCGCCCTGGTGGGAAAATCGGGAGCAGGGAAGTCCACGCTGGTGGACCTGTTGCCCAGGTTCATGGATCCGGTGAATGGAGAGGTGCTGCTGGATGGTGTCTCCCTGAAGGAATACAGTCTGAAGGACCTGCGGAACCTGATGGGGATTGTGTCGCAGGATTCGATCCTGTTCAATGACAGTTTTTACAATAACATCTCCTTCGGGGCGGTGGATCCCGATCCTTCCTCTGTGGATGAAGCTGCCAGGGTGGCCAATGCCATGGAGTTTATTATGGAAACTCCGGATGGGATGGAGGAGAGTGTGGGTGATGGTGGAAACAAGCTTTCGGGCGGACAAAAACAGCGGATCAGCATCGCCCGTGCCGTGATGGCCAATCCACCGATCCTGATCCTGGATGAAGCCACTTCGTCGCTTGATACGGAGAGTGAGCGCGTGGTGCAGGATGCCATCGAGCACCTGATGAAGAACCGCACTTCCATCGTGATCGCCCACCGTTTGTCGACCATTAAAAATGCCGACCTGATCGTTGTGCTGGATGAAGGGAGGATCGTGGAGCAGGGCAGACACGAGGAGCTGGTGATGATCGAGGGAGGTGTGTACCAGAGATTGCACAGTATGCAGTCGTTTTGAGGGAGAATTGGAGAGGGGGTGACCAGGAGACGAGGAGAGGGGGAGATGTGGAGAATTTTGATATTATTAATGTTTTAATGATCCGGATGAGGATCCGGCATACGAATGAAGATCAGTGGTTTTTCCATGGGCAAGAATGCCCACAAGCTTTATTACCCGATGCGGTATGCGATCGAGTCGATCCTGCCCATCGTGGATGAGTTCGTGGTGGCCCTGGGCGACAGTGATGCGGATGATGCCACCCGGGAGGAGATTGAGCAGATTGGCAGTGACAAGATCCGGATCATTGATACGGTCTGGGATATTGAAAAGTATCCCCGTGGAATGGAGCATGCGCACCAGACCGATATTGCGAAGGAGTACTGTTCGGGCGACTGGCTCTTCTACCTGCAGTCGGATGAACTGGTGCATGAGTGCTATCTTCCCGTGATCGAAGCGCGGTGCAGGGAGCTGCTGGATGACCGGGAGGTGGAAGGGCTGCTGTTCAATTACCATCATTTCTGGGGGGACTACCGGCATATCCAGGATACACATTGCTGGTACAGGAAGGAGATCAGGATCATCCGGAACGACCCGGAGATCCACTCCTGGGAATCGGCACAATCCTTTCGCAGGATCCCGGATTTCGACGGGCTGCATTACCGTCAGCAGGAACATACCTATAAACTGAAAGTGGCACCGGTGGATGCCTGGATCTACCACTACGGATGGGTACGGCCTCCTGTGGTGATGCAGAACAAGATCAAGGCCTTTACAGCCAACCACGAGGGCACGGCATCGGTGGACCGGAAGATCAGGGAAAAAAAGTATCCCACCTATTTTGATTACGGGAACCTTTCGCGTCTCACGACTTTCGAAGGGAGTCATCCAAAAGTGCTGTGGCCCTGGCTGGAGCAGTTCGACTGGCAGGACCAGTTGCGGTTCGCGGGTCCGGCAACCAGCCAGATCCCGATAAAGATGAAACACGACCGGCTGAAATACCGGGTGGTTTCATGGATTGAGAAACAGGTGCTGGGCGGCAGGAGACTTGGGGAATTCAGGAACTATATTCTGCTACGGGGAAAATAATGTTGCAGCACAGCAACCCCGGCTTCGACAGGGTGGCATATCAAACCCGCCAGGGGGTTGATGTCTATAGCCCGGATGTTCCAACACCCCATCCCCGTCTTCGACAGAGTGAGATGTATCTCCATGGGGGTCGGAATGCCTGTTTCAGTTTCTAAAGCTTATTGGTCTTGTTGTTTGCATAGGCTTCCCGGAACGCCTGGTGCAGATTCTATAGTTTATTGGTCTTGTCGTTTGCATAGGATAGCCGGAACGCCTGCTCATCGTTGTAGGGAATAAATTCCGCATGGTGCTCCGGTATGTTGAAGTTATCATCTTTTTCATGCTGAATGCCGCACCAGTAGTGTTCCGTTTCAGCAAAAATCTTGGTCCAGTATTTCACCACGCCATTGGCATAACCGCAGTATGCGCAATTAATTTTCTGTAGGGGATTGAGGTATTTAAGTTGATGCCGGTCGATCTTGATGTACGCGCTTCGTTTTACATACTTCATGCTATAGAACGGGAAGCAAACCCGGTGGTACATTTCCACCCACAGGTCGAGGATCATGATCGGGACCACCCCCAGGAAGATCATCGGATAGGTGGGAAGGTGGCGAAAGAAGCGGTGGGGCTGGGCGTAGTATTTCATTGCATGTGCATTTAAGAGGGTTTCAGTAGTACTTGTCTTATGCTTGTGGTATGTCAGGATTTCGCGCGGAAAAAGTAGACAAAATGATCTGAATCTGCAAGCTAACCTGATTTTGCCGTAAATACGTTTTTGGGCCAGATTATTTCAGAAATAAGCTGTAACAAACTTTTCCTTCATTCGTCTTAGTATAAGCAAACCCCGATAAGCAAACCATGAAAAAGTACTTCGCATTTACCGTTCTGCTTTTTTTTGTTGGAACGGTCCTGCCCGGACAGGCGGAATATCTTCCTAAAAAGCGCTACAAGGCATTTCGTGTTGAAAATGCACCTGTGATCAATGGAGCATTTGATGATCCGGCATGGCAGCAAGGCACCTGGGCAGGAGGTTTTATTCAGCATGAGCCCTATGCCGACCGGCCGCCATCGCAGGATACTGAGTTCAAGGTGGCATTTGACGACCTGAACCTGTATGTTGCCATCCGTGCGATTGACATGTCTCCGGACAGTATCACCAGCAGGATGAGCAGGCGTGATAACGGGGAAGGGGATATGGTTTTTGTGATTTTCGACAGTTACCATGATTTGCGAACGGGATTTGTATTTGGTGTGAGTGCGGCAGGTGTACGGTTCGACCAGATCTTTTCCAACAATGGTCAGAATGAAGATCCCAGCTGGGACCCGATCTGGCAGGCAAAGACGCAGGTCTATGACTGGGGTTGGGCAGCGGAGATGAAAATCCCGTTTACACAGTTGCGCTTCAAGAAAAACTCCAGCGAAGTGTGGGGATTTGAAGTGGCACGGCAGATCTTCCGTCATGAGGAGATAAGCCTCTGGCATCCCATACCCAGGAATGCACCAGGACTCATACATGCAATGGGGGAATTGGAAGGACTGGAGGAGATCGAACCCAGGAAGCTACTGGATCTGATGCCTTATGGTGTGGCTTCGAACAATACCTATGAACCAGAAGAAGGAAATCCATTTGCCGACGGCAGCGATCCGAAACTCAGTATTGGTTTGGATGGTAAAGTGGGTGTAACGAACAACCTCACTATTGATTTTACCATCAACCCCGATTTCGGGCAGGTCGAGGCTGATCCTTCGGAGGTGAACCTGAGTGCATTTGAGACCTATTTCCAGGAAAAGCGGCCCTTCTTTATCGAAGGCAGCAATATCACCAGTTTCAATGTGGGACTGGGTGATGGCGGTGTAGGGAACGACAACCTGTTTTACAGCAGGCGCATCGGTCGCCGACCCCACGGAGATCCGGAACTGGAAGACGGGGAGTATGCAAAGATGCCGCTGTTTGCCCCGATTTTAGGTGCAGGCAAGATTACCGGGAAGACCCAGAATGGCATCTCGATGGGTGTGCTGGAGGCGGTAACTGCAGACACGAAAGCGATGATCGACAGGGACGGGGAGCGAAGGCAGGAAACGGTTGAACCACTTACCAATTATTCCCTGGCGAGGGTGCAAAAGGATTTCAACAAAGGGAATACGATCATCGGGGGAGCAGTAACCAATGTTCTGAGGAGACTTGATGGTACCGGCCTGGATTACCTGCACCAGGATGCGACAACAGGTGGAGTGGATTTCGCACAGTATTTCAGGGACAGGAACTATTCCCTGAATGCATCCCTGTATTTCAGTAATGTAGGCGGATCCACAGAGGCGATTTCGGAAACGCAGCGAAGTTCTGCCAGGTACTACCAGAGACCAGATGCGGACCACCTGGAGTTTGATTCCACCCTGACACGGCTGAGCGGGTTGGGAGGGAAACTGGAATTTGGAAAGATCGGCGGCAACTGGAATTTTTTGTTCATGAATGTGTTCAAAAGTCCGGGCCTGGAGCTGAATGATATGGGCTTTATGCGGCAGGCAGACCATATGCTGAATGTGTTGTGGTCGGGGTACAGTTTCACGGAGCCATTCAGTATTTTCAGGAGTGTCAACCTCAACAATGATGTATTCGTATCTTCGGATTTCGGGGGGGAGGTGAACGGTGTAGGTTATGAGTACAATGTGAGAGGTTATTTCAAGAATTTCTGGCATGCAGGTGTTGGAGGAGGTTTTAATTTCATGGAAGTTTCCACAACCATGCTGAGGGGTGGACCCTCCATGCTGATGCCCAACAGCAGCCGCTTGTATCTGAACCTTGGGACGGATGACAGGAAGGTCTTTTCTGCTGAATTTTTCGGTTCCAGGCATTGGGCGGCCAGTGATAATTTTAGGCGCTGGTCTTATGATCTTGATTTTACGTTCAGGCCGTTCAATACGCTTTCCATCTCCCTGAATCCATCGTACATGGATCAGTTCGATGTCCTGCAATATGTCAGCATCCAGGAAATGGCGGGTGAGGACCGTTACATCTTTGCGCGCATCGATCAAAAAGTGCTGAGCATGTCACTGCGGGTGAACTACAATATCACGCCGGACCTTACCATCCAGTACTGGGGGCAGCCGTTTATCGCCTGCGGGGAGTACACACAATTTAAAATGATCACGGATCCGCATGCCGATGCGTTCCGTGACCGGTACCGGGAATTCACCACGGATCAGATGACACTAGAGGATGAGGTGTATTTTATAGATGAAAACAGGGATGGGGTTTCGGATTACAGCTTTGATGTTCCGGATTTCACCGTGGATGAGTGGCTCTCCAACCTGGTGATCCGGTGGGAGTTCCTGCCCGGATCCACCGCATACCTTGTATGGTCGCAGACCCGCGACTATTTTGATTCCTCGGGCACATTTGAAGTAATGGACAACGTGGATCAGCTGTTCACCGATAAAAGGGCGAATAACACAATTTTACTGAAAGTTTCGTATAGGATCGGACTGAGGTAGGGGGCTCGTCGGTTACATTCCTCATGTCCTTATAATAAATTTCAATTGAGAATTCCCTATTGTTGTCGAGGAAATGTATGAAATGCTGGAAAGAAACGACAAAAAATAGTTATATTTGTCGAATAAAAACGACAAAATATGAATTCGTTGATTGAATTTCAGGAAATTCTACTTCATTCGGTCGAGGATAATTTCAGAAGATACCTGCATCAACAGATTGACTGGGAGCAAAGAATGATTGCAATAAAAGGTCCGCGTGGAGCTGGGAAAACAACCCTGATGCTTCAGCGGCTGAAATATGACCTGGGGCTGCCTTCAGACGCACTCTATATTACAGCTGATCATACATGGTTTTATACCCATACTCTTTTTGAAACGGCCAATAGCTGGTACAGGCAAGGTGGTAAAATGCTATTTATTGATGAGGTGCACAAGTATCCTAAATGGTCGGTAGAACTGAAGAACATTTACGATGGCTTACCTGAAATGAAGGTCGTATTTACAGCATCTTCCGCATTGGATATCTACAGGGGGGAAGCTGATTTAAGCCGGCGGGTTATTCACTATTCTCTTGCCGGTCTGTCATTCAGGGAGTATCTTCTTATGAAAAATGAATTAGTCTATAGAAGCATTACATTCAACAGCCTGGTCAGGGATCATAGGGATATTTGCAGGATAATTACACAGGATTTCAGGCCTTTACCTGTATTTCAGCAATATTTGAAAAGTGGATATTTACCTGTCTTTCTCGAAGGAGAAGGATCCTATCTGATGAAGCTGAACCAGATCATTAATACCACTGTTGAATCAGATCTTTCATCTGTTAGTCCATATAACGCTGGGACGGCAGTAAAAATCAAGAAACTCCTGGGTGTTATTGCTGAATCCTCTCCCTTTAAACCTAATATTTCAGCAATCGCACGTAAACTTGATTTAAGCCGTGACAGTGTGTATCATTACATGTACGAATTGAAAAATGCAAAATTACTCAACACCCTGAATGCAGCAGGAAAGGGGGTGTCGACATTGCAAAAACCTGAAAAAATTTACCTGGAGAATACGAATCTCTCCTTCGCACTTAACGAAAACCCTGAAATTGGTAATATCAGGGAGACTTTTGTGCTTAACCAGTTGTTGAACAGCGGACAGCAGGTGAATGCTCCGAAGGAGGGAGATTTTGAGACCAATGGGTGGACCATTGAGGTTGGGGGTCGAAAAAAAAGTGCTTCACAGGTAAAGCATCTTGAACAATACCTGGTCGCCGCAGATGATATTGAAACAGGAAGTGCCGGAAAAATCCCGATCTGGTTGTTTGGATTTTTATATTAACATGGCCTTTCCCATGAACCGCTCCTTGCTGATATACCTGGCGTACAGGAAAAGGAGCAGGATAAAACGGAATATCCGATGGATATTTTAAAATCAACTACATACCAGCTCCATATAAATGCTAAAATCCAGGTAAGCCGACCGTATTTGCTGAGTAATAAACACCTCCAAAATAGTACTTGTCTCAGTCTATTAAAATATGATCTATTCAAATAATTTAATAACTTGTAGCTGGAAAGAGTTTGATTCGCATAAATAGCCATGCAATTCTCTCAGTGATTAACCCAAATTAATTTTAATTGAGGAACACATGAATTGTACATGCCACGTTAATGTTATTATCGGCTTTAACAAAATCAATGTGAATCTCTATTATCTAAAGAAAGAACCCTCACCGAGTAGGCGAGGGTATAGGATAACATCCTTCGGCATATAGCCTTATTGTGAAAAGATGTAAAATCATATCAAATCTAAGGATTATTTTAGAAAAACAAAACTTTCACTCCATCATAAAATTTGTACAAACATGACTAGAATACTTGGATTGGACCTTGGAACTAACAGTCTTGGTTGGGCTGTTGTTGAAAAAGAGAATAACCAGGATTTTCAATTAATAGATAAAGGTGTTAGAATATTTCAAGAAGGCGTTAAAATTGAGAAAGGGATCGAGGGATCTAAAGCAGCAGAGCGAACTGTGTACAGAAGTGCCAGAAGGAATAAATTCCGTCGGAGATTGAGAAAAATAGAAACTCTGAAAGTGCTTTCTGAATACGGATATTGTCCTGAGTTGTCTGCTGAAGAATTAAATATTTGGCGCTATAAAAAAGAATATCCTAAGAACGAGTTATTCAGGAATTGGTTGCTAACTGATGATAGCAGTGAAAAGCATCCGTACTTCTTCAGAGATTTGGCAGTTACACAAAAACTGGATATTAAAGGTGATGAAGACAGGTATAAACTGGGCCGTGCCTTCTACCATTTGGTGCAACGACGTGGTTTTTTAAGCAACCGCTTAGAGAACACAAAGGAAAACGATGGGAAAGTAAAACAAAGCATAGCTGATATTACAAAGCAAAAAGGTGAACAAACACTCGGACAATTTTTCTATCAAAAGTATTTAAAAGGAGAAAAAATTCGAGACACGTATACACACCGTGTTGAACATTACATGGATGAGTTTAATAGAATTTGCGAATTCCAGGGTATCCCTGAAATTATACGAACAAAACTATATAAAGCAATCTTTTATCAACGTCCACTGAAATCCCAGAAAGGTCTGATCGGGAAGTGTGTTTTTGAAACAAATAAACCACGATGCTCTGTTTCCCGACCAGAGTTTGAGGAATTTAGAATGCTTTGTTTCATCAATAATATAAAAATAAAATCCCCTAACGATGAGAAATTGCGTCCTCTGAATATAGAAGAACGTACAAGAGTAATTCCAAGGTTCTTCCTACACCGTGAGCATTTCGATTTTGAGGACCTTGCAAAACAATTGGCCCCCAAAAAGCAGTATAAATATTACAAGGAAAGGACTAAAAATCCTGAAGACTGGCTGTTTAATTACAGTATGAAAGCAACCGTAAGTAGCTGTCCTGTTTCTGCACGTTTCAAAGATATGTTTGGTCGCATTTTTATTGATGATGACTTTGAATATAGTAAGGATAAGAACGGTAGGACACCAAAGGTCATTTCAGACACATGGCATGCTCTATACACTTTTGACTCTGAAGAGAAATTAATAGAATTTGCAGATAAGCATTTGGAAATAGATGATGAAAAAAAGAAGCAGCTTTTAAAAATAAGACTGAAACAAGACTTTGCCTCACTAAGTCTGAAAGCGATTTATAAAATATTGCCATACTTACGTGAAGGTTTAATATATTCTCATGCTGTTTTCCTTGCGAATATGGCAAAGGTACTTCCAGACTATATTTGGGAAAATCCTGACGATAGAGCAATAGTAAATAGTGCTATTAAGGACATTATCGAGAATGAAAATGATGATAAAGCAGTAATTAATGCAGTTAACGGGTGCATTACTAATGCAAAAAGAAATAATGAAAAATGGAGCGATGAGGCTAAAGAATATTTATTTTCTGATTTAGAGAATTCGATTGTATCTGCATTCGGAAAGAATAAGTACGCATCCTTCACTGAGGAAAAACAAATTAGAATATTAGATACTGCCAAAGCACTGTTGGAAAGAAATATGCCAACGAATTTCGGTAATGGACAACATATTAAAATTAAACGCATTGATGAAGCAGTAAAAGAGTTCCTTGAAGACAACTTTGGTGAAAATAGAATAAACAGTGATAAAATTTTTCATCCATCTGCTATTGAAACCTATAAGCCTGCAAAACGGGCAGAAGATGGAAATATATATCTTGGAAGTCCAATGACTTCATCAGTTCGTAATCCGATGGCAATGCGTGCGTTGCATCAATTGCGGATTGTTGTCAATGAATTATTGAAAGAAGGAATTATTGCTCCTGACACAAAGATTAACATTGAAATGTCTAGAGGCTTACTCAACGCTAATGAACGTGCAGGACTAAGGAGTTGGCAAAATGAACGGGAAAAAACACGAAAAGAGTATATAGATAAAATTAAGGAGTTTTTTACTGTTGATTATGAACCTTCTGAAGATGAAGTTTTGAAATATCAACTTTGGGTAGAGCAGAATCATAAATGTATATATACCGGAGAAGAGATTGCGCTTCATGAATTTCTAGGGGCTGACCCAAAATACGATATTGAGCATACTATTCCAAGAAGTTTATCATATGATAACTCACAAGAAAACAAAACTTTGTGTGAAAATGCCTTCAATCGTAGCATAAAAAAGAATAGAATCCCATCTGAGCTAAATAATCATGATGAAATACTTTCCCGTATCGAACACTGGAAAGAACATGTTGAAAAGCTGGAGGTGGAAATCGAGAAGACGATACGTCAATCAAAGGGAGCTGTCGATAAAGACCAAAAAGACAGAGCTATACAAAAGCGACATCAGCTTAGCTATGAGCGAAATTATTGGAGAAACAAGTATTCCCGTTTTACGATGAAAGATGTACCTGATGGTTTTAAGAACAGTCAGATAGTTGATATTGGAATTATCACAAAATACTCACGGTTATATCTTAAAACTGTATTTCACAAAGTATATACTGTAAAAGGAAGCACTGTTGCTGATTTTAGAATAATATGGGGTTTACAGGAGCATTTTAAGAAGAAAGAAAGAAATAATCATGTACATCATTGCATCGATGCCGTAACTATCGCTTGTATGGATAAAGGCAATTATGAAAATCTGGCTAAATTTTATCATGACAGTGAAGATGCATTTCTTTTGAGAGATGAGAGAAAGCCTTTTGTAAGGAAGCCCTGGAAAACTTTTTCAGAAGATGTGAAAAATATTGAAAATGAGATTTTGATTTCTCATTACATAGCCGATAACTTGCCAAAACAGAGTAAGAGAAAACTAAGGAAGCGCGGTATAATCCAATACAATAAGCATGGTCTGCCGACCTATCAAAAGGGGGATACTGTGCGCGGTAGCTTGCATAAAGATACCTTCTATGGTGCCATTGAACGTGAAGTAGTAAATAAAACTACTGGTGAAATGGAGAAACAGATTAAGTATGTAGTTCGCAAACCAATAGATGGGCTTGATGACAGTATGATTAAGCATATTGTTGATGAAAGGGTGCGAGAAATTGTTGCAGAAGCACGAGTTCAGGAGAAAGCTTTACAAAAAGAGATTGAGGCACTCATAAAGCAACGGAAAAATGCAGAAGAATGGGAAGAACCTGAACTGGATACAAAAATTGCTATGTTGAAACAGAAAATTTCCCTGCACTATTCTTTGCCAAATAGAAATGGGGATCCAGTGCCCATAAAAAAAGTCCGATTATATCAACCAACAGTAACTAATCCGCTGCATCTAAAAAAACATAGGGATAAATCACAAAAATCACGAAAAGCTTATAAAGAACAATTTCATGTTACGAACGATGGTAATTACCTGATGGCCATTTATGAAGGAAAAGATAAAAATGGAAAAGTGATTCGAGATTTTGAGCTAATAAACAATATTGAAGCCGGTGAGTATTTCAAATTGTCAGTTATTAATGAGTTGAGGGTTCAAGGTATTGAAAAGTATGAAGGACTAATTCCGAAAGTAAAAACAATCAAGAAAGTAGTAATTCCTTTCAAAACTTTAATTAAAGTTGGAATGATGGTAATTCTTTGGGAAGAATATGCTGAAGAGGTATGGGATTTGGAAGTTGAAGATTTGAAGCGTAGATTATATAAAGTTATTGGTTTAAGTATTCAAAGAATAAAGAGATTATCAGGGAAAACTGATAACTATGCAACAATTGTATTAAGGTTTCATCAAGAAGCAAAAGCGGCTTCAGATTTAAAAGTATTAGATGGCTCATTCAGATGTGATGAAACATATATGGCTCAAAGAAAAATGAACCATAATCAACTCAATGCACTTTTTGAAGGTGTCGATTTTAAAATTTCTCCTTTAGGGAAAATATCGAGGCTTAAATAACAGGATACTGAAAAATTACATGATAAAAAGAACCCTATATATTGCAAATCAGTGTTATTTAAGGGTGCAGGATAAGCAATTGGTAATAAAACTCAAGGAGGGTGAGGCTAAAACTGTTCCAATAGAAGATATTGGTTTTATTGTATTAGAGCATCCACAAATCAGTATTACTTTACCGGTACTATCTGCTCTGAATGATAACAATGTTGCAGTAATAGTTTGCAATGAGAAGCATGTGCCTCATGCAATGTTATTGAATCTCGATTCACATCATATTCAAAGTGAATTATTCAGAAATCAGATTGAAACATCAGAACCTCTAAAGAAAAATTTATGGAAGCAAACCGTTGAATCAAAAATCAAGAATCAGTATCGTTTATTAAATAAGCTTGGAAAATCAAATGCACTTTTGAAGTCATTATCTGGTAATGTAAAAAGTGGGGATTCGGATAACAGAGAAGGTGTTGCAGCAAGGTTTTACTGGGAACAATTATTTGGGAAGGCATTTATCCGGGACAGGTATGGTGAAGCTCCAAATCCTCTTTTGAACTATGGTTATATTTTGCTCCGGTCAGCGGTTGCGCGAGCTTTGGCGGGTTCCGGATTACTTGCAACATTGGGGATTCATCACAGAAACCGTTATAATGCATTTTGTCTGGCAGATGATATAATGGAACCATACAGACCATTTGTAGATGAAATAGTCTATGATATAGATGAGAAATATCCGGAAGCAAATATCCTTTGTACGGAACACAAAACAGAACTGTTAAGACTCATGGCTAAAGATGTTTTGATTGGAAAAAGAAAAAGTCCATTAATGTTGGCTTTAACCCAAACTACAGCTTCACTGGCAAGGTGTTTTGCAGGTAAAGAAAAAAAGATTGAGTACCCGGAATTAGTATAATTAGAGATGGCACAGAACAGATTAAATGCCTATCATATTATGTGGTTATTTGTTTTCTTTGATTTGCCAGTTGGCACTAAGAAAGAAAGACGTAAGGCAACTGGTTTTCGGAAAAATCTAATGAAAGATGGCTTTAGTATGATGCAGTTTTCTGTATATAACAGACATTGTGCCAGCAAAGAAAGCGCAAATGTTCATATAAAAAGGGTAAAGTCATTCATTCCTGACAAAGGACAGGTAAGTATCTTGTCCATCACGGATAAACAATATGGTAATATTCTTAATGTTTGGGGCAGTAGGTCTCAACCTTTGCCTGAAGGACCAAAACAATTAGAAATCTTTTAGTTAAGTTCTTTGAAATGTTGTATTATTTTGAAAGTCTTTTTATAGGCGGTAATAATTTTTTTGCGAATCAATCTACTTCCATGTTTGAAAAGATACCATTTTTCTATTGTTAAATTGGTTCTTGTTTCTTATTCAGTAAGGGATACAAGAGACATAGTTGTGGATTGATGTAGAATCAAAAGGATATCCACCAGGATGGATGGGATCCTCGTTAAGCGCTAAGTTGTGGATTGATGTAGAATCAAAAGGATATCCACCTGAAAGTGGAGATGCCTCCCACTCCAGTAGGTTGTGGATTGATGTAG